>CABSIK010000005.1 GCA_902477755.1 uncultured Clostridia bacterium
GGCTTCTTGAATATTTTAATTTGGAAATATTGTCTAACTTTTTGGGTTCAGTTCATTTTTGGAGAGAACCTCTCCTTTTTGTTTTTCTGCCCGTACAATGGGGCAAACCCTTCAAAATTGAACAAAAAACAGGGAAGATTTTCTATGTTATTTCTGGATGTATACCTATTGTCAGGGGGCTGGGAGTTATGTATAATGCAAGGGAAAGGAAATATTTTGTATACAAACAAATTTTAGATAAACAGCGAAAAGAAAGGGTGGCATTTCCATGACAGCAAAGACACATGGTTACATCACAAAAGAAATCGAACTGGAACAGATTTACCGTTTTATCCTGAGATATTTCGATCCCGAAGCAAAGGTAAACCGTTATGAAAACCGTTTCGGTGAAAGCAACGAAATGGCTGTTTACTTCACTTATAAGGGCGAGGAAAGACGTCTGTTCTCCATGATCTACAAGAGCCGTAAATTCTCCAAGACTGGCGAAAAGAAACGTCTGATCTTCTTGGATCTGGATTACTGGGGTCACAGCGTGGAAATCATGCGCTCCATCATTTCCTTCTTCAGCGGCTGGATGGACGAAAACGACTGCGATAAAGAAGGCCCTTACTACATCGACGAACAGCCCGACGGTGTGGTGCCTAACATCATCAAGATCACAAGAAAAGAACTGAACAAACGCATGGGCGGCATGGTTGTTATCATCGACGATGACGATGAGGAAGAAGAAATCTGATCTAAATAAGAGCAAAACCGGAAATTTCCTGATGGATGAGGAGATTTTCGGTTTTTTCTTTTGTGCGGATACTTTTTAAGGGCAATTTGTGTGTAAAAAATGGGAAAACCGTGGGATTTTTTGGCAGGCGCCTTGCTTGCAAAGGCTTTCGCCATTTGTTATACTGAATACTGGAAGCATATTGTTTTTTGTAAGAAGGGCGGTGGCAGTATGAACGAGGAGAAAGACATGCGGGCATTGATTGAGGAAGATTTGCGGCATAGTCAGGAAATTTGGGAATCCTATTCCCATGATAAAGAAAAACTGGGTGAATTGTTTCAACTGCTGCTGCTGCACTATGATGGAAAAATAGACGGCTTTGACGAAGATCTGTGGGTCATTCAGGATCGGGAGGACTGCGCCGATATTGCGGAAGTCTACCGGAAGAATATCCGGCACCTCTTGGAACGGCTGGAAGCTTTTCGAGACAACGGTTATTCCAATGAAGGACTTATGGAATACTATATCCGCAAGGAGCAGAAGGAAATCGACTACAGCGCGGACTTTACCTCTGTGCGCATTTCTCTGGGCATGGCAGACCTGCCTGCAAGGGAAAAAGAAGAAATTATGATGAAGCTGGACGAAATGGAAGAAATTTGTGCCCAAGTGGTTCCAAGAAGCAAAAAATGGGAATCCCTCAGGGAATACCTCATCTGGGTTTCCGGCAAAGAAGCCGATGTTGCCATGGAGATTCTGCCCCTGTTTTTCCGCATCAACGATATTATCACAAAGAGGCAGGAAGTATGATCAAACTCATTGTGTCCGATATGGACGGTACGTTATTGAACGACGAGAAACAGATAGATAAACGCATTTACAGCCTTTTGCCTAAAATGCGGCAGGAGGGCATCCGCTTTGTGGTGGCAAGCGGCAGACAGTACCCTTCCTTGGCAAGGGATTTTCAGGAGCATTTGCCGGAAATCACCGTCATTGCGGAAAATGGCGCATTGGTGATGCAGAATGAAAAAGAACTGTATTTCAAAGGCATGAACGAGAAACAGATTTCCCGTTGTTTGGATATCATAGAGAAATTGCCGGAAACAGAAGCCTTGGTATGCGCCAAGTACTGCTGTTATACGGAAAGTCAGGAGGTGCACGACCTCCTTGCCAGCCCCAAATTCCATTATGACTGTGAACTGGTGGACGACCTGTATAAAATGACAGAAGGGGTTACAAAGGTTTCTCTCATGGTTTACGGGAATAGTACCACACAGTCCTGTTATGACGCTATGCATCCCCAGATGCCGGAGGGAATGACGCTGGTCATTTCCGGTGACGCTTGTTTGGACACAGGCATCAAAGGAGTTACAAAAGGCAGCGCATTGGCAGCTTTGCAGGAAATGTGGGGCATTTTGCCGGAAGAAACATTGGTATTCGGCGATCAGTTCAATGACGTGGAAATGTTCGATCAGGCATATTACAGCTATGCCATGGAAAACGCTATGGACGGCGTGAAAGAAAGAGCCCGTTTTGTGGCAGGAAATAATAACAACGGCGCCGTTGTCGACACTATTTGCCGACTGACGGGTCTGACCATAGAAGGAGAACTATGAAAAAGATAGCGAGCTACGCCTTAGGGTGTAAAGTCAATCAGTATGAAAGCGAAGCCATCGCCGAACTCTTTGCGGAAAAGGGCTATGAAGTGGTTTCCGTAGATGATGCGGCAGATGTGTATATCATCAACACCTGTACGGTGACAAATTTCGGGGATAAAAAATCCCGCCAGCTCATCCGTAAGGTAAAACGCCAGAATGAAAACGCCATTGTTGCCGTTGTGGGCTGTTATGCCCAGACTGCGCCGGAAGAACTGGCGGCGGTACACGGTGTAAATCTGGTTATCGGTACCAAGGATAAGAGTAAAATTGTGGAATTGGTGGAAGACTATGAGGCAGAACAGGGCGTGCAGAATTATGTAACAGACATTATGCACGAGCGTGTTTTTGAACCTCTGGAAATCAAGAAACTGGCAAACCGCACCAGAGCGTACCTGAAGATTCAGGATGGTTGCAGCCAGTTCTGTTCCTACTGCATCATTCCTTATGCCAGAGGCCCCATCCGCAGCCGTCAGCCAGAGGATGTTATCGCAGAAGTGAAACGTCTGGCAGAAAACGGCTTCAAAGAAGTGGTGCTCACCGGCATCCATGTGGCAAGTTACGGCAAGGATTTGAAAACCATCACTCTCACAGACATCATCCGTCAGGTGCATGAGGTGGAAGGCATTGAACGCATCCGTTTCAGTTCCATTGAGCCAAACGTGGTAACAGAGGAATTTGCGGCGGCTATGGCGGAACTGCCTAAGGTTTGCGACCATTTCCATTTGTCCCTCCAGAGCGGCTGTGACAAGACTTTGAAGGAAATGAACCGCAAATACGATACAGAAAAATATCGTCAGGCGGCAGCCCTCCTGCGGAAATATCTGCCGGATGTGGCAATCACAACAGACATCATCGTGGGCTTCCCCGGGGAAACAGAGGAAGATTATCAGGCAAGCCGTGCTTTTGCGGAAGAAATCGGCTTTTCCAAAATCCATGTATTCCCTTATTCCCCCAAGAAAGGCACTCCTGCGGCGGCAAGAAAAGACCAGCTCCAAAACGCTGTGAAACAGGCACGAAGCCACGACCTGATTACCGTCAGCGACCGCATGACAGACGCCTTTTTGCAAAGCCATGTGGGCAAGGTCATGCCTGTGCTTTTTGAACGGTGCATTGGGGATGATGTCTATGAGGGACATACCACAAATTATATGAAAGTCCACGCAAGAAGCAAAAAAGACCTGTCTAACGTCATTGCAGATACCAAAATCCTCTCTGTGGCAGAAGAAATGGCTTTTGGCGAAGTGGAGGCATAAATCCCATTTTTTGTAATATTTATGTAAGGAAAGAACGGTTGCAATCCGTTCTGGTTTATATTATCATGGAAGAATAGAATTTGTTTGTAGGCAGCAAGCATGTGCTGTGGAACGGAGCGTGATACACATGAGCAATAACATCAATGAAACACAATATTTCGGCAGAACGGGCAAGGAACCCGAAAATGAAGCAAAAAGAATTCTGATTTCCGTCAGCACGGCACTGCGGGAGAAGGGCTACAACCCTGTCAACCAGATTGTGGGCTATATCCTTTCCGGTGACCCCACTTATATCACCAGCTATCTCAACGCCAGAGCCATGATCCGTAAACTGGAACGTGATGAACTGCTGGAAGAATTGGTAAAAGATTATCTGGACAGAAACGAATAAGAAAGAGGCATCAATTTGCGTATATTAGGTTTGGACTTCGGTGACAAGACCATCGGCGTGGCAGTGAGCGATCCTTTGGGCTGGACAGCACAGGGCGTGGAAATCATCAAGCGGGATAACCCCCAGGAATTTAAAAAATGCATGCGCCGTCTGGCAGAAATCATCGAACAGTATCAGGTGGACACCATCGTTTTGGGCTATCCCAAAAATCTGGATAATTCCGAAGGGGAACGGTGCGAGAAAACAAAGGTCTTTGAGGCGAAAATCAAAGGCAGATTCCCCAAAATCCCTGTGGTGCTCTGGGACGAGCGTTTCAGCACCATTGCGGCAGAGCGTGCCCTGCGCATGGCAGACCTGAGCCACGATAAAAGAAAGAGCGTCATTGACAAAATGGCGGCAGTACACATTTTGCAGGGGTATCTGGACAGCAAGCAGTAAGCCCCCAGAAAGAAACGGAGAAGAACATGAGCGATATTTTTGAAGAAGCAGAAGAACTGGAATTTGAAATCGTGACCATGACTGACGAGGATGGCACAGAAGTGGAATTTTCCATTATTGATAACGTAGCCAGCGGCACAGACCGTTACCTGCTGGTGGTAGAAACAGAAAAAATGGACGAGGATGAAACACAGGCCTTGATCCTCAAAGAAGTGGCCATCGACGCCAACGACATCACATATGAAATGGTGGAAGATGACGCGGAATTTGACCGTGTGGCAGAACTCTTTGCCCAGAAAGGCGAAGACTACGAAGTTTCCATCGACGACTGATTTTAGAATGGACAGGGTGGACGGCTCTCGGGCACCCTTTTCAATATATGTGCGGATAAAAAAGCGAACAGAAACGAAAAAGCAGAAACCTGCCTTTGGAGAAAAACGGGTCGTGAATTGTTTTTCAGGGAAGGACAGGATTGCCTGCTCTTTTTGTGCTTGTCTGAAAAAGGAGAAATAGACAGGTTTTGTTTTCATGTTTAAATCGGACTTTTTTACGCCATACTAACTTTTAGAAATGGATTACATAAAACGATAAAAAGGAGGTGTGTTTTTTGGCAAACAGAAGATCCAAGCCCAAAACAAGGCTGAAAGTCATCGCTTTGGGCGGTCTGGAGGAGATCGGGAAGAATATGACCGTACTGGAATACGGCAACGACATCATCATCATCGACTGTGGCCTGGCGTTCCCCGAGGACGATATGCTGGGCATTGACCTGGTCATTCCGGACATTACCTATTTGGCAAAGAACGTAGAAAAAATCAGAGGCATCGTGCTGACTCACGGCCATGAAGACCACATCGGCGCACTGCCTTATGTACTGAAACAACTGAAAGTGCCTGTATTCGGCACACTGCTGACACTGGGTCTGTTGGAAAACAAACTCAGAGAGCATAAAATGCTGGATAAGACCACACTGCATACCGTTGTGCCCGGCGAAAAAGTGAAACTGGGGGAAATGGTGGTGGAATTCATCCACACAAACCATTCCATCGCCGACTCTGTGGCATTGGCAATCCAGACCCCTGTGGGTATGGTCATCCACACCGGGGACTTTAAGGTGGACTATACACCCATCGACGGGGATATCATCGACTTACAGCGTTTTGCGGAGCTGGGCAGTCAGGGCGTACTGCTCCTCATGAGCGACAGCACCAACGCGGAACGCAAAGGCTTTACCATGTCGGAAAAGAATGTAGGCAAGGTATTTGAACGGATTTTTGAGGAAACACCCAGAAACCGTATCATGGTTGCCACATTCTCCTCCAATATCCACCGTATCCAGCAGATCATCAATGCGGCGTATATGTACGGCAGAAAAGTTGCCATCATCGGCAGAAGCATGGTAAACGCCGTAAAAACAGCGTCTGAACTGGATTATTTGTGGGTTCCGCCCCGTACCCTCATTGACATCAACGAAATCAAGAACTATCGGGATGAACAGCTGGTCATCATCACTACAGGCAGTCAGGGGGAAACCATGTCCGCCCTGTCTCGTATTGCCAATAGTGAACATAAACAGGTCAGCGTAAAACCCGATGATAAAATCATCATCAGCGCATCTGCCATCCCCGGCAACGAAAAGAACGTCATCCGCGTGGTCAATGAACTGCTGAAAAAAGGCGCAGATGTGGTATATGGCGGCATCGAGGACATCCATGTTTCCGGTCACGCCCGTCAGGAAGAACTGAAGCTCATGCTTGCCCTGACAAAACCCAAATTCTTTATGCCTGTTCATGGGGAATATATGCACCTGTCCAGCCACAGAGACCTTGCCATCAGCATGGGCATGGATAAGAAAAACATCTTTGTCAATAAACTGGGGGATGTGCTGGAACTGTCCAAAAACGAAGCCAAAGTCACAGGCACCGTGCCTACTGGTCAGGTCATGGTAGACGGTCTGGGCGTTGGCGACGTTGGGAACATTGTCCTTCGCGACAGAAAGCACCTGTCCGAGGACGGCCTCATGGTTGTAGTAGTTTCCATGGAAGAAGAAACTGGTCAGATCGTGGCAGGCCCCGACATCATTTCCCGTGGTTTTGTTTATGTTCGTGAATCCGAGGGTCTTATGGAAGGCGCAAGAGAAGTGGTGCTCAAAGCCCTTCAGGAATGCGAAGAAAAGAACATCACCAGCTGGAACTATATCAAGAACCTTATCAAAGATACTTTGAAAAATTATATCTGGCAGAAAACAAAGAGAAGTCCTATGATTCTGCCCATCATTATGGAAGTGTAAACTTGTTGCCCCGACTGTCAGCCAGTCGGGGTGTTTTCAAAAGGAGAGAAGAACCATGCAGTCCATTGGGGAAATCAAAGAAATACTGAACAGCTGTCCTGTGGAAAAACTGCCGGAAATCCTGCCGGAATTTGCCGCCGACAGCCGCAAAGGCGTCCAGAGCCTTGTGACCCGTTTCCAGAAAAAATACGAAGCTTATCTGGCGGAACTGGAGCGTCTGGAAACATTGCTCACCTATGAACGGGAGTGCTACGAAAAGGGTTTTGAACTGGTGGCAGGCATTGACGAAGTGGGCAGAGGCCCTCTTGCTGGCCCTGTGGTAGCGGCGGCGGTGATTCTGCCGAAAAACTGTAAGATTGCCGGTGTCAATGACTCCAAAAAGCTTTCTGCCCAGAAACGGGAGGAGCTTTGTGAAATCATCGAGGAACAGGCTGTGGCTTGGGCGGTAGGCGTGGTTTCCAACGAACGCATTGACGAAATCAATATTTTGCAGGCAACTTATGAAGCCATGAGAGAGGCTTTGTCCAAACTGGAAGTACAGCCGGACTTTATCCTTGCGGATGCTGTCACCATTCCCAAGATTGCAACACCCCAGAAGGGCATTATAAAAGGGGACGCTAAGAGCATTTCCATCGGTGCCGCCAGCATTGTGGCAAAGGTCACTAGAGATGCCATGATGGAGGGGATGGCGGAAATATATCCCCATTACGATTTTGCTTCTAATAAGGGTTACGGCTCTCAGAAACATCTGGCAGGTATTGCCCAGTATGGCATCTGTCCCATCCATCGCCGGACATTCGTAAAAAATTTCATGAAAGAAGATACCACATCCAAGGAAACAGGCAACAGAGGGGAACTCCTTGCCGCAAGGGAAATGAAGAAAATGGGTTATGAAATCCTCGCCCAGAATTACCGCAAACCCAGCGGAGAAATCGACATCATTGCCCAGAAAGACGGGATTTTGGTCTTTACAGAAGTAAAAACCAGAACGAGCGCCGCTTATGGCACCCCAGCAGAAGCCGTAGACCGCCGGAAGCAGGCGCACATCATCGAAACAGCTCTGGCGTATCTGGCAGAAATAGGGGACGCAGACAGGGACTGCCGTTTTGATGTGGCAGAGATTTTGGAAGAAAACGGAAAGAAATATTTCCGATACATCGAAAACGCCTTCGAGGCATAAAGGAGGAAGGAACTTGCAGATTGTAAAAAAAGGTGATGTGGAACTGATCACATTTGATAATCTGACCCAGACAGGCATGGTGAAACATGGCTTTACCACCCGTCACGGCGGCGTCAGCACAGGCTTTTACGGCACCATGAACATGGGCTTTTCCAGAGGAGAGGACAGAGCCCCCGTGGCGGAAAATTACCGCATTTTGGCAAGAGCGTTGGAGCTGGACGAAAACGCCTTTGTGGCAACCCAGCAGACCCATACCACAAACGTGCTGAAAGTGACAGCCAAGGACAAAGGATGCGGTGTCACAAAAGACAGAACCTATCATGATATCGACGGTTTGATGACAAATGAAACAGGTATCAATCTGGTGATTTTCGGGGCAGACTGTGTGCCCGTTTTCCTGCTGGATACCAAAAACAAAGCCATTGGTTTGGCACACTGCGGCTGGAAAGGCACTGCTGACCGTATGGCAGAAAAAATTGTACAGGAAATGATGGCGGCTTATGGCACAAACCCTAAGGATATTGTGGCGGCCATTGGCCCTTCCATTGGGAAATGTTGTTTTCAGGTGGACGACCCTGTGGTGAATCTGTTCCGCAAACAGATTGCCTTTGCCGACGACATCATTTTTGACGACCCCACAGAAGAAGGCAAGTACAAAATCGACCTGTGGGAAACCAACCGCAGACTGCTGGCGGAAATGGGCGTGGAAAACATCGAGATTTCTGGTCTTTGCACCATGTGTGACACAGAGCGGTTCTACTCCCATCGGAAAATGCGGGAAAATCGGGGTGTTATGGCTGGTGTTATGACACTGCTGTAAAAAGACAGAAGGGCGTGAAATTTGCGAATTTTGCGCCTTTTTCTTTTTTAAAGGGTGTTTGCAGGGGCTTTTGTTGTTCCGGCGTGGACAAGTAGACTTTTTTACGTAAAAATTTTGTGAAAAAGCCCGGAAATGTGGGAAAGTATTGTATGTACCGCCTTTTTTATGCTATAATACATAGAATGTGAAAGTGGGGGCGTATGCCCCCTTCTGTATGAAAATCAAGTAGTATGAATATAGAGTTGGAGGAAAACAAATGAGCAAACCCATCGTAGCAGTGGTGGGACGTCCCAACGTGGGCAAGTCCACCCTTTTCAACAGGCTGGCGGGCGAACGCATTTCCATCGTACAGGATACCCCCGGCGTAACGCGTGACAGAATCTACGCAGACGTAGAATGGCTGAATCACAAATTTACACTCATTGACACCGGCGGTATGGAAATCGGTTCTGAAGAAATCATCCAGAAACAGATTTTGCAGCAGGCGGAAATTGCTATCGAAACCGCTGACGTTATCCTGTTTGTGACAGACGTAAAAGCAGGGGTTACTGACGACGACCGTCAGGTTGCAAACAAACTGCGCCGCACCAAAAAACCCGTTGTGCTGGCTGTCAACAAAGTGGACAGCGTAAAGCGTGACACCATGGATATTTACGAATTTTATGAACTTGCCATCGGTGATCCCATGCCCATTTCCGCAGGTCAGGCATTGGGTCTGGGTGACATGCTGGATCAGGTGGTTGCACACTTCCCTGAAGACAGCGACAATCAGGAAGAAGACGACGCTATCAAAGTTGCTATCATTGGCAAACCTAACGTAGGCAAGTCCTCCCTCATCAATAAGATTCTGGGAGAGGATAGACTCATTGTCAGCAACATTCCTGGTACCACTCGTGACGCCATCGACTCTCCCATTGAAGTGGATGGTCAGAAATATGTGTTTATCGACACAGCGGGTATGCGCCGCAAGAGCAAAATCAAAGAAGAAATCGAGCGTTTCAGCATCATCCGTGCCGTTGCGGCTGTAGAACGCTGTGACGTTGCCATTTTGGTCATCGACGCCAACGAAGGCATCACCGATCAGGATACAAAGATTGCCGGCATTGCCCACGAAAGAGGGAAAGCGGCTATCGTTGCCGTAAACAAATGGGATTCCATCGAAAAAGACGATAAGACCATGAACAAATACCTGAAAGACATCGGCAATGAACTGGCGTACATGCCTTATGCACCCAGAGTATTCATTTCCGCTCATACAGGTCAGCGTGTCAATCGTCTGCTGGAACTGATTAAGACCGTAAACGAAAACCACGCCCTGCGTATCAGCACCGGTGTTCTGAACGAAGTTTTGATTGAAGCAACAGCTATGCAGCAGCCCCCTGCGGACAAAGGCCGCCAGCTGCGTCTGTACTACATGACACAGGTATCCGTAAAACCCCCTACCTTTGTCATTTTCGTCAACGAACGGGAACTGTTCCACTTCTCTTACCGCAGATATATCGAAAACCAGCTGCGGGAAGCCTTCGGTTTTGTGGGCACACCCATTCATTTTATCGTAAGAGAAAAAGGGGATAAGGATTGATATGTTTCGACTGATTTGTATTGCCATCGGGTACTGCATCGGCTGTATCCAGACGGCGTTCATCATGGGCAAGCTCTGCAAAACAGACCTGAGCAAAAAAGGCAGCGGCAATCTGGGCACCACCAATGCCCTGCGTGTGCTAGGTTTCAAAGCAGGAGCAGTCACATTCATCGGGGATATTTTAAAAGGGGTCGTTAGTTTCATCATTGCCAGATGGCTGTTCCCAGATATGGGCGTTCTGGCAGGGATTTATGCCTGCGCAGGTACCATTTTAGGACATGATTTTCCTTTTTACCTGCATTTCAAAGGCGGCAAAGGTATTGCTGCCACCATCGGTATGGTGCTGTGCATCGGTTTTACAGAATCCATGCCGTTGATGCTCATTTCCTTTGCCATCGGTATTGTGGCAGTGAAGATGTCCGGTTATATTTCTCTGGGCTCCATGCTCTTTTCCATCGCCATTGCCATTTGCGCCTTTTCTTTCCAGCTTCCGCTGGAAGGGGCATTGGTGCTGACAGGGCTGACCATTTTGGCACTGTGGAAACATCGGGCAAATATCGAAAGACTGCGTGCAGGCAATGAAAACAAGTTTACTTTGACAAAGAAAGTCTGAGGAAGGGGAGTTTGTTATGAAAAATGTAGCGGTAATCGGTTCTGGCAGCTGGGGCACAGCCCTTGCCATCATTCTGACCAAGTATGACCATCAGGTGAAGATTTGGGCAAGAAGTCAGGCGGCTGTAGACGAAATCAATAGCAAACACACCAACGAAAAATATCTTCCCGGCGTTACATTACCGGAAACATTGACAGCCACCACAGACCGTGAAGCGGCGCTGGAGGGGGCGGAAATCGTCATTTCCGCTGTGCCTTCCCGTGCGGTGCGTCAGACTATGACAGACTTTGCGCCTTATTTCAAAGCAGGCACTGTCATCGTCAATGTGGCAAAAGGTCTGGAGGACGGCAGTCTGCTGCGTCTTTCTCAGGTCATTCAGGAATGTGTGCCCCAGTGCGAAGTATGCGTGCTGTCCGGTCCCAGTCATGCGGAAGAAGTGGCAAGAGAAATCCCCACCACTTGCCTCATTGCTTCTGAAAATGAAGAAGTGGCAAAAATGGTGCAGAAAGAATTTATGAATCCCAAATTCCGCATTTACACCAGCACAGATGTCATCGGCGTGGAAATGGGCGCGGCTCTGAAAAACGTTATGGCACTGGCGGCAGGTATGAATGACGGTCTGGGCTTTGGGGATAACAGCAAAGCGGCTCTGATGACAAGAGGCATTGCGGAAATGAAGCGTCTGGGCATTGCCATGGGCGGCAAGGCGGAAACATTCGCAGGCCTTTCCGGTATCGGTGACCTGATTGTGACTTGTACCAGTATGCACTCCCGTAACCGCCGGGCAGGCATCCTGCTGGGACAGGGCAAGAGTCTGGAAGAAACACTGGCAGAAGTCAAAATGGTTGTAGAAGGTGTCAACACTGTACAGGCAGCTTGTCATCTGGCAGAAAAATATCATGTTGACCTGCCTATCACACAAGCCATCAATGACGTGCTGTTCAACGGAAAAGATACCCAGACAGCCGTACTGGAATTGATGACAAGAGAAGGAAAATCCGAATAATTCATACATAAAAAAGCCAGAATCCATAGCAAGGGTTCTGGCTTTTTTGATGTAGATTTTTTGCCTTATTCCCCAGTGCAGTGTCTGCCCTTTTCTGTCAAAATCGTCATGCACAGGGCAAAGACCAACAGCAGCACAGGATACAGCCCCATGGAGATTTTCTCCGATAGAAAACCGGACACCGGGGGCATGGTGGTACTGCCCAGATAAGAAATTGCCATTTGGGTACCCATGAGAGATTGGGAAAGTGATTTTCCGAATCGCTGGGGTGTGGCGTGGAGCAGGCTGGGATAAATGGGCGCACAGCCCAGTCCTGTGAGAATCAATCCCAGACAAAGGAACAGGTTATGGAGGGGCAGGAGCATCAGTATAATGCCTACAATGGCGGTGCCTTCCCCCAGACGCACCATGGCGTCATCGGAAAACCGCAGGGTCAGGAAGCCGCTGAAAAACCGTCCGGCAGTGATGCCCAGATAAAACAGGGAAATCCATTTCGCCGCAGTTTCAGCAGAAATGCCTCGCACAGCTACCATATAACTGCTGCCCCAAAGACCAGTGGTCAATTCCAATGCGGAATAGAAGAAAAACGCCGTCAGTGCGGCTTTGACACCGGGACGTTTCAGCAGTTTCCCCCACTGAGGTGTCTGGGGACGGACAGTTTCGCCGCCGGAAAGGGGCAGCTCCTGTTTTTTCCACAAAGGCAGGGACAGAAGCAGGATGAGGGTCAATGCCATTTGCAGGAAGGAAATGGTGCGGTAGCCTGCCTGCCAGCCCATGCCGCGGCTCAGACACAGCCCCATGATGTAAGGGCCGCCTGTAGCGCCGATGCCCCAGAAACAATGGAGCCAGCTCATGTGCTTTGCCTTGTAGTGGAGGGCAACGAAGTTGTTCAGGGCAGCGTCTACGGAGCCAGCTCCCAGACCGTAGGGGATTGCCCAAAGGCAAAGGGCAAAGAAGCTGTCGGAAAGGGAGAAACCCAAAAGGGCAAGGGCAGTCATGGCAACGCTGCACATGGTGACACCGCCTGTGCCAAACCGCTGGATAACCCGATGGCTCATAAGGCTGGACAGTATGGTGCTGGCGGTGATGAGAAAGGAAATGACGCCCCCCAGAGAAAGGGAAACCCCCAGACTTTCCTGCATCTGCGGCCATGCGGAGCCCAGCAGGGAGTCTGGCAGTCCCAGTGAAATGAACGATACATAAATCAGTGCCAGAAGCAGTGAAAACATAAAATACCTCCCAAAAAGTAAATAGGCTGTCTTTTTTGGAAAAACATCCCGTAAAAATTGTACTCTATTAAAATACCGCCGGAAAAGGCTTGATGCAATCAATATATAGACGTATACTATAAAAAAACGGACAGGAGGGGTAGTATGTCATTGGATGCCTGTGATGTAAACGTCAATCCCAGACAAATGGAACTGCGTCCCCATGGCACGGCGGATTTTCCCTGCGGCGGTTATGATACCCAGATTCGCAGTGGTGAAAAAGGCGGCGTTGCCTGGCATTGGCACGAAGAAACGGAAATATTATATGTAACGGAAGGCAGTGTGGAAGTATTCCTGCCGGACATGCGCTGGACCCTTTCCAAAGGCGAAGGGGCTTTCATCCATGCCAATGTGCTCCACAGCATACTGGCAGCAGGGGAAGGAGGCAAAATCCGTTCTGCTGTATTCCATACCAGACTTATCAGCGGCGGACAGGATACGGTTTTTCAGAAAAAATATATTGCTCCTCTGCTGGCTTATGGCGGCATGAAGGGGCTGCCTCTGACGGGGGAAGAACAGTGGCAGAAGGACATGCTGGCGGAAATCAAAGAAATCGTCCGCTTTCTGGAGAAAAAGGAAGAAGGCTATGAATGGGATGTGCGGGATACGCTGGGTCGTTTGTGGCGGAATCTCTATGCCCATACAAAGCCCGTAGAAGGCGGAAACAGCCGGAAAACCATGGATGCTCAGCGGCTCAAGAGCATGCTGGAATTGATTCAGAAAGAATATAATGAGCCTTTGGATTTGGCAAGGATTGCCAGAGCGGCAAATATCGGGGAGAGGGAATGTCTGCGGTGCTTCCATCGCACCATCGGCATTTCTCCTTTGCAGTATTTGCTGCGGTATCGTGTTTCTCAGGCGGCACTTTTGCTTAGGGAAACCAATCTGCCTGTGGCGGAAGTGGGTATGCGCTGCGGTTTTGACAGCCCCAGCCATTTTGCCCAGACCTTCCGCAAATATTTTTCCATTACACCCAGCGCTTATCGGAAAGGGAAGATTTAAGGGGGAAGAAAAATGCTTTTGGTGATGAAGATTGTATACGTCGTTTTTGCGGCAGTCATGGTCTTTTTTCCCAAAAAGATTTGGGATATATTTTACGGGAATTTCAGCAAGAACGCAGAGCCTAAAGACGCCATACTCATGGCATATCGCGCGGCAGGCATTGTGGCACTTGTGGTATTTATCATAAAAGGTATTTTGGGAAGTTAAGGGGGTAAGAGCCTTTTGGAAATCAATAAAGTCATGCGTACGGCGCTGAAAGCGCTGTCTTATCCAGATTTGGATGTGAAAAAAACATATAAAATCAAACGGCGGCTGGAGGGGATTCGCTCTGCCCAGCTTTCACCGGAGAAAAATCTTTTTCAGGACTGGCGTGTGCCTTTTGGCAAGACCAGTGTACCTGTGCGGCTGTTTTTTCCTAATGAAAAAGAGGTACTGGAGCCTCCTGTGATTCTCTTTTTCCATGGCGGCGGCTGGGTCGTTGGGGATATCAACAGCTATACGAAGGTATGCGCTTCCATGGCGCAGATATTAGAATCGGTGGTCATTTCTGTGGATTATCGTCTGGCGCCGGAGCATAAATTCCCAGCAGCGCCGGAAGATTGCTACCATGTGGCAAAGACACTGTTTTGCGACGGTTTTCCTTTTCCGGCGAAACCGGAGGAAATCACCCTTATGGGGGACTCTGCCGGCGGCAATCTGGCGGCAGTGGTATCCCAGATGGCAAGAGATCGGGGAGAATTTGAGGTAAAACAGCAAGTACTGCTCTATCCTGCCACATTCAACGACCATACCCCTGCATCACCTTTCCCTTCTGTAGTGGAAAACGGCACGGATTATCTTTTGACCTCTAAACGGGTCTGTGACTATATGGAATTGTATGAGTCCTCTCCAGCAGACAGACAAAATCCCTATTTTGCGCCTCTTTTGGCGGAGGATTTTTCTCATCAGCCCCGCACACTCATTCTGACAGCGGAATTTGACCCTCTCCGGGATGAAGGGGAAGCCTATGGGGGAGAACTGAAACAGGCGGGAAATGACGTGACGGTGGTGCGGATTGCCGATGGGCTTCATGGATATTTTTCACTGCCGCCACGGTTTGAAGCGGTGCAGGAAAGCTACCGCTGGATACAGCAATTCCTGAAAGGAGGAGAGCCTTTGTGAGTGATGCAAAGTGGAGCAGGCTGGAAAACGCTGCAAAGATATTTCCGTCCACCACAAGCAGAGAAGATACAAAGGTTTTCCGTTTCACCTGTGAACTGACGGAAATGGTGCAGGAAGCACCTTTGCAGGCAGCCTTGGAAGAAACACTGGAATTTTTCCCCTTTTACCGCTATTCCCTGCGGCGGGGGCTGTTCTGGTATTTTTACGAAGAAAGCAGAGAGAAGCCAGTGGTGCGGGAGGAACATCTGCCCCCATGCAGTAAGCTGTACCATCCTGACCGTCACGGACTGCTCTTTTCCGTGACCTATTATCGCTGCCGCATCAATCTGGAGGTCTATCATTCCCTGACAGATGGGACGGGGGCACTGGCATTTCTGCGGATGCTGACCATCCATTACATCAAGCAGGTTCATGGGGAGGGTGTCCTTTCCCATGAGGCACTCTGCAATGGGGTGCCTGTGCCGGAGCGTATGAGCGACAGTTTCGCCCGGTATTACACAGGAAAGAAAAAGTATGAGAAACAGAAAGTCAAACGGGCTTACCGCATTTCCGGCATCCGTCTGCCAGACCATCAGATTCGTGTTATGGAAGGAACGGCGTCGGCATCTCAGATATTGCAAAAATCCCATGAATACGGCACCACAGCCAGTATATTCCTTTGCAGTGTGCTGCTTCGTGCCATTCATGCCCAGATGCCCAAACGGGCGGAGAAATATCCTGTGAATCTGTCGGTGCCAGTAAATCTGAGAAATTATTTCCCGTCGGAATCCGCCAGAAACTTTTTCTCTGTCATTACGGTGGGCTATGATTTCGGGAAAAATCCCGATGATTTTGCTTCTGTCATTGCTGCCGTCAAAGAAGGCTTTGCCAAAGAACTGACGGAGGAAAAAGTCAAAGGCAGGCTGAACGACCTCTGTGCTTTGGAGCATAACCTGCTGACCCGTATGGTGCCCCTGTTTTTGAAAGACATCAGTCTGAACATTGCCAATCGGGTGTCGGCAAGGGAAATCACCATGGCATTTTCCAATATTGGCCGTGTGGATATGCCAGAGGAAATGGCGCCTTATCTGCGGCAGTTCGGCGTGTTCGTCAGCACAAAGCGGATGCAGGTATGTCTCTGCTCCTATGGGGATCGGCTGACCATGGGATTTTCCGCACCTTTTGTGGATACGTCTGTACAGCTTCATTTTTTCAGACAGCTGACTCAAATGGGCATTGATGTGGAACTGACGGCAAATGTGCAGGAAGGAGGGGAAGACCATGCGAAGCTGTGACGCTTGTCATGTACATGTACGGGGAAGTATGGAGCGCTGTCCCCTCTGCGGTGCAAAACTCCATGGAGAAAAAGAACCCAATGTATTTCCCAGACTGCATTTGTATGACCATATGTATCGGAAGATCATGCGCATCTTCCTGTTTTTGTCCGTCATTGCTGTGATGGTCTGTCTGGCGGCAAATCGGGTGTTTGTGCCGGATTTGTTTTGGTCTATGTTTGTGCTGGCTGGGGTAGTTTCCTTCTGGATCAGCCTGTATGCGGCGTGGAAAAAGAAACGGAATATCCCCAAAGGTATCTTATGGGAAATGACAGTCATTTCCATCCTTGCGGCGGCATGGGATATGGGAACAGGCTGGCATGGCTGGTCTGTGGACTTTATCCTGCCCATCCTTTGCACCGTGTCCATTGGCATGATGGTGGTCATGGCAAGATTTTTGCGGCTGCAATTACGGGAGTATGTCATTTATATGCTTATGGAAATCGTATACGGTTTGGTGGTATGGATTTTGCTGCTGACCCATGTGATTCAGTTTATCCTTCCGGCATTGGTCTGTGTGGTATGCTGCGGCGCGGCATTGGCAGCACTGGTGATTTTCCGGTGGGAGTTATTCCGGGAGGAGATGCAGAAACGACTGCATTTTTAAAAATCATAGAAACGGAGTTTGTGTGATGCGAAAGCATGGGACAGACTCCATTTTTTTATAGAAATTTTACGGAAAAATCACAGAAACAGGGTAGTTGAAAATCAGCATGCCTATGGAGTGAAAAACAACAGAGGAATTTCATAAAGATTTCACAGAAAAATTCGCAAAACAAGATAGTTTGCAATTTTTCTTTATGCTTTAATGTATCATAATGAGAAAAAATAGGATCAGAGCAAGTCATGGTGCAGCGGCACTGAAAAATATGGATTTGATGGATTTTTGCGGAAGAATCCTTTTTATTCTGGAAAAGAAGCAATACAGACGGCAGATTCAAAAGCCAACCAATCAAGAAATATGAAGGAGTACAGACATGTTACATTATAAATTACTGACCCCCGGCCCTTTGACCACAACGGCTACCGTAAAAGAGCAGATGATGGACGATCACTGCACATGGGATGAAGATTATAAAAAAATCACCCGTGCCATCCGCGAAAAACTGCTGGAACTGGCACAGGTTTCTGAACCGGAATATACTGCTGTTCTTATGCAGGGCAGCGGCACATTCGGTGTGGAATCTGTATTGACCAGCGTCATTGGCAAAGACGATGTGCTGCTGATCTGTGCCAACGGTGCATACGGCAAACGTATGGGCGATATTGCAAAACACGCAGGCATTTCCTGCATCATGTACAATGAACCTTATGACCAGATGCCTTCCGCGGAAAAAGTGGCAAAACTGCTGGAAGAAAACCCTCAGGTGACACATGTTTCCATGGTACACAGCGAAACCACTTCCGGTATCCTCAATGACATTGCTTCTGTGGCAAAAGTTGTGAAAGGAGCAGGCAAAACCATGATCGTAGACGCCATGAGCAGTTTTGGCGGCGTGGATATTCCCGTAGGGGAATGGGGCATTGACTTCATTATCAGCAGCGCCAATAAATGTATTCAGGGTGTACCCGGTTTCTCCTTCATCATCTGCCGCAAAGACAAACTCATGGAAAGCAAAGGCAAAGCAAGAAGCCTTTCTCTGGATTTATATGACCAGTGGGAAACCATGGACAAAGACGGCAAATGGCGTTTCACTTCTCCCACCCATGTGGTGCTGGCATTCTGGCAGGCACTGAAAGAACTGGATGCAGAAGGCGGTATTCCTGCAAGACACGCACGCTATAAAAACAATAAGGATTATCTGGTAAAACACATGGGCGAAATGGGCTTCAAACCTTTTATTGAAGGGGAAGGGCAAGGCCCCATCATCACCACATTCTATTATCCTGAAAATACCCATTACGATTTCGATGAAATGTATCAGTACATCAAAGACCGCGGTTATGCCATCTATCCCGGCAAGCTCACAGACGCGGAAACATTCCGCATCGGTCATATCGGTGAAATCTATGAGGAGGACATGGAAAAACTGTGTGAAATTTTCAGAAGTTATGTGGAGGAGAAAAAGGCATGAAATTTGAAGGGATTATTTTTGACTGGGCTGGAACAACGGTGGACTACGGTAGTTTTGCGCCTGTGCAGGCATTTGTGGAAGCCTTTGAAGCGTTTGGCATCACACCCACTCTGGAAGAAGTGCGCAAACCCATGGGCATGCTGAAAATTGACCACATCCGCACTATGCTTTCCATGGACAGAATCCATGACCTTTGGAAAGAAAAACAGGGCAGAGACTGGACAGAAGATGATGTGCGGAATGTTTATGATATCTTTGAAAAGAAAATCATGGAAATCCTCAATCGTTTTGCGGAACCAAAGCCCTATGTGGTGGAAACCATCCAGAAACTGCGTGATATGGGGCTGAAGATCGGCTCTACCACAGGCTATACCGACGAAATGATGGCGGTGGTGGTTCCCGGTGCTAAGGCAAAAGGTTATGAACCTGACTGCTGGTTCAGTCCTGATGCTGTAGGCAATTGCGGCAGACCTTACCCCTATATGATTTTCAAGAATATGGAAACACTGAAATTGCAGGATGTTTCCAAAGTTATGAAAGTGGGTGACACTGTATCCGACATCAAAGAAGGCAAAAACGCCGGTATGGTGGCAGTGGGCATCATTGAAGGCAGTTCTGTGCTGGGTCTGACACAGGCAGAATATGAAGGGCTGTCTAAAGAAGAAAAAGAAGCTGTATGCAGAAAGGCGGCAGAAACTTATTTCAAAGCTGGCGCTGATTATGTGGTACAGGACATCAGAGGCGTTCTGGAACTGATTTCCGGCTGATAGACCACATCTTTTCCGCTTTTTAAGAATAAAAAAGATATGTATCTGCAAAATGCCATTCAGAAAAGATTTTTCTTGAATTTTGAATGGAAACTGCGATGCATATTTTTTTTGTTGTCTAACAAGTTGTTTGACAGATAAATGAGAAAATGGTATGATGTCTCACAAAGTTAGTTTTAACTAATTAATGCGGAGGTGGAAAGAAATATGAAAAAAATGGTATTGGCGGCATGCTGCTGCGCCGTATTGCTGGGGGGCTGCGGTGAAAGATATGAAGCCAAAGCAGGGCTTACGCCCTACAAAGAGGAGTTGTTTGCCATGGATACCTTCATGAGCCTAAGTGCTTATGGGGATCATGCAAGCGAAGCGGTAGAAGCGGCAAGTGCAGAGATTCAGCGGCTGGATGAACTGCTGTCTGTCAGTGGTGAAAGCGGAGATGTGTATCAGCTCAACCAAAGGGGACAAAAGCAGGTGACGGCAGACACCCTTGCTGTCATATCCAGAGCACTGGAAGTTTCTAAGGAAACAGATGGGCTTTTTGACTGCACCATTGCACCAGTCATGAAAATATGGGGGTTCCGTGACGGTAATTTCCATGTGCCGCAGGCAGAGGAATTGGCAAAGGAATTGGCAAAAGTGGATGCGTCCAAGGTACAGATAGACGGGGATACCATCACCCTGCAGGATGGTGTGACCGTTGATCTGGGTGCCATTGCCAAGGGTTATACTTCCCAGCGGATCATGGAGATCTATGAGGAAAATGGCATCACTTCCGGTATTGTTTCTCTGGGCGGCAATGTGCAGACCTTAGGAACGAAGCCGGACGGCAGTCTTTGGCGCGTGGCTTTGGAAGACCCCAGAAATCCTGCGGATTATTTCGGCATTTTGAATGTGAAAAACAAAGCGGTCATCACTTCCGGCGGATATCAGCGGAATTTTACGGAAAATGGCAAGGTGTATCACCATATTATTGACCCCAGAACGGGATACCCTGCGGAAAGCGGCTTTCTTTCCGTTACGATCGTCAGTGAGGATGGAACATTGGCAGATGCCCTTTCTACGGTGCTGTTCATCATGGGGCCGGAAATGGCGGAGGACTTCTGGAGGGAGCATAAAGAACTTTTTGACGCAGTTATGGTGACAGAGGATAACCGAGTGCTGGTAACGGAAGGGCTGAAAGATACTTTTTCACCCAAAACAACAGATTCAGTGAAAATCGTGACAGAATGATTTTGAAAAACGGCAGAAAAGCATTAGAGGCATCTTCATAAGAAAACAAAGAAAGCCAAAATCCTTATCATGACAAAGGATTTTGGCTTTCTTATTTTTTATTTATTTGTTATGTTTTCTTAAGGGGAAGTTGCTTTTGCAGATTCCTTTTTTTATTGCAGAAAAAAAGGAATCTGCATTCTGTTGTTGACAAGATATGTCGGACATGATATATTGTATGCGAAAGTTAGCATATGCTAACTAAAGGGCGGAATTTTTCTCAAGAACGGGGATAAATTGGGAAAAGCATAGTTTATGTACAAAAGGAGAAGAGGAGTGATGACAAACATGGGAAAAGAACACCAGAAAAGAGTCCTTGCGGCGCTGATGGCAGCTTCTATTGCCATTCCTACACCGGTGCTGGCGGCTTCGCCGGCGGACTTTTCGGATTTCCCCAAAAACTGGGCGGAGAATTCTTTGTCTTATGCAGTTAGCAATGGCTTACTCAGCGGAGACAGCGGTAAAATTCGTCCAAGTGAAACATTGAAAAGAGCAGAAATGGCAGCCATTCTCAATCGGCTTGCCGGTGCAGCGGAAGGGGCTCCGCTCACAGGCTATACAGATGTGCCGACAACAGCATGGTATTATGGGGATATGGCAAAGGCAGTGCAGATGGGCACTTTCAAGGGGGATGGCGGCAAACTGCGGCCAGAAGCGCCTATCACCAGACAGGAAGTGTTTGCGGCACTGGCAAGATTTTATTGCTTAGAGCAGGCAGATACAGAAAGTCTTGGGCAGTATGCAGACAGCGGTCAGATTGCGCCTTGGGCAAGGGGCGCTGTGGCAGCCATGGCGAAGGCAGGTTATATCCATGGCAACGATGGGAAGATCAACCCACTTGCGCCTATCACAAGAGCGGAATTTTCTCAGGTGATTTATAATCTGGCAGGAAATATTGCCGAAGAAGGGAAACCTTTGGATGCTCATGTGGAAGGCAATCTGGTTGTACGAAAAGATAATACTTCATTGGACAATGTGACAGTCAAAGGGGACTTGATCATTGCCGATGGCGCCCAGAATGTGAAACTGGACAATGTGAATGTGGAAGGCAGGATACTTATCCGCGGCGGCGGAGAAAATGTGAAGATTTCCAAAAGCAATGCCCAGAAAGGGGTTCTGGCGGCCAATCCCACCCAGACAGCCAATATCACAGCCAAAGACAGCCGCTTGGGAGCCGTGACCCTTTGGAGTGATACGAAATTATCCGGCGAGTTTGAAAAAGTGGAAATCCCCAAAACACTGTCTTTGACCTTGGAGAATGGTAAGATTGACGCTGTTCAGGTACACGATGGCGCAGAAAACGCCAAGATTCAGGTGGAAAAAGACGGGACTGTATCCAAAGTGGAAGCAAACGCCAAAGGCACGCAGGTAAATGGCACAGGCATTGTAGGCGAAGTATATGCCGGCAGTGACAAGGTGCAGGTTGCCACAGAAAATACCAAAGTGACAACAGGGGAAAATGTTTCCGATGTACAGGCAGGCGGAAAAGAAGTTCAGCCGAAAACCACAGTAACAACAGATCAGAAAACAGAAAAGAAATCCGAAGAAACGCCTTCCAAAAAGAAGAAGCATTCTTCTGGCAGTCACAGCAGCTCCTCCCGTCAGGGGGAAGTGCATATGGTGTCCGACTGGAAAGGGTTCAAAGAAGCGGTGGAAAATGCAAAGGAGGGCGATACCATCCGTTTGCAGGAGGATATCACTGCGGCAGATGCCCAAGGAATTTCCATCCAGACCAAAGGCCTGACTGTGGACGGCAACAGACATACCATCCGCAGTGGAGACCATGGTGCTCTTTCTTTTCTGGTGGATGGCAAAGACGGCGCGGCTACAGGCATAGAAATCAAAGATTTCGTGCTAGAAGGCGCATCTTTCCCTGCAAACAAAAACGGTGTGTTTACTGTGAAAGACGGTGCAGAGATCACTTTCCGCAATGTGACAGTGAAAGGCGCCAAAGCCCAGAATGCCGGTAATGCAGATGGCGGCAGTGCCTTGTATATCTATGATGGCGGCAAATCTCCCGTTGTCAATATTATCGGCTGCACATTTGAGGACAATGGTGTTCAGGCGGGAGATCACAAAGCCGCAGGACGAGGCGGTGCAGTTTACATCAATAACCAAAAATCCTCCTCTGCTGTGAAAGTGACAGTGAGAGATACTGCATTCCGAAACAACAGTGCTGCTTACGGCGGTGCTTTGGCGGCAGACGGTGTGGTGGAACTGGGTGTGACAGGCTCTGCTTTTACCGGAAATACCGGTGCAGCAGCGGCAGACGATATGTATCTGTTTGACGGTGCTGTGAAGGGCAAAGAAGATTTAGACATCACCTCCGCTGTGAAAGCAGACTTGCAGAACAATACCTACAGCAATGCCAAAGACAGCAAGGATGATATGACAGCCATGAATGTGATTTTTGGACGTTATTATCCCGAAAGTTTCTCCGGTACAAAGGGCACAGCGCCGAAAGATGCTGTAGATTTACTTTTTGCTGACGGGGAACGTACCAAAAAGAAAGAAGAAAAGCACAGCGGCACGCTGGCAGACGGCGTATGGTACGGCACAGGCACAGAAAGTCTGTATTATGATGCCAAAGGGCCGGACATTGTCCGCGTGGTCATCAAAAACGGCAAAGTTTCCGCGGCATACAGTGAAAAACATATCGAGGACGAAAGCTTTGAAAGAGGTCAGAATGTACTGAACCATGTGAAGAATATGACCAGTGCGGAAGATGTGGATAAGCTGGCAGAGCAGCTTCGCCAGAAAAAAGGTACCGCTTATGACGCCATTTCCGGTGCCACCGAAACGGCAAAAGGTCATTTGAGCGCATTGAAGAACGCCATCCAGCGTGCGGAAAAATACAGCGCAGATCAGGTGAAACAGAATGTCCAGTGGTTCGATTTCGAGAAGAAACCAAAGGCAAATATGAATTTTGGTGAAAAGCTGGATTTGACAGGCACTGTACTGAAGGTGCATCTTGCCAGCGGTGAGACAAAGTCTGTGCCTTTCGATAAATTCTCCGCCTATGGCATTACCACAAATATTGCAAACGGTACTGTCATCACAAAGGAAACGCCCGGTGTCAATGAATACGGCGCTTTGCAGATTCAGTTCAAACAGGAAGATGGTTTGACCATGATGCCGGCGAAGGTAGTGGCATCCAAAAAGACAGTGAGAAAAGTACCTACGCATATGATGATCACCTTTGTGGATGAAAAGACGCAGAAGGTGGAACTACAGCAGAACGAATTCAATTACAGCGTGAAGGCAGAAGGCAATATTAAAGACATCAAAGTCTATGACAATGAACGCCTGCTGACAGAAGCTGTTTATCATGAGGAATACAACGACTGGCAGGTGGATTTGAGCAAAGTTTCTGTGGGAGAAGGTTTCACTGGCTGGAAATATGATACCTATTATATTTCCATTGATAACCAGACAGATGATTCTGCTGTAGCGTCCTTCACATTGGATACAGAACTGCTTCAGACTGTATATGGTGTGGGATATCAGCTGGATTTGAGCCTGCTGAATATTAATCTGGTGACAGAAAAAGGCAGCAAACAGCGGAAGGAAGGCTGGGAAGCCTGCAAGACAAAAGGCTTTACGGCAGAACCTGAGCAGGGCTATACTTTCACAAAAGAAGATGCCCAGAAGGGAACAAAGGCCATCCAGATCAAGAATAATGGCAAAACACAGACTTTTGATGTAAAGGTTGAGGATTACGAAAAGCAGATTCCTGCAAAGATTGAGCTGTTCTCCAAAACAGGGGAACCCATTCAGACCATCACCATTACAGGAGAAAACTGGAAAAAATCCAAAGGCATGTACTCCTTGTATGATGTGCAGATTCCTGATACTTACCAGAAGTGGGAAAAAGATACCTTTACAGTGAAGGTGTATAACGCCGCAGAGGAAGTTCTTTCTGACTATACAGTGAAGAAAGCCATTGACGGCAAAGCGCTGGAGATTGATTTCCCTCATTATACAGAATACGACTCCTATGGCAGTTATGTACGTCTGTTCTTCCAATTTTCTGACGCCCCTGTGCCTACACAGCCGGAAGGCAAGCTGGCAGACGGCGAATGGTACGGCACAGCCACATGGGGACGTTATTACACAGACAAGGGCCCTAACGTGGTGAAAGTCACTGTGAAAAACGGTGTTATCACTGGTGCGGAATCCATCAAGTATTCAGATGATACCAATGCCCTTTATGCAAACGGGAAAAATATCCTGAAAAAGGCAGTGGGATTGTCTGATTTGTCTGGACTGTCCAAAGAGCTCACAGAGAAAAAAGGCGAGGTATACGACGCAGTCAGTGCCGCCACCGAAACAGCAAAAGGCCATCTCAGCGCTATGGAAAATGCTGTGGCGAAGGCAAAACAGTATGGCAAAGATCAGAAAGACCAAAAGGTGGCATGGATGGAATTCAAGCAGAAACCTGCCCTTTCCGTAAAATTCGGCACACCTCTGGACTTGAGCAAGACAGAGTTGACACTGCACCTGACAGACGGCGGACAAAAGACCGTAACTTTTGATCAATTGCAGGAAAACGGCATTGTTACAGACCACCAAAACGGCGAAAATATCACCAAAGAGACAGAAGGCTTCAAAGATGGGGATTTGGTGGTGAAATTCACCCATGAATTATCTCAGACCACTCTTCCGGTGAAGATTTCTTTCCTGAATGAAGTGAAACAGAAGGTGCCTACACATATTCTGGTGCCTATGCAGGATGACAAAACAAAGAAGATTCCCTTGGAAGATGGCAAATTCCGGTATCGTCTGGAAACACAAGGCGAAATCAAAGCCATGGCCATTTATGACAATGACAACAAATTGGCAGACGGTGCTTTTGAAGATGGCTATAATTCCTGGAAATTTGTGCTGAAAGGCGTTTCGGCAGGCGATGGTTATGCAGGCTGGAAATACGAGAATTATTTTGTGGATCTGGATACTTCCGCTGATGAATCCGCTGTTGCGTCCTTTACACTGGATACCAGTCAGGTGCCCAAGCAGTATGCCGTAGGGGAAGCGCTCCAGTTGGATCAGCTGAATATTTCCCTGAAAACAGCCAAAGGCAGTTCTCAGCGTCTGAATGGATGGGCAAATTGCCGCAGCAAAGGCTTCAGTGCTTCCATGGAAAACGGTCATCGTTTTACAGAAAAAGAAGCAGGCAAGCAGACCATCACCATTTCTGTGGGAGAGATTCAGCAGACATTTCAGGTGGATGTAAAAGATTATGCTTCCCAGATTCCTGCCAAAGTGGAACTTTATGACGGTGCGAAAGATACACTTCTGAAAACCATCACCGTGGAAGATGGGCAGTGGAAAAGAGATAAGGGCTGCGTGACCAAGACAGGCATTGAACTGCCGGAAGCATACAAAGACTGGAATGGAGAAACATTCAAAGTCAAAGTATATAATAAGGAAAGTCAGCTCATTGCAGATGAAGTCTACAAAGTAGGACAGGACTATTACAAAGAAGCACTGGAAATCGACTTCCCTCATTATACAGAATACTACGGCGAAGGCGGTTACCTGAAGATGTATTTCTCTTTCCAGAAAACAACAGAACCTCCTGCGGAAGAATCCACCGCAACTGGAGAGGGCAGTGCGAAAGTAGGCGATTTTGGTTACGATGCCAAAGTGACAGTGAAATACAACAAAAAGACAAAACAGATTGTATCTGTCACAGATAATGGTACAGAAGCAGGCAGCAATGGATCTTTCTGGGAAAAAGCAGTGGTACTTTTTGAAAAGTTCAAAGGCAAAACAGCAAAGGAAGTTGACAGCGTAGATGCCATTTCCAGTGCAACCATTTCCAGTGATGCCATCAAAGAAGCCGTGAAAAAGGCTCTTGGAGAAGAAACAGAGGAAACAGAAGCAGGAACAGAAACTGCGGAAGGCAGCAAAACCGTAGGCTCCTTTGGCTATGATGCCAAAGTCACAGTCACATTCAATAAACAGACAGGTGAGATCATCTCTGTTGCAGACAACGGCACAAAGCCAGATGATAACGCATCTTTCTGGAAAAAAGCGGAAGCCATGTTTAAAAAATTCAAAGGCAAGACAGCGGCAGACATTGACAGTATTGATGCAGTCAGCAGCGCAACCATTTCCAGTGATGCCATCAAAGGTGCTGTGAAGGAAGCCCTTGCATCCAAGTCCGGCGCAGTTCATGAACCAAAGGTGACAGCGGCAGACCTGCGCACAAATATGCTCTTTGCGGCAACAGAAAACGCTCTGCTGAATATCACAACTCCGGCAGGGGCAGAAGTTTTTTATACCACAGACGGCAGTGACCCCACAGGGGAAAATGATGTAAAAAAAAACTGAATCAGCAGACATTGTCCTTGGAAAGCCATGGGGCTGATGAAACCATTTCTTTGAAGTTAGCAGCCAAACAAAAGGAAAAATGGTCTAAGATTGTAGAAATCCCTGTGACTTTTGTGAAAATCCCTTCTGCCGATGTGGGTACAAAGGTATATGTGGGGCAGGCAGAGTGCAAAGGGAACGAAGGCAAGCCCTATACTGTAAAGGTACGGGTGACAACGGTCAATGGCAGGATTGCACTGCTGGAAGATAATGGCACAGAAATCTCCGGTACTGCTGATGAGGCCTTCTGGCTGGGCGGCAATGTGATGGGTGCAGACGGTATGCCGGAAAAGCTGAAAGGAAAGACGTTGGAGGAAGTGCTGAAGGCGCGCACCACGCCTTCGGAAAAGGAAGAAGATAAGATCGATGCCATAAGCGGTGCCACATTGTCCAGTGATGCGGTGAAGTATGCCGTGATTGATGCTCTGCGCAGCAACCCTGTCCAGAAGGGGAATGGGGAAATTGCACCGCCCACATTCCAGAGCACCAAACAGGTGGCACCCAATGGCAATATCAATACCATTTTCGTCACCATGACAGCGGCAGAAGGGGCAGTCATCCACTATACCATAGATGGCACAGAGCCAACGGAGAAAAGCCCAACACCTTCCAAAGACCCTATTTTCCACGAGGATTCCGGCGCGGAACTGAAGGCAGAAAGCGAAAAATATCCTGATGGCAGGATTATCCTGCTGAAAGCGGTGGCTTATCAAAATGGCAAACGCTCTGACACAGTTACAGCCAGATATGTCTTTGCCAATCCAAATCCAAAAAATTCCTATCAATTGGGTCAGTTCAGCGGAAAAGCGGAAAACATGACAGCCAGAGTGGAATTTGAAAGTCCCAATTTCGATAAAAAGTATTATCTGACCAAAATTCGTTTGGATGATGCCAGCGAAAAGGCGTATGCTGCCTTTTTGCCGGAACTGTTCAGCCAGATTTATCTGAAACAGGGCGTGGAAGGCGTGACACCTATTTTCGGTCATGAGGAAGAAAGCCGAAAAGTTCTTGCGGCTGTACAGGCGGCACTGCAGGAGGGCTTTGTGGCGGCAGAGCCTGTCATTACCATAACACCAAAGCAAGGGAATTATGGCAATGATGAGCCGGTGACTGTGGAGATCACATGCGCCACAGACGGCGCGGAAATCTACTATGTGGTGGATAAGAGCAGCCAGCTTACAGGCGGTAAACTTTCTGATTTTGAACAGAACAAAGTCCTTTATGACAAACCCCTTACATTGACCATGGATGATCCTCAGGGCGGCAAGCTTTTTGTCCGCGCGGCGGCAAAGACTGGTGAAGGCAACTGGTCAGCCACAGCCAGAAAAGACCTGACTTTTGTGAAAGCCGTGAACAAAGAAGCTTTTGAGGTCAACGGCAGGAAGTACGGCACATGGAAAGAGGCTGTCAGCGCCCTTGAGGAGGCAGGCAGCGGCGAGATCATTCTGCGGGATGATGTGGAACTGCATGAAAAAGATGCATTCCCTTCTGTTGCCTGCACCATCCGTTCCGCAGATGAACGCAAGTGCAGGATCAAAGGCGGTGTCATGGAGGCAAAGGCAGATATGACCTTCCAGAATGTTGTATATGATGTGAACCGTATTTATGGCAGTGGACATTCCATTACCATCGGTGCTGATGTGGAAACACCTTTTACTTTTACCAGACGGGCTATTTTTGCAGGCAATGCCCATAATGCCAATGAAAAAGAAATCACTGCAAGCCCTGTCATTTCTGTAGAAAGCGGTAAATTTGCCCTCTATGGCAGCGGCAGCAGCGGCACAACCCTTCAGGGCAATGTGGAGATCAGAGTCAAAGGCACAGCGGATGCGGAAGTTGCCGGCGCATATATGACAAGCACAGTGGAAGGGAAAGTTTCCGTCACCGTTGAGGACAGCGCCACTCTTTCCGAATTTTTGGGAGAAATGAGCAAAGGCAGTGCCACAGAATTGCTGCTGACTATGACAGGCAGTGCCAAAATAGATGGTCACACCTTCCGCGGAACGGTCAATGGCAGATCAAAAGGCACACTGGATTTGCGTCAGGCATCTCTGTCACCGGAACAGGTGGAGAAATTCAAGGACTTTGCCGAAGTCCTGAAGGCAGACAGTCCAGCGGCAGAAGAAAGCCTTCTGACAAAACCGCCTGTGGAGGAAGAAAAGGAGAAGGAAAAAGCTTTGGAGGAAAGCATGGCCGTTGCGAAAATGGTCACCGAAGCCCTTTCGGATTTTTCTGATCCGGCAGAAAATGGTTTTCTGTGATCAATAAAAGAGAAGGATTTTTGTATCAGAATATATGAAAAAACGCTCGAAGAAGAGATTCCTCGGGCGTTTTTTTATAAGGAAGAAATCTCTATCTGCGGAAAGAAATCGTTTTGGTTCGTAATAATTTTGAACAGCTGACCAGAGGAGGGGAAAGAACGAGAGTACAGCAGCATTGTCAGAATATAAGGTGGATGAATTTGCTGCCCTCTGACTGAAAGTGAATATATGGTGAAAATAAAAAACCATGCTTGTCATGGTTTTTTGTGCTTTTGCCCAATGAATGGGCGAATTCTCTTTTTTAGCCTGCTGTGGAGAAGCGTTTTCAGCGGTGTGCTGGGCGTATTTTTGCTGTTTGTTGTTTCTCTAGGGTGATAGCAGGGCTACATGGAGAAAACAGAAATGACAATGGGGAAAATAGACAGACCGCACTTTATCCATGAGAAATAAGAGAAAGTATTTATCCATAATTTTAAATTCTCAAAAATTTTTTAAAAAAAATAAAACCGTACCTGATTTACATGTGTCTGATAAATGTGAGAGGCGCTCACAGGATTTGCGAAGGCAGGAAAAGGGGGCGCAAAGAAAAGGGAGTAACAAAACAGACCCGTCTGTTGTTCTTCGATCAAAATGAAAGTCTACCTACCTGCCTGACGCAAAACCGATGGCAAAGTTCAGAAAAAATACGGGAGAATTTCTGAATTAGAGCCATCATTTGCCGAAAATAATCGTTTCTGCAAAAAAAACACAAAAAAATAAAAAAATTTCCAAAAAAATAAAACCCATGGAAATTCTCATGTGTCTGAAAAGCAGAAAGACAAAAAAGAAATCTATAAAACAAAAAAGGGAGGAAATAGTATGTGGGATAATTTAATGGATGTTTTCAATTGGTATTTGGGAGATGTGTTATCTATCATCGGAGCGATTCTTCTGGTCATCGGCGCGCTGGAGTGTTTTTTGGGATTTAAAATCCAAAAAGTGATCACGATGATTCAAACATTGATTGTTATGTTGCTTCTCAGTTTTATTGTAACAACGGCAAACTTTGTATCTTATTCATCTATCAGTTCCGGAGTCGTTATTCTAATCATGTTAATTTTAACAGTTGTAATTTGCTATTGTGTTTATCGTTTCTTTGCTGTAGGCGTTTTCGTAAGTGTTTTCCTGACAGTGACTGTCGTAGGAACTTTCCTTTGCGGCGGTTCTGCTAACTCTGACGTACCACTGTTTTTATCTATGATTCTTGGTGTCATGCTTGGGTTGGTTGCAGCGAAGTTCTATCGCATCTCCATCATTCTGAGCACCAGTATTCAGGGCGGCGCCTTCTGCGGCATTGCACTGCCCATGGTAGCTGGTATGATTCCAGATCTGGCATTTGTCATCATTGCTTCCGCAATCATTGCGGTTCTGGGGGTTTTTGTACAGTGCAAAACAAATAAGAGACCTGTGAAAGATAACGAGAAAAAAGAAACAAAAAAAGCTGCTGAACTGATGGAAACAAAAGCAGCAGAAGAAAAAGTGGAAACACTGGAAATTGCAAAGGCAGAAGCAAGTGCCGATATTATGGATGAACAGCCTGTGGAAGTTATGGAAACAGAAGAACAGAAACAGTCTGCAAAAGAACCTCAGGTTTCCGTTAAGATGCTGGATACGGAAAAACTGCAAAAAGTAGGAACAGAGGGGATTGCCGCAGTGGTTGCATGGAGCAGAGTCTTTTTCAGTGTGAAAAATGGAAAAGATCTGATGTCTAAGCTGACAAGCCATGCACAGCAGCTGATGGTCATTCTGCTGGTGCTTTCCATGGGACAGTATCTTTGGGGATGGAGCTATTACGCAGTTCAGCCTGCACCCTTTGGCGCTGCATTGGCACTGCTGGCTGCAAAGGATAAAAAATATGGCGTAACCACAGTAGCCTTTGCGGTATGGTCTGTAAGCAGCTTTTGCACATGGCTGGATATGATTTCTTACTATTTTGTGGCTTCTGATCTGCTGTACCTGCTGGCAGCAGTGGTATATGCTCTGATTGCCGCTTTTGCAGGTGTGCATTGGAAGGCACAGAGAGCTGTGAAAAAACAGAATGCGGCAGTATATCAGGCAGAAGAAGTGAAAAAGGCAGAATTTTGATAACGATTATAAGGAATATGAGAAAAGGAGTTGTTATTATGAAAAAAGTATGGAAAATGGCTGTATGTGGAATGGTGTGTGCTATGGCGTTCTGTGGATGCGGAGCAAGTGAAAGCGCAGGAGAGGAAGCAAATGCGGATCGCGTAGTGAAAAAAGAGTTTGCCGATCCTGTTTTTGAAAGATATCTCAGAAGCGCACTGGGAAATTTAGGAGGAGAGCTGACAGAAGGAGAACTGGGGGCCATCAAACAGATTGGCATCGGTTATTGGGGGAATGGGATGTCAATTTCCTATAACAATGTAAGTGAGAATCTGAATTTTTCTGATGATATTTGTGTCCCTTATTTAACAGAAGAATCAGAATGGGGAGATGCGCAAAGAATTTATATTCAGTCACTGGAGGATTTAGAAAAACTGCCCAACTTGGAAGTTGTTTGCTTGGAGGGAGGAAATGATAATGTCAATGTTTTTAAAAATTTTGATTTTGTAAAAGAATTACCGAATTTAAAAGTTCTGACGGGAACGTGTGCCGCACCGACACTGGAGCCTTTGCGGAATTGTACTGCATTGGAACGGCTTTGGTTGCATTCTGTCAATGATATTTCACCATTGGCTGATTGTACAAATTTAAGAATTTTAGAGTTGCATATGAATGAGTCAACAGGGGGTTTTTCTGCATTGGAGGATCTTAACCAATTGGAACAGCTGAATATGCAATTTTATTCAGATACTAGTTTTGACGCAAATGTGTTGAAGGATATGAAAAATTTGGAACATCTTGAAATTTTAGGAGCAAGTATGGACAATCCAGAAGTATTATTGGAATTGCCAAATCTAAAAGAATTTTATTTTTTTAAAGATGATATTGGAATTGATGACACAATCCTGCAGCAACTTAGAGACAAAGGTGTACAAATGTGGTAAATTGCAAATGAAGTAAACAATTATCTTTTTATAAAAAATATTTATGGAAAAATGAGTTTTTTGATGAAAAAAACTCATTTTTTTGTTATAATTTGAATGAATATTTTTTTGAAAAAAGGGGGAAGTTTTATGCAATTTGTTAAAAGTGGGGTCGGGAAAAAACAAAATATCGGTATCGTAGACCAAGCGGTAAATCGTGTCGAAGATGATTATTTTAAGATCTCGAAATATACGGATGGGCTTAGTAAATTTATTTTGCAATGTGAAACTCCTATGACGATTGCAATTCAAGGTGATTGGGGCAGTGGAAAAACGAGTTTTATGAACTTAATCAATAATACTTTGACCGAGGGTAACATTGATAGATCTGTAGAAACAATTTGGTTTAACACTTGGGCTTTTTCTCAATTTAATATGGGAGATATGTTGCCAATTAATTTAATGGCAATGCTATTATCTACTTTGCATGTGGAAGATGATGAAAAAGAGGTTGATTTAAAACATTCAATTTTAAAATTGGCTGGTGCTGCAGCAATGTTTGCGTCTGATATTGCATTGAACCAACTAGGGACAGAAGTAAGGATTTCGGATCTTTTACATGGAAATGAAGATAAAGGTGAAGAATCTTTATTTGATACAATAAAAAATTTAAGAGAAACATTTGAAAACAGAGTATCCATTTATTTACAGAAAAGAGAAAAGAATAAATTGGTTTTGTTTGTAGACGATCTGGATCGACTTCCACCAGAACGGGCTGTGGAAGTTTTGGAAATCTTAAAGTTATTTTTAGATTGTGATAAATGCGTTTTTGTACTAGCTATTGATTATGGTGTAGTATGTCGGGGAATACGTAAAAAATATGGAGAAGATATGGATGAAAAAAAGGGGCGTAGTTTTTTTGACAAAATTATTCAAGTTCCGTTTAAAATGCCCGTTGAGCAGTACGAAATTGCTACATTTTTAGAAAATTCTACAGTTTTTTTAGATGAGGACAGAGAGTGTCTGACAGAATATGCAGATTTGCTGTCTTATTCTGTAGGTTCTAATCCAAGGGCTATGAAACGAGTATTAAATGCGTTTCAGCTTCAGAAAATTATCAATCAAAAACATGCAGATTTAGATAGTCCAAGAGAGAGATTATTATTGTTTGCGGTATTATGTTTACAGTTGTCATATGAAGAATTATACCGAAAACTTGTAGAAAATACAGAAAAATTTTTCAATGCAGAGTTTTTCAATAAAATAAAAGAAAATGTTGATGTGGTTGGAGAATTACTTAAAGAATTTGAAATTTCTGGCGATGATGGTGTATTTGGATTTATTGGGTGTTTTGCAAATTCGTTGCCGAAAGTGAAAGACGGAGTAATTACAGATGAAGACATCCAAAGACTTGATAGATTGCTGAGAATGGCTGGGACAACATCAAGCGATAGTAGTAATTTGGAAATGGTTTATGAAGTAAGTGCAGATATAGAAGCCATAAATAAAACAATTTCTATGACAGATGTGAAGTATAAAATTTGTACATTTGGCTCAAAGTTTCATATTGGTTTTGGAGTGCCAATCTATTTAAAATATAATGAAAAATCTTATCCATGTAAAACGCATAAAACGGCCAAAGGACGCGTCGATGGATTGTCGCAGTTTTATAAGGAGCAGAGCATTCAGGTTGGAGAGGTTTTTGTGGCAGAGTACAAATATTTAGAAAGAACGATTTACTTAACGAAAATCTAATCAAAAATGTAAGGTGCATTGGATACCTAAGAATAATTTTATATGAAATTATAAAAAAGATTAGATTAAGTTATTTTGCACGGAAAAGGAGTTGCCATTATGGAACAAAAAGATTTGGTGCGATTGGCGCAAAAAGGAGATATATCAGCTCAGGAGGAGCTTTATAAAGCAACCTATCAGCGAGCGTATTATTTGGCTTTGAAATTATTGCAGAACGCTGATGATGCCATGGATGTTTTGCAGGAAAGCTATATTGTTGCTTTCCGCGCGTTGAACAGTCTGCAAAATCCAGAGGCATTTTCTTCGTGGTTTGCGCAGATTGTAGCAAATAGAAGCAAAAATCTGCTGCGGTCTCGAAATCGGTTTGTAAAGCCTTCTTTTGGGGAGGAAGAAGAACAGGATTATTTTGAAAATATTGAAGATACAGACGAGGCAATCCTTCCGGAATCTGTTTTGGATCAGGAAGAAAAACGTCGTTTGGTACTTCAGATGATTGATGAATTGCCGGACGATCAGCGGGAATGTGTCATGCTGTATTATTTTTCGGGGCTGAGCACAGAGCAGGTGGCGCAGACCCAGGAATGTTCCGTGGGAACAGTGAAAAGCCGCTTGAATTATGCCCGTAAGAAATTGAAGGAAAGTGTCCTGTCTCTGGAAAAGAGAACAGATATCCGTCTGCATACACTGGTACCTCTGGGTCTGCTCTTTACCGGATATGCCAAGGACATTCCAAAAGGATTGGATTTTACCGCACCTTGGACAGCAATTTCCAAAGAACTGGCTTCTGGAGCAGTTTCTGCCGGTACAGGCGCAGCCGGTGCAGGCAATGGGTCCATGGGAACAGCCAGCGGCGCTGGCGCTGCGGAAACAGCAGGAGCCGCTTCTGCGGCAGCCGGTGTAGTTAAGTCAGCGGCAATGATTGGCTTGAAAGCCAAAATGATTATGGCAGGAGCTGCCGCTGTGGTTGCAGTGGCAGGGATTACAGCTGCTATGACATTGAAAGACCCTGTACTGGAATTTCAGGACCCTCAGTTTGAAGCGGCTTTTGCGGAAGCGGCAGGCTTAACGGTGGGAGAAATCCATCAAAGTGATGTGGAAAACGTAGATTCCATTGGTTTTTATGAAGGCAAGATGTATATCGGCGGTGGCGGTATGGAATGGTCTGAAGAATCGCCCTTCATAAAAGCATTGGATAATCCCGATGCCCAATGGCCGGCAGTGGATTTGTCAGACCTTTCCATGTTTACAAACTTGGAAAGCCTCCAGCTGGATTTTGTTACGGTAGAACATCCAGAAGCACTGGCTGAACACGATTTGACGTATCTTTCATTGACAGGTGCGCGAATGGATAACTGGGATGCAGTGAACCAGCTGCATAATTTAAAGGATTTGTATCTTTTGATGCCCAATGTGGCACAGGGCAGTTTGGATTTTTCCAATTTCCCGCAGTTGCAGTCCTTGACTTTGATTACATACGAAGCATATGAATGGGGAACAACCTATGCAGGTCTGGATACACTGCAGAATCTGCTCGTGCTGGATGGGATGACTTATGAAGGCGCTTCTGACGTATCTTTCTTGGCAGGCATGCCTGCGCTCCAATGGTGCGATCTGAAATTGACAGAGGTATCTGACCTTTCTCCGTTCTCCAATTTACAGCAGCTGCGCAGCCTGTATCTGACTGGTGTTACGGGGGGCGCTGACATTGGTGTATTGCAGCAATTACCGTCATTGGAAGCCATGGGCGTTCTTGTGACAGACCTGGAAAACGGGAATGAGGAGTACTTTATGGTAGACGGGCAGGAATCTGATAATGAAATGATGATAGATCGCCATATGGCAGTTTCTGACGAAGTTTGCGGGAAAATCTTTGCGGATTAAAAGAGATTCCCCTTAAGAAAACAATGTTTTTCTTTTCCTTGATTTCTTAAGGGAAACGGTGGCGATTGCATCAGAAGAAAAATAAGAAGGCTGGAATCCTCTGTATGATGAGAATTTCAGCTTTCTTTGTTTATGCCTTAATGGAATGTGGCAGAACAATAAAATATTTTTAAAAATTTTTTCAAAATTTAAAACCGATTGATTTTCTGCTGTGTCTTAGTAATGTCAGATGAGAAAATACATGATAAAAAATAAGAAAGGAGGCTTTTGCACCTGACAGCAGGTGAAAAATATCATTTCTCATTTGGCAGAAGTGAAAGAGCTCTTTCGCTCCACGACATAGTGAAAATAAATATTTATTTAGGAGGGCATATGACTATGAAAACAAAAAGTTTAAAATCAAGATTTGGTGCAATGGCACTGGCGGCAGCGGTGGTGCTGACAGCATTTCCTATGACTGCAATGGCAGTGGAAAGTCCTGTGAACGCGGATTTTTCCGGTGAAATTCCTTCCATGCAGGAAAAGGTCAGCTATCCATGGGCAATTCCCGGTGATGAAGGTAATGCGCCGCTGAATGTCACAATGAATTATGTGACAGACAACAGCACACTGACACTTTCCAAGAAGCCCAGCTATCAGGGAGAACTGGATTGGTACGCATATCTGTATTTCGTAGACGACAACAACCGCATCATAGACTATACAGGATGCCTGACAGGCGGTACTTTGGGCGATGGACAGACCACTGTGAAAATTTCTCCTGAAAAATTCATGGGAACCAGTTACGCCGGCAACCTGAGAAATTGTGTATATCAGATTCAGGTGGATTTTATGGAAGGTAACACCCCTTACAATGTGACATATTCCTATCGTATTCATGACGCAGGAAACCCTGATATGGCAAGAGCGGACAGATTCCCTCTGGATACAACCATAAACGGAAAAGAAGTTACTTTTGAAAAATTTACCATCAACGGCGAATCTTATGTTGCCATCAGAGATTTTGCGGCTGCATTAAATGGCACAGGCAAACAGTTCGCTGTTGGCTATGACGCAGGCAAAAAAGCGGTAACTTTGACCACTGGCAAGGCTTATACAATGGTCGGCACAGAACTTGCAGCAGATAAAGAACGTCTGAGAAGAATTGCGGAAACAGAAAAACTGTATGCGGAAACAGGCATTTACGCTGATGTCAATACACCCCTGTTTGAGTTCGATACAGTAAACGCAGTAGGCAGCACTTCCAAGATGTATCTCAATGGCAAAGAAGTCAATCTGAAAGCCTACAGCATTGCAGGAAAGAATTATTTCAAAGTAAAAGATCTGGCACAGCTGCTGAACGTTGGTTATGCCGTTGACAGCACAACAGGCAAAGTGGCTTTGGGTACTGCAAAAGGCTTTACTGCATAATGTAAAAGTTTTTAGAATGGACAATTCTATGCAATAACATAAACAACAGCTCTTTCGCTTAGTGGGGCATTTTTAGGAACCCATCTGTTTCGTTATGCCACTGACGAAATGGATGGGTTTTTTATAGAAGGAATAAGATGAATTTGAGGGTTTCAGATGGGGAAAAGAGGCGAATTTCTATGTGGAATAGAATGAAAAAATATATTTGTGCCGTGGTATCTGCAAGCTGTATGGTTTCGTGTTTTTCCGCAACGGTATATGCGGAAGATACAGTGAATGCAGAAACACTGGGAATAGAAGCACTGACGAATTCTGAGCAGTTGCAGGGATTTCAGGTAGAAAAGAATGGGAATTATGACCAACAGGTTTATCAGTATAATCAGGACATCAGAAAACAGGCAGATGCGGAAACAACACCGGAGCTTTTGCAGCTTTGTCGGGTATGGCTTTCTGCGGAAGATTACATACAGTTGAATTTCGACCAGTATGACGCTTATATTGGCAAGATGGACTTGGAGCTGGATAAGGAATCTTATGCGGAAGAAAGAAAAAATATATTGTCTTATCAGGATGAAATAAAGAAAAAGGCTTTGGAAGTAACACAAAACTGCACGACAGATTATGAAAAATGCAAAGCCATCCACGACTGGGTCAGCAGTAATGTTTGGTATGACATGGATATATTTTACGGTGGAGAATATAAACCTCAGGACGCCATCAGTGTGCTGAAAAATAAAAAAGGCGTCTGCGCAGGCTATGCCAATCTGACAATAGAAATGCTGCGCTCCATCAATATTCCGGCAAAAAAAGTAAGAGGTCTTTCTCTTGGTTTGGGTATGAGCAGAAACTGGACATACGATGTGCTGCAAAGGCCAGAGAGCAACCATGCGTGGGCAGAGGCTTATGTGGATGGCAAATGGATCATTCTGGATACCACTTGGGACAGCCAGAATATATATGAAAATGGGGAATTTGGCGCCCAGAAGCCCATCAGAGATACCTATTTTGATCCGTCTCTGGAAACATTTTCAAAAGATCATTTGATTCTCGAGTATGATATTCCAAAAGACAGAGCTATAACAGAGGATGAGAAAACAATCCCTTGGCCAAAGGAAACACAGGCATGGCCCGTAAGATTCCCCATTGTTGTCAATGGGCAACAAATGCCTGTCAACATCAGGCAGGTTTACTTTGTGCAAGGCAATACCACATATTATCAGCAGAGAGCCTTTTATAAACTGCGCGATCTGGAGCAGGCATTGATTGGTACGGAAAAGCAGATAGAAGTCAAATGGGACGGGAAACAAAAAGCCATAAACATTGTAACGGGAGCGGCGGCAAATCCGAAAAAAAGCACAGTTTCCATTAAAGATGCTTATCAGGCATATAACGCCCTGCGAAGTGATGTGCCAGTTTATGTCAATGGGAAAAAGACAGATATGACGGTGTACAGTATCAGCGGCAGTAATTATGTACGTTTGAGAGATTTTGGAGAAGCATTGAATCTTTATGTAGGCATGGATTTGTTGAATATTACTTTTGTCATGGATACAAAAAGAGATTATGTGGCAGCACCGGATTACTACTTCTACAGTGATTGATTGTGAAAAGCATATGAAAGAGGGAAAGGGGAATAGAGTCATGAAGGGAAAAAAAGATGAAGTTGGCAATGACTGTGATGGCAATGACAGCTATTTTGGCACAGACCACAGCAGTATTTGGTGCAGATTCCAGTGGGGCTTTGCAGCAGCAGATTCAGAAATTAAATCCTTATCGTTATTATCAGGATGATTTCAATCATGACGGAACAGAAGAAGCCTTTGTATTGACAGAACCCATTAAGGGGAGTAGTGAAGGGTATGGCTGGAGAGCAAAAATATATTTTGTGACGGAAAGAGGGAGTCAGCTCTTAAAAGACAATGACGAAGATTCCTGGTTTTATGCCCCCGATCCTACCAGTCCAGACAGTAATGGGATTACCATCGCGCAATCCAATGGCTATAAAGCATTTTGTGTTTATGGACATCCGCCAATGGGATACTACAGCTATTCTTATGTTTTTACGGTAAATCAAGCGGGTGAGGTAAAAGAACATAATCTGCCGGGGTGGATGGAGAAAGATATGCGGTTTTTCACTTATGGATATGATGTGGCGTATGCAGATGAGGATCTTCCGGATGACAGTGATTTCTTTGCGGGAGGTACAAATTCAAAACTGCATTTCTTCTACATGGACGCAAAGGGCAATTTGCGGGAATACGGTGCAGTAGAGATTACAAAAGAGCAGCTTTTGCTGTTTGATGGTGCGGAAAGCGTTTTAAAGACCATTGAACAGGAAGGCCGTATTATTGACATTCTGTATCGAGCAAATGGATATATTCAGATCAATGTCCGGGATGATATGAGTCGTGTGAATTATCTGCTGCGGTATCAGGACGGCAAGGTTTCTCTTGTAACAAACAGCGAGAACGCGGGACGGGGTTCCTATTATGGTCTCGGTTTTATCACCTATGAATCCCCTTATGTCGTAAAGCCTGTCTTTACACCGCCTGCAAAAACAGTACGTCCGGCTTCCAGTGCCGTTGTCATCAATGGCAAACCTGTATCTTTTGACGCTTATAACATTGATGGAAATACGTATTTTAAGCTGAGAGATGTGGCTATGGCGTTAAATGGCACGAAACAGCAGTTTAATGTGGTATGGGATCAGGATAAAAAAGCGGTAAATCTCATTTCCAACACACCTTATGAAGCTGTAGGAAATGAGCTGAAAAAGGGGGACGGTCTGCCGAAGAAAGCAAGTCCCAACACATCCAGCATTTATCAGGATGGAAATCTTGCGGATTTAGACGCGTATGCCATTGGCGACAATACATACTTTAAGCTGCGAGATTTGGGGGAAGCCTTCGACTTTGCAGTCGGTTGGAATAACCTTACAAAAACCATTACCATAGACACAAAATAAAAATCATTTGTGAAAAAGGCGTGTTTGTATGTATCAATGCAATGGATATAAGTATTTTCCCATCCGTGAGTTGGGGTATTTGTTCGATTTTCATGTGCAGTGGGGAAAACAATTGTGATTGATACCATGAAGTAAAGTTTGAATTGACAGGATAAGGAGGCAATGGGTATGAAAAAATCACTCATAAAATCATTGGGCTTTATGATGACGTTTTTGATGGTGTTTCAAGGGGGCGCTGCGGTAGCAATGGCAAAACCTGCGTCCACAGAGAGATATGCGACCATTGTTACAGATGGTTTTTCTAGCAGAACCGTGACGTATGCCATTAAAGAAGATGGCTCCCTTTGGGGATGGGGAAATACGGTAGGAGATGGTACAAAAGAAATACGAACCACACCTGTCAAAATTATGGATGATGTGATTTCGGTAGATACTTGTGTAAACATGTCGGCTGCAATCAAAAAAGATCATAGTTTATGGGTATGGGGCAATCGTGTATATTTGACAGATCTGATTCGGCATACCGCCACACAGGATATCTCCAAGGAGCTGAATAACAACGGATTCTTAATCAACGATATTCTGCGTCCAAGGAAAATCATGGACAATGTCCGCTCCATTGATATGGAGGGTGATGTTGTTGCCATTGTGAAAACAGACGGTTCTGTATATATCTATGGCGGAACTTTCCATGGAGAGCGGGAAAATTTTTTGGTCGACAATAAAGGTTATACTTCACAAAATACCATTGGCAGACTTCCAATCGACAATGTGGCGGCAATCAAGCTGACGGAAATGGACGGCGTTTTTGCGCTGAAAAATGATAATTCTCTTTGGTTTTCCGGCATTATTCTGGAAAGATATGTGTTGGATTCCATGCGTGCCCAATATGTAAGAATCGGGGATCAAATCCTTCCAAATGATGACAATTCCGCTTATGGGAAAATTGTAAAGCCTGTCAAAGTAATGGATGATGTTGTGGAATTTGATAATTCCTATCACAGATATTATGCCTTAAAATCAGACGGCACACTTTTGGTATGGGGTGGATATGGAAACATGCATGATTATAACGAAAATCCCATCATACCCAAAGGCATTGAAAATGTAAAGTCCATGAATGAAGAAATGTATGTAAAGACCGATGGTACGTTATGGGCAAAAGGTGAATGTGAAGAGGGTCAGCTTGCAAACGGCACCACAGAAGGAGATTTTTATGCTTTAAATGGATGGTTTCAGTCTCAATATACACAATGTATGGAGGATGTGGAACGTGTTTCCACAAATGACCATACGACCTTTGTTTTGAAATCTGACGGAAGTCTTTGGGGATGCGGTTTGGCTGATGACGGAATCATTGGAAATGGCGCCAATGGTGAAATGGTGGGTGGTCCTTTTCATGAAAACAGAATTCAGGTTACACCTGTAAAGGTGATGGAGCATGTGAAGCTGCTTTCTCCCATGGGGAATAAGACCGCAAAGCCGTCCTCCTCCAAAATCATGGTGAATGGAGAAGAAGCGGCGTTACAGGCATATACCATAGATGGAAATACCTATTTTAAGATTCGTGATGTTGGAGCAATGCTCAATGGTACAGACCATCAGTTCAATGTTGTATGGGATAATGAGAAAAAAGCAATCCATCTTCAGTCAGGTGCAGAATACCAAATGGTTGGAGGAGAAATGGCGCCTGCTGGTCAGGGAAATCAAAATGCCTCTTTAAGTTCATCTAAAGTGTATTTGGATGAAAATAACATTTCATTGAAAGCATACACCATAGATGGAAGTACTTATTTTAAGTTAAGAGACTTGGGGCAGGCAATGGGCTTTGATGTAAGCTGGGATAATGCAGGAGGTAATATTGTCATTACGGCATAAACCTAAATCATGACAAAAATCGCCGGAAATCATTATGCAAGACGAGGGCAGCGTCATAGAAAGGCGCTGCTCTCATTGTATTGTTGCCTTTGCAAGAAAGCGAAAAGTTTTGCCATGGAGAAATGCTGTCCTCTTATTCTTTTCGGAAAAAATCTCCATCTGCGGAAAGAAATCTTATTTTTACATAAATGTGCGTTCTTTGGTTCATAATAACTCTGAACAACCGACCGACGGAGGTTGGACACAGAGGAGGACAAAGAACATGAGAGCAACTGGTATTGTCAGAAGAATTGATGACTTGGGAAGAGTAGTCATTCCAAAGGAAATCCGCCGTACACTCAGGATTCGGGAAGGCGACCCGTCACAGATAATATTGTCAGAATACGAAAGGTTTGGATTTGCCATGCTCAGATTGGAGGAGAGATGGCTGGGAAGATAAGATACATATCATTTTGGAACCCTTCTAAAATAAAAAAGCAGATTTTATCTATTGCAATATAGAATAAAATCTGCTTTTTTAATTGCACAGAAATTTTAAGTTTCCCATGCCATAAATACACATACTATGAATATCATTTCCAATCGTTATTTTTTTCTATACAGAAAATGTTACAGCCAAGGTGTTATTCAATAAGTATTTCAAACAAACTATTCATTCCATTTGATTTTGTGTTTTTTTAGTTTGCGTGAAACAGAAGGTTGGCTGATCTGCAATGCCTCTGCGATTTCATAAGTAGTTTTATATTTTTTTGCAGCATTTTGCAAAATGGTGTGCTCTAAATTGTCATAAGCCTCTTTTAAGGGAATGATTTCATCTGCCTCTAATTCTAATATAGAGGCAACAGAAGGATTCCAAGGGAGCAATCCTGCTTTTGGAGTGATCTCATTTTCTTCAGAAGTGACCAAAATGCGTTCAATGATATTTTCCAACTCTCTGACATTGCCAGGCCAGTCGTAATCCATCAAGCATTTGAGCATGCTGGGAGAAAGTTTTTTGTTCATTTTATATTTTTCATTGATATTGTTGACAAAGTACTCGATGAGAGGCGGGATATCTGTTTTTCTCTCTCGCAAGGGCGGCAGGACGATGGATACCACATTCAGACGGTAGTACAGATCTTGACGAAATGTTTTCTCATGTACCATTTCTTCCAGATTGCGGTTGGTAGCGGCAATGATCCGAGTATCGATGGGAATGGACTTTGTGGAGCCAATACGGGAAATGGTTTTTTCCTGAAGGACACGGAGCAGTTTTACCTGCAAATGCAAAGGCATATCCCCGATCTCATCCAGAAAGACCGTTCCTTTGTTTGCCATTTCAAAAATACCAATATGCCCATTCTTTTTGGCACCTGTAAAGGAACCGCCTTCATAGCCAAATAGCTCTGACTCCAGAAGGTTTTCTGGAATAGCACCACAGTTGATTTTCAAAAATAAGCTGTTGTTTCGATGGCTTTGTTCGTGTATTTCTCTGGCAACTACTTCTTTACCGGTACCGGATTCGCCAAGTATCAGGACAGTAGAATCCACATTGGCGACTTTATGGGCTAAAGACATGACGTTTTTGAATTCTTGGCTCTCTGCTACATAATTCTGTGTTTTCTGCATTTTGTTGAGCCGTTGTTGGTATTGGTCAATGAGAAAACGAGATTGTTTCAGGTCTTCCTCAATTTTATTCAGTACGGTCACATCTCGAACAAAGGAAACTACCATGAGTATTTCGTCCTGATCGAAAATAGGAAAGCCGTTTAAGGCTACTTTTTTGCCGTTTTTGATCTCCTGTTCAATGCTGACAGGTTTTTTGGTTTCAATGACTTTTTGCGTGATGGAGGTAGAGAGATAACCTTCCTGTACGATCTGGTTCATATATTTCCCGATGAGATTTTCTGCTTTTAGTCCTGTGATTTCTTCATAGGCACGGTTTACCTGTAACGTCAGACCGTCTGCGTTTGTGATATATATCCCATCGGTAAACGTATCAAAGACTTTTTCCCAGTTTTTGGAGTCTTTCATATCTAATAGTTTTTTAGACATCTTGTATCCACCTCCCAAGACTATTTTTGTTGGCATGAATATTGCTTCTTTTATATATTGCATAGTCTCCCTCACGACATGCGTTCTTCCGCTCCATGATAGGAAGAACTATCAGGAAAGCAGATGCAGGTATCCTGCATCTCTTTTTTTATTTTCCCTGAAATGCAGGAGAGGGTTTTTTGTTCAGAAATGCTTCGATGGCATTTGTTCTGTCAGTGGTTTGACAAATTTCCATAAAAGCATCTGTTTCATATGCCAACTGTTCTTCTAAAGTTGTGCCGTATGTGTGCTGTAATACTTGCTTCATCTTTTTGACAGCAAGGGGTGCGAAGCCGCAGATGGTATTTGCCAGTTCTTTTGTCTTTTGTTCCAGATCTTCTGTAGGCACCAAATATTGTACCAGTCCCAAACGAAGGGCTTCCTGTCCATGCAGGGTTCTGCCCGTCAATAACAGATCCATAGCGTTGGCATAGCCGATTTTCTTTCCCAAAAGACCAATGCCGCCAAAACCTGGAATTTCCCCCAATTTGATGGTGGGGATGCCCAACTGGATGTTGTCAGAAGCGATGACCAGATCTGCGGACAACAGGAATTCCAATCCTGCACCCAGACAATATCCATGGATGGAAAAGATGACGGGGCAAGAGCAGTCACGCAGGCATTTAGCACATGCTTGTCCAAGGTTGGAAAAGCGGCGAGCTGAGTCGCCTTTCAAATGTTGTTCTTCCTTAATATCTCCGCCGAACGTAAAGGCATTTGGCAGATCGCTTTTTACAATGACACATCGGATATCTTCCTTTTTATGGATTGCTGCGAAAATATCGCACCATCTTTCCATCATTTCTGTAGAAAAGGAATTGCCTACGCGCTGTCGATTTAAATGGACGGTGGCAATATGGTGTTCCACAGTCAATTGGATTTCATTCATGTTCATTCCTCCTTTGTACTATAAAAATGGAGCAAAAAACATGCCTCGTTAGTTGATCTTGTCATTTTGTGTGTTTTTTGGGGTATATTCCCCATTTTACAGGAAAACGCAAACATAAAAAATTTTTTGTAATGCATTTTGGTAATTCAAAATTGAATCAAACCATGAATGATTCAATGATGAATCAAAGAAAATGGGGTTTTTGATTCGATTTTGAATCAAGATGAAGAAAAGTAAGTTTTCCCATTCAATATACACAAAAAATGAGAGACAATGATGGCTTCAAAAAAACAATAAAGAAGTCTTTGTCTTGTTTTTATTATTTTATTATATACGAAATTCATGACTTTGAAAGCAAAAAAACGATTGTTTTGTATGTTTTTATATCAGGCTTTTGGTTTTTGGCACGGTTTATGCTTTATATTCGGGTACAAGATCAAAAGAAAGGAGATGAAATGATTTTGGAAACAAAAAAGGCACTGGAAGGATTAAAAATACTAGATTTTACAAGAGTTTATTCTGGTCCTTACTGCACGATGCTCCTGGCGGATCTGGGAGCGGAGGTCATCAAAGTCGAGGCACCGAAAAAAGGCGATGACACAAGAATGTTTGCCCCCATCCGGCAGGGTGAAAGCGGATATTTCATGTATCTGAACCGCTGCAAAAAAAGCATTACTTTGGATCTGAAACAAAAAGAAGGTAAAAAGATTGCCAAAGAACTTGCACAGTGGGCAGATGTGGTCATCGAGAATTTTTCGCCTGGCACTATGGAGAAACTGGAACTGGATTATGAACGCATCAAGAAGGTGAATCCAGAGATTATATACGCATCTATTTCAGGTTTTGGACAGACAGGACCCTATCGGAATAAGGTGGCATATGACGCAGTGGCACAGGCAATGGGCGGCTGGACGGCATTGACTGGCTTCCCGGATACCACACCGGTACGTGTGGGACCTGCCCTTTCCGATGCAGCAACAGGCATTCATGCTATGGCAGCAATCCTGGCAGCGGTCATTTATAAACAGAAAACAGGCAAAGGACAGTATATCGACATTGCCATGATGGACACCGTATTCTCCATGCTGGAAAATGCCGTACCCATCAAAACGCTCATGGGAGAAAATCCCGACAGAATCGGCAATTCCAATCCTAGTTCTGCACCTTATAATCTGTACCGCACCAAAGAGAGCCATATCGTCATTGCAACAGCCAATGACGCTTTGTTCAAAAAGCTCATTGGTGTCATGGGGAAACCAGAACTGATTGAGGATGAACGATTTGCTACCAATCCCGACAGAAAGAAAAATGAGAAAGCGCTGGATGCCATTATTGAAGAATGGACCATGCAGCATACCAATGAGGAAATTGAGCAGATGCTGGATGAGGTGAGAGTCCCTGTGGCTTCGCTGAAAACCATTGCGGAACTGGTGGATGATCCCCAGATTGCAAACCGCAATATGCTTGTTTCTCTGGAGCATCCTGTAGTAGGAACTGTCCGCTATCCGGGCAATCCCTTGAAATTGCAGGAAACACCGCCCCAGCCTACCCAAAGAGCGCCTATGCTTGGCGAGCATACAGACCGGATTTTACGGGATGTACTGCACTATGGTCAGGAAGATATAGATAAATTCAAACAGAATCAAATTATTTAATCCAGAGGAGGAATGTTATTATGATGAATGGACAACAGTACAAAGACAGCCTGCGGAAACTGCACCCTGAGATTTACTGCAACGGCAGAAAGATCGAATGCGTTGTGGATGACCCCATGACAGCACCTCATGTCAACTCTGCAGCTATGACATACGAACTGGCATTTGATCCCGAATACGAAGATCTGATGACAGCCATTTCCCCTTTCACAGGCAAAAAGATCAACCGTTTTACACATGTACACCAGAGCACAGACGACCTGGTCAAAAAAGTAAAAATGATGCGTATGATCGGTCAGAAAACAGGTACCTGCTTCCAGAGATGCGTTGGTTTTGACGCCATGAACGCTTCTTTTATCACAACATATAAGATCGATAAAAAATATGGAACAAATTACCATCAGCGTTTGATTGACTATATGACTTATGTGCAGGATAATGACCTTATGATTGCGGGCTCTATGACAGATCCCAAAGGTGACAGAAGCAAAAAACCCAGCCAGCAGGCAGACCCCGATCTGTTCGTACATATCGTAGAAAGAAGAGAAGACGGTATTGTGGTTCGCGGCGCAAAAGCCCATCAGACAGGTATGGTAAACTCCCATGAAATGCTGATCCTGCCTACTACAAATCTGGGACCCGACGATAAAGATTACGCAGTTGCTGCTGCAATCCCCGTAGACGCACCGGGCGTGATCCATTTCTTCGGCAGACAGACAAACGAAAACAGACGTCTGGAAGGCGATATCGATACAGGTAACGCAGAATACGCAATCGTTGGCGGCGAAACACTGACAATCCTTAATGACGTATTCGTTCCTTGGGACAGAGTATTTATGTGCGGTGAAACAGATCTGGCGCAGGAATTCGTAGAAACATTCGCATCTTATCACAGACAGAACTACGGCGGCTGCAAAGTTGGTGTTGCTGATGTCATCATCGGTGCTTCCGCATCTATGGCTGAATACAACGGCTGTCCCAAAGCTTCTCATATCAAAGATAAACTGGTTGAAATGGTACATCTGGCAGAAAGCATGCACTGCTGCTCCATCGCATGTTCCGCTATGGGTCATAAAACAGAAGCAGGCAGCTACTATGTAGACACACTGCTGGCAAATACTGTAAAACTGAACTGCACAAAGACCATGTACGAAATTTCTCGTCTGGCACACGACATCGCTGGCGGTTTCATCGCAACGCTGCCTTATGAAGCAGATTACCGTTCCGAAATCGGTCATGACTACATCGATAAATATTTCGCAGGCGACGCGAAATTCCCTACAGAAGAAAGAATCCGTATGGCAAGACTGCTGGAAAACATGACAGGCGGTACAGCACTGGCAGAAAGCATGCATGGCGCAGGTTCTCCTCAGGCAATGCGCGTTATGATCCAGAGAGAAACCAATTGGGAACAGAAGAAAAAAATGGCGAAGAAATTAGCCAAAATTGAAGTGAAGGAGGATTGAGCCATGTTTCAGACACCGGTTATTGTCAGCGGCGTACGAACGGCAACAGGTAAGTTCGGCGGCGCCCTGAAAGATATTGAAGCGCCTGCGCTGGGGGCTCTGTGCACAAAGGAAGCCCTGAAGCGTGCCAATATTACAGGCGATATGGTAGATGAAGTTATCATCGGTACCCATTTTCAGGCAGGGATCAAAGCCAATTCTGCAAGACAGGTATCTTTGGGTGCAGGCATCCCTGTAGAAGTGCCTGCATGGACAGTCAATAAAAACTGCGGCACCGGTCTGAAAGCCATCCAGTCTGCGGCAGAACATATCATGCTGGGCGAAGCGGATATCATGGTGGCAGGGGGCTGCGAAAGCATGAGCCGTATCCCCTATGTGCTGAAAGATTATCGTTTCGGCGGCAGAATGGGCAGCGGTCAGGTTTTGGACTCCATGCTTTATGATGGTCTGGTAGACCCCTTCATGAATTATCATATGGGCATCACAGCGGAAAACGTAGCAGAAAAATGCGGCATCACAAGAGAGATGCAGGATGAATTTGCGCTGCTGAGCCACAAACGGGCACAGGAAGCGGCAGAAGCCGGCAAATTTGATGAAGAAATCATCCCTGTGGAAGTAAAAACAAAAAAAGGCACAGTGATCTTTGATAAAGACGAAACCATTCGTTATAACGCAAAGATCGAAGATTTTCGGAAACTGAAACCTGCTTTCCGTCCTGACGGCGGCACTGTTACAGCAGGGAATGCTTCTGGATGTAACGACGAAGCAGCCATCGTTGTGATGATGAGCGAAAGAAAAGCCAAGGAACTGGGCTTGGAAATCAAAGCAGCACTGCGAGGTTTTGCTTCTGCCGGCATTCATCCTTCCATCATGGGCTACGCTCCCGTATACGCAGTGCAGAAACTGCTGAAGAAAGCGAATATGACAGTGGACGACATCGATCTGTTTGAAATCAATGAAGCCTTTGCAGCACAGGCATTTGCCTGCGTAAGAGATTTGGGGCTTTCCATGGATAAAGTCAATGTAAACGGCGGTGCCATTGCCCTGGGTCATCCCGTTGGCGCGACAGGTGCCCGTCTGACAATCAATATGATGAATGAACTGCGCCGCAGAAACTGTCGTTATGGTGTTGTAACTCTTTGCATCGGCGGCGGTCAGGCCATTGCGGCACTGGTAGAAAATGTGGCAGGAGGTGCGAAGGAATGAGTGTGAAAAAGATTTTTGTCATTGGCGCTGGACAGATGGGTTCCGGCATTGCTCAGGCAGCTGTTATGGGGGGATTTGAAGTTGTCCTGCGAGATATGACAGATGATATCATCAATCGTGCTCTGGATAAGATTCAGAAAAGCCTAAGAAAAATGGCGGATAAAGGCAAGATTTCCGCAGATGATGCGGAAAAAATGATCGGCAATCTTTGGGGGACAACCCTGCTGGAAGATGCAGCAGACGCAGATCTGATCATTGAAGCGGCGGTGGAAAATATTGCAATCAAAACTCACATTTTCCAAGAGCTGGATAAAATCGCAAAACCCGAAGCCATTTTGGCTACCAATACATCCTCTCTGTCCATCACAGAGATCGCAGCAGCATCCAAAACACCGGAAAGAATTGTGGGCATGCATTTTTTCAACCCTGCATCCGTTATGAAGCTGCTGGAAATCACAAAAGGCTATCTGACAAGTCAGGAAGCCCTGGATACCGCTCTGGCAGTAGGGGAAAAGATGGGCAAGGTGACCATTGTGGCATTGGATAAGCCCGGATTTATCGTAAACCGTATGATCGACCCTATGCTGAACGAAGCGATCTGCCTAGTAGAAGAAGGCGTAGGTACACCGGAAGATATTGATAAAGGTATGAAATTTGGCTGCAATCATCCCATGGGTCCTCTGGAACTGACAGACTTGATCGGTCTGGATGTATTGCTGGCAGTTATGGAAGTATTCTATAAAGAATACGGTGATCCGAAATATAGACCCGCGCCCCTGCTGCGGAAAATGGTACGGGCAGGCAAATTGGGCAGAAAAACGGGCGAAGGCTTCTATAAATATTGATCCAAAAAGGAAGCGAAACCGTGAAAATTGGTGTAAAGTTTTGCGGGGGCTGCAATCCCGGATATGAGCGCAGCAAGATTGTAAAGCGGATCTGTGCGGAGTTTCCACAGGTAGAAATTGAACCTGTACGGGAGGAAAGCGCATATGATTTGATACTGCTCATCAGTGGCTGTCATGCGGAATGCTTATCAGTTGCCGCATGGCAGCAGCAGGCTCCGGTGATTTCCATTTATCAGGAAATCGATTATGATAAGATTCAAAATTACTTAAGAGACATGTGCGGAAAAAATTCATGATAAAAAGGAGGCGTAAAGAGTATGTCTTTTACTCAGATATTGATGTGGATTATGGCCATTGGCGCTTTGGTCGGTGGTTTGGATAAAGTGTTTGGTAACAGACTGGGACTAGGGGAAAAGTTTGAAGAAGGTTTCAATGCCATGGGGCCTTTGGCACTGGGCATGGCTGGTATGGTTTGTCTGTCCCCTGTGATTTCTGACGTTATCGCGCCGATTATCGGTCCTGCATTGCAGAAAATCGGTTCTGACCCGGCCATCTTTGGTTCTATCTTGCCCAATGACACAGGCGGTTATTCCCTGGCAATGTCTATGGCAGTAGATGAAACAGCAGGTCTGTACTCCGGTCTGATTGTGGCTTCTATGCTGGGCAGCACCGTAACATTTTCTATCCCTGTAGGTATGGGTCTGATTGAAAAGAAGGATCAGCCTTATTTTGCCAAAGGTCTGGTTATTGGTATGATCACCATTCCCATTGGCTCTGTTATCGGCGGCTTGCTTGCAGGTTATCCCCTGATGATGGTACTGATGAATACCATTCCTGTTTTGATCATTTCTGTTTTGCTGGCAATTGGACTGAAATTTGCGCCTACCAAAATGATGCGTGGTTGTCTGCACTTCGGCAATATCGTCGTTGTCATCATTACACTGGGCCTCATTGCGGCAGCTTTTGAATATATGACAGGCATCGTATTGATCCCAGGTATGGCACCCATTGAAGACGCCATGAGTATGATCGGCAATATTGCTGTTGTTCTGCTTGGTACATTCCCCATCCTTTCTCTGCTGACAAAAATTCTGGATAAACCTCTGACCGTACTGGGCCGCAGAATCGGTATGGATGCCACATCTACAGCAGGTATGATCTTCTCTCTGGCAAACAGCATTCCTGTATTTAAAATGATGAGTGATATGAGTTCTAAAGGTAAAATCGTCAATATCGCATGGATGGTCTGTGCAACAGCAGCCCTTGGGGATCACCTTGGATTCACAGCCGGTGTACACCCTGAAGCGATTCCTGCCGTTGTTATCTCCAAACTGCTGGGCGGCGCCGTTGCCGTAGTTCTGGCGTTGGTACTGACAAAAAATACAGATGCAGAAGATGCGGAAAGTCGCCGCATTGAAGAAATGGAAGCAAAACACACAGCGTAAAAGAATGGAGGCATGTACAATGAACACAAACAGAGCAAAGGACATTATGAACATCGCGGTCATGAATTTCAAAGTATGGACAGGCGATAAGGAAACCAACTTGGCACATATTGAGGAATATACCGTTGCTGCTGCCAAAAGGGGTGCAGATCTGGTGCTGTTCCCTGAAATGTGTTTGATGGGTTATGATTATTTTGTGGATGAAACCATCCCTATGGAACAGAAGATCGCTGTTACAGAAACCGCTCAGGGGCCTTCTGTAAAAAGAATCGAAAAAGTAGCAAAAGATTATGGCGTATATGTTATCTTTGGTATGTCTGAAAAAATGTCAGAGGATGCGACAGATCTGTATAACTCCGCAGTTGTGCTGGGGCCTGACGGTTTCATTGGCACATATCAGAAGATCCATCCTTTCGGCACAGAAAATCTGTGGTGCAAAAAAGGTGAAACACCTTTTATGTTTGACACAGAATGGGGTCCCATTGGTCTGGGTATCTGCTATGACAGCTATCAGTTCCCTGAATTGGTACGCTATTATGTATATAAAGGCGCAAGACTGTACCTCAATCCCACTGCCGTTATTGAGGAAATCCCCAATGAAGGCAGCAGAGAAGCTTTTGTCAGATGCTATACACCTCATCTGGAATACAGTGTTCTGGCAAGCTCTGTATACATCGCAAGCTCCAACCTGACAGGCTATGACAGTGCTTCTTATTTCGGCGGCGGCAGCATGGTTATTGGGCCTAAAACAAACGCTTTCGGCGAAGTGGATGTGGTACGTTATATCGGTGATGACAGGGATTATCAGGCAAAGATGTTTATCGGCACCATCGACCTGTCTTTGGCAGTGCGCCATCAGTGCACCGTAAATCCTTACGCTGGCACACCGGACTTCAGACCGGAAATTTATAAAAAATTCTATGAAGACCTGGAAGAAAAATAAGGGGGATTAGAAATGAAAAATGTAACATTTGACCTGACCGGAAAGGTTGCTTTGGTCATTGGCGGCACAACAGGCATTGGACATGCCATTGCTATGGAATATGCAAGATGGGGTGCCAATGTCATTGCAGTCAGCAGACGTGCCAATAAGTGCAAAGAAGTAGCTGACGAAATCCGGGCAGAAGGTGTACAGACTTTGGAATTTCCTGTAGACGCACAGGATAGAGAACAGCTGGTACAGCTGAGAGATAAAGTTGTGGAAACCTTTGGACGCATTGATATTTTGGTCAATGCTGCCGGCGTGAATCGCAGATACAACGCAGAAGATTTCCCTATGGAAGAATATGATGCTGTTATGAATACAAACTGCCGTTCTCTGTTTATGAGCACGCAGGTCATTGGACAGCAGATGATACGTCAGGGTTATGGCAAGATCATTAACATCGCATCTATGGGTGCATATCTGGGCTTGAACCGTGTCGTTCCTTACTGCGGCAGCAAAGGCGCTGTTTTGCAGATGACAAAAGGTTTTGCCGTAGAATGGGCAAAATATAATGTGCAGGTGAATGCCATTGCGCCCGGTTACTTCAAAACAGAACTGACATCTGGGCTGCATGAAGATCCCGAAAGAGAACAGGCTGTTTTGAACCGCAACCCTATGAAACGTTGGGGTAATGTGGAAGAACTGACAGGCGCTGCCATTTTCCTGGCAACGGATGCGTCCTCTTTTGTAACAGGTACATGTATTCCTGTTGACGGCGGTATGCTGGCAATGGGCGTCTGAAAAAAAGAATGGAACAAAGAAAATGCGGGGGATGCAAAAAATCCCTCGCATTTTTATCAGAAAGGAGAAAAAATATGTTTCGCATTGTCAATAAAAAAGAACTAAACAGTGCTGTGACACTGCTTGAAATCGAAGCCCCTTTTGTGGCAAAAAAAGCCAAAGCGGGGCAGTTTATTATTTTTCGCGTAGATGAATTCAGCGAACGTGTCCCTCTGACCATCGCTGATTATGACAGAGAAAAAGGCACTGTCACCATCATCTTCCAGAAAGTGGGTCTGTCCACAAAACTGCTGGCAGCCAAAGAAGTTGGCGACTCCATCCGTGACTTTGTAGGCCCTCTGGGTGTTGCCACAGAATATGACGGCTTCAAGAAAGTTGCTGTTGTGGGCGGCGGCGTAGGCTGTGCCATCGCATATCCTCAGGCAAAAGCCCTCCACGAACTGGGCGTGGAAGTAGACGTCATTGCAGGCTTCAGAAACAAAGACATTGTCATTCTGGAAGACGAAATGAGCGCCGTTTCCGACAACTACTACCTGATGACCGATGACGGCACAAAAGGCGAAAAAGGCTTCGTTACAGACAAGCTGAAATCCCTTATCGAAGCCGGCAATCAGTATGACGCTGTCATTGCCATTGGCCCCATCCCCATGATGAAATTCGTCAGCCTCACCACAAAACCTTACGGCATCAAGACCATCGTCAGCCTGAACCCCATTATGATTGACGGCACAGGCATGTGCGGCGGCTGTCGTGTCACCGTTGGCGGCAAGATCAAATTTGCCTGCGTAGACGGTCCCGACTTCGACGGACACGAAGTAGACTTTGACGAACTGATGAACCGCAACTCTGTTTACAAGAAAGAAGAAGCGGATCTGACAGAAAAACATATCTGCCGCATGGACAAAATGGCACAGGACTTGATTCACTAAGGAGGACGGAAACAATGGCAAATATGAGCTTGGAAAAAATCAAAATGCCTGAACAGGCACCTGATGTGAGAAATAAAAACTTTGAAGAAGTAGCCATGGGCTACACAGCGGAAATGGCTATGGAAGAAGCCACACGCTGTCTGAACTGCAAACACAAACCCTGTGTCAGCGGATGTCCCGTAAACGTACGTATCCCCGAATTTATCGCGGAAGTAGCAAAAGGCGATTTTATGGCAGCTTATAAGATCATCACTTCCACAAACGCTCTGCCTGCTGTCTGCGGTCGTGTATGTCCTCAGGAAAGCCAGTGCGAATCCAAATGCGTTCGTGCCATCAAAGGCGAAGCTGTAGCCATCGGCCGTCTGGAACGGTTCGTGGCTGACTGGTACATGGCAAACTGTGACGAAATGCCCGAAAAACCCGCTCCGAACGGCAAAAAAGTAGCCGTTATCGGTTCCGGCCCTTCCTCTCTGGCATGTGCTGGCGACTTGGCAAAAGCAGGCTATGCCGTAACCATTTTTGAAGCATTCCACACAGCCGGCGGCGTATTGGTTTACGGTATCCCCGAATTCCGTCTGCCTAAGGCTATTGTGCAGAAAGAAATCGACAAACTGTCTGCCCTGGGCGTAGAAGTCATGACAAACATGGTCATCGGCAAAGTATTATCCATCGACGAAATCATTGACGATATGGGTTATGACGCCGTATTCATCGGTACCGGCGCAGGTCTGCCTTCCTTCATGGGCATCCCCGGCGAAGCACTGGTAGGCGTTTACTCTGCCAACGAATATCTAACTCGTATCAACCTGATGAAAGCTTACATCTCTGATTATGACACACCTATCCGCAAGAGCAAAGCTGTTGCTGTTGTAGGCGGCGGCAATGTAGCTATGGACGCCGCAAGATGCGCAAAGAGAATGGGTGCGGAAAAAGTTTACATCGTTTACCGCCGTTCTGAAAAAGAAATGCCTGCCCGTCTGGAAGAAATCCATCACGCAAAAGAAGAAGGCATTGAATTCCACCTGCTGCGTAATCCTGTAAAGATTCTGGATGACGGCAATGGTCAGGTATGCGGTATCGAATGTCTGAAAATGGAATTGGGTGAACCTGATGCCAGCGGCAGAAGAAGCCCCGTACCTGTGGAAGGCTCCAACTATGTCATCGACGTTGACACAGTGGTTATGTCCATCGGTACATCCCCCAATCCGCTCATCCGCAGCACCACAAAAGGGCTGGAAACCAACCGGAAGGGCTGTCTGGTAGTCAACGAAGAAACAAACCAGACCACCAGAGAAGGCGTTTATGCCGGCGGTGACGCCGTTACAGGGGCAGCTACCGTTATTCTGGCAATGGGCGCAGGCAAAAAAGCTGCGGCGGCCATTGATGAATATCTGAAGAAATAAAATTTACATCCACGAAAAAATCCCTTCATCATCGTTTGAATGACGGAGGGATTTTTTCATAGGAGATTTACAAAATATATCAAAATAAGTGGAATGCAAAAGTAGATGATCCGCAAGATTTCTGCATTTTATGGATTCAGTTTTACATGACGATGAAAAATTGAATCAAAAAATAGTTGTTTTCATGCAGGAATGAATTGTTGTGTTTTACTTGGGTGCTGATTTTTTATAGTTTCTGATAATGCCGTAAATGATCTGTAGGATGGTGTACCAGATAATAAATGTGACAATGGTCTGGAATACGCAAAGTTCCAAAGGAAATTGAAAATATGCGTATGTGCCGACAAATGTAGCAAGGCTGATGCTGGACGCCATAATTAAGACGATCTTGATGTATCCTTTGCGGAAGATCAGATAGAAGAAAATGGTGAGCAACACAAAATAAATCCACATAATATCACCTCTCTGTAGAAAAACAACAGGCAGATGTGATACTCCTGCCTGTTGTTATGGTTGTTATTTCAGCTTTTCCGGACGGGCATATTCTTCGCCGAAGAGCAGCAGCTCTCGCTCGGCTTCTGTTACAGTACCGAACTGAATTTTGTTGACGATCACCAGGATGATACCGATGATGACCCAAAGCAGTACCATACCCCATTCATAAGGCCATTCCAGTGCGCCGGGGCCGATGGGCAGGTAAAGCACGATGAAGAATAGACAGGATACGATTGCCATAAATCCGGTGAAGTAGCCGCCTGGTGCTTTCCAAGGACGTTTCAGATTAGGTTCTTTCTTCCGCAGCATAACAAAGGAAATAGATACTGTCAGATAGGCAACAACGGTGCCGAAAGAGCTGGCATCAACAAACCAACCCAGTGCATTTTTCCCCAGCAGAGGAGAAATCAGCCCCAGAACCCCTACCAGTGTGATGGCAGCTGTGGGAGAGCCATATTTAGGGTGAAGTTTGCTAAAAACAGTGGGCAGCATTTTTGCTCTGGACATGGAGAACAGGATACGTGTGCTGCCGACAAACATAGCATTCCAGCTTGTCAGGATACCGCCGATCCCGGCAATGATGATGAATGTGCCAAAGATTTTGGAGTTGAATACATAGGATGCCGCGTCAGCCAGAGGAATGGATGCAGATTGCAGGAAGTCCGCAGGTGCTGCAAAAGCGGTACCTACGATCATCATGATGTACCACAATACGCCCAGGAAGATGGCGAACAGTACCAGGATACCTACCTGGCGGATGGGGTAGTCCATTTCTTCGGATGCCTGCGGGATAACGTCAAACCCTACAAACATAGCAGGTGCTGCAACCAGTACGATGGAGATCCCACCGAAGCCGTCACGAATTGCAGGCGCCGCATTTGCAATATCGCCCAGAGTTACGCCGCCCAGGAAGAAGATCACGCCGCCGGCAACCAGAGCGATGGCTGCGATGGTGTTGAAAATAGCGGCAAATTTCAGTCCGCGGTAGTGGCAGAACATAGTAAAGATGGTACCTGCCATGCTGACAATGATGAATGGAACATAAACATCAAATCCTGCAATATTCCATAAGAATCCCACTTCAGGAAGGGGGATCAGATATGCTACAGCAGAGGCAAAGGCAGGACCTTCCCATGCGGCAACGGCAACGTAGGCAAAGGCAATTGCCCAACCGCTGAACCAGGCGAATTTATAACCACTGGCACGGTAACACCATACCATAGAGCCCCCTGCCAGAGGCAGTGCGGGTGTCAGTTCTGCATAAGCCATACCTACAAAGCCGCAAAGAACGGCAGCGATGATAAATGCGATGATAGCGCCGATAGTACCTGCCGAAATGACCCAGCCGCCAGCCAGCATAACCCAGCCCCAGCCTACAATGGACCCAAAGGCAAATGCCCAGATATCTCCGCGTTTTAGCGTTTTGCTTAATGATTCCCGTTTTTCCATAGACAACATACTCCTTTCCTTATACGAGTGTGTGATGAGTAATGGTTTAGATTTGAATGGAATACATGCATCTTTTTACCGGTAATTGTGCAAAACAAATCTGTTAATATGGACAAGCAAAAAATATGCCAAACAAACCAGATTTTTTACAAGATGTATATGCGGATTTGGAAAGAGGAAAAAGGTGGGTAGAGGAAGAAGAAGTGAAAGAGGTCATAAATATTTTATTTGTATGAGAAAAATTGTTCATTTGGTATAAAATTTGCTCAATACTAAGACAGGACGATGTTCTGAAACTATTATGAAAAGAAAGAAGGAGATCACATGGAAAAATTCAACACAAAAAATTCAGAAGCCCTTTATCAGGAAATTTGTCAGTACTTAGTTGATGGCGTAAGCAGTTCCTTCCATAAAGCCGCTGTGGAAGATTATCCCATTGCTATGACCCATGGCAAAGGCAGCAAACTGTATGATGTGGATGGAAATGAATATATTGACTATATTGGTGGATTTGGCCCCATGATTATGGGGTATGCGCCGGATACAGTGAATGAAGCAGTGAAAGAGCAGGTGGATAGAGGTTCCCAGTTCTCCACACCTACAAAACAGCTGCTGGAACTGTCCAAAAAATTGACAGAAATCATCCCCTGCGCAGAAATGGTAAGTTTCCAGAGCTCCGGTACAGAAGCAAACATGCACGCATGGCGTGTTGCCAGAGCATATACAGGCAAACAGAAGATCGTAAAATTCGCTGGTCAGTATCATGGCTGGTCTGATGAACAGAAAATCAGTATCACAGCCAATGCAAAGACATTGGGGGATGAAAAAGCACCTGCACGAATCATGACAACGGCAGGTCAGCGTCAGGAAACAGCTGATGATATCATCATCACAAGCTGGAACCGCGCAGATATTCTGGAAGCGCTGCTGGAAGAAAGGGGAAATGAAATTGCCGCTGTTGTGATGGAAGCTTATATGTGCGACGAAGGCCCCATTATGCCTCAGCCCGGCTATCTGGAAAAAGTACGTGAACTTTGCACAAAATATCATGTTGTACTGATCTTTGACGAAGTTATCACAGGTTTCCGTATGTCACTGGGCGGCGCCCAGCAGTATTTCGGCGTAACACCTGATATGGGTGTATTTGGTAAAGCCATTGCTGGCGGCTATTCTTTGTCCATGGTATGCGGCAAGAAAGAAATCATGAGCTGTGGTGTACATCCTTCCGGTACATTCAACGCAACACCTATTTCTGTAGCGGCTGCTCTAGCCACCATCAAAGAATTGTCCAAGCCTGGTGTATATGAAAAAATGGAGCAGCTGGGTGAACTGTTCTGTGAAAAACTGCGTGCTTTGGGCAAAAAACATGGCGTTGCCCTGTATACAGAACATCATGGCGGCATTATCCAGCTGGAAATGGGCATGGAAAGAGCACCTAAGGATTACAAGGACTATCTGGAAAATGTGGACAGCGGTATGTATGATCGTCTGTATCTGCTGACACGTGATTATGGTGTGCGTATCACATCTGCCAGAGGTCGTATTTATCTGACAACAGAACACACAGAAGAAGATATTTTGAAAACAATGGAAGTATTCGACCATGTTCTGCCTATGCTGAAAGGTTGATTTTTCAAGAGAAACAGGCAATTTCAATAAAATATGAAATTTTTGAAAAGCGGCGAGAAACAAGAACTCGCCGCTTTTGTTGTTATGCATCAATAGAAGATGATAGCTTTTTCTACAGAAAATAACAGAATGATGATTTATTACTGAATCATGATTTAAAAATGAATGAGAAAAAAACAAATTTGATTCGTAATTGAATCATTTTGAAAAAAAAGAAACAAATTATTATTTTTGCCGTTGGTTTTACCGCATTTTTAAGTTGGCACGGATTATGCTGTTATATTTTATCAAAAATCACTGAAAGGAAAAACGGAGGAAAGCCTATGGATTATCAATATGTGTTGCTCAACGTGAAAAACAGATTGGCTATTGTAACAGTCAATCGGCCGGAAGCATTGAATTCTTTGAACCGCGAGGTCATTGCGGATATTTACAACTGCATGCAGGAAATTGACCGGAAGCAGCTGGCAGACTGCGTCATCCTTACCGGCGCAGGACGTTCCTTTATTGCCGGTGCGGATATTTCCACCATGGTGGAAATGGAGGGATATGAAGGCAGAGACTGGACAAAAGCCGGAATGGATCTGATGGATCTGATCGAAAATATGCGGATGCCTGTTATTGCGGCTATCAATGGCTTTGCTTTGGGCGGTGGCTGTGAAATTGCCATGGCATGTGATATTCGCATTGCGTCTGTCAAGGCAAAATTTTCTCAGCCGGAAACGGGTCTGGGGCTGATCCCTGGTTATGGCGGAACCCAAAGACTGCCTCGTCTGGTGGGAAAAGGTATGGCAAAGTACATGATTCTGACAAATGAGATGATCAATGCAGAAGAAGCTTACCGCATTGGTCTGGTACAAAAGCTGACACAGCCAGAAGAACTGATGGATACTGCCTATGAAGTTGCCCAGAAGATACTGAGCAAAGCCCCTCTGGCAACTCGAATGGCAAAACGCGCCATCAACGCGGCAACAAACACAGACCTGGCAACAGGCATCAATTATGAATTAGAAACCTACGACATTGCTTTCCGCTCCAAAGACAGAAAAGAAGGCATGCAGGCGTTCCTAGAAAAAAGAAAACCCGAATTCCGGGATGAGTAAGTGCATAAAGGAGGACTTGAAAATGACAGTAGATGCATTACAAAACAAACTGGAAAACATCAAAGTGGAATTGGACGATCATGTTCTGGTAGTGACCATGAACCGTCCCAAAGCACTCAATGCCCTAAACAATCAGACATTGGACGAATTGAATCTGGTTGCGGATCAGATTGCCAAAGATCAGGATATCTACGGCGCCATCATCACTGGTGAAGGCAGAGGCTTTGTAGCCGGCGCTGACATTGTGCAGATGAAGCCCTATAAGAGTGAAGCAGGCAGATCCTATGCCGAATATGCGCAGAATACGTTCAATAAGATCGAAGCTCTGGAAAAACCCGTCATTGCAGCAGTCAATGGCTTTGCATTGGGCGGTGGCTGCGAACTGGCATTGAGTTGCGACATCCGCATTGCTTCTGAAAAAGCTGTTTTTGGACAGCCTGAAGTGACACTGGGTATCATTCCTTGCTTTGGCGGAACCCAGAGATTGCCTAGACTCATCGGCGCAGGTCTGGCAAAAGAAATGATTTACACAGGCCGTCAGGTGAAGGCAGAAGAAGCCAAAGCTATGGGTCTGGTCAATAAAGTTGTTCCCGAAAGTGAATTGGTAGATGCAGCAAAAGCTATGATGGCAGATATTCTGAAAGTATCTCCCATGGGCATCAAATATGCGAAAATTGCCATTAATAAAGGCGCTGATATGGACCTCAAAAATGGTCTGGAACTGGAAAAGAATTTGGTTGGTCTGTGCTTTGCAACAGATGACAAGGAAAAAGGCATGAATGCCTTCTTGGCAAAAGAAAAACCGCAGTTCCGTGCATAATGAAAAAAAGAAATACAGAATAGTAGAAATATAGGATAGTAGAAAACATTTACAAAACAAAAAACAAGTTCATTCAGATTCCCTCTTTATTTTAATAAATCTATAAAAATCGCCTGTTCCCTCCCGAATGGGCGATTTTTATGATCTGGTTAAATTGGGGGGGAGGAGCAGTATTGATATTTCAATGAAAACTCCAATTTTATCTCAGAAGTTATTTTCAAGTTGAAGATTTTAAAAATAGGATTCGAATTTTGTCAGTTTCAGAAGATTCTTTCAACAGGAAACAATGTACAGTTTTGATACTATTGATATGAATAATTACTGTAAATCCGTAAAATGTATGATTCATGATAACTTTTTACAACAATTCAATATTTTTATAAAAGCCATGGGGCACATTGTTTCCAATGAACGCCATGGCTTTTATGTTTTATTAATGAGAGCAAATATAACAGCTTAATTTTGGCCAGCGTTTTGATTACAGATTTCCTCTACAGCATACAATGGCAGATTGATGAGCCAATCTCTTTTTTATAGTCCGCCATAGAAGTATAGAGGAGAGATATTTCCGGAAATCATAAGGAAGCTGAAAGCCATGGGCAATACCTTAAATCAGCTGACGCTCCTTGCCCATCAAGGAAAAATCAGAACCATGAATTTTTGGAATTTTACGGAACAGGTGGCAGATATTTATGTGGAGATCTATGATCTGGCAAAGAGGATATCTGAGTATTTTTACAGCGGTGTGTAATCAAAAGCAGAATGCAGGTGCTTTGCAGGTGCTATGCAATATGTCATGGAGCCGAGAAAAACCGTTGACAGAGAAAGAAATCTGGTGACGGGCATCAACTGCGCTGCCTTTGTGGAAATGATGACCACAAAACGGCAGTTCAAAAAGAACAGACGGCAGACAATCAGTACAGGGGATTTTGGAAAATGATTTCTATATTGGTACATTAAGGCAGGGGAAATATACCAGAAAACGCATCAATGGTCCAGAAATCAAGAAAGATGAACTGGATCATATTGTCTTTGAAAATCACCACGAAGCCACCATAGACAAGCAGACCTTCGCCATGGCACAGGAACAGCGAAAGAAAAGAACCCGTTCCAATTACAGAGGAATCAAGAAATATGACAATGTGTATTCTGGATTTCTCTACTGCGGTGACTGCGGCAGCCCCATGTTTTCCATGAGCCGAAGTGATTTGAAGCCTGCCTATCTCTGCGGCACCTATCACAAACGTGGGCGGAAAGGATGCACCAGCCATCATATCCGTGTGGATTTGCTGGATGGTATTTTGAAAGAATATATCCTGAAAATTAGAGGGAATTCTGGAGCGGCTGAATGTGTCTTTGAAGACGAAGAAGCGGCTGAAGTAGCAGCGACCATTGAAAAAATGATTACTGAAGCTGTTTTGGATATTTCTGTTCCCCCAAAAGCGATTTTTTGCAGCAATAGATAGGAAAAATGCTCGGAGAAGCAGTTCTTCGGGCGTTTTTTATGTGGAAACGGAAAAAATCTCCATCTGCGGAAAGAAATCTTATTTTTACATAAATGTGCGTTCTTTGGTTCATAATAACTCTGAACAACCGACCGACGGAGGTTGGACACAGAGGAGGACAAAGAACATGAGAGCAACTGGCATTGTCAGAAGAATTGATGACTTGGGAAGAGTAGTGATTCCAAAGGAAATCCGCCGTACACTCAGGATTCGGGAAGGCGACCCTTTGGAAATTTTCACAGATAGAGAAGGCGAAATCATTTTGAAGAAATATTCCCCCATTGGGGAGTTGGGGGCATTTGCCAAGGAATACGCCGAAAGCCTTGCCCAGACAGCAGGGCATGTGACCTGTATCGTGGATAAAGACCGCATCATTGCCGTTTCCGGCGGCTCAAAAAAAGATTTTTTGGAAAAACGCATCAGTCCGGAAATGGAAGAATGCATCAACAAGCGCACGCCTTTTGCGGCAGAAGCTGGGGATGGGCAGTTTGTACCGGTACTCCATGACGGTGACGGCGGTGAATATCCTTATCAGTTGATGGTGCCCATCATTGCAGAAGGTGATGCGTTGGGTGCGGTGCTGTTTCTTTCCAAAGAGCAGAAAATGGGCGAAGTGGAAGGGAAACTGGCACAGACTGCCGCAGGATTTTTGGGTAAACAGATGGAACCTTGAGAAAAAGTTCTTTCTGTTCCATCGGCAAGCAAACATAGCTGAAATCCTTGAAATACAAGGGATTTCAGCTATTCTTTTTTTAAAATGAAAAAGGACATGGGAAGGTTTTTATGCGTTGCCAGTACATTAGAAATGTGGTACCCTGTAAGACAAGACAGGAGGTGCGACATGCATCATTACTTTATCATCAATCCGGCGGCAGGTCAGGGGAAAGCGGCAAAGCTGGTGCCTGCCATTGGGGAATACATGGAAGGGGAAGGACTGCCTTTTACCATCTATCAGACAAAGGGTGTGGGGGACGCCATGGCTTATGTGCGGTATATGGCAAAGAAAGGCCCTGCGCGGTTTTATGCCTGTGGTGGCGACGGCACCCTTAATGAAGTGGTCAATGGGCTGAAAAATCATCCTCAATGTGAAGTGGCGCTGATTCCGGCAGGAACGGGCAACGATTTTCTGCGGAATTTTACCAATATGGAAAATTTTCAGGATATTGCCGCACAGGTGGCAGGAGAAGCCGTTTCCATAGACGTATTGCAGGTAAACGGCAGACGTGTGGTAAACATGACAAATACAGGTTTTGACAGTGCTGTGGTGGCACAGGCGGCAAAGCTGAAGAAAATCCCTTTTATCGCAGGGCCATTGGCTTATGTGCTGGCGGTGGCGGTGCTGTTCTGCCGTCCCATGGGGAAAGACCTTTCCTTCCGTACGGATAACGGCAAAGAAGCAAGGGGGAAATTTCTCTTGACTGCCCTTGCCAACGGTAAGTTTTACGGCGGTGGATTTTGCCCTGCACCCATGGCGAAAATCAATGACGGCAAACTGGAGTTGGTGGCAGTGCGGAAAGTATCCAGATGGCGGTTCCTTCATTTGGTAGGAGCCTTCCGCAAGGGAACTTATTTGCAGGAACCAGCGGCGGAAAAACTGGTATTTCAGGACTGCTGCACACGGGTACATATCCACGCAAAAGAAACCCAGAAGCTCAGCATGGACGGGGAAATTGTGCCTTTTACCCATCTGGAAGTGACGGTGGAAAAAGGCGGACTTTCCTTTGTAGTGCCAAAGGGCAGTGAATTATTAGAAGAAAGGGACGTGATGGAATGATTCACCAAGGCGGATATTATCTTCATTATAAAAACAAACTGTATCGTGCCGTAGGCGTGGCGAAACATTCGGAAACGCTGGAAGAACTGGTGGTTTATGAACCCCAGTACGGAGAAGGGGGCTTGTGGGTGCGCCCGCTAGACATGTTTCTGGAAAATGTCACAGTGGAAGGAAAAGAAGTGCCCAGATTTCGTTATGTAGGCATGGAAAAGCCTGAAGGGTATTAAAAAAACGGAAGATTTCCTTTTGAAATCTTCCGTTTTTTATGGTCATTTTTCGTACTGCGCCATGAATTTTTTCAGGTTATTGTAAAACACATCTTCCATTTCTTTTTCCGTCAGTCCGCTGGTGAGGACTTTCTGCATCTCAATGGTGGGATGATGGAAAGGGGCGTCGGTGCCGAAGAAAATCCGGTCACTGCCTACGGTTTCGTAGGCTTCTTTGATTTTGGAATTCATGGGCATGCCGGACATTTCCAGATAAAGATTGGAATAACGTCTTGCCATTTTCAAAGCGGCGTCAATATAGACACCATGCCCATGTCCCATGTGAATCATGACCATATTTACATCAGGGAACCGTTCTGCCAGCAGGGCAATGCTCCATGGCAGGGAGAAAGGCGCGTGACCGCTGTGGATGAAAACGGGAATATGCAGGTCTCTGGCGGTTTCCATAATAGGGTCAAGACATTCTGCGTCTGCCACATAAGCATGGCGAAGGGGATTGAGCTTAATGCCGGAAAAACCCTTGTTCTGTACCAGATCATAAATTTCAGCAACAGATTTTTCTCCCTCCAAGGGATTGGCGTATACCAAAGCCCAAAAACGGTCTGGATATGCTTCCATGGCTTCTGCGGTACGGAAATTATCGTCACTTCCCGTACTGCAAAGAACGGTTTTTTCGATTTCGCAGGCATCCATCTGCTGTACCAATTCTTCAGCGGTGATGGCTACATTTGCCCAGCCGCCGAAGGTGCCCACATGGGCATGTGCGTCTAATTTTTTCATATATTTACATCTCCTTTACTTTTCGCAAGATGCCAGTGGTGCCCAGAACGCCCACGAATATAGAAGTCAGTACAAGACCAAAAGCTGTCTGTATCAGAAGCCCCGGTGTCATGACCATGGCAGTGGCAAAGCCATAATAGAAAATCTTCACAGCTGTGTAGCCCATGATTTGGAAAACACCTCCCAGCACTGCGCCAAGCAGCCAATTTCCCTTGTGATGCCATTTGTCGATGACATAGCCCATGATAAGCGCCATAACAGCTTTGATGAGAAAAGTGGGCAGTACCCACTGCATATAGCCCCCCAACAGGTCAGCCAGTGCGGCGCCGATGCCCCCAGCCCATGCGCCTTTTTTGCCGCCCAAAAGCAATACACTGATGAGAATCATACAGTCCCCCAGATGGCTGTACCCGTTTGGCCCCGGTATTTTCAGCACATATATGGCCACAAATACCAATGCCGCCATGACGGCAGTTTTTGTCAGTTCTTTCGTTTGCAAAGTATCCCTTCCCTTCTTGTATGTGTTTATGCACAAGAGGATACCAGAAACTGGAAGGAGAAACCAGAGAATACCAAAACATAACAAGAAATGTATGGATACAATTATATATAAATGTATGGGTACAATCCAAGACGACAAAAAAAGCCGAAAAACTTTTCAGATTCTCGGCTTTGTATTTCTGTATTTAGGCTTCCTCTGCTTCATCTTCCACAGGGGCAGGGAAATTCTGTTCCTTGGCTTTGAAGCCGCCGCCTTCCGCTTCGGTGTTTTTCACCAGAGAAGTAAGGATGGTGCCATAAAGATGGCTCACGTTTTTCCGCCAGTTCCGGCAGATAGCCAGCGCCTGCTGTTTGGAAACAACGGAAACGCTGATTTCCATGAGGACGTTGCCATCGTCGTCGTTCAGACCGCATTTTACCAGAAAATCGTCGTTGATTTCCGGAAAATAATTGGCGGTAACGGCATATTCCGCACGGATGCGCTTGCTGTTTTCCTGCACATAAGTGTTGATTTCGTTTTTGGCGTGTTCGGAAATGTGGTTCAGAAAGTAATTGACGATTTCGTCGCCTTCGTCAGTGAGGGTATAGCGTGTGTTGTTCTGCTCCCATGATTTTTCCAGCCAGCCGGCGTCCACCAGTTCTGTCAGATACTGCTGGATGGAAAAATAGTCCATATAATTTTTTTCCAGCAAAAACTGGCAAATCTCACTGTTTGACAAAGCAATGCCCATTTTCTGCAAAAGATGCAGGATAATCAGCTTATGCTCCGCTAACTGCCGAATGGATTCTTCGGACATGGAAAACCCCCCTTTCTGTATTGCTAACCCTAATCATAACATATTTTTGTGAAAAGAAAAACACAAAATACGAAAAAAATCGAAAAACAGCGGTTTTTGCCTATTTTTCCGCAAAGTCCATGCCCTGACGGATGCATTTCTGCCGCAGGGTCTTATGGATGGTGTTGAGAACATGGCGCTTGTTCAGGCTCCACAAAGGCGCCAAGAGAATGTTTTTGTCCCCGTCACCTGTGAGCCGATGCAGGACGATATCTGGACGCAGACGGGCGATGCAGGCGCAGAGCAAGTCAATATATTCCTCCAGTGTCAACGGGGTATACTGTCCGCTGCGGTACAGCTTTGCTAAATCCGTATGCTCTAAAACATGAAGCAGTTGCAGCTTCACCCCTTCAATGGGCAGGCTGTTGATGTAGTCCATGGTTTCCAGCAAATCTTCTTTTGTTTCCCCCGGCAGTCCCACAATGACATGAGCCACCACAGAAATGTCATGGGCGGCAAGGCGTTTCACAGCGTCAGTGAAAACGTCGTTGTCATATCCACGCCGGATGAAATGGGCAGAGGTTTCTTTTGCTGTTTGCAGTCCCAATTCCACCCAAAGCTTTGTTTTGCCCTTCAGTTCCGCCAGCAGTTCCACCACATCTTCTCCCAGACAGTCAGGACGGGTGGCGATGGAAAGCCCCACAATGTCCGGCTGGGACAGGGCTTCTTCGTACTTCTGCCGCAGGGTATCCACAGGGGCGTATGTATTGGTGAATGCCTGAAAGTAGGCGATGTACTGGGGATGCTCCCACTTGGCGGAAGTCTGGGATTTCCCCTTTGCGATTTGCTCCTTGATGGAAAGGGCGGCACTTTCGGCAAAATCACCGGAGCCGCCTGCGGAGCAGAACAGACAGCCGCCGGTGCCGATGGTGCCGTCACGGTTGGGGCAGGTGAAACCGCCATCCAATGAGATTTTGGCAGTTTTGCCGCCGAACAGGTTTCGGTAATAGGTATTCAGGTCACGATAAGGTTTTTCGTCCATAACAAAACCGCCTTTCTTTTGGTTTATCCATTTGTTTCTGCCGCAGGTTTTCGCAGACATCCATCACATGCTGCCAAAGGACATCGTCTTTCCCTGCCGCCAGCAGCAAAAAGAGAAAATCCGTCTTGGTGCTTTCCAGAAAATCCTCTGCTTCCGCTGGATTTTTCGCCAGCAGGAATTTTTCCAGACTGTCTGCCGTCAATGCCATGGGGATGCAGCTTTCCATTTGGGTCAGTATGCCGCCGACGGTATCTTTGCCGCAGGGCAGGGCAGAAAGGTGATGATACAAAGCATGGCTGTTGAAAAAATACAGATTGCCAGCCTGCCAGTCATTCAGACTTTGTCGCAGCAGAGAGAAACAGCCGCAAAGAGTTTTGCGGCTTATGATTTCATGGGTTTCCATTGCCATTATCCTCCGAAAAAATGTTGTATTTCTTCCCTAGGATATGTGGTTTTGAAAGATTTATATTGTCAGTTTTTTACGCTTCTTCTACCAGTTTTTTCAATTCAGAAAGGAGCATGGCGTTGTCCTCGGGACGGAGGATGCAGAAACGCAGGAAGCTTTCATCCAGAAAGGCGAAGCTGGAAGCATCACGAATGAGCATTTTTTTCACGATGAGTTTTTCAAAAAGCTCTGCGGCAGTGATTTTGTCTGTCAGCAGCTTCAGCAGAATGAAGTTGGCAGAGGAAGGATATGCCTTGATGTTTTTCCATGTGGAAAGCTCCTCCAGAGCCTTTCTGCGTTCGTCGGAAATGAGTTTCTTTGTGGTATCATGGAATGCTTTATCTGTGAAAAGACGTTCGCCGGCAAAAGCAGCCAGAGAGTTCACGCTCCAAGGGTCTTGGTTGGTCTGAAGACGGTTACGGAAAGCTTCGTTGGAAGATACGCCGTAGCCCAGACGGATGCCCGGTGCCGCAAAGAATTTAGATGTACCACGAATGACAAAGAGGTTGTCAAACTCCGCAGCCAGAGGAATGGCACAGATTTCATCCAAATTATCGGCAAATTCCAGATAGGTTTCGTCAATCATGACAGAAGCCCCTGTTTCTTTGCAGTGGGTCAGGATGGTGCGCAGCTGGGATACAGTCAAAGCGGAGCCTGTAGGGTTATTGGGGTTGCAGGCAACGAACATGCCGATTTCCGGTGTCAATGCCGCCAGCAGGGCATCCAAATCAATGACAAAGTTATCCTCTGCTTTCAGAGGGAAATAATCGAATGTGCCGCCGGTGAGGGAAACTTCTCGTTCGTATTCGCTGTAAGCAGGGCCCATGATGAGGCTTTTTTTCGCGTTGACAGTTTTGATGAATGTACCAATCAGTTCTGTGGAGCCATTGCCCACCACGATATGCTCCGGATTTGCGCCGGTGTATGCGCCGATGGCTGCACGGAGGGCAGTATAGTGCTTGTCTGGATAAGTGGAAATGATGTCCAGATTCTGGGCAAGAGCTGTTTTCACAGATTCAGGAAAGCCCAGAGGGTTGATGTTGCCGCTGAAATCCAGAATTTCTGCTTTGGGGATGCCGTATTTTCTTTCGATGGCGTCCAGATCGCCGCCATGCTGATGCATCAGAGGTTTTGTTTCCATGATTTATCTTAAGTCCCTTCTAAATATATAATTTATTTAATATATTTCATCGATTTGTTCCATTTCGGTGATTTTTTCGCTTTGTTTGCGGATGCGAGGATACATGAGGTAAGGATTGCTTGCCTTTTTCTCCAGCACCTCAATGGTCAAGGCGCCTGCTTTGCCGGAGGGTGGCGTCAATGTCCAGACATCACCCATATGTAAAGGCAAATCACCAAGTGTCAGACCGTCTGTTTTGTTGATGGCGCGCTTGGAAGCAGCTGGTGCGTATTCCATGGGAAAGCCGTTGTCATCGGGGATGGACAGGATGTACTCCCGTGTGTCCTCCATGGCGAAAGCGGCGAAGATGTCACAGCAGAAATCGTGCAGTGGGTTTTCTGTGGACAGTTCCGCTTCTTTCCAAAGTTTTTCGTCCTTCTGGAATGTGACGCGGAGAGCAACCACATCTGTCACCAGTTCAAAACGCAGCATTTCTTCGTAATACCGCAGTTCCAGTTCCGGTGTAATGGCTTCCATGATGCGCGCAAAGGAAATGTTTTTGGGCATTTTCTGTTTATTGACAGAAAGTTTTTCTTTTGCCGTCAGTTCCATTCCTAGAGCCGTCAGACTGCAATAAGAAGGCGGTGTGAACAGCTCTGCACCGGGATTATGGTGCATGAGGAACAGTGCCGCCAGATTATTGATGTTCTGATAAAAACGGAAGGGTGTGAAGGAAATGGGGCGCACCACATGGAAAAAGTGTCCAAGGGGCGTAAATACCCACTTGTCCATCATAATGCCCGCAAAGAGGAAGGAGGATACAATAGACTGTTCTTCTTCCGTCAGTTCGTTGGGAGGTGTTTTCCAGATGCTTTCCAGATCAATGTCCACCCGTTTATAAAAGTCCACAAAGACTTGATCGATGTCCATATGGTTTTCCAGATATTGATAGAAAAAGCTGCTGCTGACCATGCCCGGTTCCAAGTCCATGGTGTATTGGAGCCGTTCCGCCGCCAGTGCACAGCCTTCCCAAAGGAGGGTGTCCAGCGCTTCTTTGGGTTCTTTTCCAAAGAAATCATCGGCTTTTGGGCTTTTGGTCACTTTATGGATATGGATGGCAGGAACTTTTTTGAAAAAGCCCATCTGCTGACAAAGACGTGTGAGATATTCCAGATAAAAGCTGTCAGGCAGTGTGAGTTTTTTCAGCAGCTCTGCTCTGTCCTCCGGCAGGAAAAAGCCGTTTTCGTCAACGGTGCAGTCCGGCAGACAGGCATCCAGTATGGTCTGCATATCCCGCACCATGGGGTGATTTTCCAATGTGTAGGAAACGGGATGGAAGCTGTATTTTTCCATGCCTGCGGCTTTTTTGTCCACATGAAGGACGTAAGCCATTTCTGCGCTTGGGTTTTCCGTATCGCAGTGGATGATGTTGGCAGGGGTCAGTATGGTTTCTCCCGTCAATGCTGTATAATACCATTTGGAAAAAACCATGGGCGCAATGTCCCAAAGACCATCCATGGCTTCTGGGTCCATGCGGCTGGCATACTTTTCGTATTCCGTTGTAAAAAGCTGCAGCAGATCCTCGTGCCGCAGCTGATCTGTATGATTATTCATGAAGAACTCCTTTTTCATTTGTTTCCTGTCCCTGCCACATGTGGGCAGAAACAACCACTTTCCATTTTAACAGAAAAAAAGGGCATTGGGAAGAATGGTGTCGAAAAAACATGGGCAATTCTTCAAAAGGAATGGCAAAAGAGGCAAACGTTTTTGTGCAAAAGACAGAAAGTGGATTGTTTCAAAAAAAACCCTCCCATTTTATTGAAACTGTGGACAGAATGTGCTATATTCCTTGTAGTAGAAACAAATGTATGTATCGGAGATACAAAAAGGGGAGAACAAATATTGAAAGAAGATAAGAATTTTTTCATCGTGGACAAAAGCGTACTGCCTGAAATTTTTCTGAAGGTTATGGAAGTGAAAAACCTGCTGGAAAGCAAGAAGGAAAAAACAGTACAGGATGCGGTGAACCGCGTCGGCATCAGCCGCAGTGCTTTTTATAAGTACCGTGACGCTGTCCATCCGCTCTACGAAAACACAAGAGGAAAAACCGTCACCATCGCAGCCAATCTGGATGATACACCGGGGCTCCTTTCCGCAGTGCTCAACAGCATTGCCACAGAAGGCGCAAACATCCTGACCATCAACCAGACCATTCCCATCAATGGCATCGCCAACGTGACAATCACCATCGAAACAAATGAAATGCAGGGTGAATTTGGCAGACTCATGACCCAGCTGGAAAACTTGCAGGGCATGCAGTCCATCAAAATCATCGGCAGAGAATAAACGAAAGAAAAAAGTAAATAAAATGGCAAGGAAATCGACCCGCATCGTCTGCGGATGAGGCGGGTCTTGTTTTTGACCGCAAAAATCGGTGATGAAAAGGGGAAAAACGAAAAAGGAGGCTTCTGTTATGATTCATATACGGGTACCTGCCACATCTGCCAATATGGGACCTGGCTTTGACAGCATCGGTGTGGCGCTGCAGTTGTACAACCATTTGTGGGTAGAAGAAATCCCTGAGGGCGTAGAAATCGAAATCCGCAAGGAACAGCCCATTGCCATTCCTACAGACGAGAGCAACCTCATTTATCAGACCATGCGTAAGCTCTACGACGCAAAGGGTCTGAAAATGCCTGGTGTGCGTCTGATTCAGTCTGACGATATTCCTATGGTGCGCGGACTGGGAAGCAGTGCCGCTTGTATCGTCGGCGGGCTCATGGCAGCAAATGAGCTGGCAGGCAGACCTTGCACCAAGGAAGAACTGGCAGAAATGGCAGCACAGATGGAAGGTCACCCGGATAATTCTAACCCTGCTTTTTTCGGCAGCATGGTGGTAGGGGCTTTGGGCGAAAAAAATATGAAACATGTACGTTTGGAGTTGCCCGACGACTTATTTTTTGCTATAATGGTGCCGGATTTCCCCGTTTCTACGGAGCGGTCAAGAAGCGTACTGCCAAAAGACTATTCCCGGAGCGATGTTGTATTTAACGTGTCCCGGGCGGCATTATTGGTAGCGTCTTTGATGACAGGGAAATTCGAAAACCTGGAGATGGCCATGGAGGATAAAATCCACCAGCCGTACAGAAAAGAACTGATCCCTCACATGGAGGATATATTTGCAAAAGCCAAGGAAAGCGGTGCCACGGCATGCTATTTGAGCGGCGCAGGTTCTACCTTGATGGCGATGGTAACAAAAGACAAGGCTGAAACATTCAGGAATCAAATGTCCGCCTACTTTGCAGCACTGCCCAACAACTGGCAGCTGACGCTGCTGAAGCCGGATTTGGAAGGTGCTGTAGTAGTGACTGAATCACAGGAGGAAGTAGAAAAATGTTAATTGTGCAGAAATATGGCGGCAGCTCCGTCGCCAATGCAGAAAGAGTATTCAATGTTGCCAAGCGGATTCTGGCAACACAGAAAGAAGGCAATGACGTTGTAGTTGTTCTGTCCGCACAGGGCAAGACAACAGACGGACTCATTGCCAAAGCAAAAGAAATCAATCCCAAGGCAAGCCGCAGAGAAATGGATATGCTGCTGGTGACTGGGGAACAGCAGTCCGTAGCCCTCATGGCAATGGCCATCAACGCTTTGGGCGGCAGAGCCGTTTCCCTCAATGCCGTACAGGTAGGGATTGAAACCACAAATACTTACAGCAATGCCCGTATTCGTAAAATCCATTCCGAACGCATTGAGAACGAACTGGAACAGGGCAACATCGTACTGGTGACAGGTTTCCAGGGCGTGAATATGCTGGGAGATATGACCACACTGGGCCGCGGCGGTTCCGATACGTCCGCAGTGGCGCTGGCAGCAGCCCTCAACGCAGATATTTGCGAGATCTACACAGACGTAGAAGGTGTTTACACAGCAGACCCCCGCGTGGTAAAAGATGCCAGAAAGCTGGATGAAATCAGTTATGACGAAATGCTGGAACTGGCGTCTTTGGGTGCGAAGGTGCTTCACTGCCGTTCTGTAGAAGTGGCGAAGAAGTACAATGTGAAACTGGTGGTGCGTTCCAGTATGTCTGACGCGCCCGGTACAGAAGTGAAGGAGGATTGTAAGATGGAAAGAATGCTGGTAAGCGGTGTAGCTGCCGATAAAAATGTATCCCGTATTTCAGTTTTAGGTGTCAAAGACGAGCCCGGTAAGGCTTTTGAAATATTCGATCTGATGGCAAGAGAAAAGGTAAGCGTAGATATCATCCTGCAGTCCAACGGACATGACGGCAGACAGGATATTTCCTTCACTATCGGTCAGGACGATCTGGATATTGCGCTGAAGGCACTGGAAGAAAATAAAGAAAGACTGACTGCACAGGAAATTGCTCACGATGAAAACGTTGCAAAACTGTCCATCGTTGGTGCAGGTATGGCAACAAATCCCGGTGTTGCAGCAATGTTCTTTGAAGCTATGTATGATGCGGGTGTAAACATCGAAATGATCTCTACATCTGAAATCAAGATCACACTGCTGATCCCTAGAAAAGACATTGACGAAGCAATGATTGCTGTACATGATAAATTCAAAATTGCATCTGTGAATATGAGAAAAGACTGATTTTTCATAAACCAGAATGAAAACGGAATGTTTTTGGAAAAGCAAACTTTGAGAAAACATTCCTGATAAAAATGAAATGGCTGGAATTCTTTTGTTGTAAGGATTCCAGCTGTTTTTTTGTGCCATGGTCTTGTCGTACATAATAGACGACAAATGACGGAAAGTGTTTTGCAAAGGAAGGCGCAGACATTGCGTTTTTTGGTGGAAAAAGCAATGTTTTGGCGTTTTTTGGGTATTATCTGCCAGAAGATTTTTTTGTTTTTTGTATAACATGCCGCTTGTTTCTTTGTCTAAGTTCATGTACAATAGTTACAAGACTTGTATACAGTATAGAAAAAACGAGGGAACGACGTGGAAGAAATCAGATTAAAAGCACGGGCAAAAATCAACTTAACACTGGATGTGACAGGCAAGCGGGACAATGGCTACCACGAACTGCAGATGATTATGCAGACTGTAGGGCTCTATGACGAAATCGTTCTGCGGAAAATTCCGGAGAATGAAATCCGTCTGGAATCCAACGTGAGCTGGCTGCCTGCGGACAACCGCAATCTGGCATGGCGTGCGGCAGAACTCATGCGCAGCACCTACGACATCAAGGAAGGCGTTTTGATTCAAATTGACAAACGGATTCCTGTGGCGGCAGGACTGGCTGGCGGCAGCGCAGACTGCGCGGCAGTGCTGGTGGGCATGAATAAGCTGTTTTCGTTGAAATTGCCCGGGAAAAAGCTGGAGGAGCTGGCTTTGACCATGGGAACGGATATCCCTTACTGTGTGCGCCGGGGAACGGTGCTGGCAGAAGGTGTGGGAGAGGTGCTGACCAATATCGAGCCACCCTGTCCATTCTGCTATGTGGTACTGGCAAAACTGCCTGTAAGCGTATCCACAGCGAAGGTCTACCAGAGCCTGAAATGGGATCAGGTAGAACACCACCCTGATACCAAAGGAATGTTGGCGGCTATGGCGGCGGCAGATGTGCCTGCCATGGGACGGCTGCTGGGCAATGTACTGGAAACAGTTACTATTCCCATGTATCCAAAAATCGCTGATATCAAGGAAAGTATGTTGGAAAACGGAGCGGAAGGCGCCCTCATGAGCGGCAGCGGCCCCACCGTTTTCGGTTTGTTTACCAAACAGGAAAGGGCGAAGGAAGCGGCGAAGATTCTGCGGAAGCAGTTCGCCATGAGAGATGTATTTGTGACACAGATTTACCATGTGCCCCACGGCAAGAAGGAAAGGAGAACCACTGATGGCAGACACAAGATTTAATATCAATTCTAACGAATATCTTCCCCTGCGGGATGTTGTATTCAATACACTCAGAGACGCAATTTTGACAGGGAAACTGGTTCCCGGTGAAAGACTGATGGAAAACCAGCTGGCGGAAAAACTGGGCGTAAGCCGTACACCCGTCAGAGAAGCCCTGCGTATGCTGGAACTGGAAAATCTGGTGGAACTGGTGCCCAGAAAAGGCGCACAGGTGCTGGATATGAGCGAAAAAGACATTATTAACATCTTGGAAGTCAGAGGTGTTCTGGAAGGTCTGGCAACTGGTCTGGCTTGTAAGAAAATGGGCGCAGAAGGTTTGGCAGAACTGAAAAGTCTGGAAGAACGCTTTGAAAAAGCCATTTCTGAAAAAGCACTGGAAGAAATTGCGGAAATCGACGAACAGTTCCACAATGTGATCTTTGCTTCCACTGACAATGACAAACTGATCCACATTTTTAATAACCTGCAGATTCAGCTGTATCGTTACCGTATGGCACATCTGAAGCTGGATTCTTCTATCCCTGCTATCGTGGCACATCACAAAGGCATTATCCGTGCCATTGAAAACCACGATGTGGAAGAAGGTACAACCATGGCACAGGGTCATGTAAAATATCACACAGAATTCATTCTGCGTGCTGTTCGCAACAAAGAAACAAAGTAAGAAAATAAAGAAAGACAGAATCCTTGGAATGATCTGAACCTAAAAAGTTAGACAATATTTTTAAATTAAAATTGTTCAAGAAGCCAGAAGGGCTTGTTGTCTGTGAATCGCAGGCAGCAAGCCCTTTCGCTGTACGCCGAATAGGCATGATAAAATCCCCGTTCAACTGGGGGAGATAAATAAGAAAGAAACCTCCTGCGTTATAATGGAATTGGTCTGGCAACCAAAATTATAGAAGCAGGAGGTTTTGTCAATGAATGACATAAAAAGTTTATCACATTTCAAATGGAGATGCAAATATCATATTGTTTTTGCTCCGAAATACCGCAGACAAGTAATTTATAAAATGAAAAGCAGATATGGGAAGAATATTAAGAGGCTCTGTGAAAAAAAGTTGTGAATTTTGCAGAGGCAGAATGTTGTTCAAATCATACACATATGTTGATTGAGATTACGCCGCATTTCAGTGTATCTGGTTTTATGGGGTATATGAAGAGTAAGAGTAGTCTAATGACATTTGATAGGCACCCAAATTTAAGGTACAAGTATGGAAATCGACATTTTTGGTGTAGAGGATATTTTGTAGATATATGAAACGGCAATAAAGGAATACATCAAAAATCAGCTGGAAGATGACCAAATAAGTTCAAAGGATTTTACAGCCCCGTTTACGGGTGAGCCAGCGAAATAAGGCATAAAAAGTGCCCCCGAGTAGGGGGCAGCCAGAGTTAAAGATGTGGTTGTCAGACCATTCAGTGCCCCCTTCAGGGGCTGCCACAAGAGATAGACCCTGATAGGATCTACTCAAACCACCAGTTCAACGGGTGGTTTTGATTTGGTGCTGCGTGAAAAAGTTTATACTTCTTCCTCTGCCTTTTTGCAGGCAGCGCATTTTCCGTAAAGAATCAGCTGCTCACAGGATACTTCAAAATCCAGAGGTTTGGACAGTTTCTTGTGGAGGTCTGTCAATTCGTCATTGCATAAGTCTGAAACGCAGCCGCAAACGGTGCAAACCGTATGGGGATGGCAATAGACATGGGCGTCATAGCGTGCGCTTCCTTCTCCTACGTTCAGTTCCTGTACCAGCCCGAGGTGCTTGAAAAAGTCCAGAGTTTTATATACAGTAGCCAAGCTCATGGTAGGATTGGTGGCTTCCAATGTGCGGTAAATGGTTTCCGCATTGGGATGTTCTGTCGAATGCAACAGCATATTATAGACAGCAATTCTCTGGGGTGTTACCTTGAGGCCTTTTTCTCGCAGCACTTGTGCTGTTTCTTTCATAGGCAACCCTCCTAACTAATAATTATTCTTATATAATAATATAGTATAAAAAGGAATTGGTCAAGTACCAGAAAGTGGAAATATTGAACAAATTTTATTTTTATGCTAAAATTAAGAAGAAATTTCCAAAGAAAAGAGGGAAAAATGTGCATATCGTGTTATTAGAGCCGGAAATTCCACAGAATGCAGGCAATATCGCAAGAACATGTGCTGTGACGAATACAGTGCTGCATTTAATCAAGCCTCTGGGATTTTCTGTAGAGGATAAATATTTGAAACGGGCTGGGTTGGATTACTGGAAACTGCTGGACATTCGCTATTATGAGAATTTTCAGGATTTTCTGGATAAAAATCCTAATGCGAAAATCTGGATGGCAACTACAAAAGCCAAGCATGTTTATACAGATGTGACTTTTGGGGAGAATGACTATCTTATGTTTGGGAAGGAAAGTGCAGGCATTCCTGAGGAAATTCTGCTGCAATATCCTGATACAGCCATCCGCATTCCCATGCTGGAAGCAGCAAGAAGTCTGAATCTGTCCAATTCTGTAGCCATCATCATTTATGAAGCCCTGCGGCAGCAGGGATTTCCCGGCATGCTTCAGGAAGGGGAGCTGCACCGTCATACATGGGCAGAAGCGAAAACAGAATAAGAATATTTTAGAACCAAAGAGAACGAAAGGCGAGGGTGCATTTCGTTCTTTTTTTGCGGTGTTTTGGGCAAAAGAAAAACAGAGAGAAACTTTTGGGGCATCTTCATAAGAAAACAAAGAAAGCCAAAATCCTTATGATTACAAAGGATTTTGGCTTTCTTATTTGGGTGCTTTAGCTTAACAAAACCCCTAGTTCTACTAGGGGTAAATAAAATACTTTAGTATATAAAACCTCCTGATTATAATTTTAGAATGAAGGTTTGGCGACCGCATTACTAAAACAAATCAGGAGGTTTTTGACATGAAAAATGAAATAAAAAATCCAGCACATTCTAAATACAGATGCCAATATCATATCGTATTTGCACCGAAATATAGAAGAAAAGTGATATACAAAGAATTAAGAGCAGATATAGGACAAATAATCAGAAAGTTGTGCGAAGAAAAGAAAGTTGAGATTCTTGAAGCACAAGCTTGCCCAGACCATATCCATATGTTAGTAAGTATACCACCATATTTGAGTGTAGCACAGTTTATAGGGTTTCTCAAGAGCAAGAGTGCATTGATGATATTTGATCGGCATGCAAATCTAAAATATAAATATGGGAGAAGAAATTTCTGGGCAAGAGGATATTTTGTTGACACAGTAGGGCGAAATGAAAAGGTGATAAAAGAGTACATAAAAAATCAGTTGGAAGAAGATTATATGGTAGATCAGATTTCATTAAAAGAGTATACAGACCCGTTTACGGGTAATAGAGGAGAATAAGGCGAAAAAAGACAGCCACTTTTAGTGGCTGCCTGTAATCGTAATGCGATGCCAAATCTTCAATATTCCCTTTTAGGGAATCAGCACGTAATACCCCTTCTAGGGGTTGTTCAAACCACTAGTTTACTAGTGGTTTTGATTAAGATTTTATTTGTTATGTTTTCTTCTGAAGATAGCCATCGCAATTCCCTTAAGAAATCAGGAAAAGGAAAATCAATGTTTCCTTAAGGGGAATTTGCTTTCGTTTCTCTCGTTTTTGTGTAGGCAATGCCATATTCAAATGGCTGATTTTGCAGTTAGATTATTTGTTGCCAGCTGCTTTGTAAGCTTCGATACCTTTGCCCAGCAGTTCGATACCTCTAGCCATATCGTCTGCGTTCAGGATGTAAGCAATACGCAGTTCGTTTTTGCCCAGACCGGGTGTAGCGTAGAAGCCTTCAGCGGGAGCATACATAACTGTTTCGTTGTTTTCTCTGAATTCTTTCAGCAGGAACAGCAGCAGATCTTCTGTGTTTTCAACGGGCAGTTTGCATGTGATGTAGAAAGCACCGCCGGGTTTTTCGCAAACAACGCCAGGGATCTTTTTCAGTGCATCATATGTAACGTCTCTTCTGTGTTCATATTCTGCTCTTACATCGTTGAAGAAGTCAGCAGGCAGTTTGTACATTGCTGTAGCGCCAACCATGTCCAGTGTAGGTACGCACAGACGACCCATAGCGATCTTGAATACCTGAGCCATGTATTCTTTGTTTTTACATACCATGCAGCCGATACGAGCGCCGCAAGCGGAGAATCTCTTGGAAACGGAGTCGATGATGATAACTCTGTCTTCGATATCAGCAAGCTGACCGAAGGATGTCATTTCTCTGCCGTCGTAAGCGAATTCTCTGTAAACTTCGTCAGCCAGGATCCACAGATCATGTTCTTTTGCGAAGTCAGCGATAACTCTCATGTCTTCTCTGGACAGGATGCAGCCTGTAGGGTTGCCAGGGTTAACGATGGAGATCATTTTTGTTTTGTCTGTTACAACTGCTTCCAGTCTTTCTCTGATAGCGTATTTGTAACCTTCTTCAGCGTATGTTGTAACGGGTTTTACAACACCGTCAGCAGCCTGAATGAATGTCAGGTAGTTTGTGTAGTAAGGTTCAGCAACGATTACTTCATCGCCGGGGTTGATGATGGACAGGAAAGCCAGTGTCAGTGCTTCGGAACCGCCGCTTGTGATCAGAACGTCGTTTCTTTCCAGATTCATGTCGAATCTCTTGAAGTATTCAACGATAGCGTCCTGCAGTTCAGGCAGACCCCAGGAACCAGCGTAAGCCAGTACTTTCTGGTCAAAGCCTTTTACTGCTTCCCAGAATACGGAAGGTGTTTCAATATCGGGCTGACCGATGTTCAGGTGGTAGATTTTTACGCCTTCAGCTTTTGCAGCGTCAGCCAGAGGGTTGAATTTTCTAATAGGGGAGTTCTGCATTGCCTGCACTCTGTCGGAAATTCTCATGTCTTTCACTTCTCCTTTTTATTGATATTTTTTACAATAAATCATTTCTTGCCTGTGAGAAAACGAATTCCTTTCATCAAATGAACGAAAGTTTAGCGTCTGTCCATTTTCACGATAGAAAGGAGTTGGTTTCGCTTCTGCTTGCAATAATAGTATATCACTTTTGGCAGGAAAAGCAAGTGGCACTGTGAAAATTTCTACAAAGTGCCAGAAGTTTGTACATTATTTCGTATACTTTTTGCAATAAAACGATGATGATATTATTTTTTATTGAGTTTCCACCATAAGCAATAAAAAAGAGTTCATGAAATATGGAAAAATTGTTGAGGAAAGAAAAGTTGATTTGATGTTGATTTTTTCTGAATACGGCAATATGGCAGGAAGTGCATTTTTGAATGCAAAATGGGAAAATGGGATAAAAAACGGGATGGGATGGTGGAAACCATTGATTTTACAGGGGTTTTCTTGAAAAATATGGCTTTGGAAATGTGGAAAAGTTTGTATATTTTTTGTCAATTAAAATGTATGGAAAAATGAACATGCAATATTTTTTGCACAAAAAAACGGGAAAACATCAAAGTGTTATCTAAATGCCAAAGGACAGGCAGAAAGGGTAAAACGCTGGAAAGAATGGGCAATGATACAAAGAAAAACAGAACAGACGCAAGAAGAAAATACTCCTTTTGTCTGTTCTGTTTCTTGGGGATGAAATTGTTATCTTTTTTGCAATGTCATTTTTCAGCAGTTGTTTCTTCAGGCGCTGGTTGCAGTGGTGCTTCCGGCAGGGATGCGCGGGCAAAACGCACCTGCGCTTTGAACAGATCACCGTCGATGGAAAGGGAGAATTTCCCTTTTTGCAGATCCACCAAAGAACGGGCAATGTTCAGCCCCAGACCGCTGCCTTCTGTGGAACGGGAGCTGTCTCCACGAACAAAACGCTCCATTAGTTCGTCAGGGTCGATGTTCAGCTGATCCCGAGAGATGTTTTTGACAGTGATAAACACCATTTCCTCGTTTTGTTTTATTTGCAGATACACGCGTGTGTTAGGCTGGGAGTATTTGCAGGCGTTGCTCAGCAGGTTGCTCAGGACGCGCCACATAAGGTTGCCATCTACCAGACCATAAACGATTTCGTTTTCCGGTGCACTGATAACGGCTTCCAGCTGGGATGCCGCCAGTTTTTCTTCATATTCTCCCACGGCCTGCTGTACCAGCTCCACAATGTCTGTGCATGCCAGAGAACAATGCATGTTGCCGGTAGAGGCTTTGGAGGCTTCCACAAGGTCTTCGGTCAGTTTTTTCAGACGGCGGGATTGACGATCCAGCACTTCGATATAGACAGAAGCCTGTCCTGTCAGCTCTTGTTTTTTCAGCAGATCTACATAGTTGATGATAGAGGTAAGAGGGGTTTTGATGTCGTGGGACACGTTGGTGATCAGCTCTGTCCGCAGACGTTCGCTTTTCATTTTCTGATTCAAAGCAATGGCGATGCCTTCGGAAATATTGTTCAAGTCTTCCCCATGCTGGCGGAAGGAACGGAACATGCGGTGTGTATCTACTTTATATTCCAAATTGCCGGCAGAAAGCTGTTTGCCTGCCCGATTCAGTTTCTGCCACTGTGCCGCAATGGAACAGAATACGATGAGCAGAACGAAATTCAGTATCATGACAACGCCTACGGCATAGGTACTGAAAAGATAAATGGAGGATACCACCAGCCAGCCTACAGCTACTTTCCAAGTGGCAGGCAAAGCGTGAATGGCGTCACCAATGGTGCTGAGAATGGCTTTGCATACCTTCCAGAGGAATTTCACGACGTGATACGACAGAGCACTCCGCCACCAGCCGCCTTTTTTCAGACGGGTGGACATGGTCATAATCAAAGCCAGCACGAGGGCTTCCAGTATGAAAAATCCGAAAAAGACGGCCATCATACGGGAAACATCCATATCGCCGTAATAAGCGCCGCCAGAAACGATGCCTGCTGTTAGGGATGCTATGCCAAACCATAGCAACAGGTAAATATCCAGAGGGATGCGATCCTGTACGTTTAAGATGATTTCTTCACTTTCACCTCGATGACCTGCGGCACAAAGCAGATAAATGAAGGATGCCGCCAGTATGAACAGACTCACGAGGGCAATGAGGAACAGCCAGTAACCCAGTGACATGGTCAGATTATAGAGCCGATAGCTGAGCCAGTAGTTATCCGGCGCGGAAAGGGGGTCTGCCACATAGCCCACAATGGTATAAGCAACGGCATTATCAAAAAAAGTATATTCGCCGCTGATATCTCGCGCATCGTTGTAATAGAAGGAATAAGAGGTAGTCAGACCGATTTTTTCCGGCTTTTCGCTCTGGACAACCAGATTGCCATTGTAGTCATACAGCTCAAAGGCAAAATTGCTCTTGCCGTTGGAAAAGACATCGGCGATTTCAGCTGGTTCTGCGCCATCTATATACCAGCTCACCACGTTATCAGAATAACTGTAGGTGGTGTTTTCGCACCAGGGGGTGTCGTAATAGGATTTTTTCTGATCACTGAAAATGCCGCTTTCTCCAGCGAACATTACCCCGACAATGCTGAAGAAGGCTGTCATGCCTGTGATCATAACCAGAAAGATGCATGCTACCTTGATTCCCAGATTGTGGGTCACTTTTGTCATTCCTTCGCCTCCTTCTCTATTTTATAACCCAAGCCCCAAACCACTTTCAGGTAACGGGGTTCAGAGGGGTTGATTTCGATTTTTTCACGAAGATGGCGGATATGAACGGCTACTACACTGCCGGAGCCATAGGCGTCCTCGTTCCAAATCTGTTCATAGATCTGATTGGAGGAGAATACCCGTCCGGGATTTTCCATGAGCAGTTTCAGGATGTTGTATTCACTGGGTGTCAGGGAAACGGGCTCCCCGTCTACGGTAACGGTCTTAGAATCGTCATCCAGATCAATGCCGCCGATGACCAGATGGGATGCTTTTTTTGCCATGCCGCCCAAAGAGGTATAGCGGCGCAGATGGGATTTGACCCTTGCCAGCACCTCAATGGGATTGAAAGGCTTCGTGATGTAGTCGTCAGCGCCGATGTTCAGCCCCAAAATTTTGTCGCTGTCCTCGCTTTTTGCTGTCAGCAGGATAATGGGGATGTTGTACTGTTCCCGCAGTTTGGCTGTGGCAGAAATGCCGTCCATCTGGGGCATCATCACATCCATAAGCACCAGATGGATGTCGTTGTGAGCGACCACATCCAAAGCTTCTTTTCCTGTAAAAGCTGTGAAAATCTTATAGTTTTCTGTGGAAAGATAGATGGATAAGGCAGACACGATGTCCTTCTCATCATCACAAATCAAAATATTATACATAGTTCATACACCTCCAAATTTCTAATTGTATTGTATCAATATTCCTTTTAAGAAAACAGGGAAAAAATCTTTAAGATTGATTTAAGATTACAAAGGAAGTTCTTCTGTATGCCTATTCTACCACATGACAAAGTGAAAAGGTAGGATTTTGGCAAGAGATTTTTACAAAAAAAGAACCATCCAAAGCAGCTTTCCATTAGAAAACATTTTTGATGAAAATCTGAAGGAAATAAAAAAAGCTGGAATCCTTTGTCAAAGATTCCAGCTGTATTTGTTTTCTTATGACAGCAGTGCTTAAGAGATGGTCTGCTTGTGATATCTGTATTATTCGTAGTCTTTGGGATTCTGGTAAATGCCATTGAGCTGAATTTCATAGTGGCAGTGGATGCCTGTGGACATGCCTGTGGAGCCAGTCATGGCAATGACATCACCTTTTTTTACAGTGTCACCGACTTCTACCAGATTTTCGGAGTTATGGGCATACAGTGTGGTGAAACCGTTGCCGTGGTCGATTTTCACATAATAACCATAGTCATCATGATATGTTGCTTCTACAACGGTGCCTGCCGCTGTTGCGCTGATGGGCAGGATTTGGCTTCTGGTGGAAAGGTCAATGCCTTTGTGAACACGGCCGTCGCTGATGGAAGGATCACCGTCAGGATTGAATCCGGTGGAGAACACAAAGTCTTCCAAAGGATAGCCTGTAGGAATGTTGCTGTACTGCGCCAGAGTTTCTGTCACGTTGGTGGCTACATCTACGAAAGAAGCGCCTGCCAGATCCAGCATTACATTCATCTTATCCAGCTGTGCAGAAAGAGATGCTGTCTTGTTGTAAGAAGTTGTGACGATAGTGGTGAATGTTTTTTCACCGGACTGGGTTGTATTGCTGTTTTCCAGAATGGAAAGACATGCAGTGGTCAAATCTGCTTCTGCGGAAGCAGTGTCATTGCTTTCTGCAGAGGCTACAGCTGTGCCGTCTGTGGAAGTGCCGCTCATGTTATTGATTTCTTCCGCCAGACTCTGTTTGGTGTTTTCCAGCTCTGTCATTTTGTTTTCCAGTTCTTCTGTTTTCAGCTGGATTTCGTTGATGTGCTGGGTGTATTCTTCATTTTCTGTTTCCAGCATTTCTGTGCGCTGGGTCAGTTTGCGGTTTTCCTTTTCCATTTCTGCCAGCTGCTGCTGAGAGTTTGTCAGACGGTTCTGGGTCTGTAGATAGGAAACACCAGCATAGGCGCCGCCGCCCAGTACCAGCAAAGCTGCTACGGATGCAGCGATGAGATGTCCTTTTCTCAGATGCAGGGTTTTGGAGCCGTTTTTGTGGGACAGATGCAGTGTCAGCAGATGCTTGTCCGCCTTTGCTTCTGTCTGTGTATTTTCTGTCTGAATTGTTTCTGTATTGTTATCTTTGGAGAAGTTTTGATTTTCTTCCATGAGATCACCTTTCTGTCTTTTTTATCCTGAATTAGTATACTAAATAATCCAAAATTTGTAAACAAAAAGTTACGCATTTTTTACGATTGTTAATAGTTTTTTAATAATTTACTGTTTTTTCCATGTAAAATGAGAATTTCCTTGGAAAAAGCCCCTTTTCTTGTAAGGAAGAAACAACTGTGGTATAATAAAGTACCGGTTTCGGGAAGGGGAATCATGATGAATCTGAATTTCAAAATGATAGAAAAATATGGCAAAGACGGTCTTTTTGTCTGGAAAATGCTGCGCATGGCTTTTTCTATAGGCAGAGGACTGTTTTTTGGCAGAAAACGGAAACAGAAACGGCAGGGAAAACAATGGCAGAAAAAGCGGCTGGTTGTTGACGTGCCTGTTTTTTTGTGTCGGTCTGTCAATAGTCCGACAATGCGAAGAACGAAACGGCTGGGGCGGACAGTGTTGGCTGTCAAAAACAGATATTTTTAATTGAAGGAGGTTCCTGAAATATGGACGAAGAAAAGAAGGATCTTTCCCTGACGGAAGATCAGGAACAGCAGATGCCTGCGGACACAAAGGCGGAGGAAGAAGTGCAGAGCGCAGAAGAAGCGGCACCTACAGCAGAAGATTTAAAAGAAGAAGCAGCTGGGGAAACAGAAACAGCAGAAGAAGTGAAAGAAACGGAAACAACAGAGGAGCCTGCGGCAGAACCTGTTGAAGCGGAAACGGCGCCCGTGCAGACAGCAGCACCTGCAAAATCCGGCAGCAATATTGTCGGTATCATTGTTGGTTTGCTGGTGTTCATAGGCGTTTTGGCACTGTGCTGGAAAATCGTGGGCCCTGTTGGAGAAGTTCATGCAGATAAAGGCATTGCTTACGCGAAAGACAATAATTTGTATATCTACGATTTGGAAAATGACGCTTATGTGGCAGCGGAAGGCATTTCTTCCGGCGGTCAGTACAACCAGTATTATTCCGCATGGGGTACCACATTCAATGAAGACGGCAGCGGCCTGTACTACAGCACCAATGTGCGGACAGACGGCACTTTTGACCTGTATTACAAAGGTGTCGGTGCAGACAGCGAAGGTGTTCTGGTGGGCGAAGCTGTAGCGGATTATATGCCCACAAAAGATGGCGCAGCGGCTGTTTTTGTAAAAACAACAGCAGACGGCGCAGCGGATTTGTATCAGTTTGTAAATGGTACTTCTAAATTGGTAGAATCTAATATTTTGGCAGAAAGCGGCTCTTATGCCATCAGCAATGACGGCAGCTTCGTGATGTACCGCAAGAGCGGTGACAACGGCACAGCCCTTTACGCAAAAGGCACAGCCGAAGGCGAAGAAGCTGTATGCCTCCATGACAACGCAGCCATTGCCATGATGACCAGTGATACAGACGAAATCTATTTCGCTGGTGCGGAAGGCGAAGGCTACGCAGCATTCCAGTACACTTACGGCACAGAACCAGTGAAGATCATGGATGGAGTGACTTATCTGGAAGTGATGCCAAACGGCAAAGATGTATTGCTCATGGGCTCCACAGAAGGTCTGGTGACCTATGATTCCATCATTGAGGACGATCTGGAAGAAAGCGACGCACTGCTGACAGAAGCAGACGGTGACGCTTATCAGGCAAAACTCCAGCGTGATGCCATCCGTACAGCCATGGAAGGCGGCGAAGGCTTCGAGCCTGTACTGCAGAATGTATATATGTACAGCAACGGTAAGCTGACAGAAGTGGCTGCTGGTGCCATTTCCGCTGTTTCCGTGGAAAATGACAGACCTTATGCTGTATGCTACGCAGCCGGCGATATGGAAAAAATGCCCATTTCTCAGCTGGGCAGTCTGGAAGATGCGGAACAGGGCTATTATATGACATTGATGTATACAGAACCAAAGATTCTGGTGGTCAACGCTACCGGCGGCAGCTGGCAGCTGGAAGGCAAAAACATTTCTCCTGCCAATGTGTTCCTCTCTGATGACGGCACTATGGTAGGCTATTATGAAACAGATACCATGACTGGTGCAACCACACTGAATATTGCCAAACTGGGCGCAGAACCTTCTTTCACCATGGAAAATGTGGAAGTGGCAGACTTCTTGGGCACTACTCATGATGTGGGGTACTTCAAGGATTATGAAAGCGGTCTGGGCACCATGGGTGTCTGGGACGGCGGCAACCCTGTAGAAGTGGAAAGCGTTGGCGGTGTACACTTTGCTGCTGATGGAGATGCTGTGTACTATATCAACAACATTGATCAGGAAAATGGCAACGGTGATCTGCATGTGCTGAAAAACGGCGAAGATACACTCATCGACACTGGTGTTTACAGCATGCAGTACAAATACAACGGCAAGCTGGCTTATCTGAAAAACTACGATTATACAGCCAATAGAGGCGATCTGTACTATTACGATGGCAATGAATCCAAAGAAATCGACACAGGCATCACAGCCATCTTCATGTACTAAAGAGAAACTGGGGGGCTATTATGGAAAAAATCTGGGAAACCCATAGTCCGGCGGAAACGGCGGCTTTGGGAGAAGAAATGGGCAAAAACGCCCAAAGGGGACAGATCTTCTGCCTGACAGGGGATCTGGGTACCGGAAAAACCGTGTTTACCAAAGGCTTTGCGGCAGGGCTTGGAGTGACAGACCACGTCACCAGCCCTACCTTTACCATTGTCAATGAATACCATGACGGACGCCTGCCTTTTTATCATTTTGATGTGTACCGTCTTTCCTGCGAGGAGGAAATGGACGACATTGGCTACGAAGAATACTTTTTCGGCGACGGTGTCTGCCTTGTGGAATGGGCAGAACTGTTCCCCGACCTGATCCCCAAGGAAGCCATCTGGCTGACAGTGGAAAAGGATTTTGAAAAAGGCGAGGACTATCGCAGAATTACCCTGCGGCAGGAGGTGGAACCATGAAAATATTGGCAATTGATACATCGGGGCAGACCGCAAGTGCTGCCATCATTGAAGATGAGAAACTCATTGGGGAATTTACCCAGAATGATAAACTGACACACAGCCAGACCATTTTGCCTATGGTGGCAGAAATCTGCGAAAAAACAAATACAGACCCCAAAGATGTGGATTATATTGCCTGCGCTGTTGGCCCCGGTTCTTTTACAGGGCTGCGCATCGGCGCCGCAACGGCAAAAGGCCTTTGTCTGGGACTGAATAAGCCCCTTCTTGCTGTTCCCACTTTGGATGCTCTGGCATATCATATGTTTATGACAGGTGCTATCGTCTGCCCCATTATGGACGCCAGACGGCAGCAGGTTTATGCTTGCTTCTATGAATGGGAAGGGGAAAAACTGGTGCCTCTGACAGAATATATGGCAGAAAGCATCGACGTCATCATTGATATTGCCGAATCCTTTGAACAGGATGTGATTTTCTTAGGGGACGGCGTGCCGGTGCATAGAGAAAAACTGGCAAAAAATCCAGACTTCCACTTTGCGCCTGCCCACTGTGCTTTGCAGCGTGCGGCGGCGGTGGCATCTTATGGCAAAGTTATGGCAGAAGAAGGCAAAGCCATTTCCGGTAACGAACTGGAATTGATTTATCTGCGGAAGTCTCAAGCGGAGAGAGAAAGGGAAGAACGTCTGGAAAAGGAGGCAGCGGAACATGTTTGAGATCATCCCCATGACGGTGGAGCATATTGACGGCGTGTTGGCTGTGGAAGAAGCGACCTTTTCTATCCCTTGGACACGGAAAGATTTTGAACGGGAAATGACGGAAAACAATCTTGCCATTTATTATGTAGCAGTGGCAGAGGGGAAAATCGTAGGCTATGCAGGTATGTGGCACGTCATCACAGAAGGCCATATCACCAATGTGGCAGTGCTGGAAGATTACCGGAAACAGGGCATTGGTGACGCCCTTATGGCACAGCTGGAACAGGTTGCCTTAGAAAAAGAAATGATCGGCATTACCTTGGAGGTGCGGATCAATAACACACCTGCTCAGCGTCTGTACCATAAGCATGGCTACCGTGCCGAAGGTCTGCGGAAGAATTATTACCCTGATACCCACGAGGACGCAGTCATTATGTGGAAATATACGCCTTTTTATGAAGGGCAGGAAGATTGATTTTTGAGATGCCGAAGAACCCTTTTCTTCGGCATTTTTTGCAAGGAGGCGAAAGGATATGCAACGAGAACTTTCTTATACAGAGCTGAAAAACGGCTGTTCTGCCGATGATTTTTCTTTCCGCTCCACAGCGGAGCTGGAACCCTTGGAAGGCATCATTGGGCAGGAAAGAGCCGTCAAAGCCTTTGATTTTGGGCTGCATGTGAAGATCAAAGGCTATAACATCTATATGTCAGGGCCTTCCGGTACAGGGAAAACCACCTATGCCAAAGCCAGCACGGAACGTCTGGCGGCAACGGAGGAAGTGCCCTTGGACTGGTGCTATGTTTATAACTTCCAGAACCCCAGAAGCCCTTTGGCCCTGTCTTTCCCTGCTGGGGAAGGCAGAAAGTTTCGGGATGATATGAATGAGCTGGTACAGCTGTTCCAGACAGAGCTTCAGAAAGTATTCCGCACAGAGGACTATGAAAAACAGAAAACAGAACTGCTCCGTGAGTTCGATGAAAAACGGGACGCCCTCATGGATCAGATGAGCAAAGAAGCGGCAGAAAATGATTTTCAGGTAAAGACCACCAATTCCGGCATTTATTTTATGCCTGTGGTGGACGGGAAACCTGTGGGCGAGGAAGAATATGATGACCTTGCCGAAGACGTGAAGGATGTCATTGAGAAAAATTCCCAGATCGTGCAGGAAAAGGCTTCTGCCATCATGCGGGATATTCGGGAATTGGATAAGGAATCCAAACGATGCGTGGAACAGCTGGATCATAAGGTGGGGATGTTTGCCATCGGTCACCATGTGAGTGCTGTCCAGGAAAAATATGAGCAGAACGAAAAAGCAGTGGCATATATCAACGCTGTGAAAGAAGATGTACTGGAAAATATCAGCCAGTTCTTTGAGGATGAGGACGACGGGGAAGAAGGTTTGGCATCCCTTTTGCCCATGCTTTCCAAAAAACAGCCGGAGGACGTGACGCTGAAATATAAAGTAAATCTCATTGTGGACAACAGCGAAACCAAAGGCGCCCCTGTGGTGACTACATTCAATCCCACTTATTATAATCTGGTGGGGGAAGTGGAATACGACAGCGAATTCGGCAACCTGACCACAGACTTTATGAAAATCAAAGGCGGTTTGTTCCATAAGGCAAACGGCGGCTATCTCATTGTGCAGGCGCAGGATATTTTGTCAGCACCTCAAGCGTGGGAAGCCCTCCGCCGGGTCATCAAAACAAAAGAAATCAATATGGATGCCATTCGGGAACAGTTGGGCACAGTGGTAGCGCCTACGCTGAAACCGGAACCCATCCCTGCCAATATCAAAATCATCATGATTGGCAGCAGTTATTATTATGAACTGCTCAGCGCTTACGATGAGGAGTTTGACAAATTTTTCAAAATCAGAGCGGATTTCGACTATGAAATGCCCCGTTCTCAGGAAAACATGCTGAAGATTGCCCAGTTCATCAAAGGCTTTACCATGCGGGAAAAGACCACGGACTTTGATGTGAGCGCTGTCTGTGCGGTGGTGGAATATTCCTCTCGTGCGGCAGAACGGCAGAACAAGCTGTCCACCCGTTTCAATCATCTGGCAGAGATTCTGGGAGAAGCGGCGGCATGGGCAAAGCTGGATGGCGCGGAAATGGTAACGGCAAAGCATGTGCAGAAAACCATTGTGGAAAAAGAGGACCGTCTGCGGCTGTATGAAGAAAAACTGGATGAGATGCTGGAAGAAAACGTCATCATGATTGATGTGGACGGCGCGGAAGTGGGACAGATCAACGGTCTGGCGGTGCTGGATATGGGTTCCTATGCTTTTGGCAATCCCAGCCGTATCACAGCTACCACCTATGTGGGGAAATCCGGTATTGTCAATATCGAAAAGGAGGCACGCATGAGCGGTCAGACCCACGACAAAGGGGTACAGATCATCACTGGTTATTTGGGGCAGACCTATGCCCAGAAATTCCCTCTTTCTCTGTCCTGCCGTGTCTGCTTTGAGCAGAATTACAACGGCATCGACGGGGACAGCGCCTCCAGTACAGAGCTGTACTGCATCCTGTCCTCTCTGGCAGAACTGCCCATTCGTCAGGACTTGGCGGTGACAGGCTCCGTGAACCAGAAAGGGGAAATCCAAGCCATCGGCGGCGTCACATATAAAATTGAAGGGTTCTTTGACCTGTGCAAGAAGCGTGGTCTGACAGGCAAACAGGGTGTTATCATTCCTGTTTCCAATATCCGTGATCTGGTACTGAAGGATGAAGTGGTGGAAGCCGTGAAAGAAGGAATGTTCCATATCTATCCCATCTCCACCATTGATGAAGGCATTGCTCTGCTTATGGGAACTGAAGCGGGAGAAAAGGATGCCCAAGGGAATTTTCCTTTAGAGAGTGTACATGGTCGCGTATGGCAGAAATTAAAAGCGTTCCATGTTTATTCAGAAACGAAATAGAGGAAGGTAAAATACGATTTAAAATAATTGGTAGACAAAAAATGAAATGGCTCTTTATCTGTATGATACGGATGAAGAGCCATTTTTATAAAAAATATAAAATAAAAAACGTAAATAAAAACGAACAGCTGCGGTAACAGCTGTTCGTTTTTGATTTGATTTAGTATTTACTGGAGAAATCATTATACGGTGCAAAATTTTCATCGTAAGAATCAGATCCGCTGAAATTGTGATTATCAAAATCGGAAGAATCAACAGGGGTTGCTACATTTGTTCTGTTTCTCAATTTGAATTTTTTGAATAATTCATCTAAAACAGTAGCCTGACCGGAGAGTTCTTCGCTGGCAGCAGCGCTTTCCTGTGCTGTAGCGGAGTTTGTCTGCACAACAGAAGAAATTTGGTCAATACCGATTGTAATTTGGGAAATAGAATTTGCCTGTTCAGCGGAAGCGTCTGAAATTTTAGCAATTGCTACCGTGATTTCGTCTTTTTTGGTCAAAACAGAATTCAAAGCATTTGCAGTTTCATTTGCAATTTTAGATCCGTTTTCTACAGCTTTAATGGAAGTCTCGATGAGGGAAGCTGTAGTTTTGGAAGCTTCTGCACTTTTACTTGCAAGATTTCTTACTTCATCGGCAACAACGGCAAAGCCTTTGCCGGCTGCACCTGCACGTGCTGCTTCTACAGCAGCGTTCAATGCAAGAATATTTGTCTGGAAAGCAATGTCCTCAATGGTTTTGATGATTTTGCTGATTTCAATAGAACTGTTGGAAATATCAGACATTGCAACCATCAATTGTTCCATTTTAACATTTCCGGATTCCATGTCATCGCTGATTTCTTTCGCTTTCAAATTAGACTGAGCAGCGTTTTCAGCAGTATGAGAAACCAGCTGAGAGATTTCGTTGATTGTAGCAGCCAATTCTTCAATGGAGCTTGCCTGTTCTGTTGCGCCCTGGCTTAATGCCTGTGCACCTGTTGCAACCTGTTCTGCACCACTGGCAACCTGATTTGCTGTCTGATTGATTTGGTAAAGTGTAGAATCCAAATTTCTATTGATTTTGCGGATGGAAAGCAGGATCGGTTTCAGATCTCCTACATACGCATCTTCCATAGTAGTTGCGATTGCAAAGTTGCCGTTTGCCATTTCTGTAAGGAGATAGATTTCATCGCTGATGACATTAGATAATGTTTCAACCAGTTTCTGTGTGGAACGTGTTAAATCTCCGACCTCATCCTCTGAAGAGAAAACATCCACAGGTGAGGACAAATCGCCTGCAACAACAGCAGCCAGACGTTTGGAACAAATATTCAAAGGTTCAGAAATATTTTTTGCCAGGAAACGACCCAACAGAATAGAAATTGCCAGTGCTATAATAATAATAACAATAGCAATGATAATGATGATGTTTGTTGAGGTATTGATAGAATTCTGTGCGGTTGTGCCTTCATTATATTTCTGTGTCAGCAATTGTGTAAGTTCAGTGAAAATTGTACTATAAATAGGGTCTAGTTCATTGACCAGCTTTGTTTGTGCTGCTGCGCTATCACTTCCGCTTTGTGTCAGGATTTCCTGAGACAATGTTTTATATGTAGTCCATGCCATTTTTGCGGAGTTAAAAGAATTTTTTTCTTCTTCGGTTACGACAGATTTTTCCAAGACATTAAACAAATCGTCAATGTTTGTCAGACTGTTTTCAAAGGTGGATTTAGCCTCTGTTTTCGCGGAAATATTTGCATAGGATACCGCGTTATGCAGATTTAAATTCGCTTCTGAAAAATCTGAAATAAGATTGCCTACATCACCCTGTGCAAATCCATAATTGGAGATGGTGTCGGAATATCTAGACTGTACAGATTTTGTAAGAAATATACAGACGATACTTGCAATACTTGCAATCAAACTGACGATTAGAAATGAAATAACTAATCTTTTACCAATTTTTAAATTTTTTAGCATAGGTGAGACCCTCCTCATAAAAAGTTAAAGTTTTTGCTTAAAAAGCTTATTATCAACTATATCGACCCAAAATCCATTTAATTAATACAATTTTGTAAATTTTTTGCTTCATAGTTTTTTATATGGAAAATAAAGGGAATACATAAGACGAAGATCAAGGTGTCAAAAAAAGTCGACACCCTGTCGTCAAAGGCTCATTTTATTTAAGCCAGAAGTATAAAGCAGGAATTTCATCGGCTAAAAAGTCTTGAAATTCCTGCTTTTTCTCATTGGAAGTGAATTCCGGATGGGGATTCCAGTTAGAAAACCCACACCGCAAAGAGATACGGACAGCCATTCATGGCTGGCATTTGCGAAGCAAATGTGTTGACCCACACCGCAAAGAGATGCGGACAGCCATTCATGGCTGGCATTTGCGAAGCAAATGTGTTGACACTTTCGTTTCCCAAGCCCTTCCTCGCTCTTGCAAAAAGTATAAAATTTAGTTTTTTGGCAGTATGGATGATACAGTATTTTTAATAAAAAACAAATGGTCTATTTAATACTTTTTGAAAGAAATGTAAAAAATGCGTGAAAAAGTGTAAAATGATGTAGAAATATTGAGAGAAAATACAGTTTTTTTGTTGAAAGTAGTGGGCTGCGGGGGTATAAAAAATATTTCGACTTAAAAAGTGTCGGTATATTACAAAATATCGTGTCGAATTTTGTAAGACATATGCATACTGATGATTATTTTGCAGAATGAATGATAATATTGAATTCTTTTGGAAAAGTATTATACTTGTAGTTGAATTGTATTTTTTAATCAAAATGATAGTTTTTTTTAAGAGAATTATAAGAAAAAAAGGGAAATAATGTTTTTTTCTATGGATTAGGAGGGTTGAAAGTGAATTTTATTGATAATAATGTACTTGGCCTTTCAAAAAAAGTTCTGGACTTTATTTGGCAGAAACAGACTGTTACATTAGATAATATCGCCAATGCAGAAACGCCTGGGTATAAAGCCAGATACGTTACATTTGAAGATGAGCTGATAAGCAGATTGGAAGGTCAGCAGGGCAAAACGGCTTATGACTATAAAAATAGCATTCAGTCTGTTCAGTCGACTGTTCATGAATCTGAGACGGAATCTACAAGAGCTGATGGGAATAATGTTAATATTGACGTTGAGAGTATGGAACTTGCGAAGGCGGCTTTGCAGTACCAGTTTTTGATTAAGTCCATTAACGATGATTTTACAAGATTGGGAACCGTAATCAAAGGATAAGGGGGCGAGAACAGATGAGTTTTTTGAACGCACTTAATATTAGCGCATCCGGTATGACAGCGGAACGGATGAGGTTGGATGTTGCAGCAGAAAATATTGCCAATATCAATACTACAAGAACAGAGGCAGGCGGCCCTTATCGGAGAAAGATGGTCGTTTTTGAGGCAGCAGGAGAGAACAGCTTTGCAAATGCCTTTCGTTCTGAATTGGCAAAATCCAGTGCTTCCGGAGGCGGCGTAAGAGTAACGGATATTGTGGAGGATCCCAGTGATTTTCGGTCTGTATATGATCCTACGCATCCTGATGCGGATGAAAACGGATATGTTCAGATGCCCAACGTGGATCTGCTGAAAGAGGTTGTTGACAGCATGTCTGCAAGCCGGGCTTATGAAGCAAATCTAACGGCTTTTAATACGATGAAGTCTATGGCAACAAAAGCGTTACAAATTGGCGAATAAAAATAGATGAATTTAGGAGGAATTTTTTATGTTTATTTCACCAATGAATGGAATCAATGCGGCCTCATTTTTTGGGGAAAAGCAAAATGAAATTCAGGGAAATACCAGCTTTGCCTTTGGAGATTTTTTCCAAAGCGCAGTGCAAAACGTGGTAGAAAGTGAAAAAAGTCTGGAGCAGGCACAGTATTTGTTATCAACAGGGCAGATAGATGATGCACATACCGTACCGATTGAGTCATCTATGGCACAGCTTTCTGTTGATTTTTTGGTACAGCTGCGGAACAAAACTTTGGATTCATACAATGAACTGATGAGAATTAGTTTGTAATTTTAGCGAATGTTAGCATAGCATTTTGATATTTTTTAAAGAGGGATCTAAAGTGAACGAAAGAGTTATTTCAATATTGACAAAAATCAAGGAAACAGTAAAAAAGTTCAGCGCTAAAACAAAGAAGATCATTATAATCGGTGTAGCGGCATCTGTAGTTTTATCTATTGGGATTGCTCTTTGGCTGAATAACCGGCCTTATGTAACACTTTTTACAGGATTAAGCAATGAAGAAGCCAGTGAAATTATGGGGAAGTTACAGGAGGATGGTGTTGATTACAAGTATGAAGCGCTCTCTTCTGGCAGTTCAATACTTGTACCGGAAGATGTGGGAGAGCAGCTGAAGGCAGAACTGGTGTATGAAGGTTATCCCAAAAGTGGGTTTACATACGACGTTTTTTCAGAGAATGTTGATTTGACATCCTCTGAGTCTGAAAAACAATATTATGAGCGTCAAGGACTTCAGGAAAGAATGGGAGCTACAATTTCTTCCTTCTTCCCCAATATTAAAGAAGCGACTGTTACAATTGCTTTTGGCGAGGACAGAAAATATGTTCTGGATAGTGAAAATTCATCAAAAGCAACTGCTTCAGTAGCGGTTATTACAAAGGATGGAACTGAAATATCTCAGGAAGATGTTCAGGCGATGCAGCGCCTTATTTCCAGAAGCATTCCGGATTTGGAATTTGAAAGTGTGACAGTGGTCTGCAATGGAAAAGATGTGAGTGTTACCGAAGAAACGTCAGGCGTAAATGCCAATCAATTGAAGCTGCAGGTTGAGGAAGCCATTGATACCAAAATTAAAAATAAGGTGCTGGATATTTTGATTCCCATTTATGGACAGGATCGTGTACAGGTTTCTGTAAAGAGTGAAGTGGATATCAATAAAAAACTTCGGGAATTGATTGATTATACGGCGGAAAATGAAGATAATACTGGCGTAAAATCTTCAGAAACAGCACATCAGGAAGTTGGAAAAGAAGGGGAAGCAGTAGGAGGTGTTCCGGGAACAGAAACGAATTCTGATATTCCAGTATATTCTGCTATAACCCAGGATGGCACAGAAAATTATATTCTTAGCGATGGTACTGCGGAATATTTAGTAGATCAGATTAAAGAGCAGCAGCAGATTGATGCTGGGGATGTGGAAGATCTCAGTATTGCAGTCATTATTGATGATGAGAATCTGGATACGGCTACGAGAAGAAATCTGGTTTCTCTTGTGGCAAGAGCTGCGGGTATTAGTAATGAAGACAGCGACGATAAGATCGAGATCGTAGGAATTCCTTTCCATACAGAAGAAGGGGAAGAAGATGCCGCAGAGGCAGATAACATTCCTACCGAAGAACAGATCAGACGTCTTGTAATTATTGGCGGAATTGCAGTAGGTGCGCTTTTGCTTCTTCTGCTGATCGTATTGATTATTATTAAAATTATCAAAAGAAAAAGAAAGAAACAGAAGAATAAAGGGATTAATGTTGTTATTCCAGAACCAGCTTCTTATCAAGAGCCTAAGCAAGAAGAAAATGTGGATCTGGTTGCGGATCTGATTAATATTAAAAATGAAAGAAGTATGGAGTTGAAAAACAAGATTCGGGAAATTACGGAGGAAAATCCGGAAATCTCAGCACAAACATTAAAAGCATGGCTGAGAGGAGGAGATCGGGATGGAAAATAAAGAACTTACACCCGAGCAAAAGGCTGCCGCGGTCATTATATCCATGGGGACAGATAAAGCGTCTCAAATCTATAAATATCTAACAGAAGAGGATATTGAGGCGCTTACTGTTGAGATTGCAAAGATGAGGCATCTTTCCTCGGAAGAGACGGAAAGTGTGCTGGATGACTTTTATAAGGAGTGCATGACGCAGAAAGTTGTAACAGAGGGTGGTTTGGAATATGCCAGATCCGTTTTGGAAAAAGCTTTCGGACAGCAAACAGCTTCTGCTTTATTGGAAAAGGTAGCAAAATCATTAAAGACCATGCCTTTTTCCAGTGTTAGAAAATTAAGCAGCAAAAATCTGTTTGCCATTCTTCAGCATGAAAGACCCCAGACCATTGCACTGGTACTTTCCTATGCAAATGCAGATCAGGCGGCGGATGTCATTACATATTTGCCCAGAGATAAAAAGATCCGGGTTGTGGAGTGTATCGCAAAAATGGAAAGCGCTTCGCCGGAAGCCATAAAAATTGTAGAGGAGCAGATAGAGAAGAAATTCTCAGCGGTCTTGACTACAGATTATACACAGGCTGGCGGCATCGACTATATTGCTGATGTTATCAATTATATGGACAGAGGCAGTGAAAAATATATTTTTGATGAGCTTTCTAATCGCGACGAAAAACTTACAAATGAGATTCGAAAGAGAATGTTTGTATTCGAAGACATTGTTACAATGGACAACCGGTCTATTCAGAGATTCCTGCGTGAATGTGATCCAAGGGATATTGTACTTGCACTGAAACAGGCAAATTCCGAAGTGGCAAATCTTATTTTTGCAAATGTGTCCACGCGTATGGCGGAAAATATCAAGTCCGACTTGGAGGTTACAGTCAATGTAAGAATCAGAGATGTGGAAGAAGCACAGCAAAGAATTGTCAATGTCATCAGAACCTTGGAAGAACAGGGTGAACTTGTCATTTTGAAGGGCGGAAAGGATGATATCATTGCATAATTTGATTAAATTCAATGAGCAGGAAAGCCGCATTCAGCAATACGAGTTTCGGGAGGAAACCTTTGAGGATGCTCAAGATTTGCATGAAGCAGAATTTACGGAAGAAAATAGCGAAAGAGAAGAGCCTGCTGAAAAAATTCAGAATGATTCTCTGGATGTGAATTCTAAGTCAGAAGCAGACGATGAAAAAGAAAAGTCTGATATGGTAACAGAGGGCTATCACCGGATTGAGCAGATTATTATCGACAATGCGAAAAAAGAAGCAGGAGAAATCCTGAAAAAAGCAAAAATGGATGCTCAGGAACTGAAGGAGGAGGCTCTGGAAAAAGGCCGCAAAGAAGGCTATGAAGTAGGATATGAGGAAGGAAGAACAGAGGCCTACAGGGAACTGAGAGAAGCGGAAGAAAAAAGGACAAATGAGTTTTTTGATGAGCTGAAGCGGATTGTCAGTGATGCTTCCGCGGAAAAAGAAAAGATATTAATGGATTACAAATCCAGTTTGATAGATATTGCGGTTTCTGTTGCGGAAAAAGTGGTTCAGGTAAGCCTAAAGACCAGTGGAGAAATTATTGAAAGGATGATTCTTTCTGCAACAGAAAGGCTTGCGTCCAAAGAATGGGTGAAAATATATATATCCAAAACGGATGCGGAGCTTATGATGGAGGCAGATGTTGATCTACTCCAAGCTTTATCAAATTTATCAGACAACATTCAAGTAATTCCTATGGAAAAGGAAGGACAAGGAGTCTGCATTATCGAGTTCCCGGATGAGATCATTGATGCAAGCGCCAATACACAGGTGGAAAATATCAGAGAAATCATCAGTAATTCTGCTGTATAAATAGGGGGATTCATAAGTTGAAAAATATAGTGGATTTAATAAAGCGTTCAGAAACCATCAGCCATATCGGCAAAATTGAAAATATTGTTGGAATGATGGTTGAAGCATCAGGCGGAAGCTGTGGGATTGGAGATATAAGCGCCATCTATAGCCAAGACGCAAAAGGTCAGGTTTTGAGTGAAGTTATTGGATTCAAGGATGACAGAATACTTTTGATGCCCTATGAAAGTACAAACGGGATTACCGCAGGCAGTTTTGTCAGAAATACAAAACAGCGCTTAAAAATACCAGTTGGCGATTTTTTAAGGGGCAGGATTATTAATGCTCTTGGACAGCCAATTGATGGTTTGGGGGCATTCTCCCCAAAAGAATATTATCCTGTGGATGATGTTTATATCAATCCTTTGGAAAGACCCCCTATTACCGAGCGTATGAGTTTTGGCGTAAAAGCCATTGACGGTATGCTTACCATTGGAAAAGGCCAAAGGGTTGGGATTTTTGCCGGCAGCGGTGTGGGAAAGAGTACGCTGTTGGGGATGATCGCAAAAAATGTGAAGGCCGACATTAATGTGATTGCGCTGGTTGGGGAACGTGGACGTGAGGTACTTGAGTTTGTGCAGAAAGACTTGGGAGAAGAAGGCTTAGCCCGTTCTGTTCTGGTTGTGGCAACCAGCGACCAGTCGCCCATGCTCCGCATGAAATGTCCCATTGTTGCCACAGCTATTGCGGAATATTTTAAAAATCAAGGGAATGATGTTCTTCTAATGATGGATTCCTTGACGCGTTTTGCCATGGCACAGAGAGAAATTGGACTTGCAGTAGGAGAACCGCCTATTGCAAGAGGGTATACCCCCTCTATTTACTCTAAACTTCCAAAGCTTCTGGAAAGAAGCGGAAACTTCAAAGAGGGTTCTATTACAGGAATTTACACAGTGCTGGTTGAAGGGGATGATACCAACGAGCCCATCGCTGATACCGTTCGCGGTATTTTGGATGGCCACATTGTATTATCCAGAAAACTTGCCAATGGGAACCATTTTCCTGCAATAGATGTGAATGCCAGCATTTCCCGTTTGATGACAAGTATTGTTTCTGACAAACATAGGGAGCTTGCTTCTAAATTCAGAAATATTTTGAGCGTATATAGTAAGAACGAAGATCTGATTTCCATTGGTGCCTATAAAGCGGGAACCAATGGCAGCCTTGATTATGCTGTATCAAAAATCGACAAAATCAATGCATTTTTGATGCAGGGCATCAATGAAGCATATACATATGAAGATACAATGGAAATAATGGAAGAAATTTTAAAAGACTAAATTAAGGTGATATATTTATGAAAAAATTCTCTTTCCGTTTAGAACCTGTTTTAAAATACAAAAGTGATTTGCTGGAAGTACTGAAAAATGAGTATGCGCAAGCTGCTCAAAATGTAGTGGCACAGCGAATGAAGATTGAAGAACTGAAAAAAGAAGAAAATGCACTCATACTGAAGTTTAATACAAAGAAAGAGGAAGGCATTACCATTGCTGAGGCAACAATCTTTGAAAGCTTTATCATCAAGCAAAATAAGTTGATCAAAGAGCAAACGGCGCAGCTGAACCATTTGAAAAAAATTGAGGATGAAAAAAGAGAAAAAATGATCGGCGCCAAGAAGGAAATGCTTTCTATAGAGAAACTAAAGAGTATCAGTGAAGAAGAATATAAAAAAGAAACACAAAAAGAAAATGAGCTTTTTATTGAGGAGTTTGTTACAGGCGCAAGCCTGAAACATAAAAAAGTTATTTAATGTTTTTACTTGAAAGGAGGTGAGAATATGACAGGAGGAGCGGTATCGTTAAATCTTCAGACACCGAATGTAAACCAACCATCGTCTGCAAATGCTGAAAACAGTGCAGGAACCAACAGCCAGGATTTCCAAAAAGCTTTGAAGAGTGAAACGGAAAAAAGTGGTGAAAAGTCTATGCAGGTCAAAAAAACAAATGGGTCATCAGAGAAAGAAACAGAACCACTTGTGGATTTGGCGCAGCAGGGGCAAAATATTTTGCTGGCTATGGTGCAGAATCAAATGGTTTACAATGATTTTCTGATGCAAAACGGCAGTAATGTACTTACGCCGGAACTGCTGACTTTTACAGCAGAAAATATGCAGCCCATAACGGAAGGAACCACATCTGTTGTGCGGAGTTTGCCTTTGTTAAATGCGGAAAGTCTGCATAGGGATTTGCCTTCAGATGGATTCGTTATTCAAAATACGGAAGCTGTTTCTGTGTCACAAGGAATGAAAGATGGACAACCGAAGAATATCGCTGTTACACAAGAAGGTCAGATGACTGAAAAAATGGCAGAACAGGTTGTTTCCCAAAGCATAGTTACTGGTGACAAAATACAGCAGACAACACAAAGCAAAACAGAAAATCAAGTTGTTCTGGAACAAAATGAGCCACAAAAATCGGATGATTTTGTATTACCTCAAGAGGGAATCGGCTTGCAGACAGTTCAGAAAACAACCCAGGGTGATGTGATTCAAGTACAGGTTTCAGATGGGTCTTTGGTAAATACAGAAGACACAGTGAATCAGTTGGCGGATAAGATCATCATGAGAAGCAGCAATGAATTTGATTTGCAGTTGGAGCCGGAAGAGCTTGGGAAAATGCACATCAAGCTGATATTTGAAAATGGTGAGACAAAAGTTTCTATCTTATGTACAACACAGCAGGCTATGGATGCATTGGTAAACAATACAGATAAACTTGCGGCAGTTTTGGAAAACAGAACAGGCAATGCTGTCTTTGTTCAGGTAGAAAGCAAAGAAGAACCATTCTATCAAAATGGACAGCAGGAAAATCCAGGTCAGCAGGAAAGAAATTCCCATGAGGAAAGAAGAAATCATCAGCAGCAAAAGAAAATAGATGATCCTGTGGACTTTTTGGAACAATTGCGGTTAGGACTTGTATGATTCGTATTTAAATAATAAGGAGATGTTTTTTTGGAAAGTCAAAAAATTGATTCTATTGCGAGAACCGCAGGGGCTTATGCAAAAAACACAAAAGCAGAAACAAGATCCAATACCTTGTCTATGGAAAGCTTTTTGGTGCTCATGGCACAGCAGCTGCAAAATCAAGATCCTATGAATCCCACAAGCCAGGAAGATTATATGATGCAGTTGGCACAGATGGCAGTGGTAGAATCCATGACCAATATGACAGCGGTCTCTATCAGTACCTATGCTTCTTCCATGGTAGGCAAAGAGGTTACGGTGGCGGATTATGATTCCCAAGGGAATATTACGACTGTCACAGGTACCGTAACAGGTATCTCTCTCTTTTATGATGAGCCAATCATATACATCGGAGAAAAGGGGTACACCATGTCCCAGATCATGTCTGTTGGCAGTGTTCCTACAGACTCTGATTCAGAAGGAGAAGGAGAGGACAAGCCGGAAACGGATTCTGGAACGGAAGAAACGCAGGCAGTATAAGATTGGATAAAAAGATTCTTGGAGGTGAGGATGATAGAGAATATTAACAATTTGAAAATTCGTCAGCTGCAAACAGAATCTATATTGGCGGAAAATAAACGATTGCAGAAGGAGCCTGCAAAGAAAGAATTTTCAGCCATATTCAATGAAACTATTGAAAAATCCAAGGAATTGCAGTTTTCTAAGCATTCCAAAGAAAGAATACAACAAAGAGGGATTGAGGTTACAGACACTTTAATTGAGCGGATGAACTCAGCTGCCAACAGCGCAAGAACAAAGGGTGCAAAAGATGTGGTGATGATCGGCACAGATGCGGCTTTTATTGTGAATCTTCCCAATAATGTTGTAATAACGGCAATGAATGAAAATGAAATGAAGAGTAATATTTTTACAAATATTGATAGTGCGGTGCTTTTATGAAGCTGGACCCATATGGGAGGCTTTTGGGTATGTCCGAAGAACATATTCTTTTGCACAGCATATGAGGAGGATATAAAATGTTAAGATCAATGTTTTCTGGCGTTTCTGGACTTCGTGCACACCAGAATAAAATGGATGTAATCGGTAATAATATCGCCAATGTTAATACGGTTGGCTTTAAATCAGGCAGAGTTACATTTAAAGATTCTATTTATCAAAGCATTAGCGGCTCTAGTGCAGGGAATAATGTATATGGCGGTTCCAATCCCAGTCAGATTGGTTATGGCAGTCAGGTTTCTGCCATCAGCGTGAATTTTGCAAATGGTACATATGAGCCTACAGGATATGGCACAGATTGTATGATCAATGGCAGTGGCTTTTTTATTGTTGGGCCTAAGCTGGAAGACATGGATACAGGTTTAAGCAATGAGATTGACGGCAATCAGATTTCTCAGATGTATTTGACACGAGTTGGCGAATTTACAATAGATGGTGACGGTTATCTGGTAGATGCCAACAAAAACGTCGTATATGGCTTCGTGCCTGAGACAGCAGCAATCGGTACAGCAGATATGGATTTGGGTACAGAAATCGGGGAAGGCAACAGCTTGACTTATGGTACACTGAAACCCATTAGAATTCCTTTGCAGCCAGCTGATGATACAGAGTCCCCTACCATCAGCTATGAGGATGGAGCAGAACTGATGAATTTAACTGGCATTAGTATTGATGCCAATGGCGTTATCAGTGGTAAAGCAGCTAATGGCAATACATATAAATTTGGTGTGGTTGGCGTATGCAGTGTGACGAATCCCAATGCGCTGGAAAATGCAGGCAATTCTTACTATAAGGCTGTAAGCAATACAGGGGATTTGCAGGCCTTTGCACCAGGCAATGGCGCTACTGGTGTGTTGCAGTCCGGTTGTTTGGAAATGTCAAACGTAGATTTGGCAACAGAGTTTTCCAATATGATCACAACGCAAAGAGGTTTCCAGGCATGCTCTAAGATGATCACGGTATCTGACGAAATGCTGGAAGAATTGGTAAATATGAAGCGATAAATACGATGATGATTTGGGCAAAGAGATTTGCATCTGCATTTCTCTTGCCTGAATCTCAATGAAATGAAAGCATAAAGGAAATGATGAATTATGATAAAATTGACTAAGTTGAATCGGGAGCCTTTTGTCATCAATGAAAGTCAGATCGAATGTATTGAATCTATACCAGATACAAAAGTGATTATGATGAACAAAGAGTTTTTTTTAGTAAAAGAAACTCCAGATGAGATTATAGAAAAAACAATTAATTTTAAAGCTCGTATTTTTAGAGGCGACCTGAATGAGAAACATGAATAAAAACGATAGAAAAAGGGCGGGACGTTTTTATGGATATTACAACAATCGTTGGGATTATAGTAGGATTGGTATTAATTGTATTTGGCGTGGTTTATGATCCGTCAGAAACAGCGACTTTCGTTTTTGATAATTTGAAAAACTTTGGGGACGTTCCTAGTTTGTTCATTGTAATGGGCGGCACAATTGCTGCGGTTATAGCTTCTTATCCTATTGGCACGTTAAAACAGATTCCAAAGCATATGAAGATTTTGACAAAGGGAAACAGCTATAACCCAATGGAATATATTGATCTTTTGGTGGAATTTTCCCAGATTGCTAGAAAGAACGGCCTTTTGGCATTGGAGGAAATGGCAAATAAACAGACAGATCCGTTTTTTAAGCAAAGTATTATGCTCATTGTGGATGCCACAGACCCAGAGAAAGTCAAATCTATGCTGAATAATGACTTGGATTATTTGGCAGATCGACATGCAGAATCTGTGGGAATATATGAAAAAGCATCTAGTTATGCGCCGGCATTTGGTATGATTGGTACGCTGATCGGTCTGGTTAATATGCTGAAGAATATGAGCTTCGAAGGTTCCGCAGGTGCATCTTCACTGGGAGGGGATATGTCTACTGCACTGATCACTACATTTTATGGATGTATTCTTGCAAACCTTGTTTTTTCTCCCATTGCAAAAAAGCTAAGCATCAGAAATGATGAGGAATATCTTTGTAAACAAATTATTATTGAAGGCGTATTGTCTATTCAGTCTGGTGAAAATCCAAAATTTATGAAGGAAAAACTAATATCTTATCTTTCTCAAAAGGAAAGAGATATGGCCAATGGCAAAGAAAGTTCAAGAAAGAGAAAATAATTAAAAAACAGGGTGTATTTTTATGGCTGGGAAAAGAAAAAAAAGTGGAAACGGCGGATCAAATTGGATGGATACTTATGGAGACATGGTGACATTGTTGTTGTGTTTCTTTGTGTTGTTATATTCCATGTCGAGCATTGATAGTGAAAAATGGGAACTTTTGGTAAAAAGTTTCAATCCTGATGCACAGTATTTATCCCAGATTGTAGTAAATCAGGAGCAGAATGATTATGAATACTCTGTGGAGGGAACTGCGGAAATAGAGCAGGAAATGGATGATTTTGATAAGATATATTATACATTGTCCCAATATATTACAGAAAATAATTTGGGAGCTGATATTGAGCTTTCCAAGGGAGATGGATTTACATTTATTACATTTCGAGATACAGTATTTTTTGATGGAGACAGTTATGTGCTGAAAGATGAAGGCAAGATTGTTTTAGATGAATTCTGCAAGGCAATTTTAGAAGCAGTGGATTCTATACAGGAGATTCAGATTTTGGGGCATACATCCCAGGCAAGACCAGATATACCAAATGAGCCAGAGAGTGACAGATTCCTTTCTTCAAACAGAGCAACAGAGGTTTTGCTTTATATTCAGGAAAAGAATATTATTGATCCATCCAGACTGGTTTCTTGTGGGTATGGTCAATTTCGGCCAATCAGTTCTTTTGATACGAGAGAAACACGCGCAAAGAACAGGCGTGTAGAAATATTGGTAACAAAGACAGACAGTGTTATGAAAAGTTTGGACGACTATTATACAGAAGTTTATGGTTCGACAGACGAAAATACAGATTAATTTATGAAAGGAGGGAGTGAAAGAAAATGTCAGAGGTATTATCTCAAAGCCAGATTGATGCCTTGATCAATTCCATGAGAATTGGCGGAGAAAACGAAGAAAGTGAAAAAAGCAAAGAGAAAAAATACAAAAAGTATGATTTTTACAGCCCAAAGAAATTTACAAAGGATAAACTGAAACTTTTGAGAAGTGTATATGAGAATTATGCCAGGCTGTGTTCTTCACGAATAAACAGCTTGACACGAATTACCAGCTTTGTAGAAGTGTTTGACGTAGAAGAACAAAGATATTATGAATTCAGCAACGCCTTGAATGAAAATGATACTCTTGCTCTGATTAATCTGAAGCTTCCGAGCGGCATGGTACAAGGCCCTATTATCATGCATTTTACCAATCAACTGATGATTTGCATGATAGATAGGATGATGGGCGGAACAGGAGAAGATGCAAAAGATCTGCCGACTTCTTATGTATGCACAGATATAGAGCAAAGACTCTTTAAAAATATTGTGAAATATCTGGTACCGATTATGGCAGACGGCTGGGCGGATTATGTTGATCTGGAGTTTTCTCTGGATAAAATAGAAACAAACCCAACGATTATGCAGAAAATCGGCAGAGATGAGACAACGATTATCGTTGTTTTAGGCGTTGAAATTGATGGGATTGAGGGGAAAATAAATATTTGTTTGCCTAGTAATGTATTAACAAGTATTTTTAAGACTTTTGAGAAAAAAACGGAGAATCTACAGCCAGAGGACGAAAATGCCAAAGAAATTTTGGAAGGCATTAAAAATACTTCAGTGGAATTGTGTACAGAACTAGGAAAATCTACGCTCTTGCTGAAGGATTTGTATTCACTGCAGGTCGGTGATGTAATTAATCTAAATAAGCCAAAAGACTCAGATATATCTGTATATATTGGTGGAGAATTATGGTTTAAGGGAGAATTTGGAAAGTATAATAAAAATATGGCTGTGAAAATAAATCAAGTGTTGGAAAAAAATTTAGTTACACCCAAAGGAGAATAAAACATGGATTCAAAGATTTTTAACGCTATGGAAATAGACGCTATTGGCGAAATATTGAATATCAGTTTGGGTGCATCTGCCACAGCGGTTTCCACAATGCTTGGAAAAAGGGTTGATATTACGACTCCTGATGTAACAGTTGCTACCTATGAAGAGTTTGAGTATTCGGATTTGGAGCCTGCCATAGGAGTTGAAATTACCTATATTTCCGGATTGAGCGGAAGCAATATAATGATACTCAAGAGGCGAGATGTCCGAATGATCGTGGGTCTTCTGATGGGATATGAGATTCCGGATGAAGATTTTGAGTTCGATGAAATGAATACAAGTGCCATCTGTGAAGTAATGAATCAAATGATGGGTGCTTCGTCAACGGCTCTTTCTGAGTTTTTAGGAGAAGTAGTCAATATATCTACACCTGTTTCATTTGAGGTTCAGGATGTGGAAAGTTTTAAGAAAAAATGTTTTGGCGACGAAGAAGAAATGGTAGTTGTCAATTTTAAACTCAAGATAGAAGATATGGTTGAGAGTCGCTTTATGAATCTAATGCCCATTGATCTGGCGAAGAGACTTATTTCTGTATTTGGTCTTGGTTTTGGCATCGAAAATTTTGATGGATTTGAAAAAACAGATGAACCAGAAACTCCAAAGGAAGAGAAAAAAGAAGAGATAAAAGAAGAACCATCCGCTTCTGGAACAGGCAAAGTTCTTACCCAAGAGGAAATTGAAAAGCTTATAAATGGTGGTTTGTCACAGGAGGAAAAAATAAATCCTCAAGGGGATGAAGGGACAAATGCTGAACAAAAGCAAGCAGAAGCAGACAGCAAAGGGCAGATGCAGAAAACCGAGGAGCCGCAGTATTTTGGAATGAAGCAGCCTGATCAGCCAATACCGTCACCTCAGCAGATGCCGCCAATATATCAGCAAGGCATGTATATGGGACAGGAACCATCTATGAATATGGCGCCTATTTATATGCAGCCCCAGCCCAAAATGATTAACGCCCAGCCGTTGAATCCAAAGCAGTTTGCTATGACAGAAAGTCTAGGAGAAGAACAGGCAGAGAATTTGGCTTTGATTATGGATGTTCCGCTGGAAATTTCCGTGGAAATAGGCAGAACAAGAAAACCGGTTAAGGATATTTTGGAATTGACTACGGGGTCACTTGTTGTATTGGATAAGCTGGCAGGAGACCAAGTAGACATCTATGCAAACGGTCACTGTATTGCAAAAGGGGATGTTGTAGTAGTCGATGATAATTTTGGTGTCCGGATTACCGAAATCATTAAGCAGGAAACAATATAAAACAGTAAATAATCAAAAAGAAGGAAGGTAAAGAAAATGGCAAAAATTATGTTGGTAGATGACGCGGCGTTTATGAGAATGATGGAAAAAGATGTTTTGGTGAAAAGTGGGTATGATGATATTTGTGAGGCATGTGATGGTGCCGATGCTGTGGAAAAATATATGGCTTTGAAACCTGATTTGGTTATCATGGATATTACAATGCCCAATATGGATGGACTGGAAGCGCTGAAAGCCATCAAGGAAAAGGATCCCAATGCACTGGTTGTTATGTGTTCAGCTATGGGTCAGGAAGCGATGGTTATTGAAGCGCTGAAATCTGGCGCCAAAGATTTTATTGTAAAGCCTTTTAAACCGGACAGACTCTTAAAGACAGTATCAACATTATTGGGATGATGATAAAAAAAGAGGATGTGGGTAGAGATTGGATTCGGTATTAACTTTTCTTGGATTGGTTATTGCCATTGGTGCAATACTTTTCTTAAGTTATGTCTTTTCAAAATATGTGGGACAAAAATTTGTGGGTTACGGCAATTCTGATAATATGAAAGTTGTAGACCGTATTGCTGTGGATAGAGATAAGAGCTTAGCAATTATTGAGGTTGGCAGCCGATATTATTTAATTAGCATTGGTTCCTCTGATATTCATATGCTTCAGGAAGTTTCGGCGGAGGATATAAAGAATATGGAAGCGTTGGGCAAAAAGAACAACGATGATATGATTCCTCAGTTCAAGAATGTCTTTCTGGAGGTGGTATCAAAAATCAAACGCTGAGTTAATTTGGAGAGTGCAGTATGAATGATACAATTGTAAATATAAATGGAAGTAATGTTCAAACATTAGAATTGTTTTTTATTCTGACAGTATTGATGCTTTTGCCATCTATTATTATTATGATGACATCCTTTACGAGGATCATCATTGTTTTATCGTTTACAAGAACAGCGCTTGGTACACAGCAAACACCGCCAAACATGGTTTTGATAGGTATCGCGTTATTTTTGACGCTTTTTATTATGAGCCCTGTTGTAGATGAGATCAATACGAACGCATACATACCTTATAAAAATGAATTGATTACACAGGAAGAGGCTTTAGATCGAGCCTCGGTGCCATTAAGGAATTTTATGCTGCGTCAGACAGAAGTAGATTCTTTAAATATGTATCTGGAATTTGCAGGAGAGGATATGCCTGAAAACACGGATGATTTGCCAATGCGTGTGGTGATTCCAGCATTTATGACAAGTGAATTAAAAAGAGCCTTTTTAATGGGCTTTTTGCTGTTCATTCCATTTTTGTTGATTGATATGATTGTATCCAGCACATTGATGTCTATGGGCATGATTATGCTGCCGCCGGCAACAATTTCTCTGCCTTTTAAGTTGTTATTGTTTGTAACAGTAGATGGATGGCAATTGCTGTTCTCTACATTGGTACAGGGATTTAGCTGAGAGTTAGGGAGGGAATATGATTGGAGAGCATAGAAGTTCTTGATATTATGCGAACAGCACTTTTGCTCGGAGTGAAGCTGAGTGCACCGACATTATTGGTGAGTATGGCTGTTGGGATTATGATATCAATTATTCAGGCTGCGACACAGATTCATGAACAAACCATAACGTTTGTTCCAAAGCTCATTGTCATTGCCCTCGTGTTGCTTGTTGGCGGATCATGGATGCTGACTGTTTTACAGGATTTCACAAAAGACTTATTCGTAATTATGCAAGGATAAAACACATATAGAGGCGCATAGATATGTTGGAAATGAATCGTATATTGTTATTTTCGCTTATCGTCATGCGGATAAGCGGAGGAATTTTGTTTAATCCCATTCTTGGCAGACGTGATGTGCCATCATTGGTAAAAGTGGGAATGATTCTTACACTAAGTTTTCTTGTGGTTTTTTATGATACAAGCCCTGTGGTAGAGGCGGAAAACACCATTGTTTACGCTGTACTGCTTTTGAAGGAATTTGGTGTGGGTTTGGTGATAGGAACAATTGTAAATCTGTTCTTGTACATTATCATATTGTCAGGCGAGGTTATGGATCTGCAATTGGGTTTGTCTATGTCAAAGATTTATGATGCCCAGAGTAATATCTCACTTTCTCTTACGTCCACTTTTTTTAATGTTCTTTTTATTTTATTATTTTTTGCTTCAAATGCACATTTAGCGCTCATTCGGCTGCTGTTGACTTCAGGCGAGATTATTCCGTACGGCAACGTGGTTTTTGACAATGTTTTAAGTTCCGCAGTTTTAACCATTTTTTGTGATTGTACGATTTTGGCGCTGAAGCTGGCCATGCCTATTTTAGCGGCGGAAATTATTACTGAAGTTGGCGTAGGGATTATGATGAAGGCGATTCCGCAAATTGATGTGTTTTCTGTTAATATCCAAGCGAAAGTTCTGCTTGGGCTTGTGTTGCTGCTGATTCTGTTCACACCTATGTCAGAGTTTGTTGAAAATCTGATTGAATTGATGTTTCAGAGAATACAAGAAGCATTGTCTCTTATGACATAAAAGGGGGGAACGCTTGTGGCCGGAGAATCTAAGACCGAAAAGGCCACGGATAAAAAGCGGCGTGACGAGCGAAAAAAGGGCAACATATTTTTGAGTAAGGATATTATCACTCTGGTGTTGCTGTTGGGCACCTTTTTTGCATTGCGGCTGTATTTTTCACATATGTATGTGGGAATCAAAAAATACATGCTGGATTGCTTTGGTTATGCCGCGGAGAGAGGAGATATTACAAACGACACAATAGCAAGGCTGGGGATAGAATTTGCCATCGCTTTTGCGCAGATTGCCATGCCATTGCTGATTGCTGCCTGCCTGCTGGTCATTATTTCAACGGTATTTCAAACGAAACTTTTGTTTTCTGGAGAGAGTTTAAAACCAAAACTCAGCAGACTAAGCCCTTTGCAGGGAATCAAAAGGATTTTTTCTGTTAGAAGTATTGTTGAAGTAGTAAAAGGAATTATAAAAATTATTATATTGTTTGTTATATTATATGATTTTGTAAAAAAGCATTTAATCGGCTTTTCCAGACTATTATCTACAGATATTATATCTTCTTGCGTATACATACTGGATTCGTTGATTGATATGGTGATCAGTATCGGAATCGCTTTTGCTGCCTTGTCAATTCTGGACTATTTTTACCAATGGTGGGAATATGAACGGCAGATGAAAATGACGAAAGAAGAAGTAAAAGAAGAGTATAAACAGCTGGAAGGTGATCCCAAGGTAAAGGGAAAGATCAAAGAAACGCAGAGAAAAATGGCAATGTCAAGGATGATGCAGGCAGTTCCCACAGCGGATGTCGTCATCAAAAACCCCACACATTTTGCTGTTGCTCTTAAGTATGACATGGATGCAGGCGGCGCTCCTGTTGTGGTTGCAAAAGGACAGGATGAACTGGCTTTGCGAATCATTCAAGTGGCAGAGGATCATGATGTATATGTTGTGGAAAACAAGCCTCTGGCCAGAGCCTTGTATGCATCTGTGGAAATCAATCAGGAAATACCAGCCGATTATTACGGCGCTATTGCAGAAATATTGGTTTATATTTATAGACTTAAAAATAAATTGTAATGTTTAAAATGGGGAATTAGGAATGAAAAGTTTATTACAAAATGCAATTTCATTATTTGTTATCGTAATTGTTTTATTGATCCTTATACCCTTAAATCCCTTTGTCATCGATATCTTTTTCATATTAAACATATCGTTGTCATTGATTATATTATTGATAACAATGAATATCCGAGAGGCACTGGAGTTTTCTATCTTCCCTTCTCTTTTGCTGATTACGACTTTATTTAGGCTTGGGCTGAATATTGCGTCAACTAGATTGATTTTAACAAGACAAGGACAAGCCGGTGAGGTAATATCCGCCATTGGTAACTTTGTATTGCAAGGGAACATCGTTGTTGGTGTTATTATCTTTTTGATTATTGTATTGGTGCAGTTTATCGTAATATCCAAGGGTGCAGAAAGAGTTGCGGAGGTAGCGGCAAGATTTACACTGGATGCTATGCCAGGTAAACAAATGGCAATTGACGCGGATCTGAGTTCTGGGCTGATTAATGAAGAAGAGGCTAGAATGCGCCGTTATAAAATCCAGAAAGAATCCGACTTTTACGGTGCCATGGATGGTGCTACAAAAATTGTAAAGGGCGATGCCATCATGTCTATCATCATTACCTGTATCAACTTTATTGCAGGTACGATTATAGGTATGGTGCAGTCCAACATGCCTTTTGATGAGGTATTAAGGGTGTACTCTATTGCAACCATAGGTGATGGGCTTGTTTCACAGATTCCTGCTCTTTTGATCTCAACAGCTACAGGTATGATCGTTACACGAGCGGTATCAGACGGAAGCTTAAATGAAGATGTGGCAGGCCAATTTTTGGCGCAGCCCCATGCAATCCTGACAGGCGGCTGCATTCTTGCGGTATTGGCAGTTGTGCCGGGAATGCCGCATTTGCAGTTGATTATTTTATCTGCTGCATTGATTGCTTTAGGATATACGGTATCCAAAAATATGAAAATGGCAGCTGTGGAAGAACAGTATGCAGAAGCGGCTATGGCTGCGGAGGAACCAGCGCCAGATACTTCCTATAAGGATATTAACAGTGTTTATTCGCTGTTAAATGTGGAACCCATAGAGATGGAGTTTGGATATAGTTTGATTCCTTTGGCAGATGAGTCCAGCGGAGGCAAGCTGATTAACAGAATTGTTATTTTCCGCAGACAGTTTGCTCAGGAAATGGGACTGGTAATTCCGTCCATAAGATTAAGAGATAGTTCCAATTTGAATACAAATCAATATGTGATCAAAATAAAGGGGGAAGAGGTGGCAAGAGGCGAAATATTGATCGACTATTATTTGGCTTTGGAGCCGCCGAATCCATTGGGTGACATAGACGGCATAGAAACAATTGAACCTGCCTATGGCATACCAAGCAAGTGGATTACACCAGACTTAAAGGAAACAGCAGAAATTTATGGCTATACTGTCATAGATCCCCTTTCTGTAGTGGTAACGCATCTTTCTGAAGTGATCAGACAGCATTCTTATGAACTTTTGACTAGAAATGAAGTGATGCAGCTGATCGATAATCTGAAAAAAGTATCCAAAGAACTGGTGGAAGAGGCCTTTCCCAATATCATTTCCTATGGTGCGTTTCAAAAGATACTGGCAAATCTTCTGAAAGAAGGCATCCCCATTAAAGATTTGAACACGATTGTAGAATGTATTGTGGATTCATCTGCTGACACAAAGGATATTGATACTTTGATTGGAAATATTCGTGTAGAATTGAAGCGAACCATTACAAGAAAGTTCTGTGACAATGGACAGATGAAGGTAATGACGTTAGATGGAGAGACAGAAAGATTGATTGCATCTAATTTGATTAAGGGAGAAAGGGGCATATATCTGGCTTTAAGTCCTGATATTATGCAAAAGCTTATCAGTAAGCTTTCTGAAAATGTGAAGAAATTTAATGAGCTTTCACAGCCGCCTATTTTGCTGACAAGTCATGTGATTCGACTTTATGTATATCGTTTGATTGAGCAGTTTTTCCCGAATATCTATGTTTTGTCTTTTAACGAAATTGCAAATAATGTTCAGATTCAAGCAGTTGGGAATATTTCATTGGATAAATAAGCAACGAATGGGGATGTTGGGATGATTGGGCGTAAAGAATTTGAAGAAATGAGCAATGAGCAACTGCTCGAAATATATAGCCAGACAAAAGATCATGCAGTGAAACAAGAAATTGTTTTACGATATATTTATCTTGTTAAGAGCATAGCTATACAGTTTCGTGGTGTATACTCAAATTTTGCCCAAATTGAGGACATCGTGGATGAAAGTGTGATTGCTTTGATGAAAGCGGTAGACAAATATGATCCAAGTATGCATACAAAATTTGAGACTTTTGTTTCAAAAAGGCTGAAAGGTCTCATTATTGATATTACAAGAAAACAGGACTGGGTGCCAAGAACAGTCAGAAAAGAAATGAAAGGCATAGACGAGGCCACAAAAAAGCTTTATGAAAAGCTGGGGCGCTTTCCTACAGATCAGGAAATGGCTGCCTATTTGCATATCAGTCTTGAAAAGTATTTGAAGATAGTAGGCAAATCAAATATTTATAATTTGGTCTCTTTGGATTGTTTTTTAGATGAACAGGTTAGAGATCGTGCGGAAACAAGATTACTTAGCAAAGAAAAACTGCCGGAAGAACAGTTGGAAGATCAGGAACTTCGTCAGGTATTAAAAGAGGGCTTGTTAAGTCTGAAAAAAAATGAACAGATGGTGCTTTCTCTTTACTATCGGAAGGAACTGACTATGAGGGAAATTGCGGAAGTAATGAACTTAAGCAAACCTAGAATTTCTCAGATTCACGCAAATGCTTTAAGAAAATTAAGAGTTTATATTGAAAAAAATTATTCAGTGGAGGGGATTGAAAATGTTTCAGGGATTTTATAATCTTGCATCTGGAATGCTTACACAAAACAGAAATCTTGATGTGATCAGTAACAATATTACAAACTCTCTTACACCAGGATTTAAAAAAGATACCATGACTTCTAGTACATTTCAAGAAGAGATGATTGCAAGAACCGGAAATTTAGACAAGAGTACGCCTCAGACATTGAATAGTATGGCCATGATGCGGGTAGCTACTGGTACGGTAACAGATTTTCAGCAAGGACAACTGGAAGAGACAGGAAACGCATTGGATGTTGCACTGACCTCCGATGGTTTTTTTCAGATTCAGACGGAAAATGGATATGTTTATACAAGAAATGGTTCTTTTTCTATAGATGATCAGGGTTATCTTGCTTTGTCGGAAGTAGGACGGGTTATGGGGAACAATGGTGCTATTTATCTTGGTACAGATGAAATACAGATTGATTCTTCAGGTACAATATCTCTTCCCGATGGAACTGTGGCTGGAACCATTGCTGTTGTGAATTTTGAAGATAAGACACAATTGGAAAAGGCTGAAAATGGTGTTTTTACTTCTAATGCACAGGGAAACGCAATCAATGGAACGATGACACAAGGAAGCGTGGAGCAATCGAATGTAGATGCCATAGATGAGATGATTGGCATGATGGAAAGCCAGAGAGCCTTGCAGAGCGCGGCACAGGTGCTGAAAATATATGATGAGATGATGAGTAAGGCTGTAAATGATATTGGACAGATTTAATGGGGGTGAATTTATGAACTATTCTTTTTATTCCAGTGCTGTTGGAGCAGGAAGCATGCAGAATAGGCTGGATGTTGTATCAAATAATATTTCAAATGTATCAACAACTGGTTATAAATCGCAAAATGGGTATTTTGGAGAGCTAGTATATAAAAAAATACGTGCCACAGAAGGAGATAATGGAAACACTACCTATGGCGCTGGCGTAAAATTGAAGGAAACAGATACGAATTTTCTTCAAGGGAATCTGACACAAACGGGTATGCCTTTGGATTATGCCATTCAGGGAGACGGTTTTTTTGCCCTTTATGATCCTAGAACCCAGACTACATCTTATACACGAGATGGCAGTTTTCAAATGTCTCAGCAACAAAATGGAGCGTTTTATCTTACAGACAGCGAGGGCAAATGGGTGTTGGATGAGAATAGGAATCCCATTGTCGTGGAAAATATGGAGGATGAACACCAGATTGGTGTTTTTGTATTTGCGCAAAAATCGGGAATGGTTCATCTGGGGAATAATGAGTTTCAGGCAACAGAAAAAAACGGCAATCCTGTTGTGCAGGAGGATGAAGGCGTTCTTGTGAGAGGTGCTCTGGAGGATTCCAATGTAGATTTGATGAAAGAAATTACAGATATGATGGAGATTCAAAGAGTTTATCAAATGTCTGTAAAAATGGTTCAAACATCAGACGAAGTTGAGAATACAGTAAATAACCTCAGATAAAGAAATGGGGGAATCATATGACTATTTCAAGATATGAAGATATTAATGGCATTGGGATGGATGCGTTAAAAGAAATTGGGAGCATAGGTACAGGAAATGCTGCAACAGCTCTTTCTAAGGTGCTTTCAAAAAAAGTAAAAATGTCTGTGCCAGAAGTAAAGGTCATAGATTTTAATAAAGCAATGTATGAGTTTGGCGGCCCTGAGACCATTGTTGCAGGTGTGCTGGTTAATTTTACTGGCGAAATAAATGGTATGATGCTTTATATACAGGAATTAAATTCTACCAATACGGTTCTGGAATGTTTGATGGGCAAAAAAATAGAGAATTTCTTGGAGCTGGATGAAATGGAATTATCCTCTCTGATAGAAGTAGGGAATATTATTATTTCTTCTTATATTAGTGCCATCTCTACCCTGACGGGAATTCAGCTCAAGCCTTCTGTTCCAGAGGTGGCTGTAAACATGCTTGGTGGAATCATGAATGTTCCAATTGCTCAATATGGCTACAAAACAGATAAGCTCATGACAATCGGAGGAAAACTGAGCTGTGAACAACAGGAGATGTGCAGCAATTTGATTTTAATGCCGGACATCGAGAGTTTAAATTATTTGATGGAAAAGTTAGGTGTTACATGTGAATAAATCTTATACAGTAGGTATTGCGGATATGAAGTTATGTCGTACGCAAGGAACCCTTGTGACCTTTGCCTTAGGCTCCTGTGTAGGTATTTGCATGTACGATCCAGAAATCAAATTAGCAGGATTACTTCATATCATGCTTCCCAAAAAAAATCCGCAGGATAAAAACATTCTCAAATACGCGGATACAGGAATACCAGAGATGATTCGGAAAATGGAAGCTTTTGGAGCCATAAGAGGAAGAATGGTGGCGAAAATAGCTGGCGGAGCTAAAATGTTTGCATTTGCGGCAGGCAATAGCGCCATTGACCACATTGGTGATAGAAATGTGGAAAGTGTAAAAGAAGTCCTGAGAAAAGAACGAATACGGCTCCTGAGAGAGGACGTAGGAGGAAATTATGCAAGGACGTTATACTTCGATGTGGCAACGGGAGAGGCTATGGTAAAAACCTTTGGCAAAGGAGAAGTAAAGCTATAATTAATTCATGATTGTTTTTACGAAATCCTTATTTTTTTATTCTGAATGACGATATTAAAAGAGAGGAGGGTTTGTCATGAGTGATTGTACATCTAATACGGGAATTTTATTAGAATCTGGAACAAATGAAATAGAAATTATGGAGTTTACCATTGATGGCAACCTTTATGGCATCAATGTGGCGAAAGTAAGAGAAATAATTATGGCAGACAAGGTAAAACCCATGCCCCATACACATCCAGCGGTAGAAGGGATTTTTAAGCCAAGAGACATTATGCTGACGGTTGTGGATTTGCCAATGTATCTAACAGGGGTGCCATCTGAGAAACAAGATCGTGATTTGTTTATTATAACGAATTTTAACAGCTTGTTTATCGCCTTTCGCGTACATACAGTAGAAGGGATTTATCGCATTTCTTGGGAAGCCATCAAAAAGCCGGATAAGGTCATCACAAGCGGTGAAGACGGTGTGGCAACAGGGATTGCTCAATGTGGGAACAATCTTGTGACAATTCTGGACTTTGAAAAGATTGTTGCGGAAATCGCGCCTGAAACAGGAATAAAGCTGGAAGAAATCGACAGAATGGGAGCAAGGGAGAGAAATAATTCACCAATTGTAGTTGTGGAAGACTCTATTTTGCTTTCCAGAATGATTATGGAAGCTTTGTCAAAAGCAGGATATACAGATGTTACAAAATTTGATAATGGTCAGGAAGCTTGGGATTATTTGAAGTCTTTCAGAGATGAAGGAAATGTGAAAGAGAAAGTAGCTTTGGTTATTACCGATATTGAAATGCCCATGATGGATGGTCATAGATTGACGAAGCTTGTAAAAACGGATGAAAAGCTGAAAGGGATTCCCATTGTTATTTTTTCTTCTTTGATTAATCATGAAATGGAGATCAAAGGAAGGGAACTTGGAGCGGATGAACAGTTGTCCAAACCGGAAATTGGCCATCTGGTAGAAGTGATTGATGGCTTATTGGAACGGAGCAAATGAGGTTTGAAGTGCATGATTGCTGGAGAGGGTGATGAAAATGCATAGATATATTGTAAGACAGCCAGTAAAGGATCATGTAGGAACCACATATGGATATGAGATTTTGTTTCATGTGGAAAATGAACATGATAAAATGATGAAGGACTATGCAGCGGCAGATTCTATATTTATGTTTTTGCTGCAAAATTCAGGAAAGCTGTCTGCTTCTGAAACTGTTTTTATGACATTCACCATGAATTTATTGTTAAAGAATACTCCAAAATTATTCAAGCCAGACCGTCTGGTCATACAGATTGATGACAGTGTCATCATACATCCTCTGGCTGCGAATATTATAAAAAGGTACCGAGAGGAAGGGTATCAATTTTGTATCAATGACTTTCAGTATTCTCCTAGATATTTTTCTTTTTTGGAGTTGGTGGATTATCTAAAGATCGACGCAGGTGTAATTGATAAAGAAATGGCCATGAATAATCTATTGAGATTGGGCAGCGGTTTTCATAAAAAATGCATTATTACAGGTATCAATAATGCTTCAGTTTATGAAAAAGTAAAAGAACTGCCGGCTGATTATTATCAAGGCAGTTTTGTTGCAGAAGCCATGGCTGTAAAGGCCAATAAAGCAGAGTTTTTGCAGAGTAATTTTTTCCAGCTATTGGTTGCAGTTACAGGAAATGAACCCAATCTGGATGAAATAGAGGAAATTATTACGAGGGATGCAGCCCTTACATATGCCATTTTAAAAATGGTCAATTCCGTGCATTTTGCCTTAAGACACAGAACTGCATCTGTAAAGCAGGCATTGACCATATTGGGCTTGAATCAGTTGAAGCAGTGGGTATATTTGCTGAGTTTTGAACAGAAGGATTATGCAGGCAACGCATCAGAAGATATTTTAAAAATTTCTTTCCAGAGAGCAAACTTTTGTCAGCAGCTTGTTCAGTTTATCAAACATATCAATATTAACAAATCAGATGCATATCTTTTGGGTATGTTTTCTACCATTGAATGTTTAGTCGATGCTCCGGCGCAGGAAGTCATCAATGAAATTCCGCTGGCGGAAGAAGTAAAAGATGCGATTATTTCTCGCAAGGGAAAATGCGGCACATTGCTCCAGCTGGTATTATGCTATGAGAATGCAGATTGGGAAGGTATTTCTCAATATGCCAAGAGTTTGGAAATTCCCATGGATGTTTTGGCACAGGTATACTTTGACTGCGTAGAACATGTGAACGAAATTTGGAATAGTATGTTAAATCAGCAAATAGAAGAAGAATAAAAAATACAGGCATTTAAGGGCATCTTTATAAGAAAACAAAGCAAGCCGAAATCCTTATGGCATAGAGGATTTCAGCTTGCTTATTTTTTTGCCTGTATTTTTTAGTGCCGTGGATTATTGATGACAGTCAAACATGCTTTTGTCAGTTCAGTCATCAAAAGCAGTTTATATTTGCTTTCATAGAAAGAGATAAAGGGAACAATGTTTTCGTCTGTTACCACAACATATTTCGAAGGCAGGTTGGAAAGTGCCAATGCCATAGTGTCTGCAACACACCGCTTGCACTTACATACATGAAAGCGATCCATGTATTCATCGACCTGTTCTCGAACCAATTTTTCGTATACATTTAAAAATAAATAGTCCTGAGAATCCACAGAATCCATTGTATCTTGGTCTAGAGCTGGATGATCTGAATTCTCTATATTTTCTGAGATAGTATGATTTTCCGAAACATTAGCATCAATTTCATCGGACGGGTTTTCTGCAATTTCCGAATTTGGCGAAGCATCAATATTATCCGCGCTAAGATCCATAGAGCATTCATCAGTGGATAATGGGGATACGTCTAAATGATTTTCGGAAGTAGATATTGGAGCGGTTTTGTCGTCCGAAGGGGAATCTTGATGCTCTTCCGTGAAGTCAGCTGGGGAAGATGCGGCGTCTATCTCGTTGGAATCAAGCTGCAAATCTGGGTTTTTCTTGTCCATATGATCTTCTTTGGAAGTATGTTCTAAAAATTCTTTTTCCAAGCTGTTTTTTATGGCATTGGATAATGCTTCATTCTTGGCTGACTTTTCCAGACTTTTTTTAATGGTTGGATTGATTTGCGCTGCATTTTCTATTTTGGATGCGGCATTTATTTCCACAGCAGTCATCATATCAGATTCAGAAGCTTTCGCGTTTATCTCCGCATTTATTTCCGCATTTGTCTCCGCATCTTGCTTGATTGGTTCTGTGTTAGTTTCAGACAGATGCTTGGAACCGGATATGAGATTTAGTACATGAGCCGTTTTATTGCTTTTTTTTGCCATAATAACACCTCCGCTTAGTTACGGATGGCGGATATTTTATCCGTCAGTTCGTTCATAAAGTGTGTGTAGTCTGCGGCAGGATTGGATTTAGGCGCATAAGTTAAAACACTCTCTCCATGAGCAGGCGCTTCGGCAACAGCAACGCCGGTTCTTATTTTCGTGTCGAAAACATGGGTGTCCAATTGAGAGGCGATATTTTCCGCCATTTCGCATACTTCTTTTGAAAGATTCAGTCTGGAATTATATCTGGTAAGCAAAATCCCCAAAACCTCCAAGTGGTTATTATAGAATTTTTTTACGGTATCCACGGTTTCTTTTAATTGACTGACACCTAAAAGACTTAAGATTTCAGGTGCCATAGGGATGATTAACGCATCAGAGGCAACATAGGCGTTTACTGTTAAAATGTTTAATGCTGGCGGCGTGTCAATAATGATATAGTCATAATCATTTTCTACAGAAGCGATTAAGTTTTTCAGTATAAATTCCCGACCAGCGCGGTTAAATTCAAGTTCAGCTCCGCTAAGCAGAATATTTGAAGGGATAATATCACCAAAGTCTGTATGCTGGATGATTTCCGTCAGACTTGAGTGATTTTTCATTGCGTCATAAATTGTTGGACAGTCATCTATTTCGATTCCAAGACTGAAGCCAAGATTGCCTTGGGGATCAAGATCAATGCCAAGAACCTTCTTGTTTTGTGCGGCAAGTCCGCTGATTAAAGAAGAACAAGTCGTGGTTTTTCCCACCCCGCCTTTTTGATTTGTCAGTGTAATAATATATGCCAAAGAAAAAACCTCCCAAACAAACATAATATGTGCGCTATGATTTCGCATTTTGCCGAAATATGCTGATAATTTATTATAGTTGAATTCTGGCGGGAATGCAAAGTTTTATTAAAAAATACGGAGAAGAAATCACTGTAAATGAGAATGAGCCAAAATCAAAAGATATTTGCGCGGCAATAGAATATTTTTCGGTTTTGGCTTAATGAAAAAGAGGAAAATGCCGATATATTTATATAATATATGTGACAATAAAAAGAGAGTGTGAGTTTATCTGATTGATATAGTGAATAAATTAAGGAGAGGTGTGTATTATGGCATCAGTAGGAAGTCTTAGTTCCAGTACAAGCAGCAGTATTTTTAATAGCGCAAACCGTATTACAGGTCTTGCCAGTGGTCTTGATACAGATGCATTGGTAGAAAATATGACATTGGCAACCCGTACCAAAATCGCAAAACAGAATCAGGACAAGCAGCTTCTGCAATGGAAGATGGACGATTACAGATCTATTAGTTCAAAGCTCATTGCATTCCAGAATAATTATTTGTCCTATAGTTCTGAAACTAACTTAAGAAGTCCAAGCTTTTATGACAAAACCCTGATTTCTGTACTTGGGGATAACAGCAAATATGTGAGTGTCAGCGGTACATCGAGTACTGTTGAGAATGTTGCTATTTCCGCGGTGGAACGGTTGGCAAAGAACAACAGTTATGTTTCGGTTGGAACTGTTTCGGATCAAAAGCTCAGCAGTAATAGAGTCACCGGAACAGAAGAATTTTTGTCCAGCGAACTGGAAGGAACCGGTCTTTCAATTTCTTATGGAAACAAAACATATACCGTTTCTCTTTCCAGCGGAAAAACATATAATGAGCCAAAGGACATTGTAAATGAACTGAATGAAAAGCTGAAGACCATTGATGTTGGCAATGACGGCACAAAGCTTTCAGAGAAAATCCAGTTTGAACTGGATAACAAAAAGAGGGTTACTTTGAAGTTCACAGATAAAGAAGTCAATGTGGGCAACTCCCTTAAGATCAAAGGCGGCAGTGAGAAATTGATGGAGGCCTTGGGCTTTGAAGAAGGAGACACGGCCGTAAAAGATGTTCCCATTACAGGCAGAACGGAGCTTACGTCAGAAGTGCTGGAATCATATCAGAAAAAGGCTACATTTAAGGATATGGTATCCGGAGAGGGCAAAACCCTGTCTTTTACATATAACGGCACAACAAAAAGCATCCAGCTTCCAGGAAAGGATTCCGATATTTTTAATGCTGACGGAAGCGCAAAGATGGATGAACTGGCGAAGTACTTGGAGGATGAAATGGACAAGGCCTTTGGTGGGGGCAGGATTCGAGTGACCTACCAAAAGGATGGTGATGCTAAAGGCGGAGAATTGCAGTGCGGAGAATTGCAGTTTGAAACCGTACAGGTTAATCCGGACAAGACCACTGGATCCCCGGTCAAAGATACAACATCTGTTTTAACGTTTAACGGCGGGGATGCCAATGCCATAAAAGCCCTCGGACTGACGGCAGGTGATTCAAACAGAGTGAATCTGGATGCCTCTGTTGCGGAATCTGGATTAAAGATAAAGGGCGATGTTGATATAACAAAGCTGGGCAAGGACGATTATGCAATCTATATTAAAAATAATACCACAGGCAAAACCGAGACAATTAACCAAACGGTGGACGGCAAAGCGTTTAATGCCAACACATCTTTGGCAGATATTATAAAAGCCATCAATAACAGCGATGCAAAAGTAGAGGTTTCCTATTCTCAAACAGCAGATAAGCTGACATTGGTTTCTACTGACCCAGGAGCCAGCGGCGATTTTTCCATTGTTAGAAATGCCAAGGGTGAATCTAGAGATGGAGATGCAACAAGCTCCTATACACTGGGAGAAGCCATCTTTGGGAAAGATTTGGATGACAAAAGCGCCTATACACCCACAGAAGGACAAGACGCTGTGATTTATGTTGATTATGATGGAGAAGGTGAGGCAAAGCCTATGAGAATTACACGCCCCACAAATACATTCGATATTGATGGACTCAGTGTTACGGTGAACGGAACATTTGGTATGAAAACAGATGAAACTGGTCAGCTTGTAATCGATAACGAGGCAGCAGTTACCTTTAGCGCGAAGGTGGATACGGAAAAGGTCACAGAAGCAGTGAAAACGATGATCGAGGAATTCAATGCCATCATTGAACTTACCAATACGGAGCTTTCCGAGAAAAAAAACAGAGATTATGCGCCTTTGACAGATGAGCAGAGAGAAGAAATGTCAGAAGACCAGATTAAAGCTTGGGAAGAAAAGGCAAAAGCTGGTATGTTGTTCAACGATTCTGATTTAAGGGAATTTACATCCAGCATACGCTTTATATTCTCTGGGAATGCTGAAACGATTCAAACACTTTCGGATATGGGGATCACCACATCTACCACTTATTCCGAGCATGGGAAGATCAATTTCGATGAAGCGAAGTTTAAAGCAGCGTTGGAGGCAAACCCCGAAACCATTGCTGATTTGTTTACAAGAACAGAAGAAACCACTGTTGACAGCGAAGGGAATACAGTAAAAACCAATGCTGGTATCATGAATCAGATCAAAACCGTATTTGATAAGTATGCGGCAACAACTGGCTCGGTAAAAGGCATTTTTGTGCAAATGGCAGGTGCTACAGAATCTCCTTTGTCTATGCTGGACAACTATATTTTGGATCAGATGGATGATATTGATGAGGAAATTGAGCGGTTGCAGGATAAGCTGGAAACGGAAACAGAAAGGTATTACAGTCAGTTTGCTTCGCTGGAAACATTTATTTCTCAAATGAATAGCCAAAGCAGTTGGTTGTCATCCCAGTTTGCATGATAAAAAGAGCGGAAGGACAGATAAGATCTTATGAATATGAATGGTTATCAGCAATATAAACAGCAATCCATATCAACAATGACAAAGGGAGAAATGCTATTGCTTTTGTATGACGAAAGTATTAAGCGTCTTACAATGGCTCAGATTTCTCTGGATAAAGAGGATTATGTTCAGTTTGAGGATTGTGTGGAAAGGACAGAAAAGATCATACGCTATCTTAGTTCCATATTGGATCGAAAATATGAGATTGGTACCGATTTGTACAGATTATATGATTATTTTCTATTTCAATTAGGCAGACTTCGTGCCGGAAGGAACAAAATGATACTGAGTGAATTGAAACAAAAGATTGCTGAATTAAGAGATGCCTTTCGCGAGGCAGATCGATTGAGCAGCTGATTGTTTTATAATGTAAAATGAGGTACTTGGTATGCAGGATAAGAATTATTATGAGCAGTTGGAAAAATTGTTTGAGCAGAAGTATAGTGGTTTTGTGGAGATATACCGCCTTACAAAAGAATTGGATGATGTTTTAAGAAGCAATGATAAGGATAGTGTAAAAATCGTCATGAAGATGAGAGGGGAAGAAATGGAGAGGATCAATGTTCTCAATGAGAAAATTGAGGAAATCTGTCGTTTTTTGCCCTCGCAGGAAGCTGCTTTTTTAAAGCAGGAGCCGAAAGACGATTTCTGTCCTGAAGGATTGCAGAAAATTATGACGATTCGAAAGCGTAATCAAAGGGCGCTGGAAAAGATTATAGAAATTGACCGTGCTTTTTGTAATCGAATTGGCGGAAGAAAGTCCTTTTATGGCGGCCGCTGATGCAATCAAATCTCTTAAGAGGAATTGTTTCATATGGGGACGTTGTTTCCGCAAGTATATTTGAGGGTTCCGTGTTTTTTTGTAAACAGAACCAGCAATGAAATGCAACAAGATTTCTAGAAGAAAGAAAACGATAAATATTATCCATGGAATGATCTGAAATAGGAATTACTTGTAAGCCCCACTTTGTTGGGGCTTCTGATATAATAGCGTGGTATGAATGGCTGTTTTCACAAGAATAGCCATTTTTAATAGCCCATGAGCTTTTTTATTTGGCCGTATTTTTTCAGTTGCCAGACTTGGGATAAGCATGGCATAAGTATGGATGAAACAAAGCCGCAAACGGCGATCATATCATCTGTGGCATAAATTTTGCTCATCCGCTTTTTCTTTGGTTATGATATAGCATATGTACACCTGTTTTCGGGAAAGCAAAGGGGCTGAATTGCCAAGGGATTTTGTAATTTCTTATGTTGTTTGTGGGAATTTATGATATGATAAAACAATGGGATTTCAAAAAGTGGTGGATGGGATGATTGGCACAGTCAGAAAGCATTTATCATGCACTTCATTTTGATACCTCCCAAAGTGAATGATAACGGAATGAAAAAGGTGCTTTTTTCGGGCAGATTTTAGGAAAGGAACTGGGGAATGTATTCGGTTACGCTTCAAAATGTGGGTTATGTATACCCTGATGGCACATTGGGGCTGCATAATGTAAGTTTAAATATCAATCAGGGGGAGTTCGTTTTTTTGCTGGGAAAGAATGGTTCCGGCAAAAGTACATTATTGAATTTGCTGACAAAAGAGATCCATCCATCGGAAGGGCAGATTTGCTTTGGCCAGGAGGATATCACGAATATGAAAAGAAAAGAAATTCCTTATTATCGCCGCAGAATTGGAATCATAAAAGAAGACAACCTTTTTCTGGAAAATAAAAACGTTTATGAAAATATCAAAATCGCACTTCTGGCAGCATCCAAAGTCAGGAGTGATATGGATGATTACATTATGTCGGCATTAGGAATTGTGGGCATGCGGAATAAATGGGACGCATATCCACATGAGCTTTCTGGTGGGGAGCGTTCGAGAATTGCGTTGGCAAGAGCCATTGTCAATAATCCGTATGTGATTTTGGCAGACGAGCCTACAGCAGGATTGGATCAAGATGCGGCATGGGACATTATGAACTTATTTAACGAAATAAACAGAAAAAAGGTGACGATTATCATGGCTACACATGAAAAGAAACTCGTTACCATTATGAAAAAGCGCGTCGTGACTTTATATAATGGGGGAATATTGGGAGATGTAAAGCACGGGCGGTATGGAGACTTGATTTAGTAACATAGGTTAAGGTTGTATGAAGAGATAAAATATAGAAAAATGGTTATCTTTTTCTATAAAATGACGATATATTTTATAGAAAGAAGATCAAATTTTTTGGCAGGAGATGATGATATGAAGATTACGCCGGATTCAAATTCCATATATTATAATACGCTGCATGAAAATAAGAATAATCAGGTAAATTGCGTAGATTCGTCTTCCAATGTGAAAAGTTTTGATGAAATTCTGATTCAAAAGGGCCAAGCTATTCCTGAAAAGACTTTTATTCGTAATTTAAAAAATGAAATTATGGATGATGTCAAAGCGTCCCATTCCGAAAAAGAATTGGAAGAATTAAAGCTTCAGATTCAAGAAGGAAGCTATCAGATTGGGATTGACGAGCTGATCAGAAAGATTCTTTTATAATTTAAAGGCAGAATGGGAGTGCAGAAGATGGAACGGCTGAAAAAAGTTTGCCAAGAAACAGTTCAGTTTATTGAAGAATTGACACAGGTAGAGAGTAAGAAGCTGCAAGCAGCTTTGCAGAATAATTTGGATACCATTAATGAGTGTATGAAAAAAGAGCAGGCTCTATTGTTAAAGTTGAAGGGGATTGACAAACGAAGAGAAACACTGCAAAAGGAATTGGGATATGAACAGTTTAGCTTTCGCCAGATCATAGATAAAGTCCCGGAAGAAGAAAGAGCGGAAATGAAGAAAATATTTGATACACTTTCAGAAAAATATCGTATTTATCAGGACACTTCTTCCAGCGCACAGAAAGCTTTAGAAATGAATCTGCATAAAATCAATAAGAAATTGGAAGAAATGCATGTTTCAGATCCGCTGCAGTCTACCTATAAAGAAGATGGCGAGATGATTATGGTGAAAAAAAGTTTTACGAACCGAAGAGTATAACGTTTTAGGAGGGACTTCTTGTGATAAATTCAACTTTTGGAAGCTTTGTTACTGCAAGGCTTGGAATGAGTGCCAGCCAAAAGGCATTAAGCGTTGTAGGGCAGAATATAGCAAATATCAGTACACCGGGATATACCCGTCAAAGGGTAGATCAGGTAAGTATCAATGTGGGTGGTACAGGAAATAAATATGTATCCGGCAACTTGGTCAATATTGGCAATGGTGTTATGGTTACAGGCGTTTCTCAGCTGCGCGATCCTTTTTTGGACAGGCGTTTCCGTACAGAGATGGCACAGGTGGGCGAATATGATATTTGGACATCAGGCCTGAATGAGTTGGCGGGTATTTTAGATGAAACGTCCATGAAAGAAGACGGAGGAGGAATACATAATCAATTAGGAGATTTGTTGAGCAAACTCAATGATTTATCCAACAATGTAGGCAACAACGAGTATGACAACATGGTAAAGTCTTCTGCGGACATATTGGTCAAGCTGTTTAATTCTTATGCAGAGCAGATCGAATCCATCAGAGGAAATGTAGAGACCGATCTGAAGGATGTAGATATTGAGGCAGTCAATAATATTCTGAAGAATATACAGGAATTGAATGTATCTATTAAGGATAGTCAGATTCATGGTGACGACGCATTGGAGCTCCAGGATCAGAGAAATAGCCTGATTGATGAACTTGCAACATATGTAAATATAGATGTAAAGTATGACACTGTGCAGGTCACAGACGCGGTAAGTGTGGAAGAGCTTTCTATACGTCTGGTTGGACAGGATGGGAAAAAGATTGATCTGATACATGATGATCAGATACGACAGTTCTCGGCTTCCAAAAACGACCAGACAGGGGAATGGTCAATTGGATTGTCAGCCCTTTCTCCCGAGGATACAGAGTTGATTAATGCTTTTAACAGTGCGGAAAAAGCGTGGATGGAAGCAAAAACAGCATGGGAGGCAGACCCCACCAATGCGGAATTAAAGCAAACATACATAGAAGCAAGAGATCAGTATATTAAAATCAGAGATCAAAAAGAAGCGGCAGAAAAAGCTGGAGAGGCTATTGATGATATCAATGCAGATTTGACAACTGGTTCTTTGAAAAGTTCTTTGGATCTTCTCAATGGCCAGGGAGAATTTGCTGCGGCAGACGGCAATGATGCCAAGGGGATAGGGTATTATGAAAAAGCTTTGGACTTGCTGGCAAATAAATTAGCACAGTCGTTTAATGACGCAAACACTTTAAATCAGACGGGAACTGTAAAGGATCATGTTTTATTTGAGTCAAATGATGGCGGTCCTATTACAGCAGATAACATTAAAATTGCAGATGGATGGGCCAATAATGAATATGGAATTACAGCGTCTAAAGATCCAGATGCACCCGTAGGCGCCAGTGACAATATTTCTCATATGATTTCAATGATGAAAGAGTCTATGACATATACAACAGGTGGGAATCCTGATGAGAAAATATTTGAAGGAACCTTCCAGGAGTATTTTACAAATATTGGCGTTGTGTTAGGACTGGATATTGCTTCTGGCAATGAGATATTGAATAATCATGTTTCGCTGGCTTCTGACATTAATCAAAGCAGAGATAATGTGTCAGGTGTATCCTTGGATGAAGAAGGGATGAATATGATCCAGTACTCACAGGCTTATAATGCTTCGGCAAGATTTATGACAGTGTTGGATGAAGCATTAGATACTTTGATCAATAACATGGGTGTAGTAGGACGATAAAGAAAGGAGGTAGTGGGTCAGATGCGCATTAGTACAAGATCCATCATGAGTGGGTATAACAGAAACTTGAATAAAACATTAAATAATTTGTATGCATCTCAGACGACGGTGCTGACACAGCGTAATTTTAATTCTATTGCGGAAGATCCTGCTTCGGCCTCCCGTTCCTTTAAGCTCTGGAGGGAGTATAACCAAAATGCGGATTATATAGAAAATGCAAAGACAACACAGGAGTTATTTGACAGCGTAGCATCCAGTACGCTTCAGGTAAGCAAAATTTTATCTGAACAGGTAAACGCAGATGCTTTGCAGGCTGTCAATGGGGCCACAAGCTATGAAGCCCGTCAGACCTATGCTACAACTTTGAGAGGGATGCAGGAGTCTATTGTATTAAGTATGAATGCTTCTTATGGTGACAGGTTTTTGTTCGGAGGTGCATCTACAAAAGAAGCTCCCTTTGAATTGACAGATGAAGGGGTTTTAACATACCGTGGCGTTGATGTGAATACGACAGATCCGGCGGAGATAAAGAAATTAGAAGGTTTTATGAAAGAAACGCTTTATGTGGATTTAGGGTTTGGTATGCAGGAAACTGCTGGCGTCATTGATGATGACAGTGTTTTTAATACAGCCATAAGCGGCATAGAGGTTCTTGGCTATGGCCAAACGGATGATGGGGTCAGTGAAAACATCGTAACGCTTTTGGGGCAGATGGCAGACGAGCTGGAAAAAGAACCATTAGATGAAGAAAAATATAATCAGTTATTTCAGCAGTTCACAGATCTGAAAAATGATGTTGCGGATTTTGCGGCAGAATTGGGAACGGACTGTGAATTTTTAGAAAATACTGTAACAAAGTTGGAAAACAACCAAGATACGCTGAATAAACAAATTATCAGCTTAGACCAAGCGGATATGCCTGCTGCTATTACAAATTATATTTGGCAGGAATATGCTTATAATGCTGCTTTAAAAGTGGGAAACAGTTTATTGTCACAGTCTTTTATTGACTTCATGAAATAGGATCGTTATTATTTTTATTCATTTGGGGGCGATTGAATGGAATCTTTGCTGAAGATTACAAATATACCGATAGCATTTGAGATGAAGATCAACAGGGCTCATCTTGAATATAAAAATGGAACTGCGGATTTAGAGATAAGAAGAGAGCAGGGGCAGATGAAAATCAGCAGCAGCCCCATCAGACTCAATATTGATACATTTGAAGCAAGAGATTCCATTTCTCCAGCATCTGTTGCCAGCAGTATTCAAAACTATGCACAAAAAGGGAAAAATGCTGCCTATGAGGCCATTGCAACCAGTATGCAGCACGGAAAGTTGATGCTGCGGGCAAAATTGGGTGAGGATGCAATAGGTCAGATCATTCAAGATAAAACAGATAAATATTTTACGCCTGCCAATGCAGGGATTGGTTTTATTCCCAGCACACAGGCAGATTTAACATGGTCAGAGCCGGATGTTACCATAGAGTATCAAATGGATAAAATGAATTTTGACTGGAGAATACTAAAGGGAGACTTTGAATTTATTCCAGGAGATATTGAATTTAACATTACACAATATCCAGATGTTATGATAGAATATATCGGAGGTCCGATTTATGTTCCGCCAAGTGCAGATCCTGAAAACCAGACTTTGGATGTAAAGGCGTAATGATATTGGAGTGATTTTTATGGAGAGAATGACAAAATATTTTGGTAACCTTTCTTTCGAGGAAAGCGAAATTATCATCTTCAAAACTGGGCTGTTTGGATTTGAGTCATTGAGCCAGTTTAGTTTGATTCGATTTGAGAATGATAATGGCAATATTCTTTGTTTACAAAGTTTGGAGGACAGCGAGATGGCCTTTCCCGTGGTCAATCCATTTGCCTTTATTCCAGAATATACTCCAAAATTGAATCCTGATATTCTCAAAATGCTGGAACTGAAAGACGAGAAAGAAGCGTTGTTTTATAATATTTGTGTAATTCGTCCCATATTGAAAGACAGTACAGTAAATTTACGTTGCCCTGTGGTAATCAACCCAGATACAAGAACTGCAATGCAAGTAATATTGGATGATACAAAATATTCTTTTAAACATCCTTTCAGTAGCATGATTCAGAAGGGGTGATATTGTATGCTGATATTACAAAGAAAAGAGGGAGAGTCCATTCAAATAGGGGACGAGATAGAGGTGCGTGTTGTAGAGATTGGAAATGGAATCGTTAAAATTGCCATCGACGCCCCGAAGGACATCCAAATTTTCAGAAGTGAACTTTTAGCCGCCGCGGATGTCAATAAGGAAGTTATTGAACAGACAGCGGATTTGGATGCGTTGAAGCATTTTGTTAGGACTAGTAAGCCTGCTAAAAAATAAAAAGATAAGCGGCACTCCATTTGTTAGACGGCATGGTGTATGAATAACAAATGGAGTGATTTTTTTATGCCATAAGGGGAACAAAACAATGATATACAATAAGGTAGAATAAATTTCTCCAAAAAAGAGACCAGCTTAGGGGCATCCTTATAAGAAAACAAAGAAAGCTGAAATCCTTGTCAATATAGAGGATTTCAGCTTTCTTATTACTGAGATTTTATTTTGGTACATTAAGGGGAAATGATTTTTGCAGATCTCTGGAAGAATGAAGTGGTAATATACCGTTCCAAAAGAGATAGCAAACCATGTCGGAAGAGGTTGTACAGCTTAACGAAGTAATCAAGGATGAGACCAACGAGCAGCAAGAGGCAAAGGCAAGAACATGGACTGGCATCCGTGCCAATATTGGCATGGAAAGGGGGAACCAATCTGCCGTCGAACTTATATAAAGGGAGTTTCACGGATGGCAATTCTGCCTTGATGCCGCTGTGTCTCCAGCTGTGCAATGTGGCTGTTACCCGGTGGGACAACAACAGATACATAAACAGGAAGCCCTTGAAAATACTCCCTCAAAAGCTGTATTTATCAGCCATGGTGTCTTTTAGAAAAATTTTTATTGAAATATTTTGTTAATTTTGGATTCGTTTCCAAAAAAACGTTGTTATTTCAATTTTCCCATAATGATGTCAGCGATTTTTTCGCAAGGAGCCTGAATGCAAACACCGCCTATGTTATAAGCAACCATTGGCATACCATATACAACACAGCTCTCTTTATTTTGCCCAATGGTATAAGCTCCTTTTTGTCTCATAGCCAAAAGTCCGGCTGCACCATCGCTGCCCATTCCTGTTAAAATGACGCCCATTGCGTTTGCACCGACAGAATTCGCTACGGAATGAAACAGCACATCCACAGATGGCTTGTGTCCACTGACTTTTGCACCGTCATAACAGCTTACAGTATAATTGGTTCCTAATTTCACCACTTTCATTTGTTTGTCACCGGGAGCAATCAAAGCTTGACCGGGTAAAATGGGATCGCCATTTTTTGCTTCTTTTACAGTAATGCGGCAAATTTTATTTAATCGTTCCGCATACATTTTTGTAAATCCAGGCGGCATATGCTGTGTTACGACAATCCCAGGGACGTTTTGGGGCAATTGTTTTAAAATCGCCAGGGTTGCTTCTGTTCCTCCCGTTGAGGCGCCAATGGCAATGATCATGGAATTCCGCTTTAATGCAGAAACAGAGGTGCTTTTTAAAGGAGTGACTGAATTTGAGCGTACAGGCGCGTGAATCCGCACTTTGGAGTAAGAAGCAACAACGATTTTTCTGCTTAATTCGGCAATAAACTGATCCAGACTATTTTTGGAATTCACATTTGGTTTTCTTACAAAATCTACAGCGCCCGCAGCCAGGGCATCAAAGACGCTGATATTTAAGGAAGATACCAGAAGTACAGGAAGGGGATTTTCTACCATAAGCTGTTTTAAAAAGTCGATTCCTGTCATCCCAGGCATTTCGATATCCAAAGTAAGAACATCTGGTTTCAGTTTTGGAATTTTCAGCTTTGCGTCATATGCGTTAATCGCATATCCAACAATCTCCAAAGAGCTTTGTTTCGCTAAATTGTCTATCAGAAATTTTCTGAAGAAAACAGAGTCATCCACAATAAGGACTTTAATTTTTTTTGATGGAAACATTTCACTCACTTCCTTAGATTAACTTTTTTACAGCTTATTGAAAGGCTTTCTATAAGTAGAAGGCATAATATATTGATAATGGGTGGATGTACGGGTGATGCTTTCGGAATGTCCAATGAGCAAATATCCTCCAGGGTTTGTTGCGTTATAAAATCTTTGGATTAATGCATTTTTTGTATTCTGATCAAAATAAATCATTACATTGCGGCAAAAAATCACATCAAAAGGTATTTTGAAGCGGATGGGCTCCATCAAGTTAAAGGTGCGAAAAATGACATTATCTTTCAGCTCTTTACTTACAGAGACAATGGATTTATCCTGCGTGGGTTTAAAATATTCCGCTTTCCATCTGGCAGGGAGATTTGCAATGGATTCAATGGGATACTCTCCCTGCATGGCGCTTTTTAAGGCTCTTTGAGAAATATCTGTGGCAAGGATGCGCGTATCCCACTTAGATGCATGAGAGCCCAGATAGTCTTTGATGAACATGGTGATCGTATAGGGCTCTTCTCCGGTGGAACAGCCGGCGCTCCAGATACTCAATACTTTATTTTTTTTGGTTGATACCAAATATGGAAGGATGGTATTTTGAAAAAAATCGAAATGATTTTTTTCCCGCAGAAAAAAAGTATAGTTTGTTGTCAGCTTATTCAACATAGTATCTATGTCGGCTTTACTGGCAGAGGCAGTAATATATTTTACATATTCTGTAAAATCTCTATAACCGTTTGCCTGCAAAGTAGTGGTTAAGCGGCTTTCAATCAGTTGTTTCTTTTTTGAAAGGTCAATACCGTAATTTTGATGTACAAAATTGGCCAGTTTCAAAAAATCATTTTGAGATATTTTGTACATGATCATGCTCCTTAGATGGTTTTTATGGCATTGCAGTCTAAAACCAGAACTGTTGATCCATCATGAATCGTAATGATTCCGTTTACCAGCTCCTCGCAGTTATTTACGGTGGGAGCGGATATTTTGGAGGTATCAATATCCAAAACTTGATTTACATTATCTACCATGATACCGAGCATTGTGGAGTCGATATTTAGTACAATAATGCAGTTGGAACCATCTTCTTTTACATATTCTTCTTTGCCCATTCTTAAGCGAATATCAATGATAGGTATAATCTGACCTCTTAAGTTGATAATTCCTTTGATATAACCAGGAACGATTGGTAAAAATGTAATGACATGGTTAATAATAATTTCTGTTACATATTCGGCATCGATACCAAAAGTCAGGCGATCGGACAGAAATGTAAGGTATTTTTTTATATTTCCATTTTGAATAGATTCATTGGCTGACTTTTGGTTGGAAGTCGAGGTATTGGTTTGAGACATGGGATAACCTCCTTGGTTTAAAACTGTAGACTTTGGGCTTTCATATAAAGATTTGAAATATCAAGAATAATGCTGATATTTCCATCTCCCAGGATAGTACATCCTGCAATTCCAGAATCTTTAATATTAAAGTCGTTCAAATATGTAGGGAGCGGTTTTACAACAACTTGCTGCCCACCTAAAAGCTCATCTACAAAAAGGCAGTAGGATTTGTCGCCTGATTCTACCCAAATAATAATGCCGTCCTCAATATTTGTAACGTTTGTTTGCAGGCCATACAATTCATAAAGTCTGAAAACAGGATAAAATTCATCCATTCGTTTGATTACTTCACTGTTATCTACATTATGTATGATTTCCGAAGCGGAAACCTTGAAGGATTGGCGAATGTTATGGATGGGAATTGTGAAGATGGATTTTCCTACTGCAATTTCCATACCATCTACGATTGCCATTGTAAGAGGGATTTTCAAAGTGGTAAGTGTGCCCTCTCCCAATTCGCTGGAAATAGAAACGACACCGCCCACTTGTTCAATATTTTTCTTTACTACGTCCATCCCTACACCACGGCCGGAAAATTCTGTTACCGTTTCGTTGGTGGAGAAGCCTGGTACCAGAGTCAGGTTCAGTATTTCTTTTTTGCTGTATTCGGACTCAGGCTTTGTTAAAAGACCATTTCTGGCAGCTTTGCTTAAAATGGCTGCTGGATCCATACCTTTGCCGTCATCAGAAATGGAGATGATTACCTCACTACCAGTATGTTCTGCCTTTAAAGTAATTCTGCCCTTGGGGCTTTTGCCATTATGGATTCTTTCTTCGACAGTTTCTTCAATACCATGATCCATGGAATTTCTTACAATGTGCATAATAGGGTCACCGATACAGTCAACGATGGCTTTATCTACTTCCGTATCTTCGCCGATTAATACCAGCTCTACGTCTTTATTCAGTTTTTGTCCCATATCACGAACAATTCTATTCATTTTTTGAAATACACCGGAGATGGGAACCATTCGGATTGACATGGTAATATCCTGAAGTTCATCGGTAAGTTTGCGAAGCTGCCGCGCGGATTTTGTAAAACTATCCAGTTTTAATCCTGCCAATTCGGGACAGGAGGTAACCATAGATTCTGTGATGACAATTTCTCCTACAATTGCCATCAGGCTGTCCAGCTTGGACAAGTTTACGCTGATCAGGCTCTGCTTATTCTGAGAAGCGTGATTTGCAGAGACTGCGGTGGAGGCAGACGGTTGTTTGGCTGCTGGTTGTGTCACCGCGGCCTGTGTGTCAGCAGACGGAGCGACTGAGGGTGTTGATTCGTTTTCAATGATTTCGTAAGTATAGATATTGCTTTGCTCTTTTAGAATCGCAACGGATTTATCTAAAGATTCTTTTGTTTGAAAACCAACCCAAAATCCATTATCCACAATATCCTGAGCCGTATCGGAATTGTTCTCGATATCTTTCGGATAATATGTGTAATCGGAACATACGTCCTGTAAGCTGGAAATAAACATAAATGCTCTTAAGTTTTCCATGCCGCAGCCTTCGTCAAAGAAAATTCTTACGAAGAAGGGAGAAGCATCAGGAAGCTGTTCGGCGGGGACTTTTTCTGACTTCTGAGAAGTTTCTCCAGTGTTGGGCGTATCCTCCAATACTGCGTTGCCCAGATGGATATTTATTTTATCTATAAAGTCCTTAATTTTTTGGAGTTCGTTGTCGATATTATCGGTAAGAGGTTCATCATTTTCGATTTTTTCGATTTCAGACCGCATAAAATCTATGGTGTTGAAAACAAGGTTGAAAAGTTCATGATGCTCACTCTCACTGCATACACTGTCAAAGGTTTCTACGCCTTTGTCGCGTATGATGAAAAACAGATCCTCTGTTTTATGGGCAATTTGCATTAAAGATGAAAACTCCATCATGGCAGAGGAACCTTTTATTGTATGCATAATACGGAAGATCTCATTTACATCGTCTATTGTAAAGACTTTAGATTTTTCCGCATTCAGTAATATACTGTCAAGCTGCTCTAAGAGCGTATTTGTTTCGAATAAATACATATCAAGCATATTATCCATACCATTTTCCATATTGTATGCACCACCTCAGTAAAATTCTTAAATAAGCTTTATATGTATATCGTCAGAAAATTAAAAAAAATAATAGTTGTTCAGAACAGAAGGTGAATTTTGTGTCGGAGATATCCAAGGTAAATACCCCGTCAATGGGATATGAAAATGTTCCAAAGACCCAAGCGGCTTCCATAAAAGAGAAAAATGTACAGAATGTTGTGGATACAACAAAGGTTACAAGGTTCGATGGAAAAAGTGGAAACGCAGAAAAGGAATTGGGGTTGAAATATGAATCCAATTTTGATTCTTTTTTAGAAATATTAAAAAATACACCCCATATAACAGAGTTATTATCGGAGATTTTTTTTCAAGCCAGCGGAGAGATGAAAGCTTCTTCTCCAAATGGTTTCTTATCTGAATTGTCCAAGCTGCTGCAGGGAATGAATTTGTCAAAAGAGGAACTGCTGCTGTTCTTAAAAGAGCAGGCTGTAGCCTCGGGAAAGTTTAACAGCAGCTTTTTTCAGGGCTTGGCAGATATATTGGAGCATACAAAATCGGCAGATTTACAAAGAGAAATTCTTCATTTCACAAAGCTGTATAATGAAGTGTCTTCCAGTGGATCTACCTTTGAAAATATACAGTCTATATTAAAAAACATTTCGTCTTATATGCTTACCCAGCATAAGCAACCCTTTGAAGCTCTCATATCGAAGCTGTCTGTGGCGTATAAAGAAAACTGGTATGGCAATCAGGACAATGTCACAAATATACTGAAAAAGGAAATCCTCCCTTTTTTGGGGAATTATATTAAGAATACAAATAATATGGGAAGTGTTCGGGATCTTATCACCATGCTTACCTTGAATATTGTGAAGTATGAAAATGCGGATGCTGAAAAAATGGAGACAAGCTTTCGCAGATTGATGGATTTCAGGGATTTTAAAAGCATCTTCCCCCATATGAGTGTTGACGAATTGAGAAGAATGGCTACAATGGAAACGGAGACAGCGTTTTCCAAACAATTCGCTGAAATGATCAGAAGTGGAATGAATGGGGAAGGCGGATGGGAAACAAAGGCGGCCATGCAAACTGTTATGCAGGCAATGCTGCTGAATGAAAGTGTGTATATGCCCCTTTTGCATTTTCTTGTTCCAGCCAGTATGGCCGGAAGAACAATGTTTTCGGAGATATGGGTAGACCCAAATCATCAACAGAAAAAAGGGAGAGATACAGATGAGAGAGCCAAAAGGATTTTGATTAAATTTAATATCAAAGAGCTTGGCTTTTTTGATCTGATTATCACACAGAACAAAACTGGGGTGGATTTAGAGCTTTACTACCCGGAAATGCTGAAAAAAATGGAAAGCACCATAAAAAAAGATGTTGGAAAAATAATAGAAAAAAACGGGATGACCTTAAAAATGTTTACCCTTAATATATCTTCCAAAGAGAAGAAACTGGAAGAGGTTTTCCCTAAAATATATGAAAGGATCAATACAGTAGATGTTAAAATCTAATCTGAACAAACGTGCGGTAGCATTGAAATATGAGGGCAATGAGGTTGCGCCTATGGTGATTGCCACAGGAATGGGAGCCTTGGCCGAAAAAATAGTAGAAACAGCAGTCGCAAATAATGTTCCGGTGTTTGAGGATAACTCCTTGGCAACGCTGCTGTCCAGACTGGAATTGGGAGAGGCGATACCGGAGGAATTATATCAGGCGATTGTAGATATTTATGTTTATTTTCTTCATTTCTCTTTAGACGCAGATCAGGAAGAGGATGAGAAGGATGAAAAATAGGATTAGGAGGTTTCAAACAGATATGAAGAAATTCATTACGCTGGCGTTGGCATCGGTTCTGTTTTTAGGATCTTTTGGCACCACTGCACAGGCACAAGATGCTGCGTTGAGTGAGCATTGGGCAGGACCGTTTATGCAGAAACTATATAATTATGGTATTATGCGAGGAGATTTGGCAGGGAATTTAAATCCAGATAAATATATTACCAGAGCAGAGTGTGTTTCCATGATTAACAGAGCATTGGGATATACTTCTTACAGCGGTGGGAAGTTGCCCTTCAGCGACATCAAGGGAACAGAGTGGTATGCCGATGATATTGCCATTGCATATGAAAGAGGCTATTTTTCCGGTACATCAAAAACAACTGCCGGCGCTACGGGAAACCTGACAAGAGAGCAGGCGGTCAGCCTGATCAGCAGAAATATAAAGCTGGAAGAAAAAATAGGTGAGATTACTGGTTTTACAGACAGCCGAACTTTCAGCAGTTGGAGCAAAGGCGCTATTGGAGCAGCTGCGGAGAAAGACTATGTAAGTGGATATTCTGATGGCTCCTTCAGACCAGCCAACTATATTACCAGAGGGGAATTTGCAAAAATACTTTCTGATGTCATCGGTGTATTGATAGATGACAGTACCTATCAGTCTTATGGCGCAGTTTATGGAAATGTTACCATTACCATGTCTGGATGCACATTGGAAAATACAGTAATCAACGGTGATTTGTATATTACCGCCGGCGTAGGCAGCGGATATGTGAATCTCCAGAATGTATATGTAACAGGTGAAGTCATCATCAGCGGGGGCGGTCAAAGCAACCAGAGCGACAACAGTATCAATTTCCAAGACTGTACCATAAATAAATTGATTTTGGACGGGGATGAAGATAAAGTCATATCCGTGGACGCAACAGGCGCAACCAAAATTTATAATACAGTTGTAAAAACAGACGCATATTTTGAATGCAGAAGAGGCCAGTTTATTGACATTCAGGTGGCAGGTGAGCCAGAAACCATGCTGACGCTGGCAGGGGAATTTGAAAATGTTTCTTTGATGAAGCCAGAAAACTATTTGACTTTAGGCAGAGGAAGCATAGAGAATCTTACGGTGGATGAAGATGCAACAGACAGTGTTGTGATATTGGATAGGGATACCTATGTGTCAAACGCTAGTCTGGAAGCGCCTTGCCGCATTTCTGGACTTGGTGACATGGGGGATGTAACAATTACATCTTCTGGTGTGGAAGTGGAAATGCTTCCTGATGAGATTGAGATTCGTCCGGGTATTACGGCTGTGATCGATGGAGAAACCATGACAAGCATTGACGCCGAAGAATCCTCCTCCAGTCCAAGAATCTTAGCGGGATATCCAAAGGAGGATGAGCTGGGACCTACAAAAGCATCTTTCCTGTATGCAACAAATAAGCCCGGCAGAGTGTTCTGGGTTGTTACGCTGGAAGAAAATGATGATGTCAGCGAGGAAGAGATTATCAAACCTACCAGCGCAAAGAATATCATCAGTTCCGGCGCATTTAATGTGGAAGTATCTCAAGACGAGATATTGAATAGTGTCAGTGGCCTTAAGGCAGACACAGACTATGTGGTTTCTGCTGTGCTTCAGGATGAACGTGGAGATATCAGTGCCATTAAAACAAATTATTTTACAACAGTAGATAATACAGTGCCATCATTTTTGAGCGGATATCCGAAAACAATATCTCAAAGCAGCACAACCATAGACATTTCCGTTGTGACCTCAAAAGACAGCACTGTTTACTGGGCAGTATTTCCAAAGGGAAGTGTCGCGCCCACAGCAACGGAATTGAAAAAACAAAAACTGAGCGGAGAATTGGACAGCGGCGTTGAAAAGAGATGTTATAAAAACGAGATTGCGTCCTTTACAGCAACAGGATTGCAGGAAGAAACATCTTATGATATTTATTTATTGGCCAGTGACGGCACAAATGATTCCAAGGTGGTGAAGCTGACTGCTTCCACGAAAGATACAACGCCGCCCAAGTTTATTGAGGGATATCCGAAGCAGGATAAAGTAACAGATAAAACAGTGGATGTGAAAGTAAAGGTTAATGAGGACTGTACCATTTATTATGTAGTCTGCAAAAAAGGAACTGTATTCCCGGCTCCCATTCCGCCATCCACAACACCGCCTGATCTGAGTTCTCCAGAAGGTATACAGGCCATCGTTACGGGGAATAATACGGAGATCAATGGCAAGAGCAGTGTGAAGGAAAATACAGAAGGAACAATTAAGATCAGCAAACTTGAGCCCCAAACAACCTATGATCTTTATATGGTGGCACAGGACAAATCGGGGAATAATTCCGGTGGCGTCAAAATTACCATAAAAACAAAGGACATCATTGCACCAACAGCAACACAGGAGTTTTCTGCGGATGTAAATGGTGAGCCAAAGGTAGAATCTGATATTACCATTCGTTTCAGCGAGGAAGTGCTCAACCGGAATACGATGCAGTCTTTGGATCTTGCGAATTTGAAAGATAATATTGTACTGTATCGTTTAACGGATGATGAGGAAAATGTTGTAGAGATTGACTACACGAAAGCGAAGATTGGACTGGATGATGAGGGCAGGACTTATGTGCTGTTCCCTTCGGATAGTCTGGGTTTAAATAGTGGAGAGAAATATCAGTTTGAATTGAACTACATTGTGGATACGTCTAATAATAAAATGAAGGACGGCACCCGTCTGGATGTATTCAAAACCCTTTCTCCTCAGGTGAAGCTGACAAAAACAGAGGCACCTCCCGAAATGGATATGACATTTTCTTTGGAGCCCCAGGCAATACAGACTTCAGATCTTATCTTGTTTGATATGATTTTTGAATCAGACACCCTGGTGGAATTTGAACTGTATGAGAAGGATGAAAATGGAGAATTCAAAAAATTCAGCTACAATCCTTTGATTTATAAAGACGGTGCTATGACACTGCATTATATCATAGACAGAAAGGTAAACAATCAGGCAGATTATACTTTTGAGCCTTTTAACCAGCTGAAAACAAGAGAATTTGGTATCCGTTTTACAAATATCGACGGCAGTACCGAGCGCGACGGATGGAATAAGACAGTGAAGATGGGCATCAAATGCGTCATTGGCTCCAAGACAGTACTCAGCGCCTTGGCGGGAAATCCCAAAGACGGTCTGGAGGATGCGTTGCAAGCTGGCGCTTCACAGGTCAACTTCCCAGTGAAATTTGAAATGTCTGCATCCTTTACGGATACAGTGATACCGCAGTTTGTTGAAGGTTATCCGAAGCTGGAAGCACAGGGTGAGGTGGCTTCTGAATATGGTCAGATTGGGGACACGCTGATCAGACCTATTGTCATGACCAATAAAAAATGCGACCTGTATTATCTGATTGCACCTAAGGGAACCGTAAAAAATCCTACGGCATTGCAGATTATGAATTATACCCTGAGACCCAATGGCGGTGTTTGGGGCAAATACACCATTGACAGCAGTTATGTGGAATATTCTATGCTGATTGAAGGCTTACAGCCAGAAACGACTTATGAGGCATTCTTTGTGCTCAAGGGGACTCCGCCGGAACCAGGGAAGATCTGGACACAGGAATTTACTACATTAAAAGTAGCGCCTCCAGTGCTTTCTGTGCAGGTAATTGACAGAATGGAAAGTGGTGCTACTGTAAAGATTACATCAGATAAAAACGCCACCATTTCCTGGATGATGCTGCCCAGCATCAATTGTCAGGGGTGGTTCGGAGAAGATGAAGAGGGCAATACTGTATTGAAGGTAGATGAGGCATGGGTTGCTTCCCTGATTCGTAACGGCAGTGAGAATGAATCATACAGACCAGTGGGATTTGGTACGGAAAAAACCAGATATAACAGTACAGACCAGAAGTATACGGCAGAGGTCACAGTAAACGGTCTGGAAAGAAATATCTACTATACCTTTTTCGCGGTAGCCAAGAGCACTCTGGGCAGCGGCGAAACGGATGTTGGCGGCGATTCCAAAATCGCTTTTGAACAGGATATTACACCGGCAGACGTAACAGCTCCTGAGGTTGATGTGCAGACGGTTATCACAAACTATGCCGATTCTCAAGCTGGAAATCCTTATCATGGAGAACTGATACTGACCTTTACGGAGGAAATCTATTATCTTCCTGGGGAAAATCAGTCTATGGAGCCACTGACCGCACAATTCTTCGAGGATAATATTGAGGTAATCGGCAGTGATATAGATGAAAAGGATATTTCGTTGAAAACATATACAACGAGGGCATCTACATACGGTAATGGAAGGACACTAAAGAGTATCACGCTTTCCTTTAGAAATGCGCACCATAACGCTACAATATTCTTCCCCTATGAGCTTTGTGACAGAAACGGGAATAAAGCAGGTATGCTGGAACTGACATTTGTAGATAGAGAAAGTGGCGGAACAGGAAGGCGAGACTCCGGCTGGGGAGCTGCATTTGTGACACAATGAACACTTAAATGGAATATCAAGGATTCCGATACTTCTCAGTAGCGGAATCCTTTGGTGTTTAAATATAGGTGATAGATTATGAGAAAAAATAAAGATGATAGGAATCTAAAAAAAAGAAATCTGAATAAACGATTTTTGATAGGGGCAATTTTGGCGCTAGTGCTTTCGTTTGCCATTGGTTTTTTTATTTATGGAAAAGGGGATAGAGAACCTCTTATTGCGGAAAATTACAGCGTTGAAGATGATAGTGTGGCATCTATTGCAAAAGTGGCAGCAGATGAATTTTTGATGGAAATAAACCCCATTCAAGAAGAAGGAAAAAACTTAATCCAATATGTGTATCAGTGGGGAGAGCAGTCCCAGAACGCCTTGGACAGCTATGTAAAATATCTGGAGGATGAGGCGGGCTTTGTTTCTTTGGAGGATGAAACGAAGGAGCAGGAATCCGAAGAAACAGCAGAGGATGGGGAGACAAGCACGCCTATGTACAGTCTGGCTGCCCAGTCAAAAGAGGAAAATAAGCTCTTTAAAATTGAGATCACACAAGGGAAAAAAGATTATACAATCACCGTGTTTCGAGAAGAAGGGCAGCTGCCTGAAGAAGACACCTTTACACGGGATCAGGCCAAAGCATATCTGCGGGGATTTTTAGATGAGAAAAAGGAATTGTCGCAGCCCGTGGATGACTATACCTATATTTTTGATGTTGGGCGCGCTTTGATTCAAAATGAAGAATGCTACGGAGTCAGCATATACAAAAAGGGCGAAAGCCAGTGTAATGAAATTGAGGCGAAGTATTATATTTCCCTGAAAGAAAAAAATATTTACAGATATGATCTGCATACAGGAGATTCTATCAAGATAAGCGAATAAGGGGGGAGCAGTCATGTATGATTATAGAGTAATGATTGAATTATCTCCCGAACAAATCAGGAGATATATTCGGATGTACCACAGAAGAAAGGATTGGCCTGTGATGGCTGTCTTATCTGGCTGTGCCGCTGTTTTTCTTGTTTTAATCTGGTTTTTTCGTATTATCCTGACACTTCGGTTGAAATTGATTCTGACAGCGGTGGTTTTGGCTATTTTATTATGTTTGTTGCTGATGCTTCGTACCATACGACTTTTATATCTGAAGAAACGGAAGCCCTTTGCCATTGGCCCACATCTGTCTATGGAGATCAGAGACGGATATTTCAATGTGAATTGCGGAGGAGAAATGAAAGGCTATCCACCTAGATATTTGAAGGGAAAGATTACGAAAAAGGGTGATTTTATATTAATCAATAAAAAAGATATGATCGTGATTCCGAAAAGCGCATTGACGCCCAATATGGCAGAAAAGGTAAAAGAATATTTTATTTAAAAATTTTGAAAAAACTATTATCAAAATCATATTCCCGTCGATGTAATTAGTGTCAGCAAAATATTTCCTATTCAAAAAAAAGGTACCGTTTTTGGATACGAAATAGAATCAAGACAAAGGAAGAGAAAGGACGCTCTTCTGACAACCACAAGGAGGTAAATATTATGAGAATTCAACACAATATTGCAGCATTAAACTCTTACAGACAGCTGAACACAAACAACAGCGCAATTTCCAAGAACCTGGAAAAACTGTCCTCCGGTTACAAAATCAACCGTGCAGGCGATGACGCAGCAGGTCTGGCTATTTCCGAAAAAATGAGAGCACAGATCACAGGTCTGGAAACAGCACAGAAAAATGCCAACGACGGTATTTCCCTGGTTCAGACAGCGGAAGGCGCGCTGACAGAAGTACACAGCATGCTGAATCGTATGGTAGAACTGGCTACACAGTCCTCCAACGGCACATACAGCGATGATGTAGACCGTGAAAACCTGCAGGCAGAGGTTGACTCTTTGAAAGAAGAAATCGACCGTATCTCCGAAGGCACAAACTTCAACGGCATCAACCTGCTGGATGGCTCTCTGGGTTCTACCAGCGGCACTTCTACAGGTGTGAAGGTAGACTTTGCTGGTCTGGATGCAAACGCTGATTTCCTGAAACTGAACTCCGCTACAGCACAGAAGGTTACAATCGATTTAACAGGTGTTTCAGGTGTGGATACTGATAAAGAAACCACACTGGAATTTACCTTTGCAGATGCGGATGGCAATTTGCAGACAAAAACCGTATCCTTTACAGCAGCTGATGCAGCGTTAAATGATGGTGGTAATGATGACGCGATTACAGAAGCACTGCAGGATGCGTTTGGTGATGAGTACACTGTTGCTGGCAGTTCAGGTTCATTTACAATTACTGCCAAAAATGCCGGTGCATCTGATTTTGAAGTTTTCAAAGTGGGTGTTAAAAAAGCAGATGGTAGTGCTCCAACAGGCACTGCATCCCCATCCATTACACAGGAAGGCGCAGACGCTTTCTACTCCATCGACATTTCTAAGCTGGAACGCTTCGATGGCACCAACGCTGATAACGCTATTTTTGAAATCAACGGTCAGAAATTCGCTTTCACAGATGCTACAAAAGCAGGCGAACTGGATCCTGATGTACACTATGTTTCCATTGATACAGCAAATCCTGATACCAATGACAGACAGGGTATGATCGATCTGATCAATGCTAAAACAGGTCTGGCAGCAGGATTAGGTACAGGTACAGTAATCAACCTGAAAGAAAGCGAAGCAACAGGCACAACAGGTAAAGGTCTGGTACTGCAGGTTGGCGATACAGCAGATGATTTCAACAAAATCACAGTAGAAATCGGCGCAATGGATACAGCATCTCTGGGCATCGCAGGCATTGACATCGGTACAGCAGCAGGCGCTGACGCAGCAATTGACAAAATCAAAGCTGCTATCAACACTGTATCTTCCACACGCGGTGATCTGGGCGCAATCCAGAACAGACTGGAACATACCATCAACAACCTGGGTGTTACAACAGAAAACATCACATCTGCAGAAAGCCGTATCAGAGATACAGACATGGCAGACGAAATGATGGCTTACACAAAGAACAACATTCTGGTTCAGGCTTCTCAGGCTATGCTGGCACAGGCAAACACACTGCCTCAGGGTGTTCTGCAGCTGCTGCAGTAATATTGAAGCATATCAAAAAAGAGGGTGCAAACCCTCTTTTTTTTATGAAAAAAGCATGTTTCCAGAAAGCAAATTTCCCTTAAGAAAACATGGGTTTTCCTTTTTTGTGATTTTTTAAGGAGAATTGCCACGGCTGTTTTCAGAAGAAAACATATCAAATAAAATCCCAGTAAAAATAAGAAAACACAAATCCTCTATATGACAAGGATTTCCACTTTCTTTGTTTTCTTCTGGAGATGCCCCTAAGGCAAGGCGTAAAGGTATCCAGATTTAGAAATATAAAAATTGGTTTTTCAGTGAAAAATATTAAAATTCCATTGCAAATGGAACTTTTTCCTTTTCATTACGACAAAATTTGATATACTGTTTTGTGAGATCAAAAGTAGGGAAACAAAGGAGCGTAATATATGTGGTACAAAGGAAAACGTCTGCTGCTGACAACATTGGCGGCAGGACTGTTATACACGACGACGGCTTTTGCCGCCAATGTCCAGATGAATCTGTTTTATAACGGCACAAATCATGCTTATAATGCAAAGGAGATTGCCATTGTCATAGACGGGGAAAGCTATACAGACCCTAATATGCCGGCGGTGAGCATTGACGGCAGAACCATGCTGCCTATGCGCGGTATTTGTGAGGAGCTTGGTTGTACCGTCACATGGAATGAAGCGGCAAGACAGGTCTATGCTGTTACCGATACCCATACGGTGGTGTTCCAGATCGACAGCACCACTGGCTATAAAAACGGGGAAGCCTTTACCATGGATGTGGCGCCCATGATTATCAATGACAGAACTATGCTGCCTGTACGGGCACTGGCAACAGCGCTGGATATTGATGTTACATGGGACGATCCCACTAGAACCGTATATATTGGAGAAGCGCCCAGCACAAGCGGCGGTTCTGGAACCAGTACCGGCACAAATACAGGAACCAGCACAGCTACCACAGGGAAGGTATCCAGTGTGACTGTGCCTACATCCAAAACAGCAACACAGAATTTCGTTGTAACAACAACCGGCGCATTCAACAGATGTGAAGAAGTTTATGTCAGTGACAATAAAGTGGTACTGGATTTCTATGGCGCAACAAATGGACTGGCCGCCAATATTTCTGCCACAAACAGTCCTTTTGTTACTGCCATCCGTACCGCTCAGCATACGGCGGACAATGGGGAAACTTATACCCGTGTGGTATTTGACCTGACAGGTAAAATGGAATACAAAGTAACGCCAAATGCAGCGAAAAATCAGGTGACACTGGTATTTGAACAGGTGGAAATCACAAGCATCACCAGCAGCCACAGCGGCAGCACAGAAACGGTGACCATCAACGCCAGCGGCGCAACAGGCGCAACAGTGACCACCATGCAGGATCCTTACCGCACGGTCATTGATATGCCCGGCGTGAAGGCAGATGATATTGATGATATTATCAATACAGACGGGCTGGAATATGTCAGTGAAGTGAGAACAGGCTGGATGAACGGCACCACATTCCGGGTGGTGGTAGAGGCAAGCGACCTGACACAGATGACATGGAAAGAAGAAAATGGAAAACTGACTGTCACCATCCAGAAATCTACATTGGAAAACCTTTCTTATAATGACAGCACCAATACATTGACACTGAAAAAAGTGGAAAATATCAATACCGGCAGCATTAAGCACAATGACGCATATCTGGATGGATATTATGAATTGACACTGCCCGGTGATTATTCTGATGTATATGGTTACGGTACTTTGAATGTGAATACCAGCCAGATCAAGTCCATTACCGTTTCCACCAGCGGCGGCAATACGGTCATCCGCTTCAACCAGAACATCATCAGCGCCTATACCATCAAGGATACAGGCAGCGCTTATGAGATCACAGCAAAGAACCCTCAGCAGGTATATGATAAAGTCCTTCTGCTGGATGCTGGTCATGGCGGCAATGACCCTGGTACCAGCGGCAACGGGCTTACAGAAAAGACTATGAACCTGACTATGGTTAAGAAAGTAAAATCTTATGTGGAAAACAATTCCAACATCAAGGTATATCTCACCAGAGATGATGACAGCAGACCAGATAACGCAAGCAGAGCGAAAACAGCGAACCAGATTGCTGACCTGATGGTTTCCATCCACATGAACGCAGGTACGGCATCTGCCAGCGGCACAGAAACACTCTACGCTGCCCACAGCAATGATGGCAACGGCACATTGACCAGTTTGCAGGCGGCACAGGCAGTACAGAGCAGACTGCCTTCGGCGTTGAGCACCACAAACCGCGGCGTGAAATCCCGTCCCGACCTGTTGATCCTCAATTCCACAACGGTTCCTGCCATCCTCATTGAAACCTGCTTCCTTTCCAATGCAGGGGATGCTTTGAAGATTTCCCAAGCAACCTATCAGGATGCGGCTGCAAAAGCCATTGGTGACGGTATCATTTATGCCATGAACAACTACAAATTGAGATAATATACAAAAACAGGAAGAATGAACATTAGGGCATCTTCCTGTTTTTTTCTGTGGGGCTGTTCAAAAGGGGAAAATCAGGCTATAATGAAAGCAAATTCCTCTTAAGAAAACCTTGATTTTCGCTTCCTTGATTTCTTAAGGGGAATTGCGACGGCTGTCTTCAGAAGAAAACATATCAAATCCATTCTTCGTAAAAATAAGAAAGCTGAAATCCTCTATATGACAAGAATCTCAGCTTTCCTTGTTTTCTTATGAAGATGCCCCTAAACAGAGATTTGTTGGAAGAAAAAGGAGGAAACAAGGTGAGCAGATATGACGGCAGAGAAAACAACCAACTGCGCCCCATCCGTATCACAAAGAATTTTACAAAGTATGCGGAAGGCTCTGTTTTGATAGAATTTGGCGATACAAAAGTCATTTGTAATGCAACAGTAGAAGAAAATGTACCCCCTTTCCTGCGGGAAAGCGGCAGCGGCTGGGTAACAGCGGAATATGCTATGCTGCCCCGTGCAACAGCCAGCAGGAATAAACGTGACATCAACAAATTGAAATTGAATCCCCGTGCAACAGAAATCCAGAGACTCATTGGCCGTGCTCTTCGTGGGGCTGTGGATTTGGAAGCTTTGGGCGAAAGAAGTATCACGATCGACTGCGATGTCATTCAGGCAGACGGCGGCACCCGTACCGCATCCATCACAGGGGGCTTCGTTGCTCTTGCTATGGCGTGTCAGAGATTGGTGGATGAAGGTGTTCTGGAAAAAACACCTTTGCGCCATTATATTTCCGCCATCAGTGTGGGTATTGTAGACGGCGAACCTATGCTGGATTTGTGCTATGTGGAGGACTCCGCAGCAGAAGTGGATATGAATATTGTTGTCAATGATGCAGGCGGTTTTGTGGAATTGCAGGGCACTGGCGAACATGGCACATTTTCTCAGGAACAGCTGCACCAGCTGTTGGCACTGGGTGAAAAAGGCAATCGCGAATTGCAGGCATTACAGAAAAAGGCACTGGATGGTCTGGAACTGTAAAAAAGGAGGAAAGAGATGGAAACCATTATTTTTGCAACAAAAAACAAGGGGAAAATTCGGGAGATCAACGAAATCCTTGCGGATATGAATGTAAACGTGGTATCTATGGAAGATGCAGGCATTACCGTTGATGTGGTGGAGGACGGCAAGACTTTTGAAGAAAATTCCATGAAAAAAGCAGTGCAGATCATGGAAATCTCCGGCAAGATTACATTGGCAGACGATTCCGGTCTGGAAATCGACTACTTGGATAAAGCCCCTGGCATTTATTCCGCACGTTTCTTGGGGGAAGATACCCCTTATCCTGAAAAATTCAAAGTCATTCTGGAAAAACTCAAAGATGTGGAAGAAAAAGACAGAACTGCACGCTTTGTCAGCTGCATCGTTGCGGCGTTCCCTGACGGCAGACGTTTGGTAAGTCTGGACACCGTAGAAGGCATTATCGGTTGGGAACCTACCGGCGAAAATGGCTTCGGCTATGACCCTATTTTCTATGTGCCCAAACAGAAAAAATACATGGCAGAACTTTCTTCTGAGGAAAAGAACGCCATCAGCCACAGAGGCAAAGCCCTGCGGAAGATGAAAGAACTGCTGAAAAAGGAGCTGTAAACCATGAAGATACTGGTTTTCAGTGATACCCATAATTATCTGGACAATGCCAGAGAGGTGCTGCGGCGTATTGGTGAGCAGATGGATATGGTGCTGCATCTGGGGGATCACGACACAGACGCCATGGAATTGAAAAAGGAATTTCCATCTCTGCCGTTCCATTATGTGCTGGGGAACAACGATTATTCTTGGGATACCCCTGATAAGAAAATGGTATTTGCAGGCGGAAAAAAACTCCTCCTTGTTCATGGCCATAAACAGCGTGTGTACTGGAATTATGACAGCATTTCTTACTGGGCAGAGGAGCAGGGGGCGGATGTGGTGCTCTTTGGGCACACCCACCGCCCTGTTTACGATGACAGAGGACGAGTGATGCTGTTTAATCCCGGCAGCATTTCCATGCCTAGAGGCGGCACACCTCCCACATTCGGCATCCTCACCATTGAGGAAGATGGCAGAATGGAAGGCGCCATTATGGAATATCACAGAGATATGCCTTTTTGCAGACTGAAGGGATAAGTGGCGGTTTTTAGAGAAGCAGGAGGGGCTGTTATGAAAAGAAAAGGCGGCAGATTGTTGGCGGTTGTTTTGATGGCGGTAAGTATTTTTTCCGCATGTGGTGCGGAAGAACAGGCGCAGAAAGAAACAGCTGATATTTCCGTAGAGGAAACAGCGGATTCTACAGAAACAGCTGTTTTGATGGATCAGACATTACAGTTTCAGGGAGAAGGCACAGGGGTTTTTACCTATGAAAAGGGATTGATTCAGTTTTCTTTGGAAAATGACGGAAATACCTCTTTTGACTATATGGTGAAATATCCTTGCGGATGTGAATGGATGAGCGGTACATTGCAGCCGGAGGAAACATTCCTGCAGGAAGATTTAGACCCCACTGGTCATGAACACAGCCCAGCAGGAGATTTTACGATGTATCTGAATACAGAAGATGGCACAGAGGGCTCCTGCAAGGTACTGGTAAACAGTATAGATGGATAAAATCATGGAAAAACGAAATACAGCCTCGGGAATTTTGAGGCTGTATTTCGGAAAGTACAGAAAAAAACAGTTTTTTTCCTGATTTTTCAGAAAAAAGCCTTGACGGCTATTGTTTTTTATGGCATAATATTTCTTGCCGAATTACGAATGAATCAGTAGCTCAGCTGGATAGAGCAACGGCCTTCTAAGCCGTGGGTCGGGGGTTCGAATCCCTCCTGGTTCAGTGTGCGGGTGTAGTTCAATGGTAGAATGTCAGCCTTCCAAGCTGAACACGTGAGTTCGATTCTCATCACCCGCTTCGGTATGAATCAGTAGCTCAGCTGGATAGAGCAACGGCCTTCTAAGCCGTGGGTCGGGGGTTCGAATCCCTCCTGGTTCACTGAAAAGAGCAAAAGCAATGCTTTTGCTCTTTTTTGATTCTTGACAGATAGAAACAGAATCGGTACAATAATATCGTTATGCGGATATGGCGGAATTGGCAGACGCACTGGATTTAGGTTCCAGCGGGCAACCGTGCAGGTTCAAGTCCTGTTATCCGCAGAGAAAAGGCGGCGTGAAAAGCAAATTTCCCTTAAGAAAACATTGATTTTCCTTTTCCTTGATTTCTTAAGGGGAATTGCGACGGCTGTCTTCATAAGAAAACATAACAAATAAAATCTTAATAAAATAAGAAAGCCAAAATCCTTTATAATGATAAGGATTTTGGCTTTCTTTGTTTTCTTATGAAGATGCCCCCAATTATGCCGTCTTTTTTATTTTCTGTTGACAAAACAGCAAGGGGCAGGTACAATCGTGTCATACAAGGGGTTTTTCCGCCACCGGGTGGAAAAACAAAAATACCCGTATCCATTCCGGTAGGTCTCAGCAGGAATGGGTAGGGGTATTTTTATGTTTAGGAGGAAAATGACCATGTTGGGAAAACAATATCTGAAATATGTATCCAGCAATATACTGGGGATGATGGGGCTTTCCTTTTATATTCTGGCAGACACCTATTTTGTGGCGGCAAGGCTGGGGGCGGATGGGTTGGCGGCGCTGAATATTGCCATTCCGGGGTATTCTCTGGTCAATGCCACAGGGCTGATGGTGGCCATGGGCGGCGCTGTGCGGTATACCATTGCCCAGTCTCAGGGACAGAAGAAACAAGCCCATGAAATTTTCACCAAAACCATGCTCACAGGCTGGTTTTTCGCCGCTATTTATTTGCTCATGGGCATTTTTCTGGCAACGCCCTTTGCGGCGCTTTTGGGGGCAGAAGGGGAAATCCTGCCCATGACGGCGGATTACCTGCGGATGATGCTCCTGTTTGGGGTGTTCTTCATCTCCAATGACATGATGCTGGCTTTTGTGCGAAACGACGGTGCTCCAAGGCTTGCCATGATTGGTATGATCTGCGGCAGCCTTACCAATGTGGTGCTGGACTATGTGTTTATTTTCCCATTGGATATGGGGCTGTTTGGTGCGGCACTGGCAACGGGCTTTTCTCCGGCGGTGAGCATGTGCGTCATGTCCATCCATGTGTGGCGAAAGAAAAACGGCTTTGCTTTCTGCCGAGTGAAAGAAGTGGCAAAAAGCGGTCTGCTGTTCTGCAAACTGGGAATTTCTGCCTTTATCAATGAGTTTGCCACAGGTGTGGTACTGACGGTGTTCAACCTGCTGATTCTGTCTATCAACGGCAATACGGGCGTAGCGGCTTATGGTGTCATTGCCAATATTGCACTGGTGGGAACGGCGGTGTACACAGGGCTTTCCCAAGGGACACAGCCTTTGGTCAGCCAGTATTACGGCAAACGGGATCACCACAGCACCAGAAAACTTTATGGCTTTGCCATATTCACAGCCCTTCTCTTGGGTGCGGTGATGATCGGCATTGCGTGGGTATTTACAGAGCCTTTGGTCAGTGTGTTCAATGGCGAAGGCAACGAGACTTTGCAGACCATGGCGGAAGAAGGTCTGCGGCTGTATTTCATCGGTTTCCTGTTCGCAGGCATCAACATCGTTTCGGCGGTGTATCTGGGCGCCGTGGAACAGCCAATGCCTTCCTTTATCATTGCCATGGCAAGAGGTGTGGCGGCAATTCTGTTTTTCGCCTTCCTCCTTTCCGCTTTGTGGGGTATGTTGGGCATCTGGCTGGCGTTTCCGGCGGCAGAAGGGGCTACCTGCCTGTTGACGATGTTTTTTATATGGCGGAGCCGAAAGACAAAAACAAAAGAAGCGGTATAACAATCAAGTGTCATCTCCAAAAAGCAACTTCCCCTTAAGAAAACATTGATTTTCACTTTCTTGATTTCTTAAGGGAAATTGCGATGGCTGTATTCAGAAGAAAACATATCAAATAAAATCTCAATATAAAAGCTGGAATCCTTATGATAACAAAGGATTCCAGCTTTCTTTGTTTTCTTATGAAGATGCCCCTAAGGGGATGGCACTTTTTTATGCCCCAAAACAGGCATAGGGCAGGCTGCTTTTTCCATATACTGAAAAGCAGAAATATTTTGGGGGAGGCGGCTTCCATGAAAGCAGTCATATTGGCAGGGGGCTTTGGCACACGGATTGCGGAGGAATCCCATCTGCGCCCCAAGCCCATGATTGAAATCGGCGGCAAGCCAATTTTATGGCATATCATGAAGATTTTCAGCGCTTACGGCGTAACGGACTTTGTCATTTGCTGCGGCTATAAGGGGTACTGCATCAAGGAGTATTTTTCCCATTATGCCCTCCATCACAGTGATGTGACTTTTGATTTTCGCAAAGGAACGGAAATGATTATCCACCACCGCCAGACGGAACCATGGCAGGTGACTTTGGTGGATACGGGACTAGAAACCATGACAGGGGGGCGTGTGAAACGGGCGGCTCCTTATTTGGGAGGAGAACGTTTTTTTCTCACGTATGGTGACGGTGTGGCAGATGTGAACATTACCAAACTGCTGGCATTTCACGAAAAAATGGGGAAGAAGGCAACCATGACCGTGGTACAGCCGGCAGGGCGGTTTGGCACGGCAGAAATTGAAGCAGGCTGTGTCCGTGCTTTTCGGGAAAAGGCAAACAGTGACAGCGGCTGGATCAACGGCGGTTTTCTGGTGCTGGAACCTTCTGTCCTGCCTTATTTGAAGGGGGACGAAACCATACTGGAACAGGAACCCCTGTCCACGTTGGCGGCAGAAGGGGAACTGGCGGCATATCAGCACAGAGGTTTCTGGCAGTGCATGGATACCCTTAGAGATAAAGAAAAACTGGAACAGCTCTGGAAAGAAGGTGCGCCGTGGCGGATTTGGGAGAAATGAAACGCTTTTATAAAGACAAACGGGTGCTGGTGACGGGGCACACAGGTTTCAAAGGGGCGTGGCTGTGCCGGTTATTGCTGGATATGGGGGCAAAGGTCTACGGCTATGCTTTGGCACCGGAACGGGAAAGCCTGTATGGTCTGCTGGACTGGGAAAAAGGGCTGGTATCTTGTTATGGTGATATTCGCCAGATGAAAAAACTGGGGGCTTTTGTGAAAAAAGCAGCGCCGGAGGTTGTTTTCCATCTGGCGGCACAGCCTTTGGTTTCTGTGGGATATGCCCAGCCTGTACGGACTTATGAAACCAACCTCATGGGAACTGTATATCTGTTGGAAACCCTGCGAAAAGCGGAAAGTCTGCGGTCTGTGGTGGTGGTGACAACGGATAAGGTCTACGCAGAAACAAAAGAAGCCGCAGGAGAAGAAAGCCCTTTGGATGGCTTCGACCCTTATGCCAACAGCAAATCCTGTGCGGAACTGGCGGCGGCATGTTATGGGCGGTGCTTTTTGCAGGGGAAAGCCGCATTGTCCCGTTTGAGAGCAGGGAACGTCATTGGCGGCGGTGATTTTGCGGCACATCGCATTTTGCCGGACTGCATCCGTGCGGCAGTGGCACGAAAGCCTGTTGTTCTGCGGCATCCGGAAGGTGTGCGTCCTTATCAGCATGTGTTGGAGCCTTTGACGGCATATCTTTGGACGGCGTGGAAACAGTGGGATGCGCCGGAGCTGGCAGACTGCTACAACGTGGCACCAAAAGGAGAAGATATTTCCAATAGGGAATTGGCTGGGTTTTTCTGCAAATATTGGGGAAACGGTATGACATGGCAGGCGGAACAAGTGGATTTTCCAAGAGAACAGGCAGTTTTGCGGCTGGATGGGGAGAAAATACAGGAAAAACTAGGCTGGACGCCTTGCTGGAATGTGGAGCAGGCCGTTTCGGCAACGGTGGCATGGACGAAGGTGTGGCAGAGAGGCGGCGACTTGGCAGAAGAAATGGGCAGAGAAGCGGCGGCTTATGAGAAAGGGGAATGGATATGACAGAAGCGGAAGCAAGACGGGAGATACTGGAGAAGGTACGGGAATATTACCACTGTTTCCATGATGGGAAACGCTGGGACGGGAAGCATGTATCCTACGGCGGCAGGGTTTACGACGAGAGGGAAATGGAAAATCTCACAGAAGCCATGCTGGATTTCGGTTTGACGGCAGGACGGTTTGCCGTGGCATTTGAGCGGAATTTTGCCGCATACATAGGGGTGAAGCATTGCGCACTGGTCAATTCCGGCTCCTCTGCCAACCTGCTGGCTTTTCATACTCTGACTTCTCCTTTGTTAGGGGAACGGCGTATCTGCCGAGGGGATGAAGTCATCACTGTGGCGGTAGGATTTCCCACCACGGTGGCGCCCATCTTGCAGTATGGGGCGGTGCCTGTCTTTGTGGATGTGACATTGCCCCAGTACAACATAGATGTTTCCATGCTGGAGGAAGCTCTTTCGCCCAAAACAAAGGCGGTGATGATTGCCCATACATTGGGGAATCCTTTCGATGTGAAAGCAGTTGTGGATTTCTGTCAGAAACATGATTTATGGCTGGTGGAGGACAACTGCGACGCTGTGGGGGCGGCTTACTGTTTGGATGGGAATTGGCGAAAAACAGGCACATTCGGGCACTTATCCACCGTCAGTTTTTATCCACCTCACCATATGACCATGGGAGAAGGGGGCGCAGTTTGTACCAATGACGATTTACTGGGGAAAATTATGGTTTCTCTCCGAGATTGGGGACGGGACTGCACCTGTGCGCCGGGGCAGGATAACCGCTGTAAGCACCGTTTTGACAGGCAGTACGGCAGACTGCCCTTTGGCTATGACCATAAATACGTTTATTCCCATTTGGGATTCAATCTGAAAGCCACGGAAATGCAGGGGGCAATCGGACTGGCACAGTTGGAAAAACTGCCGGATTTCGTGAAAAAACGGCGGTATCACTTTGATTATCTCCTGACACTCTTAGAAAATTGCGGCGAAAAAGTGATTCTGCCGGAGGTGACGGAAAATGCCATGGCAAGTCCCTTTGGATTTCTGCTGACTTGTCGGGAGGGGATTTCCAGAGAAAAAATCGTTTCTGCGTTGGAGGAAAAGGGCATCCAGACACGTCCTCTTTTTGCAGGGAACCTCCTGCGACATCCCTGTTTTGATGCGCTGGAGGAAGGTGTGGACTATCGTGTCATTGGGGAACTGCCTGTGACAGACCGGATTTTGCAGGATACTTTCTGGGTGGGGGTCTATCCAGGGTTGACGCCGGAACAGCTGGCTTATGAGGGGGAGGTGCTCTATGACGCCATACGGAAAGCCTGAAAGGGCTGTGGTGACAGGGGGATGCGGATTTCTGGGGCAGGCATTGGTGCGGACACTGCTGGAAAAAGAGATTGCCGTCACAGTCATAGATTTGCCGGAAAAAGAGAAAACGCTGCCCAAACGAAAGGGGCTGGATTTTCAGCCCAATGTGTGGCAGGGGGATACAGAACGGAAATATGATGTTTTTTATCATCTGGCATGGGCTGGCAGTGCAGGAGAAGGGCGGAAAGATGGGGTTTTGCAGGTGCAAAACATTCGGCAGACCTTAGAAGCCTTGGCTTTGGCGAAAAAATTGGGGTGTCATACCTTCGTTTTTGCGGGGAGCATCATGGAGGCGGAAGTGGAAGAAGCCCAAAAGGCTGGTTTGCCGCCAAAAGGTACAGACTGTTATGCTCTTGGGAAAACTGCCGCCGGAAATCTGAGCCGTGCATTGGCGAAGGAATGGGGCATTAGACATGTGACAGGACGCATCACCAATACTTTTGGCGTTGGGGAGAAGTCAGACCGCCTCATTTGCCGGCTCATGGACGCATGGGAGAAGGACGATGTGCCGTCATTGACGGCAGGGGCGCAGATGTATGATTTTCTTTATGTGACTGACGCCGCAAGGGCTTTTGCCGCCATCGGAGAAAAGGGTGTGGACGGCAAAACTTATATCATTGGCAGTGGAAAACCTCGTCCCCTGCGGAACTGGCTGGAAGAAGCTATGGAAGTGACGGGAGGAAAGGGAGATTTCGGAAAAATCCCCTTTTCCGGTGTTTCTTTGACAGAATGGGATTTTGATACCAGTGAGCTGGAACGGGATACAGGATTTTGCTGTCGGGTGCCTTTTGCCGAGGGCGTGGGCAGACTTTGGCACTGGCGAAAGGAGGAGCGGCTGTGAGCGGATTGCAATTTACGCCTTTGGGGTTGGAAGGATTGCAGAAAGTAACGCCTTTTTACGCCGAAGATTTAAGAGGATATTTCCTGAAGCTCTATGAAAAAAACGCCTTTCGGGGGGCTGGCATAGACGGGGAAATTTGGGAGAGTTTTGTGACTTTTTCCAAGGGGCATGTCCTTCGTGGACTGCATATCCAGCGTCCAAAACCGCAGGCAAAGCTGGTTACAGTCCTTTATGGGGAGATTTTCGATGTGGGGGTGGATTTGCGGCAAGGCTCACCTACCTATGGGCAGTGGGAGGGGCTTGTGCTGAGCCATGAAAACAGACAGGGGCTGTACCTGCCGGAAGGATTTGCCCATGGATTTCTGGTGCGGTCGGACTTTGCGCTGGTGAGCTATCTGTGCAGTGGGGCATATGACCCAGAGGGGGACGGGGGCGTTCGCTGGGATGATACAGACATAGGTGTGGATTGGGGACTGCCTGTGGGGATGCGTCCCATTGTGTCCCAAAGGGATGGAAGTCTACCCACATTGGCGAACTATGAAAGGCAGGGGAGCATATGGAAGGAATGACATTTCGCTGGGCAACAGACTGGTTTTGGATGTGTATGCCCCTTTTTTCCTGCCTGCTGGAAGAAGCGGAAAGAATAGCGGCAGGGAAAAATGGGGATTTGGGAAAAATGGGGGATTGGCTGGGGCAGATAGAAAACATCTGTGACCCAGTGGTGGGCTTGAAAAACTGTCATTATGCCGGACAGATGGAAAATGTCCGCACTGTCCTTCTGGATTTGACCCAGACAGAAGAAAGGGCGGAACTGGCATCCTATACCCTTCTGCCTTTTCTGTGGGAACTAAGGGAGGAGATTTATTTCTGGGGATGTGTGGCAGAGGATGCAGAAAAACGGAAAGCATATTGGCAGGAGGAATTTGTTTCCCATCACAGACGGGTGAACCCTCGGAGAACGGAGCCGAAGAAAGTCACCATTTTCATTCCTGCCTGCAATCATCTGGAGTATACGAAACAGTGTGTGGAAAGTGTCCTGCGCCATACGGATTTGAGGGATTGCGAACTGCTTCTGTTAGATCATGGCTCTAAAGACGAAACGGCGGCGTATTTCCACACCATTCCCAACGCAAAGGTCATACGATTTCGGGAGAATGTGGGCATGCTCATGTTTTCCGTTGCTTTTCGTGCCTGCTGCGGGCGGTACCTGGCTTTTGTCAGCAATGACACCATTGTGACGGAGGGGTGGCTTTCTCGTTTGCTGGATTGCTTGGAAACAGAAGAAAATGCCCTCAGCGCAACGCCTGTAACACCTTTTACATCAAATTGTCAGGGGATTTCGCCCTGTTCATTGGAAGTTTTGGAGGATTTTGCAAAGGGATTTTATGAGAAAGGAAAAGGAAACTGGCGCCATCGGGCAAGAATCATGCCTGTGATCGGGGTTTATGATGTGGCAAAGCTGGATAGGATGGGTTTTGGTGATCGCTGGTTTCAAACCATGGAATTCTGGGATGATGATGTTTCCCTCAGGGCAAGGCGAAAGGGTTTCCGGCAGTTTCTTTGTACCGATGTGTATTGCCATCATTTCGGCAGTGTTACCGGCGGCGTGGCATGGGGAAAGACATTGGCGGCTGGACGGGAGTTATTTTTGCAGAAGCATGGTGTGGATGCATGGGGGCAGGGGTTTTGCCGCAGTGAGGACATGATGGCGTTATTGCCAGAGATGGATTTGCCGGAAAAGTCCATTTCTTTCCTTGTGGTGGACTGTGGCTTTGGGGATAGTATTTTTGAGGTGCAGAACTACCTGAAAAGGCAGGAAAAACAGGTACAGACCTACGCTTTGTCAGAAGCGGAAGGATATAGAGGGGATGTATTTCCCTTTGTGCAGGGATGGCATACGGCAGTGGAAGGTACGGCGGCGGCTTTGACAAATGCCTTTGCGGAACGGCGGTTTTCTCTGATTCTGACGGAAAAAGGGGGGCTGTCAGGAGAAATCATGGCAGAGCGCTTGGTGTCTGGCGGATATGTACTTGCCATGGACAGCGATTTTTCTTCTGTGCTTTCTCTGCGAAAGAAAAAGAATCATTGGAGTTTGTGGCAGAAACCCATATGAAAAACAGGGGGATATTCCTGTTTTTGGAACATTCCCCCTGCTTGGTTATTGGCTTATTTGCAGGAAAAATCACTTTCGATGGCGTGGGCAATGACCTGCATTTTGAATCGCCGTTTTTTGCACAGACGGCAGCTGCGGCAGGAGGTGTCGCTGTCCTCCGGCAGAACGAAACGAATGGATTTCACATGGATGTCACGGCAGCCGTTGGCATGATGGGCAGGGATGGTAAATGTCTGGAAGCCACGAGGGCGGCTTTCCCCTTCATCGTCGATTTCCGTCAAAATCAATGCCAAGGCAGTGGAGCGGTTGGGGCAAATCTGGCGCAAGGTCAGGCTGCATTCCAAAATACGTCCCGCATTCTCCCAGATAAAATTTCCCAGATCATACTCCAGAAAATCCTGACAGTCGTCCATGGTGAATGTGACCACTGGCGGACAGGGGGTGATGTCGATTTCCTCGGTGCAGTCTGTAAACACCTTGCGCACCGGGAAGATGACCACGTTGTTTTCCGCATCGGAATACAAAATTTCTTTCATGGGGGCTTTTTCGCCGGAAGTGGTGGCAATGTGCTTCAGCCGGAACCGCAGGGAAGCACCTTCGATGGCAGCTGCCCCCAGTTTTGCGATACTCCAGCGGAAGGAATGGGCATCCAGCTGTTGGGCTGTGCCTTTATCTGGCGGCAGCAGTTCCGTCAGGACGAAATCGTCAGCCACAAAGCCCTGCATGAGGATTTCCGTGGCACCGGGATTGGAGATGTTGGCAGCCAGTTCGGCAAAGATTTCTTCCAGTTCCGCTGTGGTGGGCGCAATGGACAGAAAAGATGTGGCGGGAGAAGATACCCAAAGGGATGCGGCAGGCACATCGGTGCCAAACAGACCTTTGAGCACGACACAGTAAATGACAACGCCGTTTTCTTTTGCCAATGTGGTGATGGGTACGGCAGAGCCGCCGGCAGTGCTTTGGCCGTCTGTGAACATGACGATGATCTTTTGATGAGTGGTATCTGGGTCAAAGAGATTATATGCTTTGGTGAAAGCATCCTGATGATTGGTGCCGCCGTCAATGGTCAGGTTATTGACAGCCGTTTTCAGGTCTGCCGTATTTGTCAAAAATCCTGTTCGCTGTGTGGCAGTCCGGGCAAAGCTGACAATGGCAATCTGGCTGCCGCCGCCGATATTGCCGTCCTGATTTTCGTCTGTGGATTCGTCGATGATGTCAATAAATGTTTTGACACTGGCTTTCATAGCGGCGAAAGGTTCACCCTCCATGCTGCCGGAGCAGTCCAGTACCATGACGATGTCTGCCGGATTAGAAACGATGTCTGGCCCTGCGGAAAGAGAAAGAATCCCTTCGACTTCCCCGCCGCAGGAAATGGTGTCGGGAAAAAGTGTATAAGAAGAAGCAGTAATACCCATAATGAAAATACCTCCTGTGAAGTTTTGTACTTGCTTTATGATATGCGGCAGGAGGCTGTTTTGACACGAAAGGGGCGTAAATATGGAAATGAAAGGGAAAAAGAAATGCTGGTTTTATATTCTGGTGCCGCTGGTGGCTGGAGCGGCGGCAGGCATGATTTCCGGCAGCGGCATGGCGGCTTATGAACAGATGGCAAAACCGCCGTTGTCTCCGCCGGGATGGGTATTTCCGGTGGTCTGGACGATTCTGTATATCCTCATGGGCATTGCCGCCTGTTTGGTGGCAAAAAGCTATGACCCGGACAGTCAGGAGGCACTGCGCGCTTTTTGGGTGCAGCTTATTGTCAATGTGATCTGGCCCATCCTGTTTTTTGGTCTGGGACTTTGTGGTCTGGCTTTTGGGTGGCTGGTGCTGCTGTGGGTGCTGGTATTTCGGCTGTGGAAGAAGTTTCAAAGCATTGACAAACGGGCAGGGTATCTGCTGGTGCCCTATCTGCTGTGGCTGACCTTTGCAGGGTATTTGAATCTTTCCATTTGTCTTATGGGGTATTGAAGGACGAGGACGGCTATGATACCATGTCTCTAATGAGTCAAAAGGAATGAGGCGAGGATATGGCAAAGCTGCGAAAAACACTGGGAAGCCCTACGGAACCGGCAGTGATTTCACTGATGGAAAGTATGGAAGGAAAGTCCAAAGAAACCCTGACAACATGGGCTATGGCTTATGTGGCGGAAAAATATTTGCCTTTGGTGGCAGAAACGCCGATTTTTGCGGAGCTGCTGGAAAAGACAAAAGACTGTATGGCTGGCAGTTTATCCTTGAAAGAATGGAAAGGACTTCTTGCAGAAGGGAGAAAAGCGTCAGCGGCAGAAAAAGAGCCTGTAAGGGAAGCAGCGGCAAGAGCCATCGTCACTGCCTGTGGCACATGGCAGACACCCACCAATGCTTTGGGATTTTGTTTTTATGGAGCGGCAGCCGTGGCATACAATGAGGCAGGCACAGCAGAAACCAAAGAAACCTATGATATGCTCGCCACAAAGGAATTGGAACAGATTCTGACGTCTTTGAAGCAAGTAAAAACTTCGCCGGATGAAAAAGCGGCAAAACTCCAATGGAATTGCTGAGATAGGATTTATAAAATAACAGAAAAAAGTCGGAGAAATTTTCCGGCTTTTTTTGCGAGTGAAAATTTTGTGAAATGCTGTAACGTTTTTTGTTTTTGTGCGTGAATTGGATGAAAGGGGGAGAAGAACATGGACTTTGACCAAGTGTATCGGGCGTTTTTCCGGGATGTACTGTTCTATGTTTGGGGATTGTGCGGTGACCAAGTGCTGGCAGAGGAAATCGCTCAGGAAACTTTTTTCAAAGCCCTGAAATCCATTGACCGATTCGACGGACAGGGGGATATTCGCCCGTGGCTCTTTGCCATTGGCAAGAATACCTATTATGACTATTGCCGGAAACAGAAAAAGACTCTGCCGCTGGAAGAAGAACGGGAACAGGCGGCAGAACCGCTGTTTTTGGAGAAAATGACGGACGCGGAAACGGCTTTTGCGGTACATACGTTTTTGCATGAAATGGACGAGCCGTATAAGGAGGTGTTTACCCTGCGGGTATTTGGAGAACTGCCTTTTGAAAGAATCGGGCAGCTGTTTGGCAATAGCGCAAGCTGGGCAAGGGTGACCTATTACAGGGCAAAACAGAAAGTGACGGCATATATGGAGGAGATGGAACATGAATAAAATCAGCTGCAATGTCATTGGCGACCTGCTGCCCCTGTATGTGGATGGGGTGGTCAGTGAGGATACGAAAAAACTTGTGGAAGAACATCTGGCAGAATGTGCAGACTGCAAAAAAGCGGCAGAAGATATGGAAAAAGATTTGGTGCTGCCAGTCCATGAGACGGTAGGGGCAGCGGAAACTAGTTTTTTGCAGACAATGAAGAAAACTTGGAAAAAAGGGCGGATTCGCACAGCTACCATTTCTGTTGCAGTAACGGCGGTGGTCATTTTGGGAAGCTATATGGCACTGACTTTTCCGCAGTGGATCATTCCCTATGAACCGGAGGATTTTTCTGTGGCAGTAGAGAATGGGCAGGTCTGTGTGTATTATACAGGGGAAGGAAAGATTAACTGCTCTTATGGTTATGATGGAGAGGATGAATTTTTCTTATACTTTACACAAAGTCCATGGTCTGCTTATATTGAGCCGCTTTTGGGGGATGCGGAGCAGGAGGAACCCTATCGTTATCAGATAGACTCTGTAGATCGTATTGCCAAAGTTTATTATGGTGAGTTTAGTAAAGGGCTAGATGTACTGCTTTATGGCAAAGAAGCGGAAATGGCAGCACAGACAGAGCTTATCTGGACAAGGGATGAAGTTTCTCAATGACAGAAAAAAGCACAAAACCAAAGCAACGTCCCCTTAAGAAACCATATCAAATAAAATCTCAGTAAAAATAAGAAAGCTGAAATCCTCTTTATGACAAGGATTTCAGCTTTCTTTGTTTTCTTATGAAGATGCCCCTAAGAGGTTTTGTGCTTTTTGTATTTGCAAATAGCAATCAGAATTTTTCCATTTCATCCAGCAGGCTTTCAAAAACAGCCATGGCATTTTCCACAGCGTCTTTTTTGGACATATCCACCCCTGCGCCTTTGAGCAGGTCAATGGAGTATTCGCTGTCGCCTTTGGAAAGGAAGTCCAGATAGGCGTCTACAGCAGGCTGTCCTTCGGAAAGGATTTTTCTGGAAAGGGCAATGGCTGCGCTGTAGCCTGTTGCGTACTGATATACATAGAAAGCGTTATAGAAATGGGGGATTCTTGCCCATTCGATGTCGATTTCTTCATCAATGACAATGTCATCGCCGAAATACAGTCTGTTCAGGTCATGATAAATTTTGTTCATGCCTTCCCATGTCAAAGGTTCGCCTTTTTCTGCCATTTCATGGGTGATTTTTTCGAATTCCGCAAACATGGTCTGACGGAACAGAGTACCGCGGAACTGTTCTAAGAAGTAGTTCACCAGATATTTCCGCATGTTTTTATCTTCTGTTGTTTTCAGCAGGTATTCCATGAGGAGAGCTTCGTTGCAGGTGGAAGCTACTTCTGCTACGAAGATTTTATGTCCGCTGTAAAGATAGGGCTGTTTTTCCCATGTGAAATAGCTGTGGAGGGCATGACCCATTTCGTGTGCCAGTGTAAACATGCTGTTGACAGTGTCGTTGTGGTTCAGAAGCACATAGGGGTGTACGCCGTAGCTGCCCCAAGAGTAAGCGCCGCTGCGTTTGCCTTCGTTTTCGTAAACATCAATCCAGCCGGCGTTCATACCGTAGTGAAGGGCATCGGTGTATTCTTTGCCCATGACAGCAAGGGCTTTTTCCACGGTTTCTTTTGCTTCTTCAAAAGTGATTTTCGCGTCCACATCATCCACCAAGGGTGCGTACAGGTCGTACATGTGGACTTCATCCAGACCCAGCAGTTTTTTTCTGAGGGCAACATAACGATGCATCAGATGCAGATTGGCGTGGACTGTTTCGATGAGGTTATCATAAACAGACAGTGGAATATTGTCATCATACAATGCCATGGCTCTGGCAGAGTCATATTTTCTGGCGGAAGCAAAGAACACGTCGCTCTTAACGGAAGAAGCATAAGTTGCCGCCAGTGTGTTTTTCTGCTTCAGGTAAGAAGCATATAATGTCTGGAAGGCTTCTTTGCGGACACGGCGGTCACTGCTTTCCAAAAATGTCACATATCTGCCTTTGGTCAGAGGCACTTTGTCCCCATCGGCGTCGGTGATGTCCCCAAAACGCATATCTGCGTCATTGAGCATGGTGAAAATGTTCTGGGGTGCGCCCCCCAGTTCCGCTGTTTTTGCCAGCAGGCTTTCTTCAGCAGGAGAAAGGGTATGGGCTTTCTGACGCAGGAGATTATCAAAGAAGTGGTCATAGAGATGGAAATCTTCTGCCCGTTCCATGCGGAAGTCTGCCAGCACATCTTCCGGCAGGGAAAGAATTTCCGGTGTCAGGAAGGAAATGGCATCGGAATACCGAATCAGCAGCATTTCCGCTCTGGATGCCATACCCTGATAAAAGGCGTTGGCGCTGTCCTCATGCATACGCATATTGGCGTAGGTGTAGACCTGATCCAGAATGAGGGAAAGTTCCTGATTCTTCTCCAAGCATGCCAAAAGTGTGGCTGCGCTTTCGCCCAGATGGCCGCTGTAGGCAGCCAGTTCTGGAATTTCTTCCATAAGCATGGTATAAGCTTCTTCCCAGAGGGAATCATTTTCATAGTAATCTTCGATGTGCCATTTATCTGCGGCGGCAACATCACACCGCTTCGGTAAGGTATGTTTCAAATGGAATCATCCTTTCTATATTGTTGGATTTGTCAGACGGGAAACGTCCCTTTTGTGGGATTTCACAGGGGCAGGCCCCATTTTTCCATGAAATCTATTTTTAGTATACCACTTTTGGCTAAGGATAAAAAGGAGTTATAGGCATATGACGACAAAACAGGAAAATCTATACAAAACATGAATGAGTTTGTGAATATTTTCTTGCTGAATGTAGGAATTCATAGTATGATGATAATGAGGTGAGATAGCATGAAGGATTGCTTGAAAGTATTACTGGTGGCCTCTGAGGCAGCGCCCTTTATCAAAAGCGGCGGTCTGGGTGATGTGGCTGGCTCTTTGCCAAAGGCACTGCGTGCACAGGGAGTGGATGTGAGGGTAGTCATTCCCCGTTACATGACAGTCAAAGATAAAGAAATGTATGGTGTGGAATATCTGGGGGAATTTCCGGTACATTTGCTGTGGCGGACACAGCAGGCAAAAATACTGGTAAAACCCGGTGAGATTCCTGTTTATTTTATAGAAAACAATTTTTATTTCGGCCGTGGCGGTCTTTACGGCTATGGTGATGACAACGAACGCTTTGCTTTCTTTGGCAAGGCGGTCATGGATATGATGGCAATGCTGGATTTCTATCCCGATGTGATCCACTGCAATGACTGGCAGACTGGACCTGTCTGCATGTACTTGAAGGAAATCTATCGGAAGATGATCTATTATTCCCGCATCAAGACGTTGTTTACCATTCACAACTTGCAGTATCAGGGGAATTTTGACAAGAGCACCATGGAGCTTTTGGGTGTGCCCTATTACTGTTATGAAAACGGCAACGTGGAATTTTACGGCAATGTCAGCTACATGAAAATGGGGCTGATGTATGCAGACCGTATCAGCACTGTCAGCCAGACTTACGCAAAAGAAATCCAAACATGGCAGTATGGCTATGGCATGGACGGCATTTTGAAAAGCCGGAAGAATGTCCTCAGCGGCATCATCAACGGCATTGATTATGTGACAAACGATCCTGCTACAGATAACCGCATTCAGGTGCACTTTGATGCGGATCATCTGGAAGGCAAGGCAGAAAACAAACGGTTATTGCAGGAAAGACTGGGTCTGGAACAGAGAGATGTGCCCATCATCGGCATGATCACCAGACTGGCAGACCAGAAAGGTCTGGATATCCTTTCTTATGTATTTGATGAAATGATGCGCAGAGATGTACAGTTTGTACTGCTGGGCACAGGGGAAAATCGTTTTGAATACCTGTTCCGCAGCATGGAAGAACGGTATCGGGGCAGAGTCAGCGCCAATATTTTCTTTGACGAAAATCTGGCACAGCAGATCTATGCAGGCTCTGATATGTTCCTGATGCCTTCCCTTTTTGAACCCTGCGGTCTGGGTCAGATGTTTGCCCTGCGTTACGGCACTGTACCCATTGTGCGGAAAACAGGCGGTCTGGCAGACACTATTTTCCAGTACAGCACAGAAACAAAAGAGGGCAATGGTTTCCTCTTTGAAACATACGACGGCAACGGGCTGATCTGGGCGCTGGATCAGGCATTGGCAGTATACAATCAAGGCAAGGATGAATGGCAGCATGTGGTGAAAAACGCTATGGCTTCCAATTATTCTTGGGAAAGCTCTGCAAGAGAATATATCAAGCTTTATGAAAGCCTGCGGGATGGCGAATAAGTCTTTTCGCATACACAGAAAGCAAAATTAGGAAGTCAGAAATTTTCAAGGAAGTTTCTGACTTCTTTTTTCTGCAAAAATGAAAAGGGGATGTTTCTATGGTTTGCAAAAGCCTGCCAGATGTAGTATGATAAAGCCTAAAGACGAAGAAGGAGGGTCTGGTTTTATGGAAGAACAAACCCCAAAAAAATTTCGCTTTACAAAGCAAATGAAGATCGGTCTGGCTGTGGTATTGGTGGCCTGTATTGGCTGTGGTCTGGTGTATCTGGATACGGCTTATGGCAGCGGAAAAATCCGCAGCCTGTTTGTGAAATCCAGTGTGACACAAAATAAAGGTGATGCCTCGGCAGGCGTATTGGCAGAGATTCCCTTGGATGCAGGCAGTTCCACATCCTTTGCCGTATTCGATCAGGCATTTTTGCTCTGTACCAAAGATGGTGCAAAGTACTACAACAGTGTGGGCGACCAGAAATGGAACGACACCTTTACCATGACAACGCCTACAGTGATACAGGAAGGGACTTTCATGGCTGTTGGTGATCTGGGCGGTAAAAATGTCCGAGTCTATGACGAAAGCGGTTTACTGTATAACGTACAGCTGGAGGGAAATCTCAGTCAGTTTGCTCTGAACGAAAACGGATATCTTTCTCTGCTGGAACAGAAAGACAGCGGCTATGAGGTAAAGATCTATAATTCCAAAGGCACTTTGCTCAAAGGCAGAGTGGAAGAAACAGCAGGGGTATATCCCATTTCCACAGATGTTTCTGATGACAACAAATCTTTTGCCGTCAGCTATGTGGATACCACTGATGTATATCCCATCGGACGCGTGCTGTTTTTCTATGTGAATCCTGAGGACAGCGAGAATTATACAGACAGTCTGTATGCTTCCGCAGCCGATAAAGCAGACGAGATCATCGGCACCATTAGTTATCGCAGCAACGGCGTTTTGGCTGCGGTTTCCAATAAGGGTGTTTATGGCTTTCGGGACAGTGAGGAAGTTTGGAGTTATCCTCTTGCCAATGTGGTGGAATATATTTCTTTCCAACAAAAGGACAGAGTTGTCTTGACCATGGGCGATGCACTGCCGGGAGAAGAAGGCAAGGAAGAAGGCACCGTATGCTGGCTCAGTGCCAACGGGGCGGAAGAAGCTTCTTACGTCAGCGGAAAGGATATCACTTATCTCAGTGTCTGGAAGGATGGTATTGTAGTTGGCACAGACCGTACCTATACAGGCATCCGCCATACGGGACGAGAAGCATGGGTTTATCAGGCAACACAGGATGTGACAGACGTGATCCCTATGGAAAGCTTTTCCCGTGTGCTGGTGGTAGGACAGGATTTGGCACGGATTCTGGATACGGACAAGTACAAAGGCGAAGCCCTTGATGTACCGGAAGATATTGTGAAAACTACGCCGGAAGTCCAGACAGATGATGCACTGCCCACAGAGGGCGAAACTGGAACGGATGGAGAAAATCAGGAAATATCCGGCACAGAAGAAGGTACAGATGCAACCGGTACACAGGAAACCGGAACGGAAACATCCGGTACAGAAACAGAACAGCCTGCGGAGAATACGGAATCGGGGGATACTTCCGCAGAGTCTTAATCATAGGAGGTGGGCAGAAGTATGACGTTTTTGCCCTATATATTAGATATACTGGCAGTGGTGCTGGTATTGGGAACAGCGGTGCAGGCGTACCGCAAAGGTTTTGTACGGGCGGCATTGAATTTCCTGCCTATGGTGGCAGCGTTGGCGGCAACCAGATTCATGACACCGGCTGTCAGCGAGTTTTTGCGAAAAACACCATTTTTTGACGCATTGACAAATACAGTGGGCAACGGACTCCATTTGGAAAATGCCATCGGGGATGCAGCCATGCAGACCCAGACAGATATTATCCAGAGCATGCATCTGCCGGATTTTCTGAAGGAAAGTTTGGTGGAAAACAATAATCCTGTGATCTATCATCTGCTGGATGTGGAAAGTTTACAGGCGTATATTGCAGGCTTTCTGGCGAATATCTGCCTGAATATCATCAGTGTATTACTAGTGTTTATTGTGGTTTGGCTGGCCGTGAAATTTGTGCTGAAGGCACTGAATCTCATCAGCAAACTGCCTGTATTGAACTTCTTTAATCGGGTATGCGGCTTTTTGGTGGGTTTGCTGAAAGGATTGTGTGTAACATGGCTCATTTGTTTTGTGCTGACATTTTTCCAGTGCAATTCTGCCTTTGATTTTTTCTTTGACGCACTGAATTTGAGCCATGTGGCACTGCCTTTGTATGAAAATAATATATTGATGTATTTTATTTTGACGATTTTCGCTTAAAATAAAGAGAAAAATGACGGTGGGAGAGCCGTCATTTTTTTGTGGAAAGAAATTTGGATTTGATGTGAAAGAGATCATGAATATGCTATATTTGCTATGATGCTGGGATGGAATGGAGCAGTTCGTGTGTCCTGCGATGATATTTTTCTATCTGTTAGTCGCGTAAAATGAAAAAGTTTTTGACGAAAAAGCCCTGTTTTTACAGGGTTTTTTGGTTTTTGTAAAAAAAATCTTAAAAAATTGTAAAAAAGATGTTGACAAGAAATAGTTCCCATGATAATATACTTAGGCGGTCGCAAGAACGGCCGAAACAAAAAGAAAGAATGCACCTTGAAAACTGAATACAAGACAAACAAGAGTCAATAAAATCGAGAAATT
>CABSIK010000006.1 GCA_902477755.1 uncultured Clostridia bacterium
GGCTTCTTGAATATTTTAATTTGGAAATATTGTCTAACTTTTTGGGTTCAGTTCAAAGGAGTATCCGGCATTTTTTCTATTTATTTTTCAATGAGTCTTTTTGCCAAAGAATAATCTGTTTTCTTTACAAAAACTTTGTATTCCATACAGCAGTTATCGCCGTTTACGCTGGACTGCGCCCCCAAAGGAGAAGCGTTGCCGCTGATGGTGCTTTGTCCGCCCAAAGGAGATTCCAGACGCTTGTTGTCCAGAAAACATTCGATGTCGTTGCTTTCCAGAATTTCTTTCACGCGAGTCTGATCTTCCATATGATAAGTGCTGTAGACCTCTTTTCTGTTGAATACATTAATCATAAATACCCCTCCTGTTTCAGCAGAGAAACTGCCTGCTGCAATTGTTTTTTATGGACATAAAAGGTATACGCCATAGATTGTGTCATCAGAGTTTCGGGATCGGGCACAGGAAAAAAGCCGCTGGTCTGATGGGGATCTTTTACTGACACCATGTGTTCCACGCCCCCTTGGGTCAGCAGATTCCGCAGCTTGGTCTGTTCTTCCAGTGAAGAAGCTGTGATCAGTTCCACGCTGTTGAAAGATGTGAACATGTCATCGCCTCCTATTTGCCGTCCTTACGCTTTTTTCCATCATAGCATATTTCTTCCAAAATGAAAAGAATAAATGTCTGACTACCAGAGCAGCCGAAGAAGCCCCATAGCAAGGAAAATGCTGCCGGATAAAAGGGTATAGCGGTTTTCCGCCATGGGCATTGTCTCTGTCAGCCGTTTTCCTGCGCCTGCACCCACAGAAAGGAAAAAAGTCTGCAAAAGAGCGGCGAAAAAAGGCAGCCAGTATACGGAAAAACCTGCCGCGGCGGCGCTAAGCCCAACGCCGCAGGCATCGGCAGAAAGCACCAGACCCAACAGCAAAGCTTCCCCTGCTTCCAGCACGGCAGAACCGTCGGTATCACATTGGGAAGGACTGCGCAGGAATTTCAGGGGAGAGGGGCTGTCTGTTTGTTTGCGGCAGCCCTGAAACAGGAGAAATAAACCGAAGCCCACCAGAAACAGCGCCGCCCCCCGTTCTGCCCAGTGGGGAGGCAGACAGGCAGCCAGAAAGGTACCAGCCTTGAGAAAAAGAAACAACAGCCCAGCCGTTTCCAGTCCAAAAACCACACGGGAGAAAACAGGCAGGGAAATTCGCCTTAGTCCGCACGCCATGCCGGCTCCTAAGGCGTCCAGACTGAGAGAAAGCGCCAGCAGAAAGGAAAGAATCATGGGAAACACCTCCTGTGGCTATGATATGCCGCAGTCATGTTTTTGGTTATATGCGCATAGAATGGAAAAGCAGGACAACCAAAGACAACGAGAGAAACGGGTGAGGATATGAATTGGTGGCAAATGGAAACGAAGGAAGCGGCACGCCGTCTGGAAACAGACGAGAAAAAAGGATTGACTGCCCAAATGGCGGCGGAGCGGCTGTCGCAAAAAGGCAGGAATGAATTGGCGGAAACGGAGGGCAAAAAAAGTCTGTTCTGGCGGTTTCTGGCACAGTTTGATGACTTTATGATATTGCTGTTGCTGGGAGCGGCAGTGGTGTCTGTGGTCATTTCCAGGCTGAGCGGCGAAAATGATGTGCTGGATGCGGTGATGATTTTAGGCATTGTGGTGCTCAACGCCGCACTAGGGCTTTTTCAGGAAAGCAAAGCGGAAAAGGCGCTGGAAGCCCTGAAGAAAATGGCAGCACCTCATGCCAAAGTCATTCGAGATGGTGTGGTGCGTGAAATTCCGGCGGCAGAAGTGGTGCCGGGGGATTTATTGCTGCTGGAAACAGGGGACGCTGTCTGTGCAGACGGGCGTGTGGTGGAAAGTCACAGCCTGAAAACAGAAGAAAGCGCCCTGACAGGGGAAGCTCTGCCTGTGGAAAAAACAGCGGCAGGGGGCTTGCCCGAAGAAACGGCGACAGGTGACCGGAAAAATATGGTGCTTGCTGGGGGATATGTGGTTTACGGTAAAGGGAAGGTGCTGGTGACAGCAACGGGCATGGAAACGGAAATGGGGCGCATTGCCGCCATGCTTTCCCATACATCCAACACCATGACGCCTTTGCAGAAAAAGCTGGAGCAGACTGGGAAACAGCTGGGCATTGGTGCTCTGGCAATCTGCGCCCTGATTTTCTGCATGGGGATTTTGCAGGAGAAACCGCCTTTTTCCATGTTTATGACGGCGGTCAGTCTGGCAGTGGCGGCCATTCCAGAAGGATTGCCTGCCATTGTGACTATCGTATTGGCTATGGGTACATCCCGTATGTCGGAAAAAAACACCATCGTCCGGCGGCTGTCGGCAGTGGAAACCTTGGGGGGCGCGCAGGTCATTTGCTCTGACAAAACAGGCACATTGACCCAAAACCGTATGCAGGTCACCACATGGACGGATTACAGCCACAGAGAACCGAAAAATGATGATTTGCGAGAAACGGTGGCAAATCTCTTTGCCCTTTGCAATGACTGCAACGTATCTGACGGGAATTTGCAGGGAGAACCTACGGAAAAAGCCCTTGGGGAATACGCACAAAGCATGGGCATTGATTTTGCCGCCCTCAGACGGGACATGCCAAGGGTGGGAGAAATTCCTTTTTCTTCGGCAAGAAAGCGCATGACCACTCTCCACAAAACAGAGGATGGCTGGATTTCCGTCACAAAAGGCGCACCGGATATTCTGCTGGAAAAATGCGCCTTCTGTATGGAAGGCAGTGGACAGGTTCCCTTTGACAGCAGACGAAAAAGCATGGCAAGGATGGTTAATGGAGAAATGGCGGCACAGGCATTGCGTGTGGTAGCAGTGGCGTTTCGGCAATGGTCGGAAAAACCGCCTTTGACAGAAGAAGCTTTGGAACGGAATCTGATTTTCGCAGGCATGGCAGGCATGGTAGACCCGCCCAGACCGGAAGTAAAAGAAGCGGTACATCTTTGCAGACAGGCAGGCATCCGTCCTGTGATGATTACAGGTGACCATGTGCTGACGGCAGAAGCTATTGGTAGGGAATTGGGCATCTACCAAAAAGGGGACTGTGCTGTCACAGGGGCGGAACTGGACAAAATGAGCGACAAAGAACTGGAAACGGCGGCGGAAACCTGCACAGTCTTTGCCAGAGTGGCGCCGGAGCATAAAGTCCGCATTGTGGAAGCCTTCCAGAAAAGGGGAAATGTGGTCGCTATGACAGGGGACGGCGTCAACGATGCGCCAGCGCTAAAAAGAGCAGACATTGGCTGTGCCATGGGCAAAAGCGGTACGGAAGTGGCGAAAGGGGCGTCCGACCTGATTTTGACGGATGATAACTTTGCCACCATTGTGGAAGCTGTACGGGAAGGACGTGGCATTTATGACAATATCCGCAAAGCTGTTCATTTCCTCCTTTCCAGCAACATTGGGGAGATTTTGACCATCTTTGTGGCAATGCTCTTGGGCTGGGCGGCGCCTCTTTTACCCATCCAGCTTTTGTGGGTGAATCTGGTGACGGACTCCCTGCCAGCCATTGCCCTTGGCATGGAACCGGCAGAGGAAAACATCATGGAACGACCGCCTCGAAAAAATACTGGAAGTTTATTTGGGGATGGACTTGGCGGCAGAATTCTGCTGGAAGGGATTATGATCGGGGTTCTGGCGTTGCTGGCTTTCGGTATTGGGCATGTGTATTTCGATCAGGAGGATGGCTATGCCGTGGGGCGCACTATGGCGTTTGCGGTGCTTTCCCTGTCCCAGTTGGTCCATGCCTTCAATATGCGTGGAGAAGGCTCTTTGGGAAAACTGCCTTTCTGCTCTAACACATGGCTTCTCATGGCATTTGTGGTGGGGGTTGCTTTGCAGTGCGTTGTGATCATGATGCCGCCTTTGGCAGGTATTTTCCAAGTGGTGCCTTTGAATGGAGAACAGTGGCTGTTAACAGCGGCCCTTGCTTTGGCGCCTCTGCCTTTGGTGGAATTGGAAAAAGCCATCTGGCATCCAAAACAAAAATAGAATTTTCAAAAACCTGACTTTTTCCAAGTCAGGTTTTTTTGGGGGCATCTTCATAAGAAAACAAAGAAAGCCAAAATCCTTATTATGACAAAGAAGTTTGGTTTTCTTATTTTATTTGTTATGTTTTTTTGTCGAAAGCCATGGCAATTTTCCTTAAGAAATCCGGGAAAAGGAAAAACAATGTTTTCTTAAGGAAAAGTTGCTTTGTGGTGTCAATTTTTGCCAAGACACTTTGGCAGAATTTTGCCTTTTTGCCGCCTTTCTTTTGTTGTATAATGAAACCAAATAGAGAGGAGGGGGTTCCCATGAAACAGGCAATCATTACGGGAGCCACAGGCGGCATTGGACATGCGCTGGCAGAAGGTTTTGCGGCGGCAGGGTATTTTGTCATTGCTACGGACTTGCCCGAAACAGCAGATTTTACAGGAGAAAATATCGTATACCTGCCCATGGATTTGCGGCAGGAAACAGACATAAAAAGGTTTTTTGAAACTGCGCGGCAGAAATACGGCATCATTGACGTGCTGGTGAACTGCGGCGCCATCAGCCGTATGCAGAAATCCCCGTTGGAATTGACAGCGGCAGAATTCGATGATGTGATCCATACGAACCTGCGAGGGACTTTTTTGTGCTGTCAAAATTTCCTTCGTGCCAATGAAGGCGCGGAATACGGCAGAATCATCAACATTGCTTCTACTAGATGGCATCAGAACGAAGCTGGCTGGGAGGCTTACGGCGCATCCAAAGGGGGCGTGGTTTCTCTTACCAACAGCCTTTGCGTATCTTTGTCGGATAGGGCAGTGACGGTGAATGCCATCAGCCCCGGCTGGATTGAAACGGGAGATTATGAGGCTTTGACGGAAGCAGACCACAAACAGCATCCCTCTGGGCGAGTAGGGAAACCTGCGGACATCCTTCGGGCTTGTTTGTTTTTAGCAGCGGCGGAAAGTGATTTTATCAATGGCATCAATCTGGTGGTAGACGGCGGCATGACCAAGAGAATGATTTATGTGGAATAAATTTGTCCTTTTTGGGCGGACAAAGGATTTTACAGGCGGAAAAGCCCGAAACAAAGCAAAAAAAGGCTTTGCAGTGGGGGTGTTTCATGATATAATCTGAATGTTAGGGCGAAATTTAAAAAGTCCTTTGGCGAATGATTTGGAAGGATGAATGTTGTTTATGGATAAATTGATTGTACAGGGACGTAAACGTCTTGTAGGGGAAGTCAACATCAGCGGTGCAAAAAACGCGGCTGTTGCAGTGATTCCCGCGGCTATCATGGCAGAGGGTGTCAGTGTATTGGAGAACCTGCCCCGCATTGAGGATGTGAACAATCTCTGTCATACCATTGAAAAATTGGGCGGCACATGCACCTATTTGGATAATGGACATACTTTGAAAATTGACTGCGATCAGGGCACTGCTCACTGTGCTACTTTTGAAGAAGTGCAGAAAATCAGAGCTTCTTATTATTTCCTTGGTGCTATGCTTGCCAGATACAAAAAAGCAGAAGTTGCACTGCCCGGCGGCTGCAACTTTGGCGTCAGACCCATTGACCTGCATCTGAAAGGCTTCCGTGCTTTGGGTGCAACAGTGGAAGAAGGCAACGGCATGGTTCGTGCTTACGCAGACAGACTGGTGGGCACATCCATTTACATGGATCAGGTGAGTGTAGGGGCTACCATCAATATCATGCTGGCTGCTACCATGGCAGAAGGCGTGACAACCATTGAAAACGCGGCAAAAGAACCTCATGTTGTAGATACAGCAAACTATCTGAATATGATGGGTGCCAATATCAAAGGCGCTGGTACAGATGTCATCCGTATCAAAGGTGTGGAAAAACTCCACGGCGCACAGTATACCATCATTCCTGACCAGATTGAGGCAGGAACATACATGATCGCGGCAGCCATCACTGGCGGCGATGTGCTGGTGAAGAACATCATTCCCAAGCACATGGATTCTCTGACAGCAAAGCTGGATGAAATGAATGTGACCATTGAGGAGCATGACGATTCCATCCGTGTCACAGCAAACAGACCTTTGCACTGCGCAAACGTTAAGACCATGAGTTATCCTGGTTTCCCTACAGACCTGCAGCCCCAGATTGCGGCACTGCTCAGCGTTTGTCAGGGACAGAGCGTTATCACAGAAAATGTATGGGACAACCGTTATCAATACATCGACGAACTGCGGAAGATGGGCGCACAGGTGCAGATCGACGGCAGAATCGCGCGTATTGATGGTATTCCCTGTTTGACTGGTGCAAATGTGACCGCTACAGACCTGCGTGCAGGGGCGGCTATGATTCTGGCAGCACTGGCGGCAGAAGGCGAAAGCGTCATTGACGGCGTGAAGTACATCGACAGAGGTTACGAAGAAGTCGAACATAAATTCAATGCACTGGGCGCAAATATCACCCGTGTGAAAGCATAAGAAATTTTTTGAACAGCCGTAAGAGGGAGCGGAAGGCGGAACTTTTGCGGCTGTTTTTATGGAATATTTTGGAAAGGAGGGGAATCCCTTGGATTTTTGTACCATTGCCAGCGGAAGCAACGGCAACAGCATCTTTATGGGCACAGAACATACGAAAATCCTCATTGATGCAGGGGTCAGCGGCAAGCGGATACTGGAAGGACTGGAAAAGTTGTCCCTCACTGGCGACCAGATTGACGCTTTGTTCATCACCCATGAGCATATTGACCATGTGAAGGGGGCAGGGGTATTTTCCCGAAAGTTTGATGTACCCATTTATGCCACCATGGAAACATGGGACGCTATGGAAGGCAATCTGGGCAAGATTGCCCCACGCAATAAGCGTTTTGTATACCAAGGGGAGCCTTGTGTCATCAATGACCTGTGTGTGAAGCCCTTTGCCATTCCCCATGACGCGGCGGCACCAGTGGGCTACAGCGTTTTTGCCGGAGAAAAGAAAATCACCGTTGCTACAGACATCGGTCATGTGACAGACACCATTCGGGAGAACATCACCGACAGCGATATTTTGCTTCTGGAATCCAATCATGATGAAGAAATGGTGAAAAAAGGGCGGTATCCTTGGAATCTGAAACAGCGCATTCTGGGGGAAAGAGGGCATCTGTCCAACCGTACCGCCGGCGCACTTTTGGCAGAAATCATGAGCGGCAAAATGAAACATATTTTTCTGGGACATTTGAGCGAAGAAAACAACAGCCCCTACCTTGCTTATGAAACGGTGGCAGAGATTCTGGAAAGCAACCGCATCAAACTGGGCGGCGCATTGAAAATGGATATGGCTGCCAGAAATTCCAACGGGGCAAAAGTCACCATTTGAGGAGGAGAAAGCCATGCGGATTACCATTGTTTGCGTAGGCAAGCTGAAAGAAAAATACTGGCAGGACGCCATTGCAGAATACAGCAAGCGTTTGAGCCGTTATCATAAATTGGAAATCGTGGAACTGCCTGACGAGAAAGCACCGGAAACCATGAGCCCTGCGCAGGAAGAAGAAGTGAAGAAAAAAGAAGGAGAACGCATCCTGAAAGCCATCAAAGATGATGCCTTTGTGGTAGCCCTCGCAATTGAGGGAAAAGGATTGACTTCTGAAGGTCTGGCAGACTTTATGGCAAAGAAAGCCGTTGGTGGCGTGAGCCATATGGCTTTTGTCATTGGCGGTTCTCTGGGATTGTCGGCAGAGGTTATGAAACGGGCAGATTTTGCCTTGAGTTTCTCCGCTATGACATTCCCCCATCAGATGATGCGGGTGATTTTGCTGGAACAGATTTATCGGGCGGAGCGAATCAACCGGAAAGAACCTTATCATAAATAAAACAGATGGAACAGAGTTTGTGGAAACGCAGGCTCTGTTTTTATTTTTGTTTCAGTGGGGATTTGAATTTATAATCAAAAATATATTATAAAATGCAATATAAAACTTAACATATACAAAGAAAATACATATTGATAAAATGGATTTAGATAATTCTGTATAGGGAGGGAATGTCATGAAATCTATTTTACATCAACTCTACGACGGGGAAATTGCCCCATGGGAACAGTTTACCCCCACATTGACGGACTGTCGTGCCAAGCGGCAGGAGCATCTGCGTCATTACGAATCCCTGCGGCGTACCCTGACGGAAGAACAGCGGAAAGAACTGGAGGAAGTCATGGATGAGCAGTTAGCATTGTTTCCCTTGGAAATGGCAGAAAGTTTCATCAAGGGGTTTCGCCTGGGGGCAGGTATCATGATAGAAGTCCTTTCTCCTCCAATGAAATAGAAGTTTCCTCCCCAGATTTCCACAGAGTTATAAACAATACAGTGGATATTATCCACATAAAAAAATCAGTTTTCCACAGCATGAAATGTGGAAATGTGGATAACTTTTTCGTGAGAGTAGAAAAAAGGTGCATTTTGTCTGATTTTGCTGCCGTTTTTCTGTGGAAAAGCCCTTGTTTTCCAGAATACTGCCGTAATTTTGGGGAAAATAAAATAGCCGGAATCCTTTCTGTTCAAGGATTCCGGCTCATGTTTTTTTGATTCAAACTTATTTCAGGAAGTTTTCTCCGATTTTGTATACATCCCCTGCGCCTACAGTCATAAGCAGGTCACCATCTTTGCAGTGTTCTCGCAGATATGCCTCGATGGCTGCAAAATCGCCTACATAACGGGCAGATTTGCCAGTCTGGGCAATGCGTTCTGCCAGCTGTGCTGCGCTGACGGTGCCGTCATCTGTTTCTCTGGCAGCGAAAATGTCCGCAATGATGACTTCATCCGCGTCACCGAAGGCTTCTCCGAATTCATCAAAGAGGAAACGGGTACGGGAGAAAGTATGAGGCTGGAACACACACCATGTGGTGTTGTGCTGCACATTCTGTGCTGCTGCAAGGGCTGCTTTGATTTCTGTGGGATGGTGAGCATAGTCGTCGATGACAGTGATGCCGTCTTTTTTCCCTTTCAGCTGGAAACGGCGTTCTGTACCGGTGTAGTGGTGCAGACCTTTCACGCAGTCCTCAGGCGCTGCTCCAAGGAAAGCAGATGCCGCAATGGCAGCCAGTGCGTTGGTGATGTTGTGTTCCCCGGGAATATGCAGATGTATGGTGGTGAAAAATGCGCCGTTGTGGTATACGTCAAAGCTGTTTCTGCCGTCAGCTTCGTGAACGATGTTTTCTGCACGCCAGTTTGCTTTTTCGCTGAGACCGAATGTTTCCACATGACAGGTCAAGCCGTCTGTCAGTTCTTCCACATTGTCGATCTTTTCGGAAATCACCAGCAGACCATTGTTAGGTACTCGCTGGGCAAAAGCGTGGAAAGAACGGCGGATGTTTTCCAGTGTTTTGAAATAATCCAGATGGTCGCTTTCTACATTTAGAATGATAGCCACAAATGGATTGAACTGCAAAAAGCTGTCAAAGTACTCGCAGGCTTCCGCTACAAAATAGGGGGAGCCGCCGATGCGCAGATTGCTGCCGATGGTGGGCAGGATGCCGCCTACGGTGATGGTAGGGTCTTTTTCCGCTGCCAGCAGGATTTCAGAAACCATGGATGTGGTGGTGGTTTTGCCATGGGTGCCGGATACGGCTACAGAATCATGGTATTCATCCATGATCTGTCCCAGCAGATGGGCACGGTCTGTAACACGGATGCCTTTTTCGTGAGCTGCACGCAGTTCCGGATTGTCATCATGGATGGCTGCGGTGTAAACCACCAGTGTGATGTCATCAGTGATATTTTCTGCACGATGTCCGAAGTTGATGTGGATACCCAGACTTTGCAGATGCTTGGTGACGGCTGTTTCCTTTACGTCGGTGCCGGATACTTTATGCCCACGGCTGGCAAGGATTTCTGCCAGACCGGACATGCTGATGCCGCCGATGCCGATAAAATAAATATGTTCTTTTGTTTGTGTCATAATCTACCGCCTCTATCGAATTTTATGGATTTGTCAAATTACACAGAATTTCGATTTTATATTGGATTCCATTATAGTATACCAGCGAGGGAATGGCAATTCTTTTGGTTTGCTTTTCTATATTTTATACAGTTTTTTTTGTAAATATTATAGATTTTACAACTTTTTGGAATTGCAATAGCATAAATGTTCATTTTTTTTTAGCGAAAAATCATGAAAATTCATATATTGTGTGTGTTTCTTTTGGATAGATACTATGTTATAATGGGCTTGTATCCTTGTATATACATGTGTACAAGGATGTACATAATAAGCAAGGGGTTGGTAATATGCGTAAAAAAGAGATGATCGCAATGCTTTTAGCGGGCGGACAAGGCAGCCGCCTGGGGATTCTCACACGGAAAGTTGCGAAACCTGCTGTGACTTACGGCGGCAGATTCCGTATCATCGACTTTCCGCTTAGTAACTGTATCAATTCCGGCGTGGATACCGTGGGCGTTTTGACCCAGTATCAGCCGCTGCGTCTGAATCAGCACATCGGCATCGGTATTCCCTGGGATCTGGACAAGAAAAACGGCGGTGTAACCATTCTGGCGCCTCATGTCAAAGGCGGAGATTCCGGAGAATGGTTCATGGGGACCGCCAATGCTATCTATCAGAATATCGACTTTATCGACAGCAATAATCCGGAATATGTACTCATCCTTTCTGGTGACCACATCTACAAAATGGACTATTCCCAGATGCTGCGCTTCCACAAGGAAAAAGGCGCGGCAGCAACCATCGCCGTTTTGGAAGTGCCCATGGAAGAAGCAAGCCGCTTCGGTATCATGAACACAGAAGATGACGACAAGATCTATGAATTCGAAGAAAAACCCAAAAATCCAAAGAGCAATCTGGCATCCATGGGGATTTATATCTTCACATGGAGCAGACTGCGTGAAGCGCTGATCGAGGATAATGCCATCCATGCCGACAGCGATTTTGGGAAACACATCATTCCCAAAATGCTGGAAGAAGGCCAGACCCTCTACGCTTACCGCTTCCGTGGATATTGGAAGGATGTAGGCACCATCGAATCTTATTGGGAATCCAATATGGAACTGATCAAGGCTCTGCCTGAATTCAATTTGTATGAAGATTTCTGGAAAATCTATACCAACAGCGACCATCAGCCGCCGCAGTATACAGCAGCCGGCGCCAAGGTAAAAGAATCTCTGGTCTCTGACGGCAGCGAGATCTACGGCGAAGTGCTTCATTCCGTTCTGGGGCCTGAAGTTGTGGTCAAAGCTGGCGCTGTGGTAAAAGATTCCATCATCATGGGCGGCACAGTCATTGAAGAAGGCTGTGTCATCGACCGCTGCATCATTGACGAAAACTGCAAGGTTGCAAAGAACGTACAGATGGGCGTGGGCGAAAATATCCCCAACGAAACAAAACCCAATATCTACAACACAGGCATTACGGTTCTGGGCGCAAACACCAGCGTGCCGGAAGGTGTTGTCATTGGGAAAAACTGCGTGCTTTACGGCAATACCACAGCCGAGGATTATCTCGATGGTAAGCTGGAAAGCGGAAAATCTGTCATTCGGGAGGGGATTTAAATGAAAGCAATTGGGATTATTCTGGCAGGCGGTAACAACAATGGCCGTCTGGGCGTTCTGACAGAACATCGTGCTTCTGCGGCTCTGCCCATCGGCAGCTGCTACCGTACTATTGACTTTACATTGAGCAACATGTCCAACAGCGGTATTGGGAAAGTAGCTGTATTGACACAGTACAACTCCCGTTCTCTCCGTGACCACCTGACATCTTCCAAATGGTGGGATTTCGGCAGAAAACAGGGGGGGTTGTTCGTATTCACACCCTATACCAGCAGCACAGGCAATGACTGGTTCCGCGGCACAGCGGACTCCATTTATCAGAATATGACATATCTGCATCGCAGCAATGAAGAATACGTCATCATTGCTTCTGGTGATTCTGTATATAAAATGGATTATCGTGATGTTTTGCAGTATCATATTGACAAAGGTGCGGACATCACTGTTGTTTATCAGAATATGGAAGGCAAAGACCTGACTCATTTCGGTATCATGCAGATGGATGAAAACAAACGTCTGCTGGGCTTTGAAGAAAAACCCGAACAGGCACAGACCACATCCGCATCTTTGGGGATCTATGTGATTTCCAGAAATCTGCTGATCTCTCTGCTGCAGGAGGTGGTGCCTCAGGGCGGCTATGGTCTGGTAAAAGACATCATTATTCCTTACAGCAAGAAGCTCAACATTTTCGGCTATGAGTTTGACGGCTACTGGAGTAACATTGGGACTGGTATCCATGGGTACTTTGAAACCAACATGGACTTCCTGAAAAAAGAAGTGCGCGATATCTTTGTGAATCGGTATCCTTATATTGAAACAAAACCCAAGGACGAACCACCTGCAAAATACAACGCAGGGGCAGACGTTACCGACAGTATCGTCGGCAGCGGTGCGATTTTTAACGGCACTGTGGAACACTGCGTGGTATTCCGTAAGGTTTATATTGACGAAGGTGCAGTGGTACGCAATTGTATTTTGATGGAAGGTGTTCGCATCGGCAAAAACTGTGTCGTAGAAAATGCGATTCTGGATAAGGAAGTTTCTATTTCCGAAGGCCAGAAAGTCATCGGCAAATCTTCCGAAGAACCTATTATTCTGAAAAAAGGAACAAAACTTTGATTCTTACATAAAATAAAAAGGCGGTCGCTTTCAGAAGTGCAGTGAAGAAAAATTCCTGCGCAGGCTGGGGGCGGCTGCTGTTTTTTCGTGGAAAATACAAAGTGCCCTTTCCCAGAAGTACAAATGTATTTTGTATACTGTTTTTTGTGAAAAAGGTATATTGCTTTTTGTGGCGAAAAATGAGAAAATGATACATAGTAATAAAAAGGGGGATTACCCCCTTTTTCAATGGGAATTTATAAGATGCGAAAATGGGGCATGTTGCGAGAGGAGAAAATTATGGAAAATCTGAAAGCAATCATTTTGGCAGCGGGAGAAGGCACCCGTATGAAATCCAAGAAACCGAAAGTACTCCATGAGATCATGAACAAATCCATGGTGGAGTATGTCATTGACACAGCAAAAGACAGCGGCGCGGAGGCCGTATGCGTTGTGGTGGGCCATCTGGCAGAACAGGTGCAGGCAGCCATCCAGCGTGAAGATGTGTCTTTTGCCCTTCAGACAGAACGCAAAGGCACAGGCCATGCGGTGAAAATGGCTGGTGATTTCATCGAGGATGACAAGGATATGCTGATCCTGTACGGGGATACACCGCTGATCACAGGGGAAACACTGAAAGGCGTTATCGAGGAGCATCGCGCGAAAGAAAATGCTGTAACCGTAGTATCTGCTATGGTGGACGATCCTACAGGCTACGGCCGTATCATCCGTGATGAAGCAGGCAATTTTATTAAGAGTGTAGAACACAAGGACGCTTCCGATGCGGAACGTGCAGTCAAAGAAATCAATACAGGCATTTATGTATTCCGCGGTGCAGATTTGAAAAACGCTTTGGGCAGACTGAACAACAACAACGCCCAGGGAGAATACTATCTGCCTGATTGTCTGGAAATCCTGCTGGGCGACGGCAAAAACGTAGGCGCATACACAGCAGCGGACGAAAGCGAATTTTTCGGCGTAAACTCCCGTGTACAGCTGGCAGAAGCAGCTGCCATCCTGAAACGCCGCATCAACCGCAGACACATGGAAAACGGTGTTACCATCGTTGATCCTGAACAGACATATATCGGCAGCGATGTACAGATCGGCAGAGATACTGTGATTCTGCCCGGCTGTGTTATCGAAGGCAAGACAAGCATTGGTGAAGACTGTGAAATTGGGCCTAATTCCCGTCTGACAGACATGGAACTGGCAGATGGCGTGAAATTCCAGACCTCCACAGGACTGGAATCTTCCATCGGCAGCGGCACCACCGTTGGCCCTTTTGCATATATCCGTCCCAACTGCCACATTGGCAACAATGTAAAAGTTGGGGACTTCGTAGAAGTGAAAAATTCTAATATCGGCAATGGCACCAAGATTCCGCACCTGTCCTATGTGGGCGACACAGACGCAGGCGAAAAGATCAATTTCGGCTGCGGCAGCATTATGGTCAACTACGATGGGGAGAAGAAACACAGAACCACCATCCATGACCATGTATTCGTTGGCTGCAATGTAAACCTGGTGGCACCTGTTACCATCGAAAAAGATTCTTACATTGCTGCAGGCTCCACCATCACCAGAGATGTGCCTGAGGACGTTCTGGCAGTTGCCAGAGCAAGACAGACCATCATCAAAGGATGGAAGGCAAAACGGGTGCAAAAGAAATCATAAAATCTGTCGATTTGTGTTGAAATTGACAGAAGATAGGTGTAACATTATAATATAGCGACGTATGCTATTGCAAAGGCAGAAAACGTTCAAGAGTACAAAGTAGGGGGATACCAAACATGATTTATTCAACCGGCAGTAATATCAAAGTATTTGCCTGTAATTCCAACCGTGATCTGGCAGAATCCATTGCTAAGAAGCTGGGTCTGAAGTTGGGCGACGCAGAAGTGGAAAAATTCAGCGACGGCGAAATTTCCGTTAAAATCAACGAAACCATCCGTGGCGCTGACGTGTTCATCATCCAGTCCACTTCTTATCCTGTAAACGACAACCTGATGGAACTGCTGATCATGATCGATGCTATGAAACGTGCATCCGCAGGCAGAATCACAGCTGTTATGCCTTATTACGGCTACGCAAGACAGGATAGAAAAGCAAGAGCAAGAGATCCCATCAGTGCAAAACTGGTTGCAAACATTCTGACAAGCGCTGGCGCAAACCGTGTGCTGACAATGGACCTGCACTGTGCGCAGATCCAGGGCTTCTTCGATATTCCTGTAGATAACCTGGTAGGCAGCCCTCTGCTGACTGGTTTCTATGAAAAGAAATATGGCGAAGATCTGAAAAACTTTGTTGCAGTTTCTCCTGACCTGGGCAGCGTAACAAGAACAAGAGCATTCGCAGAAAGACTGAACATTCCTCTGGCAATCATCGACAAACGCAGACCCAAAGCAAATGTCAGCGAAATCATGAACATCATCGGTGATGTCAAAGGCAAAAAAGTTATTCTGGTAGACGATATGATCGACACAGCAGGCACAATCACAAACGCAGCAAATGCTCTGAAAGAAAGAGGTGCTGTGGAAGTAGACGCATGCTGCACACACGCTGTACTGAGCGGCCCTGCTATCCAGAGAATCCAGGATTCCGCTATCACAGAACTGCTGGTACTGGATACCATCGAACTGCCTGAAGACAAGAAGATCGACAAGATCACTTCCGTATCTGTAGACGATCTGTTCGCAAACGCTATCAAATGCATCCACGAAGGCGTTTCCATTTCTCAGCTGTTCGACTAAAAAACAGTTTTTTGTCAAAATCTGTAAACGAAAGTTACAAAACCACTTTTGCGGTCTGTCCGCAAAGGTGGTTTTTTTATATAAAAAGCAAAGGAAAGGCATGATTTTTCAAAAGCGCACAGGTCTGGAAAAATGGTAGAAAAGCTAGAAAAACTTCTGTTTTTTTCCAAAAAAACAGGTCTTTTGCAGCTAAAAGAATAAGAGGGGAATTATGTCCAAAAAACGCAAAAAGGCTCTGATGGAAACTATATGTTTTTTTGTATACACATAGAAAAAGGTATTGGCAAAACTTACAATTTTTCGGAAAGTCGGTTGACAAAATAAGTAAAATAGATTATATTGTTAAAAACAAGACAAACGGGTGTGGCAAAATTTGATATTCAAAGGGTTTCATACATCCTGTTTGCTATCCATTTTCTACTATTACATCAAAATTTTAGGAGGAATTTAGAAATGAAAATCGCATTTTTTGACACAAAATCCTACTGGAAAGACTCCTTCGGCCCCATGGCTGAAAAATACGGCTATGAAATCACATTCTTCAACGAAAGACTGACACCCGCTACAGCTCATCTGGCAGCAGGTCATGACGCTACATGCTCTTTCGTTAATGACGAAGTTCCTGCAGAAGTTATCCGTGAACTGAAAGATCTGGGTATCAAAGTTCTGCTGCTGCGTTGCGCAGGCTTCGACAGCGTTGATCTGGCAGTTGCGAAAGAATGCGGTTTGCCTGTTCTGAGAGTACCTGCTTACTCTCCTCAGTCTGTAGCAGAACAGGGTGCAGCTCTGCTGATGGCTATCAACAGAAAATGCCACCTGTCCTATCAGAGAACAACTAAATTCAACTTCGATATCGCTGGCCTGACAGGTATCGCTCTGTACGGCAAAACAGCTGGTATCATCGGTACAGGTAAAATCGGTCAGTGCATGATCGACATCCTGAAAGGTTTCGGCATGAACATCGTTGCTTACGATGCATTCCCCAACCCTAACCTGGGTCTGGAATATGTAACACTGGATGAACTGTATGCTCGTTCTGATGTGATTTCCATCCACTGCCCTCTGATGCCTGCTACAAAACATATGATCAACAAAGAAGCTTTCGATAAGATGAAAGACGGCGTAATCTTCATCAACGTTGCTCGTGGCGGTCTGGTTGATTCCGAAGCGCTGGCTGATGCAGTAGAATCCGGCAAAGTTCGTGGCGTAGGTATGGACGTTTGCGAAGTTGAACATGAATACTTCTTCGAAGACAGAAGCAACCTGGAAAAACACGATCCTACACTGGCAAGACTGCTGGCTAACGAAAACATCCTGATCTCTGGTCACCAGGCATTCCTGACAGAAGAAGCTCTGGAACAGATGGCTAAAGTAACACTGGACAACGCAAAAGCTTTCCTGGCTGGCGAAGAACTGGTGAACGAAGTAAAATAATTCCGACTAAAATATATTCTTCCTGACGAAGGGGGGAGGACGGGCAAGATCCGAAAGGGTCTTGCTCGTTTTTTTGCGCTTTTTTGCAGAAAAACAGCAGGATTTTTTCTCTCCAGCCTTTTGACGGCAAGCCAAAATTGTGGTATACTTTCCGCAGTTATAAATCAGTACGAACAGCTCTAATCTCACCCCCTATGTGTTGAAATTAGGGCTTTGTGTCGTGTGGAAAAGAAACAAAAGGAGAGGAACTATGGGACTTTTTGACCGTTTTAAAAATCAGGAGAAGGGACAGGAATTTTTCGTCATTGCAGGTCTGGGAAATCCCGGACGGGAATACGCGGAAACAAAGCATAATGTTGGTTTTTGTGTCATTGACCGACTGGCGGAGAAATATCATATTGATGTGACCAAGTTTAAGCAAAAGGCGCTTATTGGGGATGGTACCATCAACGGAAAACGTGTGCTGTTGGTGAAACCCCAGACATTTATGAACCTCAGCGGTGAAAGCATTCGGGAAATCGTCAATTTCTACAAAATCCCTCAGGATCGTTTTGTGGTGATCTATGACGATACCTCCATGCCTGCTGGGCAGATTCGTTTGAGAGAAAAAGGCAGTCATGGCGGACATAACGGCATCCGCAACATCATCCAGCAGATGGGTACAGACGTATTTTATCGCATCAAAGTGGGTATCGGCGAAAAACCCAACGGCTGGGATTTGGCGGATTATGTGCTGGCAAAATTCGACAAAGACACTATGCCTCTCATGGAAAGCGGCATGGACAAAGCAGTGGAAGCAGTGGAACTGATTCTTTCCCGTGGTATGGCAGACGCAATGAACCGCATGAACCAGCGTCCCAAAGCGCCTAAGCCCAAAAAAGAACCTCAGGAAAAGCCTGAGGGATCAAAAGAGGTGAAAGCATGAAAAGCCTGACAGAGCCCCTGTTGGAGCTGGAAAGCTATCAATCATTATTGGATGAAATCCGCAAAGGACATACCCCTGTGTTTGCCACAGGGGTCATTGACGTGGAGAAAAATCACTTGCTCTATGGGGTACAGGAACATTTGCACCGCCCTATGGTGATTCTGACCCACAGTGAAGTTCGTGCAAAAGAAATTCTGGAGGATATGCAGTTTTTTACAAAGACAGGCATGTATTATCCTGCCAAGGATATTCTCTTTTACAGCGCAGATGTTCACAGCATGGAAATGAACCGCCAGCGTTTTCTGGTGGTGGAAAAATTGTTGGAGGGGAAATGCCCTCTCATTGTGGCATCTGTGGAAGCCCTTCTGGACAGATACCCCAAAAAAGAAGTTTTCGCTTCGTTCCTCCTGACTTTGCATGTGGGGGAAGTACGGGAACTGACTGACTTGACAAAACAGCTGGTGTTCATGGGATATGAACGGGCGGAACTGGTGGAAAGCCCCGGGCAGTTTGCTGTTCGTGGGGGGATTTTGGATGTATATCCTCTGACGGCAGAAGATGCGGTGCGTATCGAATTCTGGGATGACGAAATAGACAGCATCCGTTCTATGGATGCCCAGAGCCAGCGTTCCGTGGATAAATTGAACACTGTGACTATTTTCCCCATGCGGGAACTGGTCTACGACGAAGAAACAGCAAAATCAGCGGCAGACAAAATGGAAGCCGAGTACAAAAAAGCCCTGAAGAAAATGGAAAAAAGCACCGTGGAGGATGGTGTGGAACGTATGAAGGAGCATATTGGGGAAAACATCGACTTACTCCGTTCAGAATTGAGTTTTTCTTCTGTGGGCAGTTTCATCAACTACTTTTATGATGATACGGTGAGTCTCCTTTCCTATTTGCCGGAAGATACCATTCTTTGTTTTGATGAACCCCAGCGGTTGGCGGAACACATGGATACTCTGCGGCAGGAATATGAGGAAAGTATGAAAGGCAGAATCGCCCAGGGCTTTTTGCTTCCTGCCCAGAGCAAACTCCTTTTCGATTATCTGGATATTCTGCGGCAGGCAGAGGACTTTGACCGCATCCTTTTGGCAGGGATTTCCCAGCGGACACCTCATTTTCAGCCCAAAGCACAGGCGGATTTTGCGGTGCGCTCCATTCCTTCTTTCCAGAAACGGGCAGATTTGTTCTGTGAGGAATTGCAGTATCTGAAAACACAGAATTACCGTATTTTGGTGTTGGCAGGGACAGGTATCCGTGCCCAGAGAATGGCAGTAGAATTGACGGAAATGGATGTGCCTGCCGTTTATGTGGATGATTTGGAAAAAGAAATGGTGCCCGGCAGTGTTTGGGTGTCTAAAGGTTCTCTGTCCAAAGGGTTCCAGTATGACTATATCCGTTTGGCTGTCTTTTCCGACAGCGAGATTTTTGGAAAGAGCGGCGAGAAACGGAAGAAGAAAAAGAAGAAAAACGGCGTTGCCATCCAGAGTTTTTCCGACCTGCACATCGGCGACTATGTAGTACATGATAACCACGGTATCGGCGTGTTCCGAGGTTTGGAGAAAATCTCTGTGGAAGGCGTCCAGAAGGATTATATGAAAATTTCCTATCGGGATGGGGGCAATCTCTTTGTGCCTGTCAGCCAGATGGATATGATTCAGAAATATATCGGTTCCGGTGGTGCCGCACCCAGACTGAATAAGCTGGGTGGACAGGACTGGCTGAAAGCAAAGGCAAAAGCCAGAACTGCCGTGAAGATATTGGCGGAGGACTTGGTTGCCCTTTACGCCAAACGTGCGGCGGCAAAAGGTCATGTATACGGGGCAGATACTCTGTGGCAGAGGGAATTTGAAGAAGCCTTCCCCTTTGACGAAACAGATGACCAGCTCAACGCCATCGAAGATGTGAAAAAAGATATGGAAAGCGGCAAAGTCATGGACAGATTGGTCTGCGGCGACGTTGGCTACGGAAAAACGGAAGTTGCCATCCGTGCCGCTTTCAAAGCTGTACAGGATGGAAAACAGGTGGCATATCTGGTACCTACCACCATTCTGGCACAACAGCATTACAATACCTTTGTACAGCGTATGTCCGGCTATCCCGTCAAAATTGAACTGCTATCCCGTTTCCGTACGCCCAAACAGCAGAAAGAAAGCCTGAATGGACTGGAAAAAGGCTTTTCTGATATTGTCATCGGTACCCACCGCATCCTGTCCAAAGATGTGAAGTTCAAGGATTTGGGTCTGGTTATCGTGGACGAGGAACAGCGTTTTGGTGTGGCACATAAAGAAAAATTGAAACGCCTGCGGGAAAATGTGGACGTCCTCACATTGACAGCAACACCTATCCCCAGAACATTACATATGTCTTTGGCAGGTATCCGGGATATGAGTATTCTGGAGGAACCTCCTCAGGAACGCCGTCCCATCCAGACTTATGTTATGGAAAATAACCCGGAATTTATCCGAGAAGCCATTCACAGGGAATTGAGCCGTGGCGGTCAGGTCTTTTATCTTTACAATCGAGTGGAAACCATTGGAGAAGAAGCCTTCCGCGTGCAGAATTTGGCGCCGGAAGCCAATGTTGCCTTTGCCCATGGGCAGATGTCGGAGAGGGAACTGGAAAACATCATGCAGGACTTCATCAGCGGTGAAATTGATGTGCTGGTATGTACCACCATCATTGAAACGGGCATGGATATTTCCAACGTGAATACGATTATCATTCAGGATGCCGACCGCATGGGCTTGTCCCAGCTTTATCAGCTTCGGGGACGTGTGGGCAGAAGCAACCGCACAGCCTACGCTTATCTCATGTACAAACGGGATAAGATGCTGAAGGAAGCGGCAGAAAAAAGACTCCAGACCATTCGAGAATTTACGGAGTTTGGCTCCGGCTTCAAGGTTGCCATGCGTGACTTGGAAATCCGCGGCGCCGGAAACCTTTTGGGTGCAGAACAGCATGGACATATGGAATCTGTCGGCTATGACATGTACTGCCGTTTGCTGGAAGAAGAAGTCCAGAACCTGAAAGGGGAACCTGTGGCAGAAACATTTGAAACCACAGTGGATTTGAATATCAACGCTTATCTGCCTGATTTCTATATCAAAAATCAGGAACAGCGCATGGATTTGTATAAGAAAATCGCTGCCATTCAGACCTTGGAAGAATTCTATGACATGCAGGAGGAACTGGAAGACCGCTATGGTGACCTGCCTAAGAGCGTCCAAAACCTGTTGGAAATGGTACTTTTGAAGGCAGAGGCTCATGGGTTGGGCATCACTGCCATCAATCAGAAGGGCAGCAATATTCTGGTGGAATTCCGTCCAGATGCACCCTTAGACCCGGAAAAGCTCACAAAGTGCATTGCCGAAAGCCGTGGACGGTATCTCTTTACGGCTGGCGCCATGCCTTATGTGACTGTCAGACTGAAAAAGGGCGAGGAGAACAAAGGCGTGCTCTATATTAAAAGTTTATTACAAGGGCTCAAAGCATAGTTTTTTCGGAAAAAAATGTGTATAATAAAAGCTAACCTTCTTTTTTGAGAAAAAAAGAGGTGCAAAAACATGAAACCGAAAAAGAGAGTGTGATTTTTATGAAAAAGAAAGCGAAGGGGGCATTGTGCCTGCTGCTGACGGGGCTTTTATGGCTCACAGGCTGCGGCAGTTCTTTTTCCGATGAAGTCATAGCGCGCATAGATGGCAGAGAAATCATGAAGTCCGAGTATATGGTATATCTCTATACCAGCACCGAAAGCTTTGTTTCCGCCGCAGGCAGTGATGTCTGGGATATGGATTTTGACGGCATGACCGGAGCGGAGCTGGTGCAGGAGAGAGCATTCAGCACCATACAAAGTGTGGTTGCCGCGGAACAGTATGCGGAGGAAAACAACATTTCTCTGACAGAAGACCAGAAAACAGAAGCCCACACCATGGCAGAGGAATTCCTCAGTCAGCTGACAGAGGAAGACTTGGCGAAAATGGGGGTGGATGAAGAACAGATGGAAACCCTCATGGAGGAATCTTATCTGTATTCTGTGGTCTATGACACATTGGCAAAAGAATGTGAAGTCAATGCCGAAGAAATGGAGCAGTATTATCAGGATAATGCCGACGCGTTGCGGGAGGAATATACCCAGATCACCATTGATACCATCATGGTGAACGATGAGGAAACGGCAAAGGAAGTCAGCGAGAAGGCGAAAGCCGGAGAGGACTTTGTGACACTTTTTGAAACCTATGATACAGATACTTCCACGAAGGAAAACGGCGGCAATGGCCAGATGACACTGTATCAAAATTATCTGAACAATACCTTTGGGTTATCGGAAAATCTCACATTGGGTGAGATCACAGACCCCATTGAGGTACGAGGCAGTTATTTCATACTGAAAGTGGAATCTATCACACCGCCTACAGATGAGCAGGTGAAGCAGCTGGCAGAAGATGCTTACCGCCAGCAGGTACAGTCCGCTTATGTGGAAAGCCGTCTGTCAGAAATGATCGGGGCGCAGGAAGTGGAAAAAATCCCAGAAGCGTGGGAAAATATGGAAACATTCCAAGATTGATATAAGCCGGAAATGTTCGATTGTGGTCGAAGATTTCCGGCTTTTTTATATGGAAAAGGAGAGTTGTGAAAGAAGCGGTTTTTTTGTCTGCGGCTTGAAAAAGGGCATGGGATAGAGTATCATGAAAGAAGAACATTTTATATGGGATAGAGAAAGGAGTTTTGTTTACAATGGAAATCAAAAAAGTATGGGCCATGTATTTCAGCCCCACCGGCGGTACCGAAAAAGCTGTGAGAACCGTATCCGCCCATGTGGCAGAAAGCCTTGGCGTTCCTGTGGAAATATATGATTTTACACTGCCTGATGTACGGAAAAAAGAAGTGGCTTTCACCGAAACAGATCTGGTGTTCTTTGGCACGCCTGTTATTGCAGGCCGTGTGCCTAATGTATTGCTGCCTTATTTGAAAACCGTTGTGGGTGGTAAAGCTTATGCAGTGCCTATGGTATCCTTCGGCAACCGTAATTTTGATGATGCTCTCATCGAACTGCGTAACATTTTGGAAGATGATGGCTTCCGTACCATTGCCGGCGGCGCTTTTGTCAGTGAACATTCTTTCTCCAGAAAACTGTCCGCAGGCAGACCCGACGAAGAAGACTACAAGGTAATGCATGAATTTGCAGAAAAACTGGTGGAAAAAATCAACAGCGGCTGGGAATACGACGGCCCTGCTTATGTGAAAGGAGAAGACCCCATCCGTCCTTACTTTACACCCAGAGATCGTTATGGCAATGCCATTGACATCCGCAAAGTAAAACCCAAAACAAGCGACGCTTGCTGTGGCTGCGGTATCTGCGCGGAAGTTTGTCCCATGGGCTCCATTGACAAAGTGGACTTCTCCTGTAAAGGCATCTGCATCAAATGCTGCGCATGTATCAAGAAATGTCCTTCCGGTGCAAAATACTTCGACGACCCTGGATACATCTATCACAAAGAAGAACTGGAAGAATTGTATGAAGGCAGATCTTTGCCCGAATATTTTGTATAAGAAAATAGCTTCCTGAGAAAAAAACGCGGGAGCTTCTGTGAAACAGAGGCTTTCGCGTTTTTTGCGTTTTTAATTGGATTTTTAGAATAGATGTCATTTATCCATGAAAATGACACTTTTTGTTCATATATTGTTTACAATTCTCATGATTTTCTAATTTTTCCCTAAGTACCCATTTAAGTATCTTCCCGTATACTAAACGCTGTATTAGTTTTAAAACAAATAGAATGTGAGGTGAGAGCGATGAAAGAACAATGGCGTGCGGAACTGAAGTACACCGTTGCAGCGGCGGAAAGCAGAATGCTGGCGGCGCGTATGGCAGCATTTATGGAGCGGGATATCCATGGAGGCAAGACGGGATATCTGGTGCGTTCCCTGTATTTCGACAATTTCTACAATAAAGCCCTAAGAGAAAAACTGGATGGTGTGGGCGTACGAGAGAAATTTCGTATTCGTTGTTATGATGGGAATTTTGGCTTTATCCGGCTGGAAAAAAAGAGTAAGCGTTACAACGCGGGCAATAAGACCCAGTGCCGTGTGACGGCAGAGGAAACCCAGCGGATTTTGGATGGTGATATCAGCTGGATGGCAGAAGATGAACGGGCACTGGTACGGGAATTGTACCTGCGGATGCAGATGGGGATTTACCGCCCTACGGTCATTGTGGATTATGACCGAGAGGCTTTGACCTATGAACCGGGGAATGTCCGTGTGACTTTTGACAGACGTGTTCGCGGCTGTCATCAGCCCCAGTTGTTTTTCTCGGAAAATTTGCCGTCCATTCCGGCCATTTCTCCTGACAGAGTGGTCATGGAAGTGAAATACGACGATTATTTGCCGGATATTGTGAACCGTACCTTACTTACGGTAAAAACAAAAGAACAGGCTTTTTCCAAGTATGCGGCATGCCGCATCATGTGCTGAGGGCAGTAATGGAAAAGAAAAAAGGCATCAAAAAGAAAAACACAGCATAAATACAAGCGATAAAAATAAGATAGGAGAGAACGGAAGATGACATTTCAAGACATTTTTAAGAGCAGCTTTTTGGAGAGCTTCAGCAGCTTTTCGTTGACGGATACCCTGCTTTCCTTAGCGGCGGCATTCCTCATTGGTTTATTTATTTACTTTGTATATCGGAAAACTTACAGCGGTGTCCTTTACAGCCGCAGCTTCAATGTATCCCTTATTGCCATACTGCTGGTGACATGTCTGGTCATCCAGGGTGTAACCAGCAATGTGGTATTGTCTCTGGGTATGGTAGGTGCCCTGTCTATCGTGCGTTTCCGTACGGCAGTAAAAGACCCTATGGATTTGGTATTTTTGTTCTGGGCAATCGGTGAAGGCATTCTTTGCGGCGCTTCTTTGCTGCCTTTGGCAATTCTGGGTTGCCCCATCATTGGTATTTTCCTGCTGGTATTTGCCAACCGTCAGCAGGCAGACAGCCCTTATCTGCTCATCATCCGTATGGATAGTGTGGAAGGGGAACAGGCAGTGACAACTTTTGTGCAGCAGGTTGTGAAACGCATGACGCTCAAGTCTAAGACCATCACTGGCGGACAGGGGACAGAATTGATTTTTGAAATCTGCCCCAAAAATGGCGAAAGTGCTTTTGTCAATGAAATCAGCTCCATGGCAGGGGTGCAGTCAGCAGTTATGGTAAGTTATGACGGCAACTACGCGGCGTAAAAGGAGGCGAAGCCAATGAAAGGACTGCGGGAATATAAATTTCTCTTGCTGTCTGGACTTGCTTTGATGGTTTTTGCCGTTCTGGTCTTTGGTGTAGCGTCCCGAGAGGATGTGGAAGCCAAGGAATATCCTTATCTGGACAATCTTTTTGCGGAAGGTGTCGTCAATGAGATCAATATTGACATCAGTGAAGAAGATTGGGCGGATCTGGTGGAAAATCCACTGGAAGAAACCTATTACGCCGTGGATGTGACCATCAACGGGGAAACCCTGTCAAATGTGGCACTGCGGACAAAGGGCAACAACACCCTTACATCGGTGGCGTCTTCTGATTCTGACCGCTACAGTTTCAAGATAGATTTCGATTACTTCAATGACGGTGAAAATTACTATGGCTTGAAAAAGCTGAATCTGAATAACAACTATGGGGATGCCAGCTACATGCGGGAATATATTTCCTACCGCATCATGGGCGAGATGGGGATTCCTGTCCCTGCCACCAGCTATACCCATATCACCATCAACGGGGAAGAATGGGGCTTGTATCTGGCAGTGGAACCCATTGACGAAGTCTTTCTGGAACGTACCTTTGGGGACAGTACAGGAGATTTGTATAAACCAGACGGCACTGGTGCGGATTTGGTATACCGTGGGGATGATATGTCGGAATATCCCGGTTTGGTGCTGAAAACAAATGAAGAAACTTCTGACGGCTCTGCCATTCTGGCTTTGATGCAGGCGTTGGAGTCAGGAGAAGGACTGGAAGATGTGCTGGATGTGGACGAAGTGCTCCGGTATCTGGCAGCGAATGTTGCATTGGCAAATTACGACAGTTATTTGGGTAACACCACCCATAACTACTATCTCTATGAACAGGATGGACGCTTCACCATTGTGCCTTGGGATTATAACTATTCCTTCGGCGGTTTTGGCGGCGGTGAAGTGGATATCTATGAGCCCACAAATCAGTCCATGGGCATGGGCGGCGGCAGACGTCCAGACATGGAAAATGAGGAATCCCAGACAGCGGCAGGAGAAAACGCTGGGGAAGAACAGATAGCACAGATGCCAGAAGGCATGGAACCTCCTGAAAATATGGAAATGCAGATGCCGGAAGGTATGGAACGTCCAGAAGGTATGGGTGGCGGCATGGGCGGCAGCAATGAAAAACCCTTGGTGGATACATTGCTTTCTCAGGATGTCCTTCTTGCTCAGTATGAAAGCTATCTGGCAGAAATTGCGGAAACCTATTTCACAGAAGCCTATATGAGCCAAATCGTCAGTGAAACGGCGGAAATGATTGCGCCTTATGTGGAAAAAGACGCCACAGCCTTCTTTACTTATGACGAATTTCTGGAAGCGTCTTCTGTTGATGCCACAGACCCCAATTCTTTGGTTTATTTTGCCGTTTCCATGGCGGAAAGCATTGAAACCCAGCTGGCAGGGGGAGAGCCTACATTCAATACCAACTCCTTTGTAGCGGCAGCAGCAGGCGGCGGTGGAAAACGCCCCGGTGAAGATTTTGGTGGCATGCAGGATACTGAACAGACTGCTGAAACGACAGAAGTGAGCGACCAAACCCAGCAAGTTCCGGGACAAATGGGAGATGTGGCCGGTCAGCCGCCGGAAATGATGGAAGGAACAGAACAGACAGCTGACACATCCCAAGGTGATACCGCTGAAGTGAGCGACCAAACCCAGCAAGTTCTGGGGCAAATGGGAGATATGGCAGGACAGCCGCCAGAAATGACGGAAGCAACAGAGCAGACTGCTGATACAGCAGAAGCAAACGACCAAACCCAGAAATCCCCAGAACAAATGGGTGATATGCCCCAGCGTGGGGAACAGGGGCAGCGTGGCGGCGGCCCCATGGGAGCCATGTCCCGTGTCACATGGCAGGATGCAGCACCAGCTTTGGCTGTCTGCGGAGGCATCTTTCTCTTGGGCTTCGGTTATCTGCTGTATTTCAGACGGCGGCGGAGATTATCCATGCTGAAACAGGAAGAAAAGACAGATATAACAGAATAACAAAATCAGATATATGAAAAAGCACCTATATTCTTAGAGGCATTTTCATAAGAAAACAAAGAAAGCTGAAATCTTTGGCAGTACAAAGGATTCCAGCTTTCTTATTTTTATGGAGATGATATTTGGGGTGTTTTCTTCTAAAGACAGCCGTCGCAATTTCCCTTAAGAAATCAATAAAACAGAGAACTAATGTTTTTTAAGGGGAAGTTGCCGTGCATAGGTGCTTTTTCTCTGTGATGTATTGCCCTGCTGTGCTTTTCTGTGTTACCATGAAAATATAGATAAGCAGGAAAGGGGGAGAAGATATGAGAAAGAAAAGTTTGATATTTGTTGCATTGCTGGCACTTGTTTGGTTGGTTCCCCAAAGGGCTTTTGCCAATATGGCTGCCCCGGAGGATGCGGATGTAGGTTCTGCCATCACCTTTGAGAAAAATGATAAAATTGCTGTATTGTCAGAAGATTTGGAAATTGTGGTGAAAGGGCCAGATGCCCATATCACAGCCACTTATGAAATGAAAAACACCACGGACGAAGCCATTTCCATATCCTCTATGTTTCTTTCGCCCAATATGGAAGAAAGAGGCGTTATGGTAACGGTAAAGGGAAAACAAGCGGATGTGTCTGTCCAGCAGTATGGTATGAACGGCAGTACGAAAATTGTTACTGATGACTGGCGGTATGCAGTGCTGACTACAGAAGAAGTTGCCAGTTTAGACCCTGACCGCACTGTGGATGCCATCACATTCCAAATGGATTTCCAGCCACAGGAAACTTTTCCCGTTGTGGTTTCTTATGACTACAATCTGGGTGGGTATCCAGAATTGGATTTCAATGCCAAACGAGGAGAATTGGAGTATTATCTGGCGCCAGCCGCCATGTGGAAGGACTTTTCTGACCTGACCATCCGGCTTTATTTGGATAAGGACATGCCTGTGCTGGTGGACAGCAATCTGCCTTTTGAGAAAGTTGCAGAACGGGAATATATCTACACTTCTGATACTTTGCCCGAGGAAAATCTCAAGATTTCCATTGACGAAAATGGCTGGCAGAATTTCATCGGTACTCTGAAAAGTCCTTATTTTCAAATGACACTACGGTTCTTTGCCCCCATCATCATTTTTGTGGTGGTTGTTTTGATTCTCATTGGTGTGTGGCGGAAAAAGCGGAAATCGTAAAACAAAAGCCATTCTCTACAAAAGTAGGGAATGGCAATTTTTTTACCACAAATGGTGTACAGTGGGGCGAATGTACTTATCATAAATAGCTTTGACCCCTGCCATCTGTTCCGGTGTCAGGTCGGGCAGTTCTGCCGCTTTCACATTCTGGAGCACCTGTGCGGTTTTGCTGGCGCCGGGAATGACCACGCTGACAGCGTCGTGCATAAGAATCCACCGCAGAGCATAAGGAATGAGGTTTTCTGTTCCCAGCAGAGCTTTCAGTTCTGCAACAGCTGTAAGCCCCAGTTCATAATCCACGCCGGAGAAGGTTTCGCCTTTGTCAAAGGCTTCTCCGTTGCGGTTGTAGAAACGATGGTCGTTTTTGCCAAAGACGGTGTCCTTGGTGAATTTCCCTGTCAAAAGGCCGCTTGCCAGAGGCACACGGGCAATGATGCCCACGTCTTTTTTCTGGGCGGTAGGGAACAGTTCTTCAATGGGTTTCTGGCGGAACATATTGAAAATCACTTCCATAGCGGAAATGTCGTATTCCATGGCGGCAATGCCTTCAGATACTTTTTCGATGCTGACGCCATAGTGGGCAATTTTTCCTGCGGTTTTCAGATTCTCCAATGCGTCAAAAACTTCGTCCTTCTGATAAACGGAAGTGGGAGGACAGTGGAGCAGCACCAAGTCCAGTTTTTCTGTGCCCAGACGGGACAGACAGCCATCGGTGAAGCGGACAACGGATTCTTTGTTGTAGCCTTCCGCTGTGTGGGGGTTCAGCCCTCTGCCGATTTTGGTTGTTACGAAAAAGTGGTCAGGATGAGCTTTCAGGATTTTGGAAATGGCAAGCTCGCTGTTGCCGTCATTGTAGATGTCTGCCGTATCCAGAAAGGTGATGCCGCTGTCATAAGCCGCGTCCAGAATTTTCTGGGCTTCTTCGGCGCAGAAAGGCTCGCCCCATTTGGTGCCTAACTGCCAGGTGCCCAGCCCAATTTCAGAAATCATGGCATTTGTTTTGCCGAAACGTCGTGTTTTCATATAAAAATCTCCTTTACTTGACAAATGTATCCTAAGTGTATAAATTACTGTATAGAAACTGTAACAAAGAGAAAAATCCCTGTCAATCAGGCACTTTTTTTGCCCTTAGGGAAAGGAAGGTAACTATGACAAAGAAAATTCAGGTGGGCTGTGAAATGGAAGTCACCCTCAAAATGATTGGAGGCAAGTGTAAGCCCCTGATTCTCTACATATTGGCGGAGGAAGGCACTCTGCGCTTTGGGGAATTGATGGCAAACATCCGCACCGTTTCCCAGAAAACCCTGACAAATCAGCTTCGGGAGCTGGAAGCCGACGGGCTTATCCTGCGAAAAGCCTATGCGGAGGTGCCGCCCAGAGTGGAATATTCCCTGACGGAAAAGGGAAAATCCCTTTTTCCCATATTGGAGCTTATGTGCCAGTGGGGAGAAGAAAATATTGACGAACGCTTTGAAATGACAAATCCCCGTTGTACGGGAGAGTAAGGAGGAAAAACATGGAAACCGTGAAATTATATTATGACAATGCTTATACCATGGATTTTGTGGGCAAGGTGGTATCCTGCGAGCCTAAGGGCAAAAACTTTGCTGTGGTGCTGGAAGGCACTTACTTTTACCCCGAAGGCGGCGGTCAGCCTGCGGATATTGGCACACTGGGCGGTGCAAAGGTGACAGACGTGCGGGAAAAAGACGGTGTGATTACCCATATCACCGATAAGCCTCTGGAAGTGGGAGCGGAAGTGGAAGGCCATATTGACTGGAACCATCGTTTTGACCTGATGCAGAACCATTCCGGCGAACATATCCTTTCCGGTATCATCTGCGGCAAATATAACTGTGACAACGTGGGTTTCCATATGGGCAAAGATGCCATTTTGATTGACTTCAACACAAAAATTCCTGCCGAAGACCTGCCTGTGCTGGAACGGACTGCCAACGAAGCTATCTGGCGAAATGTGGCTTCCAAAGTGACTTATCCCTCCAAAGAAGAACTGGAAAAACTGGAATACCGCAGTAAAAAAGCACTGGAAGGGAAAGTGCGCATCATGGCAATGGGGGAATATGACTGCTGTGCATGCTGCGGCACCCATGTGCAGAAAGCCGGAGAAATCGGCATGGTGAAGATTCTTTCTGCCCAGAATTATAAAGGCGGCACCAGATTGGAAATCGTCTGTGGTATGCGTGCGTTAGCAGATTATGACGAAAAAACAGAAAATGCGGCGGCTATTTCCGAACTGCTTTCTGTACCTACTGGAAAAATTGCAAAGGCAACAGAAGCCCTTTTGAAAGAACGAGATGAACTGAAACAGATTATCAGCCGCATGAAATGGGAAAAGATCAACAACATTGCGGAAAAAGTAGGAGAAACACCAAAAGCCTGCGTATTTGCGGCAGATTTTGATTCTAAGGATATGGTGCATCTGGCAGATACCATTCTGGACAAAACAGGCGGCACAGCGGCAGTTTTTGCCCCTGCCGGCACAGGTTATGCTTTTGTACTCATGAGCCGCACAGAAGATATGCGCCCCATGGCGGCAGAAATGAAAGAAGCCTTTGGCAGCAAAGGCGGCGGCAAGCCCGAAGCGGTTCAGGGCAGAACGGAAGCCAAAGAAAAAGAGCTGAAAGGGTTCTTTGGAGAGAAAGGATATACCGTTTTTTGATTCTATTATAATCAAAAGCAAGTTCCCTTTAGGAAACCATAAGAAATAAAATCTGAATAAAGAAAGCCGGAATCCTTTGTGTCATAAGGATTTCGGCTTTTTTCTTTTCTTATGAAGATGCTTCGTGTTTTTCTGTTACGCAGGAAAAACCACCTGCACCAATATCATGTAACAGACCGTACCGCCCACGATGCTCAGCAAAGTTTTGCCTTTCCAAAGATGGAGTACTGCTACTACTGCCACCGCAAGAAACTGGGGCAGGAAGCCCGAAGGAGCAGAAAAAGTGGTGCTTTTTAAGCAGTATACCATCAATAACGCCATGACCGTAGCCGGAAGGACTTTTCCCAGATACTGGACAGGGGCAGGGATTTCTCTGCCGGCGAATATGGCAAAGGGTGCCACACGGAGCAGAAAGGTACATACGGAAGCCGTCAGGATGATGGCGAGAGTTTGTGTAGATGTCAGCATAATCATTCCTCCTGTTCTTTTGCCAAAACGCGGCTTTTCAGTGCCATCAAAACGGCAACGCTGATGAGCAGTGTAGGCAGGATAAAGTTATCGGGGCCAAATACCAACAGACAGCCAACACCTGCAATGAGACCTGTCAAGGCAGGGATATGGCTTTTTGCCCCTTTCCACTGTTCAATGAAAATGACGGTGAACAGAGCTGTCATGGCAAAGTCAATGCCTGTGGTGTCAAAGGTGATGAGACTGCCGGCAAGGGAGCCAAGGGCAGTGCCAATGAGCCAATAACAGTGGTCGAAAATACTCATAAGAAACATGACTTTTTTGGTGTCCATGCCTTCCTGTGGTTCGTAGGAGCAGAGCAGGGAATAAGTTTCATCTGTGAGGGAATGCACCATATACAGATATTTCTTGCCCATGCTGCGGAAGGTGTCGATGAAAGACAAGCCGTAGAACAGGTGACGGCTGTTTACCAGCAAAGTCATAATGGCAACGGTAATGAGCGACGTTCCTCCTGTGAGGAATTGCAGCAGTACAAACTGCATGGAGCCTGCATATAAAATCAGGGAAATGAGCAGAGCCCAAAAGACGCTGTATCCCATGTTCTGCATCAAAAGTCCAAAGGCAATGCCGATGGAAAGGTATCCTGCCAGAACAGGGATGGTTTTTTCAAAAGCAAATTTCCATTCTTTTTTCAATCGTATCCCTCTTTTCTTTCTCTTTTGTATGACTTGCATTTTTTTGGTTCCTTGCTACAATTCTAATATAGAGAAAAGACATTTTCAAGAAAATGTGCGTTTTTTCGTACAAAGGAATTTGTAAGAATTTCATCATAAAAAATTCAAAGTTTTTTGGTAGGATATTTAAGGAGGCAAATGACATGACAGAACGATTTTTTATAGATAACAGAAGAAAATTGGCAGAAAGATTGGAAGAAGGCAGCGTTGCTGTCCTTTTTGCAGGGAAAGCGCCTCTGAAACGAGGGGATGAATATTATCCCTTTTCTCCTGACCGCAATTTTTACTATGTGACAGGGGTGGAACGGGAAAACTGCGTATTCCTCATGGCAAAAATCGGCGGCGGTTTGCAGCAAACCCTGTTCATTCCCAGAGATAACGGCATCCTTGCCAAATGGGTGGGGGCAAACATGACAGCAGAAGAAGCGGAAGAAATCAGCGGCATGACAGACATTCGCCCCATTGATGCTTTCGCCGATGATTTTGCTCAGATGGTGTTCCGCAACAACATCACAAAAATTTATCTGGACTTGGAGCATCGGGAATGGGATGATGTGCTGACACCTGCACTGCGCTTTGCCAAAGAAGTACGGGAAAAATATCCTGCCATGGCTATGGGGGATCTGTATCCTATCTTTGGTGATTTGCGTCTGATCAAAGAGCCTTATGAACTGGAAAAAATGCGGAAAGCCATGGATATTACCAGAATGGGTGTGGAAGCCATGATGGCAAACGCCCGTCCCGGCATGATGGAATATGAAATCGAAGCCCACTTTGATTTCACTCTCATGCAGCACGGTGCAAGGGAAAAAGCATTCCAGACCATTGCCGCCGCTGGAGAAAGAGGTACCATCCTTCACTACACCAAAAACAACGGCAAGACCAAAGACGGCGACCTGCTGCTGGTGGACTGCGGCGCACAGGTGGATTGGTATAATGGGGACATTTCCCGTACCTTCCCTGTAAGCGGCAAATTTACAGAACGTCAGAAACTGGTATACAACATCGTGCTGGAAGGACAGCAAAAAGTTATTGATGCCATTCGTCCCGGTCAGCCTTTCTCCCGTTTGAATGAAATCCTGAAAGAACATTATCTGGAAGCATTGAAAGAAATCGGTCTGGTGGAAACCATGGCGGATGTGGCGAAATACTATTACCATGGCGTGAGTCATTATCTGGGTGCGGAAACCCATGACATTGGACGGTACACAGAACGGGTGCTCCAGCCGGGCATGGTGCTGACAGTGGAACCGGGGCTGTATATTGAAGAATGGGGCATTGGCATCCGCATTGAAGATGACGCGCTGGTAACAGAAGACGGATGTGAAATCATGACAAAAGACATGATCAAGACCGTAGAAGAAATTGAAGCCTTTATGGCGAAAGGAAAACAGGCATGACATTTGCGGAAACAGATTTATATGAGCCTGTCTGCCGCTTTCTGGAAGAAGAAGGCTATCGTGTTCAGGCGGAAGTGAAAGACTGCGATATTGCGGCGGAAAAAGATGGGGAACTGGTCATTGTGGAGCTGAAAAAATCCTTTCAGCTGAAGCTGGTCTATCAGGCATTGGATCGCCAGAGTTTGACGGAACAGGTCTTTGTTGCCATTCCCCGTCCCCAGAAGGGACAGCGTGAAAAAAGCTGGAAAAACATGCTGAAATTGCTGAAACGATTGGAAATCGGTCTGCTCACGGTGGCTTTGGACAGTCCTCTCAAGACGGTAGATGTGGTGCTGACTCCTTCGGACAGTTTGGCGTGGAAAAACAGAAAGAAACGGGAACGACTGCAGGCGGAGATGGAAAACAGACAGGTTTCCGCCAATACCGGCGGCATGAACCGCAGGAAGATTGTGACGGCTTATCGGGAAAAAGCACTGCATCTATGCTGTATTCTGGAAAATCAGGAAGCCGTTACATATGGAGAACTGCGGGAGATGGGGCTGGAAGAAAAGTACATGGCCATACTCCGCAGCAATGTATACCATTGGTTTGAACGAGTGGAAAAAGGCGTGTACCGTCTGTCGGAAGAAGGGCGAAAGGCTCTGAAAGAAAAAGATTATGAAAAAGTTGTAGCATATTATCGGAAAAAGTAGAAAAAGGAGGAAAAAGATGTCTATTGTAAATGTATTGCTGAATGTCCTGTGGATCATATTCGGCGGACTGATTTCTGCAATATGCTGGCTGTTGGCTGGTGTATTGTGCTGTATCACTGTCATTGGGATTCCTGTGGGCTTGCAGTGCTTTAAGTTTGCCAAGCTGATTCTCATGCCCTTTGGGAAGAAAGTATACTTTGGGAACATGTCCTCCGGCTCTGTCCTTTTGAATGTCATTTGGATATTGCTGGGGGGATTGGGTCTTTGTATCAGCTCCATTGCCATGGGTGTGGGCAGCTGTCTGACCATTATTGGCATTCCCTTTGGTTTGCAGCATTTCAAATTTGCAGCACTGGCATTGATGCCCTTTGGCGCGGAAATCCGCCCCATGGAGGACTAAAAGCAGTCTGATAAAATCCTGTAAAAAAAGAAAGCTGAAATCTTTAAAGATTTCAGCTTTTTGTTTGCTTATTTTTTATTTTTTTCCTTTTCAGACTGATTAGAAACCACTTTGTTCATCCGTGTGGTCATTTTTTCAGTGAATGTTTTCTTTTTCTTGTCAGCCAGATTCATACCGGTCACGCTGACGATATACATGCCTGCAATATCTACTTTCAGGGATTTTTTCACGGGCAGCACTTCGTAAACAGGCTTATCGCACATCAGTGTCACAATCTGAGGACCGATTTTTGCTTTTACCATATTTGCCTTACGCATTTTTGCCATTTTGGGCAGCTGTTCAAAGACACCTTTGGGCAGGTTGGTAGGGGAAGGTTTTTCCTGTTTTTTGTCAATGATGAAGGCCTGCACGGTCATACGGTTCTGGTCGATGAAGTCCTGTGCCTGAATCATGCGGCGCATGGTCTTTTTATTCAGATAATAAGCGCCTGCCAGCAGAGCAGCCACAACAATCAGTGCAATGATGATGATATCAGATGCAGTAATATTCACAAAATGTTCCTCCTTGCAGTAAAAAGCCATAAGGGCTTTTCCTTTGTATTTCTCACGTCACTCTATTGTATCAGAGATTGAAGGAATAGGGAAGTGGAAAAGTGAAAATTTTCAAAATTTTTGCCATACGCCATGCTTGCGGTTAGAGGGGATTTTGCGTATACTATATTATGGAATTTTATTTGAATTTCTCATATTTGTAAAGAAGGGGGGAGTCCTATGGAGATTGTTTCCGTTCTGGCATATATTGCTGTAGGGATTTTGGTCATTAACGTGGTTTTGGCAGGCTTCGTGGTGTTTTTTGAACGAAGAAACCCTGCCAGCAGCTGGGCATGGCTTCTGGTGCTGCTGTTCATCCCTGTGTTTGGGTTCGTTATTTATATGATATTTGGCAGGAACAGCAAGCGAGAAAAAATGTTCCGAGTAAAAGAGGAATATGACCGTGAGGTATATTACAAATATCTGCTGCAGGATGAGCGATGTGTGGGCAGGGTAAAAGCCCAGAAAGAGATCATCGAAAAAGGCGGCAGACTGGTAGATGCGGAATATCTGACAGATATGGCATATCTGCATCTGAATTCCGGCAACTGGATGACATTCAACAATAAGGTGACACGGTTTATCAGCGGCGCAGACAAATTTGAGGCATTGGTCCGTGACATCCGTCAGGCAAAGGAATTCATCCATCTGGAATACTATATCTGGCGTGGGGACAAGCTGGGCACCCGTCTGGTGGAGGAGCTGACGAAAAAGGCAGAAGAAGGCGTGGAAGTGCGTTTGCTCTATGACGGCATGGGCAATTCCAGACTGCCCAAAGGTTTTTTTGACAAACTTCATGCTGCCGGCGGATATACAGCGGCGTTTTTGCCGCCCTTCATTGTGCGCATCAACTACCGCAACCACAGAAAACTCTGCATCATCGACGGGAAAGTGGGCTATATCGGCGGCTTTAACGTAGGGGACGAATACCTTGGCATTGTCAAACGCTATGGCCCTTGGCGTGATACCCACCTGCGTGTGGTAGGTGACGCCATTGACCAGATGCAGATCCGATTTATCAAAGACTGGAATTTTACCACACGTTATGGCGCTGTCCAGCTGGAGCAGCGGTATTTCCCACTCCGTGAACAGTCAGAGGGCGTCCGCATGCAGATCGTTTCCAGCGGCCCCGATACCAAGTGGCATAACGTACACAACGGCTATTTTAAAATGATCAATGAAGCGGAGCATCATATTTATTTGACAACGCCTTACTTTGTGCCGGACGATGGCATTTTTGAAGCCTTACGAGTGGCTGCCCTTTCTGGACTGGATGTGCGGATACTGATTCCCGGAAACCCAGACCATTTCTTTGTATACTGGGCGAGCATGTCTTATCTGGGGCAGTTGTTGGAGGCAGGTGTCAGATGCTATCAGTACGAAAAAGGCTTCATCCATTCCAAGAGCCTGTGCATTGATGGGAAAATGTCCTCTGTTGGCACAGCCAATATGGATATCCGCAGTTTTGACTTGAACTTTGAGGTCAACGCCTTTTTGTATGATGCAGCTTTTACCAGAGAGCTGGAACAGGACTTTTTGAACGACTTGAAAAGTTCCGTAGAGATTACCAGAGAGTGGTATTACAGAAGAAGATGGTGGTTCAAGGTGAAAGAAGCCGTGGCAAGGCTCATTTCTCCTATGCTGTAAGGACTGCCGAAAGGGAGGTTTTTTATGGAACGCAAAGGATACGCGGAAGAACAGACCATCAATTATTATCAGGTAGATCAGAAGGGAACCCTTTCTCCGGCGGCACTGTTGTCTGCCCTGCAAAATGCAGCCATTGACCATTCCGATACATTAGGCTATACATTGGATTATCTGGCAGAGCTTCAATGTGGCTGGGCGGTCATCAACTGGCACATTGTGGTATACCGCATGCCTGCCCATAGGGAAACCATCCGTCTGGAAACATGGAGCAATAAATGCCGGAAGATGCAGGCGGAAAGAGGTTATTTTCTCTTTGACGAAAAGGGCGAAAAGATTGCCGATGGCATGTCTCGTTGGGTATATATGGATTTTGCCAAGCGGAAACCCACCAATGTGCCCGATGATATGATCGAGAAATACGGCAGCAACCAGCCCCCTGCCATTGAAGGAGAAAAATTCCGTATGCCGCCAATGCCGGAAGGGGAACCAACGGCACAGCAGAAATTTACCGTTACGCGTCGGGATACGGACACCAACGGTCATGCCAATAACGTGAAATATCTGGAATGGGCGCTGGATGATGTGCCCGATGAAATTTATGACGGCAGGACACTGAAGGACATTCGTGTGGTATACCGGAAGGAATGCCGCAGAGGCGATGTGGTGCATACCAAAACATTTGTGGAAGAAAAAGAGGGTGTATGGGAAACCATCACATTCATTTTTGATGAAGAAGAAACCGTATTGGCTGAAATCGCCATTTTATGGGCATAAGAAAAGCGTCAGAGACCAGAAATGGAATCTGACGCTTTTTTGCGTTCAAGAAAAAGCAATGGGACCTGTTTTTTCTGCGCCGAGGAAGAAGCAGATCAGACCAATGACAGCAATGGCGGCGGTCACCAGAATGGCGGCTGTGATGCCCCAGAGGGTAATAAAGTGACCGCAGAAGAAACTGCCGGCAATGTTGCCAATGGTGATGGCAATGGTAACCATCGCCTGTCCTTTTACCTTGTCTCCGGCAGGCAAAATGGCGTTGGCATAGTAAACGGAAGCCGGTGTGAACAGGGCAAAGGAGAAGATTTGTGTCAGAAATGCGGCGTAAATCATGGGCAGATTGGGTGCCAAAGGAACAAGAACGGCTTTCAGCACAAAAAAGATGGCTGTGAACCGCATGACGCTTCCGCAGTCCCGTCCTTTGACGAATCTGGAAAAGCCAATCATCACAAAAAATTCCAGAAGGGCAGTGTAAGCCATGACCTGCCCCAGTTCCTGATTGCCTTTGCCGATTTTCTGAAGAATCTGAATCATGTAGGTGTTGATGGCGCTGTGAGAAATAAAAATCAGGATGATGCCCAGACAAAGGACAGCAAACCGACGATTTTCCCGCAGTATGGAAACGGTGCCTCGAGAGGACACAATGGATGAGCCGCTGCGCTTGGTTTCCGGAAAGGCCTGCAATAATACCGCCATGAGCAGGTACAGCAGACTGCCGATGACAGGCAGACAACGCAGAGAGAAAATCAGCGTCAAAGAGCCAAGGAAAAAGGCAAGGACTGCATAGGACATGGAGCCAATGCCGCGGGCGGCGCCAAAATTCAGATAGTATCCGTTATTGAGCAGCTGCATGCCCAATGCGCTTAAAAGGGGCTGAAAGGCAAGATGCAGCAGCATGAGAATCACATAACAGACGCCGGAGAGAGTCTGCTGAGGAAAGAAAAACAGCAGAGCCATAGGGAGGATGGTCAAAAGACAGAGCAGCGTCATCAAAGACCGCAGGGAAAACCGCTTTCCCCGGTCTGCTGCCGCAGCCGCAAAGGGCTGAAACACAGCGGAAAAAACACAGGCCAGCGCAATGAGTGTGCCGACCTGTGAATCCGTGAATTTTCTGTCTAAAAGGAATACGGCGGCAAAGGTATAGATGGCGCCGTAACTCATCCAGTAGAGTCCCTGTAAGGCGCTGTAACAGTTGGAAATGTGTTTGGAACCGTTCATAAATGCAACACCTCACGTTTTCTTTTGTATGAATCAAATCAATGGGTAATGATTTCTACGCCGTCTTCGGTGATGGCAACAGTGTATTCCCACTGAGCGGAAAGAGAGCCGTCTTCTGTGTAGATGGTCCAGCCGTTTTCTTCATCCTGAAAGAAATCTTCTTCCCCTTCGTTTACCATGGGTTCGATGGTGAATACCATGCCGGGAACCAGCAGCATGCCGGTGCCTTTTTTGCCGATGTGGCATACATAAGGTTCTTCGTGGAAGTCGTTGCCGACACCATGACCGCCAATGTCATGAAGGACGGTATAGCCATGGGCATAAACATGTTTGCTGATGACTTCGCCGATGTCTCCCAGATGCCCCCAAGGTTTCACTGCCGCCAGTGCCAGATCAACAGATTCTTTTGTGACTTCCACCAGTTTTTTGGCTTCGTCGCTGACCTGACCGATGCAGAACATACGGGATGCGTCTGCGTAATAACCATCCAGAATGGTGGTAACGTCTACGTTGATGATGTCCCCATCCTGAAGGATTTCATCAGGAGAAGGAATACCGTGGCAGATCACATCATTTACGGATGTGCAGACACTTTTAGGGAAACCGCAGTAGTTCAAAGGTGCAGGAATACCGCCGTGAGCGATGGTATATTCATGTACCAGTTTGTTGATGTCTTCTGTGGACATGCCAGCGTGGATGTTTTCCGCTACCATATCCAGAATTTCTGTGTTCAGTTTGCCGGCTTTGCGGATGCCTTCCAGCTGTGCCGGTGTTTTGATGAGGGAGTGGGGAGGTACTTTTTCCCCTTTTGCTTTCAGTTCTGCCAGTTTTTCATCAAATTCTGCGTGGCAGACTTTATATTTTTTTCCGCTGCCGCACCAGCAGGGATCGTTTCGTCCGATTTTCATTTGAATCGTTCCTTTCTATATCTCAATCAATGCATATTTCCATTCAATACTAGCACAAAAAAGGGACGTATACAAGGAAAAGAAGGAGAAAGAAAGCAACTTCCCCTTAAGAAAACATTGGTTTTTTGTTTTATTAATTTCTTAAGGGGAGATGCTCCCCAGCATGAAGTTTATTTGAAGGTGGCAGCGGAATGTGGTAATATGAGAACAGAAACAAGCTCAAAAAACAGCTTGACATATAAAACCTATAGTGATACTATGATTAAAAATCGCGGAAAGGATGATACCAATGGCAAAGATTTACAAAAATATAGAAGAATTGATCGGCAAAACGCCTTTACTGGAATTGACACACTTGGAAGAAATCCACAATCTGGATGCAAAAGTTTTGGCAAAAGTGGAGTTTTTGAATCCTGGCGGCAGTGCCAAAGATCGTGTAGCAAAGAAAATGGTGGAAGATGCGGAAGCGAAAGGTCTTTTGAAACCGGGTGCAACGATTATTGAACCTACCAGCGGCAATACAGGCATTGGTCTGGCAGTTATGGCAGCGGCAAGAGGCTATAGAGCTATCATCGTTATGCCTGACAGCATGAGCATGGAACGCCGCATGCTCATGACAGCTTTCGGCGCGGAACTGGTGCTGACAGAAGGGGCAAAAGGTATGGCAGGCGCCATTGCAAAAGCGGAAGAACTGGCAAAAGAAATCCCCGGTGCATTCATTCCCGGACAGTTTGATAATCCTGCGAACCCTCAGGCACATTACGAAACCACAGGTCCTGAAATCTATGAAGACACTGACGGCAAAGTGGATATTTTCGTGGCAGGCATCGGTACCGGCGGTACCATCACAGGTGTAGGCCGTTATCTGAGAGAAAAGAATCCTGATGTACAGATCATCGGTGTGGAACCTGCTTCCTCTCCTTTGCTGACAGAAGGCAGAGCCGGCAGTCATGGTCTTCAGGGGATCGGCGCAAACTTTGTACCCTCTATTCTGGATACAAAGCTGTATAATGAAATCATTCCTGTAAAAGAAGAAGAAGCTTATGCGGCAGGCAGAGCGGTGGCGCAGAAGGAAGGTCTCATGGTGGGCATTTCTTCCGGTGCAGCCATCCATGCAGCTCTGGAAGTGGCAAAACGTCCCGAAAATAAGGGCAAGACCATTGTGGTTCTGCTGCCCGATACTGGTGACAGATATTTGTCTACCCCTATGTTTCAGGCGTAAAGCATAAAAAACGTTTTCGGTAAAAGCAACTTTAAGAAAACATAACAAATAAAATAAGAAAGCCAAAATCCTTTGTAATGATAAGGGTTTTGGCTTTTTTGTTTTCTTATAAAGATGCTCCTAAACTGAAAACGCTTTTTTATGTGGTAGGAGGTGTTTCTTTTTCACGGGTCTGGAAATATGCCCGCAGCAGTACAGCAATGACGGGCCCAAGAAGCAGCCCCCAGAAGCCGATACATTTATAGCCGAAGTACATGGAAAACAGTGTCAGCAGAGGATGCAGACCAATCTGTGTGCCGAGAATTTTTGGCTGCATAATCTGCCGCATAATCTGCACAGCGGCGTAGATGACCATATAGCCAATGGCAAGCTTGGGAGAACCAAGAATCAGATGGATGACAGCTCCCGGCCAGAGAATAAATCCGCTGCCAAAGAAAGGCAGAGCATCAATGATGGCTATAATGACGCTGAGCAGCAGGGCAAAGGGTGAGCGCAGGACCATAAGGCCAATAAATGTAATGGCAAAGGTATAAATCATCAGAATCAGCTGCGTTTTGATATAGCCCCATACGGATGTTTTCAGTTCCCGTTTTGTTCTGTGGATGGAAGTGTGAAATAGGGAAAGTACATGTTTTTCATAAAGTCTGCGAATGAGAACGGCGTCCTTTGTGAAGAAATAAGAGGACAGCAGTGCAATGAGCACACCCAGCAGAAAGTTTGGCACAGAAGTCAGAGAAGAAGAACCTGTACTCTGCACCAGAGAAAGCAGTATGGAGGATAGATTTCCCCGCAGCTGTTCTGTGGAGTTTTGAATCAGATTTTGCAGAGGATCAGGCAGTACCACCAACAGGCTGTCTAACTGTGTCCAAAGACGATCCAGTGCATTTTGAATCAGGATCATGTACTGGGGCATGAGCCGCAGGAAAGATTCTGCCTGTGCTGCAATGCGATTGCCGATGAGGGCAACAAAAAGGGAAATAAGCCCCAAAAATAACAGGATACAGAACAAAGATGCAATCCAGCGAGGGATGCGCCGTTTTTCCAGATAATTTGCCAGAGGGCGGAACAGAAGGCTCAGGAGCCAGCCCACCAGAAAAGGCAGGAAAATCGGAAATAAATAGCGGAAAAAGAGAAAACAAAACAATATAGTGCCACCCAGAATGAGAAAATCTTGGAGAGCTTGTCTGTTTTTCAAATAAAAATCGCGCATACGGCGGTCACCTCCCAATGCTGTGTGTCATACACAAGCATATGTATCTTACTTCTTATTATAAGACTTTTTTACAGAAAGACCACGTTTTTTTCTATGATTTTCTTGAAAAGAAAAAAGAACATAAAAACAGGAAGCCTGTTGGGAATAACGAGGCTTCCTGCTTCTTTTTAGGAGGATTTGTTTATTTGTTCATGAAAAACCAGTGTTTTTGGTTCAGATGGTCTCTGGCAATTTCCAGGGCTTCGCCGAACCGCTGGAAGTGTACCACTTCCCGTTCCCGCAGGAACCGCAGGGGTGCTAAAACGTCCGGGTCTTCCGCAAGGTCGATGAGGTATTCATAGGTGCTGCGGGCTTTCTGCTCTGCTGCACCTTTGTAAATGTCATGTGAGAAGTGATCTTGTTGTTCAGCTGATCATTTCGATGCCTTCGCCTGAGGGGTAGAATTGAAGTGCATCTTCCAATACCTGAAATGCGCCGGCATAGTTCCAAATGCTTGTCATTCTCTTTTCCATTGCCGTCATAACAGGATACTGCATCCAGCTATTCTGGTGTATATAATGAAACCTACTGCTGATAATGTAATCATCCATCATTTCATCAATGGGATATGCGATGTAGCCTCTATAACTGCTGCCTTGTCGAGGCATAGAGAATGTGGCAAACACGTCGGTATTGGTCTGGATTCCACCAAAGAAACTATCGGATGTGTATGCTTGTGTACCTAATGAGTAATAGTCAGCCACAAAGGTTTCTTCGTTGCTGTTATATAAAACACGTCCCGTTACATCGCCGCCGGAAGTCCATCCTTCGGAAATATCTTTGTAAACTGGCCAAAGCTGAATGGCTTCTGTGCCATAAAATTTGGGTGCTTTGTTCCATAGAAAGTGATGGAAGATGATCCAGCGCTCTCGTTCGGCAGGAACCTGTACACCAATGCCTGTGACACGAAGATTTGGAGTTTCGGAAACGGAATCATCCGCGTTTCCATAATCCTCCAGAGGTATGTCGGTTTCATCAACAACGACTTGTAATGCGCCATTGCAGGCGGCAATGTCTTCTGCGCTGAGATCGTTCAGGATATAGGAGGGGAACCCGAGGTCAATGAGCTGAGCCTTGATGTCGTCCACGTTTTTATGCTCGTCAGCACGCAGTGCAGTCCATTTCATAGGATAGCTGCCCCCAAACAAATAACCGCATGTGCCGCCTATGAGCAGCAGCAAAAGGAATAAATAGACGATGTGCAGGTCTCTCCATCTGGCAGGAACGGCACTGATTTCGTAGCCTATTTCATCCAATTCATTGGATAATCTGTGTATATTGTAGACGATGCGGCAATAAGCAATAAACATGATCAAGGCAATGATTATGCCGCTGTACTGTGCAAGACCCAGAAAGCACATAAGCCCATACCATACGACCAAGGCAGCTGCACTGCCTGCCTGAGGAGAAAGCCCTGCATTTTGCCGAATGGAAATAAAACCGCGCCAAAAGCAGACAAAAAGAGCAAACTGCAAAATGAAATTTGCAATGGACAGCACAAAATCCATTGCAGATGGATATATGGTGCTTTGCAGTATGGTGGTGTTTAAGATCAGTACCCATAAGAAACATGCGGTGCGAATGATGGATATGACAAAACAGCGTTTGAACCATTTGTTTTCGTGCTGCAACGGGCGAAAGCCAAGGAGAAGGAGAATGGTTCCGATGGCTGGCAGGATATAGTAAAGAAGCCCGATGTTTAATGTAATGGCTGTGAGTGTTATGCCGCCCAAAACGCGGTTGATGGATTTTGTCCAAAGGGTTTCTTCTGTGGAACGATCTTGGGGCGGTAATTTTGGAGCAGTGTTTTCAGCTGTGGATTCAGAGTGTGTGTCAGTCATGGTTTTTTGTTCAAGCTCATCCATTTGTTTTACCTCCTCAAGTTTTTTGCTGTATTTCCTTATGCTTCTTCTAGGGAAACGCTGCGAAAGATTGGTATAGTATGATTGTAGCAAAAAAGCGTACAGGCATCTATGGTATTGCCAAAAAGTAAAAAAGAAGTAAGAAATGGATTCATGCAGGAATGGTATTTGTTAAAAAGGATTTATGTGAAGGTAAGGGGGATATGAATCAAAAGGCATTAACAAAGAAAGCGCGGTAGTTTACAAATAGTTCTTAAAAAAGTTGACATCCTGTCATCAAAGGTTCATTTCCTTTAAGTTTTTGATAAATAGACACAAGCAAAAAAACGAAAGTCCATGAGCTCAATAGCCTTGAAACTTCGGCTTTTCCTTGTTGGAAGCGGATTCCTGATTCAGATTTTGGTTAGGGGACTTCATAGCGTAAGATATGCAAGCAGCTCTTTGTGAAACAAAATTCTTGAGGAAAGTGAAAAACTTAGTTTTTCTGCAAAAAAAAGTCATGATAGAAAAGGTATCATGACTTTATTGCGTATATTCTATTATGCTTGTTGTTTTTGAATTGTAACTTCTTCAAATGAACCAATAGCTTCACATACGCTGCAAACATCTGGACGTGTTTCATAAGTTGCACCACAGAACATGCAGCGATATCCTGGTACAGAAACTGTCTGTACAGTTTCTGGCTGTCTTTCTACATCTGCTTTTTTATTGCCTTTGTTTAACTGGGTCAATGCAATCAGAAAACGATATTCATGGTCTTTTTCGATTTTTGCAATGTTATCGAACAAAACGCCTACATCATCAAATCCTTCTTCACGAGCAATTTGGGCAAATTCGGGATACATATTGCTCCATTCTGTGTATTCGCCTTGAATTGCGTCTTGTAAATTTTCGGAACTTGTACCAACTCCTTTCCAGTGCTGATACAATAATTTGCCATGAATTCCTTCGTTTTGTGCCATGCGTTCAAATAGATCAGCGATTTCTGGTAAATTTTCACTTTTTGCTTTTTGTGCAAAAAACAAATATTTATTTCTTGCCATAGATTCACCAGTAAAAGCTGCTTTTAAGTTTGCTTCTGTACGTGTTCCTTTCAGATCCATATGTATCCTCCTCCTAATTTTACACAAATTTACCTTTACAACATACACAAAATATTGAATATAAATTCTATCTTTTCTCTATGGATTATAATACACAGTTCTTTTTTATGTGTCAATGGTTTTCTATAAAAAATAATTTTTTGTTGATAATCTATATAAATTAGAATGAAAAGTTTTAATTTTTCTCATATACGGTTTTTATAATCCTCTTTATAGTTTACTGGAAAAATGGTAAAAGGACTTTTCGCTTGTATGGCAATAGCTGTCGTTCTCCCATGGCAGAATTCGTGTACAAAGATTGGTCAAACAAAATCTATAGTCACAATCACAGAAGAAATGGGAAATCCTGTGCAGCGTGGCACTGTAGGAAAATTAGTGAAATATGGCATTTCTTCAAAAGGGGAAAATGTACATCCTAAACTGCATAAATAAATATTGGGAGGTGGACTGTATGAAAGAAAGACAGGACAATACCTGCAAAAGCGTGTTTCGTGATGGCAGCAGTGAGCCTAACAGGGAACAATTCACAAAGGCTTGGCTCAGCCTCATCAATCATATGGAACGGAACAAAGAAATCTTTCGAAAATAACGGGTTGCTAGGAGAAAGGGAAGGGGGTGCCCCGTGTGAAGGTAGCCATTTACTGCAGGTTATCGGAAGAAGATCGGGATAAGCGCAGTTTTGCTGACGACAGCGTTAGTATCCAGAATCAAAAATCCATGCTGGTGCAGTATGCTATAGAGCAGGGATGGGAGATTTACGACATTTACAGCGATGATGACTACGCTGGCGCTGACCGGAATCGACCGGAGTTTCAGCGTCTTTTGGAAGATGCGGAAAAAAGAAGTTTTGACATTATCCTTTGCAAGACCCAGTCCCGTTTTACCAGGGAATTGGAGTTGGTGGAAAAATACCTCCATGGGTTATTTCCCCAGTGGGGCATTCGTTTTGTCAGCATTGTGGATAACGCCGATACGGATGTGAAGGGCAATAAAAAATCACGGCAGATCAATGGTCTGGTCAACGAATGGTATCTGGAGGATATGTCCGATAATATCCGAAGTGTCCTGCGGAATCGGCGGGAAAACGGATTTTATATTGGTGCAACGGCGCTGTATGGCTATCAGAAAGACCAAAAACGAAAGGGGCATCTAATCATTGATGAGGAAGCTGCACAGGTGGTGCGAGAAGTGTTTGCGCTGTTTTCTCAGGGATATGGGAAATCTGCCATTGCACGAATGCTCAACGACAGGGGTGTTCCAAATCCCACAGAATATAAACGTCAAAAAGGAGTCATCAAAGCACCGGCAAAGCAGAAAAACAGCACCTTATGGAAATATTACACCATTGCAGATATGCTGGAAAACGAAATGTACATAGGCAATATGATACAGGGAAAATACGGCAGTGTTTCCTATAAAACAAAGAAAAACAAGCCTCGCCCAAGAGAGCAATGGTATCGGGTAGAAGGAACCCACCAACCGATCATAGAGAAAGAACTTTGGGACAAGGTGAAAGCAATACGGGAGCAAAGGACAAAGCCTTTTGCCACTGGTTCTATTGGGCTGTTTTCTGGGAAAGCCTGCTGTGGGGAATGCGGCTATGCGCTGCGTTCTGGGAAACGGGGAGAGTGGCGGTTTTTGACTTGCCCCAATCGTTCTGTGTCAAAAGATGCCTGCGGAGGGGCTTTTATTTCCGTGAATCGTTTGGAAAGCAAAATCATCGCAGAGCTGAAACGGCTGGCAGAGGTTTATTTGGATCAGGATGTACTGGAACAAGGCATCCAATGGAATAATGATTATGAAAAACAGAAAAGCAATGTTATAGATCGGGCGAAATCCTACGAAAAAAAGATACAGGAGCATACAAAAGCCCTTCAGGAGTTATATCTGGATAAGGTGCGAGGAATTCTGACGGAAGAAGATTATCTGGATATGACAAAAGCGTTTTCCGTGGAGAAAAAACGAATGGAAGAAGCACTGGAAATGTGCAGAGAGCATCTTCAGGAAATAGAAGAAAGGAGAAAGGCTGGGGAAAACTGGAAAGAGTTGGTGGAAAAATATATCCATATGGAACATCTGAACAGAGAGATGGTGGAGGCCTTTATTGACCATATTGATGTGGGAAGAAGAATCTCCGGGTCGAGAGATGTGCCTGTTACAGTGTACTGGAATTTTTAAGGGCGGCAAGGAAGAATTTGCCGTCTTTTTGATGCAGACAGAACAGACTGTTTTTCACATTTTATTTTATAAAAAGGTTACACTTCCAATGGGGCAGCATCTGCTGCCATATCCTCATACAGATCTGTGATGGGATCGCCTTTGGACTGGAAAGCAGAGGCAGAGAAGGGCACACCAGCGGCTGAACAGGGATATACCCCAAAGCCATGGTTTACATAGTAGGCTTCCAGACCGCCTTCGATGATCTGGTCTTTGGTGAGACCCTGCATAAGCTGGCGGACGATGGTGCCCATGATTTCCGCGTGGCCCAATTCTTCTGTGGCGATGTCATTGAGGGTGGCTTTGGCTTCCGGTGTCACCATGGAATACCGCTGGCTCAGATACCGCTGAGCAGCACCCCATTCCCCATCGCAGCCACCATATTGCTCGATCATGATTTTTGCCATACGGGCGTCAGGACGGGTGATTTTTACAGGGAATTGCAGTTTCTTTTCATAAATCCACATTTACATGCACTCCTTTCCAGCCATAGAGGGATTTGCTGTTCTTTGCCAAGGCCATGGATCATTTTTCCACTGCCAGTTTTCTGTATCAGCGGCATAGCTGCGGAAGGAGCAAAGGGGGCCGTAAGCCGCTTCAAATTTCATCCGCAGAGTGTCTGCGGCTTCGATGGTCTGATTATAGGCGGTGATGGCTTCTGCTTCTGTAGGGTGGGTGTTCAGATACAACCCCAAATCCACTGCCAGAAAGTCCAGTTCCATGAGTTTTTGCAGCATCATTTCCCGTTCCATGTCATTTCCTCCTTTGCGTTCCGTTTGATGTGAGTGCCCTGCACATAGGGCATGGAAAGATCAGAAAAAGCAGTGCCGCAGATGAGACTTTGTTCGGCAGAAGATGGTGTCTGGTAGGGCTGGCTGGGGACAAAGGCCTGTGCCAGACCGACTTTTTTGATGACACAGGCGTTGCAGTCCATAGTGGATTCTGTTTCGCAGGTGTCAGGCAGAAAATTCGATGCGATCTCTTTCATGGAGATGCCTCCTTATGTTATTCTCTTGTATCCTATGGAGGGGAAAAGCTGTCGGTGCAAGAAAAAACAGTGGTGACTATCTGTAAGAAAATAATTTGTTTAAGTTCCTATAAATAGAATAGCCGGAATCCTTGAAACAAAAGGATTTCGGCTATTTTTGTTTTTAGAAATCAAGTTTTATGGACGAAACAGGAGAAAATACAAATCGTTTACATTGGTGCCGGTGGGGCCGGTGATGATGAGGCTGTCTACGGCTTGTAAGGCGTGATAAGCATCATTTTCTGCCAGAACAGCATCAACGGAAAGACCTTTTTGTCGCAAAGCTGCCATGGTGCTGCCATCTACCATGCCGCCTGCCGCATCTGTAGGGCCATCGGTACCATCAGAGCCTACAGCAGCCACAAGGGCGTTTTCCATGCCTTCCAGATAAGGAGCGGCAGCAAGTGCCAATTCTTGATTTCTGCCGCCTTTGCCTTTGCCTGTCAGATGCACCACTGTTTCGCCGCCGCAAAGGATGGCACAGGGACCTTGCAGAGGACCTTCACCTTTTTCCAATGTTTTTGCCATGGAGCCAAGGAACCGTCCGGCTTCTCTGGCTTCGCAGTCCAGCATGGTGGAAAGAATCAGGGGAGTATAACCCAGTTTTTTCGCTGTCTTTGCGGCAAAGGCGCAGAGCTGAGATACACTGCCTGTGATCTGCATTTCGCAGTTGGTGATTTCCTTAGGGGTTTCTTCCTGTAATTGATTCAAAACGGCAGGAGGAAAATCCAGATGGTATTTTTCCACCACTGCCATGGCGTCGGCACAGGTGGAGGTATCCGCAGTGGCAGGGCCGGAAGCAATGGCATCGGGATAATCTCCCAGAATGTCACTGAGGGCAATGGCGATGATAGAGGCAGGCGCGCACAGTTTTGCAAAACGACCGCCTTTTACTGCGGAAAGATGCTTGCGGATGGTGTTGATTTCTGTGATCTCCGCGCCGCACGCCAGAAGCTGGTTTGTTACATTCTGCATGTCTGCCAGTGTCAGAGAACCGGCTGGTTTTTCAAACAATGCGGAACCGCCGCCGGAAATCAAAAAGACAACGGTATCTTTTTCTGTGAGGTTTTCTACAGCAGAAAGGACTTTTTCCGTTCCGGCAATAGAATTTTCATCCACCAGAGGATGTCCCCCTTCGGCAATGACAAAACCGGGGATGTCCCCTTGACTATGATCGTATTTTGTCAGTACAACGCCATGGTCAATGGTATTTCCTAATAAGTCAGAAGCCGCTTTTGCCATGGTCCAAGCCGCTTTGCCAATGGAAATAACAATGCATTTTCCGGGAAAAGTACGTCCTTCCAAAGCACGCTGTACGGCGGCATGGGGCAGCACTTGTTTCAATGTATCATCAATGATGGTTTGGGCATGCTCACGCAGAATATTCATAAAGATTCCTCCCGTATATATGATTGATGCCAGTATAACATGATGGGCGTTTTCCTACAACAAAAAAGCCGAAAATCTCAGGGAAAGAGATTCTCGGCCTTCATTTATTTCTGTTCAGACAGTACGCGATCAAAAAGGATGTAATACTGGAGCCCGATGAGGGTATCCAGTTGTTTTTGCATATCCTCCGGCAATTCCTGTACATAGTTGCCTTGTGCGTCTACATGATACATGTCGGAGAGGACAGGATATTCCTTCCGCATGTCGTTGAGCATGTCATAAAGAGGAGAAAGTCCCTCTATGCCAGCCAGTTCTGTGGTCAACGCGCCCAGATAGAAAGAGCTGATGAGATTGTTTTCCGGCAGATCAGCGGCAGCTGCATTTTCTGCAAAACCGCACTGGGCAGCAGCACTGTCGTTTGCCCAGATGACAAAAGGTGTTTCATAAACGGCAGTCTGTTCTTCTGGTGTGCCGTTGGCGTCTTTGGGATAATCCAGCAGGTCAAAGAATTCCATACCGTTGGAGAAGCCCGGCAGATGGTCACCGAAGTAAACCAGAATGATGGGTTCGTCGCTGTTTTCCGCATATTCCACAAGACGTCCCAGTTCTCTGTCCGCGTCGGACATGCCGTAGAAATACTGGGTCAGCAGGTCGCTTTCTGTTTCTGTCAGTTCCACATCAGTGGAGAAATTCTGTTCCAGTGTGCCGTATTTCTTTTCATATGGCCCGTGGTTCTGGATGGTGACGGTGAAAGAAAATACCGGCGCTGAGGAAGCCTGGATTTTTTCTTCAAATACAGACAGAATCTTATCCATGGTGGCTTCTTCGTTGATATAGCCGCCTACACCCTGAGAAGCAAGGTCGAAGGAATCCTCCAAGAAATAGCATGTTTCAAAGCCTAGGTCTGGATACACGTTCTGGCGGTTATAGAACCATGCATAACCGGGATGGATGGAGGTGGTTTCATAACCCATCTGTGCCAGTCTGTAGGGCAGGGCATCAATTTCATGATGGATAAAGTTATAGGAAGGCAGTGCCGTATCCAGAAAACGGGTAGGCAGTCCTGTGAGCACATCATACTCTGTATTGGATGTACCGCCGCCAAAGTTGGCAACGGCAATGTGACCGCTGACAGCGTTTTCTTTGGCGCAAAGCTCCTTGAAGTTAGCCATGGGGTCTGTGTAGCCCTCGAAGCTGATATGTTCGTTTTCACTCAGGTCGGAATAAGCTTCTCCCATGATCATGACGATGTTGGGCGCTGTTTCCACAGTGGTGGTGATGGGGGCGCTCATGAATTCATCATAAGCCCCTTTATCATAGTTTGCAGGGGTTTCCAACCGCATGATGTTGATCTGGTGGAAGAAGGAATAGACCAGACCTCGTGTGTTGTACTGATTTACCTGGAAATAAGGGTTTTCCACGACGGGATAGCCGTCATAGAGGTTCTTGTTGTCGTAGACCAGACTGTTCAGCCCCAATGCAGCCAATACCACACAGAGAATACCTACCAGACGGGCAATCACAGGCGGACGCTGTTTTTCACTGCGGATGAAGCAGAAAACCAGCAGAACGATGGCAGCCACTGCCCCAACGGCAATGAGCACCAGCATATATACAGGGAATGTTTTGACGATGGTCAGGGCTTCTTTGACAAGCGTCAAGTCCGTAGGCAGCAGAGGCTCCTGCCGCATAGAGACTTTGATCTTGTCACTGACGGCAAACAATATCCATACCACCTGCAGCAGCAGGGAGGAAAAGAAAAGCCGTCCTGTAATGAAGTAGATCAGGAACACCGCCAGTAGCGCAGGCAGGAAATTCCAGAGGATCATAGTGGGATGTGCCAGAAGCTCATAGGCAACCCGAAGGGGATGCTGGGTGGTGATGAGAAACACCAGACACATTGCAACGATGGCGCTGATGAGAAGCGTCAGTATGGTTTTTTTCCAGGAAAAGGGTGCGTCCTTTTGCTGAAACCAGTTGAAAAACACAGGCAAGACCTCCTTATGTTCATTTTTTTATATGTGTTTAACAATTCCTTTACAATTTGGGTATTATACGGGATTTTCGGCAAAAAGTAAAGAAAACGAAGGGTTTTCAATGGAATTTTAAGAAAAAAGCACATTTTTTTCTGCGCAAAATTGTGTATAATAAAAAGGGTTTTTTTGGGTGAATAACGGAAAGACCTGGAAAAATGGGATGAAACCGTTATTTTGCGTGTAAGACATTTGTAATGATTCAGACAAATTTCTGACAAAAAAACGTAAAGAATAGGCCTTTCGTTGTCAGAAGCTGTCAAATTTGTTATAATAAATAAATTATGGATGATATGCCATAAAAAAGAAAGAGAATTTTTCGGGATTTAGGAGAAATGGAAGATGGGAGAAAACAGAACAGATTATCAGCACAGACGCAGACGTCCTGTGCATCCCCAGTATGAGCAGGAGCAGAGGAGAGGCGGCAGAACTGAACGTATGCGGGAACAGCGCTATATGGAGGAAGAAATGCGGATGCAGCAGGAACAGCGCCGCAGAGTAGGCGCCAGAATGCAGCGCAACCATCAAAAGCAGATGGAAATGCGGCGCAGACGCAAAAGAGGGGAAATTATCCTTTGTGTGCTGCTGGTGGTAATCCTTGCAGGAGCCTTTGGGGCGGCGAAGCTGTACGCTTCCTTGAAACTGTGGGAAGGCAAGGCGGAAAAATCCGATTTTGTGGCATCTGCGGATGTGTCTACAGAAGCGAAAGACCAATTGCTGAATATTGCACTTCTGGGGACTGATGGGGACGGTTTCCGGTCGGATGTGAATATGGTGGCAAGTCTGAATCTGACGACGAAAGAGGTGCATATGATCTCCGTGCCGAGAGATACGAGAGTGGTCATGACTGATGATATGATCGCGTATCTGGAGAAAAACGGCAGGACGGTGCCCCAAGCAAACGGCGTATATGGCCAGTGCAAACTGACAGAAGTACATGCCTATGCAGGTGAAGGCAACCGCAGCACCTTCTCCGTGGCAATGCTGGAAGAAATTCTGGGTATCGACATCGACTATTATGTGAAAGTTGATTTGGATGCTTTTAAGGATATTGTTGACGCTGTTGGCGGCGTGGAATTTGATGTACAGGAACGGCTTTACTATAGCGACCCTGCTCAGGGACTTTACATTGACCTGTATCCCGGCCCTCAGCTGCTGGATGGGGAAAAAGCGGAAATGTTGGTGCGTTTCCGTGAAGGATATGCACAGAAAGACCTGAAGCGTATTGAAGTACAGCAGGAATTTTTGAAAGCATTCATCGAACAGGTTTGCAGCAGTGACAAGATCATGAGCAATCTGGACAGCTACATCAAGATATTCATGGAAAAGGTAGAATCCGATATGCCTGTGGCAACAGCGCTGAAATATGCAGGATATATGAAGGAAATCAATCCGGCTTCCATTACCACAGACACCATTCCTGGCGAAGGCGGCGCATATTTTGATATGGATGAAGAAGGTACCAAAGAATTGGTAGACTACCGGATTTATGGCAAAGAACCACCTGCCGACACAACAGAGGACGGCACAGAAACAGATGGATTGACAGACGAAGAAACCATAAACCAGACGAACGGGTGATAAATAGCATGAGAGGAAAACAACGACGCAGCAGCGGACACAAAAGCAGCAAGCGGGATGGGTCTTACGAAAAGCCGCAGAAGAAAAGAAAGCCTTTTCGCCCCATTCGGACATTTTTCAAAATTGTGGTATCCATTGTCATGGCATTTTTGATATTATCTGGCGGCGCAGCTTTTGCCTATTATAAAGTGACAGGAGAATCTCCTTTTGGCGGATATGTGGGCAGCGGCTCTAATCTGAATCTGCTGGATGCTATGCTGGGACGGGATATCAAACTGAATGTGGCTGTTTTTGGGACGGACAAAGAGGGGAAACGCACGGACGTTATGTTTGTGGTTCATTATGAGAGCGCCAATGAAAGTCTGGATTTGCTTTCCCTGCCCCGTGACACAAGGGTATCTGTCTGTGATGAAGTTGTGGAAAACTATGAGGAAACGGGACGGGCATACAATCAGGTGACAAAACTCAATGCCATCCATTCCTACAGTGATGAAGATAACTGCTGCCAGAATACGGTATTGCAGATTGAGGATCTTCTGGGCATCAACATTGACCATTATGTGAAAATTGACTTGGATGCGTTCCGCAAGATTGTAGACACTGTGGGCGGCGTAGATGTGGATGTGCCCCAGGACATGGACTATGAAGACCCTGCACAGGATCTGTATATCCATCTGGATGCTGGTTTGCAGACACTTAACGGCGAACAGGCAGAACAGCTGGTGCGTTTTAGAAAATATCCCACAGGGGATGAAGGCCGTATCGAAGTACAGCAGCTGTTTTTGAAGGCCCTGGCGGAAAAGGTGCTCAGCTCTGAAAGCATCCTGAAAAATCTGCCGGAGTATATCTCCATTCTTTATAAAGATGTGAAAACGGATATTTCCCTGACAGACGCGGTGAAATATGCCAACTATGTTGGAAAGATTGACATGAATAAGATCACCATGCAGACCATCCCTGGGGCTGGACAGTATGTAGGCAATGTGTCTTACTTCATCCATGACCCTGAGGAAACTTCTCTATTGGTGGATCAGATATTCTATCAGGAGCATGTGACAACACCGGAAGGGGAAACAACAAGCAGCAAAGGTCTGACCATTGAGGTCTGCAACGGCGGCAATGTGAACGGTCTGGCAAGAAGATTTTCCGATAAGCTGGCGGCAGATGGATACACGGTGACAGAGCCTACCACCTATGACGGACAACAGGTGGAAAAAACACGGATTCAGGTAAAAGAAGCAGGCATCGGCAGTGATCTGGTATCCTACTTTGCCAACGCAGCAGTGGAAACAGCGCCGGATGAACTGCCTACGGGTGTAGATATTCGTATTGTTTTGGGGACAGGAGAAAGCTGAGAAAGGAGCATTCCATGGCAACGGAAGAAATGATGGTAATTGGCATTGCAGGCGGTACAGGGAGCGGAAAAACAACCCTCACCAATCGTTTGAAAGAACGTTTTGGCGATGAAGTGACAGTCATTTACCACGACAACTATTATAAAAGACATGATGAACTGACATATGAAGAGCGTTGTCTGCTCAATTATGACCATCCAGATGCCTTTGATACAGATTTGATGATGGAGCATATCCGTAAGCTGAGAGCAGGAGAGAGCATTGAGTGCCCCGTTTACGACTTTACTGTCCATAACCGTTCTGATAAAACAGTGGCAGTAAACCCCACAAAGGTACTCATCATCGAAGGGATTCTGATTTTTGAAAATAAGGAACTCCGTGACCTGATGGACATCAAAGTGTTTGTAGACACAGACGCTGATGTGCGTATCCTCAGACGCATCCTTCGTGATGTAAAGGAAAGAGGCAGAAGTCTGGAATCTGTGGTAGACCAGTATTTGCAGACTGTAAAGCCTATGCATGAACAGTTTGTGGAACCCAGTAAACGAGGCGCAGATATCATTGTGCTGGAAGGCGGACAGAATGTGGTGGCGCTGGATATGATGATCCAGCGGATTTATGGCCATGTTTACGGCACCCATGTGGAATAAGGAGCAGGTATATGGATTGGAAAGGCAATTTGCAGAAATCTGTCATCTGGGGGATTTTCTTCAGTGCGGCAACACAGATTTTTGCTTATAGAGGTCATGTGAATATATGGAAGTTCATTGGATTTGCACTATTATTTGCGGTGCTGTATTTCCTTTGGCTTACATTGACTGGAAATCGTAATTAAAAAGAAAGTCGGAAAGCAACTTCCCCTTAAGAAAACATTGATTTTCCTTTTCCTTGATTTCATAAGGAAAATTGCGACGGCTGTCTTTGGAAGAAAACATATCAAATAAAATCTTAATACAATAAGAAAGCCGAAATCCTTTATTAAGGATTTCGGCTTTCTTTTCTTATGAAGATGCTCCTGATGTTTCTGAAAAATCAGAAAATCCCGACTTTTTTACTTTCAAACTCTTGGCACTTCCGCCCGTTTTTCTCCGCAGATGAGCCCAAGACTGACACAAAGGCTCTGATTCACTGCATCCATGATGGCTCCGTCCAGATGGCAGACTTTCTCCCGAAGCCGCTGTTTGTCAATGGTGCGAATCTGCTCCAGCAGTACAACAGAGTCTTTGGGCAGAGCGCATTTAGCTGCCGCAAGGGCAATATGTGTGGGCAGTTTTGCCTTGTTCATCCGTGATGTAATGGCTGCGCAGATGACGGTGGGGCTGTATTTATTGCCCATGTCATTCTGTATGATGAGTACAGGGCGCACGCCTCCCTGCTCACTGCCCACAACGGGACTTAAATCTGCATAAAAAATATCTCCTCGTCTGATTGTCATAGAATCACACCCTCCGCCGTTAGAAATCCGTCAGGCAGAACTGCGTCAAAACCATGGTTATGTATTGCGCTGACGTAAGGGAGTATGGCACGCTGAAACAATTTTTATGCAGGAATCCGAAATAAATTTTCGTCAAAATGGGGGTTGTATGTAAAAGTGGTGTAATCCAGACGCAGACACTCTTTCCCGTCAGCATCATAGAGGGAAAGGCGAACAGGCAGCAGACTTTCGTTGTCTACCCACAATTTTTCGGAAGCAAGATCACTGCCATTTTCAGGAATGACGGCTTCCAGCACCGTGCAGCGGCTTTCATCAATGGCGGCAGTTTCTACGGAAACCCCTTCGGACTGGAGATAGTTTTTCAGGAATTGCCCCAGAAACAATTCATTGCGCCGCTGGGACTCAGGCACTTCTCTCTGAACAGCTTCCTTCAGACGTGGATTATACTGGCAGACAGTCTTGCCGTCAAAAACCGTATAATTGCCTTTGGCGGAATCGGGAGAAAGCATTTCCATGCGGTATTCTCCTGTGGATTTGAAATCCTGTTTGGTTTCATAAACGGTTTCTCCTTTGTTGGAATAGATGGTGAGGGTTGCCAGAGCCGAATACCCCTCCATGTCCGTCAGTTTTTGCTGGATGGCAGCCATGGGGGTGGGTTCCTCTTTCTGGCAGCCGCAGACAAAGCAAAACAGCGCCAGTACACATAAGATCAGGCGTTTCATAAGATACCTCCTCATTTGGTTTTTTCTATCAGTCTATGAAAAGGACAAAATGCCTATGAAGGTTGGGTTACATAAGATTACAAATTTATTAAGTTTTTTCGTGGGACGAGAAAAAAACGGGTTTTTGTGGTAAAATCTTTATGTATGCGCAGTTTGGACGGTTACTTTTTGCTTTTTTTCTCCAGTATATGGAACAAAGGTGAAAAGCAGGCGTCCAATCATCAGAATTATGAGAAAGGGAGTGCGTGGGAAAATGAAAAAAAGATTCTACGGCATCAAAAGACTGTTAGCAGCTTTTGTTGCGGCAACGCTGACATTTACTGCGGCAGGAGTGACAACAGTGTTTGCTGCCCAGACAGTCTATGAAAACAAAACACAGGAAACCATCACCAGAGGGGTGACATATGAAAAGAACAGCCGGATGACAACAGACGGCATTCAGGACATTTATGTGCTGACCATCGACCTGACAGAAAGCACACTGGAACTGAAAGAAGTGGAAAGCAAAACAGAATACGGTCTGAAAGAAACCGTACAGAAAATGCTCACAGACAACGGCGCCATTGCTGGTGTCAACAGTGACTTTTTCGGTATGGCAGGCACATACTCCGCAGGCTTTGGCCCTGTTGTCCGTGACGGGGAACTGGTTTCTGCCGGTACATCCATCAATCAGGACAAAAACCAGTATGGCACTTATGTGAAGGATAAAAACGGGGATTCCATTTTCACTTACTTCAAAACAACAGTGAAATTCTCCAATTCCGCAAAGACCATTGATTTAGCGTCTATCAACAAAGTTACCAGCATGGTATTCCCCATTTTGTTTGACAGACAGGCGGCTACAAGTACCGCAGATCTGGACAAGCGTTTTGACAATCTGGTGAAATTCGTGGTACAGAACAACACCATTACATATGTTTCTCAGAAAGGGGAAACAGTCAATGTGCCTGAAAATGGCTACCTCATCGTGATGAGCGGCGATTATTACACAAATGCTGCTTCTGTATTCAAAGTAGGCGATCCTGTTACATTGCAGGTAAGCTCTACCATCGACTTTGACCAGATCGACACAGCTTTCGGCGGCGGCGGACTGCTGCTTTTGAATGGACAGGAAGCACCTGCAACAGACATTGTAGCAGCAGGCAGACAGCCCAGAACTGCTTTTGGTGTTTCTCAGGATGGCACCAAAGCCATCATGATGGTAGTAGACGGTCGTGGGGACAGCATTGGCGCAACCCATGCGGAAATGGCAGCCCTCATGAAGGAATACGGCGCTTATGAAGCATTGCATCTGGATGGCGGCGGTTCCTCTACCATGGCGGTACAGACCGTTGATGACGCAGCACCTCAGCTGCAGAACACACCTTCTGACGGCGCACAGAGAAAAGTCATTGCTTCCGTAGGTGTATTCCAGACAGCACCTAAAGGCCAAATCAAAGAAATCGGTATCACTACAGTAAACGAACATACCCAGCCCGGCAAAACAGCGGAATTCACTGTTTATGGTCTGGATGAATACAAAAACCGCATCTACATCGCACCGGAAGATGTGACATTTGATGTGGTGGGCGTAGAAGGCACATGGGATGGATTTCTGTTCCAGCCTACCACCACAGGGGCATATTCTGTTGTGGCAACTTATGGTGACGGTTTGACAGCAGTGGCAAACGCTACCTGCTATCCTACAGCCAGACTGAAAGCAACATACCCAGATGTAAGCATTAAAAACGTAGGCGGCACCACAAAGATTTATGTGACTGCTTATGATACAGAAGGATTTGGCAGAGCTGTCACAAATGATGTGACTTACACTGTGGCAAATCCTGCCATTGGTACCATGAACGGCAATACCTTCACAGCAAAGGCGAAAGGCTCCACTTATGTAAAATGCAGCTGGGCAGGGCAGGACACTTATGTGACCATTACCGTTGGCGGTGCGGCAAAAACAACAGCACCTGCAAGCACATCTGCCGCAGACCCTCTGCAGCAGACAGTGACAAAACAGAATGACGGCGCTTTCTATCTGAATATCACCGGTGAACTGAAATATACCGGTACTGGCAAGGTGGACGCGACTACATACAACACACAGAGAAGCCGTGTGCGTTCTGCGGCTGACAGCGGCGCAGAAGTAACTGTATATGGTGGTCCTTGCGACATTACAACACCTACCGTACAGGACAGCCTGACATGGAACGGCAGTTACCGCTTCATGAACCGTGGCGGTGCATCTGTAGTGCTGTTGGCAGCAAGTCAGGGTATCCGTCAGACAGACCCTTCTCAGTACGGACGTTTTACACAGGATATTGCGGCGGCAGGCAATGACACCATCATTTTTGTCACAGACAAAACGCCTTCCGATTATCCTTCTGCAGCAGAAGCAGATTACTTCCGCGCAATCCTGAACAAATATGTGGTAGAAGGCAAGACAGTCTTTGTGGTATCTTGCAGCGGCAATGCTTATTGGGCTTCCACAAAGGATGGCGTGCGCTACATCAATCTGCCTGACTTGTGGAGAGCGGACGGCACAGCAAACAGCAATGTATATATGCTGAAATTCCGCATTGCGGAGGACGGCGTGACATATCAGCCTGTGAAAGTTTGAAAATCATAAAAAACAGTGGGAAAATAGAAGAAGTTTCTTAAATTTCCCCCATGTTTCTTGTAAAATCAGTAAGAATACGGTAGTATAAGGTGGGTAGATATTCTCTATCCACCTTTCCTTGTGTTTCGGGGAAAGAAAAAGAGAAATCAAAGAAACTTCAGGAGAAACAAAATGACGACTCAGAAAAAAAACAGCGCCGTGAAAGCGGTCAGCTTTATGATGCTTATTACTCTGGTGGGAAAAGTGCTGGGGCTGGTGCGAGACCAGCTTTTGGCAGCCAATTACGGCAACGGCATGGCGGCAGAAGCCTTCACCACAGCCAGCTTGATGCCGCGAACCTTTTTTGACGCGGTCTTTGCTTCGGCAATATCCGCCAGCTTCATTCCCATATTCAATGAATATCTGAAGAAAAAAGGGAAGAAAGAAGCCTTTGCCCTTTCCAACCGTTTCATTACCCTTATGGGGTTGGTAACACTGCTTATGACGGTAGTGTGTGAGATTTTCTCCAGCCAGTTTGTATGGCTTTTTGCCGCAGGGTATGACAACGAAACGGCAGCACTGGCGGCGCAGCTGTCCCATGTGATGTTCCCGACCATTTTCTTCACGGGCATTGCCTTTTCTTTTGTAGGGATTTTGCAGTCTTTGGATGAATTCAATGTACCGGCGGCTTTGAGTGTAGCTTCTAACGCCGTTATCATCCTGTATTATATTTTCTGGAATGACCGCTTCGGCGTATATGGTCTGGCAGTGGCATTTCTCATTGGTTGGGCAATGCAGGCCATCATCCAGATTCCTTCCATGATGAAAAAAGGGTATTTCTACCGCCCGGATTTTCGTTTCCGAGATGAGGGTATCCGGAAGATTCTGATTCTCATGCTGCCTGTAATGGTAGGGACATGGATTCAGCCCATCAACCTGATCATCAATAACCAGTTTGCTTCCCATCTGGATATGGGGGTAACCACATTACAGTACGCGAATAATTTATATACCATCATCGTTGGGGTATTCGTTCTTGCCATTGCCAATCTGATTTTCCCTAAACTTTCCCGTATGGCAGGGGATGCCGAAGGAGATGGCTTTGGGCAGACCGTACGAGTGACCCTGCGGTCTATGATGTTTTTCCTGATTCCTATGATGATTGGGCTTATGGTATTGAGCAAACCACTGGTAAAACTCATTTACGAAAGAGGCAGTTTTGACGCTCTGGGAACAGAAATGACAGGAACGGCTTTGTGCTTCTTTGCGGTGGGTATGATTGGCTACGGTGTGCAGACCATTTTGAGCCGTGTGTTCTACGCAAAACAGGAAGGGAAAATGCCTCTGGTGGCTGGCATCATTTCCATCGGTGTCAATGCGGCTTTGTGCTGGCTGCTTATGAAGCCCATGGGGCTGGGCGGTCTGGCACTGGCTTCCGCTGTGTCTTCCACAGTGGCGGCACTGATTCTCTTTGTGCCGACAGTAAAACAGTATCCGGGTATTCTGGATAAAAAACTGGCGGCGGATTTGTGTAAAATGGCAGTATCCGCTTTGGTGATGCTGTTCTGTGTATATCTGCCTTATCATTTCTTGGCAGCAAGAATGGGCGACGGGCTCATTCCACGGGTGATTCTGGTGGGTGTTCCTACCTGCATCGGTATCGCCGTATATATGGTGCTGACCTATGTGCTGCGAGTAGATGAAAGCCGCTTTGCTTTTTCTATGGTGGGGAAATTTCTCCATCGGGGCGGCGGCAATACTCCAACAGGAGGCACACCGGAAAAGAAACCCGAAGAAAATACCCAACAACAGAAAGGACGGGAGGGCATGACCGACAAAATCTCTCTTTATATTGAGGACAGCTTCTTCTTCCGCCTGATTCATGGTCTGGTGATTTGGTTCTGGGGAATATGGTCTCAGAGTTTGACTTACTGGGCTTACCGCAGATTGGGACAGGCTGTAGGCAAAGCTTTTGGGGAAAGTGCCATTTTCGGATTTTTCCGGCATAACTGGGACTTCTGGATTCGTTCCGCAAGAGGACGACTGCCTCATTTGCTTCACGGCCCTGCAAAAAGATGTGCTGTGGCAGTGCAGGAGGAAAAGGGATTTGCGGCGACTATGTTTGCAGAAAGCGCCATCCTGCGGCTGTGTAACCAGAATTTCCTCATCATTTGCATTTGTGCATTGGCAGTTGCCATTCCCATTCTGCCTACCATGTTGCAGGCGGTACTGGCGGCAGGAACCTTTGCACTGTATGTGATTAACGTATGGATGGGACGCATCCGTATGCAGCGGACAGCTCTGGTAGGGGTGCTGGTTGGACTCTTTGCTCTGTGCGTGGTATATGGGGCGCTGACAAGCTATCACTTCCCCAAAGCCGTTATGGTCATGGGCATCTTTCTGGTATTCCTTTCTGTGTTCTTTGTATGCAGAGACTGTATCGACACAGAGGAAAAACTGAATCTGGTATTGTTTGTTTTGATTGCCACAGGGGTGCTCATTGCCCTCTACGCAATTTTCCAATATGTGGTGGGCGTAGAAATGGACGAAGCATGGGTTGACGCCGAAAGCTTCGACATCACCACACGGGCTTATGCCACATTCAATAACCCCAATGTATTAGGGGAATATCTCATTGTCATCGGCTCTTTGGCGGCAGGGATGATGTGGAAATGCCGCAACTGGGCAGGCAGATTGTTCTATACAGCTTGCTTCGGCATTTTGTGTCTGGGGCTGCTGGCTACCAACTCCCGTGGGGCGATGCTGGGGCTGATGTTCGCCGCAGGGCTTTTCGTACTGCTGGCAGAACGGCGGCTCATTCCCATTGGGATATTGGCGCTGTTGGCAATGCCTTTCATCTTGCCAAGTAGCTTGTGGGAAAGACTTCTCAGCTCTGTTACCATGAGCGACTCGTCCTCCCAGTATCGTCTGTCCATTTATCAGGCAGGCTTTGACATGATTCGTCATTACTGGGTGACTGGTATCGGCGTAGATGCCTTCAATGAGATTTATCCGCTGTTCTCTCTGGAAGCGGCAAACGCTTACCATGTCCACAACCTGTTCTTACAGGAATTTATCGAACTGGGAATTGTGGGCTTCAGTGTATTTCTGGCGCTGGTGCTGCTGTTTTTCCAGAAGATTTACAGCACCATGGCAAGAGCGGCAAGAAGATACCGCTTCATTCTGGCGGCGGTATTCGGCGGCTTTGCCGGTATTTTATTACAGGGGATGACAGACCATATCTGGTTTGATTACAGCATTGTGCTGCTGTTCTGGTGTGTACTGGGCATTGGTATGGCAGCCGTGAGATTGGGAGAAAAATCATGGAGAAAGAAAAATTGAAAATTTATCATGTATTAACAGACCGCAATATCGGCGGCGCAGGACGGTGGCTTTTGAACTACCTGAAATACTGCGACCGGGAAAAATATGACGTACGGGTGGTACTGCCTGCGGACAGCCAGCTTTGCCCTGTGGTGGAAAGTCTGGATATTCCCGTCATCAAAATGGATGCCATGGCAGACAGTTCCTATGACAAAAAGGCAATGGCGCCTTTGACAGAACTGTTCCGCAAGGACAAGCCCGATGTGGTGCATACCCATGCCAGTCTGACAGCCAGAATGGCGGCGAAAAAAGCAGGTGTACCTCGTATCTTCCATACAAAACACTGTATGGAAAATGTCAGCGGAAACACACTGAAAAGACTGGTAAAACGGATGGTGAACCATCGTTACAGCGACAGAGTTATTGCCGTGAGCAAAGCCGTAAGAAAGAGCATGATTGCCGGCGGTACCGACCCGAAACAGATTGTGACTATCTACAACGGCATTGAAATGCTGTCTCCTCTGACACCGGAGGAAAAAGCGGCAGTACTGGCGGAATACGGCGTGCCTGAAGGTCAGAAGGTTGTGGGCATTGTCGCCAGACTGGAAGAGGTGAAAGACCATGATACTTTCCTGCGGGCGGCAGAACGTATATGCAAAGAACGGCAGGATATTACCTTCCTCATTGTGGGCACAGGCAGCCAGATGGAACGGCTGAAGGCTGATGTGAAAATGATGGGGCTCACAGATAAGATTTTGTTTACAGGCTTTGTTTCCGCTGTGGAACGGCTGGAAGGGGCGCTGGATGTGGCAGTTATCACATCTAAGGAAGAAGCCCTGTGCCTTTCCCTTATTGAGTCCATGAGCGCAGGGGTGCCTGCTGTGGGCACAGACAGCGGCGGCGTCAGCGAAGTGGTGCGCCACGGGGAAAACGGCTATCTGGTAGCGGTTGGGGATGACGAGGATCTGGCAAGACGGATTCTGGAAATCCTTTCCGACAGAAGTCTGTATGAAAGCATGAGCAAAAAGGCCATGGCGTGGACAAGAGAAATGTTCACGGCGGAATTGATGGCGGCGAAAATGGAAAAACTGTATGCGGAGGCAAGAAAGTGATGGAAAAGACAAAAAGCAGAAAAATATTCGGTCTGTTCAACGGTCTGGATATTTTGATCATTCTGGTTCTGCTGGCAGCAGTGGCATTTGGTGTGTACTGGGTTGCCGGCGGAAAAAATAATGGCGGCGCTGCGGCGGAAACCAAAACATACACTTATGTGGTGGAAGGCAGACAGGTTTTGAACGAAACGGCAAACTTCCCTGTGGAAGGGAGCAAGGTCTTTGACAGCACCAGCTCCGCATATCTGGGAACAGTGAAAAGCAGTTGGTCTGAACCTTTCCGTGAAGTGAACTTCAATCGTACCACAAATGAGTATGAAATGCTGCCGGTACCCGGCTACTGCAATATTTATGTGGAAATTGAAGGTACTGGAACAGAAACCGATCAGGACATTACCGTTGAGGGCAATGTGGTGAAGGTTGGCAAGGAACAGAATGTCAAAGGCAAAGGATACGCCTTCAAAGGCTATATTGTAGAAGTAAGGGACGGTGAGTAATGTGGCGAAAAGACGGCCCAATATCATAGATTTATTGATTCTGGTGGTTGTGGTGGCGCTGGTTGCTGTAGGGGTATACAAATTCGGCGTTGTCAACCAGAAAGAATCTGCCGGCGTAACAGCAGAGGCATCTAAAGTGACTTATACAGCATTCATTGACGATGTGCGTATGGCAACAGTCAATGCCCTGCATGTGGGGGATACGGTGTATGACGCAAAAACAAATACTTACATCGGCACCATTACCGATGTGCAGTATGCGCCAAAGATGAAAAACGTCATTGATAACAGCGGCAACACCATTCTGGTGGAATATCCTGAGTATTACGGGGTTACATTGACGCTGGAAGGCAATATCATTGAAAAGGAAGACGGCTACTTCGCAGAAGGCACTGTGGAAATGAAAGCCAATTCCGAAATGGAAGTTTATACGAAATATGCGCAACCCAAGATGAAAGTAACTTCGATTGATATTTGACAGGTGGGACGAATATGAAATATAAAATATTGATGACGCTGATGGGATTGGATATCGGCGGTGCGGAAACTCATGTAGTGGAACTTTCCAAGGAACTGAAAAAAGAGGGCTATGACATCATCGTTGCATCCAACGGCGGTGTTTATGAAAAAGAACTGGCGGAAGCGGGGATCCGTCATTACAAAGTGCCCATGAATCAGCGCAATGTGATGAAGATGCTGAAATCTTACATGCTGCTGAAAAAGATCATCCGCAAGGAAAAACCGGACATTGTCCATTCTCATGCCAGAATCCCCGGCTTTATCTGCGGCATGCTGAAAAAGAAACTGAAATTTACATTTGTCACCTCTGCACACTGGGTATTCTACACAGGCATGGGGCTGAAATATCTGACCAATTGGGGACAGAAAGTGGTTGCGGTCAGTGAGGACATCAAGCAGTATTTGATGGACAACTATCATGTGCGCAGCGAAAACATTTTTGTAACCATCAACGGCATTGACACAGACAAGTTTTCTCCCGAAACGGACAGCACCAAAGTTCGTCAGGAATTCCATTTGACAGGAGAAGAACCCACATTGGTTTATGTTAGCCGTATGGACGAAAGCCGTGCTATGGTGGCAAGACAGCTTATTGAAATCACACCAAAACTGGCGGAAAAGATTCCCGGCCTGCGTATCATCATCGTTGGCGGCGGCGATGTTTTTGACGAACTGCTGGAAAAGAGCAAAGGCGTCAACAAAAAACTGGGCAGAGAATGCATTACTATGACTGGCGCAAGAACAGACATCAATGAACTGGTTTCTGTGGCAGATGTATTCATCGGTGTCAGCCGTGCGGCGCTGGAAGCTATGGCAGCTGGAAAAACGGTTATCGTTGCCGGAAATGAAGGCTATATCGGTCTGTTCGGAGAAGAAAAACTGGCTATGGCACAGGAAAATAACTTCTGCTGCCGTGGATGTGAAATGTCCGAAGAAGATAAGCTCTACAGAGATACCGTATATGCTTTCTGCAACATGACACCGGAGGAAAGAGAAAAAGCCGGCGCTTACGGCAGAGAAGTCATCTTCCGTTATTACTCTGTTACCAGAATGGCACAGGACAGCGTCAAGGCTTATGATGCGGCTTGGAAGGAAAGCCACGAAAAACAGTATCATGTGGTCATGAGCGGTTATTACGGCTTTAACAATACTGGTGACGAAGCCATTATGCTTTCCATGCACAAGAATATTCAGGAACTGGGGGACAATTACCACATTACGGTTTTGTCCAACAAACCTGTGGAAACAAGAGAAAAATATGGTATCGAAGCCGTTTATCGTTTTGGCGTGCGGGATGTGCTCCGTGCCATCCACCACAGTGACGCTCTCCTCAGCGGCGGCGGTTCTCTTTTGCAGGACAGCACCAGCACACGTTCTTTGATGTACTACCTTTCCATTACAGCGGCGGCGAAATTCATGCGGAAGAAGGTCATGCTCTATGCCAACGGCATTGGCCCTGTTTCCGGCAAACGCAACCGCAGACTGGTGAAACAGGTGGTGAACAAAGCTGACCTCATTACATTGAGAGAAGAAAATTCCTACGAAGAATTGCTGAGCATGGGTGTGAACCCTAAGAAATGCTTTGTTACCGCCGACCCTGTATTCACCATGGACGGCATTGCCAAAGAAGAAGCATACCGTCTGCTGGATAAGGAAGGCATCCCTCAGGACAAGCCTTTGGTGGTGGTTTCTGTGCGGAACTGGAGAGATATGGACAAATTCATTTCCCGTTTTGCAAAACTTTGCGATACCATTGTGGAAAAATATAACCGGAATATTGTCTTTTTGGCAATGCAGATGCCAAATGACATCACCATCAGCGAGAAAGTCCAGAAGAAAATGGAACAGCCTGCTTATATCCTGCGAGGAAGCTATACACCCAGCGAAGTCATGGGCATCATTTCCACAGCAGACTTTATTCTGAGTATGCGTCTGCATACACTGATCTTTGCAGCAAGACAGCATGTGCCTCTGGTGGGCTTTGTATATGATCCCAAGATTGAATACTATCTGGAAAAACTGGAAATGCCCAGCGGCGGTGACCTCAAGAGCTTTGACATGGACCATACACTGGGACTCATTGATGATATTGTGAAGAATAAACAGGCTTATGTGGAAAAACTGGAAGAAAAGGCAAAACACCTGAACCAGATGGCTCACCGCAATGAGAAATACCTCATGCGCCTGCTGGAAAAACGGAAGTAAGGGGGAAAAGGCAGTTATGAGAAAAATGACACAGATTTTGGATGTGCCTTTTGACGCTTTGACCATGGCAGAGGCTGTGGAAAAGGTTATGGGATTTTTGACAGATGACAAACAGCATTACATCTGTACACCCAATCCGGAAATCGTTATGGAGGCACAGCAGGATAAAGAATTGATGAAGATTCTGCGGGAAGCGGACTTGGTAGTGCCTGACGGCATCGGTGTTGTATGGGCAAGCCGCTACAGCGAAATTCTGCTGACAGAAAGAGTGGCAGGTTATGACCTGACACAGAATATCTTCAGCCGCATTGCCGGAAAAAATGAAACCGTGTACTTTTTCGGCGGCGCGCCGGGGGTGGCTTCCAATGCCGCAAGACAGATGAAAAAAGTTTATCCCGGTCTGAAGATTGTCGGCGGACATAACGGTTATTTTGATGCGGAAGAAGAAAAGAAAATCATTGCAGACATAAAACGTCTTTCTCCGTCCATACTATTGGTAGGACTGGGCGCACCCAAACAGGAAAAATGGATTTACGAACATCTGGAAGAAGTGGGTGCCAAGGTTGCCATTGGCGTTGGCGGCAGTTTTGACGTCATGGCAGGCAATGTGAAACGGGCACCAAAGCTGTTCCGGAAACTGGGTCTGGAATGGTTCTACCGCCTCATTACACAGCCCACCAGATGGCGGCGTATGATGCGTCTGCCGAAATTTGCGCTGACAGTCCTGAGAAAACAGAAAAAGAGATAATCTCGGGAAAAAGGCGGCGAACAGAATATGGAGAAAAAGAAATATGCGGCATACGGTATGCTTTTGGCAGGAACGGCACTGCTGGCTGTAGGCGTTCAGAATTTTCTGGAGCCCATGGAATTGGTGGCAGGGGGGATTTCCGGTCTGGGGATGATTCTGGATGATGTATCCCGTAGATTGGGCGGCCCTGCTGTTCCTCTGTGGCTGGTGAATACAGCCCTGAATGTGCCGCTGTTTCTTTTGGCGTGGTACGCACAGGGAAGGCAGTTTTTGGGAAAGACCATACTGACTTCCCTTTTGTTTTCTGTCATGCTGTATATTGCGGCGCGCTTTCCTATGTATCAAGGGGATTTGCTGACAGCGGCGGCTTACGGCGGTGTGCTCATGGGAGCAGGGCTGGGACTGGTGCTTCGGGGCGGCGCTACAACAGGCGGCGTGGATTTGGCGGCGGCTCTGCTCCATGATGGAGTTTTCCATCATGTTTCTGTGGCAAGGCTGGTGCTCTGGCTGGATGGCTCTATCATTTTGTTGGGATTGGTGACCTTTGGCCCTACCCATACCCTTTATGCAATTCTTGCGGTGGGCATTATGGAGAGAGTCATGGGACGCGTAGCCGAAGGCGGCAGTGTGGTACGGGCGGCTGTCATTGTGACGGAAGAAGGCAAATCCATGGCAGAAGGGCTGGCAGCTTTGCGTGGCAGAGGTGTTATGTCACTTTTGGACATGGAAGATTGTCCGGAAAAAGGGCAAAATGTGCTATATTGTGTTTTTTCGCAAAAAGACCTTTCTCTTGTCAAAAGTCTTATCATGAATATTGACAGTCGTGCATACTTTCTCTTGTCAGATATGCGAGACGTTTTGGGAGATAAGGAATTTCATAAGTAAAAAAGACGAAGTCAAAAATATGGGAAAAATGGCTTTTGGGCATTCCGTGGACAAAAATCAAGACAGTTTAGATAAAAAAAGACTGTGTTTTTTATGAAAAAATAAGGTCGAAAGAGAATTTGTATGTTTTTTTTGCAAATTCTCTTTATTTTTTCAGCATTTTGTTATAAAATGTATTTAGGCTATTTGAATAACACAGGGCGATACTGTTTTTCGGCACTTTTGACAGGAATCCTGTCTGTTCAAAGGCAGGCGACATAGGAGAAAAAATAATTCATTTGAGGTGATAGCGCATGATTTCCAATCAGATTTTACAGAGTACCATTGATGGACTGAAAAACATTACAAGAAAAGAATTGAGCGTCGTGGAAAAGGAAGGCAAGGTCATTGCTACCACGGAAGAAAACATGATTGGACGCCAGATTGACGCGGTGGAAAATTTTGTGGGCTCTCAGGCTGAAAGTCAGTTGATTCTGGGTTATCAGTATTTCAAGATTTATGATAACGGCGTACCTGAATATGTGGTACAGGTAAAAGGCGAAGACGAAGAAGGCTACCGCATTGGCAAGATCGCTGCGTTCCAGATTCAGAGCCTTTTGGTGGCTTATAAAGAAAGATACGACAAAGACAACTTTATCAAAAACCTGCTGCTGGATAACCTGCTGCTGGTGGATATCTACAGCCGTGCGAAAAAACTGCACATTGAAAATAATGTAAGCAGAATCGTATACCTGATCGAAACAAACATCGACAAGGAAATGAATGTTGTGGAAATCGTCAGAGGCATTTTCCCTGCGAAAACAAAAGACTTTGTGACAGCAGTGGATGAACACAGCATCATTCTGGTGAAAGAACTCCGTGACAAAGAAGCAACAGACGAAATCGACCGCATTGCGAAAGTCATCGAGGAAACACTGAACACAGAAACAAACAGCAAAGTTTACATTTCCAGCGGTACTGTTGTAGGCGATCTGAAAGATGTATCCCGTTCTTACAAAGAAGCCAAAATGGCTCTGGAAGTTGGCAAAATCTTTGAAACAGACAAATATATCGTTAATTATGAAAAACTGGGCATCGGCCGTCTGATTTATCAGCTGCCTCTGCCTCTTTGCAGAATGTTCATCAAAGAAGTGCTGCATGGTCTGACCATGGACGATTTTGACGACGAAACACTGGCAACTGTAAACAAATTCTTTGAAAATAACCTGAATGTATCTGAAACCAGCCGTCAGCTCTATATCCACAGAAATACGCTGGTATATCGTCTGGATAAACTGCAGAAAATGACAGGTCTGGATCTGAGAAACTTTGACGATGCCATCATCTTCAAAATCACACTGATGGTAAGCAAGTACATGATGTACATGGACAAAATGGCTTATTAAGAAAAAATTTGAAATCTCCTGCCAATCAATGGTGGGAGATTTTTTATGGAAAACATTCATGGATTCTTAAGAATCTGAAAGGGGAATTGGGTTGTTCCTGCTTTTGTTCTGTGCTATAATCGAAACTGATCATTTCATAGGAGCGAAACCATGGCCGTCTTTCGGGGAAAACGGAAGGCGGTCTTTTTGCGTTTTTTTGGTAAAAACCGCTGAAATTCACGGAATTTTCACATTTGCCAAAGGTTTTGCCCTTGTGGGGGTACCTGTTTTATGCTATAATTTTATGGTGTTTGGGACGGAAAAAGAGAGGATTGGCTGTTTTTCCGTCAAATTTTGTAAAGAAAGGGAGATACGTTTTGATTCGACTTAACGATGTAACAAAAGTATACCCCAATGGCTCAAAGGGCGTTGAGGGACTGAATTTACATATCAAAAAAGGCGATTTTGTATTTATCGTAGGCTCCAGTGGTTCCGGCAAATCTACATTGATCAAACTGCTCTTGAAAGAGCTTGACCCCACTTCCGGGGAGATCATCATCAACCGGGTAAAGACCAATGAGCTTTCCAGACGGCAGGTTCCTTATCTGCGCCGTAATCTGGGGGTAGTATTCCAGGATTTCCGTCTGCTGCCTAATAAGACCGTTTATGAAAATGTGGCGTTTGCCATGAGGGTAATTGAGGCACCCAGCCGCATTATCCGCAGAAACGTGCCTGCGGTACTGGCATTGGTAGGTCTGGGACAGAAGGGCAGAAGCTATCCCAACCAGCTTTCCGGTGGGGAACAGCAGAGAACAGCGCTGGCAAGAGCCATCGTAAACAATCCGCCCATTTTGATCTGTGACGAACCTACAGGGAACCTTGACCCGGAAACAGCATGGGGCATCATGCAGCTGTTGGATGATATCAACAAACGCGGTACTACCATCGTTATGGCAACACATGCGAAGGATATTGTAGATGCCATGCAGAAACGCGTGGTTACTTTGAAACGCGGACATATTATCAGAGATATAGAAAAAGGTGGGTATGACGATGAGGCCTAGTACAATCCGATATTTTTTGAAAGAAGGTTTCAGTGGGCTGAAAAAAAATCTGCTGATGACCGTGGCTTCTATCATTGCGGTAGCGGCCTGTATTTCCATCATGTCCTTTTCCTACTGCGTGGTAAGCAATCTGCAGTATATGCTGGGTCAGATGGAAGATTCCATTGGGATCTCCGTATTCCTGAAGGGTGACCTGACCAGTGAGGACATCGAAAATATGAAAACGACCATTTCCGGTCTGGATCATGTGACGAATGTAACGTATATTTCTCCAGCAGATGCGCTGGATCAGCTGAAGGATCAGTGGGGGGCAGATGAAGATATTTTCATCGGTCTGGATGATACAAATAACCCACTGTCTCACTCTTTCCAGGTGGAACTGGATCAGATTGAATCTCAGGATGCCGTATTGGCTGAACTGCAGAAAATCGAAGGCGTTGATAAAGTGGAATATGGACAGTCTTTGTCTGAAATGCTCATGAGTGTCAGCAATGTATTCCAGGTGGCTGGTATCCTGGTAATGCTGGTGCTGGGTGTGATTTCCGTCATGATTATCATCAACACCATTCGTATTTCCGTTATGAACCGTCGTGTGGAAATCAACATTATGAAATATGTTGGTGCGACAGACTGGTTCATCCGTTGGCCGTTTATCATCGAAGGGATCATCATTGGTCTGGTTGGCGCGATTTTGCCCATGCTGGTGGGAATGCCCCTGTACGGCAAAACCGTAAGCCTGTTCTACAATCATATTCCGTTTGTGGAAAACTTTGTTCGTTTCCGTGTGGTTGGCGATGTATTTTCATTCGTTTTGCCTGCGGCGTTGATTTTTGGCATTTTGCTGGGTGTGGTAGGCAGTGTGACCTCTATCCGTAAGCATTTGCAGGTATAACCCAAAGAGAATCCCTGTGGTCGAAAGTGTGCGTGTGCCATTCGGCCACAGGGTTTTGTGTTTTCTGAAAGGATATTTCCAAAAAGTATCACATAAGGATAAAAGAAGATCATACAGTGAGGCGATGTTATTTGCAGAAAAAAGATTTTTGGAAGGGCTTTGGGGCGGCTCTGGTTTTGATGGCAGTGATTTATTTTGGGGGGCAGTTTTTGGTGCAGATGAATATTCCGCTGCCCTTTGGCATGAGTACCATGGCAAAAATACGCCAGATTGAAAACATGCTGGATACTTATTATGTAGAGGATTATGACAAAGAATTGGCGGAAGAACTTATGTATACGGGGCTTTCTGCTGGTGTGGGTGATCCTTATACATATTATCTTTCGGCAGACAGTCTTGCAGAACAGGTGGAAAAGAACAGCGGACATTTTGTAGGCATTGGGGTCGAAATTTATGCAGGGGATGATGGATATATCGTCGTCAGCAGCGTGACGGCAGGCGGGCCTGCGGAAGCAGCAGGGATTTTGGCAGAAGACAAGATCACAGAAGTAGACGGGGAAAGCATCACCGGAAAGACAGCGGCAGATGTTTCTGCTTTGGTAAAAGGAGAAGAAGGAACAGATGTGACTTTGACTATCTTCCGAGAAAGCACAGGAGAAGTGCTGGAAAAAACTGTGACCAGACAGGATATTCAGGTGCAGACCGTTTCCTGGCGTATGATGGAGAACAATATTGGGTATATTTCCATTACAAACTTCCGGGAAAATACATACAGCCAGTTTAAAGAGGCTTTGGATACACTGGAAGCAGAAGGTATGGAAAAATTGGTGCTGGATCTGCGGAACAACACTGGCGGTCTGGTAAAATCCGCCCATGACATTGGCGAGGAACTGCTGCCGGAAGGCATCATGGTTTATACCATGGATAAGGAAGGAAATCGAGAAGATACCCTTTGTGATGATGTTTATAATGATGTGCCGCTGGTAGTGCTGGTCAACGGAAACAGTGCAAGTGCGGCGGAAATTTTGGCAGGCGCTATTCAGGATACGGGCAGAGGTCAGCTCATTGGCACAACCACTTTTGGGAAAGGGTTGGTACAGCGGCTCTTTACGCTGTCAGACGGTTCCGGCCTGAATGTGACTATTCAGAAATACTATACGCCTAACGGTACATCCATCCATGGCGTAGGTATTACGCCCGATTATGAAGTGGAACTGCCAGAGGAATATGCACAGCAGACGAACATTCCGGCTGAGGCAGATACACAGCTGCAAAAAGCTGTGGAAGTTTTGTCAGAAAAAAACATATAATATTGTAAAAAAACAGATTTTTTCGGAAAAACGGCTTTTCAACAGGCTTTGTTTTCGGTATACTGATAAGAAGAGTATGAGCAGATAGACGAAGGAGAAACGATATGTTAGACTTTATGAGTTTTGGCGAGAATATCGGGATCGACCTGGGGACGGCAACGGTTTTGGTTTATATCAAGGGACAGGGCATCGTCATTCGGGAACCTTCCGTGGTAGCCATTGACAAAGACAGCAATTCCATTCTTGCGGTGGGCGAGGAGGCAAGACGTATGCTGGGCAGAACCCCAGGCAATATCGTTGCCATTCGTCCTTTGCGTGAAGGTGTTATTTCCAATTATGATGTAACAGAAAAGATGCTGCAATATTTCATTGAGAAAGCTTTGGGCAAACGTTCTTTTGTAAAGCCTACCATTGCGGTCTGCGTACCCAGCAGTGTAACGGAAGTGGAAAAGCGTGCCGTTGAGGACGCTACCAGACAGGCAGGCGCAAGACGGGTGCATATTATCGAAGAACCTATCGCGGCAGCCATTGGTTCCGGCATTGATATTTCCAGAGCATGCGGCAGTATGGTGGTAGACATCGGCGGCGGTACTACAGATATTGCGGTTATTTCTTTGGGCGGCACTGTTGTGAGTTACTCTCTGAAGATTGCAGGGGATAACTTTGACGATGCTATCATTCGTTATATGCGTAAGAAGCATAACGTGCTCATTGGGGAACGGACAGCGGAAGAACTGAAGATCAAAATCGGCACTGCTTTTGAAAGAACCATGCCCGTGACTTTGGATGTCCGCGGCAGAAACCTGATCACAGGCTTGCCGAAAAATATTACAGTAACCAGTGATGAAATGCTGGAAGCCTTGGAGGAATCTGTGGAAGCTATTGCAGAAGCAGTTCACAGTGTATTGGAAAAAACCCCTCCTGAACTGGCAGCAGATATTTATGAAAGAGGCATTGTTATGACTGGCGGCGGCAGTTTGCTTTATGGTCTGGATAAGCTGATCCAGAGCAGAACAGGCATCCATGCCATGGTGGCAGAAGATGCAGTGAGCTGTGTAGCCATCGGTACAGGCAGATATATCGAATTTATGTCCGATAATGGCCCAGACGAAGAACGCCCTGGTGTTCTGTCCGGTCTGCTGGACAAATTCAAAAAAAGATGATACCAAACAGGCATATTTCAGATGAGATATGCCTGTTTTCTTTTTGCAAAAGCAAATGGTCAGGAGGACCTTTTCCCACGGGAAAAATAGGCTTTGTGCACATTGTTTGATTTCATCAAAAAAATCATTGTTAAAACTATGCCAAAATTTACGGAATTTCCAAAGATGACGAAAAAAAAAGAGAAAACGTTTTTTTGCATAATTTTTTGCTGGAAATTTTGTGGAAAAATAAAGACGATTCTTCAAAAAAATGCTACACATCCATAAAAAGTGTGCTATAATAAGAGACGTAAGAGAGTCAAAAAACTTTCCGCGTTTGTTCAAAACGTTGGAAAGAAGTGACTTTTTCATCTTCACTGTTTCTCTTTGAGAAACAAAAAAGCGGACTTTCCGCAAAAACTCAGTTAAAGAAAAGACAAAATGTAGGAGGTCATTGAGTTATGAACGCTTATATCGAACGCGTAATTGAACAGGTTAAAAGACGTGACGCACATGAACCTGAATTCATCCAGACAGTAGAAGAAGTATTCTCTTCTATCGAAAAAGAAGTAGAACAGCATCCCGAATATGAAAAAATGGGTCTGCTGGAAAGACTGGTTGAACCTGAAAGACAGATCTCTTTCAGAGTAACATGGGTTGACGATGCTGGTAAAGTACAGGTTAACCGTGGTTTCAGAGTACAGTTCAACTCCGCTATTGGTCCTTACAAAGGTGGTCTGAGATTCCATCCCACAGTATACTCTGGCGTAGTTAAATTCCTGGGCTTTGAACAGATCTTCAAAAACTCCCTGACTGGTCTGCCTATCGGCGGCGGCAAAGGTGGTTCCGACTTCGATCCCACAGGCAAATCCGATATGGAAATCATGAGATTCTGCCAGGCATTCATGACAGAACTGTACAGACACATCGGTCCCGACGTTGACGTTCCCGCTGGTGACATCGGTGTTGGCGGCAGAGAAATCGGCTTCCTGTATGGTCAGTATAAGAGAATCAAAGGCTGCTGGGAAAATGGTGTCCTGACTGGTAAAGGTCTGGAATACGGCGGTTCCCTGTTCAGACCCGAAGCTACAGGCTACGGCGCTACATACTATGTAAACGAAGTTCTGAAACATGAAGGCGACACATTCGAAGGCAAAACAGTTGCTATGTCCGGTTTCGGTAACGTTGCTTGGGGTATCGCAATGAAAGTTGCTCAGCTGGGTGGTAAAGTTGTTACACTGTCCGGTCCTGACGGTTACTGCTACGATCCCGAAGGTATCACAACTCAGGAAAAATTCGATTACATGCTGGAAATGAGAAACTCCGGTAGAAACCGTGCACAGGACTATGCTGACAAATTCGGCGTTGAATTCTTCCCTAAACAGAAACCTTGGGGCCAGAAAGTTGATATCTGCATGCCCGCTGCATACCAGAACGAACTGGATGTTCCCGAAATCGAACAGATCATCGCTAACGGCACAAAATACTATATCGAAGTTGCTAACATGCCTACAACAAACGCAGGTCTGGCAAGAGCTATGGCTGAACCCGGCATGATCGTTGCTCCTTCCAAAGCAGTTAACGCTGGTGGTGTAGCAGTTTCCGCTCTGGAAATGGCTCAGAACTCCATGAGATACAGCTGGGATGGCGCTGAAGTTGACGCTAAACTGGTTGGCATCATGAAAAACATCCATGCAATGTCCGTTGAAGCAGCAGAAGCAGCTGGTCTGGGTTACAACCTGGTAGCTGGTGCTAACATCGCAGGCTTCAAGAAAGTTGCAGCTGCTATGATGGCTCAGGGTCTGGTATAATTCGAATAGAATATATCATACACAATGGCTTAAAAACCAATTCCCCGAAGGGTTTATCCCTTCGGGGTTTTTTTATGCGAAAAAAATTTTAATTTTTTTTGCTTTTTTTCAGACTTTTTCAAAGGGTGAATCGTCTATATAGCAGAAAGGAAAACAAGCAAAGGTGATGGAGGTATGAAGTATGAGCCAAAATCAAAAAGAAGCGTTGGCTGCGTACCTGATAGCCAATCAGGAGAAATTTTACCGCCTTGCTTTTTCATATGTACGCAGTCAGGAGGCAGCGTTGGACATTGTGCAGAACGCTGTGGTGAAAGGGCTGGAGCATGCGGAAAGCATTCGGGAAACGGCATATATCAAGACTTGGTTTTACCGTATTTTGGTAAACGAAAGTCTTTCTTATATGAAAAAATATAGACGGGAAGTACCCTTGGAACCAGAACAGATGAGGGAGATCCCTGATGGCTCAAAGGAGGAATGGCAGGAGGAGAGTGAAATGTACCAAGCGGTCATGGGGCTGCCGGAGGAGATGAAAACGGTGGTTGTGCTGCGGTTTTACGAGGACATGACATTGGCAGAGATCGCTGAGGTAACAGGCAGCAGCCTGAGCCAAGTGAAATATCGGCTGTATACGGGACTGGAAAAGCTGCGGCAGCAATGTTATCAGGAGGTGGCAACATGAAGGCAAAAGATTTTGAGGAACGGCTGCTGGATACCAAAAAGATTTATGAACAGATTGAGATTCCAGCCGAATTAAATGAGAGAATGCGGATGGCATTAGGCGAGATGAGCAAAGAAGCAGAGAAAAAAGAAGAAAGACGAGAAACAGTACAGACGAGACAAGCAGAGAAAAAGGTGAGTTATATGAAGAAAAGATGGAGTTGGAAAAAAACAACTGGTTTGGTAGCAGCATGTGCCGTATTTTGCTTTACGGCTGGATTGAACATCAGCCCCACATTTGCCACCGATATGCAGGCAAATCCCGTTTTGGGCGGCATTTCTAAAGTGCTCACATTCCGCAGTTATGAAATATCCGATGGGGACAAGACCATTTCCACGGAAATTCCACAGGTGGATGGTGCGGAAGAAGGATATTCCAAAGATGTCAACGAACAGATTCAGAAGATCGTAGCGGACTACGAAGCAAAGGCTGCGGAAGACATCGAAGCCTACAAAGAAGCTTTTCTGGCAACAGGCGGTACAGAAGAAGAATTTGAGGCGAAAAATATCAAAGTCAATGTGGATTATGAAGTGAAGTGCGAAACAGAAGATACCCTTTCTCTGGTATTGACCGGATATGAGGACTGGAACGCATCCACAGTGGTGACAGAATACTACAACATCAATCTGAAAGACAACAGCGAAATCACGCTGGAGGATTTGTTGGGAGAAGATTATATCAACATTGCCAACGAAAGTATCAAAGCGCAAATTGCGGCAGACAGCAGCGGACTGTATTTTGATGAAGAAATGGGCGGTTTTACAACCATTACACCGGAAACAAACTTCTATATCAACGAAGCAGGCAATCCTGTCATTGTTTTCCAGAAATATGAAATTGCAGCAGGTGCAGCAGGTATGCCGGAATTTGAAATCAAAAAATAAATTTCCAGAATGAAAGAATAGGACAGAAAGAGTTTAGAAATAGAAAGAGAAAGAGCAGAGGAAAGGTGATTGAGATGAAAAAATATTGGAATTGGAAAAAAACAACTGGTTTGATGATGGCATGTGCAGTGATTTGCGGCACAACAGGCACTGCATTGGCAGAAGAAAAACAGGATGAGAAAGCTTCTGCGGTGGAAACAGTGCGCACTTATGAAGGCGATGAGGGGGACATGACACTGCGCATCCATGTACCACAGGTAGCAGGTACAGAAGGCTATGCGGCAGAGATCAATGACATGATTCTGCACTTAACCACAGATTACGAAGCAAGAGCTGACTGGGAAGTTGCTCAGTACAAAGAAGCCTTTTTGGCAACAGGCGGTACGGAAGCGGAATTTGAGGATAAAGACATTCAGGTGTATGTGGACTATGATGTGAAATCTGAAACAGAAGATCAGGTATCCTTTGTTTTGAAAGCATATAATAATATGGTCAGCGCTGATTACATTTATGAATGCTTTAATGTAGACCTGAAAGACAACAGCGAAATCACACTGGAAGAACTGCTGGGAGAAGATTATATCAACATTGCCAACGAAAGCATCAAAGCACAGATTGCAGCAGATGACAGCGGACTGTTTTTTGATGAAGAAATGGGCGGTTTTACAACCATTACACCAGAAACAAAGTTTTATATCAACGAAGCAGGCAATCCTGTCATTGTTTTCCAGAAATACGAAATTGCAGCAGGTGCAGCAGGTATGCCGGAATTTGAAATCGTGAAATAAGGATTTGTCATTTTAAAACGCAGAGGAGAAAAAGATTCTCTGCGTTTTTGCAAAACAAAAAAATATCTTAAGGATTTACAAGAAAATCTTACAAAAGAAGTTGGTTTGTGTACAAAAGTATTTTCTTTGCTATAATGAAAAAAAGAAAATATGTGATCGGGGCATCGGTCTGAGAGATTAGATGAGAATTGCAGTGACGAGGTAAAAGGAGGATGTTACGATGAAAAAGATGAGAAACATTTTTGCAGCAGCAATGGCACTGGTAATGGCGGCGACCATGGCAGGCTGCACAACACAGCAGTCTCCAGAAACAGAACAGACAAATACAGCTCAGGCAGAAGAACCCAATATGCGGACAGTATTGCAGCTGGGGGCTTCTCGGTATGAAGTTTCTTTCCGTGTTCCCTCTGAATTGGCAGAATATTTGAGTCTGACCACATTCCCGGAGGACACTGCGGCAGCCAATATTCTTTTTGCCAAAGGTGATCAGGATGGGAATATTGGACGACTGGTGATTTATGACGCGGCAGAATACGATGCGCTGAAAAATGAAAACCTGCCGCTGGAAACTGAAATGCTGCGGGATGAGGAAAACGGCGTTGTGCTTGCCTATAATGGTCCGCAGGATTCCGTTTTTGAACCGGGTACAGAAGAAGCAAATCTGGTGCAGCAGTATCAGAATGAAGCAGAAGATATTCTGGGCAGTCTGAAATTGGAAAAAATCAGCGGTCTGCCGGCAGAACCCAATATGGATACCGTATTGCAGCTGGGTGAACAGAGATATGCCATTTCTTTGTCTGTACCGGATAATCTGGCGGAATATCTGAGTTTTGGTGCATATTCAGAATACGACAATGCAGCAGTCATTGAGTTTAAGAAAGATGATAAGGTGGGCAACATTGGCAGTATTGTACTGTATACTACCAGTGAATATGATGATCTGAAGACACAGGAAGTACCTCTGGAAACAGAAGTGCTGCGGGATGAAGAAAACGGATTTGTACTGGCTTATGGCGGCATGCAGGATTCCGTATTTGAACCGGGCACAGAAGAAGCAGATCTGGTATTGCAGTATCACAATGCAGTGGCAGACGTACTGAAAACCATCAAAGTGGAAAAAAGCGCTTGATGGAAATGACGCAGAAAGCAGTGTTTAGAAAATAAAATTGGACTTTAAATAAAAAAGAGCACGGAATCATTGGAAGTTGATTCTGTGCTTATTTTTTTGGGAAACAAAAAAAGTGAGTTTGCACTCACTTTTTTTATAGTTGAAATTATTCAGCTTTGATTGCGCCTGTAGGGCAAGCACCAGCACATGTACCGCAGTCGATACATTCAGCAGCGTTGATTTCGTAAACGCCACCAGCTTCGTGGATGCAACCTGTAGGACATTCGCCAGCGCAAGCGCCGCAACCGATGCATTCGGGTCCGATTTTGTGAGCCATTGGATACACCTCCTTTATCATTCTACAAGCCTATTTTATATCAAAAGTTCGTATTGTGCAAGGAATATTTGCGAAATTTGGGATAAAAATAGGTGCATAAGGAAACAAAGTTGCAGGATGTGCTGAAAATCCGGCATTTGCGGCAAAAAACGGATATTCTGGGTTTTACCGATGTTCTTTTGCTTGGGTATAAAAGTCAGTCCAAAAGACCTTTTTTTCTTAAGATTGCATCCTGTTTTTCCAAATCTCGTTTGAAAACTTGATATTCTTCGGCAGATTCTCGAATTTCTTCATATTCTGCTTCGGTGATGGGGCGTACAATTCGGGCAGGGAATCCATAGACCATGCTGCCGGGTGGAACGACCATTTTACGGGGGATGAGCGCACCAGCGCCAATAAAACTGTTTTCGCCAATGACAGCGCCGTCCTGGACGATGGCGCCCATGCCTATCAGTACGTTATCACAGATGGTGCAGGCGTGGATGATGGCGTTATGCCCAATGGTGACACCGCTGCCAATGATGCAGTCTCTGTCCCATTCCATATGGATGGTGCTGTTTTCTTGCAGGTTGGTATTATCTCCAATGACTACCTTATGGCGTTCGCCGCGAATGACAACGCCGGGATAGGCGATGACGTTTTCTCCCAAGATCACATCACCAATGATGGTAGCTGTGGGAAAGATATAACAGGAATCTGGTATTTGTGGTGTATGGTTTTGAAACTTGCGTATCATAAAAATCCTCCGGTCTTTTGTGATAGATACTTTTATGATACCAGAAAAAAACGGCTTGACAAGTGGGAACAAAGGGCATACAATCATTTTGCAACTGAATTGCATTTAGAAAAAGAGAGGAGATGCCACATGAAAAAGATTTTGGCTTTTTGTTTGGCTGCGGCAATGGTTTTGGGCGGCTGCGGCAAAGGAACTGAAAATACAGAAAATGAAACAGCACAGGCAGACGGTTTGACGGTTGTGACCAGTTTTTATCCCGTTTATCTGCTGGCGGCAAATGTGACAGACGGCGTGGAAGGCGTGACACTGAAAAATATGACACAGCCCCAGACAGGCTGCCTCCACGACTATGAACTGACAACAGAAGATATGAAAACACTGGAAGGCGCAGATGTGCTGTTCATCAATGGTCTGGGCATGGAAAGCTTCATGGATAAGGTCATGGGGCAGTATCCTGACTTGTTTATTGTAGATACATCTACAGGCACTCTGACACTGGCAGGCGATGACCACGGTCACGCCCATGAAGGGGAAGAAGAAGGCGAAGAAGAAGTGAACGCACATATCTGGCTGAATCCTTCCAATGGGGTGAAGCAGGCAGAAGCCATTTGTGACGCCCTTACGCAGGCAGACCCTGCTAATGCGGACAAGTATGCAGCAAATACAGAAGCTTTTGCAGAAAGTATGGAAAGCGTCATTGCACAGGCGGAAGCTGTTCAGGCGGCAGAAGGCACAGAAGTGGCAGTATTCCACGAAGGATTTGTATATCTGGCGGATTTGTGCGGTCTGGAAGTTGGCGTTGGCATTTATGCTGATGAAAACGAAGAACCCTCCGCAAAAGAAATGGCGGATGCGGCAGAAGAAATCAAAGAGGACGGCATTAAGCTGCTGTTGGCGGCAGACGATGCAGGTATGAAATATGCGGAAACACTGGCGGCAGAAACAGGTGCAACAGTGGTGGAACTGAATCCCATCACTTCCGGTGAGTTGAATAAAGACGTATATCGTCTGGGAATGGAACGGAACTTACAGACCTTGGCAGATGCATTGTCATAAGAAACGAAAGAAGGAACGAACATGCAGACACACAACAGCTGTGGACTATGCAGCATTACCTTAAAAGACATACAGGTGGTCAGCGGACAGGATACCCTGCTGGACAACATCAATTTGCAGTTTCACTGCGGCGAGCTGACAGCTCTTATCGGGAAAAATGGTGCAGGTAAAACTACATTATTAAAAGCCATTTTGGGAGAGCGTCCTTATAAAGGAGAAATTTCCTATCAAGACCATCATGGTGCAAAAATCATACAGCCGAAAATTGGTTATGTACCCCAGCAGATGGATTTTGACCGTTCCACCCCTGTAAGCGTTTCAGACTTTATGGCGGCGGCAAGAGGCAAAAGCCCTGTATGGTGGAAAATCGGGAAAAGTGAAAAGAAACAGATACAGGAAATGCTGGAAGATATGAACTGCGCTTATCTGGCAGACAGAAGACTGGGCGCTCTCAGCGGCGGGGAACTGCAAAGGGTTCTGCTGGCGCTGGCAACCAATCCGGTACCGGATTTGCTCATTCTGGACGAGCCTGTTTCCGGTGTGGATATGGCAGGGCTGGATCTGTTTTACCATCGGGTGACAGAATTGCGAGATAAATACCACATGGCAATCCTGTTGGTTTCCCATGACTTGAGCCTCATTCATCGATATGCGGATAAAGTGGTATTGCTGGACAAAACAGTCATTGCACAGGGGGATGCCGATGAGGTGTATGCCACAGATGCATTCCGCAGTGTGTTTGGTTATCTGGAAAAAGAGGAGGAAAAAGCATGAGTGTCATTTACGGATTTCTGGAAAGCCTTCCTCTTTCCATGTTTCAATATGATTTTATGAAAAATGCCTTTCTGGCAGCCATACTCATTGCACCGCTTTTTGCCCTGTTGGGTACCATGGCGGTCAACAACAAAATGGCGTTTTTCTCGGATGCTCTTGGGCACAGTGCTTTTACAGGCATTGGGCTGGGGGTGCTTTTGGGGCTGGATAATCCCATTCTTGCCATGCTGGCATTCGGGATTTTCCTCAGTTTGGTCATTACAAAGGTAAAGTCAGCAAATATGGCTTCTTCTGATACCATCATCAGTGTGTTTTCTTCATCGGCTATGGCGCTGGGCATCGTGATTCTGTCAGGACATGGCGGATTTTCCAAATACTCCGCTTATCTGGTAGGGGATATTTTGACGGTAAGTCAAACAGATTTGCTGGTATTGTTGCTGGTGCTTATTGGTGTATATGTGCTTTGGGCAGTGTTTTATAATCAGCTGCTTTTGCTGAGCATCAATCGTTCTCTGGCTGCCAGCAGAGGTGTAAGAGTGGTTTTGATGGAGAACATCTTTGTGATTATGGTGGCTGTGGCTGTTATGGTATCCATTCGTGCCATCGGTATTCTGATGATCAACTCTCTGCTGATTCTGCCTGCGGCTGCTGCAAGGAACGTGACCCGCAGTGCAAGAGGGTATCACTGGCTGACAACAGCGTTTGGGCTGGTATCTTCTTTGGCAGGGCTGACTATTTCTTACTATGGAGATACTTCCGCAGGGGCTACCATGGTGCTGACGGCGGCAGTATTGTTCCTGCTCACATATCCTATTGGAAAATACAGGAAGTAAAAAGAGGCTTTCTTGCAATTTTGCCCAGAATGTGATATGCTGTTTTTTAGCGATTCCGAGAGAATTTTGTAGAAAGAAGGAGAAAACATGCATATCACATACGAAACAAAAGGCGTTTGTGCCAGAAAAGTGGAATTTGACGTTGAAGACGGCGTTGTGAAAAACATTTCTTTCCTGGGCGGCTGCGACGGCAACCATAAAGGTCTGGCTGCACTGGCAGAAGGCATGACACCGGAAGAAGCGGCGAAAAGACTGCGCGGCATCACCTGCGGGCCCAGAGATACCAGCTGTCCTGACCAGCTTGCCATTGCTCTGGAAGAATTTTTGAAAAATCAGTAAAAAAATGTGCCAAATTTTGAGAAAACGCCAGAAAATCAATGTTTTTTCGAAATTTATGGTTGACAGCAAAAAGGACTTGTGATATTCTGTTAGGGAAAAGGACGCAAGTCTTTTTTTTATGCAAAAAAGTGAAAATCATCAAATGGAGGTGGAAGTCTTGAGAACACGGATTACCTTAGCTTGTACTGAGTGCAAACAGAGAAACTACAGCACAACCAAAGACAAGAGAGTTATGCCTGACAGAATGGAAATCAAAAAGTATTGTAAGTTCTGCAAAGCCCATACATTACACAAGGAAACGAAGTAATTGAGGCTACTCCCAAAAAGGAAGTGAAGCGTATGGAAGAAAAGAACATGACAAGCCCAAATGAAACGAAGGAAGTTAAGAAAGTAACGCCGAAGCAGCCCAAACACAGCGACGGCAAAGAACGTGACGGCTTTGCGGATTACAAGGCTGAGTTCAAAAAGATCGTTTGGCCCAGCCGCGCGGATATTGCGAAAAGCACGGCAACGGTCATCGTAACATCCTTGATTGTGGGTGTCATCATTACTTGCATGGATACGGTATTTTCCGCAGGGTATGACACGCTGATCAATCTTTTAGGTTAAGGAAACGACGAGAAAAAGGATGGTTGTATGTCTGAAGAAATCAACAAGCCGGAAGAAATGAACACAAACACATCTGCCGAATCCAAGTGGTATGTTGTGCATACCTATTCCGGTTATGAAAACAAGGTAAAGGCGAATATCGAGAAAACCGTGGAAAACAGAGGTATGCAGCATCTCATCCATGAGGTGAGCGTGCCTTTGCAGGATGTTGTGGAAATCAAAGACGGTCAGAAAAAGACTGTACAGCGCAAAGTGTTCCCCGGCTATGTACTTCTGAAGATGATCATGACAGATGAAACATGGTACATCGTCAGAAATACCAGAGGGGTAACAAGCTTTGTAGGCCCCGGCTCCAAACCCGTACCACTGACAGACGCGGAAGTATATGCTATGGGCATTGGCGGCGAAGTGGAAAACCTGAACGTAGAACTGGGTGATTCCGTTCGCGTTGCCAGCGGTCCTTTCGCAAATTCCGTTGGTGTGATTCAGGAAATCAACACAAACAAACGGACGGTGGTCGTAAGTCTTTCCATCTTTGGCAGAGAAACACCGGTAGAACTTGATTTCGCTCAGATTGACAAGATTTAACAGTTGACAGAAGAAGGCGGCTTATGTCGCCGGTGGGAGGGAAAATCCCCGCTAATTACCACATTTATAGGAGGTGCCACTCATGGCAAAAAAAGTAACAGGTTATATCAAATTGCAGATTCCCGCAGCGAAAGCAACTCCCGCTCCTCCTGTTGGTCCCGCTCTGGGTCAGCATGGTGTGAACATCATGGGTTTCTGTAAAGAATTCAATGAAAAAACAGCTTCTCAGGCAGGTCTGATCATTCCTGTTGTTATCACAGTTTACCAGGACAGAAGCTATACATTTATCACAAAGACACCCCCCGCAGCAGTTCTGCTGAAAAAAGCAGCTGGTATCGAATCCGGTTCCGGTGTGCCTAACAAAACAAAAGTTGCAAAAGTTCCCAAGGCAGAAGTAATGAAAATTGCTGAACTGAAAATGCCCGACCTGAACGCAGCTAGCGTTGAAGCAGCATACAGCATGATCTGCGGTACAGCAAGAAGCATGGGTATCGTTGTAGAAGAATAAGACAAGACAGACGGCATGAGCCGGTACAGTGGGAGGGAATTCTCCCGATATTACCACATAAGGAGGTCACGAAAGTGAAAAGAGGAAAAAAATATGTTGAAGCTGCGAAACTGGTAGACAGAGCAGCTCTCTATGATACAACAGAAGCTATCGATCTGGTGCAGAAAACTTCCACAACAAAGTTTGATGCAACTGTAGAAGCACATATTCGTTTGGGCGTTGACAGCAGACATGCTGATCAGCAGGTTCGTGGTGCAGTCGTTCTTCCCCACGGCACAGGTAAAACAGTTCGTGTATTGGTATTCGCAAAAGGCGACAAAGCTGAAGAAGCTCTGGCAGCTGGTGCGGATTTCGTAGGAGCAGAGGATCTGATCCCCAAAATCCAGAATGAAAACTGGTTCGGTTTTGACGTTGCAGTAGCAACACCCGACATGATGGGCGTTGTTGGTCGTCTGGGTCGTGTACTGGGTCCCAAAGGCTTGATGCCTAACCCCAAAGCTGGTACAGTTACAATGGACGTAACAAAAGCAATCAACGACATCAAAGCTGGTAAAATCGAATACCGTCTGGATAAAACAAACATCATCCATGTTCCTGTAGGTAAGGTATCTTTCGGTTCCGAGAAGTTGACAGAAAACTTCCAGACTCTGATGAGTGCAATTATAAAAGCAAAACCCGCTGCTGCAAAAGGTCAGTACCTGAAGAGCGTTGTACTGACAACAACAATGGGTCCCGGCGTGAAAGTAAACGCTGCAAAAATTTCCGAATAATCTCTAAGAGGTTATTGACAACAGCTTGAATTTGGTGTATACTAAGCAAGTTGAAACGAGAAAAATCTCATATTGCCCGTAGACAGCAGGTGCCTCGTGCGTAAATCCTGCCGAGGAATTTGCTTGTTTTTAGAGCGTAAATATAAGCCTCTTTGTCTATGTGCAAAGAGGCTTTTTCATCATATTGATTACTTCGAGGAGGTGTAAACATGGCAAAGATTGAACAGAAACAAGTTATTGTTAATGAAATCAAAGAAAAACTGGAAAAGGCTACTTCCGTTGTTATGGTTGACGCAAGAGGCCTGACAGTAGAACAGGATACTGCTCTGAGAAAACAGCTGAGAGAAGCTGGCGTGGATTACAAAGTATACAAAAACACAATGGTTCACTTCGCAATCCAGGGTACACAGTTCGAAGGTCTGGACGAATATCTGTCCGGCCCCAGCACATTCGCATTCTCTTATGAAGATGCAGCTGCTGGCGCAAGCATCATCAACAAAGTTGCGAAAGATGTAAAAGAACTGGAATTCAAAGCAGGTGTTGTTGAAGGCGTTCTGTATGACGCAGCCGGCATGAAAGTAATCGCTGACATCCCTTCCAGAGATGTACTGCTTTCCAAACTGCTGGGCAGCTTCAAATCCCCTATGTCTTCCTTCGCTCGCGTTATCGATCAGATCGCGAAAAAAGGCGAAAGCGCAGCAGAATAATTCTGTGGGCGGCTGCTTAAAGGCAGCATAAATCAAGAAATAAATTACGAAAATTATACGAAAAATAATCGGAGGTGCTTTAAAATGGCAAAATTGACAATCGAAGAAATCATTGCAGCTGTAAAAGAACTGACAGTAATCGAACTGAACGATCTGGTTAAAGCAGCAGAAGAAGAATTTGGTGTATCCGCAGCAGCTGGTGTTGCAGTAGTAGCTGGTCCCGCAGCAGGCGGCGCAGCTGAAGAAAAAACAGAATTCGACGTAGAACTGACAGACGTTGGTTCCGAAAAAATCAAAGTTATCAAAGTTGTTCGTGAAGTAACAGGTCTGGGCCTGAAAGAAGCGAAAGAACTGGTTGACGGCGCTCCTAAGATGCTGAAAGAACAGGCTTCCAAAGAAGAAGCTGACGGCATCAAAGCGAAACTGGAAGAAGTAGGCGCTAAAGTTACTCTGAAGTAATTTAAAACCGAATTTCCAAAAGGACATTCTCAAAGCAACTTCACCTTAAGAAAACATTGATTTTCCTTTTCTTTGATTTCTTAAGGGGAATTGCGACGGCTGTCTTCATAAGAAAACATAACAAATAAAATCTAAACAAAATGAGAAAGCCAAAATCCTTATGATTACAAAGGATTTTGGCTTTCTTTGTTTTCTTATGAAGATACCCCTGAAAGAGGATGTCCTTTTTTTGTGTCTTAAAATGTGAATGACGCTCCATTTTTTTGCGGAATCGTTGAAGGAGGTTCCGTTGTGGGGCGGACGGTTTTCTGATATGCTGGTTACAGCAGAGATCTTTGCAATTGGGAAAAAGGAGATGACAGGATGATGTTGGGAAAAGTCATTCGGAAATATAGAAAAGAACGGAATTTCACACAGGAAGAAATGGCGGAACGGCTGGGCGTGACGGCTTCGGCGGTGAATAAATGGGAAAGAGAGGTCACTTGTCCTGATATTGCTCTATTGGCGCCTATTGCCAGATTGCTGGAGATTTCCACAGATACCCTTTTGTCCTATCGGGAGAATTTGACACCTAAGGAAATCAAAGAACTAATGGAAAAGATGCAGAAAATGCTGAAAGAAACAGGTTATGGAGAAGCTTTTGAATGGGCAAGAAAACAAATGGAACAGTATCCCAACTGTGAAGATTTAGTTTTGAATATGGCGGTATGTTTTGAGGCATATGCCATCACCCATGAGGTGCCAGAGGCAGAAAAGAAGGAAAAGGAAATCTGTACCTTATATCAGCGGCTGCTGGAGAGTGTGGAAGAAAGCATCCGTATGCGGGCTGCCAGTGGATTGGTGGGATATTTCAGACGAAAAGGACAATATGAAGAAGCGGAAACGTATTTGCAGTATTTTTCCATACAAAATCCAGAACGGAAGCGGATGCAAGCGCAGATTTATGGAGAAACGGGACGCATCAAAGAGGCATACGAGGCTTATGAAGAATTGCTCTTTGCGGATTATCAGCGAATCAGTGCCATCCTTCATGGAATGTATCAGTTAGCGCGGAAAGAAAATGACAGAGAACAGGCGCGAAAGCTGGCGAAGAAACAGGGAGAACTGGCTCAGTGCTTTGAAATGGGAAAATTTTATGAGATGGTACCACAGTTGGATTTGGCAGTGTTGGAACAAAATCGGGAAATGGCGCTGAACACTATGGAAAAGGTACTTTCCAGTGTTGCGGAAATAGGCGGTTTTCGGCAAGCGTGGCTGTACGAGCACATGACATTTCAAAAGATGCAGCCAGAGTTATTGGAAAATATGAAAAAACAACTTTTGCAGTCTTTTGCGGAGGAGGAAACTTATGGTTTTTTGAAAGAGGAGCCTCGTTGGCAGGCGTTGTGTAGAAATCAGGCTGAAAACTGTGGAACAAGTGGAAAAACAGAGAGGAAATAAAAAAATTTGTGGATAACATGTATGAAATAAAAAACATGGTGTGGATAAGTATAAAATAGCAGATATAGAAAAACTGTCAGATTCCAGACGATGGAAGCTGGCAGTTTTTTAGTCGAAATAAAATAAGTCTTCAAATTTTTTATCTAATGCAATGCAGAGGATCAAAGCCAGTTTGGCCGTAGGGTTAAACTGCCCTGTTTCGATGGAACTGATGGTGTTTCGAGAAACCCCTACCATTTCTGCCAACTGGCTTTGAGATAAGTTTTGCTCCCCACGGGCTTCTTTTAAGCGGTTGCGGAGGATGAGTTCATTTTTTGGTTCTTTTTCTTTTGGCATATCAGAGGATCTCCATTCCGTGATTTAAGATATTGACAAATGTGATGATGGCAGCACAAAGGGCAATCAGCACAAAGAGGATGTCTTTCGCTTTTTTATGGCTGCGGAAATGCTGGAAAGAACGACTGCCAAAGGTAATGGCAAAGCAGAATAGAAAAGCGCGGTAGTCTCCGTAAGCTTTGCCTGTAAAATGGAATTGGAGGAAAAAGACCAAACATGCCAAAGCACTATAAATTAGAATGAGAATATAGGCGGTTGCCTGTGCTTTCTGCTCTACGAAAGCGGTAAATTCATCTCGAAGAGTATTTTCTTTTTGACTGCGAGCGAGGATTTCGTTTTTATCCATAAAGATGCTCCTTTCTATGCGACGAATATCTGTAACATGGGTCGGATTGCGAACATACAAATCATGAAAAGATAGCCTATGATACCGAAAATCAAATAGAATTTTTTCTTCAGGTAATAGCCTTGCATGAAAAAGATGGTGATGCGTGCCAAAAGCCAGCAGCTGCTAATGGCAAGGAACAGTTCCTTGTTGAAATCTTTGAGTACAAATGTACTGCTTATGAATATGATAATATAAATATAATCAAGGAAGCAGAAACCAAAGGCTCTACTTTTTCGCACAAGGTTTTGTTCCCGTTCATCGCCATTGGCGTTTTCCGCGCGGCTGCGTGCAAGGATTTCCTTTTTATCCATTTAGATTCCCCCTAAATATTCCATGACGTTTGCGATACAAAGAACAGCAGCAGCTAAAGCCATGATGCCATGATAGGCTTTGCGATGCCGATAAAAGAGAAGGCAGTATCTTCCCAGTATGCTTGCCCAGAAAATGCCCAGAAATCCATCAGCTGACAGACCTTTTACGAAATTGACAGTTGTTAGAATCAGTGTGACAGCCAGCATGAAAATCAGACTGAAAGTGTCACTTTCTAATCGAATCTGTTTTTCTCGTTCATCTCCCAAAATATTTTCTGTTTGACTGCGTTTTAAAATTTCGTTTTTGTCCATAAACAATGCCCCTCCTTTTTGATAAAATGCCCCCCGATTTTAAAAGTGTTTTGTTTGCCAAGTTTACTTGGTATTTACAGCATAACATTGCCAAGTTTTCTTGTCAATACTTTTGCCAAGTTTTCTTTGCAGTGTTTTTTTTATACAAAATACATCACATTGTCTATGGTATTTTTCTGGTGGAGCCAGTATAGTTCTTTTATAGATAAAATCAGGAAAGTGCGTGCTGTTATGAAAGAAAAATGGTGCAGCACATAGAAGCAGGTGAAACCATGAAAAAAGAAAAAGACGAGCGTTCCTTTTGGGAAAAACTGGCGACGCTGATTGTAGATAAACGAAATTTATTCTTTCTGTTGTATGGGGCGGCAATGCTCTTTTCTGTATTTGCCAGCGGATGGGTATCGGTGAATGATGATCTGACAACCTATCTGCCGGAGGAGACAGAAACAAGGCGCGGGCTGGATTTGATGGATGAGGAATTTACCACCTTTGCAACAGCTCGTGTTATGGTCAACAACATTACACACGATCAAGGGCTGACACTATCGGAGGAATTGGAAAAGATAGACGGCATCACAGAAGTGAAATTTGATGAAACGAAAGACCACTACAGAGGTGCGGCGGCGCTGTTCGATGTGACCTTTGACGGCGAAGTGGATGACGAAATTTCTTTGACAGCATTGAATGAACTGAAGGAAGAACTGGCGCCTTATGACTTGTATGTATCCACAGAGGTGGGCAACAACCGCTCGGATATGCTGGCGGAAGAAATGAAAATGATCATGGTAGTGGCGGCAGTAATCATTGTCAGTGTACTGCTGCTCACATCCAAAACTTACATGGAAATTCCGGTACTGTTGCTGACATTCATTGCGGCGGCAGTGCTGAATATGGGAACAAACTTCTTTTTTGGGGAGATTTCTTTTATTTCCAACTCTGTAACAGTGGTGCTGCAATTGGCCCTTGCCATTGACTATGCCATCATTCTTTGCCATCGCTACAGTGAGGAACGGGTGCATATGGAACCCAGAGAAGCCACCATCACAGCTTTGAGCAAAGCCATTCCAGAAATTTCAGCCAGCAGCCTGACCACCATTTCCGGTCTGGGTGCGCTGATGTTCATGCAGTTCGGCATTGGGTTTGATATGGGGCGTGTCCTTATTAAAGCGATTTTTTGCAGCCTGCTGTCTGTATTTACATTGATGCCCGGTTTACTGATGCTGTTCAGCAAGGGCATTGATAAGACACATCATAAAAACTTTGTACCAAGTATTGACGGTTTGGGACGTATCGTTATCAAAATGCAGTATATGGTACCGCCTATATTTCTGATCTTGCTGGTGGTGGCATTCAAGTTTTCTTCTATGTGTCCTTATGCTTACGGATATACGCAGATCACATCTTTCCAGAAAAGCGAGAACACCATTGCTGATAACAAGATCAAAGAAACTTTTGGAGGTCAGAACACGTTGGCAATTGTCATTCCCAAGGGGGATTATGACAGTGAAAGGGCATTGCTGGCAGATATCCAGAAGCATCCAGAGGTTGATTCGGCTTTGGGCATTGCCAACGCAGAAGCGGAAGATGATTACATGCTGGCGGACGCTTTGACACCCAGAAAGTTTGCGGAAATGATGGATTTGGATGTGGAAGTGGCAAAGCTCCTCTATGGGGCTTACGGTATGAAGCATGAGGAATACGGTCATGTCATCGGCAATCTGGATAATTATCAAGTGCCTCTCATTGACATGTTCCTATTTGCCCATGAGGAAGCCGACAAAGGATATGTGGAACTGGACGATGAGATGCAGCGTGATTTGGACGATGCCTATGAAAAAATTGACGATGCCAGAAAACAGCTGCAAGGGGAAAACTACTCCCGTCTGGTACTGGATTTGAATTTGCCGGAAGAAGGAGAGGAAACCTTTGCTTTTCTGGATGTGCTTCGGGAGGATGTAAGCAGGTATTACGACGATTTTCTGCTGGTTGGCAACAGCACCAGCGATTTTGACTTATCCAGCTCCTTCAGTCGGGATAATGTAATGATCAGTATTCTTTCTATCGTATTTGTTATTTTGGTGCTGCTCTTTACCTTCCAGTCTGTTGGGCTGCCCATTTTGCTGATACTGGTCATTCAGGGAAGTGTATGGATTAACTTTTCCTTCCCTTATTTGATGCACAGCAATCTGTTCTTCCTCAGTTATCTGGTGGTTAGTTCCATACAGATGGGGGCAAACATCGACTATGCCATTGTGATTTCCAACCGGTATATGGATCTAAAAAAACAGATGCCTCCTCACAAAGCCATTATTTTGGCATTGAATCAGGCATTTCCTACTATTATTACATCCGGTTCTATGCTGGCGGCAGCAGGGCTTTTGATTGGGTTCATGTCCTCTGACCCCACCGTTGCATCCATCGGCATTTGTCTGGGACGTGGTACCATATTATCCATTTTCCTTGTTATGTTTGTACTGCCGGAAATTTTGCTGCTGGGGGACAAGGTCATCGAACGGACAATGTTTGCCATCAAGCCACCAGAACTTAGTCAGGAACTGGAAGGTTCTGTACGGGTGAATGGTCATATCCGAGGATATGTTTCCGGTACCATTGACGCAAAGGTACATGGGGTGATCCACGGGGAAGTCCATGCCATTGTGGATACAGAAGGCAAGAAGGAAAAGCCAAAAGAGGAGTCGACGGAGGAACATAAGAAAGAAACAGAAAGAGAGGAGGGGCAGACCTATGAAAATCAGTAAAAGAATCATATCATTACTTATGGCAGCACTGCTGGTTTTCGGTCTGCCTTTGAGTGCCTTTGCTTCTGATGGTGGAGAAATCCGCATTGCTACGGCGGAGGATTGGAAATCATTTGTGAAAAACTGCAAGCTGGATACTTGGTCTGTAGGTAAGACTGTTGTGCTGGATGGGGACTTGGACTTGGGCGGCAGCTTTACGCCAGTGCCTGTGTTCAGCGGCACCTTTGACGGCAATGGCCACAGTATTCACATGGGGTCTTATACGTCAGCGGCTTCTGACACAGGGGTATTTCGCTATGTGAGCGAAGGCGCGGTAGTGAAAAACCTGACGGTCACAGGCACATGGGAGCCATCCGGCGGAAAAAGTGCCATTGGCGGTATTGTTGGGCATAACAGCGGCACCATTGAAAATTGCCTGTTCAATGGTGTGGTGGATGGCAAAAACAACATTGGAGGCATTGCCGGCATCAATGAAAACACAGGTGTTATCACAGGCTGTACTGTTCGCGGAGAAATCCGCGGAGAACATTATACTGGAGGTGTTGCTGGTCAGAATCTGGGCAGTATCATCCGCTGCTCAAATGAAAGCAGTGTCAATACAGACGGAGCGGAAATTGCCCCCACACTGGATGATATTGATGTGAGCCATATCAACAACACGGAAAATCTTTCCGTATATACGGATACGGGCGGCATTGCCGGATTTTCCTCAGGGCTTGTGCAGGGATGTAAAAACGTAGGGGAAATCGGTTATCCCCATGTGGGGTATAATGTGGGCGGTATTGCCGGCAGACAGTCTGGCTATCTCCACGACTGCGAAAATCGAGGCGCTGTTTACGGCAGAAAAGACGTAGGCGGGGTTGTGGGGCAGATGGAGCCTTATTTGATATTGAAATTCGGCAAGGATGATTTGGAACGGCTTTCCGATGCTTTTTCCGGTTTGCAGGATATTATGGACGGCATGCTGGATCATACGGAAACCACCATGGATGACGTTTCTTTCCGCTTGGACAACATTTCTTCCATGTCCGATGAAGCCAGAGAAAGCACAGATTATTTGGTGCACAGAACGGAAGATTATGTGGACGATACCATTATGACCATCAACGACCTGAGTGAACGGGCAGATCGTTTCTTGGGGGATCTGGAAGATATTCTAGGCACAGGAGAAGATGTTGCCGATGACATTACGAACGCATTGGAACAGCTCCACAAATCCGTAGACCGTTTGCAGGATGCGGCACAGGCTGGACAGGATGCCATTGACAGTGCAGGCAATGGGCTGACGAAGCTGGGAAAGGCAGTGCAGAATTACATAAGCGCATGGAATGATGTGAATCAGAGCATACAGAATGTCATTGGCTCCAAGGGAGATTGGGAGGCAATGGAGCAGGCCTTGGCTGATTTACAGGGAAATGTTACTTACCTAACGGCTGCCGGAGACGGAGTGTTCCGTGCCATCAGCAACACAAGAAATGAACTGGATGATGCTTTGGGCAGCGGCAGTGACATGGCTTCTGATTTGAACAGTGCTTTATCCAGACTGGAGAAATCTGTGGAACAGCTTCAGGATGTTCAGGATGGGCTGGCCGATATGGTAACGGATATGCGCTGGGCAATTCGGGATTTCCGAGAAGGCGGCGCGCCCCAGTTTGCTGTGCCAGATGCGGAATATAAAGAGCAGGTTGACAATCTGCTGGATCAGACTGGCTCCATTTTTGACGAAGTGGAACAAATGACAGATGAAATGGGGGATAATGGTGACATTCTCATTTCTGACCTTCGGGCAATGAATGACCAGATGCGAACCATTATGAACATTATGCAGGATATTTACGAAAAACTGCTGGATGATGGCGAAGAAGAAGAGATTTATGAAGATATATCAGAAGAAGTGACTTCTTCCACAGAAGGTGTCACAGAGAACTGCCGCAACTACGGGAAAGTGGAAGGTGACGTGGATACTGGGGGAATCTGCGGTGCCATTCAGGTGGAATACGACTTTGATCCGGAAGATGATTTGACCAGACAGGGAGATACTTCCCTGAATCAGCACTTCCAGACAAAGGCTGTCCTGCGAGGTTCTGTGAACTACGGAGCAGTGACAGGGAAAAAAGATTATGTAGGCGGTATAGCTGGTTACATGAAGCTGGGCAGCATTTATAAATGCGAGGCTTACGGCAAAGTGACCAGCACTGATGGTGATTATATCGGGGGAATCGTTGGCAGCTCTGATTCTGTGGTGCGGAACAGTGATGCGAAAGTTTCTCTCAGCGGCGGTAGCTATACCGGCGGCATTGCCGGATATGGTACGGATATCTTTGACTGCCGTGCTATGGTGGAACTGGCAGATGCGGAGGAAGCGGCTGGTGCCATTGCCGGAAAGGCTGAGGGGAATGTAAAAGGCAATTACTTTGTAGACGGTGACTGGGGCGGCGTGGACGACATCAGTTTTGCCGGAGAAGCGGAGCCTATGGCATACGAAGATTTCATTGCCATAGAAGGTTTGCCGGAACGATTCCGTTCTTTCTATCTGACTTACATGGCGAACGGTGCTGTGGTGGATGATGTGGCATATACCTACGGCGAAAAAACAGACAGCAAACCCATTCCAGCAGTACCCAAACAGGAAGGTTCTTCTGGAAAATGGGAGGAACTGCCGGAAACAGTCACATTTGACAGAGTCATCGAAGCCGTTTATACCCAGCGCAGTTCCTCCATTGCGTCACCACAGACCAGAGGAGAAGCCATGCTTTCCATTCTGCTGGCAGAAGGCAGTTTTGAAGATGGTGAGGAAATTGCCATGGAACCTGTGACCGCAGAAGAAGTGGGCAGCGTTGACACCAGTAAATTTGTGGAAGGCTGGAAGGTAACATTGCCGGAAGATGGCAGCATTACGCATCTGATGCGGTACTGCATGCCGGAAGGCGGCGGACTGATGAAGCTGTATCTGGTACAAGATGGCGGCGCTGTGCCTTTGGATACCCAGAAAGATGGACAGTATCTGTGCTTTTACGCAGACGGAACCCAGTTCACCTTCTATGTGGAACGGACACCGATATGGCAGGTGGCTGCACCTATAGCAGGGGGTGTGGTGCTTGTTTTAGGAGCTGTTATTTTCTGGAAAAGAGAACGGATTAAGAATTTTGTAAAAGACAAACGGAAAAAAGAGGAGTAAAATTAAGCTGTATGGAACGCAATGCAGCAAAGGACTTCTCTGTTTTGCGGCAACACAAACAGAAAGGAAAAAGCTGTATGGATGGCAGAAATATGCCAGTTCCATGCAGCTTTTTTTGCATAAAAGGGTTTTGGAATCAAAAGGAGGAACGGGAATGAAAGGAAAGGTTTTTCTTGCGGCAGCGGTCATGGGAACGCTGTTTACAACAACGGCTTTTGGGGCGCAGTTTCCCGATGTGCCTACAGACCATTGGGCGTACAACGAAGTGGTGAAAGCAAGCGAAATCGGTTTCATCAGCGGCATGGATGACGGTACTTTTGGTCTGGGACAGACGGTGACGAGAGGACAGTTTGTGTCCATGATGTGTCGAATGTTTGGCTGGGAGTTGGTGGATGCTTACACGGGTTCTTTTGCGGATAATCAGGATGTGAACCAATGGTATTTCAAGAGTATTGAAACAGCGGCGCAGCATGGGGCTTTAAACGGCAGTGAGTTGAATTTCCGTCCCAATGACAATATCACCAGAGAGGAAATGGCTGTGATGCTGGTAAAAGGATTGGGCTATGACAATCTGGTGGAAACGGCGGCAGCGGCGGCTTCCCCCTTCACAGATGTGACAAGCAACAAAGGATATATCAATCTGGCTTATGACTTCGGCATTGTCAGCGGCAAAGGTGACGGTCAGTTTATGCCAAATGGCACAGCCACCAGAGAAGAAGCGGCGGCAATGATGCTGCGGTGCTACAACAAAATGAACAGTGATACAGACTTTGTCCATGGATTCTATGCGTTTTCTTCCTATGGGCAGAAAGATTTGGCAAAGGAAATGGACGCTGTTTCTTTTGGTTGGAGCAAAATGGAATATCGTGACGACGGAAGTATTGTGGTCAATACCCTTTATGAAAATAACAACGAATGGGCAGTGCCGGAAGGTTATGAACAGATTGTAGAGGAACTGCAAAGCAGCGGCGTCCAGACAAATCTGAATATTTTCCTGTCGGATGCCACAGCGGCGCAGACTATTTTGAATAATGCAGAAAACCGTACAGCGGCAGTGAACGCCATCATGGAAGAAGTGACAGTGACTTATAAGAAACTGGGCAGAAATCCTTATGAAGGGGTTACCATTGACTTTGAAGGACTTCGAGGAGATACATTGAAGCAGAATTTTGTGGCCTTCCTGAAAGAACTGGATACAGCATTGACGGCAGAAGGAAAGAGCCTATATGTGGCAGTCCATCCGGCCACGAAAGACGGTAGTTATTATGATGGATATGACTACAAAGCCATTGGCGAAATTGCGGACAAAGTCATTATGATGGCTTATGATTATGAGGCAAAGAGCATTTCTGCTGATGTACAGCAGAGCGGCTTTACCACAACGCCTGTTTCTCCTTTCGATCAGGTATATTATGGACTCCACGCCATTACCGACGAGAGCACAGGTGTGGCAGACAGCAGCAAGGTTGTGCTGGGGTTGAGTCCTTCTTCCAACGTGGAATGGGATTTGCAAAATGGCGTCATTGTCAACAGTCAGGGAATTGACAATGATTATGATACATTGCAGGCTTATTTGCAGAGCGGTGCCACATCTGGATATTCTGAAAAATATCGGAATCCTTATATGACGGTGCAGGATGGAGATACCACAAAGGTCATCTGGTATGAGGACAGCCGCAGTATGCAGGACAAAATGGATCTGGCAAAGATGATGGGTGTAAACGGCGTATCTTTCTGGAGATTGGGATTGATTCCAGATGAAAATACAACGGCTTACAGCAATATCTGGAGTACAGTGAAATAAAATATGGATGATTCCCCCGAGCTTTAGGGGCTGTTTCATAAGAAAGTAAAGATAGCTGGGATTCTTGCAAGGATTCCAGCTATGCTTTTTTATCAGGATTTTGTGGAAATGTTTTTCTTCTGAAATCAGCTGTCGCAGTTCTCCTTGAGAAATAAAGGGAAAACAATGTTTTCTTAAGGAGAGCCTGCTGTTTCGGGAAATTTTTGTATGAAAATAGAAGCAAACCGTTGACAAATTGGTCTATAGATTATAGACTAAAAGAAAGAGAAGTCTAAAACTTATAGACCGAAAGGGGGGATACCATGGGATACCAACTGACAGAAGCGGAAGAAAGACTGGCGGAGATTTTATGGAAAGATGTACCCATGACCTCGGCGGAGTTGGTGAAAATCTGCGGAGAGGAAATGGAATGGAAGAAATCTACCACCTATACCATGCTGAAAAAACTGGAGCAAAAAGGGGTTTTTGTCAATGAAAAAGGCATGATTCGGGCGGTATATACCAAAGAGGAATGGCAGGCGCAGGAAAGCAGACAGTTTGTCAAAGACAGCTTCGGCGGTTCCCTGCCAAAGTTTCTCACAGCCTTTGCAAAGGGGAAAGGGCTGACAGCAAAAGAAGTGGAGGAGATGAAGAAACTCATTGAGACATACGAGGAGGGCTGAGTATGGATGAACTGTTTCTGGAAATTTTGAATTTATCCCTTTACGGCAGTTTTGCCATTGCGGCAGTGTTGATTCTGCGGTTTTTACTGAAAAAAAGCCCCAAATCCATTTCTTATGTTTTGTGGCTGGTGGTATTTCTGGCATTGATTTTGCCTGTACGAATCAAAACTTCCTACAGTCCCATGCCTGTGGGTGTAGAGAGCTTTCGGCAGGAGAAGCTATATCAGGCAGTGCCGCAGGTGGAAAGCGGAATTTCTGTTGTGGATGATTTTGTGGCGGAGCGGACACCTGTGCGAAAATTGGGGGAAGAAGTTTTTCCCATGGAACGGATGGTGGAAGGGGCTTCTGTTGTTTGGTTTGCAGGGACAGTGATTTTGCTGGGATACGGCATGATTTCTTCTTGGAAACTGCGGAAGAAACTGAAAAATGGGGAAAAGCTGGAACCTTATGTGTATCAGGTGGAAGGACTGCCAACAGCGTTTGTTATGGGGATGCCGCCCTGCATTTACATTCCGGCGGATTTGACAGAGGAAGAACGGGAGTATGTGCTCTGTCATGAGAGAATCCATATCAAACGGCATGATATGCGCATCAAGCAAGGGGCTTTTGTCATTCTTTGCCTGCATTGGTTCAATCCGCTGGTGTGGCTGGCGTTCCGGTGTATGGAAGCGGATATGGAAAGCTCCTGTGATGAAAAAGTGCTGGAAAAAATGGGGATGGACATCAAAAAAGGATATTCCCTTTCTCTGGTGCGGCTGTCGGCGGAAGAAAGATGGTTTGGTACCCCTTTGGCTTTCGGGGAAAAGCCCATCAAAACAAGGGTGAAACATATTTTACAATACAAAAAGCCTGTTTCCGTTGTGGCTGGACTGGCAGTTGTGGCGGCAGTGGCAGTGGGATGCGCCATCTGGAGTGCGCCCGAGGACAAAAATGATATCCATACCATTGCCAGAATGGAAGAAGAAAAGATTGCGCCTGTAGTGGAAGAACAGGGCAGTCATATCATTGACAGAGAAGTGCTGAGTTCTGAAGGGCATTACCGTGTGGAAGGATTACTGGGGGAAGGTATCGTTGCGGAAGTCTGGTCAGGAGAATGTCGATACCAGCTGGACAGTGACAAGCCTTTACAGTTGCCGGAAGGCGTTACACAAGAAGGAGAGTATTTATATTTGGAATCTGAAAAATACGCCTTTGGAGCAATGGATTTGCCGGAACCTGATGAAAGCGGCGTTGCGGAATTTTCCTATACAGAGGAACAGGCGGCTTTATTCGGTGTATGCTTCGGCAGCATTTATCCCTATGAACTGACTATGCCGCAGGAAGAAATGGGGACCATGGTACGGGCGCTTCTGGAGGAAAAAGGATATATTACACCGGAAACTTATGGGGGAAATCATATCATTGTGGATGTATCTCTCCATCAGCAGAAAGGATACAGCGACTGGCGGCTGCTTCTGTCCCAGCCTGTGAAACAGGGGGATGGCGGTATCTGGTGCGTGGAACGATGGAGCGATGAGATGGGAAATCTCTATTACAATTATGTCAGCGGCGCGGAAGAAGACGTTTATTACGCCGAACAGCAGGCGCAGTGCGACGCAGGACACAAAGTAGGGCTTTTGAATCCCGAAGATGTTGCCATGACATTTCTGCGGAAGGATATGGAGCTTTGGTCTGTGACCACAGACGATATTGTGGTGAGAGAAGGAACTTTGGAGGATTTTTATGGTGATATGTCCTCGAAGCGGTTTGGGTATATTACGAAGCTGGATGCAAAAGAGGGAATCCTTCATTTGAACGAAGCCCAGTGGTATACAGAGGAAAACCGAGAACGTCTGGCACAGGTGCATTTAGACCCCAATATGGAAATGCCAAACGGATATTATATCCGCACATGGGAAAACAATACTGCCATGGATTTGGGAAAACGACCGGAAATTTTGGTGGTGGAATTTACGGAAAACGGCGTGGAGCAGAAACAGCTGAAAAGCTGGAAAGAACTGCGGAAGCATCTGGAAGAAGAAGGGGGATATTTACCTTTCTGGATTACTTCGGAAAATGGTATTGTGACAAAAGTAGAAGAACAGTATGTTCCGTAAAAGAAAAAGGCACAGAATTGATGGTGTCGAAAAAGTCGACACCCTTCGTCAAAATCAGGATTTTGACGAGGTTACTGTATGTATAAACAGTACGTTCCATCGGCATAAAAATGCCTTGAAACGTGCTGTTTTCCTCGTCGGAAGTGAATTCCGACTGCGGATTCCATTTGGGACACGCTTCGTTTCCCAAACCCTTCCGCGTTCTTGCAAAAGTGTAAAATATAATTTTTTGACAGTCTGAGAATTTTAGATGGGTTCTGTGCCTTTTGTATTTGCAAAGATTTTGTCCATACGGGGAAGGTCGTAGTCTAAAAGCCAATTGTGGCAGTCCTCATAAAAAGGAGACAGAAGGGCTTTGTCTGCCGCCACCAAGTCCATGCCTCTGTCATCATAGAGATGGAGGAGGAAAGGTGTCTGAGTATTGAAAAAGAAAACAGCAGAGGAAAGCTCCAGAAATCCGGCGAAATCTGTTTTTAGGATACCGTCCAGCAGAGCGGAAGTTTTGGGAGGCGTTTCTTTCATATCCCAGAAAAAGAAGATACGGGTAAAGGGTTCGCCGTCACGGTCAACGGTTTCCTGCTCATAGACCTCCGCAGGCTCCGGCAGACGGGCAAGCTTGCAGAAACGGTCGAGAAGCTCGTTGACGTCGGAATCCATATCCGGTGTACGGTAAAGCACCCAAAGGAGGGTATCAAAGGCAGGCGCTTTTTCATAAAGAAAAGAGGTGCGCCAGTATGCCATACGGAAATAACGGGGGTCCTTGGTGGAAATGTCCTCTGGACCAATCTCGAAGCGAAGGGACAGGGGGCTTTCGTAGAATATGGGTAATTGCAGACGTTCATTGCCTAATGCCTGCAATGTGGACAGGGTTCGTTCTAATAACATGGGAGACTCCTTTTGTAATATTTTGCAATAGTATAGCAGAAAATAGGAAAGAAAAAAAGAGAATGGAAAAGCAAATTCCTCTTAAGAAAACATTGATTTTTGCTTCCTCGATTACTTAAGGGGAATTGGGACGGCTATCTTCAGAAAAAGCATACAAAATAAAATCTTATAAAAATAAGCAAGCTGGAATCCCCTATATCATAAGGATTTCAGCTTGCTTTGTTTTCTGATGAAGAATTCCCTAAGCGATTCTCTTTGGGTTTATGCTTTTTCTGTTCGGGTGGTACGCAGGAACATGGCAATGGCTGTGCCGCAGATGATGGCGTAGCCTACCCAGCTGAGCCAGTCAGGAATCTGTCCGAATACGATGAAGCCCAGAAGCGCCGAGAAGGGAATCTGGAAATAGTCGAAAACGGAAATTTCCCTTGCTGGTGCGTAGCAGTAAGCGGCAGTGATGGTGAACTGACCGCCGGCGGCAGAAAGACCTGCCAGAAGGAGTGTACCCAACTGCACCCAAGTCATAGGGTGGAAATCGAAAATCAGGAAGGGCAGCAGCACCACACAGGAGAACGCTGAGAAGAAGAACACGATAAATGGCCCGGCAACGCCCTGCTGTCCCAGAGAGCGAACGTAAGTATACGCAAGACCTGCGCCAAGACCGCCCATAAGCCCGATAAGAGCAGGAATGAGATTCATATTGCCTGTGGGTTTGACAATGAACAGAACACCGATGAAGGCAGTGATGATGGACAATGTCTGGAAGCGGTTGGGTTTTTCTTTCAGCAGGAAAATGGCAAAAATCACCGCGAAGAAGGGGGACATCTTATTGAGCATGGAGGCGTCTGCCAGCACCAAATGGTCTACTGCGTAGAAGTTGCAGAGGACGCCGACGGTGCCTGCCAATGCCCGCCAGAACAGATGCAGTTTTGCTTTGGGGGTAAAAGTCACTTTGGGACGTTCCCGATACAAAATGACAGCGGCGAAAATCAAGGCGACAAAATTTCGGAAAAAACTTTTCTGCATAGAGGGCAGGTCACCGGAAAGCCGCACAAACAGATTCATCAAAGCGAAAAAGAAGGATGATGCGGTGATGCACAAAATCCCTTTTTGTTTTTGTGTCATAAAAAAACTCCTTTCAAAAAAATCGCACGGGGTTTATTATACGACGGTTTTCTGGGAAAGAAAAGAGAAAATCGGGCTTTTTCCAAAAAAAGAACAGCAAGATGCCGCAAAAGGGATTCTTGCTGTCTGATTTGGTTTTATTTGCCGTCCATGGCTTTTCTGCGGGCTTCGGCTTCCGCTTTGGAAAAGGGACAGCCGCAGTAATCCTGACGGTAGAGATGATACTGTTCTGACAGTTCGCAGGAGCGTTTATAGCCGTTTTTCTTTTTGAAATCGGAAAAGAGATAGGAAACGCTGTAGGTTTCTGCCAGTTCTTTGCCGATGGCATTGAGCACCTGGGCGTTTTTGTGGGGGCTGATGGAAAGGGTGGTGGTGAAGTAATCAAAGCCGCCAGTCTTTGCCGCTTCTGCTGTCTTTTTCAAACGAAGGGTATAGCAATCGAAGCAGCGCTGTCCACCTTCCGGCTCCTGTTCTCTGCCTTTTGCCATGGCAAAGAAGGTTTCCGGATCATATTCCCCAACAATGCAGGATACTTCGCCTTCCAAAGGCATCTGGGAGATAAGTTTCTGCTGTTCTTCCGCACGGTGGGTAAATTCCGCCGCAGGGGAGATATTGGGGTTATAGTAATATACGGTAATGTCAAAGTAATGGGAGAGATACTCCAATACATAAGAAGAACAGGGGCCGCAGCAGCTATGAAGCAGCAGACGGGGACGGCGTTCTTCCTTTTCTATGGTCTTTAACGTGCGTTCCAGCACGATCTGATAATTCTCTTTCTGCAAGATAAACACCTCGTTTCTATCTCAAACAGTGTAACAGGTAGAGGAGAAAATGTAAAGAATGGTGATGCATTTAAAAAAGAACAAAAATATTTCACAAAATTGCGATTTTCGGAGTTTGTGAAAACAAAAAACAGTCATGAAATTTCAACGGAATTTTTGCGCTGTTTTATACAAAATGTCACTTGTGCTAAAAATGCAATGGGAAAGAACAGAGAAAAGCAGGAAAGGGGTTGTGCAAATGGGAGAAGGGAAAAAAGCAATAAAAAAAGGCGGTAAACCGCCGGAAAATCAAGGGAAAGGGGCTTGACAGCCAGCTTTAGGTGTGGTAAAATATCTCACACATTGGCAAACAAGCACACATATCCATCATTTATGGTCAGTATAGCACAGGGAAATGCAAAATTCAACATTTTTTTGCGAAGCTCCGCAGGAACCTTGAAATACAGGGGATTTCTGGCACATAAGGATTGCGGTTTGTTTGGAATTATTGGCTTTTATATGGTGAACGGGAGGCTGTATGGCAAACTGTTCAAAAGTTGCATTAGAATTTCTTAGATAAAAGAGGCTTTTGTCACGACCACTGATCAAAGGTGGTGCAGGCAAAGGTCTAGCTTTGTTTGGGCAATTCTAAATTTTTTGCGCAAAAGCAGAAAATTTCTGCAAAAAGCAGCTGCCATGGACGCCTGATAGAGAGAAACGACAGGTCGTTTTTCTGTATCAAGTGTCCGTAGGGCAGTGGTAATGTCGGTGTGATAGATAAATTCGAGAGGTGACAAGATGGAAAAAAACAGAATTCATGCACTCCGTTTTGGCGACACGACACGAATGAGCTATTCCAAAATCAATGAAGTTTTGGATATGCCCAATCTGATCGAGGTGCAGAAGGACAGTTACCAGTGGTTTTTGAAGGAAGGTTTGAAGGAAGTATTTGAAGATATTTCCCCCATCACAGACTTCAGCGGCAATCTGGTGCTGGAATTCATTGATTTTACATTGGATTCCGAACCCAAATTCTCCATTGAAGAATGTAAGGAACGCGATGCCACCTATGCGGCAGCATTGAAAGTGAAAGCAAGACTGTATAACAGAGAATTGGACGAACTGAAGGAACAGGAAATCTTTATGGGCGATTTCCCTCTGATGACAGAAACAGGTACCTTCATCATCAACGGTGCAGAACGTGTTATCGTCAGCCAGCTGGTTCGTTCCCCCGGCATTTACTATGCTTCTGATTTTGACAAAGTTGGGAAAAAGCTGCTTTCTGCAACTGTTATCCCCAACAGAGGTGCTTGGCTGGAATATGAAACAGACTCCAACGATGTATTCTATGTAAGAGTTGACCGTACCAGAAAAGTTCCCGTGACCGTTCTGATTCGTGCACTGGGCATTGGCTCTGACGCGGAAATCATTGACCTGTTTGGCGAAGAACCTAAGATTCTGGCAACACTGGAAAAAGACGTTTCCAAATCTTACGAAGAAGGTCTGATTGAAATTTATAAAAAGCTGCGTCCCGGCGAACCTCCCACAGTGGAAAGTTCTGAATCCCTGCTGCGCGGCATGTTCTTCGATCCCAAACGTTATGACTTGGCAAAAGTAGGCCGTTACAAATTCAACAAGAAACTGGCTCTGAGAAACAGAATCCGCGGCGCGAAACTGGCAGAAGCAGTGGTTGACCCTATGACAGGAGAAGTGCTGGCTGAAGAAGGCGCAGTGCTGACAATGGAACTGTGCGATACTATCCAGGACAGCGGTATCGACCACCTGTATATTGAAGTAGAAGAAAGAAAAGTAAAAATCCTGACAAACCGTGCAGTTGCAATTGATGCATATCTGGAAGAATTCGGTCTGACAGCAGACGATGTAAATATCAAAGAAAGAGTTTACTATCCTGTGCTGGAACAGCTGCTGAACGAATACACAACAGCTGAAGAACTGAAAGCTGCCATCAAAGAAAACATCCACGAACTGGTGCCTAAGCACATCACACTGGAAGACATCATGGCTTCCATCAACTATGTGATGCAGCTGGATTACGGCTACGGCAACGTGGACGACATCGACCATCTGGGCAACAGACGTATCCGTTCCGTAGGGGAACTGCTGCAGAACCAGTTCCGCATTGGTCTGTCCAGAATGGAAAGAGTTGTTCGTGAAAGAATGACAACACAGGATCTGGCTGTGGTAACACCTCAGGCGCTGATCAACGTGCGTCCTGTTACAGCTGCTATCAAGGAATTCTTTGGTTCCTCCCAGCTGTCTCAGTTTATGGACCAGAACAACCCTCTGAGTGAATTGACACATAAGAGACGTCTGTCTGCACTGGGCCCCGGCGGTCTGTCCAGAGAAAGAGCAGGCTTCGAAGTTCGAGACGTTCACCATTCTCACTACGGCAGAATGTGTCCTATCGAAACACCAGAAGGTCCTAACATCGGTCTGATCAATACACTGGCAACATTTGCCCGCATCAATGAATATGGTTTCATTGAAGCGCCTTACAGAAAAGTAGACCAGAGCGGCGACGAACCTCGCGTAACAGACGAGTTCATTTACGTTACTGCTGACGAAGAAGAAAACTATAACGTAGCCCAGGCCAACGAACCTCTGGATGCAGAAGGCCACTTCGTTCATAAGAAAGTAACCGGTCGTCACCGTGAAGACATCATCGAAGTTGACAGAAGCCAGATCCACCTGATGGACGTATCTCCGAAACAGATGGTATCCGTTGCAACAGCGCTGATTCCTTTCCTGGAAAACGACGACGCGAACCGTGCGCTGATGGGTTCCAACATGCAGCGTCAGGCTGTACCTCTGATGGTAACTGACTCTCCTATCGTTGGTACCGGTATGGAATACAAAACAGCAAAAGACTCCGGTATCTGCGCTATCGCGAAAAACAGCGGTGTTGTAGAAAGAGTTTCCGCTAACGAAATCGTGATCCGCAACGATGAATCTATGCGCGACAGCTACAAACTGATCAAGTATCAGAGAAGTAACCAGAGCACCTGCCTGAACCAGAAACCTATCGTAAACGTAGGTGACAGAGTGGAAGCAGGTCAGATCATCGCAGACGGCGCTTCTACTTGTCAGGGTGAACTGGCACTGGGTAAAAACCCTCTCATCGGTTTCATGACATGGGAAGGTTACAACTACGAAGACGCGGTTCTGCTCAGTGAAAAACTGGTGCAGGACGACGTATATACTTCCGTTCATATCAATGAATTTGAAGCAGACGCCAGAGATACAAAACTGGGGCCTGAAGAAATCACAAGAGATATCCCCAACGTAGGCGAAGACGCACTGCGTGACCTGGATGAAAGAGGTATTGTCCGCATCGGTGCGGAAGTACACCCCAACGACATCCTGGTTGGTAAAGTAACACCTAAGGGCGAAACCGAACTGACCGCAGAAGAAAGACTGCTGCGTGCAATCTTCGGTGAAAAAGCAAGAGAAGTGAGAGATACTTCCCTGCGTGTACCTCACGGTGAAACAGGTATCATCGTAGACGTTAAGATCTTTACCAGAGAAAACGGCGACGACGTAGGTCCCGGCGTAAATCAGCTGGTAAGAGTTTATATTGCACAGAAACGTAAAATCTCCGTGGGCGACAAGATGGCTGGTCGTCACGGTAACAAAGGGGTTGTGTCCCGTGTACTGCCTGTGGAAGATATGCCCTTCCTGCCTAACGGCCGTCCACTGGACATCGTACTGAACCCTCTGGGTATTCCTTCCCGTATGAATATCGGGCAGGTATTGGAAACCCACCTGTCCCTGGCTGCAAAAGTTCTGGGCTGGAAAATCAGCACACCCGTATTCGACGGTGCAAACGAAATCGACATCATGGATACACTGGAAATGGCAAACGACTATGTCAATACAGAATGGGAAGAATTCTCCGAAAAATGGAAACCCCTGCTGGAAGGTGACATCTATGATGAACTGTATGCAAACAGAGATCACAGAGAAGAATGGAAAGGCGTTGCCATCAGCAGAGACGGTAAAGTTTCCCTGCGTGACGGCCGTACCGGTGAATTCTTCGATAACCGCGTAACCATCGGTTACATGCACTACCTGAAACTGCACCATCTGGTAGATGATAAGATCCACGCACGTTCCACTGGTCCGTACTCCCTGGTTACCCAGCAGCCTCTGGGTGGTAAGGCACAGTTCGGCGGTCAGCGTTTCGGTGAAATGGAAGTTTGGGCGCTGGAAGCATACGGCGCAGCTTACACACTGCAGGAAATCCTGACAGTGAAGTCCGACGATATCGTAGGTCGTGTAAAAACTTACGAAGCTATTGTTAAGGGCGAAAACATCCCTGAACCCGGCGTGCCTGAATCCTTCAAGGTACTGCTGAAAGAACTGCAGTCCCTGGCACTGGATATCCGCGTACTGCGTGAAGACCAGACTGAAGTAGAAATCAAGGAATCCATTGAAGATGTGGATGATCTGAATGTAAATATCGACGGCTTTGAAGGCGAAGACGATGAATTCCGTCGTCCCAGACCTATGACAGCTGAAGAAGAACTGGTGGACTTCCTCTTTGATGATGAAGAAGGCACCGTACACGACAACAGCGACCTGCTGTCCGACGATTATGCCGGCGGCGAAGAACTGTTGGACGATTATGACGAAGAATAAGAAAGGAGAACAAGCCCATGAGCACACAAAACACAGAACAGGGAATTGTTTTTGATTCCATTAAGATTGGATTGGCTTCTCCTGAAAAAATCCATGAATGGTCCAGAGGCGAAGTAAAGAAACCCGAAACCATCAACTACAGAACACTGAAACCTGAAAAAGACGGTCTGTTCTGCGAAAGAATCTTCGGGCCCACAAAGGACTGGGAATGCCACTGTGGGAAATATAAAAGAATCCGTTACAAAGGCGTTGTCTGCGACCGCTGCGGCGTTGAAGTAACAAAGGCGAAGGTTAGAAGAGAAAGAATGGGTCACATTGAACTGGCTGCACCCGTTTCCCACATCTGGTACTTCAAGGGTATCCCTTCCAGAATGGGTCTGATTCTTTCCATGAGCCCCAGAGCACTGGAAAAGGTTCTGTACTTTGCGTCTTATATCGTACTGGATGCAGGGGACACAGAACTGCAGTACAAACAGCTGCTGAGCGAAAGAGAATACAGAGAAGCATACGATAAATACGGCAACCGTTTTGAAGCAGCAATGGGTGCGGAAGCAATCAAAAGACTGCTCCAGGACATTGATCTGGAAAAAGAAGCCGACGAGCTGAAAAGACAGCTCGTCGACACCACAGGTCAGAAACGTGTGCGTATCATCAAGAAACTGGAAGTTGTGGAAAGCTTCCGTGTATCCGGCAATAAGCCTGAATGGATGATTCTGGATGCCATCCCGGTTATTCCTCCCGACATCCGTCCTATGGTACAGCTGGACGGCGGCCGTTTCGCAACCAGCGACCTGAATGATCTGTACAGACGTGTTATCAACAGAAACAACCGTCTGAAAAGACTGCTGGATCTGGGCGCGCCTGACATCATCGTTAGAAACGAAAAAAGAATGCTGCAGGAAGCAGTTGACGCCCTCATCGACAACGGCAGACGCGGCAGACCTGTAACAGGCCCCGGCAACAGAGCGCTGAAATCTCTGTCCGACATGCTGAAGGGTAAACAGGGTCGTTTCCGTCAGAACCTGCTGGGTAAACGTGTTGACTACTCCGGCCGTTCCGTTATCGTTGTAGGCCCCGAACTGAAGATTTTCCAGTGCGGTCTGCCTAAGGAAATGGCTATCGAGCTGTTCAAACCTTTTGTAATGAAGAAACTGGTGGAAGATGGTCTGGCTCACAACATCAAATCCGCTAAGAGAATGGTAGAAAGACTGCAGACAGAAGTTTGGGACATCTTGGAAGATGTCATCAAAGAACATCCTGTTATGCTGAACCGTGCCCCAACCCTGCACAGACTGGGTATTCAGGCATTTGAACCTGTACTGGTAGAAGGCCGTGCAATCAAACTGCATCCTCTGGTATGTACAGCGTACAACGCCGACTTCGACGGTGACCAGATGGCGGTTCATGTACCTCTGTCCGTAGAAGCACAGGCAGAATGCAGATTCCTGCTGCTTTCTCCTAACAACTTGCTGAAACCTTCCGATGGTGCTCCTGTAACCGTACCCTCTCAGGATATGATCCTGGGTATGTATTACCTGACACTGGAAAGAGAAGATTTGAATAAAAAATACGAAGAAGATATTCTGGACGCAGAAGGCAATGTGATCGTTGCCAAAGGCGACCCTATCATCAAAGTATTTAAAGATGAAAAAGAAGCAATGCTGGCTTATGATAACCACGAAATTTATTTGCAGGAAGTTATCAAAGTCAGAAGAACCATGGAATTTAACGGCGTAAAAGAAACCAGACTGGTAAAAGCTACCGTTGGTCGTATCATCTTCAACGAAGCAATTCCTCAGAATCTGGGTTACGTTGACAGAACAAACGACGAAACCAAATTTGACTACGAAGTAGGTTTCCTGGTAGATAAAAAAGCCATCGGTAAGATCATCAACAAGTGCATCAACCGCTGCGGCGCAACACAGACAGCTGATGTACTGGATAAGATCAAATCCCTGGGTTACAAATTCTCCACAAGAGCTGCCATGACTGTATCCGTATCCGATATGGAAATTCCTAAGGAAAAAGCGGAATATCTGGCAGAAGCGGAAGAAAAGGTTGATCTGATCACAAGAAAATTCCGTCGTGGTTTGATGACAGACGAAGAACGTCACCAGAAAGTTATCGAAGCATGGAACATTGCCGATGATAAGATCACTGTGGCTCTGCTGGCTGGTCTGGGTAAATACAACAACATCTTCATGATGGCTAACTCCGGTGCCCGTGGTTCCAACAGACAGATCAAACAGCTGGCTGGTATGCGTGGTCTGATGGCATCCCCTAACGGCGGTATCATCGAACTGCCTATCAAAGCGAACTTCCGTGAAGGTCTGTCCGTACTGGAATACTTCATTTCCGCTCACGGTGCTCGTAAAGGTCTGACCGATACAGCGCTGAAGACAGCCGACTCCGGTTACCTGACACGTCGTCTGGTAGACGTTTCTCAGGATATTATTGTTAGAGAATGGGACTGCTGCGAAGGCAGAAACATCGAAACACCTTGTATGGAAATTTCCGCTTTCATGGATGGCAACGAAGTCATCGAAGATCTGCAGGATCGTATCCGCGGCAGATGGTCTGCTTATGACATCATCCATCCTGAAACAGGCGAAATCATTGTTCCTGCTGACACCATGATCACTGTAGATCAGGCAGAGGCAGTGGAAAAAGCAGGTATCAAGAAAGTTTGGATCAGAACTGTACTGACATGTCGTTCCGAAGTTGGTATCTGTGCAAAATGTTACGGTGCCAACATGGCATCCGGCAGATATGTACGTATCGGTGAATCTGTAGGTATCATCGCGGCGCAGTCCATCGGTGAACCCGGTACACAGCTGACCATGCGTACATTCCATACTGGCGGTATCGCCGGCGATGACATCACACAGGGTCTTCCTCGTGTCGAAGAATTGTTTGAAGCAAGAAAACCTAAGGGTCTTGCGATCATCGCGGAATTTGGCGGTCATGTAACACTGAACGATACCAAGAAAAAACGTGAAGTAATCATCACAAATCCTGAAACAGGCGAAACAAAAGATTATCTGATTCCTTACGGTTCCAGAATCAAAGTTTACGACGGCGACATCATTGAAGCCGGTGATGAAATCACAGAAGGTAGCGTAAACCCTCACGACATTCTGAAGATCAAAGGTCTGAGAGGCGTTCAGGACTATATGATTCAGGAAGTACAGCGTGTATACCGTCTGCAGGGTGTAGAAATCAGCGACAAGCATATCGAAGTTATTGTTCGTCAGATGCTGAAACGTGTCAAGATCGAAGAAAACGGCGATACAGATTTCCTGCCCGGCTCTCTGGTTGACTGGCTGACATTTGAAAACACAAATGCAGCTCTGGAAGCAGAAGGCAAAGAACCTGCGAAGGGTTCTCGTGTACTGCTGGGTATCACAAAAGCATCCCTGGCAACAGATTCCTTCTTGTCCGCGGCTTCCTTCCAGGAAACAACAAGAGTCCTGACAGAAGCGGCAATCAAAGGCAAGATCGATCCACTGATCGGTCTGAAAGAAAACGTTATTATCGGTAAGCTGATTCCCGCTGGTACCGGCATGAGCCGTTACCGCAACATCGAGCTGGAAACAGAACAGACCGAAGATGCGCAGGATTATCAGGCTGATGGCACTTATATCGACGAAGACGAAATGGTATAAGATGGCGTATAGAAAATGAACAAAATGGATACAATCCCCAAAGGGTTGTATCCATTTTTTGCGTTAGCAGCGTAAAGCGCCGAAAACAAAGGCTTTCGGGGATTTTGTCGGTGAAATGCGGTGTTTTGCAGAGATTTTTTGTATACAAAGCCGAAAAGGGTAAAATCTGCGTAAAATCAAGGGTTTTCGGGGGAAAAGGGTATTGACTTTTGAATTTTGGGGTGATAAAATTTTCTAGTGTCTGCGGGCTGGAAGTTTTCTAAGCGGCTTCTAAGACGCGACATAAGCATACAGAAATAATGCAAGAGCAGAACGTATGAGATTCTATAAGGAGGTGCATTTTAATGCCAACGTTTAACCAGTTAGTAAGAAAAGGCAGACAGACTGTTGAGAAAAAATCTACAGCACCCGCTTTGCAGAAAGGCCTGAACTCTCTGCAGAAGAAAGCAACTGATGTTTCTTCTCCTCAGAAACGCGGTGTTTGCACAGCAGTAAAAACTTCTACACCTAAAAAACCTAACTCCGCTTTGAGAAAGATTGCCAGAGTTCGTCTTTCCAACGGGATCGAAGTAACAGCTTACATCCCCGGTGAAGGCCACAACCTGCAGGAACACTCCGTTGTTCTGATCAGAGGCGGTAGAGTAAAAGACCTTCCTGGTGTTCGTTACCACATCATCAGAGGTACACTGGATACAGCAGGTGTTGCTAACAGAATGCAGGCGCGTTCCAAATACGGCGCTAAACGCCCTAAAGCATCCAAGAAGTAATTCAATCATCGTAAAAAGAAGAAATGCCTTATACCAATCAATACAATCTGCGATTGCTTAGAAGGACGGATATAAGTTGAGAGATAAGGCATGAAAACACAGGCGAAAAGTCCTGTGAAGTACCGAGAATATCATTATTCATTAAGGAGGGAAGAATCGTGCCAAGAAAAGGACATGTTGCAAAAAGAGAGGTTTTAGCAGACCCTATTTACAACAGCAAGCTGGTTACAAAGCTGATCAACAGCATTATGCTGGACGGCAAGAAAGGTGTTGCTGAAAAAATCGTTTATGGTGCATTCGACAAAGTAGCAGAAAAAACAGGTAAAGAACCCCTGGAAGCATTTGAAGAAGCACTGGGCAATATCATGCCCGTACTGGAAGTTAAAGCTCGCCGTGTTGGTGGTGCTACTTACCAGGTTCCCATGGAAATCAGACCTGAAAGAAGACAGACTCTGGGTCTGAGATGGCTGACAGTTTACTCTAGAAAACGTGGCGAAAAAACCATGGTAGATCGTCTGGCAGCTGAAATCATGGACGCGCTGAACAATGCTGGCGGCGCTTGCAAGAAAAAAGACGAAACACACAAAATGGCAGAAGCAAACAAAGCTTTCTCCCATTTCAAATGGTAATTTTAAACTAAGAAACTTATGGATCAAGGCAAGCCCGAAAAGACTGATTGGCAGTTTTTTCGGGTATTGCCCGATTTTAGTATGACACGAAGGAGGAGTAAGCGTGGCAAACAGAGCGTTCCCGCTGGCCAAAACCAGAAATATTGGTATCATGGCACACATCGACGCAGGTAAGACAACACTTACAGAGCGTATTCTGTTCTACACAGGCCGTAACTACAAAATCGGTGATACCCACGAAGGTACAGCAACCATGGACTGGATGGAACAGGAACAGGAAAGAGGTATCACAATTACTTCCGCAGCGACAACTTGTCAGTGGAATGAAAACAGAATCAACATCATTGACACACCAGGTCACGTTGACTTCACAGTAGAAGTTGAACGTTCCCTGCGTGTACTGGACGGTGCCGTTTGCGTATTCTGCGCAAAAGGCGGTGTAGAACCTCAGTCCGAAACTGTATGGCGTCAGGCTGACAACTACAACGTACCCAGAATGGCATTTGTTAACAAAATGGACATCATGGGTGCAAACTTCTATAATGTACTGCAGATGATGGTAGACAGACTGGGTTGCACACCTGTTGCTGTTACTCTGCCTATCGGTGCAGAAAGCGATTTCGTTGGTATCATCGACCTGATGAAAATGAAAGCCCTGATTTACGAAGATGATCTGGGTAAAGAAATCGACGAAGAAGATATTCCTGCAGAATATCTGGAAAAAGCTGAAGAATACAGAGCAAAAATGGTTGAAGCTATCTGTGAAACAGATGAAGAACTGATGGAAAAATTCTTCGGCGAAGAAGAAATCACAGAAGAAGAACTGAAAGCAGCGCTGCGTAAAGCATGCATCAACTGCGAACTGGTTCCCGTATTCTGCGGTTCCGCTTACAGAAACAAAGGCGTTCAGAAACTGCTGGACGGCGTTATCGAATATATGCCCGCTCCCATCGATATCCCTGCTATCAAAGGTATCGATCCCGAAACAGAAGAAGAAGTGGAAAGACATTCTTCCGACGAAGAACCTTTCTCCGCTCTGGCATTCAAGATCATGAATGACCCCTTCGTTGGGAAACTGGCATTCTTCCGTGTGTACTCCGGTACACTGGATGCAGGTTCTTACGTTTACAACTCTACAAAGGGTAAAAAAGAACGTGTAGGCCGTATCCTGCAGATGCACGCAAACCACAGAGAAGAAATCGATAAAGTTTACTCTGGTGACATTGCAGCTGCAGTAGGTTTCAAACTGACAACAACAGGTGATACAATCTGTGATGAAGATCACGAAGTAATTCTGGAATCCATGGTATTCCCTGAACCCGTTATCTCCGTTGCAATTGAACCTAAAACAAAAGCAGGTAGAGACAAAATGGGTATCGCTCTGGCAAAACTGGCAGAAGAAGATCCCACATTCAAAACATACACAGACTCCGAAACCGGTGACACAATCATCTCCGGTATGGGTGAACTGCACCTGGAAATCATCGTTGACCGTCTGCTGAGAGAATTCAAAGTAGAAGCGAACGTTGGTGCTCCTCAGGTTGCTTACAAAGAAACATTCCGTAAAGCTGTTGACGTTGAAGGTAAATTCGTTCGTCAGTCTGGTGGTAAAGGTCAGTATGGTCACTGTAAAGTGAAATTTGCACCTATCCCTACAGATGCAGAACACAACTACGAATTCATCAACAGCACTGTTGGTGGTTCTATTCCTAAGGAATATATCCCCGCTATCGACAAAGGTATTCAGCAGGCTATGCAGAGCGGTATCCTGGGCGGTTATCCCGTACTGGGCGTAAGAGCAGAAGTTTACGATGGTTCCTACCATGAAGTTGACTCCTCTGAAACTGCGTTCATGGTTGCTGGTTCCATGGCTTTCAAAGAAGCTATGAGAAAAGGTGACGCTGTACTGCTGGAACCCATCATGAAAGTTACTGTAACAGTACCCGAAGAATACATGGGTGACGTTATCGGTGACATCAACTCCCGTCGTGGTCGTATCGAAGGTATGGAAGCTAGAAACGGCGTACAGGTAATTCACTCCTTCGTACCTCTGGCTGAAATGTTCGGTTACTCCACAGACCTGCGTTCCAGATCTCAGGGTCGTGGTAACTATGTAATGGAAGTTGACCATTACGAACCCTGCCCGAAATCTGTTCAGGAAAAAGTTCTGGAAGGCAGAAAATAATTGCAAAAACCGGAATATAATTGTATTTTGGTATTGCAAAAACTGCGGAAGTTTAATATAATTAAGGACGATAGGTACATTTATGCGATAATGTATGAATCTATTTGCCTTAGTAAATTTTAAAGGAGGATATTTAAAAATGGCAAAACAGAAATTTGAAAGAACCAAACCTCATATGAATATTGGTACTATCGGTCACGTTGACCATGGCAAAACAACTCTGACAGCAGCTATCACAAAAACACTGCATGAAAGATATCAGATTGGTGAAGCAGTTGCTTTCGAAAACATCGACAAAGCTCCCGAAGAAAGAGAACGTGGTATCACAATCTCCACAGCTCACGTTGAATACGAAACACCTACAAGACACTATGCACACGTTGACTGCCCGGGTCACGCTGACTATGTTAAAAACATGATCACAGGTGCTGCTCAGATGGACGGCGCTATCCTGGTAGTAGCTGCTACAGACGGTCCTATGGCTCAGACAAGAGAACACATCCTGCTGTCTCGTCAGGTAGGCGTTCCTTACATTGTTGTATTCATGAACAAATGCGACATGGTTGAAGACGAAGAACTGCTGGATCTGGTTGAAATGGAAATCAGAGAACTGCTGAGCGAATATGAATTCCCCGGTGATGATATTCCCATCATCAGAGGTTCCGCATTCCAGGCTCTGCAGGATCCTGCTGGCCCTTGGGGTGACAAGATCATCGAACTGTTCAACGCTATTGAAGAATACATTCCTGAACCCGAACGTGACACAGACAAACCTTTCCTGATGCCCGTCGAAGACGTATTCTCCATCACAGGCCGTGGTACAGTTGCTACAGGTAGAGTAGAAAGCGGCGTTGTTAAAGTACAGGACGAAGTTGAAATCGTTGGTCTGACAGACGAAATCAGAAAAGTAGTTGTAACTGGCGTAGAAATGTTCAGAAAACTGCTGGATCAGGCTGAAGCTGGTGACAACATCGGTGTTCTGCTGCGTGGTGTTCAGAGAAACGAAATCGAAAGAGGTCAGGTTCTGGCTAAACCCGGTTCCATCACACCTCATACAAAATTCAAAGCACAGGTTTACGTTCTGAGCAAAGAAGAAGGTGGCCGTCATACACCTTTCTTCAACAACTACAGACCTCAGTTCTACTTCAGAACAACAGACGTTACAGGCGTTATCTCTCTGCCCGAAGGTACAGAAATGTGCATGCCTGGCGACAACGTTGAAATGACAATCGAACTGATCACACCCGTTGCTATGAACCAGGGTCTGCGTTTCGCTATCCGTGAAGGTGGTAGAACAGTAGGCGCAGGTTCCGTAGTAGAAGTTATCGAATAATTTCAACTCCATACGGTAAATGCAAGAGGAGTATCCTTAGGGATACTCCTTTTTTTATGCTTGTATAGTGGGAAAAGCAGTGTGACAAAGGAGAAAGTTTTCGATTTGGAAGAATAAACAAAATAGAGAAATTTCGATAAAAAGAAATTTAGCGTAATTTTTCACAAAAATAAGCAGACCTGAGAAAATGTGATAAGTACGGTCTGTGACGGATATACAAGAATTTGAAGAAGGAAGAAAAGAACTGTTTTTTATATAAAAAAAGGTAAAAAGGTTAAAGGAATGGGAAAAGAAGGAAAAAGAAGCCGTGGTTGATTATGAAAAATATACAATGCTTGTATGACAACAAAGAGCGAAAACAACATTTGCATAGGGCAGGGATATTGACAGAGAAAAGACAATAGTGTAAAGTATGGTTAAGCAAAAAGACAAGGAACACACAAAATCAGCAGGCAGTGTGTTATTTTTTCGGCAGTATATTTCGCATACAAAGTATTGAGAAAAACAAAGACTTCTTTGTCATTCCCAGATCCATGGAACGGACATTTTCCGGAAAAATCGAGTGGTGATCGTGGCTGAAGGCAGGGAGATTTGGGTAGAAAAGGGCGAAAGAATGACGCCGGAAGGACCATGGATTTTTGTTGGTTTTTTTGTGGCGAAAAGACAGTGAGAACTGTCGGTATTACCATAAATTGAGACCGTTTTTTATCTAATATTTAATCGTCAAAGATGTTGACAATTTTTAGACAAAAATGGTATAGTTCTTTTAGAAGCGCACAAATGCTTTTCTGTTGAAATGCAAAAAAGCAAAAGTGAACTTCATGACGGCAGCGTCGGATGTAGGTTGTTTTTATAAAGTGACTGGTGCGCAAGGAACGGTTGCTTTAAATTTATTAAAAAATAGGAGGAATATTAAATGGATTTCAAATTGACAAAAACTCAGATGCTTCAGCAAGAGTTGTTCAGAAAATTTGCTGAAACAGAAGTTAAACCCATCGCAAAGGACATGGATGAAGCTGAAGATTATGATCGCGAACTGCTGCAGAAACTGCAGAAAATCGGTGCGTTCGGTATTCCTTATTCTAGAGAATATGGCGGTCAGGGTGCAGACGTTCTGACATACACACTGTGCATGGAAGAAATGTCCAAAGTTGATGCTTCCACAGGTATCACACTGTCCGTACACACATCTCTTTGCTGCCCTTGTATCAATGAATTTGGTACAGAAGAACAGAAACAGAAATATCTGAGACCTCTGGTTGACGGTTCCAAAATCGGCTGCTTCGGTCTGACAGAACCCGGTGCTGGTACAGACGCTGCTGGCGTTCGTACAGAAGCTACACTGGATGGCGACTACTATGTACTGAACGGTACAAAGATGTTCACAACAAACTCCGGTTTTGCTGATATCTTCATCGTATTCGCTCTGACAGATAAATCCAAAGGCCCCAAAGGTATGTCCGCTTTCATCGTTGAAAGAGAATACGAAGGCCTGACAGTTGGTCCTAACATCGAACGTATGGGTATCAGAGCTGCTTCCAACTGTGAAGTAATCTATGAAAACGTTAGAGTTCCTAAAGAAAACCTGCTGGGCAAAGAAGGTCAGGGCTACAAGATCGCTATGACAGCTCTGGGCGGCGGCCGTATCGGTATCGGTGCTCAGTCCGTAGGTATCGCACAGGGCGCTATCGACGAAACACTGAAATATGTTAAAGAAAGAAAACAGGGCGGCAAACCCATCGGCAAATATCAGAATACACAGTTCAAACTTGCTGAATGCCAGACAAAAGTTGATGCTGCTAGACTGATGGTATGGAGAGCTGCTACTGAAAAAGATAACCATGGCAACTATGCTCCTTATGCTGCTATGTGCAAATACTTCGCATCTGATGTAGCAAACGAAGTTACAAGACAGTGCGTACAGCTGTTCGGTGGTTACGGTTACTGCCGTGAATATCCCGTTGAAAGAGCTATGCGTGACGCTAAAATCACAGAAATCTACGAAGGTACAAACGAAGCTATGAAGATGATCATCTCCGGCTCCATGAAAGTTTGATCCAGTAGACATTCTCAAATTTAGATGACGAAGCTGAATTACTAATATTTTGGAAGGAGAACTATAATGAAAATCGTTGTATGCATTAAACAAGTACCAGATACAGTTGAAGTTAAAATTGATCCTAAAACCGGCACTCTGATCCGTGACGGTGTTCCCTCTATTATCAACCACGACGACAAAACAGGTATCGAAGCTGCTCTGACACTGAGAGAACAGGTTGGCGGCACAGTTACAGTAGTATCCATGGGCCCCCCTCAGGCTGACGTTGCTCTGAGAGAAGCTCTGGCTATGGGTTGTGACGAAGCTATCCTGGTTTCCGGTAGAGAATTCGGTGGTTCCGATACATACGCTACATCCGGTATCCTGGCAGCTGCTCTGAAGAAAATCGGCTATGACCTGATCATCACAGGCCGTCAGGCAATCGACGGTGACACAGCTCAGGTTGGTCCTCAGATTGCTGAAAAACTGCAGGTTCCTCAGGTTTCTTACGTTGAAGAAATCAAAGAAGCTACAGAAGAATATGTAGTAGTAAGAAGACAGTTCGAAGATGGCTACCACATCATCAAAATCAAAACTCCTTGCCTGCTGACAGCTATCGCAGAACTGGCAACACCTAGATACATGACAGTTAGAGGTATCGTAGAAGCTTACGAAAAAGAAATCAAAGTTCTGGACTTCGAAGCTCTGAAAGATGGCCTGGAACTGGATATGATCGGCTTGAAGGGTTCCCCTACAAACGTATATCAGTCCTTCACAAAAGAAGTAAAAGGCGCTGGTACAATCCTGAAAGACCTGTCCGCAGACGAAGCTGTTAAAGCAATCGTTGCTAAACTGGAAGAAAAATTCATCATCTGATGAATGCTTGCGGATCCGTTTGTTAAGGACGGAATGGAACAGTAAATTTTCTGTTCCTGCTTAGAAAGAAGCTAATACGAAAATTTGGAATATAAGGAGGAAACCCTACAATGAGTAAAGGTATTTATGTAGTAGTTGAACAAAGAAGCGGTAAGGTTCAGAACGTAGGTCTGGAACTGATCGGCGAAGCTACAAGACTGAAAGCAGATCTGAAAGATGATGTATACGCAGTCCTGCTGGGCAGCGATATCGAAGGTGAAGTTGAAAAACTGTATCACTATGGTGCAGACAAGGTAATCCTGGTTGACCACCCTTACCTGAAAGAATATGTAACAGAACCTTACACAAAAGCTGTTACAGAAGTAATCAAAAAATATGATCCCGAAATCATGCTGTTCGGCGCTTCTTCCATCGGCCGTGACGTTGCACCTCGTGTAGCTAGCCGTGTAAGAACAGGTCTGGTTGCTGATACAACAGGTCTGAGAATGGCTAAAACTCAGGAAGAATATGACAAAGAAGCAGCTATGGGTTGCGCAGATCCTACAAGAGCTCTGCTGATGACTCGTCCTGCATTCGGCGGTAACATCATGGCTACTCTGATGTGCCCTAGAACAAAACCTCAGATGGCTACAGTACGTCCCGGCGTTATGAAGAGAATCGACAAGGACGAAACAAGAAAAGGCGAACTGATCAAATTTGACGTTGACTTCACAGAAGCAGACATGAACGTTGAAATTCTGGAAGTTGTGAAATCCGATAAGAAATCCGTTGACCTGACAGAAGCAAAACTGATCGTTTCCGGCGGTCGTGGTATCGGCGGCCCTCAGGGCTTCGACATGATCAGAGACGTTGCAGATGCACTGGGCGCAGAAGTTGGTTCCTCCAGAGCATGTGTAGATGCTGGCTGGATCGAAAAAGATCGTCAGGTTGGTCAGACAGGTAAAACAGTACGTCCTGACCTGTACATGGCATGCGGTATCTCCGGTGCTATCCAGCACGTAGCTGGTATGGAAGGTTCCGAACTGGTAATCTCCATCAACAAAAACGACACAGCTCCTATTTTCGAAGTATCTGATTTGGGTATCGTAGGTGACGTAAAACAGATCCTGCCTAAACTGGCTGATGCTATCAGAAAATACAAAGCAAGCAAAGCTACAAACTAATTCGTTTGCTACAAAGGGCTTCCCGAAAGGGAAGCCTTTTTTTGTTGTTTAAAAGAATACAATAAGGTCGGAATTTGGCTTTTTTCTTATTTTCCAAAAAGTAGTTGGGCTGAAGGCACGAAAAGGATGAAACGTTTTTGGCAAAAAAAGAAAGAAGAAGCCGGAAGTGTGGTATATAAAAATGGCTTGTTCAAAAAGCGTATACATTGAAGTTTCGATTTTGTATGATTTTTGCATAAGAAAACAGTGAGAAAAAGCGCAAAAAATAGACTTTTTGCTGGGTCTATGGTATACTGCAAGAAAATATAAAATAGGAAGGTGAAAATCGTGCAGGAATTGAATTTTCAATTTAATGATATTATGCAGATGGAGCATCCGGAATTGATCTTGAAAAAAGCAAGACCTTTTATGGATTTGATGATGGAATATCAATGTGCTTTGATGGAAGTGGAAACAAAACTGAATGTTTTGAACGAGGAATTTGCGGCGAAATACCAGCGGAATCCTTTTGAATCCATTAAATCCAGAATCAAAGAGCCTTTGAGTATCATCAACAAGATGAAACGAAAAGGATTTGAATTATCTGTGGAAAGTATGGAAAAGAATTTATTTGACATTGCAGGTATTCGTGTCATTTGTTCTTTTTGCGATGATATTTATGCCATTGCCAGTATGCTGACAGGACAGGATGACATCATTCTGGTGGATGTAAAAGATTACATCAAAAATCCTAAGCCAAACGGATATCGGAGTTTACATTTGATTCTGGATATCCCTATTTTCCTTTCTTCTGGAAAGAAACATATGAAGGTTGAAGTGCAGTTCCGTACCATAGCTATGGATTTTTGGGCAAGTCTGGAACACAAGGTAAAATACAAAAAAGATGTGGAACATTCGGAAGAAATCGTAGCAGAGTTGAAAGAATGTGCAGATGTGATTTCTGCTATGGATTGCCGGATGCAGGAAATTCGGAATAAGATCGAGGGGAAAGCATGAACGATTCAGGGGAAAGCAACAAAAATGGTTTATTGGAAAAGGGGCGCAGCGGCGTATTTCATATGATTTTTGGGCGTTCCGCATTGGTTCTGGTGCTGATCTTGATTCAGCTGATTTTGATGTTTCTGGTTTTTGATTACTTCCGGAAAAGTGTGCCTTACTTTTTTGGCGGACATTTAATCATTGCGCTGGCACTTGTTTTTTTTGTAATGAATCGTCCGGGAAATCCTGCCATGCAGCTTTCCTGGGTGGTCATTATCATGATTTCTCCCATTGTTGGCGGTTTGTTTTATTTTTATGTGGAAACCCATCCGGGACAGCGGATTTTGGAAAGGCGGTTGGAAACACTTTACAAGCAAACGGCCAAGTACATCACACAGGACGCAGAAATTGCGCAGAAGCTGGCTGAACGGGACAAGGGGACTGCAAGGCTGGCGGATTACATACGAAAGCACGGGAATTTTTCCGTATATCAGAATACAAAGGTGACTTATTTTCCTTTGGGAGAAAATAAATTTGAAGCGATGCTGCGAGAACTGGAAAAAGCCGAGAAATTTATTTTTCTGGAATATTTTATTGTGGAAAAAGGCTATATGTGGGCTAAAATCCTGAAGGTTTTACAGCGAAAAGCGGCGGAAGGCGTAGAGGTACGACTGATGTATGACGGTACCTGCGCATTCAATTATCTGCCCTATCGTTATCCTGAGGAAATTAAGAAAATGGGGATTCAATGCAAAATGTTTTCACCTATTCTGCCTATACTATCCACCCATTACAATAATCGAGACCACAGAAAAATACTGGTCATTGACGGGGTAGTTGGATTTACCGGTGGGGTGAACATTGGGGATGAATACATCAACCGCAGATCTCCTTTTGGACACTGGAAAGATACTGCTATTATGCTGGAAGGAGACGGCGTTGAAGGACTGACACAGATGTTTTTGCAGATGTGGAATGTTACAGAAAAAAGTGAGGACTTTGGTAGGTATCTGCGGAAAGAGAATTGTGGTATTCAGGAAGAAAATGGTTTTATACTGCCCTTTGGGGACAGCCCTTTTGACCGGGAACTCATTGGGGAAACGGTCTATATGGATATAATCAATCGGGCAGAGGACTATGTGCATATCATGACACCATATCTCATTATCGACCATGAAATGGAAACGGCGTTATGCTACGCGGCGAAGCGCGGTGTGGATGTAAAGCTGATTTTACCCCATATTCCTGACAAGCAGATGCCTTTCGCGTTGGCAAAAACGCACTATCCTCAGTTGCTAAAAGCAGGTGTGCGCATTTTTGAATATACACCGGGATTTGTTCATGCAAAGGTATTTTCCAGTGATGGCAGAAAGGCAGTTGTGGGAACCATCAATCTGGATTACCGCAGTTTATATCTGCATTTTGAATGTGGTGCCTTTTTATTTGATCTGCCTGTGATCGAAGAAATTGAACAGGATTTCCAAAATACTCTGGCAAAATGTCAGGAGATGACCATGGCAGATTACAAAAAAGGAAGTATGATACAGAAAATTTGCGGCAAGGCTTTGAAGTTGCTGGCACCGCTGATGTGAGCAAATATAGCTGGATTCCTTGAAATACCAAGGATTCCAGCTATTATATTTTTAGAAAAGGAGCCTATTTTGGGGCTTCTTTTTTTTGAAAAGTGTCTGTTTCTGCGGAAAAATGCGGTAGGAAAAAAAGCAGGCGCGACAGCCTTTGACAGGTTTTGCAGGGAAAAGGTGTTATATTTCATAAAGAAATGACATAGCAAAACCAAGGAGGAAAAAAGATGCGGTATTATTTCGATGGGGACAGCAATTTATACGGATATCATTCTGATGAACAGCCCTTTGCATTTCCCACAAAAGTGAAGCAGATGGGCGCCGTAGACCATAGACGGAAAATCTATGTAGAGGATTATGTGTATACATACTTATATCAATATGGCAAAAGTCGGGGATGCACGGAAAAGGTAGCGGCGCTGGTAGGCAGGCAGATAGAAATAGAAGGAGAGGAAATCCTCATGATCTGCGGTGCCATTCAGGGGAGGGATGCCACAGAGGAAAACGGCACCCTTACATTCAGTGCGGCAACATGGGAATATGTGGGCAGTCAGATGGACAAGTATTTCCAAGGGATGACATTGGTAGGCTGGGTACATTGTCAGCCGGGTTTTGGCGCCTTTCTCATGTCAAAGGATGAGGCTTTCCACAAATTATATTTTCAGGAGCCGTGGCAGGTGCTTTTTGTCATAGACCCTGTGGACAAGCTGGATACCTTTTACATATACAATGAAGAAGCGGATGTATTGCAGCAGGCGAAAGGATATTTTGTTTATTATGAAAAAAATGAGGAAATGCAGGAATATATGCTGGACCACAGTGTGGTGAAGCCTAAAGAGGCGAAAAATCCAGAAGAAGCAATGGAAAATACAGTACAGGAAAAGGCCGAAAAAGAAGAAAAAACATCGCAGGAAGGCCCCAGGAGAAGGCGGAGACCTACACCGGAGGAACGCATTGATGCGGCACAGGAGATTCGGCGTGTATTGCAGCGGCGTGCAAAAGAGGCAGAAGCGGCACAGCGGAGTAAATATACCATGCTGACCGGTGTAAGCTGTATTCTATGTGTGATCTGTCTTTGTCTTGGATATGGGCTGTTCAGCAATTTAAACAGGCTGGAGGAACTGGAAACAAAAATGGCAATGGTACAGGATTCCTATACGGTGCTGGCGGAAAATGTAGAGGATGTGAAGGTACAGGCGGCTTTTGCACCACGGATGACTGCGGCAGAGGAAGAAGAAACAGAAGCACAAGAAGAAACACAGGAAACAGAAGGGCAAATGCATGTTGTGGAAGCTGGAGAAACATTAGGCAGTATCAGCCAGAAATATTATGGAGATGGAAGCGGTGTGGTAAAAATTATGGAAGCCAATGGACTGGATGATCCCAATCGCATTGTATGCGGCCAGAAATTGCTGATTCCATAAAATGTGAAAAAAAGACAGAAAAAAACCAGAAATTCAGAAGGAATACAGAATTTCTGGTTTTTTGTGCATGAAGAATGGAAAAAATTACAGCTTGAATTTTACATGAAGTACTTTGCCGATGATATGCAGACGGGAAAGTTCGGCCGAAGAAAAAATCATGGGGGCATAGGCTGGGTTTTCTGCTTGCAGAATCACCAGACCGTCTTTTTTCAGAACACGTTTAAGGGTGGCGGTTTCGTTGTCAATGATGACAACGGCAATGTCCCCGGATTCTACATCGTCCTGTCTGCGGACAAAGACAAGGTCATTGGGATAGATGCGAGCATTGATCATGCTGTCACCCTGAACACGGAGATAAAAATATTCATGACAGGCAGAAATTTCTGAAGAGTCTACCGTTTCGTAGCCTTCGATATTTTCTACAGCAAGGGCTGGCATGCCTGCGTGAACAGCTCCAAGAATGGGAATCCGCACAGAATGGCGCAAAGAGAAATTCTCCGCAGGCAGATAACCGCAAGATACCATTAATTCTTCATAGGATACCTGAGGGCCGGCAATGGCTCTGAGCAAATCGGGAGAGGGAGGGCGATCCAGCCGCAGATTCAGATATTTGGAAAGATATGTGCGGTTAAAGCCTGTGCGCTCAGAAAATTCGGTGGTGGTGGAATTGCCTATGAGTTTTTGCAACTGTTCTTTGAATTTCACTTTTTGAAACATATACAAAACCTCCTATGTAGTTTTGTTCAGTATATCAGAAGAAGGAAAAAAACACAATGGAGTTTGTGAAAAAAGTTGACATGAACAGGCGTTCGTGATATTATGATTAAAACACAGTCGAATTGTGATATAAAATTACAGTGCTTTTCGTATTGTGAATATATTTGAGATATTTTGTCGAAAAATATCGAAAAATTGCGAAGATATAAGGTGGTTTGTCATAATTTTATGTACTTTTTGTGAAAATAATTAACGAAAGCTGGGTGTTTATGAGGAAGAAAGAAAATATATCAAAAATGCATGCGTATCTGCAAAAAGAAGCCGAGAGCACGAGAGGAAAAGTCAAGCGTATGCTTTTAGAATGGGGAGCAAGTTTAGACCAATGCGGAAGAAAGCAGGAGGAAATCCGAAAAATACTACGGCTGAAGGCAGAATGCGAAGGGCTGGCGGCAGAAGCAAAAAACAGAAATATGGAAAAGGGATTTTCTTTGATTGAGGAAGCCTATGACCAAAATATTGCACTTTTGCAGGCAGAGATTGAGCGGAAATTGACGGCAAAGCGAAAGATGGATGATTTGGTGGGGATGCTGCAGAAAGAGGAGCAGGAACTTTTATTTTTGCGGTACCAAAAGGGTTTCGGATATGATTACATTGCTTTGAAGCTGAACATGGGGCGGTCTACTTGTTTTCGTATTCATGACAGGATATTGACAGATTTGGCGGATCAGTTGGAAGCAGACGGATTTTTTTGTGATGAATGTGAAAAAAATTAACATAAACAATGTTGGGACTTTTTGAGAGTTTTGGTGTGATAGGATTTGTTTGCGGCCGACAAAAGAAGCAAAGGAGGGAGGAGATGTCCCATGAAACATTGAGTGAGAAAGAAAAAGACTTTTGCAGGGCATACGCGGAGGGCATGACGGTGACAGAAGCCGCAAAAGCGGCGGGATACGCAAAGGGCAGCTATGGCAAGCGGATGTTGCAGAAAGAGAAAATTCAGGCTTTTTTGGCAGAAATGGGAAGGAAAACAGCAGGAGTACCGTCTGAACAAAAACAGCAGGAAGGGAAAATCGCACCGGGAGATGAGATACTGGCATTTCTGACGGAAACCATGCGGGGAAGTGAAGAAACAGACATTAAGACCCGTATGCGAGCGGCGGAACTGCTGGGCAGGCGAAACGGGGCTTTTGCCAAAGAGGAAACGGAAAGCAGCCGGGTGATTATTATTGATGATATTGGGAGGGACGAAGGGTGAAAGAGAAAAAAATATTTCTTTCGTCTCTCATCGGACCAGCCTTTTATGAAGTACACCGGGATATTGCAGAAAACAAACATGTGCACTACTGGCTCAAAGGGGGCAGAGGCAGTGGAAAATCTTCCTTTGTTTCCTTAGAAATCATACTGGGTATGATGGCTGACCCAAAGGCTCATGCGGTGGTGCTGCGAAAGGTGGCCGTAAATCTAAAGGACAGCGTTTTTGAACAGCTTTGGTGGGCCATCCGCAGTCTGGGGGTAGAAGACCAATGGGAAAGCAAGCTGTCCCCCATGGAAATGGTCTACAAAAAGACCGGACAAAAGATCATTTTCAAAGGGGCAGACAAACCAAGAAAAATCAAGTCTGCTAAGTTTCGGGAAGGATATGTGAAATACATCTGGTACGAGGAGGTGGACGAGTTTTCGGGAATGGGGGAGATTCGTACCATCAACCAGAGCCTCATGCGTGGGGGCGAGGATTTTGTGGTGTTTTACTCCTTTAATCCTCCTAGAAGCCTCCAAAGCTGGGTCAATGGGGAAGCAGCAGAAGAACGGGAGGACAAGCTGGTACACCACAGCACATACCAGACTATGCCGAAAGAATGGCTGGGAGAACAGTTTTTTCTGGAGGCAGCTTACATGGAAAAGCGGCATAACGAAAGCTACCGACATGAATATCTGGGGGAAGCAGTAGGATGCGGCGGCGAGGTATTCCACAATATCGTTCTGCGGCAGATTCCCGAAGAAGAAATCAGAACCTTTGACCATGTGGCAAGGGGGCTGGACTGGGGATATGCTGTAGATCCCTTGCACTATACCGTAAACCATTACGACAGTACCAGACGGCGGCTGTATATTTTCTTTGAACTGCACAAGGTTGGCATGAGCAACCGATTACTGGCGGCAGAGATTCAGAAAGAAAACAAAGGAAATGGGCTGGTGGTTTGCGACAGTGCAGAGCCGAAGTCTATTGCAGAATTGCAGGAATACGGCATTTCTGCCATGGGGGCGAAAAAAGGCCCCGACAGTGTGGTTTATGGCATGAAGTGGCTACAGGATTTAGAAGAAATCGTCATTGACCCGAAACGATGTCCCATGACCGCCAAGGAATTTACAGAGTATGAGCTGGAAAGCGATGGAAATGGGGGCTGGAAGGCTTATTTCCCAGACAAGAACAATCATGCCATTGATGCGGTGCGATACAGTCGGGAGAGAGATATGCGGCCGGTACGGATTTGGTAGATGGATTTTGGAAATGGGCAGGCAAAGGGGGATCAGAAGGAAATTTTTGAGGGCAGGAGAGAAAAAGAAATTTGCCAAAGGATTTTTGAGAAGAAAAATGCCTGTTTAGATTTTGGATTGGAAAAGAAATGGGGAGAAAACAGCAGGCAGTTTTTTGGCAGAAAGGAGAAAGCATGTATTTATCGGAAATGGATTTGCTCAAAGCCAGACTGACGGCAGAAGGCAGGCTCAGCCAAAGCAGGATTTTGCAGGAGATTTTGCGGGAGGACAGCCAGAGCGAACAAAAACGAAAAATGCGAGAGGGAGAGAGGTATTTTCGCTGCGACCATGATATTTTGCGGAAGGATTTTCGCAGAACGACCATTTCGGAAACGAAAAACGGCGCAGAGGAATTGAAACCATTTTTTAATCCCAACCGCAGCAATCACCACAATGTAAATCCCTTTCATCATACACTGGTAGCCCAGAAAGCGGCGTATCTGGTGGGGAGAGAACCTACCATCATGGTGAAAGGCGAGGAAAAGGGTGAATATGAAGGGGAACTGGCGGCATTTTGTGATGCGGGATTCAATCGGCTGCTGCACCGCTGGGTAGTAGGCGCGGCAAATAAAGGGGTGGAATATCTTCATGTGTATTACAACGAAGATGGGGAGTTCTGCACCTGCATTGTGCCGGCAGAAGAACTCATTGTTTGCTATGACGCGGTACATCAGGAGGAAATGACCGATGTCATTCGATATTATGATATCAAGGTGCTGGAGGATGGGAAAGAACATCTCCGCAGGCAGGTGGAATGGTGGACAAAAGACGACGTGACCTATTTTTCTGAAAACAGTCAGGGGGAATTTTTACAGAAAAAACAGGTGCCTCACTGGCTGGTGACAAAAGAGGAAAATGGAGAAGAAGTGGAGCGCATTGCCCACAACTGGGGACGGCTGCCTTTTATTCCTTTGCAGAATAACGGGGAGGAAACCACTGATTTGGAGCTCATCAAAGGGCTGGTGGATGCTTACGACCTGCTGAGCAGCGAAGGAACCAACAATCTGCTGGACTTGGTGGATTTGTATTGGGTCATTCAGGGTTATGGCGGCGAAGCGGCAGGCGCTATGGCGAAGAAATTGCAGATCAACAAGGCAGTGCAGATCAGCGACAGCAGTGGGCATGTGGAGGCAAAGCAGGTGGAACTGCCTGTGGAAAGCCGCATGAGCTGGATGAAGATGCTGCGGAAGGATATTTTCCATTTTGGTATGGGCGTAGACACCGACAGTGAGGACTGGGGAAAGGCGCCAAGTGGTGTGGCGTTGCAGTTTCAGTATGCCATGTTTTACTTGAAAATCAACGGCGTTATGCCGGAAATTCGCAGGGCGGTGAAAGAAGTGCTGCGATTTGCTACGGAGGATTGGAACCGCAGAGACGGCGGGAACAGGGACTGGCGGAAAATTCAGGTACAGCTCAACACCAGCGGCATCACTGACGATCTGGAAACGGTACAAATGATTCGGGAGTCCCAAGGGCTTGTCAGCGAAAAGACACTGCTGGGCAAACATCCTTTTGTGGAGGATGTGAACAGTGAGATGGAACAGTTAAAAAGAGAAAGAAGCAAGAAGGAGGAAACAACATGACACAGGAATTGATGCAGAAATTGGGGATTCAAAGCCCAGAAACAGCGGAAAAAGTAGAGCAGTTTCTGCTGGCACTGGAAGAAAGAAACAGACTGCTGACAGAGAAAAGTGCGGCACTGGAAAGAGAAAAAACACTGGCGGAAGAAGCCCTGCAGAATGCGAAAAAAATTGCGGCTATGGAAAAATCCATTCTGGAGGCTGGCGGAAAGAACGCCAAAGCCATTCTGGCACTTATTGACGCTGACGAAGTGACACTGAACGAAAAAGGCGAACTGGAAGGACTGGATCTGGAAGCGGTGAAAGCAGAAGCGCCTTATCTGTTCAACGAAAAAGAAGAAAAGACAAAAGGCACAGGTTTCCAGGCGGCTTATACCAAAAAGAAAACAACAAAAGAAAACGAAATCGCGCAGACATTCAGAAAAGCGCTGAGAAGATAAGGGGGAGAGAATATGAGCATCAACACAATGGAATACGCAGCGGTATTTATGCAGGAACTGGACAGTCAGATGGTGGAATGTGCCACCAGCGGCTGGATGGAGGACAACGCCGGACAGGTACAGTACAGCGGCGGCGCAGAAGTGAAGATTCCCAAAATGGAACTGAGTGGTCTGGGAAATTATGACAGGGACAAAGGCTTTGCAACAGGCAGTGTAACCGTCAACTACGAAACAAAGAAACTGACACAGGACAGAGGCCGTGCCTTTCAGGTAGATGCCATGGATGTGGACGAAACCAACTTCGCGGCAGTGGCAGGGAATGTTATGGGGGAATTCCAGAGAACAAAGGTCATTCCCGAAATTGATGCTTACCGCTACAGCACCATTGCCCAGCTGGCAGAAACAAAGAGCAAGAAAAAAGATTACACACCAGCGGCAGATACCATTCTGGAAACACTGCTGAATGATGTGACGGAAATTCGTGATCTGGTGGGTGATGGTGCAGAAATTGTTGTGACTATGTCCGCGAAAGTGGCTGGTATGCTGGATCTGGCAAAGGGCGGCAACAATGTCATTGACAGCGGCGAATTTACTCAGGGCAACATGACGCTGAAGGTGAAGGAAATTGATGGTTGTCCTATCATCCGTGTGCCTTCTGCCAGATTTAAAACAAAATATGATTTTTACGACGGTGTTTCTGGCGGCAAGGAAACAGGCGGTTTTGTGGCGGCGGCAGATGCAAAGGACATCAACTGGATCATTGCTGTGAGACAGGCACCCATTGCCGTTTCCAAAACAGATGTGACACGCATTTTTGACCCTATGACAAACCAGAACGCAAATGCGTGGAAAATTGACTATAGAAAATACCATGATCTGTGGATCACAGACAATGGCATGGAAGGTGTGCTGGTCAGTGTAAACAGCGCCGAATAAAGGCGGTGGAGCCATGAAAGAAGCAATTTTGGCAAAAATGGCAGAACTGCGGAAGGTGGGGGCGGAGGACGCCGCCCTTGCCTTTGCGGCAGAGAGAAGCATGGAAATGGTGCAGGCTTACTGTAATCTGGAGGAAGTTCCAGCGGAGTTGGAACACGTTTGTGTTTGCATTGGGCTGGAGATTTATGACAAAGGCGGTTTGCAGGAAGGCGGCATCAAGGAAATCACAGAAGGAAAGGTTTCTGTGACATTTGCAGACGAAGCAGATACGGCAGGGGCATTTTTGCTGCATTATCAGGAGGAATTGAACCGTTTTCGAAAAATGCAGTGGTGAGAAAAAGGGGGAATACCATGGCAGGAAGTTGGCAGGCAGCGAAAAGAGCTGTGGAAAGCCATTTTACGGACAAGTGCCGTGTGACGGAATTTACAGAAGAAGAAACATCCTGGGGGGAGACCCGTTTCAGTGCGGTGCAGGGAAAAGAAATGACTTGCAGGCTGGTGGAAGAAGGCGATGGCAGTGACATTGAGGGGCTATTGGCTTACGGACAATGGGAAGGGGTATTGTTATACCCTACGGAAAATCACATTGCAGCAGGCAGTCAGGTGGAAGTGACAAAGCCGGACGGCAGGGAGGTCATCTTTTTTACCACAGGAGAAACCCTTTCTTACAGCACCCACAAAGAAACGGTATTGACGAGAAAATGTCCCTTTTAAGGGGGTGGATGCGTGATGGAAAGAAAAGATATGATGACAGTGCTGAAACGGGCAGTGATACAGGCGTTAAAAGAAGGATTTTCCCTTCCCGTATATGGAGAGCGTGTGCCACAAAAGGCGAAAGTGCCCTGTTTTTCTGTGACGGTGGAAGAAACCACCCAAAAAAGGCTGTTAGGACGGCGCAGGGCGGTGGAGGCAAAGCTGAAAGTGCGCTACACAGGGGTAGAAGAAAATGACAAAAAAGAAACAGCTGCTGCGGTGGCTGACGGGTTGTATGAAGTGCTTTGGCTGGTAGGCAGTGCGGAGCGATTTGGGGCAAGGAGTATGTCCCACACTATGACAGAGGACGGCGTGGATTTTTTTGTCACTTATGGCTGGCAAATTGTGGCAGAACAGGAGGAAACCCTCATGGAGCGGCTGGAATACAACGGGGACAAGGTGATGGGATATGAAGAAAACGAAGTTTGAAAAAGCACAGCTTTTGGGAAGCAAAACACTGGGATACAGCAGGGATTTGCTGGAAGCGGTGCTGGAGGACGGAAAAAACTATACAAAAGAAGAAGCCGCAAAGGCGGCAGAGGCGTATTTGAAGGGGAAAGTAAAGGAGGAGAAGTAATATGGCATTAGGCGGCGGCACCTTTTTGGTGCAGAACAAGGTATTGCCGGGGGCGTACATCAATTTTGTATCCAGACCAAGAGCCATGGGCGTCATGGGTGAAAGAGGCGTGGTTTGCATGGGCATGGAATTGGATTGGGGTCCTCAGGAAATGATGACTGTGGAAGCAGCGGATTTTCAGACAAATGCCATGGAAGTATTTGGTTTTGGATACAGCCATGACAAAATGAAGGATATGAGAGAACTGTTTTGTGGGGCGCAAACAGCGAAGATTTACCGTATCAACAGTGGTACGGCGGCAACTGCCACCATTGGAGGACTGACAGTAACAGCAAAATACGGCGGTTTGAGAGGCAATGACCTGCGTGTGGTGGTGGCAGAAAATGTGGATGAAGAAGGTATGTTTGACGTGGCTACCTATATGGAGATGGAACAGGTGGATGTGCAGACAGTGGCGGACATTGACAGTCTGGAAGAAAACAAGTTTGTGACATTCAGCGGCACTGGCGCACTGACACCTACAGCGGCAACCCCTTTGACTGGGGGCACCACAGAGGAAGTTTCCGGCAGCGGATACACGGACTTTCTGGCGGCAGCGGAAAAAGAGGATTTTAATGTGCTGGCATACAATGGCACAGACGAGGTGACGAAAAAGCTGTTTGTGAGCTTTACAAAACGTCTGAGAGATGAGGAAGGCGTGAAGTTCGTAACAGTTCTTTATGATTATCCACAGGCAGATTACGAGGGCATCATTTCTGTGGGTACGGCGAAAGAACTGGTTTGCTGGACAGCAGGCATGGAAGCCGGAGCGGCTGTGAACGAAAGTCTGACCAACCGCAAGTATGACGGGGAGTACGAAGTGGATGCAAAAGACACAAAAAGCAATTTCATCAAGGGGATTCAGGCAGGGAAATTCCTGTTTTACGATGACGGCGGCGAAGTGCGTGTGCTGCGTGACATCAACTGTTTCACTTCTTTTGAAAGCAACAAAAACAGTGATTTTTCCTCAAACCGTGTGGTGAGGGTGCTGGACAGCATTGCCAATGATGTGGCAAGAATTTTCAGTCAGTATTATCTGGGCAAACGCAGCAACAACGCAGACGGCAGAAATCTGCTGAAAGCAGAAATCATTGCTTATCATGAGCAGCTGTTACAGTTGGAAGCAATCGAAAACTTTACATCGGAAGACATTACAGTGCAGCAGGGCGTAGAAAAACAGGATGTGGTGGTATATGAAAGTGTACAGCCCACAGACGCCATGGAAAAACTGTATATGAGAGTGGAAGTTGTGTAAAAGGAGGAGAAGTATGGCTTATTTACGGGCAAAAGATACGGTAAACGGTGCTTTGGGCACTTGTTACGCCAGAATTGACGGGGAACGTCACGAACTGATGCAGGTGAAAAATGTGACAGCGACTGTAAAGAAAACCAGAACGGAAATTCCCATTCTGGGGCTGACAGGGAAACAGCACAAAAGCGGCGGTTGGGAAGGCACCGGAAAAATGACGGTGTATTACGTTTCCAGTCTGTTCCGCAAAGTGATGCTGGATTATATGAAAAATGGTGTGGATACTTACTTTGAGCTGATGCTGACAAATGAAGACCCCACAGGGGAAACAGGAAAACAGACAGTGCTGCTCAAAGATGTGAACATTGACGAGATGGTCATTGGAAAGCTGGATGTGGATCAGTTTGCTTTGGAGGAAGATATGACATTTACCTTCGGGGATGCGGATCTGCTGGATGCTTTTGACGAACTGTAAGAAAATGGGGGGGCGGCAGGGATACAAAGGAGGAGAAGTATGCAGGAAGCGTTTTACAAAGAAAATGCGAAAGATTTTCGGGAACAGGAGTATTCCATTGCGCCGAGATTTCAGCAGGATGGGAAAGAAATGCTGTGGAAAATTCGAGCCATTTCTCAGGCGGAGAACGCAGAAATTTGGAAGAAAAGCGGCGAAAATCCGAAGCGGTATGAAAGTATGGTGCTGGCGGCGTCTGTGGTATTTCCTGATTTAAAAGGAGCGGATTTGCAGGACAGCTACGGTGTCATGGGGGCAGAAAACCTACTGGAAAAAATGCTGACAGCTGGGGAATTTGCTTCTTTGCAGGAGGCTGTGGAAGCGGTGAATCAGTAAGGGGGGATGAGATTGTACCGATTTTATTTGAAACAAGGGGAAACACAGTTTTTGTTCCCCGTGACACCGTCACAGGTGCAGACGAAAGTGGGGAACTGCAATGAGACGGTGCAGATTTTACAGATGGGGCAGGCAAATCTGCTGAAAAATGCCGGACTGGAAGAAGTGCGGTTTCGGGCGTTGTTTCCAGGCAGGCAGTATCATTTTGTGCAGGTGGAAGAAGGATTTCGAGAGCCGTCTTATTTTCTGGAACGGTTGAAAGATTTCAAAAATGCAAAAACGCCTGTGCAGCTCATCATTTTCCGCAGGCTGGCGGACGGCAGTCAGATTTTTTGCAGCAATGTGGAAATGGGGCTGGAGGAATACACCATTGTGGAGCAAGGCGGCGAACAGGGGGATTTTTGGGTGGAAATTGCCCTGAAGGAATACCGAAAGATGCAGAGCATTGCTTACAGACCTGCAAGCAGTGGAAATACATTGGAGAAACAGCCGACACAACGACCTGCCAAGGAAACAGCAAAAACCTATGTGGTGCAAAAGGGGGACAACCTTTGGAACATTGCCAAAAAGGAATTGGGTGATGGAACCAAGTTTGGAGAACTGGCAGAGAAAAACGGCATCAGCAATCCTTCTTTGATTTACCCGGGACAAGTAATCAAGCTGTAAGGGGGCGAAAGAATGGAATTTCGGATTTTGATTGCCCATAATGGTACGGTATATGATGCCACGCCAGTGACACTGGAAGGTGTGGAGCTTGTTCAGAGTATTCGTATGGAGGCAGGCTGTCTGCGGTTTTCAGTGGTGCGGGACGGCATTTTAAACTTTGTAGAAGGGGACAAAGTACAGTTTTATGTGGATGGGCTGCTGCGGTTTTCAGGCTGGGTCATGACAAAAGAACGTACATCGGCACAGATCATTGCAGTGACGGCTTATGACATGCTTTTTTATCTGGCGAAAAACAAGGATACTTATGTTTACTGGGACAAGACGGCAACGGAAGTGGCAAAAATGATTGCCGCAGGGGCTGGGCTGCCTGTGGGAACCATGACAGATACAGGTTGGAAGATTCCCCAGCGTATTGAAGAAGGACAGACTTTGTTGGATATGATTCAGTCGGCGCTGGATTTGACGGAAAAAGCTACGGGAAAGGAATATTTTTTCTTTGACGGCGGCGGCAGGCTGATGTTACGGGAACGGCAGGAATTGGTGACAAATGGGGTGCTTCGCTGTGATGGTGGCATCAGTGATTACTGGTATCGAACAGACATCAGCAAAGACACCTGCAATACGGTGAAGCTCTATCAGGCTGGACGAAAGGAAACAGAACATCTGGCGTTTCAGGCGGAAAATGCGGAAAAGATAGGGACATGGGGAAAATTGCAATATTATGCCCATGTGCCTTTTACCTTAACAGAAACACAGCTGAAGGAAATGGCAGAAAGCGTTTTGCAGGAAAAATGCCGAGTGGTAAAAGAATTGACGGTGGAGAACATCAATGGGGATTTGTTTTTGACAGCTGGACAGTCGGTATATCTGGAAATCCCTGATCTGGCAGAGATCGGCATTGCACAAATGAGCCTTATTGAGAAATCCACCCATATTTTCAAAGATGGGGAACACAAAACGAAGTTGGAAATGAGAGTGGAGGCGTAACATGAGAGAGCTGGAATGTTTTTTTCAGGAGAATTGCTATCTGCCACCCAATGAGAAAGTCATGGTGTCTGACAGATTTGGAGATGGGAAACTGTTTTGGGAGATTCGGGCTGTAAGAGAAGCAGAACTGCGAAAGATGGAAAGAGAAACTGAGGAAAATCTCTGTGCGGCGGCGGTGATTTTCCCTGACTTGCAGGATAGAAAGTTATGGGAAAGCTATGGAGCAAAAAGCGGTGCGGAGGTACTGCAAAAAATGCTGACACCGGCAGAATATCTGCGGCTGCAAAAAGCGGTTATGGCACTGAACGGATTCCAGAAGCGAAAGGCAGAACGGAGAGAAACGGCAAAAAACTGATACAGGAGGGTATTGACGAGGCAGATTATGCCAGTTATGCCCTCCGAAAATATGGGGTGCGCCCGAAGGAATGGGTGCAGATGGATTTGGCAGAGAGGATGTTTTACTGCGCTGTCATTGATTTGGAAATAGAAAAAATGCAGGAGGCGGAAAGGGGGTAAGGTTATGGAAATATCATCTTTTCTGAAAATGTGGATGGATGTCTGGAAGGAAGCAGAGGAAAATGGTCTGAAGATGCCGGAGGAAACAGTTTTTTTTCGGGGAAAAGAAACAGGAAATGATGAAGTTATGAAAGAAATCATCAAGTTTTTGCCGAAAAGGGATTTTTCGGCAGAGGATAAGAAAACAACAGTAGGTTCTTCGGAAAAGGCTGTTTCTCAAAGAAATTCGATGACCATCTTGGAAAGAGCACAGAAGGAAAAAGAAAACATTTCTTTTTTGGAGGAGAGAAAAAAGCAGATTGTTGCCAATATGGAGGTCATTGGAGAAAGAGTTCAGGAAAAAAATCAGTGGAAGTCTGAAGAAAACTTTTGGATGGCGCAGACGGAACAAGCTGCAAAAATGTCCACAGAAATGGCTGGAACAGGAATAGAGAAAATGGGAGAAACTCTGCCTTCACCAATTTTTGCGGCAGATGGCACAGAAGGAGAAATTCTGCGGCTGCTGCGGCAATGGCAGAAGAAAGAGAATACCTCTGAAGCATCCCAGCAGATTTCCATTTCCATTGGGCAGGTAAGAGAAAGTGCTGATGTAAATCAAGTTATGGAAGCGTTGACTACAAAACTGCGAGAAGCCCATCTTTCCAGCGTCAGAAAGGCAAGAGGGGGTTGAGGAATGATCGAGTTATTGAAGGAAATTGCTTTGGAGGCGGTAGACAGAGGCAGTATGGCAGATTTCTGCACAGGAACCGTTGTATCGGCAGTACCTCTTTCCATTCAAATTGAAAATGGCCCTTTGCTGGCACAGCGTTTTTTGCTTTTGAGCAGAAATGTAACAGAGTATGAAGAATTGGGGAAAATTCGTACTTGGACAGAAGCGGAAGGAGACAGATGGTCTTTTTATCGTATGATACGAGGAACGGCTTTGCAGGCAGGGGAAAAAGTGTTGCTGGCAAAAGTGTCAGGTGGTCAGCAGTACATTGTGCTGGACAGGGTGAAAGGAGGAGGTCAATGATTCCCACAGGAACAGAAATGTTGATACTGGATACATCAGAGCATATACCCTCCATGACATACCGCATGTCAGAAGAGAAAAAAGAAATCAGAGGTGCATTGGATGGCTTGGAAACGATGAAACAGGCTATTTACAAGATATTGCAGACGGAACGGTATAAGTATCTCATATATGACTGGAATTATGGTGTGGAACTGGAAGATCTGTATGGAAAGGCAGTTAGTTTTGTGATTCCGGAGCTGCAAAGAAGGATTACAGAGGCACTTCTTGCAGATGACCGCATCGAAGCGGTAACGGATTTTTCTTTTCAAACAGAAAAGGGCAGTGTGACAGCAACCTTTCGGGTACAGACTATATGGGGGGATTTGGAGGCAGAAAGGACGGTGGAAATCTGAATGTACGAAAGCTATGAGGAATTGATGGAAAGAAAGCTGGCAATGACCCAAGACAAAAGGGACAGACGGCAGGGGAGTCTGATCTTTGATGCCATGGGACCTAACGCGGCAGAAACAGCAGCTTTTTACGCAGATCTGACCATGCTGGAAAACAGAACCTTTGCGGATACGGCAACAGGGGATGACCTGACAAGACGATGTGCGGAAAGAGGTGTTATGCGCAAAGAGGCGACAAAGGCAACTTTTTATGGAAGTTTTACGGACACAGAAGGAGAAGCTTATTCGCTGAAACAGGGAGAACGGTTTTATCTGGAACCTTATTACTATCATGTGCTTATGGAAGAAAACGGCAGAGTGGTGCTGGAATGTGAAACAGCTGGAGAGGATGGCAACAGTTATCTGGGGACGCTGCTGCCAGTGAACCATCTGGAAGGGCTGGCAGAGGCAAAACTGACAGAGCTGCGGACTGACGGCGAGGATGCAGAAAGCGATGATATGCTGCGGCAACGGTATATGGCCAGTTTTTCGGCAGATGCCTTTGGGGGAAATATTGCGGACTATAAACTGAAAGTTGGGGCATTGCAGAATGTGGGCGGCGTGAAGGTCTATCCCGTGTGGCAGGGGGGCGGTACGGTAAAGTTGGTCATTATCGACCAAGGATGGAAAGCACCTACGGAAATGGAATTGGAGGCTTTGCAGAAAGAAATCGACCCAGAAATGCGAGGAGAAGGATATGGGATTGCGCCCATTGGACACAAGGTGACTGTGGCAGGTGTGACAGAAGTAAAATGCAATGTTGCTATGGAGATCACTTGGCAGGCTGATGCGGATACAGAAAGCGGCAAAAGAGAGATACAGGAAAGAATTGAGACATATCTGCTGGAGCTGCGGAAAGCATGGGCAGAATCGGAGTATCTGATCGTCAGAATCAGCTATCTGGAATCGGCAGCTCTTGCGGCTACGGGAGTGCTGGATGTGCAGAACTGCACCATCAATGGACTGGGAAGTAATTTGCAGATGGGAGTGGATGAAATTCCTGTTTTGGAAGGATTTGAGGTGGTGGCATGACGGCACAGAGATATTTGCAGTATTTACCTGATTTTATGGCAGAATATGCGGAATTTCAAAAATTAGGAGAAATAGAAGGGGAGATTCTGGAGGAAGAAGCCAAAGCAAAGCAGGATGCAGAGCAGGATCAATGGATTCTCACTTCCAGCCGAAAGGGGCTTTTGCGCCGGGCTGCTATGATGGGACTTGTGGCGGCAGAAATGGAAGATACAGAAGCGTTACGGGAAAGGGTGCTTTCCTATTGGAACAGCAGACGACCGTACACATTTTCCATGATGCAGGAATGGCTGGATACGTTTTGTGGTGCAGGCAATTATCAAGCGAAGTTGGACTATGAAGCCTATCGGCTGACCATTGTATTGGAGCTGAAAGAAAAGGAAAAGCAGGAACAGATTTTGTCCTACTGGAAAACACTGATTCCTGCCAATCTGGTTCTTGAGGTGCTGCTCAATACCAATACTTATGGGAAAGTAGGGGCACTGCTTCATGGGGAACTGAAAGAAAGCGGATGGACTTATGGAGAAATTCCCTTCGCGGATTTGTCAGGAAATATAAAAGTATCATAATATGTTTAACATACATGGGTTTGTTTTTCAGAAAAGGGCGGAAAAGATCGAAAAAAATCTTTTTCGCTTTTTCTTTTGGCGAGAAAATGATATTTTTCTTAAAATCCCTTTGAAAGCCTGACTTTTTTGGAAAAAGACTTGCAGGCAGGGCGGTAGTATGATACAATACTTTTACTGTTTGAAAATGAGAATGGTTTTTTGTGACCATTACAAATAATATTGGGAGGTTTTGACACATGGCAACACTTGGTTTAGTATTATCCGTTGTAATGATTATTCTGTCTGTTTTACTGTGCATTATCATTCTGTTACAGTCCAAACGTTCTGCTGGTCTGGGCGCAATTGGCGGCGGCGGCAGCGGCGACACATACTGGAGTAAAAATAAAGGCAGTTCCATGGAAGGCGCGTTGGAAAGATACACAAAAATCGGCGGCGCTCTGTTCATGATTATTGCACTGGTAATTAATCTGATTGGATAAGAACGAGCGAGGGATGCAGAAATGCGTCCCTTTTTTTGTAGAAAGAAAGGAGAAAAGGAGGAAATATGGAGAAAGAATTATTACAGGAAAGAAAAGAACGCATTCTGGAATGCATGAAAAGTCCGGCTTATGTGCCCATGAAACGCAAAGACATGCGTGTGATCTTAGGTGTGCCGGAAGAAGATCGGACATATTTTGAACAAATCATCGCAGAACTCATTGATGAAGGAAAAATATTTGAAACAAAAAGAGGAAAACTGGCTGTGCCGGAAACATTGCAGATGGCAACGGGAACATTCATCAGCCATGCAAAGGGCTTTGGCTTTGTCACACCGGACGAGGGCGGTGCGGATATTTTCATTCCCGCATCAGAAACCAATGGTGCTTTGCAGAAAGACCGGGTGCTGTACAAAGTGACCGGTGGCGGCGGCAGCGGCAGAAAAGCAGAAGGCACCATCATTCGCGTGCTGGAAAGAGGCATGACCCGTCTGGTTGGTCTTTTTGAGCAGGTGAAAGGCTTTGGCTTTGTCACAGCAGACGATAAAAAGGTTGCAAAAGATATTTTCATTTCCAGAGAAAACACCATGGGTGCTGTGACCGGGCATAAAGTTGTGGTAGAAATTACGGACTACGGCGAGGACAGACGGAATCCAGAAGGGAAAATCATTGAAATTCTGGGGCATATCAACGACCCCGGTGTGGACATCCTTTCTGTGATTCGCAGATATGAACTGCCTGTGGAATTCCCTGAGGAAGTCTATCAGGAAATCGAAAATGTGGAACTGGAAATCAATGAAAAAGAACTGATGGGCAGAGAAGATTTGCGAAATGTGCTGACCATTACCATTGACGGGGAAGATTCCAAAGACTTGGACGATGCTGTTTCCCTGACAAAATTGGATAACGGCAATTATGAACTGGGCGTGCATATTGCGGACGTTTCCCATTATGTGCAGGAACATACGGCTTTGGACAAAGAGGCTTACGAAAGAGGTACCAGTGTGTATTTGGTGGATCGGGTCATTCCCATGCTGCCCCATAAGCTTAGCAATGGCATTTGTTCCCTGAATCCTCATGAAGATCGTCTTGCCTTGAGCTGTATCATGGAAATTGACCATAGAGGCTATGTGGTGAACCATCGGGTAGTCAATTCTGTGATTTATTCCGATTACCGCATGACATACACTGCCGTTAGGGAAATTCTGGAGGACAAAACACCGGAACTTTTGGAAAAATACGCAGAAATCGTTCCTATGCTGGAAGAAATGAACGAACTGAGAGAAATTCTGGTGGCAAAACGGAAAAAACGTGGTTCTGTGAACTTTGACCTGCCAGAATCTAAAATCATTCTGGACAAGCAGGGCAAACCCATTGACATCAAGCCCTATGACCGGAATATTGCCACAAACCTAATTGAGGAATTTATGCTGGTCTGCAATGAAACCGTTGCGGAAAACTTTTTCTGGCAGGAAATTCCCTTTGTATTCCGTTCCCATCAGGAACCGGACGAAGAAAAAACAGAAAAAATGGAACAGTTCATCCGTGGCTTTGGCTACCGTGTGAAGAAAAAAGATGGGGAAATTCATCCCAGAGAAATCCAGCGGGTGCTGGCAGAAGTGGAAGGCAAGCCGGAAGAACGCATCATCACCCGTATAGTGCTGCGCAGCATGATGCAGGCAAGATACACAGCGGACAATCAGGGACATTTTGGTCTGGCGGCAAAATATTACTGCCACTTTACCTCTCCTATTCGCCGTTATCCTGACTTGGAAATCCACCGCCTTATCAAACTCACATTAGCAGGAGAGATGAGCGGCAGACGGGAACAGTCCTATCGGAAGAAAATGCCGGATATTGCCCAGCATTGTTCCAAACGGGAACGTGTGGCAGAGGACGCTGAACGGGATACAGACGCACTGAAGAAAGTAGAATTTATGCTGGATAAAATAGGCGAAACTTATGAAGGCATCATCTCCGGCGTGACCAACTGGGGTATTTATGTGGAGCTGGCAAATACCGTGGAAGGCATGGTTGCTCTGAATCAGCTGGATGATGACTATTATGAATTTGATGACAGAAACATGCAGGTAGTGGGTAAACGAGGCGGAAAGATTTATCGCCTTGGGGACGCTGTGCAAGTAACTGTGGCAAAGGTATCTAAGGAATTGGGAACCATTGATTTTGTCTTTGCGGAGGAAGCATTTGAATTTTAAATGATTATCTGACAAAAGCTGGAATCTGATAATGATTTCAGCTTTTGTCAAAAATTTTTCCTGTATGAGGATGGCTTCTTTGACAGAATATATAGAAGAAATATTTTTGGATTTGCGAAAACTGTCATATTTCTTTTGAAATTTGTAACAGAAACGTCATTTGATTTTTTTGAAATCTATGATATAATCTATCATGCAGAAGAAAACGGCATAAAAGCAGACAGAACGGAAGTGAGTCAATGGCAAAGGGAAACGGCACAAAGCTGATCGCACAGAACAAAAAAGCATATCATGATTATTTCATCGAAGACGTGTATCAGGCAGGCATTTCTCTCGTTGGCACAGAAGTGAAAAGTCTGCGGGCAGGCAAATGCAGTCTGAAGGAAAGCTTTATCCGCATTGAAAACGGGCAGGCTTTCATTATGAACATGCATATCAGTCCTTATGAACAGGGGAATATCTTCAACAAAGACCCTCTGCGTACCAGACGTTTGCTGCTGCACAAAAACGAAATCCGCAAGATTGCTGCACAGGTACAGGCTGCCGGATATACGGTGGTGCCTCTAAAGGTATACTTTGACCGCAGTCTGGTGAAAGTGGACATTGCGCTGGCAAAAGGTAAAAAACTTTATGACAAGCGTGAGACCATTGCCAAAAACGATATGCGTCGTCAGGCGGAAAAAGAGTTTAAGATTCGTAATCTTACTTTATAAGACACAGGGGGATGTAATGGTTTCGACGGGAGTCTTGAAAGTAGGGATAGCCATCCGCAGGCCGGTGAACTGCGTCATCAAGCCGGAAACTTTTCTAAAAAGAAACGACAACAATAAATTAGCATACGCTGCCTAATTGCGGCAGCTGTCAACCCCCGGATTCCTGCCGCCGGGGAGTTTGGCATCGACTTGGCGGGGCACTTTTTCGCTTAAGCTTTGCGGCGGAAAAAGATTCATGAAGCTACCGAGGAACATAGCCTGTCATTCGGCGATGGTCTGAGGGAATTATAAAAGACTGACTGTGATGGGAGAAGTTCTTACAGATGGGTTTTCGGACAGGGGTTCGACTCCCCTCATCTCCATTCTGAGAACAAAACAGACCTTGCTGTACCAATTGGCAAAGGGATGTTCCAAAAAAATTGCGCAGAAGATTAGGGGCATCTTCATAAGCAAACAAAGAAAGCCGAAATCCTGATGATACTGCGGATTTCGGCTTTCTGATTCTAACTTATATTTTATTTCGTATGTTTTCTTATGAAGATAGCCGTCGCACTTCCCCTTAAGAAATCAATCAAATAAAAAACAATGTTTTCTTAAGTGGAAGTTGCTTTTCTTCTGCGCTTTTTTGGATAATTTTATGCGAAAAAAGGGGGATTTATATGAGAAAGAAATTATCATTGTTGTTTCTGGCGCTTTTTCTGTTCATGGGTGTACCACAGGCAGCCAAGGCAACAGAATATCCATATGAGGTGGAAGTCAATCTGACACAGAATGTAGTCACTGTTTATAAAAAAGATGCCTCTGGGAACTATACCGTGCCGGATAGAGCATTTGTCTGCTCCGTAGGCCCTGCCACACCTACAGGCACATTCCGCACCACAGATAAATATGTATGGCGTGCGCTGTTCGGCAATGTTTATGGACAGTATGCCACACGCATTACTGGCAGCATCCTGTTCCATTCTGTACCTTATTATACCATGTATGATAAAGGCTCTCTGGAATATCTGGAATATAACAAACTGGGTACATCCGCTTCTATGGGGTGTGTCCGTCTGACAGTGGAAGATGTGAAATGGCTTTACGATAACTGCCCTGCGGGTACCACTGTGCGTATGGTGAAGAACAACGATCCTTTGCCCATCCAGCCGGAACAGCCTCAGAAGCTGAATATCTATGATACAAAACTGAGAGGTTGGGACCCTACAGATCCTGATCCTGCAAACCCTTGGCATAAAGTCCTGCCAGACCATGCCAGGATGGAAAGCATTAACGTCAAAGGTGCCAGAAGCAGTTTTGCTGTGGACGCTTTTTATGGCGGCGGTACTTATTATCTGACAGCAGAGGATGCCAGCAGCGTATTTGCGCAGCTGGGCAAGAATCTTTCCCTGCCTGTTTCTCCGGCGGATACCACCCGTGCCATGGGTATTTCTCAGATAACATATGAAGGAAAAACAACAGAGGTTTCCTATTGCATCTATGAGGGCAAAACATATTACAAGCTGCGAGATTTAGCATCCATGACAGAAATAGATATCTCCTGGAATGCGCAGACAGAAGATATTGTGCTTTCTGATGCCCAGCAGCAGAGTTGGTTCTATCGCGTGCTGCTTCGCAGAAATCTGGCAGTAGAACTCTCAGCATAATATGAGAATCAAAGCCTGCATGAGCAAATCATGCAGGTTTTTCCATGTCTGATTGGAAATTCTTAAAAAATTTGTCAATTATACTAATTTTTCGGTGGTTTTGTTGATTTTTCCTTGTCGTTGTGGTATGATGCTCGGGAAAAACCCAAAGAAAGAGGGAAAAATATGGGATGGAAAAAATTAACGGTCATTGTTGTGGCAGCGGCAGCGCTGGTAGGCGGCGCCCTGTCCCTTTCCATGTACCTGACAAGACAGCAGGAATTGGAAATGGAAGTTGCGGATCAAAAACCCCAGCCTCCTCAGGCAGGGGATACCACAACACTGGCAGATATGGAAAATATGCCAATTTATTATGATGATGAAGAAGTACTGCTTCTGCCTGTAAGAAATGTAGTGGAAGGTCTGGGCGGCAGTGTTTCCTGGGATCGCGAGAAAAAAGCAACGGAGATTTCTTTTTATGGCAAGAAACTCCTTTTGAACCGCGGCAGCAGAGAGGCAGAACTCAATGGCTATGAAATCACGCTGGATCGGGAAGCGGAAGCCATCAATGGCTGCCTGTATGTATCTTCCGATGTGTTTTCTGAGTATTTCGCCACAGAAGTCATCTGGGACAGCACCCAACAGCTGGTGACCATCAAGACTGGGGATAATACCAAACCAGTCATTGCAGGACGTATGCTGGAAGGCGTAGATGGAGAACGGAATTATTCTGCGGAAGTTCCGGTTGTAGTTGGCTTGAATGACATCAGTTATGAAAAAAGTCTGAATGATGCCTTTGAATCCTTTGTATTGGAACAGCTGGCGTCTTTCCCCAACGTAGTTCCTGCGGAGGAAGCAGCGGAAGCGGCAGAAGAAGCAGAAGCAGTGGAGCAGTCCGGCACTGAGGAAACAGCAGAGGGCGCAGAAGAAACAGCGGAAGCGGAAGCAAATGCAGAAGAAGAAGAAGCTGCAAACGCAGAAGAAACAGCGGATATTCCCAAGCCTGATCATGTGCGTATTGGTTTTGTGAAAGGTTATATGGGAGCGGAATTCCTTTCCTTCTATTGGGAAGTGGATGTTGATGGCAAACTGACTAGCAAGGGTGTAAATATCGACCTGCAGGGGCAGAAAAATGTCAATATTTTTGATTTGACTGTCAGCCGCGACATTGAAACGGAACTTCATGTCTATGCGGAAGATGTAGATCCAGAAAATTATTACATTTCTGCAAACAAAGAATGGATACTTCTTTCCAATGATGAAGAAAGCGGCGCTTATCAAGCAGTTTCTGTGCCTGCCGAAATGACACAGAGTGTCTGGAAGGATAAATACAAGTTTTTAATTGCATAAATAGATGTTTCAAAGCACCTCTATGAAACTTTCATAGGGGTGCTTTTGTGTATACAATATATTTTTTTGGTGTTTGATATTTTCATATCAATCTGAAAAGGGGTGTATAGATTCAAGTACAAAATATTACAAAGAAAAAAGGCTTTGTCTGACATATAAGGGCCGTATTTTTGCAGATACATCTCGAAAAGACTTCTAAATTGCATAAAAATATTTTTTTATACATGAAAGACACCGTCAATTCGCACAAAGGGTGTTTTGTTAGAAACATAACGGTTTTATTTCCATTTTGCGGTTGAAATCGTCAGAATTTGATTGTATAATAAACAGGAACTTGAAGCAGTGCTGCGGTCAGGCAAAAGGGGCATGTTGTATGACAAGCGCGTTCTTGCACATATACCCATTCCGGGCAGGCAGCACGGCATGCACGGTTTTCCGTGCAGACCTAGGGATTTCCCGAAAGCAAAGTTTTGTAAAATACAGAAGATTTACAAAATAAGGAGGAGAACAAAAAATGTCTAAAGTAATGAAAACGATGGACGGTAACGAAGCTGCTGCATACGCTTCCTATGCGTTTACAGAAGTAGCTGGTATTTTCCCCATCACACCTTCCTCCCCAATGGCTGAAAAAACAGACGATTGGGCAGCAAATGGCAAGAAAAACCTTTTCGGTCAGACTGTTAAAGTAGTAGAAATGCAGTCTGAAGCAGGCGCATCCGGTACCGTACACGGTTCCCTGGCAGCTGGCGCTCTGACAACAACTTATACAGCATCTCAGGGTCTGCTGCTGATGATCCCTAACATGTACAAAATCTCCGGCGAACTGCTTCCCGGTGTATTCCATGTAACAGCTCGTGCGCTGGCAGCTCACGCTCTGTCTATCTTTGGTGACCACTCCGACGTTATGGCTTGTCGTCAGACAGGTTTCGCTCTGCTGGTTTCCAACAGCGTACAGGAAGTTATGGATCTGGCTTGCGTAGCACATCTGTCCGCAATCAAAGGCCGTGTTCCTTTCCTGCATTTCTTTGATGGTTTCCGTACATCCCACGAAATCCAGAAAATCGAATGCATCGACTATGATGAACTGGCTAAAATCATCGATATGGATGCAGTGAACGCATTCAAGAGAAACGCTCTGAACCCTGAACATCCCGTTATCAGAGGTACAGCGCAGAACCCTGACATCTACTTCCAGGCTCGTGAAGCAGCAAACAAATTCTATGATGCTCTGCCTGCAGTAGTAGAAGAATACATGGGTGAAATCAACAGAATCACAGGCAGAGATTACAAACTGTTCAACTACTATGGCGCTCCCGATGCTGAAAGAATCATCATCGCTATGGGCTCCGCTTGTGAAGCGATCGAAGAAACAATCGACTACCTGACAGCAAAAGGCGAAAAAGTAGGTCTGGTTAAAGTTCACCTGTTCAGACCTTTCGTAGCTGAAAAACTGCTGGAAGCTATTCCCAAAACAGTTAAGAAAATCGCTGTTCTGGATAGAACAAAAGAACCCGGTGCACAGGGCGAACCTCTGTACATGGACGTTTGCACAGCAATGTTCGAAGTAGAAAACGCTCCTGTTGTTGTTGGCGGCCGTTATGGTCTGGGTTCCAAAGACGTTACACCTGCACAGTTCATCGCTGTATATGCTAACCTGTCTCTGGACAAACCCAAAAACCACTTCACAATCGGTATCGTGGACGACGTAACCAACCACTCTCTGGAAGTTGGCGAAGAAGTTAACGTTACAGGTGATGACGGCACAATCAGCTGCAAATTCTGGGGTCTGGGCGCTGACGGTACTGTTGGTGCTAACAAAAACTCCATCAAAATCATCGGTGACCACACAGACATGTACGCACAGGCTTACTTCAGCTATGACTCCAAAAAGTCCGGCGGTATCACACAGAGCCACCTGCGTTTCGGTCACAAACCCATCCGCTCCACATACCTGGTTAAGACAGCAGACTTCGTTGCTTGTCACAAACAGGAATACGTTCACCTGTACGATATGGTTACAGAACTGAACGAAGGCGGTACATTCCTGCTGAACACAACCTGGACAGTAGAAGAACTGGAACAGCACCTGCCTGCGAAACTGAAAAGACAGCTGGCTGCTAAGAAAGCAAACTTCTACATCATCAATGGTACAGAAATTGCGAAAGAAATCGGTCTGGGCAACAGAATCAACACTGTACTGCAGGCTGCATTCTTCAAACTGGCAAACATCATCCCCATTGAACAGGCTGTTGAATACATGAAAGCTGCTATCACAAAATCCTATGGCAAGAAGGGTGACACAATCCTGAACATGAACTACGCTGCTGTTGACCGTGGTGTAGACGGTGCAGTGAAAGTTGAAATCCCTGCTTCTTGGGCAACTGCAGAAGATGCAGAAGTTGCAGCTGCTAGAAAATCCACAGAATTCGTTGATAAAGTTGTAGCTCCTATGAACGCACAGGAAGGCGACAAACTGCCTGTATCTGCATTCGCTGGCAGAGAAGACGGTACATTCCCTTGCGGTACAGCTGCTTACGAAAAACGTGGTGTTGCTGTTGACGTACCCGAATGGAACGCTGAAAACTGTATCCAGTGTAACCAGTGCTCTTATGTATGTCCTCATGCAGCAATCCGTCCCGTACTGCTGACAGAAGAAGAAGCTGCAAAAGCTCCTGCTGCATTCAAAGCAGTAGACGCGAAAGGCGGCGCTGCATTTGCTGGTCTGAAATACAGAATGCAGGTTTCCGCTCTGGACTGCCTGGGCTGCGGCAGCTGTGCAGTAGTATGCCCTGCTCCTAACAAAGCTCTGGTTATGAAACCTCTGGCTACTCAGGAAGCTGAAGTTGCTAACTGGGATTACGCAATCGACGAAGTTGCTCCTAAAGCTAACCCTATGGGCAAAGGTTCCGTAAAAGGTTCTCAGTTCGAACAGCCTCTGCTGGAATTCTCCGGCGCATGTGCAGGCTGTGGCGAAACACCTTACGCAAAACTGGTAACACAGCTGTTTGGTGATAGAATGTACGTTGCAAACGCAACAGGCTGCTCCTCCATCTGGGGTGGTTCCGCACCTTCTATGCCTTACACAACAAACAAAGACGGCCGTGGTCCCGCTTGGGCAAACTCCCTGTTCGAAGACAACGCAGAATATGGTCTGGGTATGGCTTCCGCTGTGAAACAGATGAGAAACGGTCTGAAAGATAAACTGGAAAACCTGAAAGCAATCGACGCTTCCGTTGCTGGTGTTGTTGATGCTTGGGTTGAAACAATGTTCGATGGTGAAAAATCCAGAGAAGCATCCGACGCTCTGGTAGCTGCACTGGAAGGCTATGCTGGCACAGACGCAGAAGCTAAGAACATCGTTTCCTACGTACTGGAAAACAAAGATCAGCTGGTTAAAAAATCTCAGTGGATCTTCGGTGGTGACGGCTGGGCTTACGATATCGGTTACGGCGGTCTGGACCACGTACTGGCTTCCGGCGAAGATGTAAACGTTCTGGTATTCGATACAGAAGTTTACTCCAACACAGGCGGTCAGGCTTCCAAAGCTACTCCTGCTGGTGCAGTTGCTCAGTTCGCTGCTTCCGGTAAGAGAGTTAAGAAAAAAGACCTGGGTATGATGGCTATGAGCTATGGCTACGTTTATGTTGCACAGGTTGCAATGGGCGCAGACAAGAACCAGCTGGTGAAAGCTCTGCTGGAAGCTGAAAGCTACAATGGTCCTTCCCTGATCATCGCTTACGCTCCTTGTATCAACCACGGTCTGAAAGGCGGCATGAGCGGCGCTCAGAACGAAATCAAACGTGCCGTTGAAGCAGGTTACTGGCATATGTTCAGATTCAACCCTACTCTGAAAGAAGAAGGCAAGAACCCCTTCACTCTGGATTCCAAAGAACCCACAGCAAGCTTCAGAGACTTCCTGCTGAGCGAAGTTCGTTACAGCGCACTGCAGAGAACATTCCCCGAAGTAGCGGAAGAACTGTTCGAACAGTCCGAAAAGAACGCAAAAGAAAGACTGGAAAACTACAAAAGACTGGCTAACCAGTAATCAGGTTTCACAGGATTTCAAAATAAAAGAAAAACAGGCTTTGCCTGATCAAATGGAGAGATTTCCCTAAGCAGGCTCCCCCTTAAGAAAACATGATTTTATCTGATTTCTTAAGGGGAACTGCGATGGCTATCTCTCATAAGAAAACAATTCCAATCAAAATTTGATAGCCGGAATTTTTGAGTTCAAAGATTCCGGCTATATTTGTTTTCTTATGAAGTAGCCCCATAAGGGAAGTCTCTCTGTTTTTTTATGGTTTCTTTCAACAATGTTACAATTTTATTGAGATTGAAAAAATTGCTTTTTTCCAAAAGGAAAATAGTGTATACTCACTGTATGGAAGAAGGAGGGGGTTATTGCGTATGCGTCAAACGCTGAAAAACTGTAAAAGAATTGTCATTAAGGTAGGTACCGCAACCATTACCTATCCCAATGGCAGATTAAATTTGAAACGGATCGAAGAACTGGCGTGGGTGCTGACAGACTTGCGCAACCGCGGCATGGATGTAGCACTGGTTACCAGCGGCGCTATTGGCGTAGGCGCTGTGCGTATGTCAATGCCTTCCCGTCCCACTGTCATTCGGGAAAAACAGGCAGCGGCGGCAGTGGGTCAGGCGATGCTGATGCAGATCTATCATAACTTTTTCGATCGGTATAATCAGACTGTTGCTCAGATTTTGCTGACCAAAGAAGAAATGGGCACAGAAGAAAGATACACAAACACCCATAATACATTTGAAACATTGTTTGAAATGGGTATCATTCCCATTGTCAATGCCAATGACACCATTTCTACATACGAAATTGAATTCTCTGATAACGACCGCCTTTCTGCCATGGTAGCAGAGGTAACGGGGGCAGATCTGCTGGTATTGTTGACAGATATTGACGCACTGTATGACAAAAATCCCAGAGAACATGCAGATGCGAAGCGGATTTCTTATGTGGAAAAAGTAACGCCGGAAATCGAACAGATGGCAAGCGGAAAAGGCTCTGCTTTCAGTGTAGGCGGCATGCAGACAAAACTGGAAGCGGCAAAAATCTGCGAGAAAGCTGGCACAGCCATGGCCATTGCCCATGGGGAAGACCCTACGGTAATCCATCGGATTTTAGCTGGCGAAGATGTAGGAACTTGCTTTGGAAAAGGAATTATAGAAAAGGAGAGATGAACCATGAGTTTTTGCCCGAAATGCGGAAGAGAAATTATAGATGAAAGCTTGGGCTGCCCTATTTGCGGCGTAAAAGAAAATACCCGCCCTGAAGCGGCACAGCCTGATGATCAGCCTGCGGAAAAAGTGGATTCTTTTACTGTAGAGGATGCCAAAGGCACTTATCAGAAATTTGAAAGCACAGAAAACACCAGCGGCGGTACATGGGCAAGCGGCGGTACCAATACAGAATATAAGCCTGTTAATGAACAGGGTATTCATCCTGCACTGAAAGTCATTGTGATCGTGCTGATCATTCTGGTGGGCGGCATTGGTGCTATTGCTGGTCTCATTGCCGGTATTGCCCTCATGAAAAGTCCAGTGGAAGATAACCAGAAGTTTGGTAAACTGATTACCATCATCAGTGCTGTTATGCTGGGTCTGAGCCTGATCTGTTGCATCATCGGCGGTCTGTCTGGTTTGGCGGCTGTGCCTTATTCCATAACTTATAACTTCTAAGGATCATGAATGTATTTGACTTTTTTGGCTCTGCTGTCTGTCACCAGATGGCAGAGCGCAGTTTTTTCTGGGGAAGCTGTCAAAGCCCTCTCTGTGCCCGTTGTACAGCCATTGAAGGCGGTATTGTCCTTGGCGTGATATTCTTATGGCTGACAGGACGAAAAGACGGAAATCGACCGTTTTCACCTTCTGGCATGGTACTGGCGGCTTTGTCTTTTCTGCCCATTGCCATTGATGGCGTCGGCAGTTATCTGGGTTTTTGGCAGAGCAACAATCTGCTCCGCGTGCTGACGGGAGCGTTGGCTGGCTATGGTCTGCCAGGACTGTTTTTACTGGCGGCAAATTTTTCTCCAGCCAAAGAAAATACAAATCCTGTTTATAAAAATACAGGAGAGCAGTTCATTCTGCTGCTGGCGGCAGTGGCTTATGGTCTGCTGGTGTGGCTGGGCATTTTGCCATACTTCCTTGTTGCTATTGTGTCAGCAGTGGGTGTGGTCTGTTTTTATGGCTGTTTCTGGTTTCTCATATTGCGGACAGTGACAGCAGGAAAGAAATTCCCTTGTTTTTTATGCTCGCTGGCTGGAGGACTTTTCACCGTATTTGTGGTAGCAACAATTGTGCAAAGAATTTCATAGAGAATCGAAAAAAAGCTGTTTTTTTCCATGGGGTACAAGTATAATGGAAAGAAACGGCTTTTTTGATTAAGGAGGCAGTTATATTTATGAGTATGTTGACAGAAATGGGAAAACAGGCAAAGGAAGCGGCAGTGGTTCTTTCCGTTCTTCCCACACCCAGAAAAAATAAAGCCCTTTGTCATGCGGCAGATGCTTTGCTGGCGGCAAAGGATGAAATTTTGGCGGCAAATAAGGCAGACGTAGATGCGGCAGTGGAAGCAGGCATCAAAGGTGCATTTATTGACCGTTTGACACTGACAGAAAAACGACTGGAAGAAATGGCAGACGGCTTAAGACAGGTGGCATCTCTGGATGACCCTGTAGGCAAAGTCCTGTCCATGAAAACATTGGATAATGGCTTAATTATCGGCCAAAAACGGGTACCTATGGGCGTGATTGGCATCATTTTTGAAGCCCGCCCCAATGTAACGGCAGATGCTTTCGGTCTTTGTCTGAAAGCCGGCAGTGCGGTCATTCTCCGCGGCGGCAAAGAAGCCATCGGCACAAACAAAAAAGTAGTTTCCGTATTCCAGAAAGCTTTGGAGGAGGAAGGTCTGCCTGCGGCATGTGTGCAGATTGTACAAGATACCAATCGGGAAACTGCAAACGAAATGATGCGCCTCAATGGCTATCTGGATTTGCTCATTCCCAGAGGTGGTGCAGGGCTTATTCAAAATGTGGTGCAGAACAGTACCGTACCTGTGATCCAGACAGGTGTGGGCAACTGCCATGTTTATGTGGATGAAAGCGCAGATCTGGAAAAAGCAGTGCGCATTGTCATCAATGCCAAAACACAGCGTCCCGGCGTTTGCAATGCCTGCGAAAGCCTGCTGGTGCACGAAAGTCTGAAAGATACCTTCCTGCCTATGATTGGCAAAGCGTTGCAGGAAAAACAGGTGGAAATCCGTGGGGATGAAGATACCTGTGCCAGAGTCCCCGGTGCCGTAGCGGCAACAGAAAAAGACTGGGCAACAGAATATGAAGATTATATCATTTCCACAAGAGTGGTGAAGGATTTGGATGAAGCCATCAGCCACATCCGTCGCTATTCCACAGGTCATTCCGAAGCCATCGTGACAGAAAATTACACAAATGCCCAGCGGTTCCTCAATGAAGTGGACGCGGCGGCAGTTTATGTGAACGCATCCACTCGTTTCACAGACGGCGGACAGTTTGGCTTTGGTGCGGAAATCGGTATCAGTACCCAGAAACTCCATGCCCGTGGGCCTATGGGTCTGACAGAATTGACTACCACAAAGTATATCATTTATGGTGATGGACAGATTCGTGAATAAAGAGAGAAGGTAAGTTTATGAGAATTGGTATTTTGGGCGCAGGCGGCGTTGGTGCTACTGTCGCAGGTGCCGTTGTGAAAGATAAAAATGCGGAAATCGTATTGATTGCAAGAGGAGGAACAAAGGAAAATGTTCTGAAAAGAGGCTGGATTCTGGAATCTGAACTTTTGGGTGATCAGATCATCCATCCTGCTTTGGTCAGTGATGATCCTGCGGAAATCGGCACCGTAGACGTACTGGTGCTGGCGTGCAAGAGTTACTCTTTGAAAGATGTATGCGACAGATACAGCAGTATCGTTCGGGATGATACATTGGTTATTCCTTTGCAGAATGGCTTTATGGCTGCCCAGCAGGCACAGGAAGCATTGGGAAAAGGGCAGATTGCCCATGGCTTCATTTACTGCCTGTCTAAGATTGTAGAGAAGGGGAAGGTTGTCAATGTGGGCACATTGCTGCGGGCAGGCTTTGGTTTCCCTGACGGTCGGAAAAACGAAAGAGCGGAACAGTTGGCAGCGATGATGCAGGCAGGTGGATTGCCTACCATTTATACGTCGGATATTCTGGAACCTATCTGGGCGAAGTTTATGATGATTTGCGGCAATAGCTGTGCCTTCTTGTATTATGATTGTCCTTCCGGTGGTATTCTGGAGGATTCCCAGCGGATGGCTTTCCTGAAAGGCACTTATGACGATTTGTACCGCTTGGCAGATGGCATTGGTGTACATCTGCCAGAAGATATTCAGGAACGGTATTTGCAGGAATTTGCAGAAATGCCCCTGAACTCTACATCCTCCCTTTATCGGGACATCAAAGACGGTGTGCCCCAGAATGAACTGGAACAGATTGTGGGCAACGCTGTCAGACTGGCAAGAGAAAAGAAAATTTCTGTGCCTTTCATTGCGGCAGCTTATGATAAAACATTGCAGACCATGCTGTAAAAATCTGGACATAAAAAGAGAATCCCAAAAGCAACTTCCCCTTAAGAAAACATTGATTTTCCTTTTCCTCGATTTCTTAAGGGGAATTGCGACGGCTGTCTTCATAAGAAAACATAACAAATAAA
>CABSIK010000007.1 GCA_902477755.1 uncultured Clostridia bacterium
CTTGCCCCCTACGTATTACCGCGGCTGCTGGCACGTAGTTAGCCGGGGCTTCTTATTTAGGTACCGTCATTTGTTTCTTCCCTATTGATAGAAGTTTACGAGCCGAAACCCTTCTTCCTTCACGCGGCGTTGCTGCATCAGGCTTTCGCCCATTGTGCAATATTCCCCACTGCTGCCTCCCGTAGGAGTTTGGGCCGTGTCTCAGTCCCAATGTGGCCGATCACCCTCTCAGGTCGGCTACTGATCGTCGCCTTGGTGGGCTGTTATCTCACCAACTAGCTAATCAGATGCGGGCCCATCCTGTACCGAATAAATCCTTTCTTCCTCAGAAGATGCCTTCCGAGGACCACATGCGGTATTAGTCATCGTTTCCAATGATTATTCCCCAGTACAGGGCAGGTTGCCCACACGTTACTCACCCGTCCGCCACTAAGATGGAAAGAAATCCTGCCGAAGCTCTCATTCTAACCTTCTTCGTTCGACTTGCATGTGTTAAGCACGCCGCCAGCGTTCATCCTGAGCCAGGATCAAACTCTTATGTTAAAGTTTAATGCCTAGCCAGATTTTCTGGCTATCCTCCGGTTTTTTCGAAACCGGCAAACTCTTGTCATTTTTTATTAGCTGCGGTAGTTTTTTCGCTTTGCGAAAACCGCTCGCTTTTCACCATTTCGCATTCTCTGACGCTTTGCAGCGTTAGGTCGAATGCTCCATAACCGGTTCAAAGCTCACTAACCGAATTGACTATGGGTTGTAAGTTTATTTCTGCTGTTTAGTTTTCAAGGATCAGTCTTGTTTGTCACTCACACTTTTTAGTGTCAGCTCATTTAGTTTATCAGGTTTGTTTTATTTTGTCAAGTACTTTTTTAAGTACTTTTCGGTCATTTTCGACCGTTTGTTCTCAAACCTGATATTTTGTTTTTGTCATTTTTCCGATGACGCTTGAATATCTTACCAGATTCTTTTTTCTTTGTCAAGTACTTTTCTGAGTACTTTTTCGCATTTTTTTCAATTTTCATTGAAAAACAGGCTTTTCTTCACCCTTCAGATATTCTGTTTTTTCTGCTCTCTTGCGAGTGCTTGATTATTCTATCAGGTATCTTTCTGTCTGTCAACTACTTTTTTCAATTTTTTTCATTTTTTTGTGATTTTTCTTTTTTCTCCCCATTTTCCCCCAAAACTGCATCCAGCATCTTTCTGTCCATTTCCCGTTTTGTCCGACTCTCACCGCATCCCCAATACCTTTGCGCTGCTCTTCTCCACAAAAAGATGAGCCCTTCCAGCCCTTTTATATATACCGTCTCCTGTTGATACACCTCAGCCTTTTTCATGACCTCCTTGTAAATCTGTTCATCTGCCATTCCTTTGACGCAGCCACATACCATCGTCATAATACCTGCCACAAGAAAATCCGTCCATACTCTATAAATTCACCTTCTTTTTTTATTGCATTCGTTATAACGAAGATATATTAAATTCATACTTTGATACAGGAAATCACAGAAGGAACCGCTCTACTACGGACTTTTTGGAAAACATGAGAAAACTTCGATAAAAGCAGCTATACACTCACTACAAGACACCATCTGTCTCGCAGTCCCTCCACCGTTTGGAACATAATAAAGATATTTCCACCAAAACCATTAGTGACCTCTGCCGCATCTTGAACTGTCCTGCGGAATCCATCCTGCGATATATCCCCAGCGAATCCAATCAAAGCTTATAATAGAAAAAGAATCATTCAGGGCTTTTTCATAAGATAACAAAGATAGCCGGATTCCATCATTGCACAGGCTTTTTCTGTTTTCTCAAAATCGCCTTGACTTCCCCTCTCATAGAAGTATCATGGTCTTAATATGATATGATTTCATCCACTATAAAAGGAGGTCACCCTATGAAACAAGTCACCATCGGCAGCCGCAGCGTTCCAGCCATTATACAAGGATGTATGCGCATCGGCAATCTGGACACAAAATCCCTGCAAAACCTCATAGAAAAACAACTGGAAGCCGGCGTCAATTTCTGGGATCATGCAGATATTTACGGCAGCGGCACCTGCGAGACCATTTTCGGGGAAGCCCTGAGCCAAATGCCCGGCATACGAGACAAACTCATTCTCCAGAGCAAATGCGGCATTCGCCCCGGCAAATTCACCTGCTATGATTTTTCCAAAGAACACATTATCCGCAGCGTAGAAACCAGCCTGCGCCGCCTGAAAACAGACCGTCTGGATTATCTGCTCCTCCACCGTCCCGACCTGCTCATGGAGCCGGAAGAAGTGGCAGAAGCCTTTGACCAGTTAGAATCACAGGGAAAAGTTCTTCATTTCGGCGTCAGCAACCACACACCCAGCCAAATAGAACTGCTGAAAACATGCGTCAAACAGCCCTTGGAAATCAACCAGCTGCAATTTTCTCTGGCACACACCCTTCTGCTGGATGCCCCTGCCTATCTGAACACCACAGACAGCCATGGCATTTCCCGTGACGCAAACGTATTGGATTACTGCCGCCGGAACCACATCACCATTCAGTGTTACAGTCCTTTCCAATATGGCGTGTTCGAAGGTACATTCATCGGCAATCCTGATTATACCCTACTGAACGCGGTTTTGACCCGTCTGGCGAAAAAATACGACACCACAGAAAACGGCATAGCCGTAGCATGGCTTCTGCGCCATCCTGCAAACATGCAGGTGGTTGTAGGCACAACCAATGCTGCCCGTATCCCCGGCATTGTCAGAGGGGCAGAAATCACCCTCACAAGGGAAGAATGGTACGAGCTTTATGCCGCCGCAGGAAACAAACTCCCCTGATCGCCTTCTGCAACAAAAAAGCCGAAATCTTCCAAACAAAAGATTCCGGCTTTTTATTTTGGCCGAGCTTTCCGCTTCTCCATACTCCAACACCTGTCATTCCTCCTCTGCCCCATTTTTCTCAACTCCAATACCTCCGCTTCGCCTCATTTTTCCTTTTTTGCCCCAATGCATTCCATCCTGTCCCCTGTCCTTCTTCTTTCTATTCCAATACACCCCATTCCACACCACTTTTCTTATTTTCGACTTTCCTTTACTCCAATCCTTTCCACTTCTCCTTTTCTCTATTCCAATACATTCCTTTCTTTCCCTCTTTTTCCTCACCTGTTTTCCAACTCCTCCCACTTCGCCCCATTTTCTTCTTTTCTTTGAAATCAAAACACACAAGCCAAAAATTCAGCTTTCCTAAAACGGAAAAACTTAAAAATCCCCCTATCTTCCCCAATATAACACTGTCTCTGCCCCCATTTCATCAAAAAACCATCCCTCCCTTACACGCAAAAATCCCCCTTATCCCTTGCCCCTTCCGAGCCTTCTCCCCCTCCCTTTTCCCCACGAAAAAAGGATAAATCCTTTCGGATTTATCCTTTTTGTATCCCTTATATTAGAATCTGTTTACAAATTCCAAATTAGTTTCTGGGGAAGTTGATCTGCGCCTGTGCTGCTGCCAGTCTTGCGATAGGTACGCGGAAAGGAGAGCAGGATACATAGTCCAGACCGATCTGGTGGCAGAATTCTACGGAAGAAGGATCGCCGCCATGTTCGCCGCAGATACCCAGATGGATGTCAGGGCGTACGGGTTTTGCTTTTTCTACAGCCCACTGCATCAGCTGGCCAACGCCTGTTCTGTCCAGTCTAGCTGTAGGGTCACATTCATAGATGTTTTTGTCAATGTAGTCAGCCAGAATCTTACCTGCATCGTCACGGGACAGACCGTATGTCATCTGTGTCAGGTCGTTTGTACCGAAGGAGAAGAATTCAGCTTCTGTCGCGATCTGGTCAGCTGTCAGAGCAGCTCTGGGGATTTCGATCATGGTACCTACCAGATATTTCAGTTTTTTGCCTTTTTCTTCCATTACTTTTTCTGCTGTTTCTACAACAACATTCTTAACGTATTTCAGTTCCTTGATTTCACCAACCAGAGGAATCATGATTTCGGGTACGATTTCGATACCTTCTTCTACAGAAACTTCAACAGCAGCTTCGATGATGGCTTTTGTCTGCATTTCTGCGATTTCAGGATAGCTTACAGCCAGACGGCAGCCTCTGTGACCCATCATAGGGTTCAGTTCGTGCAGACCTTTTGCTTTGATCTTCAGTTCTTCAACTGTTTTGCCTGTTTCTTTAGCCAGAACTTCGAATTCTTCGTCTGTGTTAGGCATGAATTCATGCAGAGGAGGATCCAGCAGACGGATTGTAACAGGTCTTTCTTTCATTGCTTTGTAGATGCCTTTGAAGTCTTCTTTCTGGAAAGGTTCGATACCAGCCAGAGCTGCTTTTCTTTCTTCTACTGTTTCAGCCAGGATCATTTTTCTGAATTTCATGATTCTGTCGCCTTCGAAGAACATATGCTCTGTTCTTGTCAGACCGATACCTTCTGCGCCGAAGTCGATGGCTGTCTGCGCGTCATGAGGTGTATCAGCATTTGTTCTTACTTTCAGCACTCTCTTTTCGTCAGCCCAAGCCATGAATTTTGCAAAGTTGCCGCTGATTTCAGGGTCAACTGTAGGGATATCTTCACCATAGATGTTACCGGTGGAACCATCCAAAGAGATGTAGTCGCCTTCTTTGAATGTTCTGCCGCCCAGTGTGAATGTTTTTGCTTCTTCGTTCATTTTGATTTCTTCACAGCCGGATACGCAGCAAGTACCCATACCACGGGCAACAACGGCTGCGTGAGATGTCATACCACCGCGAACTGTCAGGATACCCTGTGCAGCTGCCATACCTTCAATGTCTTCAGGAGATGTTTCCAGACGAACCAGAATCACTCTGTCGCCAGCTTCAGCCTGCGCTTTTGCGTCTTCTGCTGTGAAGCATACTTTACCAGCAGCAGCGCCGGGAGATGCAGGCAGACCTTTGCCGATAGGAGAAGCTGCTTTCAGTGCTTTCTGGTCGAAAGCAGGGTGCAGGATCTGATCCAGCTGTTTGGGATCTACTTTCATCAGCGCTTCTTCTTTTGTCAGCAGACCTTCGTCTACCATTTCTACTGCGATACGCAGAGCAGCGTTTGCTGTTCTCTTACCGTTTCTTGTCTGCAAGAAGTACAGTTTGCCTTCTTCAACTGTAAATTCCATATCCTGCATGTCTTTGTAGTGGTTTTCCAGTTTATTAGCGATTTCCATAAACTGTGCATATACTTCAGGCATGTCTTCTGCCAGTTTTGCGATGGGCTTAGGAGTACGAACACCGGCTACAACGTCTTCGCCCTGTGCGTTTACCAGATATTCACCCAACATTGCTTTTTCGCCAGTTGCTGCGTTTCTTGTGAAAGCAACGCCTGTACCGGATGTATCACCCATATTGCCGAATACCATCATCTGTACGTTGACAGCGGTACCCCAGCTGTAAGGGATGTCGTTCATTCTTCTGTAAACGAATGCACGAGGGTTATCCCAGCTGCGGAATACAGCCATAGCCGCTTCAAAGAGCTGTTCCTTGGGATCCTGAGGGAATTCTTTGCCCTGGTCATCCAGATAGATCTGTTTGAACATTTCAGCAACTTTCTTCAGGTCGTCTGCGGACAGGTCTGTGTCGTATTTTGCACCAACCTGTTCTTTATATTCATCCAGTTTTCTTTCGAATTTGGATTTGGAAACACCGATAACAACGTCAGCGAACATCATGATAAATCTTCTGTAGGAGTCATAAGCAAATCTGGGGTTGCCAGTTTTTCTTGCCAGACCTTCTACGGAAATATCATTCAGACCCAGGTTCAGGACTGTGTCCATCATACCGGGCATAGATGCTCTTGCGCCGGAACGAACGGAAACCAGCAGGGGGTTTTCGGGATCGCCCAGTTTTTTGCCTGCAATTTCTTCCAGTTTGCCCAGAGCCACTTCGATCTGTGCGATCATTTCGTCAGTGAGCTTTTTGCCGCCTTCGTTGTATTCTGTGCAGGCTTCAGTTGTGATTGTGAAACCCTGGGGGATCGGCAGACCCAGGATTGTCATTTCTGCCAGGTTCGCGCCTTTACCGCCCAGCAGGTTACGCATGGAAGCATTGCCTTCGCTGAACATGTAAACATACTTTTTGCTCATACTTTTTACCTCCTGTAAACACTTTATAATGATAAAGATGATTTGGGATACATACAAAATCAAAATTCGCCGTCCTATCAACCAGCGCATCTTGTAAAAAACTTTGCAAGCCGCCTCGCCTTCCCTTTTCCTTCCCAATAAGAAACAGACGTAATTTCTTTTTCAGGGCAAGTATTGATGCAGTTTGCCATGCTTTTTCTTTTGCAGGATTTTCCCTATACTAAGATTATACCAAATCGGCATGGAACGCAAGCCGATTTTATTGATTTTTTTCAACTGTTTTTGACGTATTTTGCCGGAAGTATATGTATACAATGTATACTTTCAGATGAAATGCACAAAAAAATCCATGCGATTTGTCCATATCCACCAAAACAAAAAATCACACTGTTTTTCATATCAAATCCCTCTGTTTTTTTCCGTCCCAAACCGCTTTCTTTGTCCCTCCCCAAGCCTTGACTTCTTTTTCCGCCTCCTGTACAATGCATCTAACTATAATGTAATACAACAGGATGTTTCTGTTTTTTGTCTTAAAAGACTGCTCTATTCTTGGCCAAAAGGGAACTGTTATTCCAAATTGGATGTTCCGTTTTTCCAATGACTCGGCATCTGTAAAAGCAGACATACTGTTCCGTTTGCTTCCCACTCACCTGAACCGTTTGGAGGAAAATCCCATGCGTAGAGAAACAAAAGCACTGCTTCAAGAAAACAATCAGCAGGAAAGCCTGCTTTCTCCCGATTTCCAATCTGCCCTTACCAATATGATGACCTATCTGCGCGCCACTCGTCTGCCTTATTCCCTTCAGGAGCAGGCGCGCCGGCAGATCACCCAATTGTTTTTGACTGCTCAGAAGCAAGGTCTTTCCCCTGACGAAGCCATTGGCATGGACTGTAAAGTATATTGTGACACGCTTTTGGAACAGTTCCCTCAAAATAACCGTCACACCCGTATCCTCTGCGCCATCCGTGATGTTGCCCTGTTCCTCGGCATAGGGACAGCCATCCTGTTTTTGACCGATGTGGTTACCGCCCTTTTGACCCCCAACCATTCTTTTCCCTTGCAGATAGGTAAACTGATTTTTCTCTTATCTCTGGTGGTATTTGCTTTTTCCTTTTTGAAAAATGCCGGCAAAAACGCCTTTTCCCCTGCCGAAAAGCAAAAATCTTTTGAAAAAAACCTGCATTTTCTCGCCTTATTCTTAGGGATTGCATGTATCTTTTTCCTGAAAAACCCATCTTGGGAAATCCCTTTCTGGATACCTCTGACTGTTGTTGTAATTTTGTTTATATGCTATGGACTTCTGAACCATTTTTTAGACTGATTTCAAAACAAAGAAAGCACGAAACCTCTCTATTATATAGAAAGATTTCGTGCTTTTTTATTGCCGATTTTCAAATATTGCTTATTTTATGGAAGATTAGAATTCCATTTTTTCTTTCAGGTAAGGAATCAGGTCTGCGATAGGCATTCTTACCTGTTCCATAGTATCTCTGTCACGAACGGTTACGCTCTGATCTTCTTCAGATTCAAAGTCGTAAGTGATGCAGAAAGGTGTACCGATTTCATCCTGTCTTCTGTAACGTTTACCGATGGAGCCGGTTTCGTCGTATTCGCAGTGGAATTCTTTGGACAGCATGTTATAAACTTCGATGGCTTTGTCACCCAGTTTTTTGGACAGAGGCAGTACAGCTGCTTTTACGGGTGCGATAGCAGGATGGAAATGCAGAACAGTTCTTACATCGTTTTCGCCCACTTCTTCTTCGTCGTAAGCTTCGCACAGGAATGCCAGTGTCATTCTGTCTGCGCCCAGGGAAGGTTCGATGCAGTAAGGGATATATTTTTCGTTCTTTTCCTGATCGTAGTATGTCATATCCTGACCGCTTGTTTCCTGGTGGCATTTCAGGTCATAGTCTGTTCTGTCAGCGATGCCCCACAGTTCGCCCCAGCCGAAGGGGAACAGGAATTCAATGTCTGTTGTGCCTTTGCTGTAGTGAGAGAGTTCTTCGGGAGAGTGGTCACGGAGTCTGATGCTGTCTTCAGACATGTTCAGATCCAGCAGCCACTGTCTACAGAAGTTTCTCCAGTAGTGGAACCAATCCATATCTTTGCCGGGTTCGCAGAAGAATTCCAGTTCCATCTGTTCGAATTCTCTTGTTCTGAATGTGAAGTTACCGGGTGTAATTTCGTTACGGAAGGATTTACCGATCTGACCGATACCGAAAGGCAGTTTCTTTCTGCTTGTTCTCTGTACATTTTTAAAGTTTACGAAAATACCCTGAGCTGTTTCGGGACGCAGGTAAACCACGTTTTTCGCATCTTCTGTAACACCCTGGAATGTTTTGAACATCAGGTTAAACTGACGAATATCTGTAAAGTTGTGAGCGCCGCAGGAAGGGCAAGCTACCTGGTGTTCGTCAACGAAAGCCTTCATCTGTTCGTTGCTCCAGCCGTCAACCACTTCTTCGGGCATATCATGTGTTTTCATGTGGTCTTCGATGAGTTTATCCGCACGGAATCTTTCTTTACATTCCTTACAGTCCATCAGAGGATCGCTGAAGCCGCCAACGTGACCGGAAGCCACCCATGTCTGAGGGTTCATAAGGATCGCGCAGTCAACACCTACGTTGTAAGGGCTTTCCTGAATGAATTTTTTCCACCAAGCTTTCTTTACGTTGTTTTTCAGTTCCACACCGATGGGGCCGTAATCCCATGTGTTTGCCAGACCGCCGTAAATTTCAGAGCCGGGGTATACAAAACCTCTGTTTTTTGCCAACGCTACGATTTTTTCCATTGTCTTTTCTGCCATTTGAAAAACCTCCTTCAAAAATTCCATTAGAAACTTTTTTCGAGGAATAAAAAAAGCCTTTTCATCCCTCGCCGTAAAGCAAGGGACGAAAGGCATGTAGTCTTCCGCGGTTCCACCCTCATTGATTTGCATTGGTTTATGCAAACCCACTCTTGTGAAAAATTGCTGCTCCCAAGTGCCATTCTCCGCTTTGTCCTGCCGGTCTCACACCAACCGCCGGCTCTCTGAAAGTCCGCCGCAAATACTCCTCTTGTTCGTCACAGCTATGTAATTTGGTATCAATCTAACACGTTTCCAGAAGAATGTCAAGGGGAATTTTGATTTTTTTCAAAAACAAATGTCCGCAGCAAAACGTCTGCTTTTCAAATCCAATCCCACATGCATCTGTAAATACTGCCGCATGACCTTGTCCAATTGTTCCAAGGCTTCCGGCGAAAGACGGAATCCAAAGATCTGTTTCCCCTCGTTTTCCAATACGTAAGAAAGTGCCGCCCCCACCGCCGGCAAAAGTGGCTTTGCCCCGGGTCTTTTGTGGTTCTGACAGGTAAAGCCTTCCCCATCAAAATACAGATATTCCGGCGTTTCCTCACACACCATGCAGTCCGCCGACGCCAGCAGCCCAGAAAGCTGCAAATACTTGATTTCAAAGATACGCCCTGCCAGTTTCGGCTCCAGATGCCCTTTCGCCATACCTTGCAGTGTAAAAAGGAGCAGCTGCATGATTTCATCCTGTTCCATGCCTTCGGGACATGTTTTCTCCACCAGTTCCGCCAGATACACCGCCTGAGAAAGGACAGCCACGTCGTTCCGCAGACCGTAAAAACTCTCAATCAAATCAATCTGCGTTACCGACCAGAAGCCCCGCCCTTCGTAAATGGTAAAATCACAATAGGCAAAAAGCTGTGTCCCTGCCAGCAAGTGACTTTTGGCGTTTTTCGCCCCTCTGGCAGACAGACGCACCTTCCCCACCCCTTTGGCAAGAACGGTGATCTGCTTACTGCTTTCGCCCCGCTGGGCTTCCCCTATGACGATGCCTCTGATTTTCCCTACACTCATGGCTCTGACTCCCTTATCCATAAAACCAACGGAGAAAGCCACAGGCTTCCTCCGCTATGTCAATAAAATTCTTTATATTTCGAGCTGTCCGTAATGCGTCTGCGTCCGTTTTCCTGCTCCCGTCTGGTGCTTTCGTGATACCGCAGATAATCGCTGACCTGCCCTGTCTGTGTGAACCGCTGCCATAATGCCGTCTGTTTTTTGTCCATATCCATCGTCCCTTTCCGTTTTTAGGATATGAAAGAGAACCAAAACCATACGGCACAATTCCTGCCAGTTCTTCCAGTGAATTTTTTAAATATTTTTCTTGTCGTAACCGAAGTTTTTCAGCAGGAAATCGCTGTCCCGCCAGTCTTTCTTTACCTTTACCCAAATCTGCAAAAAGATAGGAGAGCCCAACAGGCGTTCCATATCCTGACGGGCATAGGTACCGATTTTTTTCAGCATACTGCCGTGTTTGCCGATGATGATACCCTTATGGGAATCTTTTTCGCAGTAAATCAGTGCCTGTACGTCTACCATATTCTGGTCAGGACGTTTTTTCATGGACATGATTTCCACAGCGATACCGTGAGGAATTTCATCCTGCAGCAAGTACAGTGCTTTTTCACGAATGATTTCAGACGCAATCTGACGTTCCGGCTGGTCTGTCACCATTTCCGCAGGGAAATACTGAGGGCCTTCCGGCAGGAATTTCCGAATGACAGAAAGGAGTGTTTCTGTGTTGCTGCCTGTTGCCGCGGAAATAGGCACCACTTCTTTGAAGGGGTACAGTTTCCGATATGCGTCGATGATCGCCAGCAGTTTTTCCTTATCGGGCACGGTGTCAATCTTGTTGATGACCAGCACCACAGGTGTTTTCACATTGCCCAGCTTTTCCAGTACATACTGATCCGCTTCCAGTACCTTGTCCGTGGGTTCCACCAAAAACAGTACCAAGTCCACTTCCTTGAATGTGTTTTCCGCGGAGCGCACCATAAATTCACCCAGTTTGTGCTTGGGTTTATGGATACCGGGTGTATCCAGAAATACACACTGGAAATCATCTTTTGTCAAAATACTTGTGATTTTATTTCTTGTAGTCTGGGGTTTGTTGGACGTAATGGCAATCTTTTCCCCAATCAGACAGTTCATCAGTGTAGATTTCCCTACGTTTGGTCTGCCGATGAGAGATACAAATCCAGAATAAAATTTTCCCATAGCTGCCTCCTTTACGCCTGTTCTGCTTTTTCCGCTTCTTCGGCCGCCTTTGCCGACGCTTCTCTCGCGTCCCATTCTGCCTGCATTTCCAGCATCATCATGTACTGGAGCCATCTGTCGTTTTTGGTGTCGATATCTTCCTGTGTCAGACCTTTCAGCACAGTCAGTGCCTGATAATATTTCATACCGTCCTCAACGGTGATATATTCGGATTTCATACCCAGCACAATGCCAATACGGTTGGGCAGCATATAACGGCGGATTTCTTCCTGTACGCCTTCAATGGGTTTGCCCAGACGTTTCATAAATTCCAAGGCGTTTTTGTAGTGGATGATGTATTCACTTTCTTTGATTTTCACCCGCTGACCCTGCCATTTTGTTTCGATGTATTCCACGATTTCATCCATGGTTTTGGGATTTGCCTTCACTTCGATGCCTGCAAATCTTGCTTTCAATGCTTCAATGCCTTTTGCTTCCATTGTTTACACTCCTTGTTCTTTCAATTCATCATATTTTTTCCGAATGGCCTGCATATCTTCCCAAGCCGGTCGTTTTTTCGTTTCGTCCCGTAATAATGCGGAAGGGTGGTAGGTGGCGATGATGTGATATCCTTTTCGCTCGATCCACTGCCCCCGCTGTCTTGTGATTTTAAAATCAGGAGAAATGATGGTTGTCGCCGCGATTCTGCCCAGACAAACGATAATCTTCGGGTGAATCATGGCAAGCTGGTATCTAAGATAATTCAAACACGCCTCTTTTTCATCGTCATGGGGATCTCTGTTTCCGGGGGGTCTGCATTTGACGATATTCGCCACATACACATCCTCCAGAGAAAGATTCACCGCCGCCAGCATTTTATCCAGCAATTGTCCTGCGGGGCCCACAAAGGGAATCCCCGTCAAATCTTCCTGCTGACCGGGCCCCTCCCCAATGAACATAATATCCGCACTGCGGTTGCCCTTGCCAATGACAACATTTGTCCGCATTTCACTCAATCGGCACTTTTTGCAGTTGTAGCAGGCACCCTCTAAAATTTCCCAGCTTTTTTCCATAGACATCACTCCAACATATACTGACGCAAAGCGTTTTCCGCCAGTTCCACAAAATCTCCTCCTGCGCCCCAGTCAAAGCGGAAAATGGCGCCTTGTCCACCGCCGCCTGCTGCCAGATGCACATGGGTCACCCCATGAAAATCCGTTGCAAGGACAGTCAATGTTGCCCGATTGCTGGAACGCACATAATATTTTTCAAATAATCCCATGGCTACAGTGCCCTGTTCTGTTTCCAGAATATATTTATCCAGATATTGTGCGGAAATGGCATTGCTTACCTTCTCCCACACCAGTTCCAGCACTTCCTGTGGCGCAATAGATACTTTCAAATCTTTCACTTCCATGAGAAATCCCCCTTTTCCTCAGGCTCACTTGATGTCCTCCCCACGGAAGCCAAAAGGCAGCAATTCCGTCAGGGCAAACTCCTTCTCTCCTTCTAATTCGCTCCAAAGAACCACTTTTCCTTCTGGCATGAACTCAAAAAGTACCTGTCTGCAAATGCCACAGGGGGCAGCATACTCTCCGCTGCTTGCCACAATGGCAATTTTCTCAAATTCTCTTACGCCTTCGGAAACGGCTTTTGTCACCGCTGTCCGTTCTGCGCATATGGTTGCTCCGTAAGTGGCGTTTTCCACGTTGCATCCTGTAAAAACCCTGCCGTCCTTTGCCAGCAGTGCCGCCCCCACCTGAAAATGAGAGTAAGGGGCGTAAGCCTTTTTCATGACTTCTTTTGCCTTTGCGATCAGTTCCTCATTCGTCATGGAAACACTTCCTTTCCCTTATGCTCTGGGAATCCCAGCCAATTCCAGAATCTCTTTCTGTTTGGCGAACATTTCTTTTTCTTCCTCCGGCTCCATATGGTCATAGCCCAGCAGATGGAGCATGCTGTGGGCAGTGAGGAAAGCAATCTCCCGTTTCAGGGAATGACCGTATTCCTCCGCCTGTTCTCTTGCCCGCTCCAGAGAAATGATAATATCCCCCAGCACCACTTCGCCGTTTTCGTTTCTGTCCATGATTTCCCCTTCTTCAAAAGTCAGCTGGGGAAAACTCAGCACATCCGTAGGGCGGTCGATGCCGCGAAATTGTTTGTTAATCTGATGGATTTCCTCGTTATCCACGATGGAAATGCTGATTTCACATTCTTCCTGAAAGCCTTCGTATTTCAGGCTGTCCAGGGCGATTTTTTCCATAACGGCTTCCAGTTCTTCCGGAAAGCCCTCTGTCCGTATATCAATCAGTACTGTCACTGTTTGTTTCCTCCTGTTCTGTGTCTGCCTTTTTCTTGGCAGCCTCTTGGATTTCCTTCTGTTCCGGATAAGAAACCCGTTCGTGATACATGCCGTGGAACACCTTCAGGAAAGCCAGCCGGACGGTTTCCAGTTCATTGAGGGTCAAACCGCTGTTGTTCAGCTGTCCATCGTCCAGTTTATCTTTCATGAGGTTTTTCACAGCCGCTTCTGCTTCCTCCATGGTTTTCCCATGCCCCAGCATAGAGCGCACCGCCGCTTCCACCGTATCCGCCAGCATCACCACTGCCGACTCCCGACTGGAAGGGATGCGTCCCTGATAGCGGTAATCTGCCTCATTCACATTCTCCGCACCGTAAAGCTTCAAAGCTTTGAAATAGAAAAACTTCACCAGAGAATTGCCGTGGTGCTCTACAATCATATCCCGTACCACCGGCGGCAGTTTATACCGTTCAGCCAGTTCCAAGCCGCCTTTGGTATGTCCCGTAATGATTTTTGCGCTTTTTTCCGGCGGCAGTTCGTCATGGGGATTATACCCAGACTGATTTTCCGCAAAATACTGTGGATACCGCAGTTTTCCCACGTCGTGATAGTATGCTCCGGCTCTTGCCAGTGCTGTATTGCCGCCAATGTCATAAACAGCCGTTTCTGCCAGATTTGCCACAATCAAACTATGGTGATATGTCCCCGGCGCCTCAATCATGAGCTTGCGCAGCAGTTCATTGTTGGGATTGGTCAGTTCCATCAGTCGCAGAGGCGTATTTGCCTCAAACATATTTTCCCAGAAAGGCAGGCTGCCCACAGCCACAATCATGGACAGCAGCCCTGTCACTGCGCCAATGCCGCTTTGCATCAGCAGTTCCGCGGAATAGCCTTCCCCGAAGAAAAATCCCAGAGAAATGGTAGTCACAAAGTCCACTGCCGCCATTCCCAGTGCTGCTGGAATCAGATAGGAACGCTTGTCCGTTTTCTGAATGATGAGGGCGGCAAAGGTACCGCTGATGAGAGCGTACATCAAAAACTGCACATCCCCGTTGAATATAAAGCACCCGATGATACAGAACAGGGCATTGAGCCACAACGCCATCCGTCTGCCCACCAAAAGACTCACCAGCATGGCAAAAAGCCCCACAGGGATAATGGTGAATATAGTCAGGTTTGCCAGCACTCGTATGAGCAGCACCATCATCATATAGATGGTGAACAACATGCGTATTTCATTGGGCTTGAGAAGAATATTTCCCTTCCCCCAAAGGAAAAACAAATACAGCGCCGCAAAGAGCATTCCTGTAATGACCAGACTGCCCAAAAGGGGCATGAGACTGCCTTCCAGTCCTGTTTCACTGACCAGATTCAAAGCCACCAGCTTGTCATAGATTTCCTGAGTGATGATTTCCCCTTCGTCTACAATCTTCTGGTTCTTGCGGATCATGACTTCTTCTACTTCTGCCCGTTTTTCCTCTTTGGCCGCTTCCACAGCCGCCTCATCCACAATGAGATTTGGCTCCACAGCCGCTGACAGGATGACCCCTGCCATGGTTTTTAAGTCACTGCTCCATGCCAAATCCTGTAAATAGCCCAGACCGGAGGCTTTCGCTTCCGTCAGACCGTCTGCCGTCACGCCTTTGTCATAAATCTCTTTCAATACAGATACACAGTCATTGGCAAAAGCCTTCCGCTGATCTGCTGTAAGATTTTCATAAGCCATGAGCTGCCTGTTGGACAGTACCACAGGCAGTTCCAACGAAACTTCCTGCACTGCATTATAAAAACTTTCCCCCTCCGGCAGTCCTGCCAGAACGGTGTCTAGTTCCCGAAAGACCCCTTCCACCATGGTCACGTTTTTATCCATGACGGTGGTATCCGTTTTATAAATGGGCCCTACACTGTTTGCCGCCGCCTCCCGAAGTTTTTCCGTGGCAGCTTCATCCACAGTATCTTCTGGCGCCACATACCGCTTGGTTGCCACAGACCCCACCTGCACCGTTTCCCGCTGCTGGATAGAGCCTGTCCCAATGCAGACGATGGTCACCACAAAGGCCAGTATAAACAATACAATCCGGTGCAGCTCTTTACGCTCTGCCCCGTCTGCTATCTTTCTTTCCATCTGCATCACTCCGCTTTCTGGATTCAAACTTTTCATATGCCAGAATGATTTTCTGTACTAAGGGATGACGCACAACATCCTTGTTGGTGAGGGTGATCATGCCGATGCCCTCGATGCCGCTCAAAATTTTGGTGGCCTCCAACAAGCCGGAGCGTTTGCCCTCTGCCAAGTCGATCTGTGTCAAGTCCCCCGTAATGACCGCCTTGGAACCATATCCGATACGAGTCAGGAACATTTTCATCTGTTCCGGTGTGGTGTTCTGGGCTTCATCCAGTACGATATAGGCATTATCCAGTGTACGTCCGCGCATATACGCCAATGGCGCCACTTCAATGAGCCCTTTCTCCATATTTTTCGCAAAAGTTTCTGCCCCCATGATTTCGTACAGCGCATCATAGAGGGGGCGCAGATAAGGGTCTACCTTCTGCTGCAAATCCCCCGGCAAAAAGCCCAGTTTTTCCCCTGCTTCAATGGCAGGTCTAGTCAAAATGATGCGGTTGACTTCGTTGTTTTTGAAGGCGGTGATGGCCATTGCCATTGCCAGATAGGTTTTCCCTGTACCGGCAGGGCCAATGCCGAAAACCACCGTATTGTTCTTCATCAGGTCGATATATTTTTTCTGCCCCATGGTTTTAGGTTTTAAGGGTCTGCCGTTGGCAGTAATGCAGATCAGGTTGTCATAAACCTTTTCCAATTCCTGCAAATCCGCTTCTTCGGCGGAAGAAATGAAGTATTCCAGATTCTGTTCTGTGATTTCTTCCCCTCTGCGTGCAAGGGCAGCCATGGAGTTAAGCACACTCCATGCCTTGTGTACGCCTCTTTCTTCCCCTACCACTTTCACATCATCGCCGCGGTTGACAATCTGCACACCGCAGCTTTTTTCGATTTTTCTGATATTGCTGTCAAACTGCCCGAACACAGGCAGGATAATGTCATTCTCCAACTGAATGGTTCTCTCTATTTGACTCATCTTCGACATCAAATTCCTTTCTCACTTGTTTTTTTCCGATTTCTTCGGACAAAGTCACTTTGCATACTGCCCGGACTCTGTCTGTATATGTTTCATATCTGATTTCCGTCTGCTCCACGGACTCCCCTTCTGTCAGCCCTTCCGCCGCTTTTTCCTTACATTTGGCTTCCAAAAGGGCTTTCGCCTCCTCTGCGGTGTAAGTCTTTTCCGCCGTTTCATAAGGGCGGTAAACCTCTGTCCACAGAGAAAAAGGCAGCGTCCAATCTCCCAGACCCATGTTTTTTTCTTCCAAAACTTCTTTTTCGAAGTCGTTTTCCATGTGTGGCTTAATGAAATCCAGTTCCAAATCTCCAAAAAGCAGCACATGATTCTCCTTTTCCTCGCCGCCTAAAATCTTTTCTGTTTCCGTCAGCATTTGTTCCTCTGTCACTTCTGCCCACGTGGTTGCCTGCACACTTCCGCTGGCTGCCACATATTCCGTTTCCATGGGCTCTCCTTCCAGTCCCACCAGAACTTCCGCGGAAATGAGCACATCCCCTGCCTGCACCACATCTCCTGCCTGCACAAGGGGCGTTCCTTTGGCGGCTGTAATTTTTCCCACCACACCGTCCTTTTCGGCAATGATGTCACAGGGCGTTTCTTCCTCCATGGGTGTAGGCGCCACAATGGTCTCTGCCACTTTGACTGTGGCTTCTGCCCCTTTGATGGACACACTCACCCAAGACAAATCAGAAATATCTGCCAGCAGTGCTTTGGTCACCGCGTCTGCATCCACCTGTTTTTTCCATTTTCCCGGCTTTAGACCATATTCCTCGCAGGCGGTCAAAATCTCCTCTGATGTCAGCCGTTCATTGCCTTCCACACGAACTACCCAGACAAAAGAAGAAAGCACATACAGCGCCGCCGCAAAAAACAGAATGCCCACAGCAAATATGGGATGGGTCTTTGCATGCCGCAGCTTTTCCGGCAAGCCCCCCAGCGCCAAAACCTCTAAATGGCACCCAGTCTTTTGGGCACATTCTTCCAGTTCTCTCATTCCTGCCAGAGAAGTTTTCATCTCCATGCCGCCGCCGATACCCTTGGCATCCCAGAATAAAATCCGGCGGTATGCAGCCAGATTCATGAACCGTTCCATGGAAAAACCGGTTATTCTTATCATAACATATCCACGCAAATAATACCACAATACGGGCAACAAATTCCGCACCTGCCTTCCCTTCCTACCGCAAAAATTCCAAGCGGAAAATCCGCCCTTTCACCACGATGCAGGCTGCCGACATCTGCTTCAGTTCCAGCCCTTCTCCCGTCAGCAGCAGCCTGCCTGCGCCTGTGGCAATGCGTATGGTTTCGGCGCTGTATTCCAAAAGTCCCTTGTGGTTTTCCACCGTCACTTCCTCCTGTCCCACCATGGACACCAAGGGCAAATCCAGCACCACTTCCTTGGGCAGATCCAGTTTTTCTGCCATACCCTTTCCAAGTCCCACAGCCAGAACCTCCTTTCTGTCAAATGCCCTCTTTTATAGGTATGCCGGTTCCCTCTGTCCCATACCCGCAAAAAAAGCCGGAAGTTCCTTTGGCAAAAACCAAACTCCTTCCGGCTATATGTTTTTATGGGATTTTTTATCAGGACAACAGTGCCCGGTCGCTGGCAAATTCACTGCCGCTGGCAACAGAGAACTGCCGCAGCAGGTCGTCCACCGTCAGTTTTTTCTTTTCTTCTCCGCGAATATCCAGAATGATCTGCCCGTTGTTCATCATGATCAGACGATTGCCGTGGGCAATGGCATCTTTCATGTTATGGGTAACCATAAGGGCAGTCAGGTTGTTTTCTGCAATGATGCGGTCGGAAATTTCCAATACCTTTGCCGCTGTTTTGGGGTCAAGGGCTGCCGTATGTTCATCCAGCAGCAGCACTTTGGGCTTTTTCAGGGTAGCCATGAGCAGTGTCAATGCCTGGCGCTGACCGCCGGAAAGAAGCCCCACCTTGGAACGCAGGCGGTTTTCCAGACCCAAGTCCAGTGTTTTCAAGAGTTCCTTGTATTCTTCCCGTTCTTTGGCGCGGATGCCCCAGCATAAGTGCCGTGTCTTGCCCCGACGGTAAGCAATTGCCAGATTTTCCTCGATTTCCATATCTGCCGCTGTCCCCATCATAGGGTCCTGGAACACACGCCCCAGATAAGCCGCCCGTTTGTAGTCCGGCAGTCTGGTGACATCTTTCCCGTCAATGAGCACCTGACCTTCGTCCAAAGGCCAAGCGCCGCAGATGGCATTCATCATAGTGGATTTTCCGGCACCGTTGCCGCCGATGACGGTGACAAAGTCCCCTTCCTCCAGCTTCAGATTCAAGCCGCTGAGGGCTCTTTTTTCATTGATGGTATTTGCATTGAATGTTTTGTATACGTTTCTCAGTTCCAACATAATCTCAAGCCCCCTTTCCTGCGCGACGGATGCGGCATCTTCCCTGAAGATAAGGCACTGCAAGGAAAAGCGCAACGATGAGCGCACTGATCAGTTTCAAGTCTGTGGTTTCCAGTCCCAGCCAAAGTACCACGGCAATGACCACGAAGTATAAAATGGCGCCGAATACAACGCTGAGCATACGCAGGGCAAAATTGTTGAAAATCTTGCCGAACAGCACCGCACCGATGATAACTGCCGCCAAACCAATAACGATGGCGCCTCTGCCCATGTTGACATCGGCATTGCCCTGATACTGGGCATAAAGCGCGCCGGAAAGTCCCACCAACGCATTGGAAAGCACCAGACCAAATACTTTCATACGGTTTGTGTTAATGCCCTGGGCACGGGACATATTGGCATTATTGCCGGTGGCACGGACAGCACGACCAACTTCTGTGCCGAAAAACCAGTATAAAACAGCAATGGTCACCGCTACAAAAATCACAGATACCAGAATGGCGTGAGGAATATCCCGAAGGCTCAGAAGCAAATCATACTGATTGACATTGATGGCTTTGTTGGACGCCCCCATAATACGCATATTCACGGAATACAATCCCAATTGTGTCAAAATACCAGACAAGATAGGCGGAATGCCGAACAAGGTGTGAAACAGCCCTGTCACCAGCCCAGCCAACGCCCCTGCCAATGTGGCACATACCAGTGCTACATAAGGATTGACCCCTGCCAGCATCATGACCACAGCCACAGCGCCGCCAGTACCGATGCTGCCGTCTACAGTCAAATCCGCATAGTCCAGAACTTTATAAGTGATGTATACCCCAATCGCCATTATCCCCCAAATAAGCCCTTGGGCCACAGAGCCGGGCAGCGCTCGTATCAGATCCATGATTTCCATGGGTGATCCCTCCTCTTTTTTCTTTCCTCTTTCCTGTGTAAGAAAAAACAACGGGACGGTGGTCCCGCTGTTCCTTCTAAAAAATTGCGTCATGTCAATGTTTCATTTTTATTCTTCGGCACCGATGGCAACCATATCATCTGGAATGGTAATGCCCAGCGCTTCTGCAATTTCCGCATTATATTTCGGTGTCACGTTTTCGGAAACGTATTCAATGGGCATGGTAGCAGGATCTGCACCATTTACCAGAATTTCGTAAGCCATTTCACCTGCTTTGCAGCCCAGTTCGTAGTAGCTGATGCTCAGTGTTGCCAGACCGCCGGCAGCACACATATTTTCTTCCCCAGTAATTACGGGAATTTTTGCTGGTACTGTCACGTTTTTGATGATTTCCATGTTATTTGCCATGGTGTTGTCTGTAGGAATATATACTGCGTCGCAGTCTGTAATGGCATTTGTGATGACTGCCTGTACTTCATTGGAGTCAGCCGCTGTGAATTCTTCCCATGCAATGCCGGCTTTGTCCAATTCTGCCTGTGCCAGCTGAGACTGGAACAGAGAGTTGGGTTCCGCGCTGCAATATACGATGGCTACTTTCTGCACATCAGGCACAAGTTTCTGAAGCAGTGCGATCTGCTGATCTACAGGTGCCAAGTCAGATGCACCAGTTACGTTATAGCCGGGTGCCTCATTGGATTCGATAACCCCTGCTGTCACATAGTCAGTAACGGATGTCCCTACGATGGGGATGTCCCCTGTGGCCGCCGCAGATGCCTGCAATGCGGTCGTAGCGTTTGCCATGATCAAATCCACATTATTGGAAACGAATTTTGTTGCGATGGTAGCGCAGTTTGCCTGTTCATTCTGAGCGTTCTGATAATCAAACGTCACTTTGTCCCCCAGTTTTTCTGTAAGGGTATCCTGAAAACCTTTTGTAGCTTCGTCCAGTGCCGCATGTTCCAGCTGCTGGATGATCCCTACGGTATAAGTGCCGTCGCCGGTGGTTTCCGCTGTTGTTTCTTCCGTCGCATCACTGCTTCCGCAGCCTGTCATGGCTATCATGACAGCCGCCATGGCTGCCGCCGCAATCACTCGCATATTCTTCTTCATAGTCATACACTCCCTTATCTCTTTGCTTTTGTACATACTTTGTCTTTCACTTTCGCACGCACACGCGGTTATGCTGTGCTTCGATAAAGTACATTATAGTCCTCCAAAACAAAAAGTCAAGGCTTTTTCATTTTTCTAATGTAAATACATCGTGCATGATATTTATGCGTTTTTCCCATAAAAAAAGCAGCTCTGGAAAAGAACTGCTTCATAAAACCCGAATATAACTGAAATCCTTGAAAAACCAAAGCTTTCAGCTATTTGGTTTTTATACGGAGTCTATACTTTTTTTGCGCAAACAGAAAAAAGCGAACCACATAAGTGGTTCGCTCTGAACTCTGATTTTATTTGCCTTGGAGCATTTTTCTAACAAGATTGCCTACGACTTTGTTGTCCGCACGGCCTTTTACCTTAGGGGTAACAATGGCCATTACTTTCCCCATTTCTTTTACGGATGCTGCACCGCTTTCGGCAACGGCTTCCGCCACAATCTTCTGAATTTCTTCTTCACTTAACTGCTCTGGAAGGTAACCCAATAAAATTTCGATTTCTCTGTTCAGTTTTTCGATCAGATCCTGTCTGCCGCTTTTTTCATATTCGGGCAGAGAGTCACGGCGGCTTTTCAGCTGTTTGGCAATAACGTCCAGAACACCGTCCTCATCCAGTTCGATCTTCTTATCTTTTTCAATCTGCAGAATGCCGGAACGAATGAGCTGTACTGTATCTTTTTTCACAGTATCCTTCTCTTTCATGGCAGTCTTCAGGTCCGCAAAAAGCTGTTCTTTTAATGACATAACCATCATTCCTTTGCGCAACAAAATAAAGTAAAATTATTTGAATTTACGTTTTCTGGCAGCTTCGGATTTCTTTTTGCGTTTTACGCTGGGTTTGTCATAATGCTCTCTTTTGCGTACTTCGCCCATGATGCCGTCTCTAGCACATGTTCTTTTGAAACGACGCAGTGCGCTGTCTAAGGATTCATTTTCTTTAACTTTTACCTCTGACATGAATTTCCCTCCCTCCAGATGCGAGATTCGTGTACGGGAAAGGCTTACCTTTTTTACCGTACATTTAGGAATTATACACAAAAAAACAGCTCTCGTCAATAAAAATAAACGGATTGATGCGAGAAAATTTGATTTTTCCGCAAATTCTCGCTTTCCCGACCAAAAACCATCCTCTCATTTCCTCCCTTTATCTGTTTTCCGCCGAAAAAAACCGGAAAAGTCAAAGCTGCTTCCCCTTAAGAAAACATTATTTTCTGTTTTATTGATTTTTTCAAGGGAAGTACGGCGGCTGTCTTCAGAAGAAAACATGTCAAATAAAATCTGAATAAAATAAGAAAGCCAGAATCCTTTGTATCATAAGGATTCCGGCTGTCATACTCTCCTATTTCAAGAAATCAGCGCAAAACATGTTTTCACGCTTTTTTCTTTTCTGTTTTCTTGGCAGGCTTCTTTTCTGCCTTTGGTTCTGCCGGCACCTTCCTCTCCAGCACCACCATGCCCAGAGGGGGCACTTTCACGCGGATGCTGTTCTGGTAGTGATTCCAAGGCATTTTTTCGCTGACTGCGGCTTTTTTGTTAACCACACCGCTGCCGCCGTATTTTTCCGCGTCACTGTTGAACACTTCTTTGTATGTTCCTGCAAAAGGCACGCCTATGCGGAAATCTTCGTATGTTTCCGGTGTGAAATTGCAGATGAAATACAGTTCCTTGTCCTCACTGCGGCGGATGAAGGAAACCACAGAGGATTCCGCGTCATCACATTCAATCCATGTAAAGCCATGGGGGTCATAGTCCTGCTGCCAGAAAGGACTTTCGGACAGATAAAAGTGGTTCAGGTCTTTCATGTACAGCTGCATCTGCTGATGGTCTTTGTACTGAAGCAGATGCCAATCCAGAGAACGTGCTTCACTCCATTCGTTGAACTGAGCAAATTCCCCACCCATGAACAGCAGCTTTTTACCAGGATGACCGTACATGAAGCCATAGGACAGACGCAGATTTGCGTATTTCTGCCACAGGTCGCCGGGCATTTTGCCAATCATAGCGCTCTTTTCATGTACCACTTCGTCATGGGACAGTACCAGTACGAAGTTTTCGGAGTAATTGTATGCCATACCGAAAGTCAGGTTATTGTGGTGATACTTCCGGTGGATAGGGTCTTTTTTAATATAGAACAGGAAGTCGTTCATCCAGCCCATGTTCCACTTCATGGTAAAGCCCAGACCGTTGTCATCAGCGCTCTTTGTAACGCCTTCCCAAGATGTGGATTCCTCGGCGATCATCATGGTGCCGGGCAGACGTTTGGACACGATGGAGTTCATGTGTTTGATAAATTCCACAGCTTCCAGATTTTCTCTGCCGCCGTATTCGTTAGGTGCCCATTCGCCGTCGTTCTTGCAGAAATCCAAATACAGCATAGACGCAACGGCGTCTACGCGCAGACCGTCGATGTGGTATTCATCCAGCCAGAACAGCGCATTGGCAATGAGGAAGTTGCTGACTTCTTTTCTGCCGTAGTTGAAAATGTAAGTGCCCCACTGGAGATGTTCTCCCCGTCTGGGGTCCTGATGTTCATACAATGCTGTGCCGTCAAACCGTCCCAGACCAAATTCGTCTTTGGGGAAGTGAGCAGGCACCCAGTCCAAAATGACGCCGATGCCGTTCTGATGGCAAGTATCAATGAATTCCTTGAACATAGCAGGTGTGCCGTAGCGGCTGGTAGGTGCGTAGTATCCTGTCACCTGATAGCCCCAGCTGCCGTCAAAGGGATGTTCTTCCACAGGCAGCAGTTCAATGTGGCTAAAGCCCATTTCTTTCACATAAGGCACCAGTTTTTCTGCCATTTCTGTATAGGTCAGGAAGCGGTCGCCTTCTTCGGGCACACGCATCCAAGAGCCCAAATGGACTTCATAAATATTCATAGGCGCTGTGTACACATTGGCTTTCTTTCTGGCAGTCATCCATTTTCTGTCTTTCCATTTGTACCGCCCGATGGGGTAGATTACAGAAGCCGTTTCCGGACGAAGCTGTGCGTAGAAAGCGTAGGGGTCGCACTTGTCTACCTGTTTGCCTGTGGATTGTACCACATGGAATTTATACTGATCCATGGCAGCCAGCCCGGGAATGAACAATTCCCAGATACCGGACTCACCCAAAAGACGCATGGGATGTCTGCGAGTGTCCCAGCCGTTGAAGTTCCCAATGACGCTGACGCTTTTGGCATTGGGTGCCCAAACGGCAAAGGAAACGCCTTTTGCTCCTTCAAATGTGATCAGATGGGCGCCTAATTTTTCATAAATTTCATAATGATTTCCCTGACCGAACAGATACCGATCAAATTCAGAAATGGTAGGACTGAAGGCATAAGGGTCATATGTATGCCAGCTGTTGCCCTGATAATCGGTACATTCCAGCCGATAGCGGAACCATTCTTCTCTGTCAGGAATGATGACTTCAAAAAATCCGTCCTCGTGGATACGTTCCATGGGATATTTCAGTTTTCTTGTATTTGTATCCACAACGGTAATGGTATGGGCGCCGGGGATAAACGCACGCACAACCACGCATTTTTTTCCGTCTTCCTCCACTTCGTGCATACCCAGCACGGTATGGGGGTCGGCATGCTCCCCGTTAATGATTTGGAAAAGTTCGTTCAAGTGTTTAATGGTAATCATCCTCTCATCCCCTTTTGTATCTCTCAACATTTGCTGGCGAGATGTATTCAGGTTATATTATACACCATTTTTGTTCTGAATTCTATCCAATTTCACAATTCTTTGTACATGAAAAACGACAATTCTTCAGGGGCTTTCTCATAAGAAAACAAAGTCCGCCCAAATCCTTTTCAAAAAACTTCTGCTTAACTTATTCCTGCAATGTTTTTTCATAGGAAAACAGATTGTAAATCGCCATAAAAAAAGATATACTGTAATTAGAAAAACAAATGTCTTTCTCTAAATTACACCATGTCAAAACTATTGAAAAGTTTGGGAGACCTACTGTCATCCGCAGTCGGAATTTATTTCCGACGAGGAAAACAGAGAGTTTCAAGGCATTTATGCCGATGGAACGAACTGTTTATACCTCTGTCAGCTCGTCAAAGCCTTGAATGAAATGAGGCTTTGACGAAGGGTGATCGACCTCGTCGACACCCTAAAATGTCTTTCCCAGACATATGATTCCATACAGTTTTTTGTAAATCACTGAGGGGGGATTGCTTTATGAAACTGATGTTTTTAGGGGCTGACCATGAAGTCACCGGCAGCTGTCATTATATCGAAGCCTGCGGCAAAAGCATCCTGCTGGACTGCGGCATGGAGCAGGGACGGGATACTTACGAAAATCAGGAGATTCCTGTTGCTGCCTCCGCCATCGACTATGTGTTTTTGTCCCACGCCCATATTGACCATTCCGGGCTTTTGCCCCTGCTGTACAAAAACGGCTTTCAGGGGAAAATCTACGCCACCGATGCCACCACAGACCTGTGCCGCATCATGCTGTTAGACAGTGCCCACATTCAGGAATTCGAAGCCCAGTGGCGGAACCGCAAGGCAAAACGTGCCGGCGCGCCGCCCTTTGAGCCTCTTTACACCACAGCGGAAGCCACAGCTGTTATGGAACACTTCGTTCCCTGCGACTATATGGAAATGGTGGAAGTCTGCGAAGGCATCCGTCTGCGTTTTACGGATGTTGGGCACCTCTTAGGCTCCTCCAGCATGGAAATCTGGCTGACAGAAGGGGAAATCACCAAAAAGCTGGTATTTTCCGGCGACATCGGCAACATCAACCAGCCCATTATCCATGACCCTCGTTACACAGCGGAAGCGGACTATGTCATCATGGAAAGCACTTATGGCGACCGGCTCCACACAGCCCCTCCTGACTATGTGCAGGCTTTGGCGGAAGAAATCCAAGCCACACTGGATGCTGGCGGCAATCTGGTGATTCCTTCCTTTGCCGTTGGACGTACACAGGAAATGCTCTATTTCATTCGGGAAATCAAGGAACGGAATCTGGTAACGGGACATGACAACTTCCCCGTTTACATCGACAGCCCCCTTGCCATTGAAGCCACAAAGGTATTTATGGAAAATCGTCTGGACTGCTTCGACACCGCCGCCATGGAGCTGGTGAAAAAGGGCATCAATCCCCTGCAATTCCCCGGTCTGAATCTTGCCATCACGCCGGAGGACTCCACTGCCATCAACTTTGACCGGACACCGAAAGTTATTATTTCCGCTTCGGGCATGTGCGAAGCAGGACGTATCCGTCATCATTTGAAGCATAACCTCTGGCGTAAAGAATGTACCATTCTCTTTGTAGGCTATCAGGCGGTAGGCACATTGGGGCGCAACATTGTGGAAGGCGCCAAGGAAGTGCGGCTGTTCGGTGAAACCATCGAAGTCAATGCCAAAATCCATCAGCTTGCCGGTGTCAGCGGTCACGCCGACAAAAAAGGTCTGCTGAACTGGATTCACCATTTCGACCAGAAACCTCAGACCGTTTTCGTGGTACACGGGGAAGATTTGGTCTGTGAAGCCTTCAAAAATTGCCTGAAAGAAGACTATGGTTTCCATGCCGTAGCCCCTTACAGCGGTGCCTGCTTCGATTTGTCCGACGGCTCTATGATTTCCGCCGGTGTGAAAATCCCTGTGGTACCGAAGCTCTATCCCCATGCCCGTGCGGCAACGGAAGGGGGCAAACGTGCCATGTACCTTTCCGATCAGCTGGACGAAGCCGGCAAACGCCTTCTGCGTATCATCAGCCAGAACAAAGGCGGTGCCAACCGGGATATGGAAAAACTCCTCAAGCAGATCAATGCCCTTTGCGACAAATTGGAAAGCTGACTTTCCTTTCTCATACCCAACCCCTGAAAACGTCGGATTTCTTCGGATTTCCGGCGTTTTCCCGTTTTTCCAAAGAAAAAGCACGAAACCTATCGAGATTTCGTGCTTTGTTTTATTTCCCTGCAATATCCATTTCTCTCACCCGTACGGAGGGCGCCCCCTTGCCGCCGCTGGTGAAATACAGGTCATTTCCTGCTTCTGTGATATTTTTCAGCAGTTCGTAAAAATTCCCTGCTACGGTGATTTGCTCCACTGCCTGTCCCAGTTTGCCTTCTGTCACCAAAAAGCCTTCTGCCGACAGGGAAAAATCACCGGAAACGGTGTTGGCGCCGGCATGGAGCCCCGTAATATCCGTAATGAGGATGCCTTCGCCCATGTCCGCCAGCAGTTCCGCCTGACTGCGCTGTCCCGGTGCCAGATAAAAATTGGTCACCGCTGTTTTGATGGGCGCTGTCAGTCCTGCCTTGAAGCCGTTGCCTGTGGAAGGAACGCCGTCTTTTCTTGCCGCTTTCCGGTTATAGAGATATGTTTTCAGCACACCATGTTCCACAACGGCCTTGTTGTAGCAAGGCACCCCTTCGCTGTCAAAAGGCGTAGAGGCGTATCCTTCCGGCAAAAGAGGGTCATCCCGCAGTGTCACACAATCTGCCGCAATCTGCGTTCCCACTTTTCCGCCCAGCATGGAAAATCCCTTCTGGATGTTTTCCGCAAAAAATACCCCGCAGAATACCCCCAGAAAGTTTGCCATAACCTGTCCATCCAGCACCACTTTATACTTTCCGCTGGCAATGGGTGCCGCCCCCAAATGACTTGCGGCAATCTGCGCCGCCTTTCGGCCTGTTGCCACAGGGTCAAACTGTTTCCAGTCGTTGCCTTTCCAGAAGTGAGAGCCAGTCTTGACTTCTTCCCCATCTTTGGCAATGGCGCAGACATAAGCCGTCACGCTGTTTTTTGCATGATAAAGGGATAAGCCGTAGCTGTTGGCAATGGCAGTTTCCATCCAATCCGTATCCAGCACGCAGTAATCCATGGAGGCAATGGAGGCTTCCCCTTTCAGAGCAGCGTGTTCCATTTTCTTAGCCGCCAGTATCTTTTCTTCTGTGGTCAGCCGTTCCAGGGCCTTATTTTCCCCTTCCAGCATGGGATAAGCGTCCCCAGCGTGATACAGTTCTTCCCATTCGCTTTCAGAAAGAAGTTCCGCGTGTTCCTTCGCCGCTGCCACCAGATAATCCGCCGCCGGTTCTGTCAGTTTTTCCGTATAGGCATAGCCTGTCCGTCCCTGCCATGTACCACGGAAAGAAATCCCCTGCAATGCGCTGTTTTCGTAATCGGAAACTTCTCCCTCCAGTATCATGACTTCAAAATGTTTGCTGCCTTTATAATATACCTCGCAGTCAGAAAATCCTGCCGCAAGGGCTTTTTCTATGAGTATTTTCTGAAAATTCCTGTAATCCATTTTTTTCGGTTACCCCCTTCCGCCTACGGTCATTTCCTTGACCCGAATCATAGGCTGTCCCACGTCTGTGGGAATGGAGCCGCTGATGCTGCCGCACATGCCCTGTGCCCGCTTCAGGTTGTTGCCCACTCGGTCAATCTGCATAAGGACTTCCGCCCCCTTGCCGATGAGGGTCGCTCCACGGACAGGCTCACAAATCTGTCCATTGCGGATGATATAAGCTTCCAGCACCGCAAAGTTGAATGCACCCGTTGCCGGGTCTACACTGCCGCCGCCCATCTGTTTTGCGTACAATCCATAAGGCGTATCGGCAATGATGCTTTCCGGTGTGCTGTCCCCCGGAGCCAAAAATGTATTTGTCATGCGGCTGGTAGGTGCAAAACGATAGTTTTCCCGTCTGGCACTGCCTGTCACTGCCGCTCCCATCTTTCTGCCGTTCATACGGTCAACCAGATAGCTTTTCAAAATCCCATTTTCAATGAGCACATTCCGTCTGGTGGGTGTGCCTTCGTCGTCCATATTGGCAGAACCCCAGCCATTGGGAATGGTGCCGTCGTCAATGGCTGTCACCAAAGGGGACGCAATTTGTTGCCCCAATTTCCCAGCAAATACAGAGGCATTTCTTGCCACCGCCGTCGCTTCCAGCCCATGTCCGCAGGCTTCATGGAAAATGACGCCGCCGAAACCATTGTCAATAACTACGGGCATTTTCCCCGCGGGACAAGGTTTTGCCCCCAGCATGGTAATGGCAATCCGCGCCGCTTCCCTTGCCGTATCTTCCACGTTGATTTGGTCAAAAAGTTCAAAACCCACAGAGCCGCCGGGTCCCAGATGTCCGCTCTGTTTTTCCGTTGCGGAAGATGCCACCGCTTCCACCGTGAACCGGCTGCGCACCCGTTGTTCTTCCGCCCAAACGCCTTCGGAGTTAGCAACCAACACATTTTTTGTCACATCCAGAAAACCCGTCCGCGTCTGGGTGATGGCAGGGTCATAGGCAAAAGCCGCCGCTGATGCCGCCGCCAGATAATCTGCTTTTTTCCTTTTTTCCACGCCATCCGGCAGTACAAAAATGGGGTTGATGTTCTGCCACTGGCGCATTTTCCAGTCCGGCAGACGAAGCAGGTGTGTCCCCTTTACGGTAGATGCCATTTCCCGTGCTGTCCGCACCAGATTTTCTTCGGAAGTATCATTGACAAAGGCGTAAATGACACGATTGCCGCAGAACAATCGAATCCCTGCGCCATAATCCAGTCCGCCCAAAGCCGTTTCCACCTGCCCGTTCACCATGGCAATATGGTTGCGTTTGGTCTGTTCCACATAAAGTTCCGCAAAGTCCGCCCCTGTTTCCAGCGCCGCTTCCAATGTATGTTCCACCACAGATTTTTTCAGCATGTGCCATCACTTCCTTTCGGTTCCGTTTCTTCCAGATAGCGTGCAATGGCTTCTAGATAATGAAGCATGCCGCCGCCCTGCTGGAATATCTGATATTTCTTCTCAAAAGCGGCATAGGGGATGGATTTGCGTCCGCCTTTCTGTGCCGCCTCCCAATAGGTCTGCAAGGTTTCCAGAGGTAAAAAATAATATTCCCCCAAAGCGGAAAAATACACCAACAGAAAGGCAATGCCCCTTTGCGCCTGAAAATCCTCCATGAACCGCAGCTGATGCTCGTGAATGTTCTGAAGGGGCAAGTGCTTCTGTGCCGTTTCCTTGGCGTCAAAGCATACGGGAATCCCCTGCACCACGCCCATATAGTCTACAGTACTGTTCTGGTCGAAGTATGCCAGTGTAATGGTGCGGCGTTTATTGTCCACCTCCACCGGCGTGATAGGCGTGGGGATTTTCTGAAACAGCGCCAGCCCTTTTTTCCGGTAGGATTCATTTGTGAAATTGATGATTTCTTCTAAAGCGCTGCCCCGCAGCCCTCTGGAATTCCAGTATGCCATAGTTCCTCCTAGGGAAAAAATCCCCTGTTCTGCAAATTTTATTTTGCAGACATTATACCACAGTTTCGGTTTCACGGCGCAACTATTTTAATGGCTGCCAGCCAGTTCCGATACCGTCACAAAACGGATGCCTTCTTTTTCCAGTTCCGGTGCCATTTCTGCCAAAACCTGCGCCGTCAGCACTCCTCCTTCCGGCCCCACATGACCGATGGCAACGGCACTGCCCTTTTCCTTAGCAATGTCAGCCGCTTCTCGGAGCCGTTCCTCCACCACGGTCTTTTCTGTTGTGCTGTCAAAAAATACATCCCGTTCCAGTAAAGGCACCCCTTTTTCTCCTGCTAGCATACTGCACTTGCTGTTGGCTGTGGTGACACTGTCCACAAAGACGCCGCCTTTTTCCCGTACCACATCCAGCACACAGCCCAAGGTTTCTCCGTCCTCCATGACTGCCGAGCCCATGTGATTATTGACCCCTGCCGCCTGTGGCAGGGCACTGTATGCCGCTTCCATACACTGCCGGACTTCTGCCGCCGACATGCCACGGCACACAGCCCCGTCCCCTATCCATTCAGGCTTGCCTGTCAGGGATTCCATAGGCATATGTATGATAATTTCTTTCCCTGCCGCTTCTGCCTGCGCGGCGTTTTCCGCTGTATGGGAAGAAAAAGGCAGCACCGCAGCCGTAAAAGGAATGTCCAACGCCAGCATTTCCGCGGTTCCTGCACCATTGTAGCCGAAATCGTCAATGATGACTGCCAGTTTTGCCTCCTCCACTGTCATTTGTGCCGCCGGTACAAACGCCGCCTGCAATTTTCCTGCTGTCCTGCCTGCCAGAAAACAACACACAAACAACAATCCAATCCCCAAATATTTCTTCTTTTTCATGTCATCCACTTCCGTTTTTTACCTTTATCCTATCCCCCTTTGCTTGTCCTTATGCCTTTTGGGCAGAAAAAAAGCCGGTATCCGCCAAAGAAAGCAGATACCGACTAAATTTATGCCATACTGTTTTTCTTCCAGAACCGGAACTCTGTCCATATCAGCACCGCCGCCAGCAGACACGCCAGCACATCGGCAATGGGCGCCGCCGCCAATGCCCCCGTCAACCCAAATCTGCCGGACAAAATCAGTGACAAAGGAATCAGGAAAATAATCTGTCTCGACAATGCCACCAGCAGGGATTTTGCGGGCTTGCCAATGGCTTGGAAAAAGGATGCCGTCACCTGAGGCAGACCATACACGAAGAATCCCAGCATATACAGCCGGAAACAGAACACCGCAAATTCCAGATACAGCGGTTCATTCTTCACGAAAAGCCCAGCCATGAAGCCGCCGCCCAGCTGGAAAATGCCGAACCACACAATGGAAATGATGAAAGACACCGTCACCGCCACACGGAAAGTCTGTTTGACCCTGCCATACTGTTTCGCACCGAAATTGTAGCCATTGATGGGCTGTGTACCAGATGCCACCCCAACGAACATGGCATGCGCCACCTGATAAATCTTCATCATGATGCCGTAGCAGGACAAAGCGATTTCACTGCCGTATTTTGTCACCGCTCCGCAGTCAGTCATGAGGTTGTTCATGACAATTTGTGTCAGCGCCGTTGCCATCTGCATACAGAAACTGGGGAAACCCAGAGAAAGGATACTGCCGCAGGTCTTGCCGGAGAGTTTCAGATATTTTTTATAGAAAGTGATGTGTTCAAATCTGGGGATATACGCCACACAGATGAGCCCAGCCACTACCTGACCGATGATGGTAGCAATAGCCGCCCCTGTGACACCCATATCAAAGCCGAAAATGAAAATAGGGTCTAAAACCAAGTTGATGCCTGCCCCAATCATCATACTCCGCATGGTGTACTTGGGATTGCCGTCCGAACGGATGATTGCCGTAAATGCCATATTTGCCATCTGGAAGGGCAGCCCCAAAGCAAGGATGCGCATATAGGTCACAGACAAATCCAGAACCGCGTCAGATGCCCCAAAAAGACGGGCGCAGGCAGGACCGCCGATGATGATGACAGCCGCCAGCAGAACCCCTGCCAATATCAGCAGTACAAAGGCGTTGCCAAAGGTCTGTTCCGCTTTGTCCCGTTCCTTCCTGCCCAGACAAAGGCTGATGTTGGCGGCACAACCGTCCCCCACCATAAGGGCAAGGGCTGCCGAAATGGTAATCATGGGGAATGCCACGTTGGTAGCTGCCACGCCGTTGATGCCCACTGCACGCCCCACGAAAATCTGATCCACAATGTTATACAGACAGTTGACGATGAGCGTCAGCACCGTCGGTATGGAAAACTGCATCAATAACTTACTGATCTTTTCCGTACCCAGAATGTTTTCTTTTCCCGTTTCCATGCCATTCCCTCCTCATTTTTGCAGAAAAAAAGACGCCTTTCGGCGTCCTTTTGAAATCCTTCTGTTCTCTGGACAGCCGAAAAAATCAATGTGATATCCATTGTATTTCTTCTCCCATCCAGACTGTCTGTCGGCTTCGTAATTGCAACGAATCAGCCTTTCGGCTCGCGGGCTGTTACCGCCGGTAGAGATGCACTCGTTTCCGAAGAATCTATCTTTTTTTATTTTATATCATCAGCAGCCTTTCCGCAAGCGCCGCAGAACTTTTGCCCTTCCAAGAGTGGCGCACCGCATCCGCCGCAGAATCTGCCCACTTCGCCGTCCGCATCAGTGATTTCCACATCTCCGGCGGCCTCTGCCGCTTTCTGGGCTGCACGCTCTGCTGCCTCCTGTGCCGCCGCTTCCGCTTCCAGACGTTTCTGCTCTGCTCGTTCGGCTTTTTCCGCCTCACGGTCTGCTTTCACCTGTTCGATTTCCGCTTCCAGTTCCTTGATGCGGTCTTGTGCCTTTACGATTTTATCACAAATGGCTGTAGCTTCTTCGTCCAACTGGTCGCCCATGACGAATTTCGCCCAGTAATACATGCCAAGTTCCCGCTGGTACTCATTGATATTGCCTTTCTGTATGACAATATCGCTGTTGATGCGGTTGATTTCCAGCCCATCATTGGCTTTGTCCGCCGCAGTTCTTGCCAGTTCTCCTAATTTATCCAAAAAAGCCATTTCCAGCGCCTCCTCATTTGTCCCATTTGCTTTGTATATTCGCCAAAACAGACGCTTTTTCCTGCAAAAAAGCAGAAAAATGCGTATGCTTGCACGAAATTTGTATCTTTCCCCCTGTTTTTTTCCTGTCCATTAGAGAAAGCGTCCGAAAATTGCGGCTTTTCTTTGGACTTTTCCTCTAAATGCACAAAAAACGACGTTTTCCCAAAACAGCTGTTTACATTGGAAAAATACTACCGTATAATGATAATACTTTATTTTGATACGGAACGTGTTATTGCAGTGAGAGGGAGTCTGAATCATGGAGTTGTTGAAACAAAGAATATTAAAAGATGGGACAGAAATCGGCACCGAAGTCGTGAAGGTAGATTCTTTTCTGAACCATCAGTTAGATATCGGTCTGTTTATGGCGCTGGGTAAGGAGATCCACCGTCGTTTCGGTCATCTGGGCATCAATAAGATCCTGACTATCGAAGCGTCCGGCATCGGCATCGCTGCCATCACCGCCATTTATTTCGATCTGGTGCCTGTTGTTTTTGCCAAGAAAGCACAGCCCAATACCATGACAGAGGAATTTTACGGCGCACCCGTCAAATCCTTTACAAAGGGTACCGTGTCCATCGCTCGTGTATCCAAAAATTATCTCAACGCCAATGATAAAGTTTTGATCATTGATGATTTTCTTGCCCATGGCGAAGCGGCGGCAGGTCTTGCCAATCTGGTAGAACAAGCAGGCGGCACTGTATGCGGCATTGCAGCCATCATCGAGAAAGAATTCCAGGGCGGCAGCAAAAAACTCAGAGATGCCGGCTATCTGGTAGATTCTCTGGCTGTCATCACAAAAGTGGAAGACGGCAAGATTTACTTCAAAGACTGAAAATCAAATCTAAAAACAGAAGCACAGGGCTTTTCCCAAAAGGAAAAATCCTGTGCTTTTTTCATGGATTTCTCCCCTTTGTGTACGCCCGCAAAAGACATTCCAAATTTTTGCATATTTTGTTATATGATTGTATGTTTGTATTTTCCGTTTATGACAGAATGTCAGTTTTTTCCATTTTTCTCAACGCATCCCCCTTACAACATAATATACAAAAAAATGTATGAAACCCATGGTTATTTTTTCCATTTCTTTTTCCATTTACCCATTGAGAAACCAACGGCTTTTTGCTATGATGGAAGCGCACGTGCCCCTTTGATTGTCACAACCAAGAGACACTCGGAGCAGGTGCATTTTTTATGACTTTTTTTCAACCAATCAATGTAAAAATTTAAGGGGGTTTTTTCTATGCTGCGAGGGTTCGCAGAAGATTTGAAACACGAGTTTCGGGGATACAATTCCGCCGCACTGATGAAAGACCTGATGGCAGGTCTGACGGTTACTGCCGTTGCACTGCCGCTGGCGCTGGCATTCGGTGTCAGCTCCGGTGCCGATGCCGCATCTGGTCTGATCACTGCCATCATCGCCGGTCTGGTCATGAGCTTACTGGCTGGGGGATACTATCAGATTTCCGGTCCCACAGGGGCTATGGCAGCCATCTTGACTTCTCTGGTAGCAGGCTATGGTCTGGACGGCGTATTCATTGCCACACTGCTGGCTGGTATCCTGCTGCTTCTGGCGGGCATCCTCCGTCTTGGGAAATTGACCTCTTTCATACCCGCTCCCGTTATCACCGGCTTTACTTCCGGTATTGCCATCGTCATTGCTTTGGGGCAGATTGATAACTTCTTCGGCACCCACAGCGAAGGCGCAACCGCCATTGCCAAACTGGCAAGCTACGGCACACTGGGCTTCCATCCCAATCTGACTTCCGTAGGCATCGGGCTGTTTGTGGTGCTGTTCATGGTGTTCTTCCCGAAAAAATGGAACGCTGTGGTTCCCGCTTCTCTGGTGAGCATCATCATCACCACCGCCTTTTCCATCTTCATGGGCTTAGATGTGCCCACCGTCGGCACCATCCCTCAGACCCTTTTCCCGGAAAAACGACTGGTCTTTTCCGCACTGGATCTGACCACCATCACAAACCTCATCATGCCTGCATTCAGTATTGCCATCCTTGGTATGATCGAAAGCTTGCTCTGCGGTGCCAGTGCAAGTCAGATGACAGGTGTACGACTGAAAAGCAATCAGGAACTCATCGCTCAGGGCGTGGGCAACATCCTGCTGCCTTTCTTCGGCGGCATCCCTGCTACAGCAGCCATTGCCCGTACCAGTGTTGCCATCCGTTCCGGCGCAAAAACACGTCTGACGGGTATGTTCCACGCCGTAGGGCTTTTGATTTCCATGTTCCTGCTTGCTCCCGTCATGAGCCAGATCCCCATGGCAGCCCTTGCCGGCGTGCTTATGGTGACTGCATGGCGCATGAACGAATGGAACTCCATCCTGTATATGTTCTCTCATAAATTCAAAGGGGCTATGCTGGAATTTGTGGCAACCATGGTAGCTACCATCGTATTCGACCTGACCATTGCCATTCTGGTAGGTGTTGTCATCGGTCTGATCTTCTTGGTATCCCGTCTGTCCTTCATCGAAATCAACTACGAAAAGGTAGATATGGATCGTCTCCATGTGACAGACCCTGCCCTGCGGAATCGCTACAATAACGCCATGGTGGCTTATATCACAGGCCCTATGATCTTCGCAAACACTCAGAATGTGGCAGATATCTCCACAAAGATCGGCAGCTGCGATACACTGCTCCTGTCCATGCGCGGTGTATCCAACATTGACATTTCCTGTGCCCAGACTCTCCGCACCCTCATTGGGAACCTGCGGATGCAAGGCGTAGACGTAGTTCTCTGCGGTCTGCCTTCCCGTGCCATGGAAATGATGCGCAGAACAGACTTAGACGAATATGTGGGCAAAGAAAACTTCTACTGGAGTGTAGAACGCGCCCTTTTGACAAACCGTCCCCTGCCTCCCTGTCGTCAGGATGAATCATAAGAAACCCAAAAAGGCTGAAATCCTTACAATACACAAGGATTTCAGCCTTTTTTCTTATGCTTTTTCCGCCTCGTATTCCGCTACGCAGTTTTTCAGGATTTCATCCAACTCCTGCCATTTCTGTTTCAGCCGCAGCGGCTTTCCTGCCTGATCTAAGAAGCAGTGCTCGGAAATGCCTGTAAAGAGCACCTGTCCGTTTTCCGCCAATCTGATTTCATACACCAGATGCATCATCATGCCGTTGTATTTCTGCACTTTTACGGTAATTTCCAGCACATCGGCAAATGTGCAGCTTTTCTTGTACCGCCCATGAACCCCCACCACAGGGGAAACAATGCCTTCCGCCTCCAGACGGTCAAAACCCCAGCCGATTTTCTCCAGAAAATCCACACGGGCTTCCTCCATCCAGCGGATGTAATTGGAATGATGGGCAATGCCCATTTTGTCTGTTTCGTAATACTGTACTTTATGCAAATATGGTTCCATAGTTCGCCTTCTTTCTGCAAATGGTTTCTTTTTTTGTATTCGCCGCCAAAACTTTATTTCCTCCCATCCTCTGCATGTTGACATAATTTTTCCAGAAAAAGCTTCCTGCCTTTGCCAATATTTTACAAATCTCAAAAAAACATTGCCAAAACATGCCGCCGCCCACTAAACTAGTAACAGAAACTTATGCCGCCGGCAGGCAGAACAGGAGGAATGTCCATTGAATGAAATTTTATTGCTGGCAGGCATTGTCATCATCATCTGCATTTTGGTGCATCGTCTGACCTTTCGCCTAGGGGTGCCATCCCTGCTGGCGTTTCTGGCTCTTGGCATGTGCTTCGGTGTTGATGGCATACTGCATATTCCCTTTGATAATTACCGTCTTTCTGAAGTCATCTGTTCCATCAGTTTGATCTTCATCATGTTTTACGGGGGCTTCGGCACCAACTTTGAAGAAGCCCGTTCCGTTGCTGTCAAATCCACGCTGCTTTCCACCCTCGGGGTACTGTTCACCGCTGGACTGGTAGGCGCCTTTGCTCACTTCGTCCTGCAGCTTCCATGGGCAGAAAGCATGCTTATGGGCTCTGTCATCTCATCTACAGACGCCGCTTCCGTATTCAGCATCCTTCGTTCCAAACGGCTGAACCTGAAAGACCATACAGCCTCCATGCTGGAAATGGAGTCCGGTTCCAATGACCCCATGTCCTATATGCTGACCCTGCTGTGGATCACCATACTCACAGGAGACCAAGTATCTGTCCCCCTGCTGGTGCTGCGGCAGATGGCAATCGGCGGCGTTCTGGGTCTGATTTTCGGCAAAACTGCCGTTTTCATACTAAATCGCTGTAACTTTTACATTGCACAGGGGAATACCATTTTCCTTCTGGCCGTTTCCGCACTGGCGTATGCCCTGCCTTCGGCTCTGGGGGGCAATGGATATCTGAGTGTATATCTCTGCGGCATTGTCATGGGGAATTCCTATCTGCCCCACAAACGGGATCTGGTGCTGACATTCGACGTATTGACAGGCATTGCCCAAATGGTCATCTTCTTCCTGTTAGGACTGCTGGTAACGCCTTCCCAGCTGCCTGCGGTATTCCTGCCGGCATTGCTGATCATGGCGTTTTTGACCCTTGTGGCAAGACCTCTTTCCGTAGCCGCGGTACTGGCACCCTTCCGTTCTTCCAAGGAACAGATCGGCTTGGTTTCCTGGTCTGGGCTGCGAGGAGCCGCTTCCATCGTATTTGCCATTCAGGCAGTCCTCAGCGGCGCGCCTATGGAATACAACCTGTTTAACCTGGTGTTCTGCATTGTACTCCTTTCCATTTCTTTGCAGGGCACTTTGCTGGCACCTATGGCACATAAACTGAACATGATCGACGAGAAAGCCGACGTCCGCCGCACCTTCAACGACTATCAGGCGGAAAGCGACATCACCTTTTCCAAAATTTCCATCAGCCCCCAGCATCCGTGGGTAGGTCATCCCCTGAAGGATATCCCTCTGCCGCCGGAACTGCTGGTGACCCTGATTCTGCGGAATGGTGTTTCTCTGGTGCCAAACGGTTCCACTGTCCTGCTGGCAGGAGATCTGCTGGTTCTGGCTGGGCATGAATTTGAGGATCGGGAAAACCTGACTCTCTATGAAGTTTCCATCGACAAAACCCATAAATGGAAAGGAAAAGCCCTGCGAGAACTGTCTCTGCCCAAAGGCACCCTTATCGTCATGATACAAAATCAAAACGGCACTGTTATTCCCGATGGCAACACCGTTATCCACGGGGAGGATACACTAGTCATTGCCAGATTCTGATATGCACAAAAAGGCTAAGAACTTGGGGCATCTTCATCAGAAAACAAAGAAAGCTGAAATCCTTATTGATACAGGGATTTCAGCTTTCTTATGTTTACTGAGATTTTATTTTGTATGTTTTCTTCTGAATACAGCCATCGCAATTCCCCTTCAGAAATCAAGGAAAAGAAAAACCAATGTTTTTAAAAGGAAATTGCTTTGTTCTCAGCCTTTTCTCATCAGAATTTCAGTTCATCTATATCCATAGTGCCCATGGGAATGCTGTTGCCGCAAGCGGGACAGGCGATTTCCTTCTGGGTTTCCATGGTTTCCTCATCCACGTCGATTTCCTCGCCGCAGTTGGGGCAGATGAAGGAATAGAAGTATACGGGTTCTTCCGTTTCTTCTTCATCCAGTTCCATTTCTTCCAGCTCTTCATCATCCAGGAAGGTTTCCAGCATAAACGCCATATCCTCCAGAATATCCATGATGCCATGGAAAATCTTGCCTTCCTTGGTATCGGGATCGAATCCGCTGCCGTCGCAAAGCCCTCTCAGATATGTGATCTTCTTATCGAAATATTCCATTTATCACTGCCTCCTTCCGAAAGATTGGAAAAAAGATTAGTTGTTTACTCTGCTCAGGTATTCGCCTGTACGAGTGTCGATTTTGATGATTTCACCCTGGTTGATGAACAGAGGTACCTGAACGGATGCGCCTGTTTCAACGATAGCGGGTTTTGTAGCGCCCTGTGCTGTGTTGCCTGCGAAACCGGGTTCTGTGTCTGTGATTTCCAGTTCAACAAACAGAGGGGGTTCGATGCCGAATACGTTGCCGTCATGCGCCAGCAGTTTTACGTTTTCGTTTTCTTTTACGAATTTCAGGGAATCGCCAACATCCTGTGCATTCAGAGCGATCTGGTCGAATGTTTCGTTGTTCATGAAGTGATACAGTTCACCGTCATTGTACAGGTACTGCATATCCATTCTGTCGATGTGTGCTTTGGACATTTTTTCAGTAGGACGGAATGTTTTTTCCACTACTGCGCCTGTTTTGATGTTTTTCAGTCTTGTACGAACGAAAGCCGCGCCTTTACCGGGTTTTACATGCTGGAATTCCAGTACGCTGTAAATTTCGCCTTCGTATTCCATGGTTACGCCGTTTCTAAGTTCACCTGCAGAAATCATGTTTTATTTCCTCCTCAAATTTCATCTTACGGGAAAAATATTCCCGCTGTTTTTGAAAATGATACTATATTTCTTATTCTAAAAATAAGCATATCCTTTTATATTTTAATGGAAAATCATTGATTTTTCAATACATAATCTGAAAAAAACCATCTTTTTGGCTCAGATCATGCCGTTTCTCTTAAAATATACATTCATAACTTTCCGTTCCATGCCCCGTTTCACCTTGGTGATGAGCTGGTCGCGCTCACAGATAGGCGCTGTCATGATGCAGTACAGACCGCCTTTGTGACCGCACCACATATCTGTAAATACCTGATCGCCTACCATAGCTGCTTCTTGGGGCACCAGTCCCAGACGCTTCAAGGCCTGCTTCATTTTTCTGGGGCTGGGCTTGCCTGCTTTGTGGATGGCAAGGGCTTTCAGGGGCTTATTGAAGCGATGCACCCGTTCTTTGTTGTTGTTGGACAGGATACACAGACGGAAACCCATTTCCTGCAGCTGCGCAAAAAAGTCAATGAGTTTTTCGTCCGGGTCTGCCACATCAAAGGGCGCCACCGTGTTGTCGATGTCGAATACCAGTCCCCGTATGCCCATTTCCTTCAGCTCCGCCAAAGGCAGGTCATAAACGGACTGAATGTACAAATCAGGGAAAAAACGTTCCAGTAACATATTGCCTCCTTATATCCTCTCGTCCAGTTCCATCCGCAGCAAAGCGTTTTCCTCCACCGTCCCCAGCTGCTCTCCGCTGAGATAGCGAATCATGGCTTCGTCGGCGTTTCCCGTCACGCCGTAGATGAGCTCAATGCGCTTGGTGCGGAGCAAGGTTCTGCCTGCGGAACGGATATTGGCGCAGAGCACCACATTGATGTCCTGTTCTGTGAGAAACTCCGCAATGGTCTTATCCCCCAAGGGCACCACTTCTTTTGCCTTCACCAGTTCGATTTCCACTTCATAAACCGTAAATTCTTTTGTTTCGCTGTATCTGCGGAAAATTTCTCCGTCCTTTGTGGGAATGGCAACCCGCATGGCTCACACCTTCCTTTCTTTGTCCTATTGTATCCATCCTTTGGGGGCGTGTCAAATTTTCCCGTAATTTTTTTTGCGTATTTCCCCAAAAAAGGGTAAAATAGGAACGAATACAGAAGGTTACATCGAAAGGAGATTGAAATATGGACCCTAGAATTGAACAATTGGCTTATAATCTGGTGCATAATTCCTGCCGCCTGCAAAAAGGCGAAAAGGTCATGATTCACCAGAACGGCATCCATCCGGCGCCGTTGGTAAAAGCCATCATCAAAGAAGTATACAAAATCGGCGCAACACCCTTTTTGCAGCTCATGACAAACTCTCTGGAACGTGAACTGCTGCTGGGTGCCACAAAAGAACAGATGGAGCTCATGGCAAAGGCAGACAGCCTGCTTATGAATGAAATGGATGCTTTCATCGGCGTTCGTGGGGAGGACAACATCACCGAACAGGCAGACGTGCCCAACGAAAAACAGAGCATTTACGAAAAATATTACTCTGCCCCTGTCCACCATGAAATCCGCGTGCCTCATACAAAATGGGTGGTACTGCGCTATCCCACCAACGGCATGGCACAGTCTGCACACACCAGTCTGGAAGACTTTGAAGATTTCTACTTCAATGTATGCAATCTGGACTACGGCAAAATGTCCAAAGCCATGGACAGCATCGTTGACCTGATGAACCGCACAGACAAAGTCCGTCTGGTGGCAAAAGGCACCGACCTGACATTCTCCATCAAGGACATTCCCGCAGTGAAATGCGCCGGCACCTGCAACATTCCCGACGGGGAAATCTACACCGCCCCCGTTCGTGACTCCATCAACGGCGTCATCACTTACAACACCCCTTCCGAATACAACAGCTTTACATTTGAAAATGTAAAACTCACATTCAAAGACGGGAAAATCATCGACTGCGACGGCAATGACAAAGAACGTCTGGAACACATCTTCAACACAGACGAAGGGGCAAGATATGTAGGTGAATTTGCCATCGGTGTAAACCCTTATATCACAAAACCCATGAACAACATCCTGTTCGACGAAAAGATTTCCGGCAGCATCCACTTCACTCCCGGCAACTGCTATGACGACGCACCCAACGGCAATAAATCCGCTATCCATTGGGATTTGGTGCTGATTATGACACCGGAATACGGCGGCGGTGAAATCTGGTTCGATGATGTGCTCATCCGCAAAGACGGACGTTTCGTACTGCCCGAACTGGAATGCCTGAATCCCGAAAATCTTATGTAATTTTGTTTCAGCAGGAAACATAATATAATAAGTAGAAACAGCCTTTTTCAAACAGAGAAAGGCTGTTTTTTTCGCATATTTTAAAAATTAGGGGCAAATTCTGCCCCTTCTACTCTTTTTCCAGACAAACTTCCTCCATATTGCCGTTTCCGACTCTCCCAGTCCCCAAGTTTTGGGTACTTTTGCGCCAAAAGTACCTCTCCGAAGGACACTAGCCCTTAGACATCCGTTTTCTGTATCTTTCGCCTCTCTCGAAACAGCTCCTCCGTTGCTGCCAGAAGTTCTGTCTGTATCTCCTCCACCATCTCCGTCATGTGGGACACCGTTACCACATAAGGGGTTTTCCATTCTCCATTCCCTCCCATCATAGCATCCAGCAAAAGGGAAAGGATACTCCGCACTAAGTCTGTTTTCTGGTATAAATCCTGCAATACATCCAGTGGTTTTTCCATGATTTTCTCCCTCCTTTTTCCCATGGTATCACACCTTTTCCTCTTTCATGGAAAAATGCTACAATCCTGTGGCATAAATTTTTTCCACAAAAACCATTTATTTCTCCTTTTCCCTGTATATCCGTTGACAGAAAAGCCCAAAATATAGTAAAATGCAAGGGACAACAGCAATGAAAAGGAGAGTAGGCGGCACAAAATGCCACAGAGAGCCCCGGCAAGCTGAAAAGGGGCGCAGGAATGACGCTGAACATGGCCTTGGAGCTTCGCACCGACTGCTTTTGCATAGGCTGCGACGGGTTGCGCCCGTTACTGCGTGAGGGTATTTATTGTACCTGCTGAGGTCTTTTTTGTGAAAAAAAGATAAACTAAGGTGGTAACACGGTCACTTCCGTCCTTTGCAGAAAGGGCGGTTTTTTTATTGTGTGCCATCTTCCATTTTTGTAGAAAACCATTGAAAAGGAGAGATATTTGTGGCAAAAGAAAAATTTTATATCACCACACCCATTTATTACCCCAGTGATAAGCTGCATATCGGTCATTCCTACTGTACCGTTGCAACAGACACCATGGCACGTTACAAAAGACTCCGTGGCTACGACGTTATGTTCCTGACAGGTACTGACGAACACGGTCAGAAAATCGAACGTATCGCCAACGGTCAGGGCATGACACCCAAGGAATACACCGACAAAATCGTCAAAGGCATCAAGGAACTGTGGAGCACCCTCTGCATCTCCTATGATAAATTCATCCGTACCACAGACGATTACCATGTAAAAACCGTTCAGAAAATCTTCAAACAGCTCTACGATCAGGGCGACATCTACAAAAGCTCCTATGAAGGCTGGTACTGCACACCCTGCGAATCCTTCTTCACAGAACATCAGCTGGTAGACGGCAAATGCCCCGACTGCGGCCGTGATGTAGAACTGCTGAAAGAAGAAAGCTATTTCTTCCGTCTTTCCAAATATCAGGACAGAATCATCAAATACATGGAAGAAAACCCTGAATTTTTGCAGCCCAACACTCGCCAGAACGAAATGATCAACAACTTCCTGAAACCCGGTCTGGAAGATCTGGCTGTTTCCCGTACCTCCTTCAAATGGGGCGTACCTGTAGAATTTGACCCCGGCCACATCGTATACGTTTGGGTAGACGCGCTGTCCAACTATATCACTGCTCTGGGTTACGGCACAGAAGACGACAGCCTGTTCAAAAAATTCTGGCCTGCTGACGTACACGTTGTAGGTAAGGAAATCGTACGTTTCCACGCTATCATCTGGCCTGCAATGCTGATGGCTCTGAACCTGCCTCTGCCCAAACAGATCTTTGGTCACGGCTGGCTGGTTATCAACGGCGGCAAAATGTCCAAATCCGTTGGTAACGTTGTAGACCCTAACGTACTGGTTGACAAATACGGCGTAGACGCCATCCGTTACTTCCTGCTGCGTGAAATCGCATTCGGTCAGGACGGCAACTTCAACAACGAAGCACTGATCCAGCGTATCAACTCCGACCTGGCAAACGACCTGGGCAACCTGGTTTCCAGAACCGTTGGTATGATCGACAAATATTTCGGCGGCACACTGCCCGCAGACCGCACCGCAACTGCTTTTGACGAAGACCTGAAAGCTGTTGCGCTGTCCACCACAGAAAAAGTGGAAAACGCTATGGAAAAAATGTTCTTCAGCGACGCTCTGGTGGAAATCTGGAATCTGGTTCGCCGTACAAACAAATATATCGACGAAACACAGCCTTGGATTCTGTGCAAGGACGAAGAAAAGAAAGCGGAACTGGCAAACGCTCTGTACAATGTTGCAGAAAGCATCCGCATCATCTCCATCCTGATTCAGCCTTTCATGCCCAACACACCCGAAAAAATCTGGGCACAGTACAACATCACAGAAGGCGACGCAACTGCTTGGGACAGCACAAAAACATGGGGCGTACTGCCTGCTGAACTGAAAGTACAGAAAGGCGAAACACTGTTCCCTAGAATTGACATGAAGAAAGAACTGGCAGAACTGGAAGCAGCCATCAAAGCTTCTCAGGCAACATCCGTTGCAAACCAGCAGAAAAAAGCCGAAGAAAAGAAAGCTGAAGCCGAAAGCGAATACCCTGCAGAAATTACCATCGAAGACTTCTGCAAAGTACAGCTGAAAGTCGGCGAAGTGCTGGAAAGCAAAGAAGTGGAAGGCTCCAAAAAACTGCTGCGCAACGTAATCAAAATCGGTGACGAAGAAAGAGTTATCTTCTCCGGCATCAAAGACGCTTATGCCCCCGGCGAACTGGTAGGCAAACGCGTTGTCGTTGCGTATAACCTGAAACCCAGAAAAATGATGGGTGAAATGTCTTACGGAATGATTCTGTGTGCCGAAGACGGAGACGGCAAACTGAGCGTTCTGACAACAGACGACAAAGACTTTGCAAGCGGGAGCAGCATCAGCTGATGTATTTCGAATCTCACGCACATTATGACGATAAACGCTTTCGTGAAGACAGGGAGAAGCTCTTAGAGCTTCTCCCCTCTTGCGGTATTGACCATGTAGTCAACATCGGCTGCGACCTGAAAAGCTCTCAGGAAAGCATCCGTCTGGCTGAAAAATATGACTACATTTACGCATCCGTCGGCGTACACCCTCACGATGTAAGCGAAATGACCTCCCAGACCATCGAAGAACTCCGCCGTCTTGCGGCTCATGAAAAGGTAGTTGCCATCGGCGAAATCGGTCTGGATTATTATTACGATTTCAGTCCCAGAGAACTGCAGCAGTTCTGGTTCCGTCAGCAATTACGCCTTGCGGAATCTGTTAACAAACCTGTAATAATTCACTCCAGAGACGCTTCTCAGGAGACCTTTGACATCATCAAAAGCAGCCCTGTTCGTCGGGGTGTCATCCACTGTTACTCCGGTGCATGGCAAATGGCGAAAGACTACGTAGATATGGGCTTTTTCATCGGTGTTGGGGGGGTAGTGACCTTCTCAAACGCCAAAAAACTGGTGGAAGTGGTGGATAAAATCCCCATTGAAAAAATCCTCATCGAAACAGACAGCCCTTATCTGGCACCCAACCCCAACCGCGGCAAACGTAACGACTCCAGAAATTTGCAATTTGTTGTCGAAAAGATTGCGGAAATTAAGAAATTGTCACCGGAAGATGTCGCAAAAATTACGTTTGATAACGCAAAATCGCTCTTTTTTTAAAAAAGGGTTGCATAAATGTTACAAATATGTTAATATAAGCAACGTAATAAAAATGAAGGTATATCGTTATGATATATCTTCATTTTTTGCAGTTGTGAATTTAACGAAATTTATCGATAGAAGTGACGACTTCCATCCCTTACGACTGCGATACCGAATGACCCCTAAGGTCTTTCGGGAAAGGCATAAAATCTAATGTCTATCATCTGAATACGAGAGGAACGCCAGGCGGCCTTGGAGAAAAGACGCAGAATTTTTTCCGAACCGTCAACCCAAATCCTTTTCGGCTCCCACTCCTTTTTACCCACAAAAAAGAGTGGTACAGAAAAAAGGAACCAACGTTCAAGGAGGAAAACAATGAAAAAACATCTTAGAGTATTTGCTATCGTGGTATCTATTTTAGCAATCGGCTGCGGCACAGCGTCCGCTTATGACAAAAACACACAGTCCGTATTACTGGATATGGACGGTGTACCCCGCATGGTGACAACAGATAAGACGACGGTCGGCGAACTGATGGCTGACCTTGCGGAAAACGTGGAAACAGAATACATCGTAACAAACGCAGATGAAAGCGATGTACTGGAAGACAATATGGAACTGTCCCTCACATCCGTGACTGAAAAAACCGTTTCCACAACAAAAACAGTGCCCTACGAAACAGTAGAACGCACAAACAACAACCTGAAAAGCGGTGAATCCCGCGTGGTACAGGAAGGTGTTAACGGCACCGCAACTGTTATCAACAAAGAAATCTATCACGGCACAGAACTGGTAGAAACCGTTTTCGTGGAAGAAAAGGTTGTTACCGAACCCGTAGATAAAATCGTGGAAGTAGGTCCCGAAAATGTGATCGCAGGTTACACCTACTCCAAAGCAATCAATGTAAAAGCAACAGCCTACACACCTTATGACGCAGGCTGCACCGGCGTTACAGCCACCGGCATGAAAGCCGGCAGAGGCGTAGTAGCCGTTGACCCTAAAGTGATCCCTCTGGGCTCTAGAGTATACGTGCCCGGTTACGGCGTAGCCATTGCCGCAGACACTGGCGGCGCCATCAAAGGCGGCAGACTGGATGTATGCGTGAACAGCGTTTCCGAAGCATACAGCTGGGGTGTTAGAAACGTAACCGTATACGTTCTGGAATAAGCCCATTTATATAAAATCAAACATCATATACCACAAAAAATAGCAACAGCGTCCGATAGAATCGGGCGCTTTTCTTTTTGTCTTTCTTCTCCCCTTCAAAATCCCCTTCCCCAAGAAAAACACCCCTTTTTCCGAAAAAATGCCTCTTGCTACATTGTTTTGTATCTTGTATACATCTATTTTCCATTATAAGCCCCTCTCTGGCGTTTTTACCCCCTTCCACGAAACTTTCCCCATAAAAAAGAAAAAGTCCTCTGAGAACCCCCTTTTTGACGTTTTCAAGCTAGGGTATCCCCTTTACGCTTTTTTCCATAAAAAAAGGAACATGATTTTAGGGGCTTCTTCATAAAAAACGCCGGAATCTTAGGGGCATCTTCATAAGAAAACAAAGAAAGCCAAAATCCTTATCATGATAAAGGATTTTGGCTTTCTTATTTTATTCAGATTTTATTTGTTATGTTTTCTTCTGAAGACAGCCGTCGCAATTCCCCTTAAGAAATCAAGGATAAGAAAAATCAGTGTTTTCTTAAGGGGAAGTTGCTTTCCCATGTTCCTTTTAAAATTTCTTATTTTGTGCTGTCTACCGTGATTGTTTTTGTAGCATCATCCCAGCCTACAGCGATGTTCATCAAGCTGCACAGGTCACGCAGTTTGAAGTATGTGCTGCCGTTGATGTTGTAAGCAGGCATTGCGTATTCCATCCAGCCCATATACACAGGCGCGCCGGAAGGCAATGCCTGTTTTGCGGTGCCATCCCCTGCTGCCATTTCGCCGCCTACTGCCACATAAGCTGTTTCCGGCTGTAAGCTAATGGCTTTTCTATCTGTATCCCAAAGGACATTGAAGTTCTTTACGGTGCCGTTGACAGCTGCCGCTACGTCACGGAGTTTGAAATATGTATTGCCGCCGATGGTGTAAGCATCAAAAGCCATTTCCTTGCCATTTACCAGCACTTTGGCTGTACTGGGTGCAGCTGTGGTATACTGGGGCTTTGTCAGGCTTGCCGCTGTCTGTCCATTGCCTTCTACCACCAGATATACTTCCGCACCGCCTGCAATGGCAGGATACATGCCAAGGGCACGATAAATGCCGGGTTCATTGATGGTATAAGTGGTGCCAACTTGCACGCCAGCATCCCCCTCGCTCTCATAATAAAGCGCATCCCAGCTTTCCTGTGTGTAACCATCAGGAAGCATGACCCCTTGGGCTGCCAGTGCACTTCCGGCACTGAGATACTTTGTCACATCAAAAGTTTGCAACTCGTCCACAGCAGTCACTTTCACAGGCGCCTGACACACATAGGCTTCCTTTCCAGCCACAGTGGTCTTGCCTGTCACATTGGAAATGCTGAGCTGATATTGAGCCGCTTCTCCTTCCATTCTGTCATAGCCGTCCACCTGCACGGTTTCTGCCCCGAAAGCTGTCACAGGCAGTGCCATAGCCAGCATCAGTGCCGCAGCCAGCCCCCTCATACTTCTTTTTTTCATAAATAACCCCTCCTAATACATAAACATTTTTTTGTATACTTATATATACAAGCACATTATAACAAGGAAAGTGTTTCTCTACAAGAACATTTCTTTCTCTCTATAAAAAAACATCGGCATGCCTTCTAAATTTCGCATACCGATGTTTCTATGTTACAGTTCGATGATTTCCGCCTTTTCCACAGCTTCTTCCAGATATTTGTCCAAGTCTGTCAGCTTCCGTTCAATACGTTCGATAACATTCAGACGAGGTTTGATCTGAGGGTGTTTTGCCACGAAAATGGTGCAACAGTCCTCATAAGGACGGATGGAAATGTCATAGGTGCCGATTTTGGTACCGATATTGATGATTTCCTGCTTATCCATACCTGCCAAAGGACGCAGTACGGGCATATTGCAGACTGCGTTGATGGCATAAATGCCCTGCATGGTCTGGCTGGCTACCTGACCCACGCTTTCGCCGGTGATGAGGCTCCATGCGCCGTCTTTTTCAGCGATTTTTTCTGCCGCACGCATCATGGCACGTTTCAGGTGGATGGTCAGCTTATCATGAGGCACATTTTCCAGCAGATACAGCTGGAGATCTGTAAAAGGCACCACATAGAGCTTAAATTCGCCGGTAAAGTCCGCAATGCGTTTTGCCAGGTCGATAACTTTCTGTTTTGCCCATTCGCTTGTATACGGAGGGCTATGGAAGTATACGCCTTCCACTTCCACCCCACGTTTTGCCATCATCCATGTAGCAACGGGGCTGTCGATACCGCCGGAGAGCAGAGAAACGCCTTTGCCGGAACTGCCGTAGGGCAGACCGCCATAAGTTTTGATGATTTTGGAATACATATAAATGCGGTTACGCACTTCGATGTTCAGCACAACGTCAGGTGTTTTGACATTTACAGTCATGTTGGGCATGTGGTCAAGGATGTATTCCCCTACATCTGCCGCAATCTGCATGGATGCCACGCCAAAGCCCTTATTGGAACGACGGGCGTTTACCTTAAATGTCATGGGCTTATCGCCGTAGAGCTCCTGCATATGACGCAGCGCTTCTTCTTTGATGGCGTCCATGGACATTTCCTGCAATCTGATACCGGGGCACAGTGCCACCAGACCGAAAATAGGCTCTACTCTGGGGATGACCAAATCATAATCCATTTCGCCGCCACGGTCTTCTACAATGAGACGACCGGGTTCTCTCACGACATAATAATTTCCTACAGGGTCCAGATTTCTGCGAATCGCCAGAATCAGACGATTGATGAAGATATACTGGTTATCGCCACGCATGGCAATTTCCCCGAATTTTACAAGCAATACTTTATCCGCCATACTTCCTCCTTATCTCTGTCGGTTGATTTTACGCAGGAAAGGTACGGTTACTTCCAGCGCTTTCAGACATTCTTTGGCTTCTTCTACGGTGTTATACCGACAGAAGCTGAAACGTACCGCCCCTTCGATTTCTTCAAAAGGCATGCCCATGGCTGTCAAAACGGGGCTGCCCACTTTCTTTCTGCTGTCGCAGGCAGAACCTGCGGATACGAAAATCCCCTTGCTTTCCAGACTGTGCAGCAATACTTCACTGCGCAGACCTTTGAAAGTCACATTCAGTACATAAGGGCTGGCTTCTTCCAGTCCATCCCCGTTGACCTGTGTGTCAGGCATTGCCAAAATGCCGTCCATAAGGGTTTTCTTTACTTCTTTCACATGTTCAATGCTTTCTTTCATGGAACGGAAGGCAACGTCTGCCGCTACCCCCAAACCAGCCACGCCAGCACCGTTTTCTGTGCCAGCTCTCTGGCCTTTCTGCTGACCGCCCCCCAGAATGAAGGGACGTACTTTCAGACCTTTGCGCATATAGAGCATACCTACGCCTTTAGGGCCATGGATTTTATGGCCGCTCATGGTGAGCAGGTCGATTTTCATTTTCTGTACATCAATGGGATATTTGCCGAATGCCTGTACGGCGTCCACATGATACAGTGTGTTGGGATTTTTTTCTTTGATAAGTTTCCCAATGGCTGCCGCATCCTGAATGACACCTGTTTCGTTGTTCACCAGAATGGTGCTCACCAAAATGGTGTCGGGACGGATGGCGTTTGCCAGTTCTTCCAGAGAAATATGTCCCTTTTCGTCTACACTCAGCCATGTAACTTCGTATCCTTTTTCTTCCAGATGCTTCATGGGATTTTTCACAGCAGGATGTTCAATGGCCGTTGTGATAAGGTGTTTCCCGTTTCTTGCATAGCCTTCCACTGTGCCGTAAATGGCCCAGTTATCCCCTTCTGTACCGCCGCTGGTAAAGAAAATTTCTTCTTCCTTTGCACGGATACCATTGGCAAGGATTTCAGAAGCCTTGCGGATTTCCTTTTCCACTTCCAGACCCATGACGCTGACGGAAGCAGGGTTCCCAAAGTTTTCACACAGCATATAGGTCATTTTTTCCGCCACTTCGGGCAGCGCTCTTGTGGTGGCGGCATTATCGAAATAAATCATTTCTGTTTCCTCCTTAGCCCAATTCATATAATAACAAGGCAACGGTGGTCATGCCCGCCGTTTCCGTCCGTAAGATTCGTTTGCCCAGTGTCACCGGCAGAATCCCTGCTTCCTGTGCCAGCTGGATTTCCTCCGGCGCAAAACCGCCTTCTGGTCCGATAAAGACCCCTACGGTCTTGCCGGAAAAGCACTGTACAAACTGGCGGATGCCTCTTTCTTCCTCTTTTTCATAAGGAATCAGCGCCCCATCCAGTTTTGCCGCTTCCGCTACAGCTTCTTTGAAAGTCAGCACACTTTCTCCCATCTGGGGGATGATGCCCCGTCCGCTCTGTTTTGCGGCGGCTTCGGCGATTTTCTGCCAGCGTTCCAGCTTCTTGCCTTCTTTTTTGTCCAGCTTCACAATGGCTCTTTCCGTGGAAACAGGCACAATTCGCTCAATACCCAGTTCCACGCATTTCTGGATGATCCATTCCATTTTATCCGCTTTGGGCAATCCCTGATAAAGGGTAATTTTCGTTTCCGGCTCCACGTCGCAAGGAGCGGAAGAAAGGACTTCCGTCACCACACCACGTTCCAGAGAAAGGATGCGGCACTGATAGTCCGTTCCTTCCCCGTCACACACAGTGATTTCCTCCCCTTCTCTTGCCCGAAGCACTGTCTTGATATGCTTTTCATTTTCCCCTGTCAGGGTGATTTTCTTTCCCACAATATCCTGTGGTGTCACAAAAAATTTCGGCATGGCTTATCCCTCATATTTTGTCGCAATGGCAACCCAGCTTGTTTTTTCCTTGATATCCAGCACAGCAAAGTTTGCGGCTTTCAAAGCTTCCAGCACATCTTCCTTCCGTTCGGTGATGATGCCGCTGCACAGGAAAATGCCGCCGTCTTTGATGTAATCCGGCACCTGTTTTGTCAAAGCGATGATAACGTCTGCCACGATATTGGCAGCCACCAAATCGTATTTCTTGCCGCTGTAGGACGCCTGCAATTCTTTGTCTTCCAGAATATTGCCGGCTTTTACATGGTAACGGCTCCGGTCGATGTCGTTTCTGTCGCTGTTTTCATAAGCGATCTGGATAGCGTTGGGATCAATATCTACCGCATCTGCTTCTTTTGCGTCCAGCAGCAAAGAAGCGATGGACAGGATACCGCTGCCGCAGCCAATATCCAGCACCATATCGTCTTTCTTCACATATTTTTCGATAAGCTCCATGCAAAGCTGTGTGGTTTCGTGGGTGCCTGTACCGAAAATATGACCGGGGTCGATTTTCAGAATGATTTTATCTGTCTGGGCAGGCAGTTCTTCCCAAGAGGGCTTGATCATGATTTTATCGCCTACGGGGAAGGGTTTGAAATATTTCTTCCAGTTGTTTGCCCAGTCTTCTTCCGCTACGTTTTTCATAGTCACTTCCAGAGAGCCCAAATCCAGTTCTTTTTCTGTTTCTTTCACGCTCTGGAGTGCGCTTTTGATCTGGGACAGCTGTTCTCTGCCATAGAGGTTGTCACGCAGGAAAAAGGTGATGCCTGTGGTCTGTTCCTGTTTTTCTTCCACCAGTTCATCGGCAACATAGTCCCATTCTCTATTGGGATTTTCCAGAAATTCCGCAAAATCCGCTTCGTCGTGAATCATCAGCCCATTCAGACCGCACTGGTACAGCACGCCTTCCACCGGCTCCAGCCCCATCTGGGATGTGGCTACAAATACTTCGATCCATTCCATTGTTCTTCTGCCTCCTTCATTTTCCGTTCCACTACGAAAAAAATCCGACACGTTGTGTCGGCTTTTTCTGCCTCACCTCCGCCAGAAAAAGGCGGCAGAAGCCGTTGTTTCTTATTTTTCATACATGCGGCAAACTTCCCGATAGCTTTCCGGTGTGCCGATGTCATAACATTCTCCAGAGAATGTGTAGGCGTACACGTCTTTGCGTTTGTACAGCCATGCAGGGAAGTTCCCCGGTGCGTCGGGATTGTTGCCGCTTTCCAGATATTCCCGGAACATGGGCACTGTTTCCCGTTTGTAAAGGTATGTGGCAAATACCGCTGTGTCGGACTTAGGTTCCTTGGGTTTTTCCTCAATATCCAGCACCTTGCCGTTTTCATCCAGCAATGCCACGCCGAACTGGGACAATTCCTTTTTGTTGGGCCATTTCTTGACGCAAACGCAGTCATGGTCTTTTTCCCGATAATAATCCACATAATCCCGAAGGGAATATGTAAAGAAATTATCTCCGGCAATGACCAAGAGTTCGTCGTCGATGTTTTTCTCCGCAATGACAAAGCCAATGTCACCTACAGCGCCTTTTTTGTTCTCGTCACTGGTGGTGCCGTCATCCAGCACAGAAATGGGGGTTTTCCCCGGCGCTGTCTTTGCCCAGTCTGTGAAATGCTGAGCGAAACGGCTGTTTGTCACCACATAGATTTCGTCAATCTCAGTAATGGTGTTCAGTTCGTCTACAATATAATCAATGATTGGTTTTTTGTTGATTGGAAGCAATGCCTTTGGCGTATTGATGGTCAAAGGATATAATCTGGTGGCATAGCCTGCCGCCAATATAATTGCTTTCATGAAATCACTCCTCTTTCCTCATCAGAAGTGTCCTTCTTCGCCAAACAGACTGTCACATACAGCCTGCATGTTCTTGGGCAAAGGCGCTGTCATCTGTTTTCCGTACAAATAGGACAGGAAACCTTCTTTTTCCTTCCAGACGATTTTCCGGGCATGGAGGCATTGATTGGAAATAGCAAACTCTCCTCTGACCTTTCGGTTCACTTCGGCATCGCCATATTTCCTGTCACCCAAAACGGGATGACCCATGGCCTGCATGTGGGCACGAATTTGATGGGTCTTTCCAGTGATGAGCTGCAATTCCAGCAGGGTATAGTCCCTTGTGTGGGCAATGGGGCGGTACTTTGTCAGGGCACGGCGGTATCCCGCTTTTTCCTGATGGCTTGTCCGCACCTGATTGCGCTCCTCATCCTTGGAAAGATACAGGTCGATTTCTCCCGCTTCTTCCACTACGCCTTTTACCAATGTAACATAATATTTATCCATACGCCGGCTGCGAATGGCTTCATTGACTGCCTGCACGGCACGGAGGGTTTTCCCTGCCACCACAATGCCGCTGGTGTTTCTGTCCAGACGGTTGCAGACTGCCGGTGTGAATGCGCTTTCCGCAGAAGGCGTGTATTGTCCTTTTTCATAGAGGTAATACAAAATCTGATCTGTGAGGGTATCCCGATCCTCTGCTTTTTCCGGATGGGTCAGAAGCCCAGCAGGCTTGTTCACCACCAGAATATCGTCATCCTCGTAAACAATGCCGAAGTGACGCTCTGCCACAGGAACAGTCTTTTCCTCCATAAATCCTGCCATGGTTTCTTCTGCCAGATACAGCTGGAGGGTATCCCCCTCCAACAGCATCTCGCTGCCCTCTGCCTTGCCTTTGTTGAGCTTGATGCGTTTTTTCCGCAGCATTTTATAGACAAAGCTTTTGGGCGCTTTGTTGAAGTATTTCAGCAGATATTTATCCAGTCTTTGATTTTCCTCATTTTTGGTGATCTTGATCTCTTTCAATTCTCCCAAACTCCTTTGAGAAATCCTTTCAGCTTGTTTTTAGCTGTGGATCCAAGCCAGATATGCGCTGATGAAGTTGTCGATGGCACCGTCCATAACTGCCCCTACGTTACCGGTTTCTTCGCCGGTACGATGGTCTTTTACCATGGTGTAAGGCATGAATACATAGGAACGAATCTGGCTGCCCCAGCCGATTTCTTTCACATCGCCGCGGATTTCTGCCAGTTTCTGCATCTGTTCTTCAATTTTCAGTGCCAACAGTTTACTCTTCAGCATTTTGAAAGCACGTTCCTTATTGCTGAACTGGCTTCTTTCATCCTGACACTGTACCACAACCCCAGTAGGGAAGTGAGTGATACGGATGGCGGAAGATGTTTTGTTGACATGCTGACCGCCGGCGCCGCTGGCACGGTATGTGTCGATACGGATGTCGTCGGCTTTGACTTCGATCTCATTGTCGTTTTCGATTTCCGGCATAACATCGCAGGAAGCGAAAGACGTATGACGTCTGCCGGAGCTGTCGAAAGGAGATACACGCACCAGACGATGGATGCCTTTTTCGGACTTCAGATAGCCGTAAGCGTTTTCACCGTTGACCTGCAAAGTCACAGATTTCAGACCTGCTTCGTCGCCGTCCAGCATATCCAGAATTTCCACCTCAAAGCCTGCTTTTGCAGCCCATTTGGTGTACATACGGAACAGCATGTTGGTCCAGTCGCAGGCTTCTGTACCGCCGGTACCAGCGTGGAGAGTAACGATGGCGTTGTTGCGGTCGTATTCCCCGTCCAGCATGGTGGCTACGTGAAGCTGTTCGTATTCCTCCAAGAAGGAATCGTTCATTTCCTTGACTTCCTCGTAAATGCTTTCGTCTTCTTCCTCGATGCCCATTTCAATGAGGGTGAGGATGTCTTCGTATTTGGTCACAAGACCTTCATAAGTTTCCACCTTGTTTTTCAGCCCTTTGAGCTGCTGCAAGGTTTTCTGGCTTTTCTGCATATCGTTCCAGAAATCAGGATCGGCAGAAAGTTCTTCCAGTTCGGCTATTTTCTCTTTGGCGCCAGCGACGTCAAAGTGAAGCCCCCATTTCCTGTAATTTTTCGTCGTAAGCGGAAAGGCCCAGACGGATCTGTTCTAATTCGAACATGCAAAAATCAACTCCTTTAAAAATAAAATTTTTTTGGTTGTTTTTTATGATAAACGTAACGAATATCCGTAAGTGTTTTGCCGTCTATGTCACACAGACAGGCATCTTCTGTGGGCGCAAAGCCCAGCTTTTCATAAAAGGCTCTTGCCCTCATATTCTCCCGAAGAACCCAAAGGTAAACCCCTTCGTAATTCTCCAGAAGTTCGTCTCTGACGTTTTCCAGCAGCTCTCTGCCATATCCTTTGTCGTAGTATTCCGGCAAAAGATAAAGAGAAGCCACTTCGCCAAAGGCACTATAATCGCCGCCCTTTCCCACAAGGGTTCCCCCTGCAGGCAGTTCTGTCCGAGCAGCACCATAAGCCACTGCCCCCACGGCTCTTTCCTTATCAAAAATCAGTTTGGCAGACAAGCCGCCTTCTGTCAATGCTTTTTCAAAAAAGGTTACCCAATGATTTTCAGATAATCCATCCAGATATCCATCGGGCACATCTCCCCGAAAAGCCACTTTCCAGCTTTCGGCGTAAATACGGCTCATTGCAAGGGCGTCTGCCGCCGCTGCCTGCCGCAAAGTGCCGGCTTTTCGAAAACGGATATAATTGCCGGAAAAAGACGGCTCGAACTCCTCTGGGACAACTGCCCAATGGGGCACGTTATATTCTGCGTACATAGAGGGATGGTGGAGCAGAAAAGCAACTGCCTTTCCCCCTTCTGTTTCACAGCCGTAGACAGGCACCAGATGTCCGCCTTTTCCGTAAAAACTTCCGTCAGGTTTCTGCTGCCCAAAACGGAAATAAGGTGTCACGGAAACAATGCAGACAAAGCCGTTCTCCAAGTCTTTTTGGAGATCAGCAAGGGTCTTGCCCCTCTTTGCCTCTCCAAAAATGCCATATTCCCCAGCCATTTCTGCCAGTTTTCCATGAATCCAGCCAACGCCCTCTTTATAAGCCCCTGCCGCAAGGCCTTTGGAGATCATCTCCCACTGCCCGCCGCAGTTGCAGCCAAGACCTTCCAGCACCATCCGCAAAGAAGCAATGCCGCAGCCTCTGCCGCTCCAGCTTTCCGCTTCGGCAAGGGAGGGAAATCCCTCCTCCTGCCAGTTTTCAGCGGTCATTCTTTGGGTATAAAAAGGCAATTCTATGGGCTGTATCCGTTTTCTCATGGTTTCACCTGCTTATTAAGCGTTTCTGCCGCAGCACTGTTTGTATTTCTTGCCGCTGCCGCAAGGGCAGGGATCGTTTCTGCCAACTTTTTCTTCAGCACGTTTCTTAGGCTGTTTCACAGCGGAATCGTCCTTGTTGGTGAACATGGGTTTCTGCACTTCTTCCCGTTTTGCTTCGGTTTCGATGCGGACACGGTAGAGGATTTTCAGAGTATCTTCCTGAATGTGGTTGCTCATTTCCTCAAACATGTCATATGCAGCAAATTTATATTCGATCAGAGGGTCTCTCTGTGCGTAAGCGTGCAGACCGATGCCCTGACGCATCTGATCCATATCGTCGATATGATCCATCCATTTCTGGTCGATGACACGAAGCATTACCACGCGTTCCAGTTCACGCATTCTTTCTTCGTCGCCGATTTCTTTTTCTTTCATTTCATAAAGCTGCACACCCAGTTTTTTCAGGTTTTCTTTCAGCTTGTCTTTTGTCATCTTTTCCAGAGCGTCTTCTTTGATGTTGATTCTGCCAACGGGGATGATGGCGGAGAAAGATTCGCTCAAGGCATTCATATCCCATTCTTCGGGCATCTGTTCGTCGCTGATGTGTGCGTCGATGATGCGGTCAATGGTCTGGGAAATCATGCCCATGATGCTGTCACGAAGGTTTTCGCCGTAAAGTACACGTTTTCTTTCGCCGTAAATAACTTCACGCTGTTCGTTCATAACCTGATCGTATTCCAGCAGATGTTTACGAACGGCAAAGTTGTTGCCTTCTACTTTCTTCTGAGCGTTTTCGATGGCTTTTGTCAGCATGCCAGCTTCGATGGGTTCATCTTCGCTCATGCCCATGGCGTCAACCAGTTTCATGGTCTTTTCGGAGCCGAACAGACGCATGAGGTCGTCTTCCAGAGAGATATAGAATCTAGATTCACCGGGGTCACCCTGACGGCCGGCACGACCACGGAGCTGGTTGTCGATACGTCTGGATTCATGACGTTCTGTACCGATGATCTTCAGACCACCCAGTTCCGCAACGCCTTCACCCAGCTTGATGTCGGTACCACGACCAGCCATGTTTGTTGCGATGGTAACGGCGTTCATCTGACCTGCCAAAGCAACGATTTCCGCTTCTTTTGCATGGTATTTCGCGTTCAATACCTGATGAGGGATACCTTCCCGTTTCAAAAGCTTGCTCAGTTCTTCGGATTTATCAATGGTAACGGTACCTACCAGCACAGGCTGACCTTTTGCGTGAGCTTCTGCGATGTCACGGACAACAGCACGGAATTTGCCAGCTTCTGTGCGGTAAACAACGTCCTGTAAGTCTTTTCTGGCAACAGGTCTGTTTGTGGGGATTTCCACAACGTCCATGCCGTAGATGTTACGGAATTCGTCTTCTTCTGTTTTTGCTGTACCAGTCATACCGCATTTTTTGTTGTATTTATTGAAGTAGTTCTGGAATGTGATGGTAGCCAGTGTTTTGCTTTCCCGGCGTACCTGTACATTTTCTTTTGCTTCGATTGCCTGATGGAGACCATCGGAGTAACGTCTGCCGGGCATCATACGGCCGGTGAATTCGTCAACGATGACGATTTCCCCTTCGTTTACCACATAGTCTTTGTCCAGATGCATGTTGTAGTTTGCCTTCAGAGCATTGTTGATGTGGTGCTGCAACTCCAAGTTTTCGGGGTCAGACAGGTTTTCCACGTTGAAGAATTTTTCTGCCTTTGCGATACCTTCCTGTGTCAGCACAACGCTTTTTGCCTTTTCATCCAGAACGAAGTCCCCTTCTTCCTGAAGTTCTTCCTTCATCAGAGGGTTCATAGCTTCTTCTTCGTTGAGAATGCGGCCTTTTTTCAACTGTTTTACAAACAGATCGGCTACGCGGTACAGGTCTGTGGACTTGGAGCCGCTGCCGGAAATGATCAGTGGTGTTCTGGCTTCGTCGATGAGGACAGAGTCCACTTCGTCGATGATGGCAAAGTGCAGGTCACGCTGTACCATGCTTTCTTTGCGGACTACCATGTTATCACGAAGGTAGTCGAAACCAAATTCGTTGTTGGTGCCGTATGTGATGTCACATGCATAAGCAGCACGGCGTTCGTTGTTGTCCATGCTGTTGAGGATACAGCCAACAGTCAGACCAAGGAAGCGGAATACTTCCCCCATCCATTCGCTGTCGCGCTGTGCCAGATAGTCATTGACTGTGACAACATGCACACCCTTGCCTTCCAGTGCGTTCAGGTACGCAGGCAGGGTAGCCACCAGTGTTTTACCTTCACCAGTACGCATTTCGGCAATACGTCCCTGGTGCATGACGATACCGCCCATGAGCTGTACAGGGAAATGACGCATATTCAGTACATGGGGACGGGACGCCGCTTCTCTTACAACAGCGTATGCTTCCGGCAGAATATCGTCCAATGTTTCGCCTTTTGCCAGACGATCTTTGAATTCCTGTGTTTTGCCTCTGAGTTCTTCATCAGAGAGATTTTCATATTGGGGAGCCAGTGACTCGATTTTCTTCACGATGGGAGTGATTTTCTTGATTTCTTTTTCACTGTAGTTCCCGAATATTTTTTCCAATAAACCCATTTGGTTCACCTCATTTTTTCTTTTTCCTGTATGTCCTTTGGAAATCCGTGCTTTCTCATAGGCATACTTTTACATTATTATAGTTTAGCAGAAAAACAGCCTTTGGCGCAAGCATAAAATGCCCGAAAACCAAAGGCTTTACAAAACTTTAAGGAAATTGTAACTTCTTTCCCATACTTTTTACAGTTTATACGAAAAATAGACCATATCTTTGAGCAGTATGCCATCCTCCACAATGGAATGGTCATAATGATGAACGAAAAAATCCGTGATTCTATGGGAGAATTGGAAGCCACAGGCCATGTAAAATCCCATGGTTTTGGGCGTTTCTCCTGTTCCTGCCTGCAAAATGCCTTTTCCTGCCAATTTTTCCTGCCAGAACCGCACCAGCTGTTTTCCATATCCTTTTCCCTGAAAAAGAGGCAAAACAGCCATATTTTTCAGTTCCCACAGTCCTTCTCCTTCTTTTGTCACAACGGAAAGGGCAATGGCATCTTCCCTGTCAAACAGGACTGCCATTTCTCCCCTTTCCAGATATTTCATGACCATGTCCTCCTGCTCATCTCCCAGCAGGAGCAAGTCCATGAAGTCTATTTTTCCCGTGGTAATCTGCCGCAGCTCCATATCAGTAAGCCACCCGACGGATGTCGTTGATGTGTCCCAGTACCATAATATGTTCCTCCTCATTGAATACATAGTTAGGGCCGGGAATGGGAATCACGCCTTCCCCCTGTTTCACCGCAACGATATTCAGATTATACCGCGCACGGAAGTTGACATCTAAAACGGTTCTGCCCAGCCACCGTTCCATGGGGCGGATTTCCGCAATGTAATAATCCTCCACAAAGGGGATGCAGTCGAAAATATTGTCAGAGCTTGCAGCAATGGCGATCTGTTCCGCCACGTTTTTCTCAGGATAAATGACTACGTCCGCACCGTTTCTTTTCAGGAATTTTGCCTGAATGTCCTCGTCTGCCTTGGCATAAACCTTTTTCGCCCCCAGTTCCTTCAGGAAACTTGCGATCTGCAAACTGTTTTTGAAGTTTGTACCCATGCAGACAAAGCAGGCGTCGAACAGGTCAATGCTGAAAGAGCGAAGCACATCAATGTTGGTGCAGTCCCCCACACGTCCGCTGACGCCAAGGGGCAGCACATCTTCCACTGCTTCCGAATCCTTATCCACTACCATGATTTCACATTCATTTTCTGCCAGAGAGCGGCACAGATGATGGCCAAAAGAGCCCATACCAATAATCAAAAAGGATTTCATTTCCATAACTTCCTCCTGTTATATATCTAAATTATCCAATGGTGATCTTTTCCAAGGGCATGGTCACAGGCGGCGCCGCTTTCCGTTCCATGAGGGCTACGGCAAAGGAAATGCTGCCCACCCTGCCGCAGTACATAAGGAAAATGATGACCAGACGGGAGAATACCTCCAGTTCTCTGGTAATGCCTGTGGAAATGCCTACGGTACCCATGGCAGAGAAGGCTTCAAAAAGCACATCCGTCAGTTCCAGATTCTGCACACTGCAAATGGCAATGGTACCAAGGATCACAAAAATCAAATTGACAAAAAATACATAAATGGCTTTGTGCAGGGCGTCCTCCTCCAGCCGTCTGCCAAAAATATTGGCACTGCGGGCATGGCGCACCCCAGCCAGTGTATACATAAGAATGACCATAAGTGTTGTGGTCTTGATGCCGCCGGCGGTGGAGCCGGGGCTGCCGCCGATGAACATGAGGAGCATCATAAGCATTTTGCTGCCGCTGGTCATAGCTGCCGGGTCTACGCTGTTAAAGCCTGCCGTTCTGGCGGTACAGGACTGGAAAAAGGCAGTCAGCAGTCTTTCGCTGCTGTCCATATCCACATTCAGATTATGCCGTTCCAGCAAAAGCAATAAAAAGCCGCCGCCAACAGTCAGGACAAAGGATGTACTCAGTACAATCTTTGTCTGGAGACGCAGATGGCGGAAAGACCATTTTTTCTGCCACAGATCCTCCCAGACCAAAAAGCCCAGACCGCCCATGGTGATGAGCCCCATGAGGGTAAAATTCACCAGTGCGTCATCCGCATAAGCCACAATGGAATTATAATTGCCAAAGAGGTCAAACCCTGCATTACAAAAGGCGGATATAGAGTGGAACACACTGAAGTATGCCCCCTGTTTCCAGCCAAACTGGGGTATAAAGCGGATGGCAAGGAACAACGCCCCCAGCCCCTCAAAAAGCAGTGTGCCGTACAAAATTTTCCTCGTGAGACGCACAATGCCGCCAAGCTGCATAGAGTTGATGCTTTCCACCATCACTTCTCGGTGGCGCAGACCGATACGCTTTCGCATAAGCAGCAGAAAGCCCAGAGAGATGGTCATAAAACCAAGACCCCCGATCTGTATCAGTCCCAGTATGACCAATTGTCCAAACAATGTCCAGTGAGTACCTGTGTCCACCACCACCAGACCTGTTACACAAGAAGCAGATACTGCTGTAAAGAGGGCGTCCAGCGCCGATGTGGGCGGCTGACCCTCCTGGGTAGCAACAGGCAGCATCAGCAGAAGCGTCCCTGTGAGGATCACCAGAAAGTATCCCAAGGCAACAATCTGCAAATTGGAAAGTCTCATTCGTGAACGAACCATTTCTTAATTACACCTTCTCTTTTCCCAATTGATTATGTTGATTCTTTCTGCAATTTTTCTTTGGTGTCTGTCACTGCCAGATTGCGCACCCCTTCCAGAAAAGGAATGGATGCTTTGGCTTCTTCCATGCCGTAAGTCTGGTTCAGTTCATATTCCAAAGGAATCCATGTGGACAAAGGGGCCTCGTTGTGCTGCAAAACCGCCTCCAGCTTGTCCAAAGCCTTATAAACTCTGGCTTCCGGCGTTTTCATTTCTATCATTTCCGTAAAGAGTGCTTTCCATTCGCTTCTGACAGGCTCCGGCAGGCTTTCCGCCAAGGCAAAGACTTCTTTGTCCTCTTTTGCCGTATCTTCTTTTGTTTTCCAGAAGGAAGGAATGTCTCCGGTGATGGCTTCTCCCAAGTCATGAATGACGCACATCCGCAGTACTTTATTCAGGTCAATGCCCTCCGCTTCTCCCGAAAGGAGCATCGCCATGAGCGCCACACGCCAGCTATGTTCTGCCACGCTTTCAGGTCGTCCCTGACTGGTGGTAGAATGACGGGTATTGTCTTTGAGCCGTTCTGCCAGATGCAGAAAATCAATAAATTCTCTCGGTGTCATGCTTCTGTCTCCTTTTCCAGCGCTTTTTTCCAGCATTTATAACACATGGGCTCATAGCTTTCGTTGCCGCCCAGCATGACCTGTTCCCCTTCGGTGATAACGTGCCCTTCTCCATCCAGTCTTGCGTTGACGATGGCTTTGCTGCCGCAGCTGCAAACAGTTTTCAGTTCTGTGATGGAATCGGCGATTTCCAGCAGACGGGTGCTGCCGGGGAACAATTTTGTGCGGAAGTCTGTCCGCAGACCATAGCAGAACACAGGCACATTATAAGTATCCACAATGTCTCTGAGCTGGTCAATCTGTTCCGGCTGGAAGAACTGAGCTTCATCGGCAATGATGACGTCATAGAACTGTTTCTCCCGTTCTCCCTTCTGGAACAGGGCAAACAAATCCACATCCGCTGTCACCACATAGGCAGGGGCTTCCAGACCGATGCGGCTTTTCACCACACCTTCTCCATCTCTGGTGTCTACCGCAGGCTTTATGAGCCACACCTGCATGTCCTTTTCCTCGTAATTAAACTTGGTAATCAGTGCCTGCGCAGACTTGGAGCTGCCCATGGCGCCATATCGAAAATACAGTTTTGCCACGCAAAACCCTCCTTTTCCTCTATTGTCCGATTATCATATCACAAAACTTTGCAGGTGGCGAGGTAAAAAATGGACTTTCACAAAAAATAAACAACACAAAACTGTTTTCTTTCTGTAAAAAAAGTATTATACTGACTTTGATATGTTTTTCACATACTTTTCGGGGAAATAACACCATTCATGTTTATCAAGAAAGGAGTTTTTTTCATGAATACAGACCTGACTACAGGCAATACCAGCCGTCTGCTCTGGGCATTTTCCATTCCTATGCTCATCAGTGTGGCTTTCCAGCAGTTTTACAACATTGCTGACAGTATCATTGCCGGGCGGTTCATTGGGGAACAGGCATTGGCAGCCGTTGGGGCATCCTATCCCATCACCATGATTTTCATGGCTGTAGCCATCGGCAGCAGCATCGGCTGTACCGTGGTAGTATCCCAGCTTTTCGGCAGCAAGCATTATGCCATGCTGAAAACAGCCGTTGGCACCATCTGCTGTGCCGGTGTCGTTGTGAGCATTGTACTCTCCCTTTTTGGCATCTGGCAGGATGATCACCTGCTGCTGCTTTTGCAGACACCAGAAAACATTTTTTCCGACGCTTCTTTGTATCTGCATATTTACATCTTGGGATTCTTATTCCTATTCCTATATAACGTAGGTACAGGCATCTTTACGGCGCTGGGGGACTCCCGGACACCTTTGTACTTCCTCATTGGCTCCTCTTTGGGGAATATCGCTCTGGACTTGCTCTTTGTCATTGCCTTTGACATGGGCGTGGCAGGTGTGGCATGGGCAACCTTCCTGGCACAGGGCATTGCCTGCGTTCTTGCTCTCATCACACTGTTTTTCCGTCTGAAAAAACTCCAGACCACAGAAGCCCATCAGTTCTTTTCCTTTGCCGTACTGGGTCAGGTCACCAGAGTTGCCGTACCCAGCATTTTGCAGCAGTGCTTCGTATCTGTAGGGAATCTATTCATACAGGGTCTGGTCAACAGCTATGGCTCCGCTGTCATTGCAGGCTATTCCGGTGCCATCAAGCTGAATACCTTCGGCGTCACCTGTATGACCACCCTTTCCAACGGCCTTTCCTCCTTCACTGCCCAAAATCTGGGTGCAGGCAAAAAAGACCGTGTACAGGAAGGCTTCCGTGCCGGTGCCAAAATGGGTATCTTAGTATCTCTCCCCTTTGTGCTAGTGTACTTCTTCTTCAGCGAAGCCGCCATGGGGCTGTTCATGAAAAGCGAAAGCGCCGAAGCCATTGCCGCCGGTGCTATGTTTCTGAAAATCGTCACACCTTTCTACTTTGTGGTATCCACCAAAGTCATGTGTGACGGGGTGCTGCGAGGGGGCAGCGCTATGCTGTACTTCATGACCACCACATTCACAGACCTTGTCCTCCGCGTGGTATTGGCTTTCGTCTTTGCCATGGGCTTTGGTCTTGGTTCCACAGGCATTTGGCTGTCCTGGCCCTTTGGCTGGAGCATCTCCTGCGTCCTTTCCTATGTTTTTTACCGGAAAAAACCGTGGGAAAAACGCTCTTACGATACTTTATAATCAAAACATGGCTGGAATCCTCACACAAAAGGATTTCAGCTTTTTTTGTATCCAGCTTCCAAAAAAGCCTTTTTTCCCGTACCCGTTCTGTTTTCCTTGCCCTTCTCACTACTTTTGTATACAATGAAAGAAAAAGGACGTGATCGGAATATGCATTGTATGAAAGGGGGCATTTTATGATTACGGACTTAACCACAGGCAATATCCGCAAATTGCTGTGGAGCTTTTCCATTCCCATGCTCATCAGCGTGGCTTTTCAGCAGATGTATAACATTGCCGACAGCGTCATTGCGGGGCGTTTCATCGGTGAGGACGCCTTGGCAGCCGTCGGGGCATCCTATCCCATCACTATGATTTTTATGGCAATTGCCATCGGCAGCAGTGCCGGCTGTGCCGTTATCATTTCCAGACTCTTTGGCGGCAGGCAGTATATCCATCTAAAATGTGCAGTCAGCACCATATTCATCACCTGCGTAGTCATGAGCGTGATTCTGACGGTATTTGGTGTATGGCAGGGACAAAATATGCTGCGGATGCTCCAGACACCGGAAAATATATTTGCTGACGGCGCCCTGTATCTGAATATCTACATATTCGGGTTCCTGTTCCTGTTTCTGTATAACGTCTGCACAGGCATCTTCACGGCTCTGGGGGATTCCAAAACGCCTTTGTATTTCCTCATTGGCTCCTCCATCGGCAATATCCTGCTGGACCTCTTGTTTGTCATTGCATTTGATATGGGCGTGGCAGGGGTTGCATGGGCAACCTTCGCGGCACAGGGCATTTCCTCCCTGCTGGCATTGGCAGCCCTGCTCCATCGTTTGAAACAGATTCCTACTACAAAGCGGTTCCCTCTGTTTTCTTTCCATTTGCTGGGGCAGATTTCCGTTATCGCCGTACCCAGTATTTTGCAGCAGAGCTTCGTTTCCGTGGGGAACCTATTCATCCAGAGTTTGGTCAACAGCTTTGGCTCCGCCGTCATTGCAGGCTATTCTTCCGCTATCAAGCTGAACACCTTCTCTGTAACCTGCATGACCACCCTTGCCAACGGTCTTTCTTCCTTTACGGCACAAAATATCGGCGCCCATAAGGAAAGCCGTATCACAGAAGGGCTGAAGGAAAGTCTCCGCACAGGCGCACTGGTATGTCTGCCTTTTGTGGTGATCTATCTGTTCTTAGGGCGTTTTGCCATCGGTCTGTTTTTGGATAACGGCAGCCCCGATGCCATCCATGCAGGCATGATGTTCCTGCGGATCGTATCTCCCTTCTACTTTGTAGTTATGGTAAAAGCCATGTGTGACGGGGTACTCCGCGGCACCAGCTCCATTGCCTATTTCACCACCACCACATTCACCGATCTGGTGCTTCGGGTGGTGCTGGCATATTTCTTTGTAAAAGTGCTTTCCATGGACTCCACAGGCATCTGGCTGTCTTGGCCCGTTGGCTGGACATTGTCCGCGGCCATGTCCTTCTGTTTCTATCGCATGCGTCCTTGGCAGCATCATGGCCCCAAGCCCAAACGGCGTGCGGCGAAATCATAACAAAAAGTGAGAAATTCACATTTAGCAGCATCTTCATAAGAACACAAAGAAAGCTGAAATCCTCATCAAAACAAAGGATTTCAGCTTTCTTATTTTTACTGAAATTTTATTTGGTATGCTTTCCCACGCTTTTTTATTTCGCCAGATTCAATTCAAACCGTTCAAAAAATCCAATCCATTCCCCTTTCTGGTTCCGTACCCCCATCATATACATCCGCTGATTGCGGGTGTTGACGCCAATAAAAACTTCCTTGCCGTTCTTTTTGATGCCCTCGTAAGCCATCTTGATTTTTTCCTTGGCGGTATCTGTCTGGTGGCAGTCAAAAATACTCTTTCCGATCAAATCTCCATAGCCCCGTTCCTCATAGTAATGATACCGTGCAAAGCGGTTCAGAAACCGAATGATATAATCGTTATCCACAAAAACAATGGGGTAAGGGTACGCGTTGAGGATGCCCTCCATGATTTCCAGCTGTTCCATACATTTCCTCCTTTTTTCCAAAAAAGAGGAGGCAGAACCTCCCCCAAAGGAATCTCCTGCCTCCATCATGTGCACTTAATATCTATCGAAACTTTATATTAATATTCGGGTTCGATGAGACCATAAGAACCGTTTTTCCGTTTGTAAACCACATTCACTTCGTCTGTTTCCCCATTGCGGAATACAAAGAAGTTATGACCGATCAGTTCCATTTCCATCACTGCTTCTTCTGCGTCCATGGGTTTTACTTCAAAATGTTTGATGCGTTCGATCTTGTACAGAGGTTCTTCGTCCAGATTTTCTTCAGGCACCATGATTGCCTGATATTCTGCCACAAAGCTTTCGCCGCCCTGACGAACTTTGGTACGCATCCGTTTTTTGTAGCGGACAACCTGATTTTCCAGAATATCCACAGCTTTGTCCATGGCAGCTGTCATGTCTGTATCCTGTACTTCTGCACGGATCAGTCGTTTATTCAGCGGAATGGTCACTTCAACGGTAGAAACCAGTTTTTCCAGACTCAGTGTAATGGTTGCGTTGGTGTCTTCCGGGAACAGCTTTTCAATTCTGTCCAGTTTTTTCTCCACCATTTCTTTGGTCTTGTCCCAAACGTCGATATTTTTCCCAATGATGTTATACCGCATACTAACAACTCCCTTCGCAGTTTCCGTCTTTGCGGAAACCTATTGGTACACCCCCTAAGGGGGACTAGAAAGACAACTTTCTTTCTATGACATACATATTCGATATCATTTCCAAAAACCCTCTTTTCTTTGAAAAATTTTTTTCAGACTTTTAACCAAAATTTGAAATTCCTTTTGTACACAATTTTCATTTGGTTGACAGAATACTATCCCCAGCAGACGGTCATTTTTCCACAAGCCCTATAAATGGCGAAAGAGCGGCTTTTGCCAAAGTATGGAAAAACGGGGAAGATTTTTGATTTTCTCCACAGACTTTGGAAAAACAGGCTGTGGATAATGTGCATAACTCTGTGTATAACTCTTTTTTCAAGGCTTTTCATTGTGGATAAAACAAAAAGTTATCCCCTGCATGGCATCGGCACAAAATTCGTTCCCATTCCCCATATGTTTACATAATCTTTTCTATTTCCCACAAAAAAACAGATGCGGCAGCAATACCACATCTGTCATACTCTTTTTTTATGCCTGTTCATAGGCTGCCAAAGCTTCCACATAAGCGGCTTTGGTATCATCATCAAAGCAAACCATAGTCACCTGTTCCATATCGGGATTGTTTCTCAGATAATTCATGATTTCCCGCACAGCGATTTCTGCCGCCAGATGCACAGGGAAACGATACACGCCGGTGCTGATGGAAGGAAAGGCGATGGTTTTGATGCCATTTTCCTTTGCCAGAGCCAGAGAATTGCGGTAGCAGTTTGCCAGCAGTTCTTCTTCGTCCCATTTGCCTCCGCGCCAGATGGGGCCGGGTGTATGAATGACATACTTTGCTTTCAGCTTATAGCCACGGGTAATTTTGGCTTCACCGGTTTTGCAGCCGCCCAGGGTTTCGCATTCTTCCAGCAGTTCTCTGCCTGCTGCCCGATGAATGGCGCCGTCCACGCCGCCGCCTCCCAGAAGGGATGTATTCGCCGCATTGACAATGGCATCCGTCTTGGCTTTCACAATATCTCCTTTTATAATAGAAAATCGTTCCATACCTTAACCCCCTATCCGGGAAATCAAAAATTCCCCTTTTGTCCCATTGTATCCCCTTTCCGAAAATTCGTAAAGGTTTTTTTGCAAAAAAACTGAAAAACCACAACGCCTAAGGGGACTTTTGCCCCAAAAACCACAGAAAACCAGCCTCCTTCTTTTCTCTTTGCTTCCTTTCTCTGGCAAAATTGCACAAGGAGGACAGTCTTTTTCCACAAGACAAAAAGAAAGCCGGAAGCCCTGCAATGCAAGTCCCCCAGCCTTCTTATTTATTTCTCCAGTTTTTGTGTTGGGTCAACCTTCTCTCCATTTACCTCCATGGCAAAGACCAGATGGCTGCCCAGTGCCGCCTGATATTTGGTTGGCTGATCCAATTTGCCTACGGTCTGACCTTTTGTAACGGTATCGCCTTTCTTTGGCATGCCGTCTGCCGCCAGCGGACCGTATGTAGTCCGCGTACCGTCAGCATGTTCAATGACAAGGGTTCTGCCGTTTTCCTCATCCTCTTTGATTTCCGCCACAGTGCCGTCTGCCGCCGCTTTCACTTCTGTGCCAGCTTCCGCCGCGATACAAAGGGTATCATTGGTGCGGTACTGGTCAAGGGTAGGGTCATAGACTACCTTGTCCACACTGTAGGGCATCACTGTTTCCCCAGTGACAGGATAGGCATAAGTCACTGCCGCTGTCTGCTGTGTTTTGGCTGTACTTTTTTCTGTTGTTTTCTGTTCAGATGTTGTTGTTTCAGTTGTTTTGGCTTCCGGCGTCGGGTCAGGTGCCTCACCATCGTCGTTGCTCATCTGCTCTCTCTGGGCAATGGCTGTATCCAGTGTGGGACTTTTTGCCACCGTTACGGGAGAAGCAGGGCTTTCCTCCGCTGTCAGAGGTTCCTTCACATTGCTCCATGTGTAGTAAGTCATGCCTGCACCCAAAGCTACCACGCATAAGCCCATGGACACCAGCACTGCCGCCATTTTGCTTTCGTTTTTCTTTTTCATTCTGCCAACACCTCCAAGGCTATTTTGACCAGCCTTGCCCTGTTTTATGCAGTTTTTTCAAAAGAAATGCCTGTGTAATAATGGCTGAGGATTTCGTGATAATCCATACCTTCCTCTGCCAATGCCTTTGCGCCGTACTGGCTCATACCTGCTCCATGACCATACCCCTTGGTGGTGAACACAAAATTCTCCCCCTGTCGCTGGACAGTAAAGTCCGCGCTTCGCAGTCCCAAAGCTGTCCGCACTTCTAAGCCTGTCAACGTCAGATTTCCTGCCTGTATCTTCTGGATATAGCCTGCTTCACTACGCTGGATTCCAGAAAAATCCAGTTCTGCCGCCGACACACCCAAATCCCCCAAAGTGGAAAGCTTCTCCCATACGGTCTGTGCCCCAATTGTTTCCGTGACGGTATTGTCTGGTGCGGACAAGTCACCGCTGCTGTCCACACTTCGCAGATAGGGAATCTCCTGCACCCAGACATTTTCAGAATCCTCTGTTTTGCCTGCGCTTTGGGCATGAAACACCGCCAAAATTGGTTCCCCCTCATATACCATGATTTCCCCTGCCGTTTCCTCCACTGCCTGTGAAACTCTGGCGGCGTATTCTTCGTAATGCTCCCCCCATTTTTCCTTTTGGGCAGCTGTATCCGCATAGGCTTGTCCCACATCGTAAAGGACAGTATCACTGCCTGCTTCCTCCATTTTCCGCACCTGATAAGTCCTTGCCGCCACCGCCTGTGCTTTCAGGGCCTCCAAAGGAAAGAGAGCAGGCATTTCCGCCGACACCACCCCCTGTACATATTCCTCCAGTTCTGTATCCACAGGGCGTAAGATTTGCAGGTAATCCGCTGGCCCAAAGAGATTTTTCGCCTCTGTCACCGCTTCTGTGCGAAATCCCCCAAAAATCGCCGTCACCAGCAAAGGAATGACAAGGACTGCCAGCAGCACATAGCCCACCAGTACCCCCAAAACTTTTTTCACCATACTGCGCCACTTCCTCTCCGTAACAGCCTATGCATCCTCGTCCCCCAAAAGAACAGACAAATAAAAAAAGCCGAAAACATCCTGATTTTCTCAAGATATTTTCGACTTCTATTATCGTATCCAATATAACCAGATACCGAATATCATCACTGCCACAAACAGTATCATACCGACTTTGGCATCTCGTCGTTCCACGCGTCTGGCACGTTTCAGCCATTCCGGATGTCCGATGTCCGTCACATAAATGCCGCCGAACAGCCCCGTTTCCGTTTGCAGGCGGAGCTTCGTTTCCTTCCGCAGCATGAGATAAGACCGACGGGTCAGCCGGAAGTGATAAGTGACACCGTTTTGGATGCCTTCCAAAAAGTATCCCTGATTCAGCCCTTTTTCCGTGCCCTGTTCATTGGCAATGAAGCAGCGGCAGGAAAGCAGCTTCAATTCCTGCCGTTTTCGCCGCAGACGGTCAATGGCAGTATAGACCATACGGGTGTAGATCACATTGAGCCAAAGCAGGGGCAGTGTGCTGAGCCCCATGCGCCAGATGGGCAGTTTCTGACTGCCCCATCCTTGGAGATTCAGCAGATATCCCTGTATCTGGGCTTGGGCAACGGAGTAAAAAAACAACACAAATACACCGCAGTACAAAATCCCAAACAGTATATTATGTTTTTTCCGCTGGCGAATGTTCCACATCTTTACATCCACCATGCCCAATCGGCAAATGAGGAACATGACGAAGCAAATCAGTACCATAAGCCCGTTGATCTGCATACCCGGTTCATAGGTGATGGTTAGGGCAAGTATGGGAACAAGCCAGCCAATGAGGAGCACCCAGCCTTTCCGCGCCGTCACCGCTGCCGTGAAAATACAGCTGTATGCAGTTATGAGTGTGGCAAAACCCAGCCATTCCATTGCAAAAGACCCCTTACAACCTTACTCTTAAATGCCGCGGAAAATATCCGGACGGAATTTGCTTCTTCTGCGGCTTTCTTCGATCTGCGCCAGAATTTTGTCCCGTTCGCCGTTGAGGGTACCGCCCAAAGCAATATAGTTGGAAGCGTGGTTTGCACGGAACATGGTGCCTTCCGCGTCTACATTGCGGATGAACAGTTCTGTTTCGTCCAATACTTCGTGAGGGTCTAAAAGTTCCACTTCGCCTCTGTTGTACTGGTCGTAAAGCTCTGTGCCGGGCTCTACCATCAGTGTCAAAAAGCCTACATATTCCGGTTTGATGGCAGAAATCACACGGGCGCTGCCGAGAGCGTGTTCTCTCCAGCGTTTTTTGCCGCCCAGACCAGAAATAATTGTCATGGACAGAATCATGCCTGCTTCTCTGACTTTGATGCCGGCAGCAATCATTTCTTCGGAAGTAACGCCTTTTTTCACTTCTTGCAGTACGCCGTCATCGCCGCTTTCCAGACCCATGTAAACCATATCCAGACCAGCGTCTTTCAGCTGTTTCAGTTCTTCGGGAGTTTTGCCCAGAATATCCTTGGGGGCACCGTAAACGGAAATGCGTTCCACTTCGGGGAAATATTCATGACATTTGTCCAGAATATATAACAAATCCTGTGTTTTCACAATGAGGGCGTCGCCGTCTGCCAAAAAGATACGGCGCACTTTGATATGGCTGTAATATTTTCTAGCCATTTCCAGATCTTCCGCCACTTCTTCCAAGGGACGGATACGGAATTTCTTATCCTTATACATGTTGCAGAATGTGCAGGTGTTTCTGGCACAGCCAATGGTCAGCTGGATGATCAGACTGCCAGCTTCACTGGGCGGTCTGTAAACAGTTCCTTCATATCGCATCAAACATCTCTCCTATTCTGTGTTATGGTCATTCATATCATTTTATTATACAGGTAAAACGGGGATTTTATCAATACCCATTTCTTCCATTTGACAAGGCGTCGATTTTTGTCTATAATAGGGCATGAACTTTTTCGTTAATACGGTTTTTGTTTCTGAAGCAGGCGGGAGGACGGCGCCTTTGCATACGGGGAGGCAGCATCTGCGGCTGTTTTTTTGTGTGCATTTTGCCGAAATCCTCACTGATTTGGAATCCGTCTGCTTGTGCAGAAGCTGCTTTTGCGGCACCCCCATTCCTTCTGTATAAAAAGGCGCGGCATCAAAAACCTTATTAAGCGATTATCCTAGGATAATCGAAAGGGGAGCAGCTTCGGCTGTTCCCTTTTCCTTTTTCCTGATTTTTTTCAGAGGAAACACATAAGAAAGCCGAAATCCTTTCCATAACAAGGACTTCGGCTTTCTTTATGTTCCTATGAAGCAGCCCAAAAGATAGCGCTTCTTTTCATTTCGTCTTAGAATTCTTCTACCAGACCATCGCTGTCAAATTCCAGTGTGACTGTCTTGCCTTCTTTCTTTTCAAAATCTTTTTCGCTGCTCAAACCACAGTTATCCAGCAATGTGCTCTTAGAAACAGTGTTGAATACCCAAGATCTCACATCTGTTTTGATGGTAACGCTGCCGCTGCTGTATTCCACAAATTCGCCTTTTGCAGATTCTACTGTGGCACTGATGCGTTCCACTTTGTCGCTGTCGCTGATGGTAGCTTCCACATAAACTTCGATGTCATCATCATTCAGCATTCTTTCAAACATATCCTTTGTGCTGTATGTGAAGCTGCTGCTGGTGATATATGTCTTAGAATCCCAGCTGTAGGATTTACCATCAATCTTGATTTTGGCACCATTTAAAGATGCGGTGCCTTTCACCCGTTTGGTGCCGCTGTTGTAGGTGCTGTCGGTTACGTAAATATCAGAAATTTCCCCATCATTGTTGAATTTCAGTTCTACGGAAGAACCACGGTAGCCTGTTGTTTCCAGATCTTCCGCATCGTAATCGTCACTGTCTGTCTTAGGATTGCTTACGGTGATCAGCTTGAACTGAGAGCCGTCAGAAGTTTCCAATGTGAATTCTTTATCCTTCTTGTTGTATTCTACCAGTTTACCTTCTGCCGCTGTCAGTCTTGCTTCAATTTCTGTGATCTTGTTGTCGCCGTCTGCTTTGATTTCCGCATACAGTGTTACATCGTCACAGTTTGCCATACGATTCAGCACAGTCAGGGATTGTGTCTGCGCACCGCCGATTTCCAATTTATATTTGACATTGCCATCTTTATCTTCTTCATTGTACTTATTCTGCAAAGTATATTCTGTGGAAGAAGTCTTGAATTTCAGCTTGCCGTCTTTAATATATTCTACAGTACCTTTGCGTTCAGAAGATTCCGCTTCGCCAAAGGCTTTTTCTTTTTCATCTTCTTTTGCCAGATATACACTGCTTACCTTTTTACCATCCCGGAAACCAATTCTTGCGTAAACATCCTGAGTGGAATTATCATAGAATTCTTCTGCGTCATCAAAATCCACTTCTTCAAAGCGTTTTGAAGATACATTCCATGTGTAGAACGCTACATTACTCTTGGAACCAAAGCTATATTCCACAGATTCGCCGCCTTCCATGACGCGGATATAATCATCTGTGATACCTTTCACGCGGTATGTTGCGTTAACGGTGCTGGTATCCTGGAATTTATCTTCTGCCATGATGATTTTTGTCGCCTTACCGTCTTTGTTAACGGTAATTTTGATGTATGTGGTACCGCTGTCTGCCAGTTTTTCCAGATCATCCACATCGGATTTCTTATCGCCAATGTAGAATTCGCAGCCGGAAGCAAATTTCGCGTCCTTATTGGCATTGCTGCCGGACATTTTGTAGGATACAGAAGAAGAACTGAAGTCTGTAACTTCCCCTGTATGGGTATATTCATCCATGATGGTCACATACATAGCAGTTACGTATACAACATCCTGACGTGTACCGTTTACCTTTTCATTTTCTGTTGTAGTCATCAGACCAGCATAAGCATATTTGTCAGAATTGTCATCGATGGCAGTCTGCACATCTTTTTTAGTTACTTTTTTGCCATCCAGATAATATGTACAGCTGCTGTCCAGTTTATATTTGGATGTTTCACCTGTATTTTCGCTTTCGAAGTTCACTTCGCTGTCCTTCAGGGAATAGATGTAACCGGTCACATCATATTTTGCCTGCGCGGATGTTTCTTCGTCCAGCAGATAAATCTTTGTGATCACCAGACCATCGAATACCAGACTGACTTTGTCACCTTTGGACAGGCTGCTGATGGGCATTTCTCTGCTGCCATCCTTGTTGTAAATGCTGATGTTATTATCGGAAAGGCTCAGTTTATGACGTTCGCCGTTGTCCATTTTTACGTCGATGTCGTAATAATCGCCGTCATGGCTGACGATTTCTGTGATTTCACCTGTATTTGCCAATTCATTTGTCAGCAGGTCATAGGTTTTGTTCATCATGACTGCCAATTCCGCACGGGTGATGTTCGCTGTAGGGTTAAAGTTGCCGTTGTCATCACCAGTCAGGATGCCCAGACGGCTCAGCAGATCCACATAAGGCATTGCTTCATCGGAAATACGCCAAGAATCGTTGAAGTTGACGCCGGTACCAGCGTAAATATCATATTTTTCAGACAATGCACGACCAAACATCACAGCCACATCCTGACGGGTTGCAGGATTGGAAACACCATTTGTGGTGAACTTAGGCAAATCAGCCGCCATGAGAATCTGGGCAGACAGACCATAAGCCACTGTGGACTGGCTCCATGTGGGAATCTTATAAACATTCAGCACAGACTGATACATGGACAAAGAATTTGCAGCACTTGTCTTCAGGTTGCCTGTTTTGCTCATGAGGTTGTAGATCATGACCATCGCTTCGCTGTAAGTCACATTGTTTTTGGCACGGAAAGTACCGTCTTCATAGCCATTGATAAGGCCTTTGTCAGATACTGCCTGGATGGTGGAAGATGCCCAGGACACTTCGTTAATATCGGTAAATGTGGCAGCGGATACTGTCACAGGCAGACTGCCTGCCACCAGAACAGCAGCCAGCGCCATTGCCATTTTGCGTTTCATGTTGTATGTACCTCCTTTGGGATTGTATATTTTGTCAAAATCATGGTACTCCAATGGTATCTTATGGTTTAGTTTACCATATTTCCCTTGGATTGCATAGACCTGCTTCTTTAAGATTTCTTTGCAATTTCTGGAAAAGCTCTCTTGTATCATACGAAAAAGGGGACGGAAAGTTCCCCCTTCAGACTGGCAAAAAACCAGATTTTACACTTTTGTAGAACCACGGAAGGGCTTGGGAAACGAAGCGTGTCCCAAATGCAATCCGCAGTCGGAATTGACTTCCGACGAGGAAAACAGCACGTTCCAAGGCATTTTTATGCCGATGGAATGTGCTGTTTATACCTACAGTAACCTCGTCAAAATCCTGATTTTGACGAAGGGTGTCGACTTTTTCGACACCCTAAAAAGGGGACGGAAAGTTCCCCCTTTCTCATGTCCCCTCTGCCGTTTCCTCCATGCGCTCTACGATAGCTTCGTTTGCCGTCACAGAAACCATCTGCAAATTTTGATCCACGCCTCTGGCTGCCCGCTCCGCCTCCCGTATAAGCCGCCCCAAAGCTGTACCTGTTTCTTCTGTCCGCAGACCAATGATAGCCGTATGCCCTGCCACCACCACGGCGCTGTCTGTAATACCGGAAACCTCCGCAAGGGCTTTTTGTATCTCCTGCGCCCGTTCCTTAGGGCTTTGGGTCACTGCCGAAAGGCTTGCAGCTGCCTGCTGTCCCGCACAGCCGCAAAGAAGGAAACAAAGCAGAAAAACAACATATTTTTTCAAAATTCCACCCCCATTTCTCTTTTATGATGCCCGAAAAAAATTCTTTCTCACCATGGAAAATCCGGTGTTTTTTTCCGCAAAAAAACTGTATACCGCCGCGCTTTTGTGCTACAATAAAGAAAAAGCCGAAACATCCGCAAGGAGGGATTTTTATGGAAAGAGAACACAGAAGACATTATCGTGTAGCCATGCGTCAGCTGGAAGAAACACCGGCAGAAGGCATGTATGTGACCAGAGAAGAAGCCAGAGGCTATGCCATCCTCACAGGCGCTCTTGGTGCCCTGCTGTTTCTGATGATCCTGTTCAAAGGCAGAAAAAAATGAACCCCATGCCCTTTTGACTCTGTCAAAGGGGCTTTTTTCCGCCCAAAGCAAGGTATTCCTTGCCATTTTCACCGCTTTTGGCTATAATGTTTAACAGTGAACACGCAAACCGTTTGGAAAGGAAGAAATGAAATGAAACTGGGTATTGTAGGTCTGCCCAACGTGGGCAAAAGCACCTTATTCAACTCTATGACTCTGGGGAAGGCGGAAGCGGCAAACTATCCCTTCTGTACCATCGACCCCAACGTGGGCATCGTAACTGTGCCCGACGAAAGACTGACAAAACTGACAGAAATGTATAACTCCGCAAAAACCACACCTGCGGTCATCGAATTCGTTGACATTGCCGGTCTGGTGCGCGGCGCCAGCAAAGGCGAAGGTCTGGGCAATAAATTCCTGTCTCATATCCGTGAAGTAGACGCCATCGTACACGTGGTACGCTGCTTTGAAGACGGCAATGTGGTACATGTGGACGGCTCCATCGACCCCATCCGCGACATCGAAACCATCAATCTGGAACTGGTATTCTCCGATTTGGAAATTCTGGAACGCCGTATTGCAAAAACAGGCAAAATGGCAAAAGCGGACAAGTCCCTCCAGAAAGAAATGGATGTGCTCCAGAAACTGAAAGAAGCCCTGGAACAGGGCATTTCCGCTCGTGCGGTGGAATTTGACACACCAGAAGAAAAAGCTTTCGTGGACAGTCTGACACTGCTGACCGCAAAACCTGTGCTCTATGCCGCAAACGTAGCCGAAGATGATCTGGCTGACGATGGCGCAAGCAATGAATTTGTAGGTCGTGTCAGAGAATACGCAGCCAAAGAAGGCAGTGAAGTATTCGTATTATGCGCAAAAATCGAAGAAGAAATCTCCGATCTGGACGAAGCAGACAAAAAAGAATTTCTGGCAGATCTGGGCGTAGACGGCAGCGGTCTGGATCGTTTGATCGCAGCCAGCTACAAACTGCTGGGGCTCATCAGCTACCTGACAGCAGGCCCTCAGGAAAGCCGTGCATGGACTATCACAAAGGGCACCAAAGCACCTCAGGCTGCTGGTAAAATCCATAGCGACTTTGAACGTGGCTTCATCCGTGCGGAAGTTGTTGCTTATGACGACCTCATGCGTCTGGGCTCTTACAATGCCGCAAAAGAACAGGGTCTGGTTCGCTCCGAAGGGAAAGAATATGTTGTCAAAGACGGCGACGTGGTTCTGTTCCGCTTCAATGTGTGATTTGATTTTTTAGAATGTAAGAAAGGCGTATTTCTTTTAGAAATACGCCTTTTTGTGTTGTGATTGTTCCTTGCAGAGTATGACCTTTTTTGTTAAACTGTATTTGAGGATTGTCGTTTGGCGGTTTGTCACTCTCTGTCAAAGGGGGTGGTGCTATGTATGTTACATATACTGATTTATTTCAGTTTGGTATACTCATCGTAGCTATCATTTCCCTGTTTCTTCACAGGGATTAAAAAACTGACCGCCTAACCTGCAAGTTAGACGGTCGAAACCTAACTATTAGGACAGACCGCCTTTGGGAAGCGACAATCCTTTTTCTTATGGTTATTTTATCACGATTTTATTCTTTCCGCAAGATTTCTTTTCCTTACAGTCCCGGCACCCGCAGCTGGTAATCTGTCACATAGATTCCTTCCACATCTTCATGTTCCAGCATTTCTCTCATTTCCGCCGGTGTGCCATAATACAGGAATCCATAAGTTTTTACACCATTTTCCGTTACATATTCCTGCACCATCTGACAAGTGCTGCCGTGGTTGTTAGCCTGATTTAACCGTGCATAAAAATCCTGATGGTCAATACTGTATTGAAGCAGAGCAAGGAAATGTTTCTCCCATGCCTCTGCCAGCGGCACATCCTCATGCATGGATAATTCATAAAATGGATAGGCTTCATCCACGTTATTGAAAACATATCCACTGTCACTGGCATCAAACCCCATCAATGGAAAAAGCTGCTGATCCTCTGGCGAAATTCGTACACCGACCCAGCCCAGATATCCTTCCTGCTGTGCTGCAAAGTTTTCCAGTTCTTCCATACTCCAGTCTTTCCCCAAAGAAACATAGGCTTCCATAAGCATATATTCCGGCAAGTCTGCCAATGCTATTTTTGCTTCCTCTGAAGGCGTAATGACACTGTGTTCTCCATCCACATCCACAAAAGGCATGGTTCCTCTGGAAAAAACATTCATACTGCTATACTTGTATGCATTGTGATTGAGTTCAATTTTCCCTCTGGTGACAGTGCCATTCAGCCATGTGTATTCCCCCGTAAACCAATCTCGCTGCTGCACCTGCAAGTCATATTTTCCCCATCCCTGTTCCGTAGAAAGGACAGATTCCACCTGCACTTCCGGCATGATCAATTCTGTCAAAACCGCCATGTGGCAATCAATATCATAAGCAAATTCCTGCATGCTCCGCTCCGTGGGGTCATACCAAATGACCTTACTGATGGCAGGCTGGAACGCCGTCAGCGCCCCCATGACCACGCAGGCAATGACCACGGCAATGGCAATGATCCGCCGTCCCCGTTTTTTCATGGAGTGGTGGATTTTTTGCAGTTCCTCCTGCTGGTCAGCCAAATCTTCCCCCTCCATGTCCACATCCTGTTCCAGCAAATATTCCGTCAGGGCATTGTATTTTTCCAGCTCCGCTTCCACCTGTTTTCTCTCCTCCGGCGTAGCGGTCTGGTTTTTGTATTTCTCCAAAAGTTCCCGAAATGTCATGGCTTTTCACCTCCTAATTTCTGTTTCAGTCTGGCTCTGGCACGAAACAGCGCCGTTTTCACTGCCGTTTCCGAAACACCTCGCAGTCCTGCCATCTGCCGGATGGACAGTCCCCCGAAATAATGCCAGATCAAAAGCTCTCGGTCTGCCGGAGAAAGACGGTTCATGGCAGTATAGAGCCGCCGGTTTTCCTCTTTTTGCAGCACACCGGAAAGGGCATCCTCGGGCACAGGGATTTCCTCGGGCATTTCTCCTCCCTGCCGCTTCTGTTTCCGCAGGGTATCCAGCCAAAGATTCCTGCACACTCTCAAAAGCCACCAGAAAAACCCCTCCGGACAGCCTTCCACCGTCAAAAAAGCCTTCTCAAAGCCCTCACTGACAATGTCCTCTGCCGTTTCTCTGTCCCGACACAAAGAGAGGACATACAGATACACTTTCTGGTGATATTTTTCGTACAATTCACGCAATACGTCAGATTCCATAGTCCCCTCCTTTCCTGCCCTTTTACTTTAAAAACGATTTCACTGCTAAAAGGTTACACTTTTTTTCAGTATACCAAAACAGGCGGATTTTGTACGATTTTTTTCTAGGAAAAACCATGGCCACGGATTTTCTTTTTTGTCCGTCTGTGGTATACTTTTGTCAGAATTGAAAGGAGGCAACTACTTATGAAATTTCAATATTATATCCCTTCTCGCGTGCTTTTTGGCAGCGGTCAGCTGGACAGACTCCATAAACAGAACCTGCCCGGCAAAAAAGCCCTCATTGTCATTTCCTGCGGCACTTCCGTGCGGAAATACGGCTATCTGGCACGTCTGGAAGAACAGCTGGACAAAGCAGGCGTTGCCCATGTGATTTTCGACAAAATCCAGCCCAACCCCACAGAACACCACGTTATGGAAGGTGCGGCGCTGGCAAAAGCGGAAGGCTGTGACTTCGTTATCGGTCTGGGCGGCGGCTCCATCATCGACTCCGCAAAAGCCATTGCCGTTATGGCAACAAACGAAGGCACTTTCTGGGACTACGTTTCCGGCGGCACCGGCGGCGGCAAAGCTGTTCCCGTAACCCCTCTGCCCATCGTAGCTATCACCACCACAGCAGGCACAGGCACAGAAGCAGACCCTTGGGCTGTTATCACCAATCCCGAAGGTGAAAAAATCGGTTTCGGTTATGACGGCACATTCCCTGTGCTGTCCATTGTTGACCCTGACCTGATGATGAGCGTGCCAGAAAAACTCACAGCTTATCAAGGATTTGACGCCCTGTTCCACAGCACCGAAGGCTACATCAACCGCTACACCAACCCCATCAACGACCTCTATGCTCTCAAAGCCATTGAACTCATTGGCAAGAGCCTTGCCAAAGCTGTGAACAACGGCAGCGACAAAGAAGCAAGGGAAGATGTGGCGCTGGCAAACACCCTTTCCGGCATGAGTGAAAGCATCGGCGGATGTACTTCCGAACACGCCATGGAACATCCTCTCAGCGGCAAAAATCCCAAACTGGAACATGGCGCTGGTCTGATTATGCTTTGCGAAGCATACTACACCTACTGGGCGGAACGTGGTGTTATTGACGACCGCATGATTGCCATGGCAAAAGCGCTGGGCAAAACAGACGCCACAAAACCCATGGATTTCGTAGACGCCCTCCACGATCTGAAGGTTGCCTGTCATGTGGACGACCTGAAAATGTCCGATTACGGCATCAAAGAAGAAGATCTGGAAATGTATACCAAAATGGCTTACGACACCATGGGCGGATTGTTCAAAGTAGACCCTGCGGACATGCCTTTTGAGGACTGTCTGGCAATTTACAAGAAAGCATATCGGTAAAAAAATAACTGCTCGGAAAGCAAGTTTCCCTTAAGAAAACATTGTTTTCTCTTTCCAGCCTTCTTAAGGGGAACTGCGACGGCTGTCTTCAGAAGAAAACACTTCTGATGAAAATTTAGGTAAAAATAAGAAGGCTGGAGTCCTTTCCATTGCAAGGATTCCCGCCTTCTTCGTTTTCTGATGAAGCAGCCCCTAACCCTCGGGCAGTTTTTGCATTCAGGAGGGATTCCATGAAAAAAAGAACCATCTTCCTGCTGATACTGGCTGTGGTTTTGGCTTGTGTCCTGTTCTTCTGCCGTTTTTACTTCCTCGGCACCAGCAGCGATCCCGTAAACGCCAAAACAAACGCAGATTTTCAAATTCCTGATTTTCAAAGCCAGACAGACAAAGACGGGGATGGGCTAGACGACCAGACAGACCTTTTGCAAGGGGCACGCGCCTACATTGCCACCCAGCCCCGATACAAAAGCAAGTATTACGAAACAGGCTATCCCGACGACGGCTATGGTGTCTGCACCGACGTCATAGCCAACGCCATGTTATCCGCAGGCTATGACCTGAAGGAATTGGTGGCGGAGGACATTGCCGCCCATCCAGAGAAATATGACATAGACGAACCCAATCCCAACATCGACTTTCGCCGTGTCCGCAATCTGAAAATATACTTCGCCCATACTGCCGTTCCCCTGACAACGGACGTTTCCCAAATCGACCAATGGCAGGGCGGCGACATTGTGGTATTTGCCAACCACATCGGCATGGTATCCGACCAGCGCAACGACAAGGGGATTCCCTATGTCATCCACCACAACGACCCTTTCCAGTCCGCTTATGAACAGGATATTCTGGAAAAACGCCATGATATTGTGGGGCATTACCGGATTAGCCCATAAAAAAAGCATTTCCCTAAGGAAATGCTTTTTTATTTTACTGCTATTCTATATAACGTTTTAACATTTTCTTTATTATACAGTTATACAATACTCATATATTGAATTATTCATCATTGCTATTTTGTTCACAAGATACACATTTTCCTGTTCCAGCATCCCCATGTTCAAAATCATCCTTATCATATAACTTCCCACATGAAGGACATGTAAAATAAGCGCCAACACAAGCATCACATACATATCCTCCATCATGATGCTGATGAAAATGATGTCCTTTTTTTCCACAATTTTTACAAAACATAAAAACCCCTCCTCAATTTTATAATTCTTCAAGTACAAAAGCAGGCTCTTTTTAAGAGCCTGCCTTCATTTTTATCAGCTTATACTGCCGCTACTTTTGCATCAATATCTGCTTCCAAAGCGTCGATTTTCGCCTGTGCGTCTGCCAGGGAATCGCCTTTCACACCGATATAGAATTTCAGTTTAGGTTCTGTGCCGGAAGGACGTACACAAATCCAGGAACCGTCTGCCAGTGTGTAGTAAACAACGTCGGAAACAGGCAGAGGGCTTGTGGTTTCTTCCCCTGTTGTCAGGTTTTTGAATACCTGTGTCTTATAATCCTTTGCCCATTCCACTGCAACGCCTGCGAATGCCGCGGGCGTTTCTGCACGGAAGGAAGCCATGATTTTCTGGATTTTTTCTACGCCGTCCAGACCTTTCATGGTCAGGGATTTTACGCCTTCACGATAGTAGCCGTATTTTTCATACAGCGCCATGAGACCATCATACAGTGTCATGCCCTGTTTCTTGTAGTAAGCTGCCATTTCGCAGATAAGCAGTGTTGCCACAACGGCATCTTTGTCTCTGGCATAAGTGCCTGCCAGACAGCCGTAGCTTTCTTCAAAACCGAAAATATAAGAATGACTGCCGGTTTCTTCAAAGCCTTTGATTTTTTCGCCGATGAATTTGAAGCCTGTCAGCACGTCCATCAGTTCCACGCCGTAAGCTTCGCACATAGGACGAATCATTTCTGTACTTACGATGGTTTTGATGACTGCGCCGTTTGCAGGCAGTGTGCCTTTTGCTTTCTTCTGGGACAGGATGTATTCTGTCAGCAGTGCGCCAGTCATATTGCCTGTCAGCACTACATATTCGCCTTTATCATTGCGTACCATTGCGCCTACACGGTCACAGTCAGGGTCAGTGCCAACAATGATGTCCGCGCCTTTTTCTTCTGCCAGTTTCTGTGCCAGCACGAATACCTTAGGATCTTCGGGGTTAGGATAGCCAACGGTTGTGAAATCGGAGTCGGGCATTTCCTGTTCTTTTACCACATATACCTGATGGAAGCCTGCTTTTTCCAGCGCTCTGCGGACGGGCAGGTTACCGGAGCCATGAATAGGTGTGTAAACGATTTTCAGGTCGTCTGCCATTTCTGTGATGATTTCAGGCGCCTGACGCTGTGCCAGCACGTTTGCGTCAAAAGCGTTGTCCACATCTTCGGAAATATACTGGAACAGACCTTTTGCCTGTGCTTCGTCCATTGCCATTTCTTTGATTTCGCCGAAGCTTGCCACAGCGTTTACTTCCGCAATGATGTCTTTATCTCTGGGTGCTACGACCTGTGCGCCGTCTGCCCAGTAAACCTTGTAGCCGTTGTATTCAGGGGGGTTATGGCTGGCTGTGATAACGATACCAGCGGTACAGCCCAATTCCCGTACAGCAAAGCTCAGCATGGGTGTGGGACGCAGGGAAGGGTATACATAAGCACGGATGCCGTTGCCTGCCAGTACCAGACCAGCAATCTGGGCAAATTCCGGGGACATATGACGGGAGTCATAAGCAATTGCCACGCCTTTGTCCTGTGTGCCTTCTTTGAGGATGTAGTTTGCCAAGCCCTGTGTGGCACGGCCTACAGTGTAACGGTTCAAACGGTTGCTGCCTGCCCCAATGATTCCGCGCAGACCGCCTGTACCAAATTCCAGATCTTTATAAAAACGTTCTTTGATTTCCTTTTCGTCTGCGGCAATCTTCCGCAGATCTTCTTTTGTTGCTTCGTCAATGGCAGGGTCTGCCAGCCACTGATGGTATCTTTCCATGTGATCCAATTTGATTCCTCCCTTTGTTCTTTGTCTTTGTTTGTCTATGATGTATCCTCTCCTGCTGCGGCAGTTTTCGGCATGGTCTGCCGCAAAAAAGAGGGTTTAACCTAATGTTGCGGAAATATGCACCACACTGCTCTGAATCTGTACAGTCTGGTGGTAAGAAGTGAAGCCGTCTTTAAACACTTCCACTTCATAAGTGCCATAAGGCAGTGTCACCTGCAAAGGCGCGGTGCCTCTTTCCTCGCCGTTGATAAACACGTTAGCGTCATCTTCGTTACAGTTGACAACCACTGTTGCCAGCTGTTCTTCTGCCTCCAACTGGGCATTCACGCTGACGGCATCCTGATTCAGTGTCACAGTCTGGCTCCATTCTTTATAGCCGTTTTTCAGAATCACCACATCGTATTCCCCGAAAGGCAGTACAGAAGGCTGGCTGCTGTCCACCAGCGCGCCGTTGATGTAGAGCTTATAATCGGAAACATTGGCATTGACTGCCAGTACGCCCATTTTCTGCTGGGCTTTGGACAGGTCGTAAACTGTCGTTTCTCCTGCCTGCACCAGCACGCTGTCTGTGCGGCTTTCGATATTGTCCCCTTTGATGGTGATGGAGTGGGTGCCTTCTTTCAAGGCGATTTTTTCCACATCGCTGAGGGGCACAGGTTCTTCCTCATCCAATGTAAAAGTGCCGTTTTTGATGTTCTGGGCATTTTCCACGGTGATATACCCGTGATATTCCAGTACTTTTACAGACCATACCACATCGCCGATGCCGCTGATTTCCAGCACATCACAGCTTTCGATGTCCTCGGGGCGGATTTCCTCCCCATCGTAGTAAAAAATGGTCTTTTTGTCATAGGCGAAAGAGCGGTCTTCCCCCTGTAATTCTTTAGCGGAAGTATCGGCTTTCAGCCCGGTGATTTCCTCTTTCTTGATGCTTTCGTCATAAGAAATGGTCACAGCCGCTTCGCCATGCTGATCCATCTGTATCATGAGCACATCGCCCATCTGTATGATGTCCGGCTGTATCTGCACTTCGTCCTCATTATAGACCACTGTTTCCGGCGTCAGGTTCACGGTTTTCTGCTTTGCCCCGTTGATGTCATAGACCAGCAGTTCTTCCTCGTCCAGCACATCGGTCACCAGCATGGGCACCGCTTCTCCCGCCTTATCCAAGGGATTGGAGAAAAACACCATTTTCACGATACCAAAGCAGATGCCCAGCACCACAAGGGCAGCAATGGTGATGAGCCCAATGGTCTTTTTATTCCAGAAAGGCTCGTCCTCCTCGTCGTCCTCCTCTTTGGGCGGCATAGGCGGCTGTCCCCCGTCATAGACAGGCTGTTTTTTCGGTTCTCTTGTGACGAATGTCACAGGCTCCTCTGCCGGCTGCACAGGCAGGGGGTCTTCAAATTTTTCCGACTCAAAGGCATTGAGGAACTCGTCCTTGTCCCCCAAGTCGTCCTCGTCTGTCTGATTCTGTTCCAGTTCTTTTACTTTTTCGTTTATATGATCCAACCGTATGGTGGTGTCAAATTCTTTATCGTCATTTTCAAAATGATAGTCCTTCATACCGTTTCTCCTCCTTCGGGGAATGATTTGCAGACTGTCTTAGTCTCATTTTATACGTTTCTTCCCGAAGTTGCAAGAGAAATTCAGGGCGCAAAGCTAGGGGTTTCTTCATAAGAAAAGAAAGCAGGCTGAAATTTTTCTAATTTTCTGATTTTCAGACATATTTTCTCCTGAAAACGGCTTGCTTCACGCCCTTTTTCCAATATTTTTCAAAAAAGCCTTTCCAATGCCTGAGAAAGGTCGCTCATGTGACTTTCTTCCGCCGCCGCATCTGCCAGACGCTCCTCCATGGCAGGGGAAACACAGACCCTCCGGCGGTTATAGGACTCATGTACCAACCGCAGGAATTTTTCCGGAAAAGCCGTCAACGGCACCAAAAGCTTTCGTTCTGCCTCCGTCAAGGGACGTTCTGCCTCATAAGCCGCCAGTACATCTGCCAATTTTTCCCGTTCCTCCGGCACCTTTCGCCAGAACCGTCTTAAATACGCCGCCAAATCCACGGCAAAAATATCTCCGGTACACTGTTCAAAGCCGCCGACCCACAGACTGCCGTCCTCTTTCCGGCACAGATTGCTTCCTTTGAACTGATTATGGCAAAAGGTGCCTGCCTGCCGCTGTTCGTTTGCAATATCTTGATAACCGCCATCTTCCAAGGCTTTCAAGGCTTCCTGTGCCCGTGGTGCAAAAGTGCCGTAGTGACGCATGACCAGCAAATCCAAAGAGGAATACTTTCCTTGACGTTCCATATGTCTGCGAATCTTCACAAACTCCCCATACCGCCGACGCCACAAAGACGGACGTTCCTCCTGTCCTTCTTTTGCCGGAAAGCCTGCCGCCGCCTTATGCATCTGCCCCATAAGAGCCGCCCCAGCTGCGAAATCCCCTGCGACATCCTCCTCCAGACCTTTGGTGGGCATGGGGTTTTCCAGCAGATAAAGATTCCCTTCCCAAAAGAAAAAAGGCTGTCCGTCCTGTGCTGTATAAAAAAGAGAAAGGGCAGAAAAGCCGTTGCGGTAAAGACAGGTTTTCACCTCATGGGCAAAAAGCAGGTCTTCCCGGCGGCTCCGTGCCTTCTTCAGTTCTCTCAGTCCCACATCTGTTTTGCAAATCAGCCCCGTTCGGGTACGGGTACCGCCGTAATACTTCAGCCCGTAGCCCTCCCACAAGATTTTCCCGTATGTATCCTCCATAAATCCTTCCCCCAATCCTTCTTCCCGAAAAAATTTCTCTGTATCAGTTTATGGTGGGATTCGGGAAAATATGAAAGGAATGGGAATGGGGAAAAAGCCATGCACAACCTTGGCACTTTTTGAGTGCTTTCCTGTTTGGCTGACGCTCACTTGTCTTACGTCTCTTACCTGTAAGCCATGGGCAACCTCCGCACTTTTCAGGTGCTTCTCTGTTTGGCTGACGCACTCCTGCTCTTACGCATTTTACCTGTAAGCCATATACAGTCCATAAAAAAGCAAAGTTGACATAAATGTCCCCTTCCTTCTCTCACGTCTCTTACCTGTAACCCATGTACAACCTCAGCACTCTCCGAGCACTTCGGTTGTAGGCTGACGCCCTATACAGCCCGTAAAAAAAGCAAAGTTGACATAAATGTCCCCTTCCTTCTCTCACGTGTCTTACCTGTAAGCCATGCGCAACCTCAGCACTCTCCGAGTGCCTCGGTTGTAGGCTGACGCCCTCCTTCTCTCACGCATTTTACCTGTAAGCCATGCGCAACCTCGGCACTTTCCAAGTGCCTCGGTTGTGGGCTGACGCCCTATCCAGCCCATAAAAAAAGCAAAGTTGACATAAATGTCCCCTTTGCTTTCTTTCCGTTCTGCGCATGGCTTACAGGTAAGCAAAAAAACAGCGCCCCCCGACCCGAAGTCGAAAAACGCTGCCTTTTATGAATGATGCGCCCTCAGGGACTCGAACCCTGGACCCACTGATTAAGAGTCAGTTGCTCTACCAACTGAGCTAAGGGCGCATACGCTATTTGATTGCGTAAAATATAATATCACGCTGCCGATGGCATGTCAACTCTTTTTTCCCGAAAATCCCAAAAAAATTTTTCATTTTCCCTTAGAATATGGTATACTGTAACGGCAAAACAGAATTTTACAACCGGAATGGGGTTTTTATATGACAAAACACATCACACTGCCAGAGGACGTGAACGCCCTTCTGCAAACCCTCAACAACGGCGGTTACGAAGCCTACATTGTAGGCGGCTGTGTACGGGATTCCATCCTTGGGCGTATTCCCCAGGACTGGGACATCACCACATCCGCTCTGCCGGAGCAGACAAAGGCATTATTTTCCCACACCTTTGACACAGGCATCCAGCACGGCACCATCACCGTTGTTCTAAACAAAACCAATTACGAAATCACCACATACCGCATTGACGGGGACTATGCCGACGGCAGGCATCCCGACGAGGTTTCTTTTACATCCAATCTGGAGGAAGACCTTTTGCGCCGAGATTTCACCATGAACGCCATCGCCTACCACCCTGCCGAAGGCTTCCGCGATCCTTTCGGAGGACAGGAGGACATTTCCCGTTCTCTCATCCGTGGTGTTGGCGAGCCTGCCAAGCGATTTCAGGAGGACGCTCTGCGGATGCTGCGTTGTGTCCGTTTTGCGGCACAGCTGGGCTTTCAGGTGGATGATGCCACATACACCGCATTGCAGGAAAATGCCGCACTCATTGAGAAAATCAGTGTAGAGCGCATCCACGAGGAACTGGACAAACTTTGGAAATCTCCCTTTCCTGAAAAGCTGTCCTTACTTCTGGAAAGCGGTCTTTTGCCCCACATTGACGGTTTACTGGACAAACGACTGACGGCACTAGGCGAAACACTGGTTCCTCAGCTGAAAGCCGCTCCCGTTTCCGCCCCTCTGCGGTGGACACTGGTGCTGCAATCCTTCACAGAAGCCGAGGCAAAGACTTTCTGCAAAAAACTGAAATTTGACAACGCCACAGCCAAGCAGATTCAGACCTATCTGCGGCATTTATCCCAGCCCATCCCCCAGACACCTTACGAAGTGCGGAAGCTGGCAGGAATTCTGGGTGTGGAACTGACGGAAAACCTGTTCATTTTACAGGAAATCTTGCAGGATAAAGGCGCTGTAGCCACAGCAAGAGAAATCCTTGAAAAAGTCCTTGCTGACGGAGATTGTCTGAATCTGAAAATGCTGGAAATGGACGGCAAAGCCTTGATGGACGCAGGCATCCCTGCCGGAAAAGCCGTAGGGGAAACCCTTGGACTGCTGCTGGAGGACGTCCTTCATGAGCCGGAACACAACAAAAGAGAATACTTGCTGGAAAAAGCACTGGAAATCCAGCAGAAATAAGGAGGAAATAAATCATGGAATACTTTACATTATATAACGGTGTCAAAATCCCCAAAGTGGGCTTCGGCACTTATAAAGTCATCGACCAGTCTGCTCAGGGCATTGTGGAAACAGCCCTTTCCGTTGGCTATCGCCATTTGGACACTGCCCACATGTATCTGAACGAAAAAGAAGTGGGCGCAGGCATTGCCGCTTCCGGTATTGCCAGAAAAGATATTTTCCTGACCACAAAGGTATGGCGCGACGATTTATCTTATGACGCTGCCATGGCAAGCGTGGAAAACTCTCTGAAAGACTTAGGCACAGACTATCTGGATCTTTGTCTGCTTCACTGGCCTATGCCTGAAACAGACCGTGACAAATGGCAGGAAAAAGACTTGTCCGCATGGCGTGCATTGGAAAAGCTTTACAAAGAAAACGTCATCCGTGCCATTGGTGTCAGCAACTTCCTGCCCCACCATCTCATGCCCCTTATGAAAGAAGCGGAAATCACTCCCATGGTAAACCAGCTGGAATACCATCCCGGGTATTGTCAGGCACACGCTGTCCACTACTCCCAGCAGCAGGGACTTCTGGTGGAAGCATGGAGCCCTCTGGGTCGCACCCGTGTACTGGAAGATCCTCTGGTACTGGAAATGGCTGAAAAATACGGCAAGACACCTGCTCAGATCTGTCTGCGTTTTGCGCTGGATAATCAGGTATTGCCTCTGCCCAAATCTGGTTCCGCAGAACGCATGAAAGCAAATCTGGATGTATTCGACTTCACCATTTCTCCTGAGGACATGTCCCGTTTGATGTGCATGCCCCAGACAGGATGGGGCGGACATCATCCCGACACATTCTAAGAAAACGAAAACAGCCGAAATCCTTACACATAAAGGATTCCGGCTGTTTTTTTATCATTCTATCTTTGTTTGAGAAAGGGGCTCCTTCTTTTTCTTTGCTTCATACCCCCGATGGCAAAGGATGAAAATCATAAACAGTACGGACGCAAAATCCGGCGCTCCAAGGAAAAGGAAAAATAGGTCAAATCCATTGCGGATAAGCGTCACCACAAGGAATATCACCAAATTGATGGCTGCCATCTTCCAGTCGCAAATCTGGGTGAAGATATACAGTACCAGAAAATACACGGCAATCAATCCAAATGCCCCATACGCCCATTTGGGGTCGTATGTGCGTGCACGTATGACGTTGCAGTCATTCAGCAGATTGGTAAACATCAGGGCATACACCATACAAATGATATCTGCCACTTTTTTCCGATGGATGTAAATGGTCAACATACAAATCCGCCACTTTCTCCGAAAACAGCCCTTTATTTCTGTTCGTAAATGTCAAAAGAGAATTTCACGCCATTTTCTTCCTGCACTTCCCCTTTTTCTGTCAATGTCCATTCCGGTTTTTCATCCAGATTGGGGAAATAGGTATCCGCAGGAAATTTGTCATAGATTTTGGTGATATAGGCCTTTTTGCACTGTGGCAAAAGCTGTTCATAAATACTGCCGCCGCCGAGGACAAAAATATCATCATCCTCGTAATCTGCCAGCATCGCAGGCAGTTCTTCCAGACTATGGCAAAGGGTCACGCCTTCTGCTTCATAAGCCTTGTTTGCTGTCAGCACAATATGGGTACGTTTGGGCAGTGGTTTTTTGCCGGGGAAAGATTCCAGTGTCTTTCTGCCCAACACCAGCACATGCCCCATGGTCACTGCACGGAAATTTTTCATATCTGCGGAAATGCGGCACAGCAGTTCATTGTCCTTGCCGATGCCCCAGTTTTCGTCTACTGCTACAATGAGATTCATGGGCTTTCCTCCTTAAATGGCAATGGGCACTCTGCCGATGGGTTTGCCGTGTTCGTAGTCCTCCACAATGAAATCATCTACAGTGAAATCATAGAAGTTCTTGATTTCGGGATTCAGACGCACCTTAGGCGCAGGGAATGTTTCCCGTTCAATGAGTTCTTTGATGATAGGCACATGACGGTCGTAAATGTGCATATCGCTGATGACATGTACCAGTTCACCCGGCTCCAGACCGCTGACCTGTGCAAACATCATCAGCAGTGCGGAATACTGCACCACATTCCAGTTATTTGCCGCCAGTGTATCCTGAGAACGCTGGTTCAGAATGGCGTTCAGTTTATTGCCTGTCACATTGAAAGTCATACTGTAAGCGCAGGGTTCCAGCCCCATTTCTGTCAGGTCTGCGAAGTTGTAGATGTTGGTCATGATACGACGGGACGCAGGGGCATTTTTCAGCTGCCACAGCACGTTGTCCACCTGATCCATTTCCCCGTGTTTAAATTTGTATTTTACCCCCAGCTGATAGCCGTAAGCCTTACCGATGGAGCCTGTTTCGTCTGCCCAGGAATCCCAGATTTTGCTGTTCAGGTCGTGGATGTTGTTGGATTTTTTCTGCCAGATCCACAGGATTTCGTCAATGGCAGCCTTCCAGTTGGTGGCGCGCAGTGTCAGCAAAGGAAATTCCTTGCTCAAATCATAACGGTTCACCACGCCAAAGGTCTTGATGGTATAAGCAGGTGTGCCGTCCTCCCAATGGGGGCGCACTTTTTCATTTTCTGTGGAAAAGCCCTGCTCTAAAATCTGTTTACAATTCTGTATGAAAATATCGTCTGCTCTGCTCAATGTTTCTTTCCTCCTAAAAAGTCATTCTATACTTCCTTCTCTTTTATGATACCTTATCTTTCTGACATCATCAATCCCGATTTTTGACCGTTTTTTCCTAAAAACCAAAGGAAGCGGAAAACTGTACACAGACGAGGAAATTTACAGATTAAAAAAACAGACAAAATCAAAAGACTTTGTCTGTTTTTCCATACATTTTCTGTTTTTACTTTTCGTCTTCTTCCACCTGACGATGTTTTACAGGCAGACCATTTTGCAGCTGATGCAGATCATTTTCTTCGCTGTACATTTCATTGATCTTGTAAAGCAGTGTCATCAGGCTGTCTGTCAGATGCACATTTTCCACCAGAACATCGTCGGGAACCTGCAAATCTACATGGCTGAAGTTCCAGATGCCCTTCACGCCCCATTTTGCCAGATCATGAGCAACCTTTACGGCCTGTGAGCGAGGCAGTGTCAAAATGGCAACGTCAACATGGTTGTTTGTCACATATTCTTCCATTTTGTCCACATCGTAAACCTCCACGCCGCGGATGGTCATGCCAACCAAACGGGGATTGATGTCAAACACCGCTTTGATGACAAAACCGCGTTTTTCAAAATTGGTATAATTGACCAACGCCTGACCGATATTACCGCCGCCGATGACGATCATGTTGTACATGCGATCCAATCCCAGTATCTTTTTGATTTCATTGTAAAGATATTCTACATTATAGCCATATCCCTGCTGGCCAAAGCCGCCGAAATTGTTCAAATCCTGACGAATCTGAGAGGCTGTAATATTCATCTTTGCACTGAGTTCTTTGGATGAAATTCTGGTGATGTCGCTTTCCAGCAAATCGCCCAAATACCGATAATATCTGGGTAATCTGTTTATTACCGCCGGTGAAATCTTTTTTTCACTATCCATATTATCCAAATCCTCTCCTACTCAATTTGATTTCAGTATAGCACGCCTGTTATTTTATTGTCAACAATAACTCTTTTATTCCGCCCTTTTTTCTGGTATCATAATTGTGGACAACCCAAGGGTTACGGAGGAATTAGACATGATACTTGCAGTCAATCACATAGAAAAATCCTATGGTATCGACACCATACTGGAAAATATCACGTTTCATATAGAAGAAAGAGAAAAAACCGCAATCGTAGGCGTTAACGGCGCCGGAAAGACCACTCTGTTCCGCATTCTGACAGGGGAAATCTCCGCTGACGGCGGTGATGTGTTCCTGAAAAAAGAAACCACCATGGGCTACATGGCACAGAACCAACAAATAGAAAGCAGCCGCACGATTTATGAAGAAATGCTATCGGTCTTTGAAAAAATTTTAACGGCCGAAGTCCGTCTTCGTGAAATGGAAAACGAAATGACCCATTTGTCTGGCAAGGAGTTGTCTGACATGATGGAGGATTATGCAGCTTTGCAGCACGAATTTGAGCAAAACGACGGTTACAGCTATAAAAGCCGCCTGAAGGGCGTGCTGAAAGGTTTGGGCTTTGGGGAGGATGAATTTGACCGTCCCCTGTCCCAGCTTTCCGGCGGACAGAAAACCCGTGTATATCTGGGTAAACTGCTGTTATCCAAGCCGGATTTGCTGCTGCTGGACGAACCTACCAACCATCTGGACATTGCTTCTATCGAATGGCTGGAAGATTTCCTGAAAACATATGACGGCTCTGTGCTCATCATTTCCCATGACCGTTATTTCTTGGATAAAATCGTCACCAAGGTAGTGGAAATTGAAAACCGGAAATCTACAGTATATAACGGCAACTATACCGCATACATGAACCAGAAAGCCATCAATCGGGACATCCAGCAGAAGGCTTACGAAAACCAGCAGAAAGAGCTGAAACGTCAGGAGGAAGTCATCCGCACACTGAAGGCTTTCAATCGGGAAAAATCCATCAAGCGTGCCGAAAGCCGGGAAAAACAGCTGGAAAAAATTGAGCGCATCGACCGCCCCGACAGCCTGCCTTCCCACATGCGCCTGACACTGACTCCTCGCATCATCAGCGGCAGTGACGTGCTCCATGCGGAAGAACTGTCCAAGTCCTACGGGGGACAGCGTATCTTCCGCCATGTGAATCTGGACATCAAGCGTGGAGAAAATGTTGCCATCATTGGCCCCAACGGCGTGGGCAAATCCACACTGTTTAAAATGCTTCTGGGAGAAGTGCCCTCCGACAGCGGCCTTATGCGGTTCGGCACCAATGTGCATGTGGGCTACTACGATCAGGAACAGCAGAAGCTGGACAGCAGCAAAACCATTTTCGATGAAATTTCCGATACTTACCCCACTTTGACCGCAGGAGAAATCCGCAATATGCTGGCGGCCTTCGTCTTTACAGAGGATGATGTGTTCAAACAGGTTTCTTCCCTCAGCGGCGGCGAAAAAGGTCGTGTTTCTCTGGCAAAAATCATGCTTTCTAAAGCAAATCTGCTGATGCTGGACGAACCTACCAACCATCTGGATATGTTCTCCAAGGAAGTGCTGGAGGACGCTTTGAACCGCTATGAAGGCACCGTGGTATACATTTCCCACGACCGTTATTTCATCAATAAAACTGCCCAGATTATACTGGAGCTTTCTCCCGAAGGCATCACGCGGTATGAGGGCAATTACGATTATTACATGGAGAAAAAAGCGGAACGGGCAAGAAAAGAAGCCCTTCTTGCGGCGGAACAGCCCACCAAAGCGGCGGCATCCGCACCTGTCCAGACTATGACCGACACCAAGAGTGATTGGCTAAAACAGAAAGAACAGCAGGCGGCAGAACGGAAACTGGCGGCGAAAATTGCCAAAGTGGAAAAAGCCATTGAAGAAACAGAAGCAGCCATTGCCAAAGCCGATGAGGATATGGCGGCGGCAAGCTCTGACTACGCCAAAGCCCAGGAAATCTTCGAGGAAAAAACAAAACTGGAAGAAAAACTGGAAGGGCTTTATGAAGAATGGGAAGGACTCCACGCATAAAAAAAGAGCCTTTTTGAACAGGCTCAGGAAAATTAAGACATAAAAAAAGAACCCATAGGATTCTTATGGAATCCGCAGGCGGAATTTACTTCCGACGAGGAAAAAAGAGCAAGTTTCAAGGCTTCTGCCGATGGATACTCTGCACCCTGAAGAGAAACAGGGACGCCGCAGGCGGCTTTGCGAAGCAAAGTGCTTGACCCCTGCACCCTGAAAAGAAACAGGGACGCCGTAGGCGGCTTTGCGAAGCAAAGTGCTTGACCACTGCACCCTGAAGAGAAACAGGGACGCCGCAGGCGGCTTTGCGAAGCAAAGTGCTTGACCACTGCACCCTGAAGAGAAACAGGGACGCCGCAGGCGGCTTTGCGAAGCAAAGTGCTTGACCCCTGCACCCTGAAAAGAAACAGGGACGCCGTAGGCGGCTTTGCGAAGCAAAGTGCTTGACCAGCTCTTTTTACTTCTATCCTTTTATCAAGACATAAAAAAAGAGGCACCAGCCTCTTTTTTTATGTCTTATTTGCTTGCCAGATAAGCGTTGATGTCGCTCAGCAGTTTGTCGATATCCATGCCGTGTACCATGCTTGCTTCTTCCAGTGTTTCACCAGCAGCGGAAGGGCAGCCTACACAATGCATGCCGTTCTGCATCAGTACCATGCCTGCGCCTCTGTCCATCATCAGCAGTTCGCCGATTGTCATATCTTTTGTTACCTGCATAAAAAATGCCTCCTTTGATATCCTCACTTGTTATGTTTCGGAAATTTTTCTGTATATTCTCTTGTATTATACCCCAAAAATCCCATAAAAAAAAGAGGCGTTGGGCATATTTTCATTTTTCCAACTCCTCCTCCAGCAGTTTTCGTACAGCATCCATCTTTTTCTCTGCACTCCATCCATCCTCGTCCAATATTTTCCGCAATGCCTCCACACTTCCTGCATATTTCGCCTGCCGCAGACGTTCCCCATCCACATGCAGCACGCCATCCCGTTCATTTTCCAGCAAAATCCGCAGGCTTTCCACCAATTTATCCATATTTCCACCGCCTTTTGTCTTATTTTAGGTCAGATACACCCTAATGTCAATAGGTCAGTTTGCCATAATAAAATTGGTGATGTTTATGAACAGATTACGAGAATTACGGAAAGAACGGGGATTCACCCAGATCAAAATGCAGATGCTCACAGGCATTGACCAGAGCGACTACTCCAAACTGGAAACAGGCAAACGGTACTATACCTTTGAACAGCTGAAAAAACTGGCGTTGGCGCTGGACACCAGCATGGATTATCTGGCAGGGCTCACCGACGAAAAAAAGCCCTATCCTCGCCGCAACGGATGAAAATGTGATACAATAAAAGGAGGCAGTGTATGATTTATGACATTTCCTTCCCCCTTTCTCCTGAGGCCATGGTCTATCCCGGTGATCCGCCTTTTTGTCGGGAAGTGCTGCTGGATGGGGCAAAGGGCCATGACTGCACCCTGTCTTTGCTCCACTTGGGGAGCCATCTGGGAACCCATATAGACTTTCCCAGACATTTCTTCCCTGAAGGCATAGACGCGGCTGCCTTTCCCTTGGAACAGCTCTGCGGCACATGCAAGGTTTTTTACTTGCCGGATGCGGCAGAAATCACCAAGGATATGCTGACACCCTTGGACATCCAGCCCGGTGACCGGGTGCTTTTCCGCACAGACAACGAAGCCTTTGACGGCATCCATCCCCTGCCGAACCCTGTTTATCTGACAGCGGAAGCAGGCAAATATCTGGCGGAGCGGAAGATTGCCCTCTTGGGTGTGGATTATGAAAGCCCTGAAGGGGACGGGGATTTCCCCATACACAAAGCACTGCTGAGGCGCAATATCCCCATATTGGAAAACTTAAAACTGAAAGACGTACCAGCCGGCACATACCGCCTGTACTGCCTGCCCCTGATGATTGCAGAGGGTGACGGCTGCTGGGTGCGTCCCATATTGGAAAGGTGATACTTATGAAAAATCAATTGAAAGAGAAACTAAAGAACCATCAGCAGCCCATCGGTACATTTTTTGAACTGGGCAGCGCAAATGTAGCAGAAGCTCTGGGACAGACCGGACTGGACTTCATCATCATCGACAACGAACACGGCCCCTTTGAGGCAGAAAGCACAACAGATTTTGTTCGCGGCGCACTGCTGGGCGGCGTGACCCCTCTGGCAAGGGTACGGGAAATCAGCCGTCCTGCGGTACTGAAGCTGCTGGACATTGGCGCGCAGGGTCTCATCGTTCCTGACGTACACACAGTAGAACAGGTACAGGAGCTGGTGAACTACGCAAAATACGCCCCTGTTGGCAAACGCGGCTTCTGCCCTTCCAGAAAAGACGGTTGGGGCTTCGCATATCCTGCCACCGAAAGCATCCCTGTGAATATGGCAGTAAACAACGCGGAAACGCTGCTCATTCCCCAGTGTGAAACTGTAGGATGTCTGGAAAATATCGAAACCGTCACTGCCATGGAAGGGGTAGACGGTATTTTCATCGGGCCTTTTGACCTGTCCATTTCCATGGGGATTCCCGGACAGTTTGACCACCCCGATTTTCAGGCGGCTCTGAAACGCATTCTGAAAGCCTGCCACGACAACGGTAAATTCTGCATCTACTTCACCATGAATGCCCATGCCATTGCCGCTGGTTTCCAGCAGGGCTTTGATGCTATGGCCTATAGTCTGGATGCTTCTGTGCTGGTGCAGGCATATCGGGATATTCTGGCAAAAGTAAGAGGATAATCCATAATACAAACAGCAGTTTTTTCATCCAAAGAGAAATTCCTGCTGTTTTTTATTTCTTACGAAATTCCGTCACATCCAGCCCTTTCATTGACGCCCCTTTTTGCCATGGTATACTGAAAAAAACAGGCAGTTTTCCAAAGGAGGTCATATTTATGTGGATTTTCTGCGGCATCGCAAGCGTTATTCTTACGGTACTCCATGGTTATACGGCTTTTTCTGGCAAGTCCATAGCAAAAGCCATGGCATTTGGGGCTTTCGGCTTCACTGCCCTGACGCTTCTTTCCGAATATGCCATGGTGGTTTCTTGGGTAAAGGCAGAGGACTGGTCTGCACTGCTGGATGTAGTGCCATACATGTTCCCCATGCTCATTGTCTACACAATCATTTTGATTGGGGCAAACGGCCTGCTGCTTTTGGCTGGAACAAAAGAACATTAAACAATGCTCCGTATATAAAAATGCCCTGTCTTTAGGGGCATCTTCATAAGAAAACAAAGAAAGCCAAAATCCTTATGATTACAAAGGATTTTGGCTTTCTTATTTTATGAAGATTTTATTTGTTATGTTTTCTTATGAAGACAGCCGTCGCAATTCCCCTTAAGAAATCAAGGAAAAGGAAAATCAATGTTTTCTTAAGGGGAAGTTGCTTTTGACAGGGCTTTTTCTTTTTTCTCTTTATCTTCTTGGGGGTTCTTCCACCAGAGGGATATCCAGAATCACTTTCCGGCAGCTGGGGCACAGATACCCTTCCATTTTGGCATCGCCCATGAAGCTCTTTGCCACCAGATATTCCTGACCTTTTCTGCCGTTTTCCATTTCCTGAAACTGTACATACCGTCCGGCTTTCAAATAGCCTTCCATCATTTCCAGATTACAAAAAGGACATTTCATGTCGCTTCATCTCCTTTTAGGTGTTCTCTGTTTTCAGTGTATCATATTCCAGCTTTTTCAACAAGCCAAAAGGGCGGCTCAAGCAAACTTCCCCTTAAGAAAACATCGGTTTTCCTTTTCTTTGACTTCTTAAGGGGAAGTGCGACGGCTATCTTCAGAAGAAAACTTATCAAATAAAATCTTAAAAAAGAAAGCTGGAATCCTATGTAAATCATAAGGATTTCAGCTTTCTATGTTTTCTTATGAAGATGCCCCTAAAGCCGCCCTTTTTAATCTATGATTTTGAATCCTTTGTAATACCGCAGGACAACTTTGCCCAAAATAGCATCTTTTTCTACATAAGTATTCTGCCAGAACCTTGCATCCAGAGAATCGTTTCGGTTATCTCCCATCATGAAATAACAGCCTTCCGGCACATGATAAGGTCCAAAATCTCCTTCTGTGATTTCCTTGATATAAGGTTCGTCCTGCACCTGTCCATTGACCAGCACATCACCGTTCTGTACTTCCACGGTGTCGCCGCCAACGCCGATGACACGCTTGACATACAGGGTATCCGGATCATCTGGGGCTTCAAAAACCACCACATCGCCCCGCTGGGGATCAGAAAACCAATAGCTGGTACGTAAGGCAAGGGTTCTGTCTCCTGCCATAATCGTATTTTCCATAGAGCCTGTTGGCACATATACGTTCACCAGCAAAAATTGATTTATCAAAAATGCCAGCAAAACCGCCGCGACAATTGTTTCTATCCAGCCAAGTATTTCTTTTCTCATTTCGATTTCTATCCTCTTCCAAATCAATCAATGATTTTGAATCCTTTGTAATACCGCAGGACAACTTTGCCCAAAATAGCATCTTTTTCTACATAAGTATTCTGCCAGAACCTTGCATCCAGAGATTTATTCCGATTGTCCCCCATCATAAAGTAACAGCCTTCCGGCACATGATAAGGCCCAAAATCCCCTTCTGTGATTTCTTTGATATAAGGTTCCTCCTGTACCTGACCATTGACCAGCACCTCACCGTCTTTGACTTCCACGGTATCGCCGCCAATGCCAATGATGCGTTTTACATATAAGGTCTCGCCTGTGGGATCGTCGGGGTCCTCAAAAACCACCACATCTCCTCGTTCCGGATCGGAGAACCAGTAGCTGGTGCGCAGGGCAAGGATTCTGTCTCCTGTCATGATGGTATTTTCCATAGAGCCTGTAGGCACTGTGGCATTGACGATAAACACCGTATCCACCACAAAGGCCAGCAGCACTGCAAGGATGATGGTCTTGACCCAACTGAGAATTTCTTTTTTCAATCTGTTTCAGCTCCTTATTTCAGGAAGCCGTTGATGATCTGTGCTTCCGCTTCTTTTTCTGTCAGCCCCAATGTCATCAGCTTCATGAGCTGATCCCCTGCGATTTTGCCAATGGCTGCTTCGTGGATCAGTGTAGCATCCACGTTGTTTGCCAGAATTTCGGGTTCTGCCGCTACCACGCCATCATCCATGATGATGGCATCACATTCGGAATGACCGTAGCAGTCCGCGTTGCCCACGATTTTGGAACGGAACAGCTGACGGGATTTATCCCTTGCAACGGAACGGGAAATGAGTTTTGCGGAACTGCCGTCCCCTTCCAGAATCACATCAAAAGATGTTTCCGCATACTGATCGCCATGAGTCATGATTTTTTCTTTGATGACAACAGTTGCGCCAGCTGCCAGTTTCGCGCTGGAAATACGTTTTGTGGAGTCTACGCCTTTGAGCTGTACAGTATCCATTTCCAGATAGCTGTTTTCATCCCCTTCGATATGTGTCTGAGGGTTAATGATGCGCTTTCCGTTGCCGTCGCCTTCACCGATGTGTTTTTCGATATATTTTACTTTGGCGTTTTTGCCTACGAAGAAACGGTGGATACCTTCGTGGAGAGATTCCTCATTGCCGCAGTTATGGATACCGCAGCCAGCCACGATGGTTACATCTGCCCCTTCGCCGATATGGAAATCGTTATATACCAGATCGTGTACGCCTGCTTCTGTGATCAGGGCAGGAATATGGACATTTTCGTCTTTTGTACCGGGTTTGATGTAAATATCAATACCGGAGTTGTTTTCCTTGGGTACGATCTGAATGTTTTCTGTGGAATTTCTGCCTTCGCTGTGACCGTTGTTACGGATATTGAAAGCACCGTTCAAAGGTACTTCTGTCAGGTCTGCCACTTCAGACAGCAGTTTTTTGATTACGTCGTCAAACATTATTCGTTCCCTCCCTGAAAATATCTGCATCCGGGGTCAATGCCAAAAAGACCGGGCAGAACTTCTTCTTTTGTGCCGATCTGAGCGATTTCACCGTTGGAGATGACAACCACCTGGTCAGCAATGTTCAAAATACGTTCCTGATGGGAAATGATCATAATGGAAGCCTGGATTTCATCGTGCATTTTTTCGAATACGTCGATGAGGTTTTTGAAGCTCCACAGGTCAATGCCCGCTTCGGGTTCGTCGAAAAGTGTCAGTTTTGTTTTTCTTGCCATAACGGTGGCGATTTCGATACGTTTCAGTTCGCCGCCGGACAAACTTGCATTGACTTCACGGTCAATATAGTCTTTTGCGCACAGACCTACCTGTGCCAGATAATCACAAGCCGCCGCTGTAGAAATATCCTTGCCGCTTGCCAGTGTAATCAGGTCTTTCACAGTTACGCCTTTGAAGCGCACGGGCTGCTGAAAAGCGAAGCTGACGCCTGCTCTTGCGCGGTCTGTAATAGACCAGTCTGTGATGTCCTGACCGTCCAGCAGAATCTGTCCGCTGTCAGGTGTGATGATGCCGGCGATGACCTTTGCCAATGTGGACTTACCGCCGCCGTTGGGTCCGGTGATGACAACGAATTTTGCGTCGTCAATAACCAGATTGATATTTTTCAGAATCTGTTTTCCATCTGCGGAAAAAGAGATGTTCTTTAATTCCAGCATATTCCTATCCTCCTGTATTTATCAATGATTCGGCAACACCCTTTTTGCCGAATTTTACCTGCAAAGCCAAAGTAAATTATACCAACTGAATCGTTGCTATGTCAACGATTTTCCCTGAAAACCGACAGAAGCTATGACTTTGGTATGGATTGCGCAGGGTGTCGACTTTTCGACACCCTGTCGTCAAAGGCTCATTCCATTCAAGCCTTTGACGAATAGACAGAGGTATAAAACCCTTGGGTCAAGCACTTTGCTTTGCAAAGCCGCCTGCGGCGTCCCCGTTTTCTTCGGGGTGCAGAGTATCCATCAGCTAAAAGCCTTGAAACTTCGGTTTTTCCTCGCCGGAAATCAATTCCGCCTGCGGATTCCAGTTGGGGCACGCTTTGTTCCCCAAGCCCTTCCGCCACAGTCTAAGCTTTCCCTTTTGCATGAATCGCACTGGAAAAATCCTTTCTTTTTTCTCCGTACTGTATTAAAATGAAGAAAATCAACTGAAATATACACCACCGAAGGAGGTTTTTTCCCATGCTGGGTTTCCATTCTGACGGCATCCGCCTGTTTGGCGCATCCGATACACTGAAAGCAAATCTGAAAAAAAGAAAACTGCCCCTTGTTGGCAGCACCACCGGCAACACACTGGTGTTTGCCATTGATGACGAAACGGTCATCCACAAACGGCCTTACAACATTTCTTTCGCAGCCGCTTCCACACCTTGGTTCGTCTGCGGACTGACAGGGGTTCCCGATTATCCTCAGGCGCTCCCCTTTGACAGCGAACATGACCTGACAGAATTCATCACAGCCATGTATTACGCTTCTCAGGAATTTTTGCATCTGGACATCGAGCTGTCCTTCATCAAACAGACTCTCGGCGCAGACCCCACAAAAGTCATTCGCGCTTATGAAGAAGCCGATTTTAACAAAATCCCCAAAGACACCCCCATCATTTGCTTCTACTTTGGCAACGGCGGTTTTCTGGAAACAGACCGCATTTTCCACGTGCTGACAGGGGACAATTCTCTGGATATGGGGCAGGTGACACTGGCAGGCTCCTTTGCTTCCAAACAAAATCTGCTGACAGCCTTTGCCTTGGCGGAAAAAAGCGAATAATGCTTTACTTCTGACAAAAGCCATGCTACAATGAAGCCGCAGGAGACAAATCTTCTGCGGCAAATACAGAGTAGGACTTTGTGCGTTAAGTGTCCTGTGAACGGGGAGTTGTCACGGGAACGAAAAGAGGTTTCTTGCGATACAAAATCCGCATCCCGCTGTTTCATAATAAAGACATGAGCACTCTTTGTTATCACAGCCTACCCCGCTAGAAACGGGGGTATTTGCATAGAGGCGTCCCATCTGGCACACAGACACGAAATTTCCCCGGTTTTGTTGGAGATTTCGTGTTTTTTGTTTCACATGGGAATGGTTTTCGCGGTTTTCTTCGGAAAACTGCTGTTTTGCATGTTGTTTGATTTGGAGATAACAAGGAGGTTTCTTATGTCCGAAAACAAAAAATTCACCACCAAGCAGCTGGTCATCATTGCCATGCTGGTGGCACTGAACATCATTTTGTCCCGTTTCTTATCCATTGCCGCATGGAACATCAAAATCGGCTTTGCCTTTGTTCCCGTGGTATTTGCGGCACTGTATCTTGGCCCTTGGCAGGCAGCTTTGGTAGGCGCATTGGGTGACTTTCTGGGTGCGACCCTGTTCCCCATTGCGGCGTACTTCCCCGGTTTCACTTTCACAGCGGCTATAGTCGGTCTGACTTACGGTCTGTTCCTATCCAAAAAACAGACCATGCCTCGCATCCTTGGGGCAGTGCTGGTGACAGAAATCGTTGGTTCTCTGCTGCTGAACACCTTATGGATTAGCGTATTATTTGGCTCTCCTTTCCTGCCGCTGATGGCAACCCGTGTGTTCCAGTGCCTGATTCTGGGTGCTGTGGAAATCGTGGTCATCCGTGTCATGGCTGGACTGGTGCCCCGTCTGGTTCACAGCGTATCCTAACAAACAAAAACCCCCTGCCGCTGCTCACGGCAAGGGTATCAGGGTGTCGAAAATTCGACACCCTGTCGTCAAAGCCTCATTTCATTCAAGGCTTTGACGAATAGACAGAAGTATAAAGCCCAAGTTCCATCAGCTAAAAGCTTTGAAACTTGGGCTTTTCCCTTTGGGATTCCAGTTGGGGAACTCCACACCGCAAGAGGTGCGGCCAGCCTTAAAGCTGGCGTTTGCGAAGCAAACGTGTTGACCCATTGTTCCCCAAACCCTTCCGCGTTCTTGAAAAATGTAAACCTTCGTTTTGCTACAGTTTATTCCCGAATTTTCAGTTGTTCTCCCTGCTCAATGGTCAGCAGGGCTTTTTTGATTTCAACGCCTGCGGCATAGCCTGTAAGGCGTCCGTCCGCCCCTACCACACGATGGCAGGGAATGAGGATGGCAATGGGATTTTCATGATTGGCACGGCCGATGGCTCTTGCCCCTTTGGGGATGCCCACAGCGGCGGCGATTTCCCCATAGGTGGCTGTCTCACCATAAGGGATTTTTTTCAGTGCCTGCCACACCTGTTTCTGGAAAGGTGTCCCTTCCGGTGCCAAAGGCAAATCGAAGGTTTTCCGTTTCCCATCCAGATATTCCTGAATTTCCACCGCTGCCAGTTTCAGCAGAGGGGTTTCTGTCATGTCAAACTGTTCCGGCAGACCGCCCATATCTCTGCCGAAGGTGACCCGAACAATGGCGCCGAATTTCTCCCCAATGCCGATTTCACCGACTTTTGTCTGGTAAAACCAGATGCGCTCCATTTCCTCGTTCCATTCCACTTCCATATCCATTTCTTCTATATGCATATTATTCTCCCTCTCTTACTTCCCTGAGCCAAGCGATTTCTCTGGCATAGCCGTCCAATTCATTGGGTGTTTCCAGCAAAAAGGGCAGATGTTTCAGCTTAGGATGGTTGATGATACGGCTCAGTGCCGCCATGCCGATTTGACCTTCATCCAGACAAGCATGTCTGTCCTTATGGCTGCCCATGGGGTTTTTGCTGTCGTTCAGGTGGATGGCTTTCAGCCGTTCCAGCCCGATGATGCGGTCAAATTCCGCCAGCACATCATCCAGATGTTCCACAATGTCATATCCTCCGTCGAAAACATGACAGGTGTCCATGCAAACCCCTAATTTTTCTTCCAGTTCCACTTTATCCATAATGGCGCGAAGCTCCTCAAAATTTCTGCCTACTTCTGTGCCTTTGCCTGCCATGGTTTCCAACAGCACTTCCGTCTTTGTTTCCGGCTTCAGCACATGGTTCAGCAGGTCAGCGATTTTTTCGATGCCCACATCTGCACCCTGTTTTACATGGCTGCCAGGATGGAAGTTATACATAGCTTCCGGCAGATGGGACAATCTATCCAAATCCTCTGCCATGACGTTTGCGGCAAATTCCCGCAGACCTTCATCAGCGGCACAGGCATTCATAGTATATGGCGCATGTGCCAGAATTTTTCCAAAGCCTTTTTGAGCCGCAAAAGCGCGGTAAGCGGCAATATCTTCTAAATCCAATGCTTTCACGCTGCCCCCTCTGGGGTTTCTGGTGAAAAACTGAAAAGTATTGGCGCCGATTTTCTCTGCCATTTTCCCCATGGCAAGATACCCCTTTGACGCCGATAAATGACATCCGACCCAAAACATATTTTTCCTCCCTTATCCTTCGTAATAAACAATATTGGTAAATACAGTCATAACATCTCCCCGATTGATGTAAGTATGGGGACGGGAGGAATCGAACTGTATAAAATCCCCTTCTGCCATGACATATTCCACTGTTTCCAACACCAGCACCAGCTCCCCTGCCGTCACCAGCACAGATTCCCGGGTATGGGTGCCGTGTCCTTCTGAAGTAAAAGAAGCGCCTGTGTCCAGTTCGCTGTTGAAAAACTCAAAATCCCGACTGCCTTCCGCTCTGTTGTAATGATACACACGGTAGCCCTTGCCGTCGTCCACCAATGCGCTCTCTGCTTTTGGCACAAAAAAAGGCTTAGTAGCCTGCATGTCGATGAGCTGGGTATAGGGCACCTGTAAGCCGGTGGCAATCTTCCATAAGGTGTTGATGGTGGGGCTGGATTCGCCTTTTTCCACCTGGGAAAGCATGACCTTGCTGACACCGGACAATTCTGCCAGCCTGCCTAAAGAAAGCCCCCGTTCTGTCCGCAGCCGTTTCAGGTTTTCCGCAATGATTTCATTCAGTTCCATGGCGCTTCTCCTTTCTGCAAAATCTTTTTCGTTCTTATTGTACGCAAAAACCTCTCCCCATGCAACCAAAAAAGGCTTCTCGCCGGAAAAATCAGGGTTTTTGCTTGCTTTTGCCCTTTCTTGGGGGTATAATGTGTAACCGTTGAACAATAAATCACTGCATAGAAAGGAACCAATCATGGGCGCAAAACTCATTGCTTTTTTCAAAAAAGAAACCATTCTCTGTGTGGCTGGGCTTTTGGCAGTCATTTCCATGGCGTGGATACCGCCGGATGGGGAATATATGGGCTACATCAACTGGCAGGTCTTGGTGCTGCTGTTCTGCCTCATGTCCGTCATGGGCGGCTTACAGGCGTTGGGCATATTCAAAGCCATTGCCAATACCCTGCTCCACTGGGCAAAGGGTCTGAGACAGCTGACACTGCTGCTGGTGATGCTGTGCTTTTTCTTCGCCATGGTGGTCACCAATGACGTTGCCCTCATCACATTCGTTCCTTTTACCATACTGCTGCTGCAAATGGCAGACCTGAAAGAGGAAATGATTCCCATACTGGTATTGCAGACCATTGCTGCTAACTTAGGCAGTATGCTGACACCCATCGGCAACCCTCAGAACCTGTATCTGTATACAGTTTCCGGCATGTCTCCAGGGGATTTCCTATTGACCATGCTGCCTTTGACGCTGCTTTCCCTGTTCCTTTTGGTGCTGTGCTGTATGCTGACAAAGGATGTGCCCCTTTCCGGTCAGATGCTCCCTGCCATACAGAGCGAAACCTTTTCCATGCGGGAAAAAGTGACCCTCTCTGCGCTGCTGATGCTCTTTGCCGCCTGTCTTATGACCGTATTCCATGTGATGCCTTACTGGACAGTGCTGGTGATTTCTTTGGTATGGTTCGTATTTTTTGAACGGGATGTGCTGGGGAAAGTGGATTACAGCCTGCTCATCACATTTATCTTCTTTTTCGTGTTCATCGGGAACATGGGGCGTATTCCAGCCATGCGGGACGCCATTGCTTCCATACTGGCAGGACGGGAAATGTTGGTTTCCTTCCTCTGCTCCCAGATTATCAGTAATGTGCCGGCGGCGGTGCTCCTTTCCGGCTTCACAGACCACTGGAAAGAACTGCTTTTCGGCGTGAACATCGGCGGTCTGGGCACTCTCATTGCCTCCATGGCAAGCCTGATTTCCTACAAATTCTTTGTGCAGGCAGAGGAAAAAGCCAAAGGCAAATATATGAAACACTTTACCATTATGAATATCCTTTTTGCCATTCCACTGTTGGTGGCGGCGTTTTTCCTGTAACATCTTCCCCTTTTCTTCGGAAAAGGGGATTTTTTCATTTTTCTTACAAAAATCAAATGACGTTGACATTATCGATATTCGATGATACCATCAAATCAAGAATTATCGATAATCGACTATAGGAGGTGATGGACATGGCAAGAGAAAAGTTCCAAACCCTGACGGAGCAGATGTTTTACGTCCTTCTTTGTTTGCAGGAGGAGTGCTACGGCATGGACATCATGGAAAAAGTGGCTGCCATGACAGCGGGACGCGTCACCATTGGCCCCGGCACCCTTTACAACCTACTGGAGCAGTTCCAGAAAGCCGGCATCATCGCCGAAACCCGTGTGGAGGGACGAAAACGCTGCTATCAAATCACCCAAAGGGGACTGGATATGCTGGAAAAGGAGTATCAACGTCTGTTACTGCTGACGGCGGATTACCACCGCTATAAAGGAGGGCTTTGACATGAAACACAAATACCGACTGGAAAGTTTCGCTTTTTACGATACGGACAACATTGCTGCCCATCTGTCCCAAATGGCAGAGGAGGGCTGGGGGCTTTCCTCTGTGGGACGCTATTTCTGGAAATATACTGCCATTGAGCCGGAAAAACGCACCTACGGCATCACTTTTTTTCCTAATGTTTCTGCCTTTGACACAGAGCCTTCGGAGGCACAGGAGGACTTCATTGCCTACTGCCAAGAAGCCGGCTGGCATTATGTGACCCAATGGCAGCAGATGCAGATTTTCTATACCACGGAAGAAAATCCCATCCCTTTGGAAACAGATGAAGCCCTGCGGCTGGAAACCACCCACCGCGCCATGCGGAAAAACTATCTGCCCGGTATGGCAGCGCTATTTTTGATTATTGCAATACAGATTTCCCAGTGCGTTTCCAGCCTGCAAAAAGATTTGCCCCGATACCTGACAGACTTTACCCAATGGTTTTTGCTCCTGCTGTTTCTTTCGCTGGGCGTTTATACACTCTCTGGGTGTCTGGCTTACTTACGCTGGCGTAAAAAATCCCTTGCCGCTGTAGAAGCCGGCGGATGCTGTCTGCCTGTGGGAAAAGGACTCAGAATCATGAAAAAGCTTTACTTCTGGCTTGTTATCTTCCTCTTTTGGGGAATCTTTCTCAGCATGAGCGCACAGGGCTTCGACAAAGTATTTCTGGGCGTACTCCTGATGATGATCATCTATTTTGCCATGGTTTCGCTGGCGTCTTTCCTCCTGCGGAAAAAGAAAGTATCCAGAAATGTCCATAGAGGCATACTCATTGCCCTTGCCTGTACCCTGCCTGTGTTCACCACAGCAGTTTCCTTCCAATATCTCATAAACCACAGAGAATCTACGGAAGGCAAGGAAACCTACACCACCACCCTTTCTGACGGCACTACCTACACCACCATTCTGGAAAAGGACACACTGCCGCTGACCACGGCAGACCTGACGGAAGTACCGAAGGATGCCATCTATTCCACATCCTGCGAGAAAGAATCCTCTTTTCTGGCAAAAAGGATAGACCTGTAGCCAATACACCCCGGGAGGTTCACCGGAGGCACCGGAATTTTCCTACGAGGTACTGGAAGTATCCTATGATTTTCTCATAGAGCCTTCCATCCGTTCTTATCAGCGTCCCATCCTGCCTGAGTATGCCGATGCGGAAAGCTGGAAACCCATTGCCATTTCCGGTATCGACAGAGCATGGCAGTTTTACGATGGCGAAGGCGCCCGTCCTTATTATCTGGCGCAGAAAGGCAATCGTCTGGTGGATATCCATTTCCACTGGCAGGTACAGGAAGATGAGCTGGAAAAAGCCATGGAAATCCTCTTTGCCCAAACTTTATGACAATAAAATCTTGGCAAACATACAAAAGCCGAAATCCTTTGCAGGGGTTCCGGCTTTTGTTGATATTTTCTGCAAAACAAAACCGGCTTTCTGTTTCCAGAAAGCCGGTTTTTGACAAACATTCTATCTAAAATTTTACATTGTCTTAGGTTTATAAATCTTTCTTGCAACGAAGATCACAACAATCATAGATACGATTGCAATAGGCAGGTTAATGATCCAGTTCTGGATGATGGCTGTCAGCACATAGTTCACTGCGGAAACAGCCGCTACCATGATTGCGTAAGGCAGCTGTGTGGAAACGTGGTTGATGTGGTCACACTGTGCACCTGTGGACGCCATGATGGTGGTGTCGGAAATAGGAGAGCAGTGGTCGCCAGCAACAGCACCAGCCAATGTAGCCGCTACGGTGATAACCATCAGTTCGCTGGTAGGGTCCAGAATAGGAACAACGATGGGCAGCAGAATACCGAATGTACCCCAAGATGTACCTGTGGAGAACGCCAAGAATACAGCGATCAGGAATACGATAACAGGCAGCATCACGTTCAGCACGCCTGTGCTGTTTTGCAGAATACCTGCAACGAATACGTCAGCACCCAGCAGACCTGTGATGCCGGACAGTGTCCAAGCGAATGTCAGAATCAGGATCGCAGGTACCATTGCACGGAAACCTTCGGGCAGACATTCCATAAATTCATGGAATTTCAGCACACGACGAGGGATGTACATAATGAATGTGAGGATCAGTGCTGCGATGGAGCCAAGTGCCAGAGCGATGGAAGCGTCACAGCCTGCAAAAGCGTCTACGAAAGGTACGCCGTCGAAGAAGCCGCCGGTATAGATCATACCGATGACACAGCAGATGATCAGCATGATAACAGGCAGTACCAGGTCAATTACGCCGCCTTTGCCAGTTACCTGTGTATCAGCCGCATTTTCAAAAGGTCTTGCGTCTGTTGTGAACAGGTCGTTTCTCACCTGTGCGTTATGTTCGTGTGTGTACATAGGACCAAAGTCAAAGTTCAGCAGTGTCAGTGTGATCATGGTGACGATGGTCAACAGTGCATAGAAGTTATAAGGAATGGCACGGATGAACAGTTCCAGACCGTTATAGCCTTCTACAACGCCGGATACGGCTGCTGCCCAGGAAGAAATGGGTGCGATGATGCAGACAGGCGCTGCTGTTGCGTCGATGATATAAGCCAGTTTCGCACGGGAAACATTGTGTGTGTCTGTTACAGGACGCATAACGCTGCCCACTGTCAGACAGTTGAAGTAGTCGTCTACGAATACCAGAACGCCCAGCAGGAATGTGGAAAGCAGAGCGCCTTTTCTTGTTTTGATAACGGAAGAAGCCCATTTGCCGTAAGCGGCAGAACCGCCGGCTTTGTTCATGAGGGCAACCAGAACACCCAGTACAACCAGGAAGATCAGGATACCGCCGTTATAGCTGTCTGCCACGTTGGAGAGCAGACCGCCGCTGGTCTTATTTGTGACCATAACGATGAAAGCTTCTTTGATATTAAAGTTAGTGTAGAACAGTGCACCAGTCACGATACCTACAAACAGGGAGGAAAAAACTTCCTTTGTGATCAGTGCCAGAATGATTGCAACCAGTGGAGGTACCAGAGACCAGAAGGTTGCGTACATGTTGCTTGTGATTTCCACAGCTTCTTCTTCCGCGCCGAATGCAGTCACGGTAAAGAGCAGCAGAACAGCTGAGCAAACCAAGAAGGTTTTCAGCCAATTGGATCTTTTTTGAAACATACCCCTTTACTCCTCTCAAAAACATTACATTTATGATTGCGCCCCTTGTGTGTTCACACCGGTGTATTCACACTGGTGTATTCACAAAGGCTGAAAAACAGCTTGCGGAGGCAATAAAAAAAGCCCGTGGCACACGCACAGGCTCCGCTTTTTTTCGCAGGAACAGCACACCCCAAAAAGGGGGTATACTTTTTTGATAGCGCTCCACAAAAGTGACAGTCCGCCGCATATTCTGCTGCGTCCCAGCCCGGAGCCATCGGACCTGCTCCCAAGCTTCGGCGGATTCCCCTTTCGCCCCTTCTGCCGTCCAGCATTTCTTCCAAAGGGTTACTGATGGTTTCCGCACCTCTATCTGTTTTATTATCTGTCCGCCAGCTTAGCAGACATCATCTACATCATTCATACCATATCCCACATACAAAGTCAAGCCTTTCTCCTAAAAAAGGATGTTTTCTCCTGTTTTTTCCTATTTTTCCATTGTTTTTTTGACAGACATGTTTTTTTCATACCATTTTACTTTTCATCTGCGCCAAAAACTGTTATGATAAATAGGCAGAAAAAATAATTATGAAAAACAGAAAGGACGGCGATACCTATGGCAACTGCTCATATTGCAGCCGAAAAAGGCGCATTCGCAAAAACCGTGCTGATGCCCGGCGATCCCCTGCGCTCTAAATTCATTGCGGAAACATTCCTGGAAAACCCTGTACTTGTAAACGATGTACGCGGTGTTCAGGGCTACACTGGCACATACAAAGGCGTACCCGTATCCGTAATGGCAAGCGGCATGGGCATTCCCTCCATCGGCATTTACAGCTATGAACTTTACAGCTTCTTTGGCGTGGAAAATATCATCCGCATCGGCTCTGCCGGCGCCATCAGCGACAAACTGCAGCTGCGTGACATTGTGGCAGGCATGTCCTCCCACACCAATTCCAACTTTGCCGCACAGTACAACCTGCCCGGCAATTTCGCACCCACCGCAGACTACACACTGCTTTCCACAGCAGTGGAATCCGCAAAGGATCTGGGTCTGGATCTGAAAGTAGGCTCTCTGCTTTCTTCTGACACATTCTATGATGACGACGAAGAAGCTCTGCACAAATGGGCAAAAATGGGCGCTCTGGCAGTAGAAATGGAATCCGCAGGCCTGTACATGAACGCGGCTCGTCTGGGCAAACGCGCTCTGGCAATGGTAACCATTTCCGATATGCCTTTCACTGGCGAAGCAACCACACCGGAAGAACGCCAGAACACATTCACACAGATGATGGAAATCGCGCTGGAAACAGCGATCCGCATGGACAAGCTGTAATACCGCAAGATTGACATTTGACAACACAAAAGCCTGTATGCCGGCTCAGCTTGTCAAAAAATGAGATTTTACACTTTTGCAAGGACGCGGAAGGGCTTGGGAAACAAAGCGTTTCCCAACTAAGATCCGCAGTCGGCATTCACTTCCGACGAGGAAAAGGCGAAGTTTCAAGGCTATTTGCCAATGGAACTTCGCCTTTATACTTCTGTCTATTCGTCAAAGGCTTGAATGAAATGAGCCTTTGACGACAGGGTGTCGACTTTTTCGACACCCTGAAAGTACAGGCTTTTTTCAAAAACCAATGCCTTTTTCGGGGACAGGCATCAAAAAGAAAGGGGCTTTTTGTATGTTCAGACAGATTCACACCAACGGCATTTATAATCTGTATCTGCTGGAGGGCAGCAGCCAGTGGTATTGGGGCATGGACTGCACCGGCGGTGACCTTTACGAGGCGGAGGAGCTTTTTACGGACGGCCATCAAGTTGACCGGACACGGCTCATCTTTATCCATCACCCTGACGGAAAAGTGGTGGAGCCCATTCCAGCCAAAAAAGGACAGTATTTTGGCCGCCCTTTGTTTTATGAAAACAAAATCATCCTTCTTGCAGCAGATTTTCCGGAAAAACAGCTGCGCATCCTTTCCTATAACCCAGAAACAGAAGCTGTGTCCCCCCTTGCCGCACTGCCCCGTTCCATCACAGAGGATTGCTACAATTTACAATTAAAGCTTTCCCCTTTGATGCTGGTGCGGCAGGGACAGGAAAACAATTTGGAAATCCTCTGGCCCGTGCAGAAAACATATGCCATGGATTTACGGGAATCCTTCCGGTTCCGTTACAGAGACGAGCTGTATTTTGAAACATGGTATGAAGACCCGGATTACCGGGACGAAATCGTCGTGCGGGATTTTCATACAGGCAATGTCCTGCGGCGCCTTCCTGGCGTTCTCATGACCACCCCAGACGGGCAGGCATGGATGTTAGATTAAAAAGAAAAAACCTGTGTTCATCAAAACACAGGTTCTTTCTTTTTAGGAATCATAATCAGTTTTCATAAGCTAATATATGGAAAGCGCGGGATACTGCCACGCCTGCCTCCGCTGTTTTGTTCCGGCGCAGCAGACAGAAGGAAGTCTGCCGTTCCGCTGCCAGAAACATCCAGTACCCAATGAGGGCACCCAATGTGTTCATAAGCAGGTCATCCACGTCTGTGGTTCTGCCGCAGAACATCTGCAATACTTCAATGGCAAAAGATGTGCCGAAGCCAAAGAGCAGCACATGGTTTTCTGTGCGGTACTGCTTCCACAGCAGGGGCACCAGAAAGCCCATGGGCACAAACAGGAAAAAGTTCAGCAAATACTGCATGGGACATGCGAAAATATCAATAAACAATGCAAAATTGAAGTACGGCGCAAACACCGGTTTCATAAACAGCAGCCGGAACACGCCCGTCACTGCCACAAGGCCTGCCACATAAAAGGCAAAAAGCCATAAACCAATCCGATGGGTCTTGGGAGTATATTTTCCCGCGAATACCGTCTGCCACATCCACAGCACCGGCACCATAAACGAAAAAATCCAGATACTTTCCCAAACCATACGATACATCCAACCAATCACGGGTACTCCCCCTTTCTCGTTTTTCAATCTTCATCTAGGATACATCATAAATATTAAGTTTTTTTGTAGAAAACCTTCCAAATTCCTGAAAAAACCTATAAAAACATCTTAAATCCTATACAAAATCCTTTGTTTCTCCCATTTTTCCGCCATTGCCGTATTGACAAAAGTTCGTTCTTCTTGGTAAAATAACTTGTCGGTGATTGAAAAAAATCAAGATTCACCCACTTTATGCATCAAATTTGTCATTCAATCCCGTCAAGGGGATTGCTGTAAGCAAAATTTGATGTTTTTTTATTGCCAAATTACAGGTTTACCTGTTTTTGATCCCAAATGATTTTAATATGAAAGTAAGTAGGAGGTATTTCATTATGGCAGGTACTATTTCCAGAGGTATTAAGGCACCTATCATCAGACAGGGCGATGATATTGTAAAAATCGTTGCGGACTCCGTTCTGACAGCAGCACAGGAAGACGGCTTCCAGCTTCATGAAAAAGACGTGATCTGTGTTACAGAAGCAGTTGTTGCAAGAGCTGACGGCAACTACGCTTCCACAACAGATATCGCAGAAGACGTAAAAGCAAAACTGGGCGGCGAAACCATTGGTGTGGTATTCCCCATCCTGAGCAGAAACCGTTTCGCTATCTGCCTGCGCGGTATTGCAAAAGGCGCGAAAAAAGTTGTGCTGATGCTGAGCTATCCTTCCGACGAAGTGGGCAACCACCTCTTCGACATGGATCTGCTGGATGACAGCGGCGTAAATCCTTACACAGACGTGCTGACACTGGAAGACTACCGCCGTATTTTCGGTTATATTAAACACCCCTTCACAGGCGTGGACTATGTTGAATACTATGCTGACCTGATCAAAGAAGAAGGCGCAGAAGCAGAAATCGTATTCGCAAACCATCCCGAAGCAATCGTGAAATTCACAAAGAATGTACTGTGCTGTGATATCCACACAAGAGCACGTTCCAAACGTCGTATTCTGGCAGCAGGCGGCGAAAAAGTCCTGACACTGGACGAAATCCTGAACGCTCCTGTAAACGGCAGCGGCTTCAACCCTCAGTATGGTCTGCTGGGCTCCAACAAAGCTACAGAAGAAACCGTAAAACTGTTCCCCAAAAACGCACAGGAAGTTGCTGAAAACATCCAGAAAGAAATCATTGCACGCACTGGCGTAAAAGTAGAAGCGATGATCTACGGCGACGGCGCATTCAAAGATCCCGTTGGCAAGATCTGGGAACTGGCTGACCCCGTTGTTGGCGCTGGTTTCACAGAAGGTCTGAACGGTCTGCCCAACGAAGTAAAACTGAAATATCTGGCAGACAACGACTTTGCTGATCTGTCCGGCGAAGCACTGGCAGACGCTATCCGTCAGCGCATCAAAGAAAAAGACGCTGACCTGAAAGGTAACATGGTTTCCGAAGGCACCACACCTCGTCGTCTGACAGACCTGATCGGTTCCCTGTGCGACCTGACCAGCGGCAGCGGTGACAAAGGTACACCTATCGTTCTGGTTCAGAACTACTTCAACAACTACGCAAACTAATCAACTGAGCAGATACAAAAAGCCTGATTTTGCGAAAAATCAGGCTTTTTTCTACATTGAGAAAGGAGTTTTTCCATGTCTTATCCCTCCATTACACTGAAAAAAGGCGAAGGCCGCACCCTGAAGTCCGGCGGACTGTGGGTGTTCGACAACGAAATCGCCGCTGTTTCCCCTGATGTGGTCAACGGGGAAATGGTTTCTGTGCTGGATTTTGACGGCTACCCCATGGGTGTTGGTTTTTACAACCATCATTCCAAAATCACCGTTCGTATGATGAGCCGCCACGCTGACACCGTCATTGACGAGGCGTTCCTCCGCCGTCGGGTAGAGGACGCATGGTATTACCGCAAAAAAACCGTTGATACTTCCTCCTGCCGTGTGATTTTCGGGGAAGCGGACTACCTGCCCGGTCTGGTGGTAGATAAATTCTCTGACGTACTGGTGGTACAGTCTTTGGCGCTGGGCATCGACCGTCTGAAAGAAACCATCGTCCGCCTGCTTCTGGAAACACTGGCAAAAGACGGCATCAACATCCGCGGCGTATACGAACGCAGTGACGCTAAAGTTCGTTTGCAGGAAGGCATGGAACGAGAAAAAGGCTTCCTGTCCGCACCTTTTGACACCAAAGTGGAAATCGTGGAAAACGGCGTACATTATATGGTAGATGTGGAAGATGGTCAGAAAACAGGCTTCTTCTTAGACCAGAAATACAACCGCCTTGCCATCCAGAAACTGTGCAAAGGTGCAAAGGTGCTGGACTGCTTCACCCATACAGGCTCTTTTGCTCTGAACGCAGGTATCGCCGGCGCAGAAAGCGTACTGGGTGTAGACGCATCCCAGCTGGCAGTGGATCAGGCAACAGAAAATGCTAAGCTCAACGGACTGGAAAACACCGTACGCTTCCAGTGCTGTGACGTATTCTCTCTCCTGCCAGAACTGGAAGAAAAAGGTGAGAAATTCGACGTCATCATTCTTGACCCTCCTGCTTTCACAAAGTCCAGAAGCTCCGTGAAAAACGCCACCAAAGGCTATCGGGAAATCAACCTGCGTGCCATGAAACTGCTGAAAGACGGCGGTTTTCTGGCAACATGCTCCTGCTCTCACTTCATGACATATGAGCTGTTCACCCAGACCATTGGGCAGGCGGCAAAGAATGTTCATAAACGCCTGCGTCAGGTGGAATACCGTACCCAGTCCCCTGACCATCCTATTTTGTGGGCGGCGGATGAGTCTTATTATTTGAAGTTCTATATCTTCCAAGTAACTAATCAATATTGATTTATACGTTATCATAAACCCCGATTTTTCGGGGTTTTTTCATTTCACCTTTGCATATCTTCTCATAAATTATCATGGACAAAAATAAAAATAATGGACAAATAATGGACAGATAATGGACAAGAGATATTATGACAAGCTGCTTATATTTCCGCTTCCTTCGCCGCTTCTTTTGCAGCCATTTCTTAACACAATACACCTTTATTTCCTGTATACCTTCACCCATATATAGGTGTCTTTTCTGCTCATTAAGCTACCCCATAGATGCTATTTTTCCACACCATATCCCCTATATTTTTTATAGGTATCTTCTGCAAATTCTGAACATATAACGGCTCATATCTTGCTATCATTTTCCCCTTTTGTCTGTATACGACTTGACGTATAAGCGCCCTTTTTTATATGTCAAAACATCCTTTTTGGCGTGCCAAAACGCCTTACCCCCATTTGGCACGCCTTTGGCATTTTTTGATATGCTGAAAATCTTGATAACTCAATGTTTTTACGGAAAATTTATGTTTTCCAAAAATCCACCTATAAAAAAGTGGGGTTCTAAGTCAAATTTTTTTACTGATTATTTTATATGGCTATATCATAATTTTTCTTTGCCGTGTCCGTGCTATATTCTCTGCACACTTTTTCTTTCATCGAAATGAATTTTGGAAGCAGTATCAGCCCCTAAACATCAAGCATGATTTCTTTTGCCGGATCAGATTTCTTTTTTAATAACAACGGCTTCCTTTTCCATTCTCTTTTCTTTCTTCAGAACAGATTTCTTTTGCAAAAATTCCGCTGCCAGCTCCCAGCATCATTTCTTTTGCCGAATCAGATTTCTTTTTCAAAAGCAGCGGCTTCCTTTTCCATTCTCTTTTCTTTCTTCAGAACAGATTTCTTTTTCCCCATCAGATTTCTTACCGCAAAACTCCCCCTCTGCTTCCCATGACCTTTTCTTTCTTCCCATCAGATTTCTTTTCCCAGGTCAGATTCCCTTTTGCAAATTTGCGGCTCTCTTTTACAGTATGATTTCTTTTCTCCATTCAGATTTCTTTTCCCAGATCAGATTCCTTTTTGCAAATTGGAGGCTCTCTTTTGCAGTATGATTTCTTTTCCCCCGTCAGATTTCTTACCGTAAAACTCCCCCTCCGCTTCCCATGACCTTTTCTTTTTCCCGATCAGGTTTCTTTTCCGCAATCGGTTGCGGTTTTGCCCTCTGGGCAATCTTCGCCGCTTCGTCTGACCTGCTGCCGGAAGCGGCACCGGCAGGCAGACAGGCGGCGGCATATCTCCATTGCATTTTCCAGACAAACAAAAAGCCACTCTCACTTTCTCCACAAGTGGGGAAAAGCGGAAGCGGCTTCTTTTCATTGATAAAAAATGATGGAAAATAATGTTGTATCGTGTTAATATAGAGCAAGGGTTACCGTTTGGCGGTTCAGTCACTTTCCCACGAGGGGAGGTGATACGATGGTTACATATAATGAATTGTTTCAATTTTGTTTAGTAATCATTGGAGTTATCACCTTATGCCATCTGCATAAGAGATAATAAAAATCGACCGCCTAACCTGCGAAGTTAGACGGTCTAACACCAAATTATTTTGGACTGACCGCCCTTCCAAAAGCGGTAACCCTCTTTCTAAGATTATATTACAGCCTTTGCAAATAAATTGCAAGGGCTTTTTTATTGGCTAGCTTATTCTTGATTCCCCATACAGCCCCGTACAAGCCCATACAAAGCCGTATATCCTACCACCTATCATTCCCCCTCCCGCTTCCGTTGCTCTCTGGCAGACGGGCAGGAAGCGGCACAGCATACCTTGCAATGGTGCAAGAATAGCCGCCGAAATTGGTACAGGTTTTGGGCGGTCTTGGTGTTGTAACTTCTTGGAACGTCCCCACTTATGGGGATGCAGTCACGTTTCTCTGAACGGCTCCCAATAAGATGGGGTCGGTCAAACCGACTTCACTTTGGCTTCCTAAGTCCAGCTTAGCCGCCTTCCTCGTCCCGCTTCATAGCTTCCTCTATGGCTCTATTGATAAATGCGTTCATGCTTTCTCCTTGCGCTTCTGCATGGGCTCTTATCTCGTCCTTTTTGCCCTTTATAACAATCAAATTGATACGATCATAGGCTTTCGCTATATATTTATTTTGCGCTCGTGTTGATGCTTTTCCCATGATTTCCCCCTCCTTATCGAAAAATATGTAAAAAGTGTTATATTACAAAGTAATCATATAACACTTTCGTCATATTACGCAACTATATATATTAAACAATATCGTTGCGTAACATTTGTTTATGTTGCCTATTTCCTATCGTTGCATAATTATATATACTATCGGTAACGGTTAAGGATAACTTTCTTATATCGACAGGCATAAAAAGCCGCCGGAAGCGGCACGGGCAGACAATCAGGCGGCACAGCCCCCACAATGCCCAGGCAAATAAATAGCCACTCTCACTTTCGCCCACAAGTGGTCGAAAAGTGGAAGCGGCTGGAAGCGGGTTTCATGGGTCTTAATAATTTCCATAAACCCATTGACAGTAACTAGTTACTATATTATAATGTAACTAGTTACAAAGGAGGTGTTTATAATAGCTGATTATAGCAGAGCCGATTATATGAAAAAACGTCGTGAAACCATTGGACAATTTAGCGTATCTGTTCCTCGAGAAAAGCTGATAGCCCTAGACGAAAAGTTAAAGGCAAAGGGGCAGACTAAAACCGCTTGGCTAAACGAAAAGATAGACGAAGAAATCGGCAAATAAAAAAACAGGGTGTTCTCCCCGACCAAAGCTTGAACACACCTGTTTTGCAAGTGAAGTTTCCTTCGGTAAATATTATACCATGCCGAAGGGACTTCTTTCAACTACTGAATTTGAAACGTAGTTCCTTCAGATGGTTTTTCCATTATTTTCCATAAACCTATTGACTTTTTGTGCCACAGAATATATAATTTAATTGTGCCACAGAAAGTGAGGTGATGACATGAGCCCACGCACAGGCAGACCAAAAGTAGATAGCCCAAAAACAATAGAAGTAAAGGCAAGAATTGATGAAGAAACCAATGAGAGGCTAAATGAATATTGCCGAAATCATAAGGTAACAAGAACCGATGTTGTTAGAAAAGGTATCGAAATGGTCATAAAAAAATAACGCAAACGGGGTTGAGTTTGACGACCGTCCCGAATGCGTTATGCAAGTGAAGTTCCCTTCAGTAAATATTATACCATGCTGAAGGGACTTCTTTCAACTACTACTTTGAAAGGGGTTTTATAGTATGACAAAAAACATGGAATATATTAAAAAAAGTATCACTGATATTGATATTACCGTCGAGCAGCTAGACGCACGTGCAGAGCAATTAAAGGATCTGGCTTTTACATTATGGCATAGTATGCAGAGTACCGATTTTGGCTCCCCTGTTTCTCCCCAGCATATCAATACAGCCTTCCTTCTGTATTCATTGTTGGAGGAATTTTCAGAGGATATGTTCGAGCCTGTGACAGAACTGAATAACTTATATGCTGTTCTTAATGCAAAACAGGTAGGGGGTGAAGCGAATGTATAAAGGCATGGCAAACTTTGTCCAGCGGCGGCGGCTGGCTCTTGCGCATCATTTAGAGAGTGCCAAAGCGTACACAATGGAAGGCTTATTTTATGAGCAGATGGAAACATCTTCTAACATTGGTATGTTATTTAACCTATTAGACGAATTGGATTCCGAAGATATCTGCGTTTTTGGCACGTCTGAAGGCGAGGTGAAGTTATGAGCAATAGAAAACTCCCTGCTCATTCGGTCGCTTGCCCTTATGCTGATCTCTGCCCAGCATCTTCTCACCCACTCAAACATCAATATATTATGCTTAATATTTTCCGCTGTATTGCTAGTATTGATGACGAGCGTTTTCTTTGGATTGTTTATGACTTTGTTAAAAATTTTGTATTTAAGCCTAAAAGTAAAGCATAATACAGTCGTTCCTAAAAGGGTACCGCAGAAGCGGATACCCTTTTTCTTTGCCCTTATACGCCCCTCTGTGCGCCCGTATGCCCTGCCCTATGTTTCCCCTTGCCCTCGTCGGCTTACCCCCTGCCGCTTCCTGCTGGCTATCTGTGACCGTATCCAAATTACGCCCACCACCCGTCGCCGTTTGGCTACCTTTTGCCTAGGTGTCCTCTGCCTTTTCCGTTCTACTTAACTTTTATGTATACACCATGTTGTATTCATATAAGCTAGGTAGAACCGCCGTTTCGTGGTACACTTCTGTACCACAATATCTAGGGTGTAGACCGAAACAGCACCCCCTAAATTTAGGGGGTATCCCTTCCCATTTCACCCTTTGCCTTATATATCCAATGCCATTTCTAAAAAATTTTTTACGTTTGCATGCGACAGTTCCGTGTGGGAAACGCCTTCTCAATTTCCAAAACGAAGTACGGGGGGATACTTTTTTTCTTCCAGACAGCCAGCACAGGCAAAGCCCTTGCCCTCCTACACTGCCGGACTTTGCACCACTGATACATCTTGCCGCCTTGCGTTCTGGTTTCCGCTGATCTACTGCCGTCCCACTTCCCCATTGGACAGCCTTTCCCCCTTGGTCTGGCGTTCTTTTTTTATTGTGCAGTCATACAAAAATTATATGTTTCCCCGTCAAAACAACGAAAAACAATATTAAAACGACTTATTTTTATATGTTTTTTCGTCACTTTTTTATTCCACTGATTTCTCCACAATATCCCCATGTCAGTATTTGCCGCCTTGCGTTGCCTTGTCCCGCTTCCTGCCGCTTCTCTCTGGCTCTCACAGGCTACCTAAAACCCACTCAAGTTCTTATGCTCTATATACTGTGACAGCCGTTTTCCCCTCTCTGTCCTGCTCATAGACCGCACAGCATTGTTTACAATCCCCCTTCCCTTCGCAGGCTTACAGCCTAGTACAGCCGCCATCTGGGCATAGTTATAGCCCTGATAGAAATAATAGTTTACTGCCATCCGTTCCCCCTCTGGCAATTCCTCTACACACGCCCGCACATCTGCCCGTAACTGTTCCATATACAGGCGTTCTTCCGCTTCTTCTATGCTGTTATGCTTATCAGGTATCAGCTCGTATAAAGTACCTTTTTCGTCCTCACTGTCCTTTATCTGCCGATCTAGGGAAGCGGCTTCATTCAACATTACCCGTCTTGATGTCCGCACACCACAAGCCCCCCGAAAAGCGTTGTGTAAATGATATTTGATATAGGTATTGAACATATAGCCCTTTGTTTCATCATAGGCGCTGACCGCTTCCAGCATGGCAAAATAGCCTTCCTGTATTAAGTCCTCTAGCGTTACGCCTGCCCTTGCACATAAGACCGCCTTTGCCCTACACCACCGATAGGCATATAGCCGGATAATGCCAAGCACGTTTTGCCATAGGGTCACTTCTGCCGCCTTGTCCCCCTGCTTTATACGCTTTGCCGCTTCCTCATTCGTCATACATTCCACCACACTTTCTTATATGCCTTTCCAGAGCCGCCCTTATGCCGTCTGGCGTTTCCTCTTGCCCTAAGTGCTGTGCTACATCTCGCCAACTCATATCGAGCAAATAACGGCATATAGCCGCCGTCCTTATCCGTAGGTCTGGTATCCTGTCTATGGCTGCTTTGATTGTCCGTAATTTGTAATTACATATTCTCATATCGTGGTAAAGCCTTTCTACTTCCGCTAAATCCCCCGCCGCTTCGGCTTTGTCCTTCTCGTCTAACAGTTTAATAATATCTCTGCTGATCTTCTGGGCTTCTCTCAATTCTTCCAGTGTCACTTCTCATTCACTCCTAACCACAATACTTAGGGTGTCAGCCACACTTACACCCTCTAAATTTAGTATGTCAGGACATAAGCGGCAAGGAAGCGGCATTGTCAGGATGCTTTTTTTCTCGGTCTGCCCCTCGTATCATTTCCATGTATCTTGATAGCAAGTACATAATGCCGATAAATGCCCATCTGCGGATAATTAGATACACTGATTCTCACCTCTTTGTACCCCTTTGGAATCTTGATATATCCATGTCGCTTTGCGTCCTCGTACTCTACGACTTCCACTTTGGGCTGTTCTAAGTTTCGGCTGCCTATCCATATCTGCTTATAGGCTTCCAGTCCTTCTTCGTCCTCGTCCGCTTCCTTTGTCATATACTCGGCAAGCCTGCTATACCCTTCTTCGCCTGCCTGATCTTCCAAAGGTGTGATATTTACACGACCATTCCCCCATACCGCCTTGATTTCATTCGGTGTCATGTCCTGTATATTGAGTATGACATGGTGGTGTATCTTGTTTTGCTTCCTATGCGTGCAGTATATGTATTTGACTGGCTCCGCTCCCGCCTTTTTCCGCTGCCGTTTCAACCTGCGAAAAAAGTTCCTGATCTCCCTTTGTGCCGTTTCCTCTGTCACTTTGTCCTTATATGTCAGTCCTAGCCACATATCCCCCTCTCTAAAATTGGTATGTATCATATATTTCAACTTTTCCCGCTTCCGCTTTAGGTTTATTTTTTTCTGAAGTTCAGACGTTGGATTCTCCAATGCTCCACGGCTTACCTTTTTCCCTCTTGCTTTCAGACTAAAGTATTCCCTGCAAACATATAAGTCCCCCGCCCATATTCTTTCTACGTATCTTGGCATGGTTTATCCTCTTTTCCTGTTATATGGTCGTTATGTTAATCTTCATATCAAGGTACAAAAGGGGCTTGTACCCCTTTATTTTCCCTTGCTTTTTTCGATTGTTTATGATATGATAACAGTACGTATTTTGGCAGGCGGTTGGTCACCGCCATTCCCCCATCTTTTCGATGGGGTTTTTTTATGCCCTCAATTATTTACAATGCGTTTCATATACGCACCATCCATATACCTTCTAATAGGTCTGATCTTTCCCGCTTCTGGCTGTGCCGCTTTGGAAGCGGTTCCCATTTCAAGAAACGTGTATACATTATCCATATCAACTAAAGTTTTATTGCCCACCTTTACACTGGGTATCTTTCCCTCATTGACAAGCCTTCTAAGCCCTGTCTGGGTTACTGCCGTGTGTTCGTCCGCTTGTTTTAACTCTATGTACGCTTCTTTGATTGTCCGCATCTTTGCCATACCTTAACACCCGCTTCCTGTCAGTCCTCTAATAATAATTCTCTGATACCGCAGCCAAATACAACTGCAATCTTTGCCGCAGTTCCTATTCCAATTTCCTTTTCATTCAATGCTTTGCATCTTGTTACTTGACATATCCCAACTTCTTTTTCAAATTGTTCTATTGTCATGCCTCTCTTTGCCATAAAATCGTAAACTTTTACACCATCCAAAACAACTTTTTTACCTCTCATATCTTCACACCCTTTCTAAATCAAAATATCATATATTAATAAAACTATCATAAGTTGATAATCATATTATCATACATTTAATAATATTTCAATATTTTATCAATATTAACTAAATTATTTACTATTTTAATAAACTATGTTTTAATATCTAAAAAGGAGGTTATAATATGGGACTTGGCAAAAATATTAAAACTATTTTAGATTCCATCCAGCGTACCGTTCCTTGGCTGGCTCAACAAACAGGAATACCCACACAAACGATCTATTCAATGATACGAAATAACAGTAAGAGCACAGATGATAATACACTTGAAAAATTATCGGTTGCACTAAAAGTTCCACCAGCTTTTTTAACTTCCGAAGATTTTACAAAAATACCCTCAAACGTAGCATTTGATGATACTCTTTCTTATATTCAAAAGCAATTTATGCACCCTGATTTTGATAGGATCTTATTTAATACAGTTGCAAACTGTGCCGATCTTTCGGTAATATATGATGATCTATTCCATGAAGCTATCATAAACACAGCTTCAAATATTCCTGATAACCCTATAAAAAATGCCTTGCTTGAAGGCTTAACAAATACATCTGATTTGGAAGAAGATTTTATCTTGACTAAACTTATTAGTTATTATTATCAATTCAATTTAGATGGTAAACGAGCAATGCTCCAACGTGTCAAAGAACTTTCTTTTGTTCCAGACTATATTGCCAAAAAGAAGGACTCTTGTAATAACAACCAGGACAAATAAAGGGGTGTTATATCATGGCAAGCATACGAAAACGTGGCAACTCATACCAAATACGTGCCTCTGCTGGATATGATATAGACGGTAAGCAAATTGTTAAGGTTAAAACCTTTCGCCCACCTGCAGGATGGAGTGAAAAGCGGATAGAAAAGGAAGTGCAGCGGCTCGCCGTAGAATTTGAAAACGAGATTTCCGCTGGTCACTACGTCAACAAGTCAATCAAATTTGCCGACTTTTCCGCTTTTTGGATGAAAGAGCACGCAGAAAAAACCCTGCGCTTGAATACTGTACGCTATTACAAGCGCCTTTTGTCCCGTATCAATGCCGCAATCGGGCATATTCGCATAGACCAATTACAACCGCTCCACCTTATGTCGTTTTATAACAACCTTGCAGAGGACGGTATAAAGGACAAACATACCAGTACGCCCATTGATGACATTAACCGCATACGGAAAGAAGCCGGCTTCACTATGGCAAAGCTGGCTGCCGCTTCCGATCTATCAATCAATACCGTTGCTAATGCCTGCAAAGGGCAAAATCTATATACAGCAAATGCTTTGAAGATATGCAGCGGGCTTAATATGCCTTATGAAATGCTTTATAAAGACACTGATCCGCTTCTAAGGCTGTCTACTGCCACCATTAAAAACTATCATGTATTGATTTCCTCCATCATGTCTACCGCTGTTCAATGGGGTTACGTTGTAGACAATCCATGTAAGCGGGTAAGCCCTCCAAAGGTTACACATAAACCAGGCGTTACCCTCACCAGCGAGGAAACCAATACACTATTCCAGTGCTTAGATAATGAGCCGATCAAGTATAAAGCGGCTATTATTACGCTTGTGTGCAGCGGCTTACGCCGTAGTGAACTATGCGGCTTAAAATGGTCTGACCTTGACTTCGACAGCGGTGTTATTGTCATATCCCGCAAGCTGGCTTATACTTCCGGCATAGGGTTATACGAGGACGAGCCAAAGACAGAAAGCGGTAAACGGGCGTTAAAATTGCCGTCCTTTGCCGTTTCCATTTTAAGAGAATACAGGAAAGCCCAAGCACAAAACCGCCTTTTATGCGGTGACAGATATGAAACCAATGACTATATTTTCGTAGGAGAAGAAGGGCACGTTATGCACCCAGACGCACTTCATAAATGGTTCACGGACTTTCTGAAAAAATACGGCTTACCCCCTATCACACTGCATAGTTTGCGCCATACTAACGCAAGTTTGCTTATTGCCAATGGGGTAGACCTTGCCACTGTATCCAAACGCCTTGGACACGCAAGCACAGCCATTACAGCCCAGATATACACCCACGCTATACAGGAAGCAGACGCACACGCAGCGGAAGCAATAGACAATATTCTTTTACGTAGCAGTCAAACGAAAGCGGCAAAATAAACTCCATAATGGACAAATAATGGACAAAACCCCTATTTGAATAAAAATAAACGAAAGCCCGATACTCAATAAAACATTGATATATCAGGCTTTTATATATGTTCAATATTTGAAATTGTATGTCTTTATTTGAAATTCTATATTTTCCAGGTGACAAATCAGTTCTAAAAAAAGAGGTAACTGTCATGAAATACCCTGCCATCAAGCCTGTTCCCCATACAGGCAAAGAACATATTACAGACGAAAAGGGAAATCCCGTTTCTTCTCTGCTGGATTTTTGGCGTTGGGCACACTCTGACCTCATGGGAAATGCAGAACGGGGCATTTTGGCAGAATATCTGGTGGCTTGCGCCTTAGATATTCCCAAAAATGTCCGTGGTCTTTGGGATCGCTATGACTTGATTACACCAGAAGGCATTACCATTGAAGTCAAATCCTCCGGTTATCTGCAATCATGGGGACAGGAAAAACTTTCTGCCATTTCTTTCGGAATTGCCCCCACAAAAGGCTGGGACGATAAAACCAATACCTATGAAAAGAAATCAAAACGGCAGGCACAAGTTTATGTATTCTGTGTCCATCATCATCAGGAACAGGAAACTGCCAATCCACTGGATACCAGTCAATGGACTTTTTATGTGCTTCCCACCAAAACACTGAATGAAAAAGTAGGTGCACAAAAGCGAATCACGCTTTCGGCTTTGCAAAAATTAGGCGCTATTCCAGCTTCTTTTGGAGAACTTCATCAAATAGTTCATGAAATCAAATAACAAAACCCCCTGTCCTTCTACGACAGGGGGTTTTCTTTATCTGCCCAAAACATTTTCTGTTGTATCTTCTCCCGTCAGGGACTTTGAAAACTTATAATGGAAGTTCTGCATACCTTCTCGCAAATAGAACCTATGGGTATTTTTCCGCAGCTGGTTGCAGGCAACTTCGATCTGCACACAGCCAGCTTCTTTCGCCAAATCACTGGCGTATATGAGCATTTCACCGCCGATGCCGTTGCTTCTGGCGTTTTTATCCACGGCAAATTCCATGATTTCCGCCACAAAAGCGGCATGGTGCAGCTGCCTTTCTATGCGAAGATGGAGAACACCTTTTACCTGTTTTTCTTCTTCCCAGACCAAAAAGACATGGCGCTTGTCTGCCAGCATTTCCTCATACATTTGGGAAAAAGCATCCCACGGCAGTTCCTTCTCCTCCATATCACAAATCAGTTCATAAATGCCATGGCAGTCCTCCGCCTTTCCTTTTCTGACCATGCAATCCCTCCATTTCTGCCAAAAATCCATGGAAAACCCTACCAAATCATGATAGAATAAAGTAAGGGTTGCCGTTTGGCGGTTCAGTCACTTTCCCACGAGGGGAGGTGATACGATGGTTACCTATAACAAATTGTTTCAATTCTGCTTAGTGATCATTGGCGTTATCACCTTATGTCATTTACATAAGAGATCATAAAAAGCGACCGCCTAACCTGCGAAGTTAGACGGTCTTATCCACATATTCAGGACTGACCGCCTCGCGAAAAACGGCAACCCTCTTTCTAAGATTATATTACAGCCTTTGCAAATAAATTGCAAGGGCTTTTTCATTGGCTATTCCAGATACATTGCTGTCAAAAACCGACAAATATGCCTTGCGTAGTGCCTGCATCCATAGTATACTGACTTCGTTGTCATGCCCATTCCGACAACGGAAAGGGGGGAGTTCCATGGAAATACTTCTTTCGCTTCTGGTTTCTGTCGTGGGCGGTATAGCTTGCCACTATATTGTCAAATGGTTAGATAGAAACGACAATGACAACTAGCCAACAAAGAAAGCCCCGGAGGTCGCATCTCCGGGGCTTTCGCTTTTGGTTCCATGGATAGAACTTCTTTCGCTTGCCTACTGGTATTGTAGCACAACTCAATACCAGTATCAAGTATATGTTGTTTCTCTCTCTTTTACTCCCAGAACCCTATGAAAACAATACCATATTACCATAAGGGAGATAATCTCATGAATTGTTTTTATTCCGCTTAGCAATCATTGCCTATCTCCATCTGTCTTTTCTTGTTCTTCCGCTCCTTTGCGCAATCTGGAGAATTTCCGGGAGCGAATAAATTCAAATACCATTGTCGGCACAAACAACAGCAGAATGATCCCGATCCGTTTCCACAAAGAAACGATACACTGCCCTGACGAAAAACAAAACGAATACACCAGCAACGGCAGCGCCGCCAAAATCCATGACACCGCCTGCCAGCGGATATAGGACTTTGTCCATGGTCTATGCCGATGGGCTTCCGGGATTTTCTGAAAACCAAAAAGCCCCACAATGCCATACAGCAAATAGCCAAAGGCAAGCAGCCGCAGAAAATCCATAAACTCCCCCCTTTTTCTGCAAAAAAACGCACGAAATTCCCGTTTCCAGTTATTTCGTGCGTCTATTTTCAAAGAACCGAATCAGAGGCATCTTCATGAGAAAACAAAGAATCTGTTTGGTATGTTTTCTGATAAAGACAGCCCATCGCAATTTTCCTTAAGAAATCAAGGAAAAGAAAAACCAATGTTTTCTTAAGGGAAATTTGCTTTACTTATCTGTTTCTTCTTTCTTTTCTTCTGTTGTTTCTTCTTCCTCGTCATCTTCCCATTCGGAAGGGTCCAGATCACCAAAGGCGGATTTCAGGAAATCTTCGCATTCGTCGATCTGTTCCATCTGGAACTGTACGGAATCCAGAACGGTTTCCACGTTCTTTGCGTATTTTTCCATAACAGGGTCAACTTCTTCTTCGGTCATATCTTCTTCGGAAGTCACTTCTTCCGCAGCTGCCGCTGTCACATCCGCTGCCGCTTCTGCCACAGGTGCTTCTTCCGCAGGAGCTTCTGCTGCTTTTTCTGCTGCTGCTTCGTCTGCATCCAGTTCGTCCAGATCCAGATCGTCCCAGTCTTCTTCTTCGTTGCGGCGTTTTGCCTGCAATTTTTCTTTATATGTTCTTGCGTCTTCTTTCAGTTCCTGCGCTTTTTCTGTCATGCGGAATGCAGCGCTTCTTACTTTGGGCTGCATTTCGTCCGCTTTATCCGCAACCTTTGTTGCCACTTCACGGACACGGGGCTGGAGCTGTTCCGCTTTTTCCCCAACAGTTCTTGCCACACTGCCCAGTACAGCGCTGGCTTTTTCCAGTGCGCTGCCTACAGCTTTGCCCAGACCGTCTTTTTCCAGACCTGCGCCGTTTTGCAGCACGGTCAGCAGTCTTTCCGCTTCATCCACATTGATGAGCCCTTTTTCCAGCATGCTCAAAATTGCCATACGTTCTTCTTTCATAGGTTTTTCCTCCTTGCCGGTTGTGATGGTATAATCTTCGGGGCGCGCCTCCTGTTTGCCGAAAGCATAAAGGATGGCTGCTGCAATACGCTTGGAAGCGTTGCCGTCCCCGAAGGGATTTTTTGCCTGTGCCATGGATTCATAAACAGCTGCGTCTGTCAGCAGTTCTTTTGCCATGGCGTAAATGGTTTCTTCGTCAGTGCCTGCCAGTTTCAGTGTGCCGGCTTCCACCCCTTCGGGGCGTTCTGTCACGTTACGCAGTACCAGCACAGGTTTGCCCATGGAAGGCACTTCTTCCTGCAAACCGCCGCTGTCTGTCATAACGAAGAAAGAACGGCACATCAAGTTATGCATATCTTTCAGATCCAGAGGGTCTGTCAGGTGGATACGGGGGTTATTCCCAAGGATACGGTGTACGGGCTCCACAACGGCAGGGTTTTTATGGACAGCGTAAACCACTTCCACATCGGGGAAGTCCTCTACAATGCGTTTTACCGCATGGCAGATGTTTTCTAAGGGCTGTCCCAGATTTTCCCGACGGTGGGCAGTCATGGCAATGACACGTTTGCCCTTGAAGTCGATGGTGTTCAGCACTTCTTCATGGAAGGTATAATTTTCTTCGATGGTATGTGCCAGAGCGTCGATGACTGTATTGCCAGTAATGAAAATGCCGTCAGCGTCGATATTTTCTTTTAACAGATGTTCCTTCGCCAGTTTGGTAGGAGCAAAGTGCAGGTCTGTGAGAGCACCTGTCAGGCGGCGGTTCATTTCTTCGGGGAAAGGCTGATACTTATCATAGGTACGCAAACCAGCTTCCACATGACCCACTTTCACCTGATTATAATATGCCGCCAATGCGCCGGCAAATGTGGTGGATGTGTCCCCATGTACCAGTACGATGTCGGGTTTTTCTTCCGCCATGACTTCTTCCAGCCCTGTGAGGGCACGGGTGGTGATGCCTGCCAATGTCTGGCGGCTCTGCATGATATTCAGATCGTATTTAGGATGCAGATCAAAGATCTCCAGCACCTGATCCAGCATTTCTCTATGCTGAGCGGTGACACAAACAATGCTTTCGATGCCTTCTGTCTGCTCCAGCACTTTCACCAGAGGTGCCATTTTGATGGCTTCGGGACGGGTGCCGAATACACTCATTACCTTAATCATATCTTTTTGCATAATATTCTCCTTTTATGTTACCAATGTTTACCAACGAAACAGACAGAGAATCAAAAGCACCGCCAGCGCGATGACTATTTTCCAGCCTTCTTTTTGATAGGAAATGTCCTCTCCTGTATGTACACGGCGCAGGATGATCTCCAGAGCCTTCAGCGCCGAAAAGACAAGCAGCGCAATCATACCGATGAATAAGCAAACACATATCAACAAAATGCTTTCTGCCATATACGCTCACACTCCTGCTGGGTTGTCAGTTCGTTTCCTTCCTTATTTGATCTCGTTGGTCAGTTTGCCGATGCCTTCGATTTCACAGGTGACCACATCGCCGGCTTTCAGGAATTTCGGAGGGTCAAAGCCCATGCCTACGCCAGCTGGGGTACCCATGGCAATGATGGTGCCTGCCTGCAAAGTCATGCCCTGAGAAAGCTGGCTGATGACTTTTGCCACGCCGTTGATCATCAGAGATGTATTGCTGTCCTGACGCAGCTCCCCATTCACATAAGAACGGATGGGCAGTGCAGGAGGATTTTCAAATTCATTTTTGGTGACGATCCAAGGCCCAATGGGGGTAAAATCGTCCAAACTCTTACCGAAATACCATTGTTTGTGGGATGTCTGCAAGTTTCTTGCGCTGACGTCGTTCAGTACGGAATAACCGAATACATAATCGAATGCGTCTGCTTCTGCCACGTTTTTGGCGTCCTTGCCAATGATGACAGCCAGCTCCGCTTCATAATCCAGACTGTCTACAATATCAAAATGTCCATCCACAGGTTCTCCGTCCCCAACGGCACGGTTTACCCGTTTGGAGAAATAAATGGGCTGAGGGCGTTCGCCGCCGAAAGCCTCATCGTGGAATCTTGCCGCTTCTTCCGCATGGGCATAGTAATTGATGCCCAGACAGATCACGTCCTGTTTGGGGTGCACAATGGGAGAAAGCAGGCGTACTTCCTCCATGGGAATGCCGTCCATAAGCTCTGCATTTTTCTCCAGCTTCCGCATTTTATCATCGGTCATAGATGCGATGAATTCCGTCATATCCACCAGACCGCAGCCCAGATAGTTGACAGGAACCACTTCCTGTCCGTTTTTCTTCAAAATGCCTACTGCTTTGTGACCGCCATGCATATATGTCAATACCTTCATACCATATGCCTCCTTCTTCTTCTGCTCTTTTTTCTTTTGTAAAAACAATGGTTTCTATTCCCTAATCATATCACAAAAGGGGCTTTTCGCAAAGTAAAATGTGTCTGTCTGCCCAAAGACTGTACAAAAAACCGTCCATACATAATATACATTCAACATACATATTCAACTATGCACCGCAAATTGCATATTATGTGTATACATACCTTGAAATATCCATAAAACAAAACGATATTTGCATAATTGTTTAATAAATACTAACAAAATACATATATTTTTGCATTTCACTCTTGCAATTCCAAAAAATGCTATGTATAATAGACTCATAAATATTCAAGAGCATACACGATGACACATCGTTCGATTACAAGGAGGAAAAATATCATGAGCAAAGAAAAAATCGTATTGGCATATTCCGGCGGCTTAGACACATCCGTTATCATTCCCTGGCTGAAAGAAAATTATGACGCAGAAGTGATTGCAGTCTGCGGCGACGTTGGTCAGGGCAAAGAAACAGAAGGTCTGGAAGAAAAAGCACTGAAAACAGGCGCAAGCAAACTTTACATTGCTGACCTGACAGAAGAATTCATCACAGATGCCATTTACCCTTGCATCAAAGCAAACGCCGTTTACGAAGGCAAATACCTGCTGGGTACTTCCATGGCTCGTCCCATCATCGCAAAGAAACTGGTTGAAATCGCCAAAAAAGAAGGCGCAACAGCTATCTGCCACGGCGCAACAGGCAAAGGCAATGACCAAGTACGTTTTGAACTGACTATCAAAGCACTGGCACCTGAACTGAAAATCATTGCTCCTTGGCGTCTGGATACATGGGGCATGCAGAGCCGCGATGACGAACTGGCTTATCTGGAAGCACATGGCATTCCTTTTGAAGCAAGCCACGACAACTCTTACAGCCGTGACCGCAACATCTGGCATCTGAGCCACGAAGGTCTGGAACTGGAAGACCCTGCAAACGAACCCAACTACAAACATCTCTTACAGCTTGGCGTATCTCCCGAAGATGCTCCCGATGTACCCGAATACATCACACTGGACTTTGAAGCAGGTATCCCCGTTGCAGTCAACGGCGAAAAACTGGGCCCCGTGGAAATGCTGAAAAAACTCAATGAAATCGGCGGCAAAAACGGCATCGGTATCGCTGATATCTGCGAAAACCGTGTGGTAGGCATGAAATCCCGCGGCGTATATGAAACACCCGGCGGTACCATCCTGTACTACGCACACCGTGAACTGGAATACCTGTGCACAGACAAGAAAACACAGGCGTTCAACGAAATCGCAAGCAACAAATTCACAGAACTGGTATACAGCGGCGAATGGTACACACCTTTACGCGAAGCGTTAAGCGCTTACTTCGACAAAGTAAACGAAACTGTAACAGGCACAGTAAAACTGAAACTGTACAAAGGCAACATCATCCCTGCCGGCAGCACTTCTCCTTACAGCCTGTACAACGAATCCATGGCAAGCTTCACAACAGGCGAACTGTACAACCACAAAGACGCTGACGGTTTCATCAACCTGTTCGGTCTGCCTCTGAAAGTTCGCGCTATGATGATGGCAAACAACGAAAACAAATAATTCACGGCAACAATGTGGGGGCAGCTCACCTCGCCCCCATTTGTTCATACATACAAAAGAAAAAAACATGGAAACTGCCTTGAGCGGTTTCCATGAACCAAAAAAACCAAAGGGAAACATGGACGCACTGGTTCATTCACAGTCAAACAAAACTACCTTCACTGCCTATACATGACCCATGAACCAGCAAGCTTCCAGAAAACCATGGTCAATAAAAACTGGCAAGGATGACTCCCTGCCACAGTTTTTCGGGGCTGTCCCAAGGGAACAGTCCATTTTTTCTTTACACTACCAATTGCGGGCATTCGCCCCATGACATAGAAAGGAAGATTTTTTATGCAGAAACTTTGGGGCGGACGCTTCACCAAATCCACAGACAGCTTCACAGACCATTTCCATTCCTCCATCGGCTTTGACAGCCGCATGTACCATGAGGACATCACCGGCAGTATGGCACACGCTGCCATGCTGGGAAAACAGGGCATCATCCCCCAGGAGGACGCAGACCTCATTGTGAAAACACTGGGTGAAATCCTGGAGGACATCGAAGCAGGCAAAGTGACTTTCGACGAAAAAGCAGAAGACATTCACATGAACATGGAAACCATCCTCATCAGCCGCATTGGCGACGTAGGCAAAAAACTCCACACAGGCAGAAGCCGTAACGACCAAGTGGCACTGGATACCCGTATGTACACCAAAAAGGAAATCACCGAAATCAAAGCTCTGGTGAAAAACCTGCTGGTGGAACTGAACACACTGGCGGAAGCCCACACAGAAACCATCCTGCCCGGCTATACCCATCTCCAGCGTGCACAGCCCGTCACACTGGCACATCATCTGCTGGCTTATGTGGAAATGTTCAAACGGGACTATGACCGTCTCTGTGACGCTTACAAACGGACAGACGTACTGCCTCTGGGCAGCGGCGCACTGGCTACCACCACATATCCTTTAGACCGTTATTTCGTGGCGGAACAGCTGGGCTTCGCGGCAATTTCTGCCAACAGCATGGACGGCGTTTCCGACCGTGATTTCTGCGTGGAACTGGTTTCTGACCTTTCCATGCTCATGATGCACCTGAGCCGTTTCTGTGAAGAAATCATCCTTTGGAGCAGCCATGAATTCCGCTTCATTGAACTGGACGACGCTTATGCTACTGGCTCCAGCATCATGCCCCAGAAAAAGAACCCCGATATGGCAGAACTCATCCGCGGCAAGACCGGACGGGTTTATGGTCACCTCATGGGACTCTTGACCACACTGAAAGGTCTGCCTCTGGCATACAACAAAGATATGCAGGAGGACAAAGAAGCCCTCTTTGACGCCATCGACACTGTAAAAATGTGTCTGCCCGTTTTCACAAACATGATTGCAACCATGACAGTGAAAAAAGACAACATGCTTCAGGCAGCAAAAGGCGGCTTCACCAACGCCACAGACGCAGCAGACTGGCTGGTAAAACAGGGTGTGCCTTTCCGTGACGCTCACAGCATCATCGGGCATCTGGTGCTCTACTGCATCGAACACAACACCAATCTGGATGACCTTTCTCTGGAAGAATATCAGGCAATTTCCCCTGTATTCAATGAAAGCGTATACGATGCCATCAGCGTAAAACAGTGCGTGGAAGCAAGAAATGTCATCGGCGGCCCTTCCAAAGCCATGACCACAAAGGCCATCGAGGATAACAAAGCTTATTTGCAAAAATTGTAATCGTAGGATTAATATAAACAGCGTGGTACAGCAACTTCCCCTTAAGAAAACATTGATTTTTCTTTTCCTTGATTTCTTAAGGGGAAGTGCGACGGCTTTCTTCAGAAGAAAACATAACAAATAAAATTCTAATAAAATAAGAAATCTAAAATCCTTTATCATGATAAGGATTTTAGATTTCTTTGTTTTTTTATGAAGATGCCCCTAATTCCACGCTGTTTTTGCGTAAAAAAGTCTTGCAAATCATTTTAACTGGGGTTATGCTCTCACTAACAAACGACCAACAGGAGGTACCCTATGAGCTGTATTCTCTATATCGCCTCGGACAATCCTCTGCCTTTGCGAGAAAATCCCCACGAAAAGCTCCTTTCCGTCAGGGAAGCCCTTGCGCTGGGCATCACTGACCTGCCCGATTGCCTGCTGGCGGAGGATTTCGACAAAGACAAACCGGATATTGTCCTTTACGCCGACCGGGATGTGGTCATCCGCGAGGATGGCACTGTGGAGGACGGAAACTTCCCCGACGATTTTTCCATATTCCCCATAGAAAAAGATATTTCCATGGAAACGAAAAAGCCTTACTGCGCCCAGATCCAATGGTATTTCACAACGGAACGGGCAGAAGGACTGATTTCTTATCTGAAAGAACAGCTGAAAAACACGGAAAATATAGAACTGTGGCATGGCTGGCTGGACAATGACACTGCCCACCCCATCCAACGAAAGGAAATCTCCATAGATATGCTGACAGCGGCGGATATTGCCGCTTTGGAGAAGGCGGATGTGGTGACGGAGCCTTGTATCCACTTCTGCCTGTCCATTACCAGAACATAAAAACAGCGTGGATAAAAGCAACTTCCCCTTAAGAAAACATTGATTTTTCTTTTCCTTGATTTCTTAAGGGGAATTGCGGCGGCTTTCTTCAGAAGAAAGCGGAGCAAATAAAAAAGCCGGAATCCTTTGTCATAATAAGGATTTCAGCTTTTTTATTTTCTTATGAAGATGCCCCTAATTCTACGCTGTTTTTATTTCTTCCCAAAGGGCGCCCAAAGAAACGCTACTGTCAACAGAAGATATACCAAATAAATGGTGTATGTGATGCTGCTGCTCCACGGAAAACTGCCTTCGGGATGTCCCAGTGCATACACCACAAAGCACACTGCCAAAACCAGCAGCAAAAGCCCCAGTTTTCGGCTTGTTTTCTTCGTCATAAAACCTCCCCCTTTCAGCGAAACAGACTGCCTACCCAAGAAAACCATACGTGTTTCCCTGTCCGCTTCACATAGGAATCCCCCCATGCTTCATAAGCGGCTGTATTGCGCCATCCATCCCAACGCTGTTCATATACCCAGATGATCTTCCGCATAGGCTGGGTTCCTGCGCCGTCAAAGGTATAGGAAATTCGCTTTTCCTCTCCCTGTTTGATGTCCAGATATACATCATCATCCACCACACCAAATCCAGTAATCAAATCGCCTTCTGTCAGAAAATCCGAAAGGAGAGCTTCCTCTTTTTCATTTGGGATACTTCCCCCGTCAGGTTGTGCCAACAGTTCCTGCACCTCCGGCAGTGCCATCACATAATCTTCTAACTTTTCATCCTGTTCAGTGACAGCAATTTCCGGCATTTCCGCCAGAATTTCTTCTTTTGTCACATCCTCTTTGACAAATGTGGTCAGGCTCTTCGTTTTCTCCATATAAAACCAACCTGCCACTAACACTAGAATAACGATAATTCCAATCCATGTCTGCTTTTTCATGAGATTTCCCCCTAATCCATGCCTTTCATCTATGCCCTTTTCCTTTCCCCCGATATCTTATTTTCAGCATAGCACGGCGAATGTATCTTTGACAAGCATATCTGTCCTTTTTACAGCCATAAAAAAAGAAGGGAAAATCCCTTCTTCTTTACCGAAACAATTCCACCAGCTGGGCAGGTGTTTCCACCACAGCGTCTGCACCGCAGGCGGCAAATTCTTCCCTGCTGCCATAGCCATAAAGGACGCCAATGGCCTCCACGCCCAAAGCGTGTGCCCCTTCGATGTCATATTTCCGGTCGCCTACCATGGCAACGTCGCTTTTTTCTGCCTTCATTTTTTCCAGCACATAAGCCACCACTTTGGTCTTATTATCCCGCTGGGATGCAGGGTCGTCGCCGCCGATGACCTCAAAATAATCTGCCAGACCAAAATGTGTCAGGATGCGCACAGCGGTGCTTTCATGTTTGGATGTGGCAACGGCAAGGCGTTTGCCCATTTTCTTCAATTCTTCCAGCATTTCTTTTACGCCGTCATAAACCGCGTTTTCAAAAAGCCCTACGGAGAAATACCGTTCCCGAAATGCCAAGATGGCTTCGTCCACTTCTTCCTCTGTTTTCATATCAAAAGCGTCACGGAAGCTGTCCCGAAGGGGAGGCCCTACGATAAAGCCCAATTTTTCCGCTTCCCAAACTTCTCTGCCTGTTTTTTCCTGCATATGCTGTACGGAGCGGATAATGCCCTCCGCGGAATCTGTCAATGTGCCGTCCAAATCGAACAGGACGATGTTCTGCTGCCATTTTTTCATGGTTTCCAATCCTTTCTCTTTTGCTTTCGTACTATTTTACACCCAGCTTCCGCCCCTGTAAAGCTTCCCTTTTTCCTTGTTTTGGGCTACACTGGAAAAAAGAAAATTTTTTCAAAAAACTTTCGCAACTTTTTGCGCATCTCGTGCATCTAACAATCAGAAACACAAAATACTTCACTTTTTCGGAGGAGATCCTATGAAAACCAAACGGGAAAAACAGACAGAAGACCTTCTCCTCAGTCAGTACAGCAGGTACTACCGATTGGCTTACAGCTACGTTCACAACGAGCAGGACGCTCTGGACATCGTGCAGGAGAGCGCCTACAAAGCCATGCGGGATTGCCGCAGCGTCCAAAACGACGCTTACCTCGGCACTTGGCTGTATCGCATCGTCATCAACACCGCCTTGGAATTTCTGCGGAAACACAAGCGTGAAGATACGGTAGAGGAGGTGACAGAACCGCTGACAGCCGTAGGCGACTACATGGGCGAGCTTTCTCAGCTCCACAGCAAATGGGAGCTGGAGGAAATGCTGGAACACCTCAATGACAGAGAGAAAAGCGTCATCATACTACGATTTTTTGAGGATTGTAAACTGGAGGACATCGCCCAGATCACAGGCGAGAACCTGAACACCATCAAAGCGCGGCTGTATCGGGCACTGCGGAAACTGCGGCCCGAAGCGGAGCAGAACAGAATTTAGAAAGGAGCGTCGGGGGTTATGAAAACACAGGACGATCATAGAAGGGAGCCCATGGAAATGTGGAAAGAAGCGTATGACCAGATTCCCGTACCCCAAGAAGCAAGAGAGAGAATAGAAGCAGGCATCATGAGAGCGAGATTAGAAAAGAAGAGGAGCGATCGTATGAAAAACATGAAACGTACCGGCGTTACCGCCGCAGCACTTGTACTCACATTCGGCATTGCCGTAAACGCCAGCCCCGTTGTGGCACAGGCTATGGATAACATCCCCGTCATCGGCAGCATTGCAAGAGTTGTGACCATCCGCAACTTCAACGAAACCACAGACAACGGCATGATGGCTGACATCAGCGTGCCTCAGATCGACGGCAACGTGGCAGCCAACGCGGAAATGGACGCTTACGCAAAAGAACTGATTTCCCGTTATGAAAAAGAAGTGGTTGCCCAGCTGGGTCAGGAGGAAGGCCACTATGCACTGGAATCCAGTTATGAAGTGGTTTCTGACAACAACAAATATGTGAGCATCCGCATCAACACTGTGGAAACCATGGCAAGCGGCGCTGAATTCGTCAAAATCTTTACTGTAGACAAAGCGACAGGCGAAACCGTATCTTTAAAAGACTATCTGAACAGCCCTGAAAAACTGGAAGCAGTAAGCCAGAACATCAAAGACCAGATGGCAGCACAGATGGCAGAAGATGAAGGCAAAATCTACTTCAAAGAAGGCGAACCTGGCGGCTTCACAGGTCTGACAGGGGATGAAAACTTCTATCTGAATGAAGCTGGTGAACTGGTCATCGTATTCGGTGAATACGAAGTGGCACCTGGTTACATGGGTACTGTATCCTTCACCATTCCCGCAGATGTAACAAAATAATCACTTTCGAGGATATCCTCATAACAAAAGGCACGGCATTTCCTTTTTGGAAATGTCGTGCCTTTTTCTTTATTCCGCACCCAGCAATACCGCCGCCAGAATCTCCGCCAGCGGTTCCATGGCGTTATGTACTTCCTCTTTGGTATTGGTTTGGGCACCTACCTCAATGAGGGTGGAACGGGGCAGCATATGCAGGCTGAAGCGATAGGCATTGAGATAGATTTTCCGGTTGAATTCTGGAAATCTCGCCGCAGACTGGGTCTGCATCTGCAAGCTGAACGCCAGATTATCGGACACATAGGGATTATCCAGTCCCGGTGTAGGCACTGCCTGCCCATTCTGATTCAGGCGGCACAGACCATTGAAAAACATGATTTTCGCCGTAGATTTGCCATTGACTTCCGTCACCAGATGGGTTCCCTCAGGGACGCCATCCCGATGCATGTCGATACAGACCTGAATGGATGGATTTTCCTCCAAAATCTGCCGGATATCCGGCTCCATACGTTCATAAGCCCCTGTAATCTGTCCTTTGCCATTCACTTGGTCGTATACCCCATCATGGTGGAGGACTTCAATGCCGTATTTTTCCTCCAGCAGCTCCTTCAGATATTCCCCTGCTCCCCAGATGCCTTCTTCCTTGCCTTTAGACATATCACTGTCGGCAAAGGCTTCGGAAATATGGGTATGGAATATGAGTACCTTTGGCCCCTCCACCTCTGTATCAATGGTGAAATCCTTTGCCAGTGCATCATTGACGTTGATATCCGTAGGCAGCAGCATAGTACGGGAGTCGGTGGTGTAATAGGTTTTCTGGAGGTAGGAAAAGTCCTGCATCCGCTCCACTTCCTCCCGAGGCAGATAGGCTGCTGCCACCTGTTCCTCCTCCTTGAATTTCAGGTCATCAATGCCAAAAAGCCCCGTTTCCTTTGCAGGCTCCTCCGCTGTTTCCGTTTCTTCTGGGATGTCTGCGCCTTCCTCCCCTGTGGGCTCCGCCGCCGATACTTGTCCCGGCAAAATCTCCCGCATGGCAAAAGCCGCGCCGCCCATGGGCCAGAGCACAGGCAGCGCCAGCAAAAACACACAAACGCCCAGCAGATTCCGGCGCAGGAGCCGTTGATCCTTTTCTTTCTTCCCCATGGGCGTAACCTCCTTTCGGTCTGCAAATAGTTTATGCAGACCAAAAGGAGGTTAGAACGAAAAAAGCCGGAATCCTATAAAAGGATTCCAGCTTTCCTTTAGAATTTCAATTCTTTTTTATTGACGATACTGAGATATTCCCCCATGCAGCAGCCCATGACCACCACATTACAGGTAAAACATTCCCAGTTCCCGTCTTTATATTCCACAACCGCTCCAGAGAGGAAAGCATTTACTTTCCGTTTGCTGTCCTCGGCGTTTGTTTTGGGAAAGAGGGAAACAAATTCCTCCAGCGTACCGGAAAAAGCAATCTCCTTGGGCAGCTGGGCGCCGCCAGTCATGAGCCAGCTTTCTACCTGACGGGCTGAGAGCATATGCCCTGCTTCTCCGCCGGCTGCCAGCCATGCTTTCTGGGCTTCGTCACTGCCGGAAAGGCAGACCAGAATCTCTTTTCCTTCTTTACGCAGGATGTCCAAAGTGTTCTGCAACATCCCTTTCCCTCCTTATCTTTTTGTCATTACTTTGTCGCTTTTACTTTGATCCACAGTTCAGCCAGTTCTTTTTTCAGCACCTGGTTATCTACGAAAACTTCGTCTTTTTCATAGCCGGAACGAGGCAGGTATGCTTCGTTATCTGCGAACAGGCCGCCTTCGCCGCTCAGTTCATCCAGAACTTCCTGATTGGAAGAAGCGTAGCCAACGTATTCACTGTTGCCCAGAGATGCTTCGTATGTCAGCACATAGTTGATGAATTCGTGTGCCAGTTTGGGGTTTTCTGCGTTTGCAGGGATAACCATAGCATCGCTCCACAGGTTTGTGCCTTCGTTAGGCATCCAGAAACTCATGTCAGGGTTTTCAGACAGGATGGTTGTTGCGTCGCCGCTGTAAACAACTGCGATGTCTTTTGTGCCGTTGATCATGCCGTCGATGACTTCGTCAGTTACATAAACGGGTTCCATGGTGTTGTTCATATCCAGCAGCCACTGATAAGCTTCCTGAATTTCATCCTGATTGTCTGTGTTCATGGAGTAGCCCAGTGCTTTGAAGGCCATCATGAAGGAGTCACGTTCGGAGTCATAAACATAGATTTTGCCTTTGTAATCTGTGTTGTGCAGGATGCTGTAGCCCTGTTCTTCCACAACAGCAGGGTCTACGTTATTGTGGTTGTAAACGATACCTACACTGCCCCAGAAGTAAGGTACGGAATATGTGTTTTCGGGGTCATAAGGCAGGCCTTTGACACCTTCTGCCAGGTTGGAGATGTTGGGGATCAGGGACAGATCCAGTTCCTGCAGCATGCCTTCTCTGATCAGTCTTTCGATCATGTAATCGGAAGGAACCAGCACATCATAGGAATCCCCTGCCTGCAGTTTGGTGTACATGGTTTCATTGGAATCGAAATATTCCACGATAACCTTTACGCCGAATTCTTTTTCAAAATCAGAAATCAGGTTTTCACCCATATATTCGCCCCAGTTGTAGAGCTTCAGGGTATCGGAACCATATTTTGCAACTGCGTCTTCCGCAGATGCACCTTCGCTGCTGCCGCCGCAGCCTGCCAGCAGCATTACACTTGCAAGAGCCATAGCAATAAATTTTTTCATACCTTTTTTCTCCTTTTCTCTTTGATGATGGGTACTACGTTGACAACGATCAACACAACCGTGATGATGGCAATGACCAAGGTGGACAATGCGTTGATGGAAGGGTTGACACGTTTGCTCATGGTATACACCAAAATAGAAATATTGTTCACACCATTGCCGGTGACGAAATAAGAAATGATGAAATCGTCAAAGCTCATGGTGAAAGCAATCAGCGCACCGGAAACAATACCGGGCATGATCTGGGGCACAATGACTTTTGTCAATGCCTGCAAAGGTGTTGCACCCAGATCCAGTGCCGCATCCGCCAGATTGGGGTCAAGAGACCGCAGTTTGGGGGAAACGGACAAAATCACATAAGGCGTACAGAACATAATGTGCGCCAACAGCAGTGTGGTAAAGCCTTTATTGATGCCCAAAGCGCTGAAGAACATCAAAAGGCCGATGGCTGTTACGATTTCCGGGTTCATGATGGGCAGGTTGTTCACCTGTTCCACCACATTGCGGAGGGCTTTCCGAGAACGGGAAAGACCGATGGCAGCCAATGTGCCTGCCACTGTGGAAATGATGGTTGCCAGAATGGCAATGACGATGGTGTAAACCACCGATTCCATCATAGCGCTGTCGGAAAACATCTTTTCATACCACCGCAGTGAAAAACCGCCGAACTTTGTCAAAGAACGGGAGTCATTAAAGGAAAAGACGATGATATACAGTATGGGCAGATAGAAGAATAACGCCGTGATGCCCAAAATGATTTTGGCGCCGATTCTATGTCTTTTTTCTTCCACGGCTTATTCCCCCCTTCCGTTTGCTGCCGGGTCTGTATCTACTTTTCTGGTCAGATACATGGAAATCATGATGATGACTGCCATGATCAGAGAGATGGCACTGCCGAAGTTCCAGTCGCCGCTGGTGAGGAACTGGGTTTCGATGACGTTACCGATGAGGACATACTGTCCGCCGCCCAGCAGTTTGGGAATGAAAAAGCTGGATACCGCAGGCAGGAACACCAGTGTGATGCCGCTGAGAACGCCGGGCAGACTCAAAGGCAGTGTGACCCGCAGGAAAGACTGCATACGGTTTGCCCCCAAGTCGCTGGCTGCTTCCAGCAGGCTCTTGTCCATTTTCGCCAGAGAAGTATGAATCTGCAAAATCATAAAAGGAATGAAGTTATAGACCATACCCAGTACCACGGCGAATGTGGTATACATCATTTTGAAAGGCCCGATGCCGAACAACCCAAAAAAGCTGTTCAAAAGACCATCGTCCTGCAAAATGCCCACCCATGCGTAAGTACGCACCAGCATATTGATCCATGTGGGCAGTGTGATCATGAGAATCCAGAACATCTTGCTTTTTTCCGGACCTGTTGCAATGGCATAGGCAATGGGATAGCCCAGAAGGACGCAGATAATGGTAGTAAATATGGCAATGATCAGAGAGCGCTTCAACACATCCAGAAACACAGCATCACTGAAGAATCTGCCGAAGTTTTCCAGTGTGAAGCGGAAGGTGGTCACATCGTTGCCCTCTTTGGTGAACGCATACAGAAGGATCATCAGCATGGGCACAACGATCATAATGGCAATCCAGACCACATAAGGATATACCATACTGCGAAACTGTCGCATTTTGCCGCCTCCTTTCCTTACTGCTCTCTGGACATGATATGAATATCTTCGGGTTCAAAGATCAGTCCAACTTCTTCCCCTACTTCATGCTTGTCCGTGGTATCTACCTTATATTCATACCCCTTAGTGGCGAAAGTCACATCGTAAACGCCGGGGGTGATGTTTTCGGGATCGAAGTCATATTTGACGTCGGTGATCTCCACAGGCATATCGTCTTCCAGAGAGTATGCAGAAGCGTTTGCCCATGTTTTCAGGTCTGTATCCAAAGCGATGGATTCCTGAATTTCGTCTGCTTTTTTGAAGAAGTTCACAGCGAAGATATATTCTTCGTTTTCTTCACTGGTGACGCGGTTTTCATCCTTGACGATCATATTCACCGTTACGGATGTACCTGCCGCTGTGGAGAAGGTTACGGGATAAGTACCGTTTTCCTTTTTGATGTTGTACTTCACTTCTTTGATGGAAATGAGCTCATCCTCATCGGGGTTCCACGCCTGAGCGTCAGCACGGGCGATGATGGTTGCTTCATCCAGTTCTTCTACGTCGTCCACATCCAGATAGAAGTCGTTGGCAGACATTTTTTCGTTTGCTGCTTCGTTGAATACAGGCTGGTCATTGGATACCTGCATTTTTACGGTGATTTCTGTACCAACTTTTGTTTCCACCATGGTTTCATAGTGTACGCCTTTAAACAGTACAGATTTCACAACGCCTTTGAGCTTGCCCTGTTCTCTGGGTACGATATCCAAGTCCTCAGGACGGATGACAACGTCAACCACTTCGTTTTTCTCAAAGCCATCGTCCACACAGTCAAATTTTCTGCCTTCAAACATAACTTTATAATCTTCCAGCATAACGCCTTCGATGATGTTACTTTCGCCGATGAAGTTTGCGACAAATTCATTGACAGGCTCGTTGTAAATATCTGTAGGGCTGCCGATCTGCTGGATTTCCCCGTCTTTCATGACAACGATCTTGTCGGACATAGTCAGAGCTTCTTCCTGGTCGTGGGTTACGAAAATGAATGTGATGCCCACTTCCTGCTGGATTTTTTTCAGTTCGTGCTGCATTTCCTGACGGAGCTTTAAGTCCAGTGCGCCCAGAGGTTCGTCCAGAAGCAGTACGCTGGGTTCGTTTACCAATGCTCTGGCAATGGCAACACGCTGCTGCTGGCCGCCGGACATTTCTGTCACGTTCTTGTCAGCGAAATCTTCCAGATTCACCAGCTTCAGCATACGTTTTACTTTCTGTTCGATGATGTCTTTTGGTTCTTTTTTGATTTTCAGACCGAAAGCAATGTTGTTGTATACATTCATATGAGGGAACAGGGCGTATTTCTGGAATACGGTGTTGATCTCCCGTTTATAAGGAGGGATCTTGCTGATGTCCTCTCCGTCAAAGAGAACTGTCCCTTCGTTTGGTGTCAGGAAACCACCCAGAATACGCAGCAGTGTGGTTTTCCCGCAGCCGCTGGGGCCCAGCAGTGTCACAAACTCATTTTCGTAGATGTCCAGATTGACACCTTTCAGTACCAGTTTGCCGTCAAATTCCTTGACGATGTTTTTAAACTGAATCAGTTTCTTTTTCATCGGCGGCTACTCCTTTTTCTTGTCACTTTTTAGAACAGCGGCGGTGTGGAAACCCAGATGACCTTTGCCGTTGTTTTCTTCTCATTTTTCAAATAATGGCGGTTTTTGCCGGAGAGATAGAATGTTTCCCCTTTGTGGATCACATGGCTCTCCTCGCCGCAGACCAGTGTCACGCAGCCCTCCGCCACATAGCCGAATTCCTCACCGCTGTGGGGGTCCATCACAAAGGATTCCCCGCCCTGAGGCAATTCCACCATGATCGGTTCCATTTCGTTTTTCTGTGTGTTGGGCACGATCCAGTGCACCGTATAATTTTCCCGCTCATCCACAAAAAAGTCCTTTTTGTGGAAAACGATCTGCTCCTCCTTGTCCTCCCGGAAAAATTCCGAAAGACTGCTGCCCAAGGCCTCTACGATGTCGTTGAGGGTGGCGATGGAAGGAGAGGTCAGATTTCGCTCCATTTGGGAGAGAAATCCCTTTGTCAGCTCACTGCGGCTGGCCAGTTCTTCCAGCGTCAGACCCTTCTGAATCCTAAGCTGTTTGATCTTGTGGCCGATATCCATAAATAACACCTCGTTGTGTAGAAATACTAAACTTTCTGATTATTTTTACGAAACCTAAATCATTATACATCTTTTGCCATGAAAAGCAATAGAAAATAAACAAAAAATTTCATTTATTAAACTTTTTGACATTTTGCGGCAAAAAGCCCTTCCAAAAGAAACCAAAATTGTATGGTTCCACGACAGCCTGAAAACCCAGACTTTACATGGATTTTACAGAAAAAGAAAACAGCCGGAAGTTTTCCAATACCAAACGAAAATATCAGGATTTCTAAACCCCATCCCCTTTCCAAAACCATCTTTTTGCCTTACCGCCGGACAGAGAACAGAAACTCCGAAAAAATACTCATGAAAAAAAATGTGCAAATCCACCGTTTTTTTCTGTATTGATGAAAATACAAAGGCTTTTTATGGGCATTTTCCCATGTTTTTTTATACATACAATGTATTTTGCGTGAATTTCGCACAAAAAAATCGTCTTTTTTCATGTACCAAAAACAAAACACCCCGTGTCCGCCAGCCATTGACAAACAAGCGCCTGTTGTGGTTTCATAAGTATCAAATCTATTTCATAGATTCCTACAAAAGAGAATGTTTGTTTATGATTACAAAGGAGGAAACAAGTATGGTGCGTTATGCGAAAAGAATGGAACAACTGACTAATTCCGATATCGGCGATCTGCTGAAACTCATTGCAAGACCCGATATTATTTCCTTCGCAGGCGGTCTGCCCGCAGCAGAACTGTTTCCCGTGGAACAGCTTCGTCAGGCATGCAATGCTGTCATGGACGAAATGGGCACGGTAGCCTGTCAGTATTCTTCTACAGAAGGCTTCCCTGCACTGCGGGAAAAAATCGCTGAGCGAATGAAAGCCAAAAATAATATTGAAACGGATGCGGACCATATTCTGGTGACCAGCGGTTCTCAGCAGGGTCTGGATTTCTCCGCCCGTGTATTTGTAGATAAAGGTGACGTCATCCTCATGGAAAGCCCTTCCTATCTGGGTGCTATCAATGCTTTCAAAGCTTGTGAACCCACTTTCATGGAAGTGCCCACAGATGAAAACGGTATGGTCATGGAAGAACTGGAAAAAATTCTGGAAACCACACCTAATGTAAAGATGATCTATGTCATCCCCGATTTCCAGAACCCCACCGGCAGAACATGGACACTGGAACGCCGTCACAAATTTATGGAAATCATCAATAAATACGAAATCCCCGTAATCGAAGATAACCCTTACGGCGAACTGCGTTTTGAAAACGAAAACATGCCCGCTCTGAAATCTCTGGATACCAAAGGGCTGGTTGTATTCTTAGGTACCTTCTCCAAGATTCTGGTACCCGGCTATCGTCTGGGTTGGGTTTGCGCTTCCGATGAAATCCTGTCCATGTACAACTTCATCAAACAGGGCGCTGACCTGCAAACACCTACCGTTACCCAGCTGGAAGCCAACAAATATATGGAAATGTTCGACCTGGACAAACACGTTGACACCATCCGCGAGCTGTACAAACACAGACGGGATCTGATGATGAAAACCATGGAAGAAACATTCCCCAAAGAAGCAAAATTCACACACCCCGACGGCGGTCTGTTCACATGGGTAGAACTGCCCGAATACATCGACACCCGTAAAATGGCGCTGCAATGTCTGGAAAAGAAAGTTGCCTACGTTCCCGGCGGCTCCTTCTTCCCTAACGGCGGTCATGAAAACTGCTTCCGCATGAACTACTCCTGCATGCCTGATGAAAAAATCGTGGAAGGCGTAAAAGCCATCGCGGAAGTTATCAAAGCAAACTTAAAATAATCCTATCGGATACACTAAGTCCTCCGCTGTGCCGCATACAGCGAAGGACTTTTCGTGTATAGCCTCGGCTGCTGCCCCTTTCCCCTTTGGGCAGCGGCTATTTTTTTGCCCATTAGGATTTCGGCTTTCTTTGTTCTCTAATGAAAAGCATCTGCCTTTTTTACAAATGATCTTTCCGCGTTGTATCTCTCTGTCTCCCGTGTTAAAATACAGAACAAATACATTTTTTAAGGAGACTTTGCCATGAGACCCTCAGAACGCATCCAACAATACCGAAAACCTCTGGTGGTGGGTATGGTCATCTTTTGCTGTATCATCGGCGGCTGCCTGTTCCCCATCATCAACTGCAATCCAGAAAACCCTGTAGAAACAAGCCTGACCATGAAAACCATCATTCTGCTGTCTGTCTTTCTGTTTTATTCGGAACTGGGCATGCTCCAGTCTGCCTTGTTTCCCAAAGGTTCCATGGGCTTTGGGGCAGCGCTGAATCTGGGTTTGGCAGTGCTTGGTCTCATTTTCCGCTATCTGCTGGAGTTCGGAGAAGTTTCCAATACATATAACTTCACCGCTGCCAACGTGGCGCTCCATCTGTTCGTTCTGACCCTTCTGCCCCTAATGACTTTCACCTCCAAAAAACAAAAATCCTAAACATCATTTTTCAAACAGCCTTTCGTGTTTCATACAGAAGGCTGTTATTTTTTTCGCAATCTTTTTTCTATTTAGAAAGAAGATCGGTCAAATCCCCTTTTTATAACAACTGTATAAAAAACCGTACAATTTGACAAAAGTTCCCCTCTGAAAACATACTGTGCAGGCGAAAACGTGAAGAAAATCATAATTTTTTTCGCAATTTTAAGCAAAAATCAATAGGTTTCTTATAAAACTGCCCATTGACTTTGTGTAATATTTGTGTTTTAATAAAGAAAAGGGGTTATTTTTTAGTAATTTGTCTGATATGTTCTCCCTTTTCGGCAGCATGTCAGACACCAACTTGAAACTATTATTTATCAATTTCTATTACATAAGGAGGAATTTTACATGGTACAGTATGCAAACAGAATGAATCTCTTGAAAGGTTCCGAAATCAGAGAATTGCTGGCGCTGACATCCAAACCCGACATCATTTCCTTTGCCGGTGGTATGCCCGCTCCTGAACTGTTCCCTTGTGAAGGCGTAAAACAGGCTTGTATCAAAGTTATGGACGAAGTTGGTCAGGTTGCTCTGCAGTATACATCTACAGAAGGTCTGCCTTCTCTGCGTGAAAAAATCGTTGCTAGAATGAAAGCAAAAAATAACATCGATACAGACATCGATCATGTTCTGATCACAAGCGGTTCTCAGCAGGGTCTGGATTTCTCCGCTCGTATCTTCCTGAACCCCGGTGACGTTGTTCTGATGGAAAGCCCTTCCTACCTGGGTGCTGTTAACGCGTTCAAAGCTTGCGAACCCAACTTCATCGAAGTTCCTACAGATGATGACGGTATGATCCCTGAAGAACTGGAAAAAATCCTGGCTACAACAGAAAAAGTTAAAATGATCTACGTTATCCCCGACTTCCAGAACCCTACAGGCAAAACATGGACTCTGGAAAGACGTCATAAATTCATGGATATCATCAACAAATATGAAATCCCTGTAATCGAAGACAACCCTTACGGCGAACTGCGTTTCGAAGGTACAAACATGCCTTCCCTGAAATCCCTGGATACTAAAGAACTGGTTGTATTCCTGGGCACATGCTCCAAGATCCTGGCTCCTGGTCTGCGTATCGGCTGGATCTGCGCATCCAAAGAAAACCTGGTAAAATACAACTTCATCAAACAGGGTGCTGACCTGCAGTCCTCCACAATCGACCAGCTCATCGCTGACAGATTCTTGGATATGTACGATCTGGACGAACATGTTGAAAAGATCAAAGAAGTTTACGGCAAGAGACGTGACGTAATGCTGAAAACCATGGAAGAAACATTCCCTAAGGAAGTGAAATTCACACATCCCGAAGGCGGTCTGTTCACATGGTGCGTACTGCCCGAATACATGGATGCAAAAGTACTGGCAAAACAGTGCTTGGAAAAGAAAGTTGCTTACGTTCCCGGCGGCAGCTTCTTCCCTAACGGCGGCAAAGAAAACCACTTCCGTCTGAACTACTCCTGCATGCCTGAAGACAAGATCAAAGAAGGTATCACAAGAATCGCAGAAGTTCTGAAAGCAAACCTGAAATAAGTTTTTTCGGATCGAAGATTCATTCTAAAACAAGACAAAAGAGCGGATATCGCAAAATGAACTGCACCCCATTTGTTAGACAGTATGATATACTGAATAACAAGTGGGGTGA
>CABSIK010000008.1 GCA_902477755.1 uncultured Clostridia bacterium
AGCGGCGAGTGATATCTTATCACTCTTTCATTTTTCTGTCAAGTTCTTTTTTCTGAACAATTTCTTTTCAGAGAGAAGATCTTGTCTGCCAAGTTTTGACAGCGAAAAATATTTTATCAGAAAGCTTTTCGCTTGTCAAGAACTTTTTTATTTTTTCTTTGCTGCTTTCTCTGTGTTTCAGCAGCGAATAGTATGTTACCACATCGTTTCTGATCTGTCAACAACTATTTTCATTTTTTTTAGAACTTTTTCGCTGTGCTCCGACAGCGAAGTATATATTACCATCGACTTCGGCTTCTGTCAACCATATTTTTTGTTCTTTTGGAAGTACATTTATTATTTTTCTTCATTGCGAATAAAAACAAATGTATCTTCCTTCGAATATTCTTCTGAATACCGAAAATTCAGCCGATCAAAGTGCTTTACTTCTTCTATATCCTCTATTTCCTTCTCTGCCAGATAACGCACCATCTCTCCCCGTGCCATTTTGCAAAGTGTTCCTTTTTCCTTTACTTTTCCATCCTTTTCTTCCCCAAAAACAAAATCGACCCATTGAACAGAATCATACAAATGCTTTGAAACAGCCTGACTGTATTCCTTGGAAGCCAAATTCAAAATACAATCTGTTTCTGTTTGTAACGATTCTGCCAGCGAACTGCCCCAAAAGTCATAGAGGTCCTTCTTTCCATTGATAGAAAGCCTTGCCTGCATTTCTAAACGATACGGCGTTACACCATCAAATGGACGCAAAATTCCATAGAAACCAGACAGAATGCGAAGATGCTTCTGAATATAGTCAAACTCTGTTTCTGTAAATACACCCGGTGCCATATACTGAAATTGAATCCCCTCATAAGCCAGAATCGCAGGTGTCAATCCATGATATAAATCCATATTACGCAGACGTTCCACATTCAACGCCGCAATGTTGTCATTGCACTTCCATATTTTCTGCAGCACATCAGATGGCATAGACTGCAATAGTTGATAAATTTGTTCTGTTTTGTTTAAAAATAACGGCAGATCTCGCCATAACAAACTATCCGTTTCTACACGCATTTTCTTTGTTGGGGATATAATGATTTTCATAAATAATCTCCATTTCTTGCTTGTTTTACATTAATGCTCTGTTTCTCCAGCCAGATAGGATAAAATTTCTGATGCATTGGTATCTGGTTTTACCTTTGGCATTACTTTTTCAATAACACCCTGTTCATCAATGATGTATGTTGTACGCACAACGCCCATGCTTACCTTACCATACAATTTCTTTTCTTTCCAGACGTCATAAGCCTGAATAGCTTCCAATTCTGGGTCAGACAGCAAAATAAAAGGGAGCTGATGTTTCTCCGCAAATTTTACATGGGATGCCACAGAGTCCTTACTGATACCAATAACAACCACGTCTTTTTCGCGAAATGCATCATAACTCTGCGCAAAGGCACATGCCTGCTTGGTGCATCCTGGTGTATTATCTCTGGGATAAAAATATAATACAACTTTCTTTCCTAAAAACTGGGACAGAGAAACCTGTTCTCCATTTTTATCTAATAAAGTAAAATCCGGTGCTTTCATTCCTATTTCCAACATCAAAATCCACTCCTTTTCTACTATTATATTTATTTTTCTTATTATAGCTTTTTTCTTTCTCTCAAGCAAACAAGTTTTTCATTCCAATAAAAAAGACCTTCATATTCTCATGAAATGAAAGTCTTTTTGTAAATTCCTATACTGTTTTTAATACAAAAGCAGCTCTAAAAACTGTTCATCCTGCAAATGACAGAAATAATCAGAAATACACAAAGGCTGCAACGCCCCCCTCAATGCTTCTTCTGTCAATTTTACCCCCAGCAAATGCTGACGCAATTGCTCCTTATCACCATTACCGAAATAATCTCCAAAGACATCAAAAGCAGTGATGATACCTTTTTCTACATTCATATGGACTTCCAGCTTGCCGCATCCATCAAATCTGCGTTCTTTTACAATGGCATAGGCAGGTGAATTTCCATAATTCCATTCCCATGTATCATACCGTTCTTTTTGTATCTGCCGTACCCGTTCCAGATCCGCTTCTGTTAAGGTATAAAAATCCATAGGTGTTTCTGCCGCCATATCCTGTAAGAGCATTTCCCAGAATTCTCCGATGGGCACATCCTTTTCCATGTAATTTCTTACATTTGTCACACGACTGCGGACAGACTGAACGCCTTTGGATACGATTTTATCGGCAGAAACCTGAAGGGCGTGAGAAACGGTTTCCAGATCACTGTCATATAATATAGTTCCGTGGTGCATAACTCTCCCCTGTTTTGCATACTGAGAGTTACCCGAAAACTTTTTGCCGTCAATGGTCATGTCATTTCTGCCATTGATTTCTGCTTTTACACCGAAGTGACCCAATGCCTTTACAATAGGACGGCAGAAAGAACCAAAGTCAAACTGTTCCAGTCCATTTTCAGAAACAATAAACGTAAAATTCAGGTTACCCAAGTCATGATATACAGCACCGCCGCCGGACAAGCGTCTGACTACGGAAATGTTATGTTCTTTTACATATGTGCTGTTGATTTCCCGAACTGTATTCTGATGTTTCCCAATGATGATGGCATTATCATTCTGCCACAGCATGAAGTATTCCTGACTGCGGTCCATTTCATCAAAAACATATTGCTCCAATGCTAAATTGAAATGTGGATCTGTAGATGGACTTTTGATATAGATCATCTCTTTGCCTCCTCGTTGTCTGCCGAAACACTGCCGGCAGACAACGAGCCGGCATGGATTTCGTCAGAAATTACTTATTTATTAGGAATATGGATTGCACGTTTGGTTGCTGCCAGTGCCGCTTCTCTCACTGCTTCTGTTACTGTGGGATGTGCGTGGATAGTAGCGTAGATTTCGTCTACAGTAGCTTCCATGCCAATGGCAAGAGCGCATTCTCCGATCAGGTCAGTTGCTCTGGGACCCAAAATATGTACACCAAGCACTTCGCCGTATTCTTTGCCGATGATGAACTTGATCATGCCTTCGCCGCCGTTCATAATCAGAGCTTTGCCGTTTGCCATGAGAGGGAATTTCCCTACCTGATAAGGAATGCCTTCTTCTTTGGCCTTTTCTTCTGTCAAACCAACGCCAGCAAATTCAGGATCTGTATATACACAGGAAGGATTTGTTTTGCCGTCATATACAGCAGTTTCTCCCAATGCGTTTTCTGCGGCAACTTCACCCTGTGCAGATGCCACATGTGCCAGCATTACTTTGCCAAGGCAGTCACCGATGGCATAAATGTTGGGTACATTGGTTTCCATTTTATCGTTTACAGTAATACGTCCTCTGTCATGGGCAATACCAACCTTGTCCAGACCCAATGCTTCTGTGTCTGTTCTGCGGCCTACTGCAACCAGCACTTTTTCCGCTTCGTAAGATTCTACTTTGCCGCCGACTTCCACCTGTACTTTGGCTCCAACAGCAGATGCCTCAACGGACTGTACCTTCGCTTCTGTCAGAATGGTTACACCGGAAGCTTCCATTTTCTTCCGCAGCATAGCTGTCAGTTCTCCGTCCATCATAGGCAACAGTTTGGGCATTGCTTCGACTACTGTTACCTTTGCGCCAAAACGGCTGTATGCTGTTGCCAGTTCCATACCGATAACGCCGCCGCCAATGACCAGCAGTGTTTCAGGAACATGGTCAAATGCCAGAGCGCCTGTAGAATCCACACAAGCCGCATTTTCCTTCACACCAGGAATAGGCGGAACCGCAGGAACAGAACCTGTTGCCAAAATCACTTTATCAAAAGGAACATTTTCTTTTGTACCATCTTTTTTTAGAACTTCCAGTGCTGTTTTAGATGCAAAAGATGCTGTACCTTCGATGACACGAATCTTATTCGCTTTCATCAAGCCTGTAACACCGTTTACCAGCTGGTTTGTTACTGCTTCTTTTCTGGACTGTACTGCCTTCCAGTCAATACCATTGACAGATACCTGAATACCCAGATTGTCCATGTGTTTTGCTTCTGTCAGTGCTTCTGCCGCGTGGAGCAGCACTTTCGTAGGGATACAGCCTACATTCAGGCATGTACCACCCAGTTTATTCTTTTCAATCAATGTGACTTTACCGCCAAGCTGTGCTGCACGAATAGCCGCCACATAACCGCCAGGGCCACCGCCCACAACTACAACAGAAGTATCTGCTGCTTTCTTTTCTGCCGCAGTTGCTGCGGCAGGTGTGGGTGCAGGTGTAGGAGCCGCAGTCGGTGCAGAAGCCTGTCCAACCTGTTCACCAGCCTCACCAATATAGCCCAGCAAACCTTTTACAGGAACATCTTCCCCTTCTTCTGCAACAATTTTCAGCAGAATACCGTCTGCTTCACTTTCAATTTCACTTGTCAGCTTATCTGTTGTGATTTCCAGCAGCACATCGCCTTTTTTTACGGAATCCCCTTCCTGTTTCAGCCATTTAGCAACAGTGCCTTCTTCCATGGTCAGACCCAGTTGGGGCATTTTGATTTCAAAAGCCATAGTCCTTCCTCCTAAATTTTCTGTTCCAGTTTTTCTTTTTCTGAGAGGGTAATCTTTTGTATATTTTCTTTTTCTGCACTTTTTCTTTTGTATAACTATATCAAACCATTACAGTAAAATTCTCATAGGATCTTCCAGCAATTCTTTGATTGCCAGTTCAAATTTTGCTGCCACTGCACCGTCGATCAGGCGATGGTCAAAGGTAAAGGAAATCCGCATAACCTGTTTTTTGAAGATTTTGCCTTCCTCATCCATATCCAATTCGTCCTGTACGGCACAAACACCCAAGATGCCTGCGTCAGGCTGGTTGATGATGGGATCGAAGGTTTCCACACCAAACATACCCAGATTGGAGATGGTGAATGTAGAACCTTTGTATTCATCCATAGCCAGTTTATTTTCTCTTGCACGAACTGCCAAATCTTTTGCAGTTGCAGAAATCTGGCTCAGGCTCAGTTTATCTGCATCACGGATAACAGGTACGATCAGACCATCATCCAGCGCAACGGCCATACCCAGATTTACATGGGCGCGTTTGATGATCTGGTTGCCATCGATGCTTACCAGAATATGAGGATTTGCACGCAGCGCATTGGCAACAGCTTTCAGAATGAAATCGTTCATAGAGAATTTCTGACCACTGGTTTCGTTGATCTGTTTGCGGAATGCTACCAGTTTTGTTACATCGATCTTTACATTCTGCGTAACAGTAGGGATTTCTCTTGCAGATTTTGCCATACGTTCTGCAACGACTTTGCGCATACCTGCCAGTTTTACAACTTCGTCGCCATCCATCAGTTCCAGTTCGCCGCTCTTTGCTGCTGGTGCTGCCGCAGGTGTTTCTGCAGGCGCTGCTGCAACAGGTGCAGGCTGCTGTTTTGCTGCTTCTGCCGCTGCCAGAATATCTTTCTGTACAATACGACCGCTGGGACCACTGCCTGCCAGATTCTGATAATCTACACCCAGTTTCGCTGCTGTTTTTCTTGCCAGAGGAGAAATGCGGATTCTGCTGCCATCTGCTTTTGCCGCAGGTGCGGGTGCAGGTGCAGCAGCAGGAGCTTCCGCCGGTGCAGGTGCAGCAGCTGGTGCAGCCGCAGCCGGTGCGTCACCGCCTACACTTTCTCCTGCCTCGCCGATATAACCCAGAAGACCTTTTACAGGTACATCTTCGCCTTCTTTTGCTACAATTTTCAGCAGAATGCCATCTGCTTCACTTTCAATTTCACTTGTCAATTTATCTGTTGTAATTTCCAGAAGCACATCGCCTTTTGCTACGGTGTCGCCTTCCTGTTTCAGCCACTGGGCAACAGTACCTTCTTCCATGGTCAGACCCAGCTGAGGCATTTTAATTTCAAAAGCCATGTCCCTTCCTCCTTATCTGTTCAGTACTTTTTTCACAGCAGCTACGATGTTTTCAGGATGTGGGAAGTTTTCATCTTCCAGTGTAGGGCTGAAAGGAGAAACGATATTCAGACCGCAAACACGTTCCACAGGTGCATCCAGTTCATCAAAAAGTTCTTCTGCAATCTGTGCAGAAATTTCTGCTGCATAGCTGCCGCGTTTTACTTCTTCAGAAACGACGATTACATTATGTGTTTTGCTTACAGACGCAACGATTGCATCCCAATCCAGAGGAACCAGTGTGCGCAGATCCAGAACTTCTGCCTGAATACCTTCTGCTGCCAGTGTTTCTGCTGCTTCCAGTGCAAAATAAACTTCTCTGCTCCAAGTGATGATAGTAATGTCGCTGCCTTCCCGTTTCACATCTGCAACACCCAGAGGAATGGTGTATTCTTCTTCGGGAATCTGTTCTTTTTTCGCATACAGCAGTTTATGTTCCATGCAGATAACAGGGTCATCATCGCGGATAGCGGATTTCAGCAGACCTTTTGCATCTTTTGCAGTGGAAGGTGCGATAACTTTCAGACCGGGTGTATGGCAGAACATATTTTCCAGGCACTGGGAATGCTGACCAGCATTTCTTCTGCCGGCACCCATAGGCAGACGCAGTACCATAGGCACAGTTGCCTGACCACCTGTCATATATCTCATTTTTGCTGCCTGGTTCAGAATAGGGTCAGCAGCAACAGTAATGAAGTCATCATACATGAGTTCTACTACAGGACGGATGCCGCGCATTGCTGCACCAACAGCCATACCACAGAAACCGGATTCGGAAATAGGTGTATCAATAACACGGTTTTCACCAAATTCCTGCTGGAAACCAACAGTGATGCCGAATACGTTCCCCATTTTACCCATATCTTCGCCCATGATGATTACATTGGGATCTCTCAACATTTCTTCATGCATCGCTTCGCCGATGGCTTTGCTGATACTGATTTTTTTGCTCATCTTACGACACTCCTTTCGTTATCAGAAGAATATACATCGGTAGTTGCTTCCGCAGGGTTAGGGTAAGCAGACGCATCTGCAAATGCATATGCTGCTTCCATTTCTTCCTGAACAGCGGCTTCAACTGCCTGCAGTTCTTCTTCTGTTGCTGTACCGTTTTCCAGCAGGCGTTTTCTCATGTTGGGAATTGCATCTTTTTCATGAGCTTCTTCCAAATATTCAGCCGGACGATAGTTTGCAGGATCACCGCAGTAATGTCCCTGATGACGGAATGTCATGCATTCTACGATAGAAGGGCCATTGCCTTCTCTTGCGTAATCCACAGCTTTTTTCACTGCTTCATATACCACAACGGGATCGTTGCCGTCTACAGTTTTGCCAGGGATATCATAAGCCTTTGCACGAACGGCAATGGTATCTGTATTGGTTACACTATGGATGTTAACGGATACACCGTAATTATTATTTTCACAAAGGAATACAACGGGCAGTTTCCATGCAGCCGCCATATTAACTGCTTCGTGGAATGTACCCTGGTTGGAAGCACTGTCACCAAAGAAGCACAGAGTTACATGTTTGTCACCATAAATTTTGGAAGCCAGCGCAGAACCTGCCGCAATGGGAATGCCGGCACCAACAATACCGTTTGCACCCAAGCTGTGCAGACCAGCTACATCCGCAATATGCATGGAGCCGCCTTTACCTTTGCAGTAGCCAGTTTCTTTCCCAAACAATTCTGCCAGCATTTTATCCAGAGAAGCACCTTTTGCGATGCAATGGCCATGGCCTCTGTGGGTAGATGTCATATAGTCTTCTGCTTCCAATGCCATGCAGGCACCTGTTGCAACAGCTTCCTGACCGATACACAGGTGGATATTCCCTGCCAGCATACCTTTTGTAAAGCATTCCGCTGCTTTTGTTTCAAAAGCACGAATACGCAGCATTGTCTGATACATATTCATCAGCATTTCTTTTGGATATTTTTTCGCACTCACGTTTTCTTCACACCTTTCATTGATTCCTTTTATAACTGTTTGGGAGCAAACAGTGGTACCTCAAGAGCTTCATCATAACCTCTGCCCATATCAATGCCTTCTACTTCTCCCAAAATCATATCAACTGTCAATAAAACTTTGTTGCCCTCGATCAAGTGACCGCCATGAGCATTGCCGTATCTGTCGCTCAAAGAAATATGTACATGCAGCAGCACATTTCCTTCTGTATCATGGCAGATCATACCAGATGCATTGGTCAGTTCAATGGGGCCTTTCAGCGTTACAGGTTCACTGTAGCCATAGCCAGCCTTTTTATGCGGAAGTTCCACCGGGTTGTAAAACGCCGCACCATCCAAACTGCCGATGGCACTGAGAATCAGTCCGTTTTTGAGATTCTTTTCCCTGCAAAGCTGTTCCAGAGACAGCAGTACGTCATCTCCAGGATGCAGCCGAACTGCAATGACACGTTTGAGCCCGCCTTCTGCGATTTCAAATTCTTTCACTTTATGCGCCTCCTATTTTGAATTCATTTTTTATATTTTTGAATTCTTTAATAGTAATTTAGCATTCACATTTCCGTTTGTCAATAGACTTTGCAAACTTTTCCACAGTTTATGGAAAACCGTAATTTTCGACAAAAACACATTTTGTGCAGATGTATCAAAAGAAAGACAATTTTACAAAATCCTTGCCCTTCTTTCTATGTAATTCGCTGACAAAGCTGCATAACAAAAACAAAAAAGAAAATGGAGCATACAGAAACCACCATTGAATACAGTACAAATGCACCAGCCAAAATGTCATCCGCCCGATACTGTATTGCCAATTGATAAGTGGTAATAGCACCGGGTGCGGTCAAAAAAATCAATACTGGAATCAGTTCCTCAGCGGTAAACTGGAAAAACACTATGGCACAAAAAAGATAAACTGTAGGCATAATCCATTGTTTTATCAGCACCATATAAAATAATGTTCGAGAATCGGAACCTTTCATGTCACCAGAAAGACGGCTGCCTAAAAGCAAGAATGAAAGTGGCGTCGCAATTTTTGCCAAATCAGAAAGACAGCTTTCCACAGGCTCCCAAAGCGTAATCTTTCCCTGAAAACATAAAATTCCCAGAAACACGCCCCATATAATGGGATTTTTCAAAATTTGCACCACCGTATTTTTCCACTGTACTTTTTCTCCATCTGTATATCTGGCATAAGTTGCAATAGCTGCAATATTCAACAAAGGCAGTGTCACCGCTGTCATTGCTGTTGCAATCAGTGCAGCTTCTTCGCCTCCCAAACGCAGAGAAAACGGTATTCCATAGATCATAAAATTCCCACGGTACAAAGACTGGATTATAACTGGTATTTTTCTTCTATCTTTTTCTACGCGAGGCACTGCAAAACAGAAAATCACCATGGAAGTCACCATAACACCTATTGCAAACCATATGGGACGCCAAATACCCGTTTGCGGCATTTTCGCAGTGTATATATTTTGAAACACCAATATAGGAAACAAAAACCGAAAACATAATGCATCTCCTTGCCTTCGGAAATCATCTGTCAAAATCTCCCGTCTTTTTAAGAAGTATCCGCATGCAAGCATAAATACAAAGGGCAGTACCGCTTCCAGTGCAAATAACATTTCTTCCATGACATCATCCCCTGTCTACGGTTCTGTACTCCTTTTGCATGGGTTCCCATAAAGGCGTTACAGGGCAAGAATCCCATTTATCACAGTCCCGTTTTACCATTTTTCGCATGGATAATACATCATCTGACTCAAAAGGAATATGATACACAAACACCTCTTCAGGATGCAGTATTTGGCTGATCACTTGCTGCCCCTCCTTACTATGGAAAAAAAGAGGATTCACAAATACCCCATTCAAAGCCGTGTGCGTAAAGGCATAAAAATCCTCTTGAGCAAAATCCACATCTGCTGTCATCAGAAACTGTTCCTTGCCGCAGGAAACCAAAAAACAAAAATGCGGTATTTCCTGATAAATTTCTCCCTGATGACACATTGGAATGGCTCGTAACCGAAAAGAATTTCCCAAAACGACAGTTCCATTCAGACTTGGATTTTTAGAAAAAAACATAGTTGGGATTTTTTTAGATTTCAAAAAATCCATCAATTCCTTTTCCTGCAGCAAATCTTCTGGCAGAAAAAGACCTTTCACTGTATTTTGTCGCAAGTATGCTTTCAAATAATCTGACGAGAAATGATCTGCATGATTATGTGAAAACACAAGATAATCAATGTTGGAAAATTCTCCTTTCCCTTCCACGATCTCCTTTTCCAGAAAATGCGGAAGCGGACTGAAACGATGACCGGATTTCCCATATAAGCTGTCAAATAACACTTTCGTGCCGCCATATTGCATGAGCAACCCTGTATTAGAAGTAAATGTCACTGAAAATTGATCCATCAAAAAACTCCTTTCTCTTTTCATAAAAAAACGATGCTCCATACCAAAGGCTCCCTGATGTGCCAATGGCAATTCGGAAGGCAATGGTATAAAACATCGTTCTTTCGGCAGAATATCCGCAATTCGCCGCTTTGCTGCCGTGAGAGGTCGGCGCTGCAAAGCAAAAGGTTTGTGATTCTAGGAAATATATCCTTGTGGTTCGTGTGCTTAATTTATAATGTAGAAAGTCATGTCTAAAGTCAAAAAAATACAATTTAGAAATTGGAAAACAACTTTGCGGTACTGCCATCAAAAAGTGAAATCAGCATGTTTATGGATACATGCCTATTCACTGTTTTGTCAGTAAATTTAAGAGGCAATATCAGCCGTCCATGGTAACGCCGCCGTCTACGTCGCTGATTTCCCCAGTTGCAAAACTAGACAGATCAGAAGCATAGAACAGAATCATATTGGCAATTTCCTGAGGCTGTGCACCTCTGCCCATGGGAATGGTAGAAATAATTTTCTGCAGCTTTTCTTCTCCCAGATTGCCAGTCATAGGTGTCATAGTCAAGCTGGGGCAAACACCGTTACAAGCAACACCATAAGGTGCGCCTTCTCTTGCAACCGCTTTTGTCAGGCCGATAACACCTGCTTTGGAAGCTGCATATGCGCTTGTGCCCAAAAGGCCGCCGCCGCGTTTTGCAGCAACAGAAGCAACATTTACAATGCGTCCATATCCAGCCGCTTTCATTGCAGGATACATTACGCTGATGGCTGTATAAACACCAGTCAGGTTAATGGAAATTACCCGATCCCATTCAGCCTGTGTCACTTCATCAAAAGGTGCTGTGCTTACAATGCCTGCATTATTGATCAAGCAATGTACCTGACCAAAATCCTCCAGAATTTTACCAAAGACAGTGCGAATATTTTCACTGTCACCCATGTTTACCTGATAAGCTGTTGCATTTGCTTCGCCCAGCTCCTTGCAGACATTTTGTGCTGCTTCCAGATTCAAATCCACAATAATAGCATGTCCGCCGCCAGCCACAATGCCAGTCGTAACTGCTTTGCCAATACCACTGGCACCGCCAGTGATGATTACATTTTTATTTGTAAAATCCATTTGTTTCACTCCTTACATAGAACATCTTTCCCCGTTGTTTTATTTTGAATTCATTTTACTTATTTTTGAATTTTATATTTAGACTTTAGCATTCAATTCGATTCCTGTCAAGGGATTTTTCCTCGCAAACACAAAAATGGAAATTCTACCAAAAATACGATTGATTTTTCTTTTATACACAGATTTTTTTGTATATATTTACGAACATACAGTTTTTTTCTTTTTATGCAATTCCAAAACCGCGAATTCTCGGTTATTTTTCAGCTTGACTTTATGTTTAGATTTCTTTATATTAGAAAAAGATAAAAGTTTCACAATTTATAAAATCTCACTTTTATCCTTGTTCTATGGAAATGGGGGTATTGCTATGACACAAGCAGCAGGACAAGATGAATCATTATTAGATTATGCACTGCGGGAAATCAAAGCCCGCATCCAAAATGGCACCTACCCACCCGGCACCAAACTTTCCACCCAGGAAATATCTGACTCTCTTGGCATCAGCCGCACACCTGTTGTTGCTGCCATCAATCGCTTGGTCGCCCAGGGTGTTGCTGAGGCAATTCCTCGGCGCGGCACCATTGTAGCCCGCCTGAATGGGCGCCAGATCAAAGATATGATTGATGTTCGCCGGATGATTGAGGAGTTTTCCATTCCTCTTGCCATCAAAAACATTGATTTTTATCCAAAAATTCTACAGGAAATGCAGGAAGTATCTGAGTATTTTACCGGCAATGAACTCTCCGATTACACCCTGTTCGCTACTCTGGATACAAAATTCCACCAGCTTTTTGTATCTTTGACCGGCAATCAGCAGTTGATGAATCTGTACGAAATGAACTGGAGTGTCGGCGCCCTTTTCTATATGTACAGCGTTTCTAAAATGCCTTTATCACGACATGTCAAGGCATTCAACCACCATAAAGAAATTTTTGCCGCTTTGCTTTCCAGAAACGAAGACGAACTTCGTACAAAAATCACTGAGCATTTCAGCATGATCTACGACTCCATCGAATGGTATGAAGCACAGGTCAACTCTTTGGAAAAATCAAAATAACTTTGCCCACTGCAACAGGGCAGTTCAAACCATAATTCCGGCTCATAGAATTTCTTTCATATGATGCCGGAATTTTTATTGCATACAAAAAAGCCCACATATCTTCCGATATATGGGCTTTTGTTATCTTTACGTTTATTCTGCCAAGAAACCTGGTAACCAAGTTGTCAAAGCAGGAATATATGTGATCAGCATCAAAATAATCAAAGACATCACAAGCATAGGTGCAACTGCTTTCAGTGCTGCCGACAGTTTCGAACCTGCCAACTGATTCCCCATAAGCATACAAATACCAACGGGAGGTGTAATCAGACCAATACACAGGTTAAAGGACATTACAATACCAAACTGGATGGTGTCAATACCAAATGCCTTCATCAAAGGCAGCAGCAGCGGTGTCATCATAACGATGGCCGCATTTGCTTCCATTAACATACCGATGATCAGGAACAGAATGTTGATCAGCAGCAGAATCACGATAGGGCTGTCTGTGAAGGAAGCAAAACCATTCAAAATGGTTTCAGGCAGACCAGAAACTGTTACAACATAACTGGAGGACTTAGAAAGGCCTACCATCATCAGGATCGTTGCTGTTGCAATGGAAGAATCGATCAAAACGGCACCCAGATCTTTCAGTTCCATATCTTTATACACAAAGAAACTGATGAGCAGCGCATAAATAACTGCTACTGCTGCAGATTCTGTAGGAGAGAAAATACCGCCGAAAATACCGCCCAGAATGATAACAGGCATCAGCAGCGCCCAGATACCATCTTTTACTGTGCAAACAATTTCTTTCGGGCTTTTCCGTTCATGCGCAGGCAGATCATGCTTTTTACCGTAAAAGAGCGCATAGCATACCAGAACCAAAGCCAGCAGAATGCCCGGGATAACAGAACCCAGGAACAATTTAGATACAGATACCCCTGTAATACTGCCATATACGATCAGTGTAATGGATGGCGGAATGATAGGGCCCAAAATAGAAGCCATTGATGCAATTGCTGCCGCAAAATGAGAAGGATACTTTTCTTCTTTCATGGCAGGGATTGTGGTACCGCCGACAGCAGAAACTGTCGCAACACCAGAACCGGAAATCGCACCAAACAGTGCAGAAGCTACAACGGTAACCAATGCCAAACTACCTTTGATCCACCCTATGAATGCATTTGATATACCAATCAACTTCCCAGTAATACTTCTTGACATAATATTACCAGCCAGAATGAAGAATGGAATTGCAAGCAGAGAGCTGGAGTTCATACCGGCAAACATTTTCTGCGCCAGAATCTCAAAAGGCAGATCTGCCATGGCCATGGCGATCAAAGCGGAAATCCCCAGGGAGAGATAGATGGGAATCCCAAAAAGTGCAAGGATGATCAATCCAATGATGATAACTGCGCCGATATTCATTTACACATCCGCTCCTTTCTTGCATTCTTTCAATTTTTCCACGTTCTTCCCAATTACTTCAAAAGATGTCAAAATCATCAGAACTGCGCCCAGAGGCATGCATGCATAGGGAATTGCCATGGAAACCTGAAGCCCGGGTGTAATATTGACAGCACTGATTTTGCACAATGAAATGGAGTACACAAACAGCACCGCCAAAAACAAGATGCCAAGAATCGTAACAATAATGGTATAAATATATTTTGTCCGTTCTTTCATTAGATTCAAAAATACGTCTACCTGCAAATGGCTGTTTTTCCGCAGCGCGATAGCAGAAGCAATGAATACATCATAGATAAACAGATATCGTGCCAATTCTTCACTCCAGGCATTTGACGCATGAAAAACATAGCGCAGAACGACCTGATACGCAATAACAATAACCATGATTGCCGCTGTCACTACCAAAAATACTTTTTCGACAGATTCCAGACCGTCCAAAAATTTAGTATATTTTTTCAGCATAAAATCTTCCTTTCTGCTTATTTTCTACCTTAATTATGCAGTACCCTCTGCTGCATCATCCTGAACTGCATCTCCTTCTTCAGATGCTCCTTCCTGCATAGGGTCCATAGCTTTGATACGGTTTGCCCAGTCAGAAAGTTCTGGATAATATGTGTCTACAAAGTCTGCATAGTAATCAATGAATTCCTGTGTGTCCACTTCCAGAACAGTACATCCGCTATCAATCAGTTTCTGTTCTGTTTCTGCTTCTCTGTCCAGCATCAGGTTGTTCATCTGATCAGAAGCATATTCAGATGCTTCAATTGCTGCGGCCTGAATGTCTTCCGGCAGGCTGTTAAAATAATCCCGATCCATGATAAAGACATTGGCACTGTATACATGGTTGGTTTTGATCCAATATTTACATACTTCCTGGAACGCATAGTTATAACTATCGCTCATAGGATTTTCCTGGCCTTCTACTGTATGCTGCTGCAAAGCAGTATACACTTCACTCATAGCCAATGGCATGGGAGCCGCGCCGATATACTGCCATGTTTTCAGATAAACATCCAGGTTTGGCGCACGAAGTTTAAAGCCCTTCATATCTTCCGGTGTTGTCAGCTCTTTTGTTGCTGTTACAATTCTGGCACCGCGATACATATTCCCCAACAGTTTAAAGTTTGTTTCTTCACCGATGACTTCTTTCATTTCATCACCCAGATCGCTTTCCCAAACTTTCATAAAATGGTCATAGCCACTGTAAATATACGGCAATGCATCTACGTTCGCCAGATCTGTGAAGGTTGACAATGTCCCCACGGATTCACACATGATATCTGCTACACCGATAGGCATACATTCCAATACTTCCGAAGTTGTTCCCAAGCTGGCACCACCGTAGAGAGTTACTTCTACTCTGCCATTTGTAATTTCTTCTATTTTTTCTTTGAAAAAGGCTGCACCATCATATGCCGCGTCCCCAGCAGAGCTGTTCAGCGCCATTTTCCAGTGATATTCTGCCGTGTCTTCTGTTCCAGATGAGCATCCGGAAAAACATCCAACCGCCAAAGTCATGGTCGTAACTGCTATGATCAATCCTTTTACCTTCATGTAAGAACCTCCTTATTTTTTGAGAAAGGTAACTTCTCACGTAATAAAAAATACAAAATAAGTAAAACTGAATTCATTTTTATCAAAATAGCATCTTTTTTAGTACATGTCAATTACCAATCATGGTAATTTTACATTTTTATGCATAAAGTCTATAGAATTCATTTTGCAGTTTGGGAAAGCAAAAAAAAATTGCATGCTAAATATTATAAAATTACGAAATTCACAAGCAATACCTATACACAATAGCCAATTCCAAAAGAAAATCAAAATATCTGTAATTTTCAAAACAAAATTTTTACAAAAAACGACATAAAACAAAATTTGATTTTATGGAATTCAACTTTTTTCAAACTATACATTTATACCAAAACAAAGTACAAAAGCACACACAATCCGGCAAAAAACCTGTAAAAACAAACGGAAAAACAGATATATTCCTGCCACTTCCGCACATATCTGTATACAGTAGCTTCTTAACAACATCCACTTTGATTTTTTTTGAATCTAGCCTATCAAAATTCTTAATGAAAAAAACTTCAAAATTTTGTAAGACAAAGTTTTTTAATTTTATTTTAAAAAAGCAGTGAGACTTCTTCCCATTGCTCCCTTTAAAATTCAATTATTCCTTTAGCAAAACATATTCATTATATCATAAATGCATTTTTGCAATTCTGAATCACACATATTTTATACATAAAATTTATACAGTACAAGTATTTAAACAAATTCTTATCATCTGATCCAATCTTCCATAACAGCAGCTATTTTTCCAATATAATAAGGTAAGAACTCCCCTTTTATACAAAAGTCCAATTCCTATCAGATACACATGAAGGGGTCTTATGACCCTTTTTTCAGCTTTAAATGCCAATATAGAGCACAATGCGCAAAGAATTCCTCTCTGATATCTATATAACAAAAAAGCAGTGAGTTTGCACCTCACTGCCTTTTGTCATTTTCTCTCAAACAGTCTTACATTTCATTTATAATTTAGGGATTAGGAGAATTTAAAAGTCACAATCAATAACGTTCAAATGATTGTATGGGCTTTCAGCCAATAAACGAATTTTGTTTACACAATTTATCATAAATTGCCGATTTATGGGTTTGCTGTAACAAAAAATTATTTGAAGAACAGTTCATACACTTCATCTGTGGGCATATCTTCCCCAGTGAACAGTTTGAATGCAGCAGCACCCTGCCACAGCAGCATGCCAATACCGCCAACAGCCACTTTGCAGCCAGCAGCCTTTGCATCCTGTACAAACTTTGTTTCCTTTGGATTGTAAACAACGTCTGCTACAACCAGATCAGGACGGAATACGGAAGTATCTTCGATCAGAGACTGGCCGTCCAGAGGTTTCATACCCACTTTTGTTGCGTTTACCAAGATATCGCTGTCTTTGATTTCAGCATACAGTTTTTCTGTATCTTCCAGAGGATATACGTTTACATCGCATTCGGGCAGCATTTCTTTGATTTTTTCTTTTGTGTGTTCTGCGTTTGCATAGAACTCGTCAGCTCTGTTGAAGATGGAGATTTTTACAGCACCATCCAGAGCAGACTGCACCTGAACTGCGGTTGCAGCGCCGCCAGCACCCATAATGGTCATTTTTTTGCCTTTGACGTCTACACCATTTTCTTTCAGGTTTCTTACAAAGCCCATACCATCTGTGTTGTTACCGTAAAGTTTGCCGTCTTTGACAACAACTGTGTTGCATGCACCAATGAGTTTTGCTGCATCAGACAGTTCGTCAACCAGTTCAGCTACTTTTGTTTTGCAGGGCATTGTTACGTTAAAGCCTTTGCAGCCCAAAACACGCAGAGCCTGTACAGCTTCTTCTGTTTTTTCCAGAGGAATATCATAAGCCAGATAAGCATTATCCAGTCCTGTTTTCTGGAAGCTGTAGTTATACATTGCTGGAGAACCGGAATGTCCTACAGGTGTACCAATCAAACAAAACATACCTGTTCTGCCGCTAATTCTTCTTTCCATGTTATGTACCTCCTTACACTCACTACATCAAACACTTATTCCACTACAGTGCATGTGCTCAATTCAGAGGGTTTCACTCTCAATGCACCCAGTTTCGGAACGATTGTCTGGAAATATTCTGTACCACGGTGGTATTCTACCGCCGCTTCATCTTTGTATTTTTCGATAAAGAAATATACCTGTTCATCATTTTGGTCTGCCACCAGATCATAATAGATACAGCCGTCTTCCTGTCTGGTATTGACGATCATTTCTTTTGCCAATGCTACAAACTCCTGCTGTTTCCCTTCCTGAACAGTGTTTTTTGCGATCAGTAAAATCATGGAGCGCACCTCCTATTATTTTTCAGGCATTGCTTCAGGCCATGCTTCTGCCAGAACTTTTACTGTGTTGTCAAAGTTGTATTTCGCAGCTTCTGCTACGCCTTTTGCCAGGATTGCATCACTGATTACTTCAACGCCCATTGCTTTAGGTTCTACACCTTTTTCTCTCAGCATACGGCAGAATGCAGCTGTGTCACCATAGCCTGTACCAGGAGCCAGTCTGTCATGCATGGATTCATCACGCAGGATGGATTTTGCGTAAGCTCTGTCATGTACGTCGTTGATCTGAACAGCAACGATCTTATCAGCAGGGATATCTTCCAGCAGTGCCAGATCGATGGGCTGGTTAGCTCTTACCCAGTGCCATGTATCCAGGATCAGTTTTGCATTGTCGCAGCCGCTGCCTTTTACAACTGCCCAAGCTTTTTTGATATCGGGCAGACCGCTGTAAGGCATGGGTTCTACACCGATTGTGTATTTACCAGCTCTGTGGCACAGTTCTTTCAGTTTCTGTGCTGTATGTTCTACGGAGTAGTTTTCCATCAGACCACAGTTGATGTGATTTACGCCAAACAGTGCGCACATGTGGAAGCACATCTGTTCTTTGTATTTCTGTTCGTAAGAACGAACATCATCAGCCCACTGAACGATGTATTCAACTTCTGTTACTTTCATATCGTATTTTGCCAGAATGTTCAGAATGTCTTCATCGAACAGACCTTCGTTCAGTGCATCCACATATGTTTCTGCACGCAGACCAATGCCTTCAAAGCCAGCTTCTTTAGCAGCTTTTACTCTTTCTTCAAATGTGCACTGATCGCCCAGTGTCCAAGAGCTTACTGTGATAGGGAATTTTTTAGACATAATTCATGTTCCTCCTTAAAATCTTGCCTTTTTATATTTTTTATTTTTTATTTTGCAGTGAAGAAAGCTTTTGCAGCAGTTCTTCACAGATTTCCACAATATCTTTTTCCGTTGTATCGATGCAGATATCCGCAGCAGCTTCATATTTTTCTCTGCGGCTTTCCATCAAATCACGGATAAAATCTACACGCATATTTCCATTGAGCAGCGGACGCTCTGTGCTGTCTTTGACTCTGTCGAAAATCACTTCTGGTGTCGCTGTCAGCCACACCACATAACCGCTCTTTTTCATCAAAGCCACATTTTTTTCTCGCAAAGGCACACCACCGCCACAGGAAACCACCACATGGTGTTTTTCCTGTAAAGAAATCAGTGTATTGCTTTCGCAGTTTCGGAAATATTCCTCACCATGCACTGCAAAAATATCTTTGATGGACATGCCCTCTTTTTTCTGGATATGCGCATCCATCTCCATGACCTCCATGGCAAGCAGATTGCCCAGACAAGCGGAAACCGTTGTTTTGCCTGCCCCCATAAAACCAATGAGCAGAATATTTTTGTCAAACAGTTCTTTTGCCTGTATCCGTTTGCTGTTTTGGATGATCCCTTCGAAAATATGTAAAATTTCCTGACGAAATACGGAATCTTTTGTCCTGCACTTTACCAAGTCCAGCTGCTTCTTTTCCTGCTCCGGCTGCAGTACCGGAACGCCATATTCTCTTTTGTATGCGATGATTTCTTTGATGCATTCCATTCTTGTCTTTAATGCATCTGTAATTGCTGCATCACACTGCGCTATGGTATCACGCAGTTGCTCCAATCTATCTTTTTCCTGTTCCATTAGATTCCTCCCTTCAAGGGTCCTCAAATCATGTTTACAAGATTGGGTTTGTCCTTTTCACACCCTAAGTTTACGACAAAACTCTGATAAATTCTAATTGATTGTTTTTGTGTTTTAATAGACAATATTTATCTAATATAGTATACTGAAAAAAGTAAGCGAAACGGATATAAGTAAGATAGAAAGGTGAGCAACATGAATTTATATCACTTACGGTATTTTATGGTACTGGCTGAAATGCAGCATTTTCGGAAAGCATCGGAAAAACTTTGTATTACGCAGCCAAGCTTGAGTCATGCCATTTCCCAATTGGAATCTGAACTGGGTGTGTCCCTTTTCGACCGCCAGTCACGTTCATCCGTTTTGACAAAGGAAGGGCGCCAATTCTTGGATTATGTACAAAAATCCCTTTCCATATTAGATGATGGTGTATCTGTCATGCAGAAAGCATCCATGGGTGAAGGCGTCATCAAACTGGGTTTTCTGCGGACACTGGGTACCTCCTTTGTACCGGAAGTTGCTGCATCTTTTTTGGAAACACAGCCTGATAAATCCATCCAGTTTGAATTTTTCTCATCTGTCACAGGCCCACTTCTGGAGGGATTGAAGCAGGATAAATACGATGTTGTGTTCTGCACCAAATTTGAACAGGAAGTAGATGTGGAATTTACTCCCGTGGAAAAACAGGATCTTGTACTGATTGTCCCAAGAAATCATCCTTTGGCAAATCATCACAGTATTGACCTTTCAGAAACACTGCCCTATCCGCAGGTTTATTTTTCAAAGAGTTCTGGTCTGCGCTCTATCATTGACAAACTGTTTGAAAAAATCGAAGGAAAGCCAATCATTGCTTATGAAATCGAGGAGGACGAAGTTGTTGCCGGTCTGGTATCCAAAGGCTTTGGCATTGCTGTGGTCCCCTATATGGAGCAGCTTCTGCGGCTGAATGTAAAGATTATCCAGATTTCCTCCCCTGCTTGGGAAAGAAATTTCCACATGGCGGTATTGAAAAATAAATACCTTTCTCCTGTTGTACAGGACTTCTGTGATTTTGTTTCTAAAAACTATCCGAAATAAATAAAAGACTTAAATTAAAATTTATCAATTCAGAAATATAATCTATAGAAATATTTCTTTTTTCGAAGAAAAACGCTTATGCTTTGCCTTTGGATCATAAGCCTTCGGACGAACATAAATATCAACGCAAAAACAAAACAGGTGCAGCATATAGGAGTGTATGCCGCACCTGTTTTTTATGGAATATTTTAAATGGAATATTAAATGGAAATCCTAACAAACATTTTTTGACGATATATTGTTTTTAATGGAATCGCATACTTCATACCGATTCTTTTATCTTTTGTGCTTCAATGGTATTTTATCTGAAACCAAGTCTGTCCAGTGTATTCAGCACCAAATGACGGCCTGCGTCTACACCATCAATGATTCTTCTTGCACGCACAGAATCACCGATGTTCAGCACTTCTACATTTTCCCCTGTAAAAGCTTTCTGCATTTCTTCCCAGATGGGTGCATACGCCTTCATACCCAAACATACAAAGCCATAATCGAAAGGCAGAGTTTCTTCTTTGCCATCATATTTTACTTCAAAAGAGTCTGCATTGACTTTAGTCAGCGCTGTGTTGACCATTTTGCGAACATGGTATTTTTCCATGCATTCGTTCATGCTGGATGTGGAAGATGCGTCCAGACCATTGCCAATAACACCCATCATTTCTACGATAGTAACTTCTGCGCCGCGAGGTGCAAAGAATTCTACTACGTCCAGACCTACAGCACCGCCACCAATGACTGCCACTTTTTTGCCAGTCAAATCTTCGGGATAATCATTGAGGTGATCGATCATATCATGGATGCAATATACTTTTGCATCTTCTTTCTCCAGATTTTCATGGAGGCCTTCGATGGGAGGCAGCATAGGTACAGAACCTGTTGCATTTACCACCAGATCAGGCGCATATGCTTTTACAGTTTCCACTGTTGCGTCCACACCTGTCACGATTTTCAGATTTTCCAATTTTTCTGCACGATGTTTCAGATATGTAGGGAAATCTGCCAGTCTTGTTTTTGCGGGGATCTTAGAAATCTGAACGGACAAACCGCCTACCTGCTGTTCTTTTTCCAGCAGAACTACATTACAGCCAACTTCAGCCGCTGTGCATGCTGCTTCCAGTCCGGCAGTACCTGCACCAACAACGACAACATTGCAGTCTTTCTGTACTTTTGTTTTCTTGTATTCTTCGCCATAGATCAGATCTGGGTTGATGGAGCAGCGAATGGGTTTGTTACCGCCGATACGGTTGCCTACGCAGCCTACATTACAAGAAATACATTTGCGGATATCAGCCACATCACCATACTGTGCTTTGTTGCACCAGTTAGGATCAGCGATCAGACCACGACCCATACCGATGAAGTCCGCATCACCTCTTGCAATGATATCATCAGCCACTTTGGGATCACGGATGTTACCCATGGCAATGGTAGGTTTCTGGAATTTGTCACGAACTGCTTTTGCCATATAAGAACGCCAGCCGTCTTTCAGATAGTTGGCATCGATCTGGTACTGGATGCTCTGGTTCAATGCTGCGGATGTATCGAACAGATCCACTTCATCATTGAGATATTCCAGATATTCCAGACAGTCTTCCATGGTATTGCCGCCTGCTACCAGTTCATCCACACTCAGACGCAGAGAAATAGGCACCTTAGGGCCTACAGCTTTTCTTACTTCATCAATAACCATACGGCAGAAACGTGCACGGTTTTCTGCGGAACCACCGAATTCATCTGTACGGTTGTTCATCAGTGGAGAAAGGAACTGACTGATGAGATAAGAATGACCTGCATGGATTTCAACCAAGTCAAAACCAGCGTTTACAGCACGTTTTGCTGCTGTACCATAGTCTTTTGCAATGCTGATCAATTCTTCTTTTGTCAACGGTCTAGGTTCTTCCCCACCTGTTTTAGAAGGAATATTAGATGCGGAAACAGGCTGCATGCCGATTCTGCTGCTCATGGCAGAAGCACCAGCATGGTTCAACTGAATACCAATGCATGCACCATGTCTGTGGCAAGCTTCTGTCAGATTGAATAAACGAGGGATATAGCAGTCTTTGTCAATACGCAGCTGTGTAGTACCATTAGAACCTTCAGGGTATTTTACACAGATGTTTTCCACCAGAATCAAGCCTGTGCCGCCTTTTGCCCGCAGTTCATAATATTTGATGTGTTCGTCGCTCAACTCGCCATTATGACCTGCAAGGTCACTTCCCATTGGCATCATAACGATACGGTTCCGTACCGTTACTGTTCTCAGCGTAAAGGGCTGGAATACGTTGGGAAAGTTATTTTTCATTTTGATTTGCTCCTTTCGGTTGTTATCTGCTTAACGATTTTCTATACCTATAATTTATCTTGCAGATAGCGATAAATCAAATCAATGATTTCTCTCTATTTGATAGATAATTCCTATCTCTTTTTGATTTTTCTCATTTTTTTCCCAAATATCTTCAACTAAAATAAAGAGCAGAGAATCTTTAATGATTCTCCGCTCTTTTTGCCATTTTTGATATAAATTTCTTATGCATCCAATGATTTTTGGCATGTCAATTCTTTGATTTTTTCGTCTCTTTCCTGATCGATTGCTTCCAGTTCTTCTGTTGTAGGAACACCAAGTTTTTTCTTCTGGAAGTCCATATTGGAAAGGGCAAGGTTCATTAAAATACCAACCAAAAGCGCCCAGCCAGAGCCTTTGAATGCCAGAACGGCTGCCATGACCCCTGCAATACTTTTATCAGTATTAGATTTACAATATTCCATACCGATTCTTGCACAAACATACGCCTGGAACAGCAATGTAATGGCAGACCCTACCCCCATGATAGGCTTCATGAAAGATACGATAGGAATCAGAATAACACTTAAAAATGTAGCCATACGGAATGAGCTCATACCGCCAATGAGGGATTTCATAGCCTTTTCCCCTTCACGATAACGCATGGCAACGGAAACGGTCATACCAACCCACAAAGGCCCTGCCAGAGGCGGAAAAGGTGCAAAAATGCCCAGAATAAAGTTACGCAGACCACTGATCAAGTTAGAACGGCTGGAATTGAAGTCGATATGTTCATCGTCTCTGCTTTCCTGTGCTTCTTTGACCAGTGTTTCAGAAGTAACAAAGTCACCAAATGCCAATACATAACAGATCAGTGCCAAAGGTACCGCTTTCAAAAATACGGATAATGACGGAACACCTACAGCAAAAATGCTGACAGTATTAAAAATTTCTCCAAAGTCAGGAATGCGGATCAGACTTCCCACTTCCAGCTCTGGATAAGACAATTCTTTTAATACAATACCAATGAGCATTGCCAGCAGATACGGGAACAGGTTCCCATACTTTGCCATAACGTCTAAAATCTTGATGGTTTTTCTCTTTTTCTCGCAGAAAGGAGAAAAACTCAAGAATGCCAACAAAAATGTACCTACCAGTGTTGCCACTGGAGCGACCATCAACTGACTGCCTTCAGCTAACTGTCCCTGAATAACGGTAATAGGTGCAGCCAGCAAAATACCGCCTTTTACAGACGCTGGAACCAGACGGACAAATCTATCTGCCAGCTTCGTGATACCCATAAATATAAACAGGAACGCCACCAAAAGCTGTACTGCAATCAATGCCTGTATTCGTTCTGGCCCCTGTTCAAAACCTTCCAGGAAAACCAGTGTAAAGGGCAATGTAGGTGTAATCCAGCCAGGAACAACAGGGTCACCCAGCCAGCCATGGAGCATATACAAAAATACTTCAATGATAACGCAGCTCCATGCCAGTTCGTAAGGCAGCCCCAGACAGTCTGTCATATAGGGAATGGAACTTAGTGCAGTTGCTCCTAAAATGATACCTTGAAAAAACTCTACTTTTTCTATGCGATAATGTATGCCAGGAATCCTCCACTGGAATGGACCCAGAGGAATATATGGCAATTCCTTTTTGTTTGTTAAATTTCTGGCACTCAAAACCGTACGACCTCCTCATCAAATATTTGCATGAATATATGCAAAGAAACTTTGCTGCTGCAAAGCTTCTTTGCTTATTCATTTATTTTTGCTTACTGTTGTTTTGCCAATGCACTCTTACCAAAGATTTTTGTATGCTGTTTTACCAGATACAATGAACTCAGTATAGCTAAAACTGCGAAAACAAGCAACATAATCATTAAGGTATAAATAGCATTTTCTTCCCCAGACATTTTTGTCAGCTGTGCTGCCACAACAGGGATCAGATAACTTGCTGCACCCATAAAGGTGTAGTAAATACCAGTATTTCTGCCTTTAGGGCCTGGATTGAACAGCTGAACAACTGCCAGACCTGTCTGCAATGCACCGCCGGCTGCAAAGAAACCAAGCATTGCAATGGCAACGTAAATGATGACTACCTGCTGGATAAACAGTACACCCAACAGTGCTACTGCTGTGAAAATAGAGTCAATCAAAACAACTTTCAAAGGATTCCATTTCAGTTTTGCCATCATAAACGCCCAGAATACAACGGCACAAAGGGAACCAATGGTATAAACGGAAGTCATACCTGCTGCCTGCAATTCTGTCAGACCGCAAACTGCCATACCGAAAGCTTTTGTATACTGCTGTGCGCCATACATGATAGACATGCACAGGAACGCGTAGAACATAACCAGAAATACCACAAATTTGCTGGGTTTTACGAGCATTGCTGCTTTTGCAGCATCAATTTCTGCCTGTGCGGCATTCTGTTTGTGACTTCCATCTTCCGCACTCGCAGCCTTCTTCTTATCGTCATACACGAAAGGCACGATCACTGCCAATACCAAACAGATTACAGACATTACCAGAGGCAGCATGATATTCATTTTCCAGTTGCCGCTTGCAGCCATCTGTACTGCAAACAGAGGATAAATCATACCAGACAGGGATACGAAGAATTTAATCCCGATCAAAGCAGAGCCGGGAGCCTTAGGATATGCTTCCTGCACAGCAGGATAACCAGCTGCATCCCAGAAACCAGATGTTGCTACACCAGACAGGAAACCACATACAGATGCAACCAATGCACTCTTTGTCATCAGGAATCCAATGAAGCACAGGATGTACAAAAATGCACCGCCGATCATCAGCTTTTTACGCCCCACTCGGTCGGAAATTTCGCCGCCGATCCATACGCTGACAAACTTACCAAAGCCTACCCATGCAACGGCTGTACTTACCGCTGCCAGACCTGCCGCATAAGCTGCACTGTCTGGTGTAGACATATCAAAACCCCATTGTGTTGCAAAATTGATATTATTCTGGCTCAGAATAATAGCCTGAATCCCATGTGTCAGATAGCACATGTAGACACAAACAATTGACATCAAATAGTTTTTCGTTTTCATGTTTTCCTCCCCTAACCATTTTGTACTAGTCTAAAGGCATTTCTTTGCCTGTAAACAGTTTGAAGTTCACGGCGCCCTGTTCCAGCAGCATGCCTCTGCCGCCGATGGCTTTACAGCCAGCCCGTTCTGCTTCCAAAATCAGTTTTGTTTTTTCTGGATTATACACAGTATCTGCAACAACCAGATCACTGCGGAAATATGAAGGATCTACCAAAGACACATCCTCGAAGGGCTTCATTCCCATAATGGTACCATTGATAACGATGCCGCAGGCCGCAATCTTTTCTGCAAGAACTGTCTGATCTGCCACATCATTGACTGTCACGGTACAATCGGGACAAGTCTTGGAAATGGTTTCCTTCAACTGTTCTGCCCTTTCGAAAAATTTGTCCTTTGGATTAAAAATGTGTATTTCTTTTGCACCTTCCAAAGCAAGCTGCACCTGAATAGAAGTTGCCGCACCGCCGGCACCAAAAATTACGATCTTTTCACCCTGTACGGAAACACCATGCTTTGCCAGATTCTGTACAAAGCCAATACCGTCTGTAATATGTCCGGTAATAACACCATTTTCATTTGTAAAAGCATTGCATGCACAAACCATCTGTGCCGCTGGAGAAAGACGATCAACCAATTTGGCCGCGGCAACCTTACAAGGTGTTGTAAAGTTGCCGCCTTTGATGTTCAGCGTGCGAATGGCGTCAAACGCTTTTTCCATTCCATCTTCTTTTACATCAAATGCCAAATATGCATCGTCCAATCCGTAATGCGCAAATGCTTTGTTATACATGGCTGGTGATCCAGAGTGTCCCACAGGTGATCCAAATAAGGCATACAGTCCTGTTGTGCCTTGTATTCTTTTTTCCATTGTTCTTCCCCCAAAATTCAAAGCATCTTACAGCTTTACTGCTGCTTCGTATGCTTCTTTTGTTGCGTCCAGCGCACGTCTTGCTCTTACTGCATCACCGACAACATGCACTTCAGGAACGATCTTACGCAGTTCATCTGCAAAATCGTAAACAACATCCTGACCTTCGCGGTGTGTATAGCGAGATACAAAGCCCATGGACAGAACAACTGTATCAAAGCCTCTTGCTTCGTAAATGGTCTGATCACTGGAATCAGCTGCATTTTTGTATTTTACGCCGTCAGGCAGGATTTCCTGAACTGCTGCACTTGTGATCTGTCTGATATGATATTCTTCAAATGCTTTCATCAGGTATACACGGTGTTCATGGATAACATCGGGGCCGATTGCATCCCTCATTTCAATAACAGCTACTTCATGGCCCTGTTCTGCCAGGAATTCTGCTGTTTCGGCACCAACCATGCCGCCGCCTACAACCAGCACTTTGTGGCCAACGGGGCGTTTGCCTTCCAGACAGTCGATACCGTGTACAATTTCAGGGCTGTAAATACCTTTGATGAAAGGCAGTACCAGTGTTTCGGAACCTGTTGCCAGAATTACTGCATCCGGACGGTCTTCTTTCAGCATATCCACTGTCACTGTTGTGTTCATGCGGATTTCAACGCCTGCTTTTTCGCATTTTACAATGTAGTTGCGGATCATGTTTGTGATGTCGCCTTTGCCGGGAGGGAAAGCTGCCAATCTCATGTTGCCGCCCAGTTTATCGGATGCTTCAAACAGTGTTACTTCGTGACCACGTTCTTTTGCGATGTAAGCAGCATACATACCAGCCACGCCGCCGCCGATAACATATACTTTTTTCGCTTTTTCTGCAGGCTGCAGAGGTTCGGATTCATGACCCAGCATAGGGTTTGTCAGGCAGGCAATAGGTACACCTGCATGCATATTTGCGATACAACCCTGCAGACAAGCGATACAAGGTGTCATTTCTTCCAGTCTGTCTTCCATTGCTTTCAGAGGCATGTGAGGATCTGCCAGAGACTGACGACCAAAAGCTACCATATCAGCTTTACCCTGTTTTACCATCAATTCTGCAAACTGAGGTTCTGTGTAACGACCTACTGTGATAACAGGAATGGAAACAGATTTTTTGATGTTGTCAACCAGTTCTGCGGAGAAACCACCGTGGATACCTGTAGGTGCCCACATGCATTCGTCTTTCAGATGTACTGCTCTGGAAACATGCAGAGCATCAATGCCACAGCCTTCCAGATAAGATGCAATCGCACACATATCATGGTTGTCCAGACCGCCAAACATATCTTCTGTGCTGTTGATACGAACCAGAATTGCAACTTTGCCTTCTGTTTTTGCTTTTACTTCTTCGATGATCAGACGAGAGAATCTCATTCTATTTTCAAAGCAGCCGCCAAATTCATCGATACGTTTATTTGTTCTGGGAGACATGAAGGAGTTTACCAGATAACCGTGCGCCATGTGAATTTCTACAGCGTCAACACCAGCTTTTACTGCACGCTGCGCAGCTTCGCCATAGCCTTTTACCAGTTCATATACTCTTTCTGTGGGAACTTCCTTAGGGATGTCTTTTGCTTCACATGCCTGAATGGGAGAAGCTGCCTGAATAGGAGCACCTGCATTTTTCGCATTGCCTTCAGGGCCTGCATTCTGCAGCTGGATGGAAACTTTGCCGCCTTCTGCATGAACAGCGTCACAGATTTTTTTCAGACTTTCAATGCTGTTGTCATTGAACAGACAAGGTTTTCTGGGGCCGCCTTTTGCACCATCATGCACAACTGTTGCTTCGATGGTGATCAGACCAAACTGACCTTTTGCACGTTCTGCATAATAAGCAACGGACTGTTCACTCCATGTACCGTCTGTGTTTGCAAAGTTGTTGCCCATAGGGGGTACAACAAAACGGTTTTTTACCACCATTGGTCCAATCTGAATGGGAGAAAACATATTTTCGAATTTCATGATTTTCATCTTCCTTTCTTTTCTCTTTTGCTTTTATGTTCTCATTTTGATATGGTTTTCAGCTTACAAACTCCTTCTTTTCATCCTCCTTGCACATTGTATGAAATTCACATATTCTTATCTATTTTTCAGTATTTTTTGACTGAATTGATTATAGTATAGACGAAACAAAAAAACCAATTGCTAAATATTGTATATGTCATAGATAAAATTTATCTCTCAAAGAAAATCCATTACTTTTATCACTGTATCACTGTAAAAAAATCTCATCTTTCTGAATCATATAGAAATGGAACATGAACTTATAAAAAATTACTAAGAATAAAAACAAAAAAGTGGTTCTGTAAAGCCGAAAAGCTCTGCGACCCACTTTTTTACCCATAAATAATGTCTTCGATCACACAAAACACAATAAAAGATTTCCATCAAATCAATACTTTTGTTGCAAAACGCTACAATCTCCCCTTTTTGCCAAGCCTGAATATCCAATGTTTTTTAGAATTAACAGGAAAACCACACCCAAAAGCCATTTTCCTTTATTCTCCTCTTATCCGAACTCTTAAAGTAAATACTCGAAAGAATAATTCTTCAAAAAACAACAGCCGGAACCCTTTATCATTTCAAGGATTTCGGCCATACATTTTCTTATACACATTTTCTGGTCATATTCTGTACGAAATTTCAGCTTACCAATGGCAGGATATGATTCATCCAAAGCCAACTGATCGGCATCACCAATGCCATGGCTGGAATCATATCTGCAATGGGAAACTGCTTCAAGCGTGCCATACGAAACCCCGTTGCCAGCATGATACATCCGCCGCACGCCTTGAAATCTCCAATCATTTCTGGAGTACATAAAGGATAGATCAATCCTGCACAGAAAAATAATATCAAAAATAACAGCATTTGCGGAATGGCTACCAAAGAAACCACCATTCCCAAACTGCACGCAAAGATAAGGGCTGTAAAAAGATCCAGAATTGATTTTGCAATCAAAATACTATGATCTCCCGTCATACTGGAAATCATTGAGCCATAGATCCCTGTACCGGATGCACAAAATAACACAATGACTGTCAGCATCATATCCCCATTTCCCTCAGCAGAAAAAGTAGACGCAGAACCGAAAAGACGCATCATAACCTTCTGCATCCATTTTGCCGCCTTATGGATGCTTTTCTCTAAATGACAAAAATGGCCAATAACCGTACCAAAAATCATAGAAAAAACCACCGCAGGCATATTCTGCATCAATATAATGCTTCCTATCCCCATACACATAGAGCATACCGCAAATACCATCTGCAGTTTATCCTGAATAGCTTCATCCAATTTTTTTCCCAGCAAGCAGCCAAATATTCCGCCTAAAATGACGGAAAAACCATTTATAATTATTCCAATGGGCATATCCAAAACTCCTATTATCGTATTTTTACACAAATCCCGCTTTCTATCGGTAAATTTCTGACCGCATTTCAGAAAGCAAAAACCTCATTTTATATTGATTTTTTCATAAAATCTTACAAATGCATGTGTCAAAAAGAAAAACAGGATAAGATATGTTATCGTTTGTATTATAATCGAGATTTAAAACTTGTCAAGAAAAAGGCCTTTTCAACAGCATAAGAATGGGACGATGTTCTCTTTTACCACCCTTTTCTATTTTTCCATCAAACAAAGCTGTATTCATTATATGAATTCACGTTTTGTGAAATTTATTGCATATTATACCAAAACAAAAACTTCTTGACTATCAGTCATAACGAAAATACATTATCTACACTTTGACTTTGCATACTCAGTCATACAACTGAATTCCTCAATGTTTCCATTCAGTTCAAATCATTATTTTATTGAAGTGATGCCATTCAACTTCTGCACTTTGGTATTTATTTCTTTTTCGTACCAACAAAATTATCTTTTGTTACGAATCAGAGTTTTCACATTTTGAAACATTCTGTTGGTCTTTCCTCAGACTTTTGGTATACTGTTTGCAAGGAGGCAGACCTTTTTTATAGAAGTGATGAGCTTTGGTTCTAGGGACTTCAAGGTCTGCCTCTTTTTTCTTATGAAAATATCACTATATAAAAAAGGAAGTGTGATTTCCAATCTCACTTCCCACAGATTCAGATCAATCCTGCTTTTTCAATTCTTCCAGAGCAGCTTTTCCTGTCTCCGTCAATCCATCTACGATATATTCCTCACCACAGCACATATCAATTTCGTATGTGACCAGCCAATTCTTTTCTTCCATTTCTTTTAACCGCTGCAAGATTTCACCATGTTTCATACCAGTTTCCCAAGCCAATGCAGCGGCATCTGTTTCGCCATTTTTCTCTGTTAATGCCACGATTTTTTCCATCAGCAGCAAATATGTTTCTTTCATATTCTCAACTCCTTTTCCTATTTAATATAACATGTATATTGTCCTAGAACAATGTTCATTTTGAAACAACATATTTCGCACCATCATTTATACTTATAAAAATAAATCATCTTATTTTATTTTGTTTTGTAAATTATTATAATTTTCTATGATTTTATCAATATATTAGCAGCAAAAAATTAAATTTATATATTATTTTAATTATTTCATTTTCCAGCACATCTATAAAATCCTATAAATTCAATATTTATTTCTTTTTATCGAAAAATAAGTCATAAATCTATTCAATAAATCTATTTGACTTTTTGATAATTCATTGATATATTTAATAAATAAAAATACAAAAGGAATTGCAAAAGACACAAAAAGACATCTGTCTTTACAAATTCATTTTACCGACGAAAGGGTGATTCTATTGCTTACTTACAATAAGAAGAAAAATCTGCTGGAATTATACAAATATCAGTATAGCCTGCAGGATGTTCAAGAACCAAACCTGTACCGTGATAATTTCAATTATGATGAAGTGCCTAAAGTTACATTTAACTATCGACTGGTTCCCATGAACTGTCCTGACGAAATCTGGATCACTGATACAACTTTCCGTGACGGACAGCAGGCACGCGCACCCTACACCGTTGATCAGATTGTAACATTATATAAAATGTTAAGCCGACTGGGTGGTCCCAAAGGAAAAATCAGAACATGCGAATTTTTCCTTTACAGCGAAAATGACCGCAAAGCCATTCGCGCCTGTCAGGAAGAGGGACTGAAGTTCCCTGAAATCACTGGTTGGATTCGTGCCACCAAAGAAGACTTTAAACTGGTAAAAGATATGGATCTGGAAGAATGCGGCATTTTGGTAAGCTGCTCCGACTACCATATTTTTAATAAATTGCATAAAACAAGAAAACAGGCTATGGACGGTTATCTGGAAGTGGTAAAAGCCGCTCTGGATATGGGTATCCGCCCTCGCTGCCACTTTGAAGACGTTACCAGAGCCGATTTTTACGGCTTCGTTGTACCCTTCGCCCAGGAACTGCGTCATTTGATGGAACAGTATCAGATTCCTGTTAAAATCCGTTTCTGCGACACCATGGGCTATGGCGTGCCTTATCCTGGTGCCACACTGCCTCGCAGCGTTCCCGGTATTATTTACGGTATCAACCACTTTGGTCAGTTCCCCAGTGAACTCATCGAATGGCACGGACACAACGACTTCTACAAAGCTGTTGTAAACGCCACCACTGCTTGGCTCTATGGCGCATCTTCTGTAAACTGCTCTCTGCTTGGCATCGGCGAACGCACTGGCAACACACCTCTGGAAGCCATGGTCATGGAATACGCACAGATCCGCGGTTCTTTAGACGGCATGGATCCTACAGTTATCACAGAAATTGCTGAATACTACGAAAAAGAATTGGGATACAAGATTCCCGAAAGAACACCTTTCGTAGGTGCTGACTTCAACGTGACCCGGGCAGGCATCCACGCTGACGGCGTTGCAAAGGATGAAGAAATTTACAACATCTTCAATACAGCAAAAATCTTAAACCGCCCTCTGGGTGTTGAAATCAACAAAAACTCCGGTTCTGCCGGCATTGCTTACTGGCTGAACCAGAATCTGCAATTAGAAGGTAATGAAAAAATCGACAAAAACGCACCTGAAGTCGCACTGCTGAAAGATTGGGTAGATCAGCAGTACGAAGACGGCCGCGTTGCCTATATCAGTAAAGAAGAACTGATTGCTGCTATTCAGGAATTAACACCTCATCTTGCAGCATACATCAAAGAATGAAAGAAAATTGAGGAGGCTTTCACATGAACATCACTGAAAAACTGATTAAATCTCATCTGGTCAGCGGAGAAATGGTACCTGGCAAAGAAATTGCCATCAAAATTGACCAGACCTTGACACAGGATTCCACTGGCACTATGGCTTATCTGCAGTTTGAAGCCATTGGCATTCCCAGAGTTAAAACAGAAAAATCTGTTGCATACATCGACCACAACACTTTGCAGACAGGCTTTGAAAATGCCGACGACCACAAATATATCCAGACTGTTGCCAAAAAACACGGCATCTATTTCTCCAAACCCGGCAACGGCATCTGCCATCAGGTACATCTGGAACGTTTTGGCAAACCCGGCAAAACACTGCTGGGCTCCGACAGCCACACTCCCACTGGCGGCGGCATTGGTATGCTTGCCATCGGTGCAGGCGGTCTGGATGTAGCTGTTGCCATGGGCGGCGGCGCATACTATCTGGCAATGCCTCGTGTTTGCCGTGTAGTACTGACTGGTAAACTGAGCCCTTGGGTAACTGCAAAAGACGTGATTCTGGAAGTGCTGCGCAGACTGTCCGTAAAAGGCGGCGTAGGCAAAGTAATGGAATACGCTGGTGAAGGCGTAAAAACACTGAGTGTTCCCCAGAGAGCAACCATCACAAACATGGGCGCAGAACTGGGCGCAACCACATCCGTATTCCCCAGCGACGAAGTGACAAGAGCATTCCTGAAAGCACAGGGTCGTGAAGAAGACTGGATTGAACTGAAAGCAGACGACGATGCTATCTATGACGAAGAAATCACCATTGCTTTGGATGAAATCGAACCTCTGGTTGCATGTCCTCACAGCCCTGACAACATCAAAAAAGTAAGTGAAATCAAAGATCTGGCAGTGGATCAGGTTGCAATCGGCAGCTGCACAAACTCCTCTTACACAGATATGATGACTGTTGCAGCCCTGCTGAAAGGCAAAACCGTTGATCCTAACGTAAGTCTTGTTATCGCTCCCGGCTCCAAACAGGTTATGAACATGCTGGCTGCCAACGGCGCACTGGCTGACATTATTTCTGCTGGCGCACGTATTCTGGAATGCGGCTGCGGCCCTTGTATCGGTATGGGACAGGCTCCTGCGACCAATGCCGTATCTCTGCGTACCATCAACAGAAACTTTGAAGGCAGAAGCGGCACAAAATCTGCTCAGGTATACATCGTCAGCCCCGAAACAGCTGTTGCCAGCGCATTGGCCGGGAAATTGACAGACCCTCATACACTGGGTGAAGCACCTGTAATCTCCATGCCTGAAGAATTCATGGTAAATGATAACCTGATCATCCCCCCTGCTCCCGAAGGAGAATGCGTGAAAGTGGTAAGAGGCCCTAATATCCAGCCTTTCCCCAAAAACACAAAAGTCCCTAAGGAAATCAAAGGCGGTGCACTGATCAAAGTGGATGACAACATCACCACAGACCACATCATGCCCTCCAACGCAAAACTCCTGCCTTTCCGCTCCAATGTGCCTTATCTAGCAGATTACTGCCTGACGCCCTGTGATCCGGAATTCCCTGCAAGAGCGAAAAAAGCTGGCGGCGGCTTCATCATTGCCGGTCAGAACTATGGTCAGGGCAGCAGCCGTGAACATGCGGCACTAGCACCTCTGCAGCTGGGCGTAAAAGCGGTTATTGCAAAATCCTTCGCGCGTATCCACATGGCAAACCTCATCAACAACGGCATCCTGCCTCTGGTATTCGTCAACGAATGGGACTACGACAACATCAAAATCGGTGACGAATTTGTTATCAAATATGCTGCCGATCAGATCAAAGGCGCTGCACAGGGTCAGATCGTCAATGTAACCTGTGTAAAAACTGGGGAAGAAATCCCTACTCGCCTGAATATCTCCGAACGTCAGAGAGATATTCTGCTGGCAGGCGGTCTGCTGAACTACACAAAAGAATCCAACTAATGAAATCCAAGGAGGAAAATTTCCATGTCATATAAAGTTACTTTGATCCCCGGTGATGGCAGCGGCCCTGAAGTCATTGCTGCCGCAAAAAGAGTTGTAGAAGCAACTGGCGTTGCCATCGAATGGGAACAGGCTGAAGCCGGAGCAGCCATGATTGAAAAATATGGTACTCCCCTGCCCGATGAAACCATCGAATCTATCCGCAGAAACGGCGTTGCTCTGAAAGGCCCTGTTACCACACCTGTTGGCACTGGTTTCCGCAGCGTAAACGTAGCTATGCGTAAGATTTTCGATCTGTATGCCAATGTTCGTCCTGCTAAAACTTACCCCGGTGTTATCACACGATTTGAAAATATCGATTTAGTGGTAGTCAGAGAAAACACCGAAGACCTGTATGCAGGCATTGAACACATGGTTGGCGAAGATGCGGCAGAAAGCATCAAACTCATCACCAGAAAAGGCTGTGAAAGAATCATCCGTTATGCTTTCGATTTTGCTGTAAGAGAAGGCAGAAAGAAAGTAACTGCTGTACATAAAGCGAACATCATGAAATGCACAGATGGCATGTTTTTGGATATTGCAAGACAGATTGCAAAGGAATATCCTCAGATTGAATTCAATGATAGTATCGTAGACGCTATGTGCATGCGTCTGGTAATGCATCCTGAAGATTATGATGTGCTGGTATGCCCCAACCTTTATGGCGACATCGTTTCCGACCTGTGTGCAGGTCTGGTTGGCGGTCTGGGCTTGACTCCCAGTGCAAATATTGGTGTCAGCGGCGCCATTTTCGAACCCATTCACGGTTCCGCTCCCGACATTGCCGGACAGCATAAAATCAACCCTACAGCGGCAATCCTCTCCGCTTCCCTGATGCTGGCACATCTGGGTGAAGCCAAAGCTGCTGCGGACATTGAACAGGCTGTAACTAAAGTCATTTCTGAAGGCAAAACACTGACCCAGGATATGGGCGGCACTGCTTCCACAGAAGAATTTGCGGACGCAGTTATTGCGGCACTGTAATATTTTCAAAAACACAAAAGCTGGAAATTCAAAAATTTGAACTTCCAGCTTTTCTTTTTATGCTTCTTTTTCTTTTTTACATGTTTTACAGCTTCCACCGCATCCCAGTACAAAACCGGCGGAAATGGCATCTGTATGGCATACGCTCTTGCACTGCCCACAGCGGATACATTCGGGGCTATTGATATTTTTCACTACTTCCACACCCATTGGACAGATTTTCTCACAAGCGCCGCAATGGTCACAACGGGAAACATCCACTTCCATGTGATAAAAGCTGAATCTTTGGAACAATCCATAGAAAGCGCCTAAGGGGCAAACATATTTACAAAATGGTCTGCAAATCAATATGGAAGAAATGATGGTCAAAATCAACAGGAACATTTTCCAGCTGAACAGCCATCCGATCATTTCTCGTAGGCTTTCATTTTTCAGCATTAGGGGAATGCCGCCTTCCAACGTTCCTGCCGGACAGATATACTGGCAGAAGTACGGCGGCGCAATGCCAAAGGGATTGGCAAGAAACATCGGCAACAATATAACTGGTACAGCCAGCATCACATATTTTAGATACCGCAGCCCCCTATCCAGTTTTGTGGGGACTTTTATTTTAGGGCTTTTGATTTTATAAAGCAAATCCTGCAAAAATCCAAAGGGACAAAGGAACCCACAAACCAATCGCCCCAACAAAACACTGACAAATAGCAAAAAACCAAATACATAATAACTGAATTGGAATTTTCGATCCCCCAGAACCGCCTGCAAAGCACCAATGGGACATGCGCCAACAGCACCGGGACAGGAATAGCAATTCAAGCCTGGCACACAAACGAATTTCTGACTGCCTGTCTGTATTTTCCCTTGCATAAAACCCATCAGGTAGCCATTGGTTACAACAGTTACAATCAGCTGTATGATATGACGTCTTTTTTCTGTTTTTCTCATCAACCTACTCCTATGCATTCCAGGCAAATGGTAATTGCCTTTTTTAATACCGTCAGATGTTCCTGACGGATAAAACCATAAGCCATCATGCCCATGGAAAAAAGAAGGAGCGGATATTTCACCCATCCGCCCCGATTACTATTTTGTTTACAATTCATCCAATCAACTCCAGACGCGCATTGATTTCTTCCAGATAAGCCGCCTTGATTTCTCCAGATTTCCCAGGCACACCCACAACAGGATTGCCAACCACATTCCCTTCTTTATCAATGAAGAATGTAGTAGGAACGCTGGAAATATATTGAATTACATTTGTCTGCAGGCTGTCACTTGGCATCAAAACCGGATAATTTACGCCGCAGTAATCCAAAATTTCCTGTGTGAAAGCTTTATCATCATTACCATCAATGCAAATAGAAATAAGATTCACATTTTCAGGCAAAGCCTCATCCAGTTCTGCCAATTCAGGCATTTCAGAAATGCAGGGATTACACCATGTTGCCCAAACATTTACAACTGTCATATCATAGTCAGCAAAAACATCCTGTGTTACTGTTTCCCCAGTCAATAGTGTGGTTTCAAAGTTTGCGAAGCTTCCGGCAAAATTGCTTTCCGGCACTTCAGAAGCAGGGAAAATGAAAATCTTATTTTTGAAGTTATGTCTGTCCTCAATAATCGCATTTAAATTGGTTTTTTCATCATCTGTCAGCACCAGCGCACTGTAATCATCATTATAACCCAAATAGTAATCACAATCAAAAGCTGTCGCAATCTTTTCTACATTGCTGTAGATATCTGCAAATTCCGCATAAACTTCTGCCGCCTTTGCATCATTTTGGGGCAGCCGACATACGCCGGAAAAGAAGAAAATTTCGTTGCTCAGCTCAGCAGAAAGCGCCTCTTTTTCTTCTTCAGACAGATTTTCTGCTTCCAGCATCTTATTGGAAACATCCTGTGGAATATAGAATAATGTCACCGCATAAGGAGAAATGACACTTCCGCTCACTTGTCCTTTATTCAATCCCTCTGCAATAGGCTCTGTATTGGTAATGCCAAAGCCCATTTCAGACTGGGCGAACCAGTTATCATGATCACTCAAAAGAAATGTGGTGCCGTCCAAAGTTGTCATAACCTCTGTATTAAAGGCATCATTGACCTGTGCCCCATCATCCAAAGTAGAAACTGTGTGTTCTGACGTACTCTGCACTTCATCCGAAGCACAACCACTGAAGGCCGCTGTGCAAAGTGACATTGTCAAAAAAACGCAAAGTAATTTTTTCATGATGGTATTCCTCCGTATTCTCTTGAAATATCCGTGTCCTTATGAATACTACAAGGAATCCCCGTGGATGTCAAGAGAAAGAATGGTGAAAAGTAGTAAGATTTTGTTAAGAAAAGATGATGGAAATATAGATGTTTCAAAAGGATTAATGCGACATTTATTATCTATAATCCGCTAGACAAACACCTGAATCCGTTATAATTTTCCGCAATTCCTCCATCTCATTTTCCGTAGGCGCAGCAAAGGTATCGTCTGGTGTTTCCATGCCCAACGCCTCATATTTGCCAAATCCAAACTTATGATAAGGCAACAGTTCCATTTTCGCCTGCGGCAAATGGGTATGAACAAATTCCGCACTTGCTTTGATATTTTCTGCATCTGCATTGACGCCTTTGATGACAGGAATCCGAATGACGATTTCCGCCGGCAATTCTTTCAGGCGTTTGATGTTTTCCAATATCTTTTCATTGCCAACACCTGTAAAATAAGCGTGCTTTTCTGAATCTATATGTTTCAGATCCATAAAAATCAAATCCATCCGCTGCAAAATAGGCTTCAGTGCGTCAAAATCGAAATAGCCGCAGGTTTCCATAGCTAAATGAAATCCCATATCATACAGTTTTTCGGAAAGTTCGTTCAAAAATTCCCGCTGCATGGTGGTTTCGCCGCCAGAAAAAGTAATACCGCCGCCGGACTTCATATAAAACAGACGGTGTTTCTTGACCTCTGCCACGATTTCGGAAACCTCTTTTTCCACTACCATGCGTTTTTTCGCATTCTTTGGACAGACATCAGCGCACTTACCGCATCCATCACATTTTGCCCGCTGTTCTGGGTCATTGAGATTGATTCCGTTGTGCACATGACAAACGGTAGTGCAAAGCCCACAGCCAATGCAAAGCTTTTCGTAAAATGCCGTTTTGGGCTTTTGGTCGAATCCTTCCGGATTGGAACACCATTTACACCGCAGAGGACAACCTGCCATAAAAATGGTGGTTCGGATGCCCTCCCCATCATTGACGGAAAAAGGCTGTAACTGCATCACATATCCCTTCATTGTTTCCATTCCTTTCTGATATGAGAAGAACAGACCGGCAATGCCGGCCTGTCAAATTTCTTAGAATGTTTCGTGTGCGTTTCTAGCAATGATAGAGTCCTGCATGGACTTGGACAGGTTGACAAACTGTGTGCTGTAACCTGCTACACGCACCAGCAGATCTTTGTAATCTTCCGGATGCGCCTGTGCCTTGCGGAGGGTTTCTGTAGAAACTGTGTTGAACTGTACATGGAATGCACCCAGCGCAAAGTAGGACTGGATCATGGCGCCCAGATTTGCCTGACCACGTTTGGTTGCCACCAGATCCTGATTCAAACGGAGGTTCAGCAGAGTACCACCGCTGTGGATATCTTGATTCAGTTTTGCAGCAGAACGCATTGCAGCCAAAGGTGTGGAAGTATCTGTGCCTACATAAGGAGATACGCCTTCGGAGATGGGTTCTGTTGCTTTTCTGCCGTCTGGTGTTGCCCCCAATACTTTACCTGTGGGCAGGTAGTTGGAAATACCCATAAACGCAGACAGGAAGTGATTGCCATTGATGTCTTTATATTTATGAACTTCCTGATAGAAGAAGTTGCCGATTTCTCTTGCAATATCATCTACATAATCATCGTCATTTCCGTATTTCGGCGCAGCCTGCACTTTTGCACGAAGTTCATCATAGCCTTCCCAGTTATTGTTGATGGCGTCGATGATTTCTGCCATAGTAACAGTTTTTTCTTCAAATACCAGTTTTTTGATGGCTGCCAGTGAGTTTGCCACAACGGCAATACCGATACCTGTGATAACGGGGCCGATGTTGTATTTTGCACCACCTTTTGTCAGGTCTTTGCCATTCTTCATGCAATGTTCAAGACATGCTGACATGAAAGGTCTGGGAACCATTTCCACATGGAGGCGCTGGGCTGTAATCAAGCTGATAACAGCCTGTTTGATGAGGTAAGCAAACTGTTTATAGAAAGCTTCTTCCACTTCTTCATATGTAGAGAATGTTTTGGGGTCTTTTTCATCCAAAGCGATTTTTTTGCCGCTCAGACGACTTTTTCCTTCATTTGTAGCAAATTCCAGAGCTGCCGCAAAGTTCAGATTCGCCGCAGAAGTCCATTCCCCTGTTTTACGGAAATGAGGTACAACGCAGCCGCAGTTGGACCAGTCACGAGCGTCTTCCGGTTCATAACCTGCGTTAACCAGCATCTGATAGCCAGCATTATCGCTGTGGATTGCAGGGAAACCAGTGCCTTTGCTTACCAGATGAGTTACTGCTGCCATAAAGTCGTCAGGAGTATCAGGATGGATACGCACGCTCAGACCGGGCTGATGTGCCAGTGTATCTTCCGTTGCTTTCAAGCACATATAAGACAGTTCATTGGTAGCATCTTTCCCATCTCTGGTTCTGCCGCCTACAGTCAGGTTCTGGAACTGGTTATAACCAGCGAAGAAATCTGCTGTGTTGGCAGAAATGGTCCAAACCCATTCAGAAAGTTTCAGCCACAGGCATTCGATCAGTTCCTGTGCTTCGTCAGGTGTGATAATGCCAGCTTCCTTATCTGCTTTATAATAAGGATACATATACTGGTCAAAACGTCCAGGATTCCATGCCAGAGGGTTTTCAGACAGAATGCCGCCCAGCTGTGTGAACCACATGAACTGCATGGCTTCACGGAAAGATTTCGGAGGATTTTCAGGAACCACATCGCAGATTTCCGCAATCTGCAACAGTTCTGCTTTTCTGGTTTCGTCAGCTTCTTCCGCTGCCATTTCTCTTGCTTTTTCCGCGTAACGGTTCGCCAGACGGATGATACCGTCACATACCAACACGATGGAGCGATAGAATTCTATTTTTTCTGCGCCTTCCAAAGAAGTTGCATCCAGTTCTGCCAGATATGCTTCCGCTTCTTTTTTGATGCCGCCGAAACCTTTTTTGAACAGTACATCCTGGTAGTCAGCAGTGATTTCCCCTACTGCCTGACGCCATTTAGAGTCTGTGTCTACAAAACCTGTGTCTACAGCTACCCGTTTGGTTTCTTCGGAAATTTGTGCCAAAAATGCTTCTTCCAGAGATTTATGTTCCCAATAAGGGAAGATTTCTTTTCTGACAAAAGCACGCTGTTCGTCTGTCATTTCATAAGGATCCTGTGCACGGGTTGCAAAAGTATCCATTTCCCGATCCACCCATGTCCAGGAAAATTCAGGAGTCAGGATGCCGCATTTGCGAAATTCACCAGTACAGCCAACGATGAGTTCATCGGGAAAAATATTGACACACAGTTCATTGCAGGTGTCATAAAATGCCTGAGCACGACGAATGGCTACAGGCTGCCCTTCCGTTCTTTTATGGGATTCTGTCCAGATACGTGCTCTTTCATAAGAAATGGCAGGCTTGCTGTTTACATAGTTTAAACGGATTCGTTCTACTCTGTCGGTAATGCTCATTGCGTTCATCCTCTCTTTTTATGTACTACTTTTTGTAATAAATCAACATACAGATGCGCGTATTCCCGTCACTTCCATTTTCATAGACATGTGGTCTGTCTGCCTGAAAATGGATGGCGTTGCCAGCTTCCACATAATGGCGTTTACCATCTGTTTCCAACACAAAACAGCCTTCATAAACCAATATGAATTCTTCCGTTCCTGGTTCATGGGCCTCGGAAACAGATCTGGAACCAGGGTCCAATTCAATATGCAGCATTTCGAATTTCCGTTCATGATGATACGGAAAAAAAGGATACAAGCGAAAATGTCCGCCATCGCTAAGCAACGGATTCACTTCCTCTTTGGAAATAATTTCCGCTTCTTTTTCAGACTGTTCCAAAAGACCTGTAAAAGAAATGTGCAGTCCCGTAGCAATCTTCCATAATGTAGAAATAGTCGGACTGGACTCCCCTCGTTCGATCTGTCCCAACATGCTCTTGCTGACACCTGTCATATCTGAAACAGTGTCTAAGCTCCATTTATTCTCTTTTCGTATCCTCTTTAGGTTTTCAGCAATAATACTGCTCATTGCATCCATATATGTTCCTCCTCCCGCGCACAAACGTCTTTACAATAGAATAGCATCGGAAAAGAAACACGTCAATGAATTGATGATACAGTATTTCGCATATACTACCTTTATGTTGTACGTTATAACGCATCTATAAGAGAAGCGTATCATGGCGTATTGTGTTTGTCAACACAGGTGAACGTTTTTTGGGAATATTTAAGCGTTTTAACGAACAAAAACCAAGTACTTCTCATACAACACTTCTGCAAAAAAATAAAAAGAGCTGATCATTTAGTAAATATACCAAATTTTCAGCTCTTTTTTTGACACTTAGAAAAAACTTAGCCCTTCAATTTCAAGATTTCATCCAGAATCTTATGGGCAACTTCTTCTTTTGTCAGAAGTTCCAGCTGGATTTCTTCCTGTTTGGAAATCATAGTAACCACATTGGTATCTGTACCAAAGCCGCTGCCTGCCACTTTCAGGTTATTGGCAATAACCAGATCAATGTTCTTCTTATCCAGTTTCACACGGGAGTTTTCCAGCATATTCTGGGTTTCCATGGAAAATCCACAGTAGAACTGACCTTCTCGGCGGTGTTCGCCCATGTATTTCAGAATATCATGGGTACGATCCAGTTCAATGCTCATTTCTCCATCTTTTTTCTTCATCTTATCATCCGCAACAGTTTTAGGCTTATAGTCCGCAACAGCCGCAGATTTGATGATGATATCATTATCCAGAAAACGTGCTTTCATAGCCTGAAACATATCTTCTGCGCTGACTACCTGCACATAATCCACAAACATGGGGCGTTCCAGAGATGTGACACCACTGACCAGTGTGACTTCCGCACCGCGAAGCATAGCAGCCTTTGCGATTTCATAACCCATTTTGCCTGTGGAATGATTTGTAATATAACGCACGGGGTCGATGCTTTCCTGAGTAGGGCCAGCAGTCACGATGACCTTCATACCCTTCAGGTCTTTTTCGTATGCGATCTCACGAAGGATATAACCCACCAGAACTTCTTCTTTCGGCATTTTGCCATCGCCTACGTCACGGCAAGCAAGCATACCGCTGTCTGGCTGAATCACTTCATAATCATAGGCCTGCAATTTTTTCAGATTATCCTGCACAATGGGGTTATGATACATATTGGTATTCATAGCAGGGGCAACAATCTTCTTACAGGTGCAAGCCATAACTGTGGTGGTCAGCATATCGTCTGCAATGCCGTTTGCCAGTTTGCCAATAACATTGGCAGATGCAGGGGCAATGAGCACCACATCTGCTTTTTTCGCTAAGGAAACATGTGCCACATGGAACTGGAAATTCCGGTCAAATGTATCCACAAGGCATTTATTTCCTGTCAGTGTTTCAAAGGTAATGGGGGTGATGAAATGAGTGGCATTTTCTGTCATAATGACATGTACATCACATTCCATCTTTACCAGCATACTTGCTACATTTGCCATTTTGTAAGCGGCAATGCTTCCTGTAACGCCCAAAATGACGGTTTTTCCCTTTAACATACATCAACATCCTTTTCTTTTGCTTTTTGTATGATTTGACAATTTATTCACAGTATTGTCATTATAACAAACTTTTTTGCCTTCGTATAGACCATTCAGGAAAAATTTATTTAAAAAGCAAGATAGGACGCACCTTCCAGCGGAATCACTACTTGTAAGCCCACACGGTCATTCATATCACCCACAACATAGATTGTATAGGCTTTGCCGCCCTTCAATGTTACCACAGGATCCTCCAGCAAGACTGCGCCGCTGAAGTATTCTCGCAGCTTCAGATTATGCTCTCCTGGAACTACAGCCATATAGCGACTGACTTCTTTATAATTCAAGTCTGACAGCACCAGACTGTCATCCAGATATACATCCATTCTTGGTGCATTGGCAGAAAGCTGTACAAAACGCACATACGCCATATTGCCTTGGAGGAAACGACGATTGTCATTAATCATCTCCAGTGTCACATTGTCTTCTGTGCCTGTCAGTGCCGCTGTATAGATCCGGTAACCGATAAGATTGATATAACTTACTGTAATGGGATTTTCTGTGGTACCAGCACGGAAAACCGCCACCCGATAATATCCCGGAAACGCCTTCATATATTCCGTAAAATTACGGTAAAGCAAGCTCGCAGCTACTTTTCTGCCATTCACATAAATGTCAACACTCCCGGCACCGGGATAGGCATTAAAAAATCGAATGTAACTGAACATAGTGATACCCGGAACAATGGGCAGCACCGTAATTTTCAGATTGCCAGGAAGCTGTACACCAGGATACATGCTCTCCGCTGTACCATCAGCTACTTCCTGGGTCAGACTTTCCAGCGGCAGCTGCCGGATGCCCTCCTGGGTCAGCGGCAAAGGCATAAGCATATCTGCACTGGTTTCAATGCCTGTTTGTTTCCAAATATCCGTCATATTGGTCACCTGTCTTTTCAAACATTCTGTTATTATGTTATGTCAGAACTTTGAGAATGTGCACAGGAAATCCGACGAATTGGCAAAAACCAGAACCGTCCATACAAAAAGCGGTACATCCTCTCGCATTGATGCAGAGTAAGCGGCTTCTGATGACACAATATTTCCATAGGAACGCCATACATATCCCACATAATACCTGTTTCCTGAAATCCACAGCGCAGATAGAATTTTTTTCTCCGCACCCTTTGGAAGGCATTGGATGCTTTGTCATTTTCCGGTTCAATTTCCAAAAACAAATGATGTTCTGGATAAATGTCAGATAAAAGCTTCAAGGATTTTGTTCCAATCCCCTCGCCTCTCTTGGAGGGCACAACAGCAAAATAATCAATAAGCACCATTTCTTCATAAACAGCACAGACAAAAAAACCCAAAAAGTTTGTGTCCTCTTTGATAACCCACATTTCCATTTTTCCCTTTCGACAATTTCTGCAAATTCTGGAAAATGGCTTTCTCTCTGTCCAGGGAAAAGACAGGCAATATAACTGATAAATCCGTTTATAATCCTGACGACAGGCTTTTTGTATCAACATGACATTCCCTCCTGTGGGAAACAAACTGCAATAATCGTCTTTAATAAAACACATCTTCAATAAAATCCAAATAAAAATATGATAGCTGGAATCCTCTGTATTCCAAGGATTCCAGCTATATGTGCTGCTCTTAAAGCAAGTTATTTTTCTTATTGTATTCCAAAATTAGGATCATTTGCAGGATCAGTAGGCGTTGTAGTTTCAGTAGAACCGTTGCCTGTTCCTGCGGAAGGATCTGTTGTCGTTCCTTCACCTTCTGTTCCAGGTGTGGTTTCTTCCGGTGTTTCAGGTACTACAACATGTTCGGAAGTACACTCCTGACTAATATCAATATCCAGTTTGCCTTCGGGAATTTCACTTGGCTTGCCAAGAATTTCTCCATCTTTCACTGCAACTACCACATCAACAGTGTCAGGGCAGTTTGCACTTGCCAGCTTGCCTGTTTCCGCACAAACGGTGTAAGACTTATGAAGGGTGCATACAGAATCATCAACTTTGAAATCCGAAGCCGCAATATCCGAACGAGCAGAATAGCCATAATAGTCCTGACTGCACAAACTGGAAGGCTGTGCACCACTGGCTGCGCAGACAGACATGGTCACAATGCCATCTGGTCTTGTAAAATCTTTATTCGGCAAATTCGCATGAATCTGACTCATAACATGCTTCCAGATCTTCAAATGGGCACTGCCTGAGACATTGGTCATCTCTTTGGAAGTATCATAACCCATCCAGATACCTGCTGTATAATATGGTGTATAGGCATAGAATGTTAAGTCCACATTATCCGTAGTTGTACCTGTTTTACCAGCAACATTCATACCGCTGATCTGCGCTGCGGTACCTGTACCACTGGTGATAACATCTTTCATCATATCCGTCAGAAGGTATGCAGTTGTTTCTTTCAGAACCCTTGTACCTTCTTTTTCTCTTTTATCCAGAAGCACATTACCATCATGGTCATATACCACTGTATAATAGGTAGGTTCATAATAAGTACCGCCATTAGCGATACAAGCAAAGGCTCCTGTCATTTCCAGAACAGACACACCCTGTGTCAAACCACCAAGGGCTGTTGTTGCCGCTTTATCTTCTTCCACCAAGTGTTCCAGACCCATATTTTTCATATACTGGTAAGATGTTTCTGCCCCTACCATCATGAATGCTTTGACAGCTAATACGTTCATGGAGTCTCTGATACCTTCTCTGACAGTCAAAGGGCCGAAGAAACGTCCCTGCCAGTTTTTGGGTGACCAAGAACCATAGGTAACAGGCTCGTCCACGATAATGGAGCCTGGCATCAATTTTCCTATATCAATAGCTGGTGCATAAGAAGCCAATATCTTCATAGCAGACCCCTGCTGACGAAGACCTTGTGTGGCACGGTTAAATACGGAATCACCAGGCTTCTGTCCGCGACCGCCGACCAATGCCTTCACCTGTCCATTGCTCTGATCCATAATGACCATAGCAGACTGCAAGGATTTGGATACTGTTACTTTATCCAATACCAACTGATGGGTATCATCCAACAATTCATCTTTGACAGACTGCACAAAAGCATCAACTTCCTCCTCACTGGTAACAGTGGTTTTCCGTTCATAGTGAGACTGATTGGAAGTATCATTGGGATCACTGACTGGTACAGATGTATCCGCAATGGAAATCAGATAGGTCACATCCAATGTACCATCACTGGGCGGGAACATGCTGTCGTCTGTAAAGGTTTCATCCAACAGAGACTGCATTTCTGTATTCATAGTGGTATGGATTTCCAGACCATTGTTATAAATCATTTTATATGCCTGAGCAGATGTATAGCCCAATTCTTCCTGGAGATCTTCCGCAAGTTGGTCAATCATAGCTTCTACAAAATAGTTGTGGTTGGCGACACCTGTGGATTCTTCCTGATTGGTGCACACCAGATTTGCATATACATCTTCTGCCAGAGCCTCGTCATGTTCTTCCTGGGTGATATATCCCAGTTCCAGCATTTTATCCAGAACCAATGTCTGTCTTTTCTTATTGTTTTCCGGCTGAGAATCCGGCGCATACAAGCTTGGATTATTGGTAATAGAGGCAATACATGCGCTTTCTGCCAAAGTCAGATCACTGACATGTTTTCCGAAATAATACTGAGAAGCTGCTTCAACGCCATTTAAGCCGTGGCTCAAAGCAATGGTATTCAAGTATAATTCCAAAATATAATCTTTTGCCGCCTTTTTTGAACCAAGCTGCTTTTCCAGTGTATCCTCCAGATTCAATGCAAGGAACTGTTCCTTGATCTTTCTGACAATGCTTTTTTCATTGGTAAGCACTTCATTCTTAATCAGCTGCTGTGTAATGGTACTTGCGCCCTGCTTGAAGCTCATGGTTTTGATATTTTCTACCATGGCACGGAAAATACCACGCATATCAATGCCGCCATGTTCATAAAACCGTTCGTCTTCAATGGCAACCACAGCTTGCTGCATGTGTAATGGGATTTCTTCCAGATTCACATATTCCCTGTTTTCGTTGCCATGCAGTTTATCCACTTCCGTTCCAGAATCATCGTAAACAATAGAAGTATAGGACTGGGGCATGACATCCGATGTATTAAGCATATCCGTACTTTGCAATATACCAAATACAGTGCCAAGACCAGCGCCTGCAACTGCAAAACCAACTAAGACCACCAGCACAATCAAAATTTTGGAAATCTTTTTTCCTGTTCCTTTCTTCTTCCGCTTCCTGCCGCGCCTTGCATTTGGATGCGGCTGGGTGCTTCTGCGCCTGCCACTGCTGCCATGGTCAGACTCAGGACGACTGTGTGGGCGTCTTCTGCGTTGAGAATCACTCATCTTTAACCCTCCTTTATCCGTTGATTATAACAGATTTCCCATCAGAGATAAAGTAAAATTATATATAAATTCAAATGCAATTCCTAAAATTATATTAAAATCGCATGATTTTGGCGTGAAAAACCCATTTTTTCACTGTTTTCAGACTAAATTCCACGCAATGCCATACAATAGAATCAGGGGGTGGATACCATGAGCGTCAGACGCAGAAAAAAGCATGCTTTTTCCTGGGCAACACTGATGCTGTTCATGACAATCTGTATAACTTTTAGTCTTGGGCTGCGTTTCTTTGACTTGCGTTTAACAGAGATTACAGAAGAAATGTCCAAGCTGGAATCAAAAACAGCAGCAAACAAGGTCATCGATACTGCATTGGAACGTACCCTCGAGGAGCTTTCCATGGAAGCACAAGATTTCTATTTCGCAAACGAAAGCAATCCTGATGGAATTTCTGCCGACACCATAGCCATCAATCGTTTCTGCACCACCCTGAGCAGTGAGATTACAGAAGAACTGGAATTATTGAACCATGAAAAAATCAATGTTCCCCTAGGGAGTATCAGCGGCGTGGAGCTATTCGCTAACTTAGGGCCTGATATTCCCTTCTCTATGCAGCCCAAAGGAGCAGCACAAGTAGATTATGAAACAAAAATGGAAAGCAGCGGCATCAATCAGATGCATTTTCAGATTTGGATCAACATTTCTCTGGAAATACGCATCGTCAATCCCCTTCATGAAGAAAGCATCCCCATGACGCGGAAAATCATGCTTGTTGACACTGTCTTTGGCGGCGATGTACCGGAGGAATATTTTCAATGGGAAACGGCAGATTTGCCTATTGACAGAACGTAAAAAATGCTATTAAATGTATAGAGAAGATGTCAAATTTTTAACGGAGGTAAGGCATATGATTCGTACTCTTAGAGATTTTTTGGAAGAAGTTGGCGGTCTTTCTTTTGATAATGGAGATTTCTGGGCTGTAAGAGATAAGTTCAGAGATCAGGAAATACAGGCATTTGTAAAATGCTTCCTGCCCGGCACACAGATTCTGCGTGACGGCAAAGATGGCGCACCTGTTGCCATGAAAGGTTTGGCAGATGACAACAAAGGTGCCACCGGTGATGAAGAACTGGATTTTCACGGTCTGCAGCTGTATGATTTCTCCGACACCACTGGTGAATGGGTTGTGGTAACCTTCCCTGATCTGGAAAGTCTGGAAAAACATCTGCTCAGCGAAGCTGGCTATCTGAACTTCTACAGCACACAGATGCTGGTATTTGAAGACGGTCAGTATAAACCCTTTGAAATCATGTTCAACGGTGACAACGATACAGTCATTGGCATTGATAAAGATCAGTTCGATGCTCCTTTGGATATTCAGCGTCTGCAGGGCAGAATCTGGGTACGTTGGATGGATTTGTCCGAAGTACAGCCTTTGACTGATGAAGATGTAGAAGCATACAAACGCTCTATCGGCAAATAAGAAAAAATATATCCCCATTTCTCAGACTGAAAACTGAATGAAATGGGGAATTTTTTATTTTTAAAATGAAAAGACAGGGTAATAAATACCCTGCCTTTATTTTTGAAATGTTATTAACGAATCACACGTCTGGCTGTGACATATGTATTGGCACTATAAGTACTGCTCAGGCTTGTAATGGTAACACCATACGCAGCGCCATCTGTGGAATGGATATAATTTCCATCACCCATGTAAATGCCAACGTGGCTAATGGTGCTGTTACCGCCAGTATTGAAGAATACCAAGTCACCAGCCTGCAATTCAGACTTAGAAACGGCTACACCATTGCTTGCCATAGAAGCAGAACTTCTATTCAGAGAAATACCAAAATCACGGAAAACAGCATATACAAAACCGGAACAATCCACACCTGTGTTCAGGTTTGTGCCGCCCCAAACATAAGGTGTACCGATAAACTGTTCTGCATAAGCTACGATTTCTTCACCCTTTGCAGAAGATGCGGAAGAAGAACTACGGGAAGGCGCTTCACCACTGCGTACAGAAACATAATCAGCGCTGACATAGCCTTTCTGTCCATCTTCTGTGATAACACGCACCCATTCAGGTCCCTGACGATCTACGTCTACAACTGTGCCATAAGGCAAAACTGTCAGCACAATAGAATTGGTAGATGCTTCTTTACGGAGTTTCAAACCGCTCTGCGCTGTTACCACCGCATATTTTGCTTCTGCTGCCGCAGGTGTGATCTGAGGATCAGTATTGCCGATTACTTTTACAGAAGAAAGCATATCACCAGAAACATAATCCTTACTGATATACGCTTTCTGACCGTTATATTCTACCTGATACCAATTATCTACTTGGCCCAATACTTTCAAATTATCACCTGTATTCACACTGCCAAGGACATTGGAACTGGTGGTTGCTTCTGCACGAATATTAACACTGGAACCGGTTACAGTACCATCTGTTTCTGTCAACTGAAAATAATCACTGGACACAAAACCATTCTGTCCATTATAAGAGATCTGATACCAACTGCCGCTTTTGCCAGTCACCTGATATTCTGATCCACTGCTGATCTGACCCAATACAGCTGCACTTGTGCCTGCTGCTTCACGGACATTGACATTGCTGCCAGTTGCCTGTCCCATATCAGCCGCAAATACTGTTGCTGTACCGAGCATCACGCAGGCTGCTGTTACACAAACCTGGCGGATTGCTTTGGATAAATTCATAAAAGCTTCCTCCATTTTGTTTTTTCTCCGAATTTATTACAAATCTGTTACAACTAGTATACGAAAATTTAAAAATCTTGTCAATATTTTTTACGAATAACTTTTCATAATATTTCTCATCTCTGCATATAAAATGCCTATTTTTCGCCATTTTTTCCATTTACGAAAAAAAGATGAGATGCCTTTCCTCAATGGAAAAACATCCCATATAAATCATGTTGATTTATTAATATTTTCGAAAGGTCATAAACAGCAGTCCTTCACTTACATTCAAAATAAACCATATTGGTGCCACCGCAGACCATCCCCAATTTTGCCCCTTCTTCCTGCCGCAGTACAAATTCCTGCACATCTTTTTGAATATGATGCTTAGGCATCTGGGAGCCATAGATCATTGCCGCATGTTCCACAGCACCGCCACCGATGGTACCAGCCAGAATCTCATTGTCCTTTACCACCATTCTTGCCCCTGCTTCTCTGGGAGCAGAACCACTTTTGGCAACAATCAGCGCCATAGTCGAATCTGCACCTTCACACAAGGCATCCAACACTGCATCTTCAATGGTTTCCACAGGCACCTTATTTTTTTCCTGAATAATTTCCGCCACAATGCAAACAGCAATTTCTTCTGGCGTTACAGCGCCAATCTTCAGCCCAATAGGTGCATGGATGGCTTCCACTTCCGCAGGGCGAAATCCAGATTTATAAAGTGCTTCTTTTGTTTTCGCAACCTTTGTCTTACTGCCGATCATACCCACATAAGCGTATTTTCTCCGCAGAATCTGACGGACACATTGTTCATCCGCCTGATGCCCTCTGGTAACTACTACATAATAATTGGCAGGCAAATCAGGAATTTCCTCAAACACCTGAGCAAAATCGCCACAGAGCACGCAGTCCGCTTCTGGAAACCGCTTAAGATTGGCAAACTCTCCTCGGTCATCCACAACCGTCACATGAAAGCCCAACAGTTTTCCTAACTTCACCAAGGAAAGGGAAATATGACCGCCGCCAAGAATCACCAGTCTGGGGCTCATACCAAAATGCTCCACAAACACATGATTTTCACCAATCTCACAAGTGGTGCAACTTTTCATTTCACCAATGGTGAGCAGCATTTTCTTCGCTGTTTCCATTTCCCCCTGTGGCGCCCAGAGGACACCTTCCTCCTGCCACAAAAACTGAAACCCCTGCAAAGGGCCTTCATAAACAAGACCACTGCCTACCCAATCCCGTTCCTGCAAAAAATGCTTCAGCTGCTTATATACTTCTCTCATGGGAATCTCCCTCTTTTCTATGGTATTGTTTCTGCCGCAAACTTCCCCAGACACAAGGCACAGAGAAATCTACAGCAATTCTCTCTGCCCTGTCCCAGCCAACGACCTCTGCCTGATTCAAAAAAACACAGCCTTGTATCTCATCCCAAAAGACGCCGTATCCTGCCTGCAAAAGACAGAAAATATCCCCTTCCGCCACTATTTTTCCAGAAAACATGGAAGAAACCAATGCAAAACGATGGCATACCTGCTCCCACGGCTGTTCCAAAGCGGAAAGCCCTGCCACCGTCACCAGAAAGTCACAGTTTTCCGGCAAAACAGGCTCGTCCTGCCTTGGCATTTTCAGGGGCATTCTTTTGGAACCATCTGCCTCCACCAAAACGATATCGGCAAACGAAAACACCTCATCAAAAACAGTTTTCGGTAACGAGCCCATTTTTTCTTCGGAAAAAACACTGCCTGCCACTGCGAAACCATCTCTTTCCAGTTTTTCTTTGATTTCTTCTGCCGTTCCATCCAGTACGCCGTCTTTTTCCGGCAGATACATCTTTGTAGTGGTGGTTAATAGCACACGCTTTCCCTTTTTGCGGTATTCTTCTGCCAGTTCGTACAGCAGACTTGTCTTGCCCCCTGCCCCCACAGCACAGATACAACGTGCAGAAGGCGGAATCTGCAATGCTTCTGTAAGCAACATCTTTCCGCCTCCTTTCAAATCATCAGTTCATATATATTTTCGTATTTCAAGTCATATTTTGTCAATAGGCTTTTCATTTTTTCTTTCTCGCCTATAGGCATCCGCCACGCCAAGCCGCATCCTGCTGTAATCTGTGTCGGTATGGGAATCAGTCTGCCGGGCACATCTGCACTTCTTGCCGCATCTTCCAGCGCCAGCGCCTCTGTGGTGGTATGAAATGCCACCAGAAAACAAAGTTCTTTTGGTCTCATGTCCATGCCTCCGCAATTTCTTTCACTGCCAAAATGGCTTTTTCCACCTCTTCCTCCGTTGTAAAGTAACAGAAACTGAACCGCACAGCCCCCTGCTCAACGGTCCCCAGCTGTTCATGCATCAAAGGGGCACAATGAGCGCCGCCGCGAGTAGCGATACCGTAACGTACTGCCAATTCATCACAAACATCCTCTGAAGGAATATCCCCGATATTCAGAGAAACAATGGGGGCTCGTTCCTGCACAGAAAAATCGCCGTAAACTGTCACCTGCGGAATCTTTCTGACACCTTCATAAAACTGACGCATCCGTTTCTGTTCTGTTTCCCGAATGGTAGCCAGTCCTGTTTTGTCAATCCAGTCCAATGCGGCAGAAAGTCCAGCAATGCCGTGCCCATTCAGTGTACCTGCTTCTAAGTGTGTAGGCATCTGTACTGGATGGGTCTTGCTGTAACTCTGGACACCACTGCCGCCCACACAAAAACTGGGGATTTCCAATCCTTTCCGTACACACATCCCACCTGTCCCTTGAGGGCCCAAAAGGGATTTATGTCCTGTGAAACATAAAACATCTATGCACATTTCTTCCATATGAATGGGAAATACCCCTGCTGTCTGGGAAGCGTCCACCACAAACAAAATGCCTTTTTCTTTGCAAAATGTGCCGATGCGCTGAATGTCCACCAGATTTCCCGTCAGATTAGAACCATGGGTGCAGACAATACCCTTTGTATTGGGACGCACTGCCTGTTCCAGCGAATCATAGCGGACAGTGCCTTTTTCATTGCAAGGAATGATGGTCAGCTCCATGCCTTCTGCCTCCTTACGGTACAAAGGGCGAAGGACGCTGTTATGCTCCATGGCAGTGGTAATGACATGGTCGCCTTTTCCAAAAAGCCCGCTGATGGCAATATTCAGACTTTGGGTGGAATTTGCCGTAAAAACAACCTGTGCAGGGTCGTCCATACCAAAAAGTGCCGCCAGTTTTTTTCTGGTGCCGAATATGACACGGGAAGAAGTCAGGGAAATTTCATGACCGCTTCTGCCGCTGTTTCCCATATGCAAAATGGCGTCATATACCGCTTCTGCCACTTCTTTTGGTTTGTGAAAGCTGGTTGCCGCGCTGTCCAGATAAATCATAAGCTCCCTCCCTGTATCAATAATCTGCCTTCTACTGTTTTTGGATGGGCAAAAATTTCTTTTGTGTCCCCGATTTCCGCAATTTTCCCGCGCTCCATGACCATACATTTCTGGGTCAGGCGAAAAATTTCTTCCTTATTATGGGATACCAGAATGGATACCCCGCCGAAGCTCTGGAGCACCTGCTGGACTTCCCGTTCCATCTCCTGCCGCAGAAAACTATCCAGTGCAGAAAAAGGCTCGTCCAACAAAATCACATCTGGCTTTGCCGCCAGCATCCTTGCCATGGCTGTTCGCTGCTGCTGACCGCCGGAAAGCACAGAGGGATACAGTTCCGCCACCTCTGTCAGGTAGAACCGCTCCAAAAGTTCCTCCAAAAATTCCTTTTCTTTTTCTTTCCCAAAGGCAAAGGCAATATTCTCCCGCACTGTCATATTGGGAAACAGGGCATAATTCTGGAACAGATAGCCGATTTTTCGTTTCTGGGCTTTTTCGGAGATTTTTTTCTCACTGTCAAACAGTATTTTATCATCTAACTGTATTCTCCCCTTGTCCGGCTGCAAAATCCCTGCCAGACACCGCAAGGTGACGCTTTTGCCGCAGCCGCTGCGTCCCAGAATGCCCAACACTTCGTTTTCCAAATCCAGAGAAATTTCGATGGTTTCTGTTTTTACTTTTTTTCTAAATTCTGCCTGTAATCTCAAAAACCCTCATCCTCTCCCTGATATTTTTTCTTTTCAAAATAATTGATGCCCACAATAGCAAGGGCAGACAATATCACAATGACCAGCGACCACAAATACGCCGTCTGCCGATTGCCGCTCTGGACTGCCGTATACACCGCCAGCGCCATAGTCTGGGTCTTGCCGGGGATATTTCCGGCAATCATAATGGTTGCGCCAAATTCCCCCATGGCACGGGCAAAGGCAAGAATCATCCCTGCCAAAAGCCCACTGCGGCAATTTGGCAGAATAATGCGGAAAAAGATTTTCTTTTCACTTGCGCCCAATGTCCGCGCCGCATAGAGAAGTTGTTTATCCATGGATTCCATAGCACCTCTCACCGCCCGATACATCAGCGGAAACGACACCACAAATGCCGCTGCCACTGCACCACGGAGGGAAAATATAAAAGGGAATCCAATTTCATTGAAAAAACGTCCCACAGGGCTGTTTTTGCCCAACAATATAAGCAGGAAGAAACCTGTCACCGTAGGCGGCAGTACCAAAGGCAGTGTCAGCACCGCATCGGCAAAGGGACGCAAACGGCACAGTTTCATAACGCCATACGCCGCAAGGGTACCCAGCACCACAGAAAAAAATGTAGCACAAGCTGCCACCCAAACAGATAACAAAAGAGGCGAAACATCCATCACGGAATTCTCCTTCCTTTATTCTGCTAAAAATGTAAAGCCATAAGAAGCGAACACTTCTCCTGCTTCTTCACTGGTGAGGAAATCCAAAAATGCCTGAGCGCCTTCGGGATTTGCACAGTCTTTGATGACAGCCGCAGGATACAATACCTGAGGACCACCTTCTGGTGCATTACAAATAACCTGCACCGCATCACTGGTCTTTGCGTCGGTGGCATACACCACACCGCAGTCAGCTTCTCCAGCTTCTACCCAAGCCAGCACTTCACGCACATTAGACGCAAACACAGCATGACTTTTCACATCATCCCAGATACCAAGGTTTGTAAAAATTTCCTGGGCATATTTCCCAGCAGGAACGCTTTCCGCTTCCCCTAAAGCAATCTGCGGCTCGCTATCCAGAATGGTTTCAAAAGAAGTCACTGCTGTTTCTCCCTGAGGGGCAATGAGCACGATTTCATTTTGCAGTACATCTTTTCTAGTAGCTGCATCAATGAGACCTTCTTCTTCCAAAGCATCCATATTGCTTTCTGCCGCAGAGAAGAACAAATCCACAGGCGCGCCTTCCTCAATCTGTGTCTGAAGGGCACCGCTGCCACCGAAGGTAAAGGAAACTTCTGTACCAGGATTTTCTTCCTGGAATGTCTGCGCCAGTTCATTGAGGACATCTGTCAGGCTTGCCGCTGCGGATACAGTGATAGCACCTGTCACTGCATCCTGTCCTTCGCTACTTTCCGCTGTCTGCTCACTGCCGCAGCCTGCCAACATGCCCACTGTCAAAACCAATGCCAATAAACCCAGTTTCTTTTTCATGTTCTTCCTCCTTACTGCCCACATTCTCCTGCATTTGCCGTTAAAATATCCAAACCATGTCCCAAAGCCGACAAAATCACTTCCAGATTTTCCCGCACCGCTTTGGGACTGCCCGGCAGATTGACGATAAGTGTCTGTTTCCGAATGACAGAAACCCCTCTGCTGAGCATGGCTCTGGGTGTGATTGCCAAAGACGCCGCACGCATGGCTTCACTGAAGCCCGGCACCTGCCGTTCCGCAATATCCAGTGTGGCTTCCGGTGTCCAATCTCTAGGAGAAAAACCCGTGCCGCCAGTAGTCAGAATCAAGTCAGCCGTTCCCTTATCGCAAATTTCCTTCATGGTTTCCGAAAGTAACTGCCGCTCATCTGGCAGAATCTGCATATCCACCACAGTATAGCCTGCCCGTTCCATGATTTCTTTTGCCGCAGGGCCGCTCAAATCTTCCCGTTTGCCTGCCGCCCCTTTATCACTTGCTGTCAGAATCGCTACTCGGTACAATTTCCAATTCATCTCCAATCTGAATCTCACCGCCACGGAGCACTCTTGCAAACACGCCCTCTCTCGGCATGATGCAGTCCCCCACTGCCTGATAAATCTCGCAATGGCTATGACATTCCTTGCCGATCTGGGTCATTTCCAACAAAACTTCTCCGCAGCGGAATCTGGTTCCTACGGGCAGTGTTTTGAAATCAAAGCCTTCCACCAGCAGATTTTCGCCAAAAGCGCCATCCTCTACGGAAATACCTTTTTCTTCAAATGCCCGTACTTTCTCATAAGAAAGGAGGCTTACTTGTCTATGCCAGTTGCCGCCGTGGGCATCACCTTCCAGCCCGAAATTCTCAATGAGGCGTACTTTCTCAATATTTTTCTTCTGTGTGCCCCGTTTTTCACTGATACACACAGCCATAATCTTTCCCATACTATCCTCCTATTTTCCACATGGGACGGACTTCGTCGGTGGTATGACCGTCCCTTGGTTTTTGCAGGATACGTTCCTGCAACACCTTCTGTATTTCCTCCGGCTCCGCGCCGCTGCGCACCAATTCTCGCAAGTCACAATCCACTGGATGATGAAGACAGAGCTTCAATTTTCCTTCCGCTGTCATGCGGATGCGGTTGCACTGATGGCAGAAACTGCGGCTCACAGGGCTGATGAATCCAATGCGTCCTTTGAAATGCTCGTTTGTATAATAAACTGCCGGACCTTCCCTGTCATCCTGCTCTGTCTGAACAAATTCGCCATAAACTTCTTCCAGCCGTTTCCGAATAGTCTCATTTTTCACGGTTGGAAAAGCGGAACCTTCCCCTATGGGCATCATTTCGATAAAACGCACCTCTATGGGATATTCCTTCGCCAGTTCTGCCAGATGGAGCAGTTCTTTTTCATTTTCCCCTGCCACAGGCACACAGTTGACTTTCACGGGCAGCCCCACTTTGCCGCAAGCTGCAAGACCAGCCAAAGCGTCAGACAGCACATCTCGTCTGGTAAGTCTGCAATACTGTTCCTCATCCAAACTGTCGATACTCACATTGACGCCGGAAAGTCCTGCTTTTTTCAGTTTTTCCGCAAGGGGCGCCAGATGGACGGCATTGCTCGTCATAACTACTTTTTCGATGCCCGGAATATTGGAAATGGCTTCCACCAGTTCCACGATATCCTGCCGCATAAGGGGTTCGCCGCCTGTGATGCGGATTTTGCGGATGCCTGCCAAAGCGGCACCTTTGCAAAGTCTGACCCATTCTTCCAATGTCAGCAGTTCGCCGCTGGGCAGAAATTCCTGCTGTTCTTCCTTCATGCAGTAAACACACCGCAGGTTACAGCGGTCGGTGACGGAAATCCGGAGATAGTCAATGGTTCTTCCAAATCCATCAATCATGCCGATACTCCCCACTCTTTCCGCCGCTTTTTTCGCACAGGCGAATGTCTGTCATGACCATCGAACGGTCTAAAGCTTTACACATATCGTATATAGTCAGAAGGGTGATCTGCACCCCTGTGAGGGCTTCCATCTCCACCCCTGTTTTCCCAACGGTTTTCACCGTACACGCTGCTTCGATTTCACAGCTTTCTGGATACAGTTCAAAATCCACACTGCATTTTGTCAGCGCCAGCAAATGACACAGGGGAATCAATTCCCAAGTGCGTTTTGCCGCCATGATGCCTGCCGTTCTGGCAATGCCCAGCACATCGCCCTTTGCCATGGTGCCTGCCTGAATCTTTTCAAAAACTTCTCGGCTCACGCGGATGATTCCCTTTGCTGTGGCTGTCCGTTCTGTTTCCGCTTTCTGGCTCACATCCACCATAACTGCATTGCCTTCTTTATCAAAATGTGTCAACTCTCCCATAAAGCTCCTCCCCTCCTTTACTGTCCAAAACCACAGTCGGGATAGGTGCAGACAGGGCAGTTCTGGCATTGTCCACCATGTGCCATGAGCACAAAATCCCGTCTGGTGAGTTTTTCTCCTGTCAGCAGACGCGGAACCGCCAAATCGAATACTGTTCGTTTTGCATACATAACGCATCCGGGCAGACCTACCACGGGTTTTCCCTGCACATAGGCCAGCATGAACATCGCACCCGGCAAAACAGGTGTGCCGTATGTCACCACTTCATCGGCGCAGGCACCAATGGCAGAAGGTGTCATGTCGTCCGGGTCGACAGACATACCACCTGTCACCTGTACCATATCCGCTCCCTGTGCCAGAAAATCCAGAATCGCCTGTGTGATGGCTTCGGGCTCATCCCCGGGAAACACCTGTCCCATGATGGTTGCCCCTACTTCTGCCGCTTTTTTCTCCAGAACAGGTCCGAACTGATCGGCAATTCTGCCGGAAACGATTTCAGAACCCGTAGTAACAACGCCGATTTTTGCAGGACGAAAAGGTTTTATCTCCACCAAAGGTGTTTTGCTTTCTCTACATACTTTTTCAAAGCGTTCCAGCACCTCTTCCTTCACTGCCAGAGGGATGACTCTGGTAGCGGCAAGGAGTTTGCCTTTTGTCACCCGTTTGTTGCCATGGATGGTGGCAAAACAGATTTCATCGTCACTGTTCACAGCATACAGGGTATCCAGATTGATTTTCAGCACCCCGTCACAAGCTGCCCGCAGTTCGATCTTTCCTTCTTTTACCTCGCTGAAAACAATGTTTTCCCCTGCTGCCGCCTGTACCATCCGCAAAGCTGCGTCATTTTCATGGACATAGCCTTTGGACAAATCCCAGACATAAATGTGGCGTTTTCCTAAATCCAGCAGTTTTTCAATATCTTCTTCCTGAATGATATGCCCTTTGGCAAAGGCTCTGCCCTTGCATTTACCGGGTACGATTTCTGTAATGTCGTGACACAGCACCATACCAACGGCATCTTCCACTCTTACTTTTTCCATACAAAACTCCCTCTATTTCGCATCAAAATTCCTTCCAGCACGCCGCCGGCAATGCACCGCGCTTTATCGGAAATGGTATAACAATTTTTCTGTTCACTTTCTCTGGGGTCAATGTCGGCAATTTTAAAACCTTCTGTCACAGGATAACCATCCCGGATAAGCCCACGGAGAACCCCTGTCAATGTGGCAGTAACAGTCACGTCGCCAATCATGGCGATGGTCTGACCTTTTTCTACCAAATCACCGATTTTGCTTTTGTTCTGCAAAATTCCTGCCGCCGGCGCATGGATGACACGCTCTTTGCCATAACCGGCAATGACACCGGGAATACCTGTATTGGGTGCCGCTGTGCCTTCTGTCAGCACACGCCCCAGATTATGCCCTCTTTGGGTTTCAATGACCAGATGGGCATCCACCCCTGCCGTAAAACCGGGGCCAAGGGCAATGACTGTTTCTGCCATATCCATGGTTGTTCCCAGATTCTTTTTTGCCAGAATGGCATCAATGAGCACTTGAGGCTGGATTTCCTCTAAAATCTTGCAATCTGGGTCAATGAGCACAGGGATTTTTCCGTCCTCCAAAATCTCTTGGGCTTCTGCAAAATCTGCCGCCCAAAGGGCAGTCACACCCTCAACCGTCCATTCGCCTTCATATACGGCTTCTGAAAAAGCCACATACCGCCGAATGGCAGAAGGATTGGCTGTTTCCAACACGATAACGGGAAAGCCTGCCTGATACAATTTATGGATGGTACCTGTTGCCAAGTCGCCGCCGCCGCGGACAACAATGGGAAATGGTTTTTTCATGGACGAATCACCTTACCTGCTTTGGAAAGTACTTCGGCAATGCGATACATATTGGTCACGGAACCAACTGCCAATTTTTCAGACAAACCGTAGTGATTCAGACAAGTGCCGCAAGTGAGAATTTCGACCCCCTGGGCTTCCATAAGCTTCAAATCAGCCAATGTTTCCGCACCTTCCACAGACAATTTTGCGCCGCCGTTATAGAGCACGATGGTTTCCGGCAGCTGCTCCTGTTCTGTCAGGGCATACACAAAGCCTTTCATCAAAATTTTCCCCAGCACATCGTCACCTGTGCCCATGGTTTCCGCTGTCAGGGCAACTACGGTTCCTGCACTTCTGCCGTCTGGCATACAAACAACCGGAGACGCATCCGACTGTGTCTGACTGCCTGCTTCCACAGTGATGGTCACCACATAGCAATCCTCACTCTGTTTTTCACTGACTGCCTTCATTTTTTTCTGTTCTGCCATTTTGCAGAGATTCTGCACCGCGATGGCATTGTCTACCAGCACTTCCACAGTGCCTTCTGTCATACTTTCCAAGACTTTTTTTGTTTCAATGACCGGCAAAGGACAAGTTTTTCCACGCGCGTCTACTCTTTCCATTTGTGTTTCCTCCTATAATACCACAATCTTCTGTGTTTCCTTTTTCATAACTTTTCCAACAATACCGCAGGGTAATCCTAACGCCGCAATTTCTGCTAACGCCTGTTCTGCGTCCTCTTTGGGCATGCTCACCAGCAAGCCGCCGGAGGTCTGGGGGTCAAAAAGCAATTCTTCCACCGCAAAAGGCACACCGCAAAATTCCACCAATTTCCCTACATGATTCCGGTTTCTCTGGGCTGCCGCTGTGAGGAAAAATCCGTCGGCATAAGCCAGACTTTCCGGAATATGAGGGATACGGATTGAATCAATCTCCGCACTAAGCCCTTTTGCCAGCATTTCCTTCAAATGTCCCAGAAAACCAAAGCCTGTTACGTCCGTACAGCCATGAACTTCATATTTTCTGATGATTTCTGAAGCATATTTGTTCAAAGTCGTCATGGAACGGACAGCCATGTCCATGGCTGCCTGCGAAGCCTCTCCCATACGATTTGCCGTGCAGACAATGCCAACGCCTAAAGGTTTTGTCAGCAAAAGCACATCGCCGTCCTGCGCGCCGTCATTGGGGAAAATTCGGTCTGGGTGGATGGTTCCCATGACAGAAAGACCATATTTCACATCCGCATCTGCAATGGAATGACCTCCTGCGAGGGTTCCTCCTGCTTCAATGACTTTTTCGCTGCCGCCCTGCATGATTTTCCCCAGAATATTCAAATCCATTTTTTCCGGGAAACAAACGATATTCAGAGCTGTCCGCACATCTCCGCCCATGGCATAAATGTCACTAAGGGCGTTAGCTGCGGCAATCTGTCCGAAAATATAAGGGTCTTCCACCATTGGCGGAAAGAAGTCAAGCGTCTGGACAATGGCAGTATCGTCGGAAATCCGATAAACTGCCGCATCATCGGAGCTTTCAAAGCCAATGAGCAGATTTTCGTCTTTTTTCTCCGGCTTTGGCAGACGGGAAAGGACTCGTTCCAATACGCCTGCCCCTAGTTTTGCCGTGCATCCGCCGCCTTTGCAAAATATAATTTCTTCCGGCATCATTTTCCACCTTCCCTCTGAAAATAAATAGAAAACAAACGGTCTGCCTCTGTCTGCAAAGCAGATAGGAAACTGCCATAGCGCTGCATCATCTCTCTGCCGTCTTCCGTCACAACAGAGCCGCCGCCGTCCTTGCCGCCGCTGCTGCGTTCCGTCAGAGCAAAGCCCAGTTCCTGTTCCGCTGTTTTCATCATTTTCCATGCTTTGCTGTAAGAAAGCCCCATTTTCTCCGCGGCTTTCTGCATAGAACCCATTTCATCTATTCCCTTCAAAAGCTGCGCCACACCTGGGCCAAAGGCTTTTTCTTCCCCCATGATGCGCACTTTCATATCATAATGTAAATCCTGTTTCATAACTCACCTCGTTATTCTTTTAAAAAAATAACGCTATCCAAAAGAAAAGCCTTACGGCTTGATTCGTCTTATTATAGCAGTTTTTATTGGCTTTTGCCATATGCTTTTTGCATAATACTTTGCGTATTTTTGCGTTTTCTGGTATGATAATAAAAACACCACTGGAAACCACTCATATAAAAGGAGGAATGGTATGGGACAATTTCTGTTTATTATCCTTTGTGTGACACTGGGTTATGTGGCTTACAAGCATGCTGGTGCCGTCCGCAGCGATGGCAGTGCCCTGTGCCGAAAGAATTGTGATGAATGTACGAGAAAATGTTGGATCATGAAAAAGACAGACGATAAAAAATGATACGCACGCATTAGCGTGCGTATCATTTTTTATCAGAAAAGGTTATGACATCCCACTTTATTGGCAGAACTCACAACCACCTTGAAAACCTGAAAATCCGTTAGATTCCTAATCAAAAAATGCCTTCTATAAGATTGTTTTTCCATGCAACTCATGTTATATTTTAACTAGCAGACAGTTCAACTTCGAACACAAGTCGCATTTCCGCCGCCTGTGCCGAACTGTCTGCTGTCACTTGAACATCGGAATCTTCTTGGATGGCGTTGACGGTATCAAAACCAACGACGGCGGTAGAAGGTTCCGCTGTAGTCAAGTATCCTTGTTGTTAAAAGTGTTCTTTTCTGCAATAATGGAAAACTGGCTGCATATTTGTTTCACATCTTCTCATAGACAACAACCTCTCCAAGCAGGCAGCGGTTTATTTCTCATTTTTTCGCCATACATCTGGCTGCAAGAACTTTTTGCAACGGTTTATCATCTTCTCTCCAGTTATAAGAACAGATATTCCCATTGATTCTTTACCTGCTTTTCTTTCCTGTTCATAGATATTTATAACACCCTGTTAATCAAAAAAGTATTCAGATTAACTTTCAATAATAAAACAAAAAAAAGAAACCCTGATTTCTCAAGGTTTCTTCAGTGCGGCTGGTGGGACTCGAACCCACACGATATCACTACCGCCAGATTTTGAGTCTGGTGCGTCTGCCAGTTCCGCCACAGCCGCGAATCGAAACTGCTTGATAATAATATCATAGAAAAAATAAAAAAGCAAGTGTTTTTTTCAATTTTTTCTAATTTTCGTATCGGCATCCATACACTACTCAAAAACCAGCTTTCTGCTCCCAGTTTCAAATCTCTATAAACACCACGAGATAGCCGAAAACTCTCTTCTTTTCAGCCGTTAAGCAATCTCTCATAAATAAACTGTAAGAGTTATACCAATCTAGGCTTTTTAAACAACACAACTCATCCATTATAGATCTGTAACGGATGCAGACGTAAAATCCTGCTGGGACGACCAGATTTATGCATCAATTTCTCACTGATCACTTCACAATAACCAGCATCACACAACTTCAAAATGATCCGATCCATAGTCCTGACACTTACCCCACAAATTGCCGCCAACTCTCTGGATGTAAAATCAGCTTTTTCTTCCTTTACAATGCCGCCGAATATTTTATAAATCATATTTACGCTCAAACCTGTTTCTGTGGCTGCCCGATAAAATCTTTCATCGAAACTGTCTTGTTTCTTTGTTCCCTTCCCTGTTTCCAGAGGACCCATGACTTCACCATTTTCAAAAACGATATACACCGAGTTCTGTCTGGAGCGCTCCATCTTCTTCATGCTTTCATACGCATTATATTTTGATTCATTTGCCGTTTTCCCATAGCCTATGCCAATATAAACGGGAACCGCGGATACTTCTCGCAAAACGTCTAACAAATAAAAATCTTTATACTGATTGGTTTCTGTCTCGATTATCTTTTTGGTAGTAAAAATCATGCACTCACTTTTGCTCTGCTCTACCAGCACCCCATCTATCCGATGATTGAAGTGATATAAACGATCCATAATTTTAATGCGCTGAGACAAATAAGAGTATTCATCTTCTTTTAATAAAGAATATACAGATGGCAAATTCAGCTTGATTGCCACAACAACGATCTGATTTTCACTGTTCTTTTTCGCAATATAGCGAATTTGCAAATTTCTGACACTTTGCACTACAACGTCTTCCGATGGCACAGCCAAAACAGCTGGAATTCCTTCTGCCTTCATTTCACGATACGCTTCTTCCAATCCTGTAATACAGCAGCACACATGATGTTCATAATAGTTCTTCCGATGAAATGCAACAACATAATCCTTATAATTGGGATCCATATATCTCTGTTCTGCGAAAAAAAAGGAATCTTCTTTTAACTCCACATGAATTTCCTTATAAAGTTTTTGCATCATTTTCTTATCATAAGTATCTATGCTCAGTCTGCAAATATCTCTTTTTAATAAATATGTGATTTCTAACAAAACTCTATAAAGGGTCGTTTCATGTCTTGGCACATAATCCATTAGCACAGACTGGTTCATCTGGTTTTCACAAATTTTATAGGGTGATTTTCCAGAAAACAGTACCGCATCCACTTTTTTATCATAATTCTCTAATAATTCCGGCGCCTCTGTATAACGCTCATAAGTTATATAGTCAAACTCCAAATTGGGAAAAATCCTTTTGCTCATTGATACCAGTTTGTTGATCATCACCATTGGCCCAACATACAATATTTTCATCATACTCCCCCTTTTCTTTCACAGAACATCCCTCTGCTTATTTCAAAAAAGCCTTTTTGCCCGTCTCGTTTGTAATAACAGAGACCGAGCAAAAAGACCTGTTTATAACAATACTACCACACAACAAACACTATATTGGTTATATATGTCAGCCGCTATTCTTTGCCATATTTTTTATTTGGATTGGCCTCCAAATCTATGGGGATTCCGAACCACACGACCTGCGCAGACATCTGTCTGTTTTCCATTTTCCAGCGCAATCTGCCCATTTACCAGTACATATTCCACACCGACAGTATACTGTTTCGGATCATCATAAGTGGCTTTATCACAAATCAATTCAGGATCAAACACTACAATGTCAGCATAATAATCTTTCTTGAGCAATCCGCGTTCCTCAGCAATACCCAGCCGCTTTGCGGACAGATAAGTCATTTTTCTTACTGCATCTTCAAATGTCAGCATTCCTTTTTCTCTTACATAATAAGAGAAAACTTTGCCAAATGTGCCAAATGCTCTGGGATGAGGTTTCCCGATAGACAGCAGACCTTCTGTGGACAAGTCCATACTGTCAGAACCAAAGCATGTTTTCGGATGGCACGCAATCTTATCTGTGTCTTCCTGCCCCTGCGTATGTACCACAACCTGAATCTTGCTTTTTTCTTCGATTAAGAGACGGAAAAAGGTATCAAATGGATCTTCGCCGCAGATTTCCGCAACTTCTGCCACCGTTTTACCCTCTGTGTATTTATTCGCCTCTGTCATAACAGATGCCAGCACAACGCCATCCCAGCCGCCTGCCATTTGATAGAAGCACTGCCATCCAGGAATGCCAGTGTTCAGTTCTTTTACTATTCTATCTCTATTTTCTTGTACTTGCAAGCGTTCAATCATCTTTTCCACGCCGCCTTCAAAAGCCCATGGGGGCAGAAGTGCACCCAATGAAGTCATACCGGCTGTATAAGGATAGCAGTCAAATGTTACTTCCACGCCATCTTTTTCTGCTGCATCCAGCTTTGCAAAAATTTCATCGGTTTTGCCAAAATTTCTATAGCCCATTATTTTTAAGTGAGAGACATGCAGCGGCACACCAGCGGTTTTTGCAATATAGATTGCCTCATCCAGCGCTTCCATTTCTTCATCACCTTCGTCACGAATATGAGAAATGTAGTAGCCATTATAGGGCTTTAATTCTTTGCACAATTCAGCCAATTCTTCTTTTTTTGTATATGCGCCAGGCAAATAAACCAGTCCTGTGGAAAGGGCAATACAGCCTGCTTCCATGGCTTTTCTGACTTCAGCCTTCATGTGTTCCATCTGTTCCGGATCAGCCGCTTCTTTAGAAAATCCCATTTCATCAATGCGGATCGCACCATGCGCAACATAAGCCGCAACATTAACTGCCGGTGCATGTTCTTCCAAATAAGCAAAATATTCTTCCATGGTATTCCAGGGCAGTTCCAATTTTGCCGGGATTGTACCAATGATTCTTGTGCCAAGATAATCAATCAATTCCTGTTTGCGTTCTTCGCGGATGGGCGCTACACCAATGCCGCAGTTAGCAATAACATCCATGGTTACCCCAGTGTAAATTCGGCTTCTGGTAAACTTATCATATACCAATGATAAATCGGAATGTGTATGAAAATCAATAAAGCCTGGAGAAACAAATTTGCCGGAGGCATCAATGACTTTTTTTGCATCAGCCGCAGAGAGATCACCAATGGCTGTAATCTTGTCACCTTCAATACCTACATCAGCTTTATAACGAAATGCGCCACTACCATCCAGGATTGTTCCACCTACAATTTTCACATCAAACATAATCTTCACTCCTTATCCAAGCTAAACAAACTTTAAGCTTCCTTTTTCTGATCCATTACAAAAAAGACTCTTGTGACTAAAATACCGCTCAGTACAACCAGCAACGTCAAAACACCACCAGGAATTCCAATCATTCCACCCACAATCATAATCAGCATTGCTGCTACAATGGTACTAATACCTGTTTTCAAATCTTTTCTCGCAACATCTACATAAATCGCACCAAAAAGCGCTGGCAAAATGTAGCTGAAGGATTCTGTTACAAAGGCAGGAAGAAGAGGAATCACCTGAGAACCAACGATGGTAAAAACAGTGATCATACCTGCCGAAACAAATACGGAACAGCAAGTACCAATTGTTGCCACGACTTCCCCTGCGTGGGTTCCTGATTCCACACCTGCCATTTTTTGTGCCATAGATGCAGCAGGCATACGGATGTCACCAACAGAACCTGCCAGCCAACCGATATAAGAACCCGGCGCACCCAGTGTTGGATAATATGCAATGGGCTGGATAATCCAGCTGATGCCGTATGTAGCCGCTACCAAAGCCCAAATTTGTAAAATAGTCGCAATTCCCGGCATTTCTCCATATCGTAAGCCTACATAGATTGCTGGAATAAAATTCGCAATAATGGCAAGCCCCATAGAAACTCGGCCAATCTTGATCATCTTTTTATCATACATAGCAGTCACCTCGTTTTCACAAATCAAAATTTACGAAAATATCATCTGCGTTGCAATCATCCCAACCAACATGGAGATGCCCAATGCCAATTCCTGCAGTCTTTGATATTTTTTCAATACTGTAGTCAGCAGCACCATAACCACCGCTGAGATAATTGCCGGTGTCAGCTTCGGCATTTGCAAATCCTGAATCTGGTTAGCCAGCAAATATGCAAATAACCCTACTGTTGCACCTGCCAAAAGCTTCTTTACCCAAGCCGGATTATATTTCGTGTTCATCTTCCCTACTACACCACTCATACGATGACCCAAAATAAATACCAGGAAAAGCCAGCCAAAGTTATTCAGCGCCATCCCCCAAAGTGCATAAGAAAATGCTTGTGTACCAAAGGAAGCACTCCCAACTTCAGCACCAGCCATAGTTGCTGTCAGTGAAATAACACCCAGTTCTGTTCGCGCTGCACCAACGTCACACAAACGCATCCATGTAGTTGGCGCACCAACGACCGCAACCAGCGACAAAAGTGTGATTACCGGGGATAGAGATGGCCCAACGGCTGTAATACAAGCTGAGCGAATGGCAGCTTTCCGCTTCTTCTCATCAATACCAAGGGAAGTTGCTTCCTTTAGTGCCGCTCTCATAAACACAACTGCTTGTGATACGGAAATGATAACCAGAAAACTAGAAACAATCCACATATCCCAATTGTTAATCATACTTTGAAAATCCATACAAATCCCTCCTTCATAGTTGTTTTAACCAAACAATATCTGTGTCAAAAACATCCCTGCCAACATGGATATACCCATAGAAAACTCCTGCAGCTTTTGATATCGTTTCAGCACTGTTCCAAATAACAGAGAGCACAGTCCTGAAATCGCCGCTGCACAGTAATTAGCAGTTGTTTTTCCTACCAGCTGATTGCTCAGCAAATAAGCAAATAAGGCCAGGGCGGCGCCACCCAAAAGTTCCTTAATCCACTTCTCACTAAATCTGGAATACATTCCATGTACCATACGTTCCATCTTATGGTTCAATAAAAACACAACAACGAGCCATCCGGCGCTGTTGAGTACACCAGCCCAAATTCCATAAGTCCAGGCGCGTATGCCGATATTTGCATCCATCACGTCTACACCTGCTACAGAAGCCCCCATAGCAGCTGCCGCCAACTCTGTACGCGCAGCCCCTACGTTATTTAATACAAACCATGTATAAGGTGTGCCTAATACTGTACTCATGGCAAGCATCATGATAATTGGTGACAAAGAGGGGCCAATTGCAGTAATGCACGCTGCACGCATTGCTGCTTTTCTTTTTTCACTGGAGATCCCAATGGCTTTTGCTTCTTTTATTGCTGTCTTAAAGAAAAAAACTGACTGTAATACGACGATCAAAATCATTATGAGTACAGACAGCCATATATCCCATCCATTGATGATTTCTTGAAAAGTATTTATATCCACAGCAAATCCCCTCCTTGCTTTTGCTTTTCATTTTAGTGTTTTTATTTTAATACTTAAATTGTATCTTTAATAGTACATTAATTGTCTTAAACTCATGTCTAAATCGCAAAAAAATTCATAGGATATACATGCGTTTCAAAATGCATGAACCTTAAAACCACTTTCCATAATCTTTCCATTTTTCCCAGAAACATAGCAAATAACAACTTTACACACCTTTTTTTGCATTCAATCCTCTAATTAAAAACAAATGAATTTCTTTCATGGACATTCATTCCATAAAAAAGTATTCATTCGACAATTTAAGACAAATATTTTTTACCACTATAGATTTTTCACAAAAAACTTATGGCTTTATTGTCTGTCTTTTATGTTATATATATTTATGTCAACGAAAAAGAGTTCTCCTATGGCATTGCTTTGTCATAAAAGAACTCTTATTATCATGTTATAAACTTAATGGAATCCATCAATTTCTTTCAGCGCCTGTAATACCTTAGGCATATCTTCCTCCCCTGGAACGCGCAGACGTACAGAATTTTTTCCTAAATTATGAAAATCCTTACCGGAAATCACCAGAATCCGACGTTTGGCAAATTCTTCTGCCAAATCTACCTGAGGATCGTCGTATGTAAGCAGGCAAATCGATACGGTATCGGCTGTTTCGGCTGCAGAAATATGTCGAAGGGGCAATGACAGCAGCTGTCTTTTGATTTCGCCTGTTTTTTCCATAAGAACTTTCAAAAAGGCTTCATCTTTCATCGTCTGTGCAGCAACACTTCTGGACAATTCAGACATGGTATAAGGATTGGAGATGTTTCCTACATACGGAACAAGTTCCGAAGGCAGCACCAAATATCCGCCTCTCAAGCCTGCCAACCCAAAGCCTTTTGAAAATGTTTTGACAACGATCAAATTATCATACTTATCTACCAGCTGCATTGCTGAATTTTCTTTGGGCATATAATCTCCATAGGCCTCATCAACAATTACAAATACATTCTGTTTTTGCGCCGCTGCCAGAATTTTTTCGATTTCCGCCAAAGGAATGATCTGACCTGTTGGATTATTGGGATTATCCAAATAAACAAGCTTTTGCTGCCCATTTAATGCTGCCAGAACATCCTCTGCACAGAATTTATAATTTTTCTCTTTTTGCAGCAAAACCTGATCGTACTGACACCCATACATTTCAACGTCTGTTTCATATTCTGTAAACTGGGGTACATATCCCAATACATGATCACCTTTTTCCAAAAACAGTCGATTCAGCATATACAAGCTGCTGATGGAGCCGTCACAAAGAATGATCCTCTTATAATCCAAATCAGCATAATCCTTCCAATATGCAATGATGCTGTCCTTTACAGATACAGAATGGGGATATGGCTGCAGCATTTCAAACTTCAGATTTTGGAATGCTTTCATAGCTTCTGGAGGTGCCATAACAATATTGATGCCTTCACCACAATCCACATCATAAGGCAGCGGCCCCGATGATTCTATAGCATAACTCACCTTTGTGCGTTCTTTAATCGCCTGATTAATTCTCAATTCCATAATACTCCTCCTCTCAGCAAATTTTTCCGCTCAAACTTCTTTTTTGTTTTTTGTCAAAACCTGCTTGACAAAAACACATATCATCAGAATTACGCCAATATATCCGGTGTAAGGGTAAATAGTACCTACCAATGTGGTAAAGGGAAGCATACTCAAGATCAATGCCGCGATAACGGTAACCACACATGTAAGGTTATACTTCTTGGTTCTTTCCTCCCCTGCTTTTCTGCATACCATCCAAAGCATAGGCACTGCCGTTGAAAAAATCCCCATCAATACAATGATGGCAAAAATACCTGCCAAAACAGGATGAAGCTGTTCTGCTAAAATCAATGTAGGAATTTCCTGATCATAAACTTCACCGATATTAGACAGCAAACCTAAATTCATAACCAAAATTGCCAATACCAAGAAGAAACCGCCGGAAACACCACCAAGAACAGCCGTTTTCGCATTTTTTGCAGATTGAGAAAGCTGAAGCAAAAATGGAATTACCAAAATCGCCATATAACCTGTATACAGAGCACCAGAAAATGCCCAGTTGGAACAAGAAGCAGAAACTTCAATACCATTCAGCATTTCATTTACTTGCATCAGCCCATCCGTATTGAGCAGGATTGCTCCCAAGCCAATCAAAATAGAAAACACAATGATAACGGGGCCAATCAATCCAATAATATCAACCAATTTATTCAGCCCCAGCATAACTGTACCAAGACACAGCACAGCCATCAAAATGCGTCCGATAACATTCGGCACGCCAAAATACTGACTTAAAGATGCGCCGGCGCCGCCAATCATAATGGAAAAGCACCCGAACAGGAAAAAGGTAACAAAAACATTCAAAACATGGCAGAAAATATTCCCACAGTAATATCTCCACACTTCCGTATCTGTCTTAAAGCATAGCTTTCTGCCGTCTCGCATCATCGTTGCGCCCAGCCAAACAAACAATACCATGGAAATAAAAACAGCACCTATGCTTTTCCACCCAAAGGCTGTGAAGAACTGCATAATCTCCTGTCCTGTCGCATATCCCGAGCCAATGCAAAAGGCAATATACGCTCCACCCAATTTTAAAATATCCACAATAGACTTTTCTTTCATTTCAGGTCACCCCCTAAAATTTTGTAATTTTACACAGCTTTTTCATTTTAATTCCCTTCTAAAGGGGATCATCTTCTTTAAGAAAACAGTAAAAATATGACATGTTGCAGCAATGAGCATAGTACTGTTTTTTAAAAATCTAAATCGCATTTTGTAGGTACGCGCTCCCATAAAAATGCTGTTCCCTTCATTGGCTTTCCTATTCGGCAAAGAAAAATCCGAATGATAATATATCACAGGGATGCCGAAATGGATTAACCAATCAAAGATTTGTATAAAAGCCTGGCTTTATCATTAGTACCTTTAAAACACCTTGTTTTTATCTTTTGTAAACTCTAAACTTAAAAACTATATTTTCGAATCCTGCTGGACCTAAGCACAAGCCCTCACAGAAATACAGCCTTTTTCATGATCTTGGATAACTTCCATCATCTGAAAACTTTTTCAAAATTCCTGTTTTTATTACGACCTTTACACCTCTTCTTTATTATTAAATTAGTTTTAATTTTTCTATATTATATATATATATTAATTTTAAGTCAATAGACTATTTAAATTTAATTTATTATAATTAAATTAAATAAGCTGACAAAATTACTTTGCCAGCCTAAAAGTTAATTTCCTACTATCATTTTAGAATATAAAACTCTTTTTTTAATTTTTCCTTGTAATAAGTCCCTTTGTTATTGATTAAAGCCAACTCCATTTTATCTATTTCTATACATCCGCAGTATTTCCCCTTTCATAGAAATAGAAATATTTAAATTATTAAATTTAATTAAACTTTTTTAAAAACATTATATCCCTGTATAGTCCTATCGTCAACCATTTTCGAAAAGAAACTTTAATATTACCTTTTCATTTTGATGAACGAGATGTAATACAAACGCAAGAATTCTATAATAACAAAATGAATTATCCATTGATTTTTCCACTATTATCAAAATTACACCATATTGCCAATAAATGCCTGTTATCATACAAACTTTATTTTACATTCCTTCAAGTTAATAGTATAATAAAACAGAACCACAAGAAAGAAGGGAGCACTGTAATGATCGGTGAAAAAATAAAAGCTGCACGAATGGAAAAAGGACTTACCGCAAAAGAACTTGCACTCAAATCAGAGGTTACTCCTGGATACATTTCACAAATCGAACGAGAATTGATCAGTCCTTCTCTTTCTGTCTTGATGCGGATCGCAAAAGTACTGGAAATCCCTATCGTATCTCTGTTTTCTCAAGAAGAACAGGAGCAGGTTACTGTAATCAAAAAAGACAATCGAACAAAAATTCGATTTGCTGATATCAATATGGAATATCAGTTTGTGACCCCCTTCAGCAGAACAAAAAACACCTGCACACAAATGGAAATTATTTGTTTTTGTTTGGGTCCCAAAAGCTGGGGCAGTTCCAAAGTACAATTTCATGAAAAAGCGGCAGAATGTGTACTTGTTACAAAAGGAACTCTGGAATATCACATCAATGACACTGTACATGTATTACATGAAGGAGACAGCATTTATCTGCCTCCTAAAACGTATCATCAGCTGTATAATCCAACAGATGAAGATACTGAAGCAATCGGTGTCATTTCTCCAGCAGAATATTAAACACACAGCATAAATGCATACATCACAAAAAAGGGCAGAACCTAATTCCCATAGATTCTGCCCTTTTTATGTACTGTATAATTTACGAACATATGATACATAAAAAGCCGGAAATGTTTCAAACATTTTCCGGCTTTTCTGCACATATTACATTTTTTCAGGTTCGGGATATGTTTCACCAAATGTTTCTACAGTTACTTTTTCCATTACCTGATCTTCCACAGGTCTGTCACCGCGGCTTGTTTTTGTTTCTGCAATGCGGTTTACAATATCCATACCTTCGATTACTTTACCGAATGCAGCATACTGACCATCCAGATGAGGTGCGTTTTCATGCATGATAAAGAACTGAGAACCCGCACTGTTGGGATGCATTGCGCGTGCCATAGACAATACACCAGCAGTATGTTTCAGGTCGTTTTTCACGCCATTGTAAGCGAATTCACCGCGAATGGTATAGCCAGGGCCACCCATGCCTGTACCATCGGGGCAGCCGCCCTGAATCATGAAGCCTCTGATAACACGATGGAAAATCAGACCATCATAGAAATTATGATTTACCAGAGAGATAAAGTTGTTTACTGTGTTGGGTGCGATTTCGGGATACAGTTCCGCTTTGATCACGCCGCCGTCTTTCATCTGAAATGTTACAACAGGATTTTTTGCCATGTGATTTTTCCTTCTTTCTTTCTAAATTGATCAACTAAAAAATAGTATCATTTAACAGTATATCATACTGTTGCAGTTTCTGTATAGTCTGTTTCCCCTTTATGATACAGGGTAATGACCACCAATTCCGGGCGATTGAAAATCCGAAAAGGAAATGTGCTGTTTCCCAATCCACGGCTGACTGCCATACACGTCTTTCCTGCTCGGTGCATCCCTTCTGTGTACTTTGGGAAAAAGCCCTGATTGGGTGCAAATAAACCGCCGATAAATGGCAAGCGGATCTGACCGCCATGGGCATGTCCGCAGCATGCCAGAGAAATCTCTCTTTCCACATAATCTGCAAAAAGTTCCGGACGATGGCACAGAAGCAGTTTGAAATCCTCCTCATGTCCTTTGCACATCATATCCAGAATCTTATCATAATGAGGGTTCACTCTTTTGTCTGCCAGCCCCAACAATGTAATGGTATCACCTTCACGTTCCAAAACACTCTTCCCGTTATCCAGCACCTTTACACCTTCCGCTGTCAGCAGTTCCACCAGATCTTCATAATACCCAGATTGATGTTCATGATTGCCGGAAACATAATAAACAGGTGCCAGTTTCACAATACCACGGATCAAATCCATTGCCGCATCCAAATCTGTTCTGTTCCGGTCAATGAGATCCCCTGTAATGACGATCAAATCCGGCGCAGTACATTCTGCTTTATAGATAAGCCGTTCCTGATTTTTGCCGAACATTTTGTTCTGCAGATCGGAAATGTGCAGAATCTTATATCCATGAAATGCCTTTGGCACCTTTGTGGTGCAAGTCATCTGCGTTACTGTCAGTGCATTGTCCTGCCAATATAAAAACGCACCTGCCGCCAAACCTGCCAGCAGCAGTTTTTTGCTATTGTTTTTCAATATTATCACCTATTCTTTCTCTTGTGATTTTCCAATGCTCATAATACTATTATAAATGGAAGTGTCCTGTAAAACAATGAAAGTTTTTTTAAGTTTCCCCTCTCTTTTCTATCTGTGATATAATAAACCAAAAACCAAAGGAGGTGTTTCCCATGAGCAGGATCATATTTCATATTGATGTCAACAGTGCTTTTCTGAGCTGGTCTGCCGTTCAGCGGCTCAAAGACGGAGAAACCATTGACCTTAGGGAAATCCCCTCTGCCGTAGCAGGTGATGGGCAAAGTCGCCGCGGTATCATCCTCGCCAAAAGCACCCCTGCAAAAAAATATGGTATCCAAACAGGGGAACCCACAGGCATGGCACTGCAAAAGTGTCCTGACCTTGTCTGCATCCCTCCTGATTTTCCATTATATTCCCGTTCTTCAGAAAAAATGTTTGAACTTTTGGGTGAATATTCCGACCGCATCGAGCAATTCAGCATTGACGAAGGCTTTCTGGAATATACGGGCATGGAAGCCCTCTTCGGGCCGCCTCTGGAAGCTGCGAAAAATATCCAGCAGCGTATCTTTACAGAGCTTGGCTTTACCGTAAACATTGGTGTCAGCTGCAACAAATTGCTGGCAAAGATGGCAGGCGAACTGGAAAAACCCAATAAAATCATTACCCTCTTTCCTAATGAGCTGGAAAAAAAATTATGGCCTCTGCCCGTTTCAGAAATGTTCATGGTAGGCAGACGCACAGCGCCAAAACTGCGGAAAATGGGCATCCGCACCATCGGTGATCTGGCAAAATATCCCACAGACCTGCTGGTGCGGGAATTTAAGAGTTTCGGCATGACCCTTCATGCCTTTGCCAACGGTATTGATGACAGCCCAGTGGCAGCAGCAACCGAAGTACACGAAATGAAAAGCATCGGCAACAGCACCACTGTGGCATACGACGTGACAGACCGAGAAACTGCTCATAGAATATTGCTTGCCCTTGCGGAAACTGTTGCTCTCCGTCTTCGAGGCAGTAAACTTTGTGCACAGGAAATTGCTGTCACACTGAAAACTTCTGATTTTCAGGTTTATTCCCATCAAAAACAGCTGCTCAACGCCATCGACTGCACCAACGCTGTTTATGAAACTGCCATAGAAGTTTTCGACCACGCTTGGAAAGGGGAACCCCTGCGGCTCTTAGGTATTCGCGCAGGAAAACTATGTGATGAAGGCTGTGTACAGCTTTCCCTGCTGGAACCAGATTGGAGTAAGCAGAAAAAAGCTGACGCCGCCATGGATTTAATTCGCATGAAGTACGGAAAAGAAACTGTAAAACGCTCCACCTTTGCAGGCAGTGAAGAAAAAGCCTACGAAGGCGGAAAATTGAAGATCAACAACCGCATATTATAAAACAATTCCCTTTTACGGAATCATCCTTCATCAGCTGAAAGCAAAGAAAGCTGAAATCTTTCTAGTACAAAAGATTTCAGCTTTCTTATTTTTGTTTCCTGATTTTTTAATTCTGTCTGGGAATGAGCCGCTGACGCACCACTTCATAAAGGAGAACTGCCGCTGCTACAGAAGCATTGAGTGATTCTGCCTGTCCCGGCATGGGGATTTTCACATAACTGTCGCAAAGGGCTGCCGCTTCTTCTGACAGACCTCTGGCTTCATTGCCAATGAGGAAAGCGCAGGCGCGGCGCAGATTCAAGCTATAGGGATACTGTCTGCCCTGCAAATGGGCTGCATAAAGGGGAATCCCCTTTTCTCGCAATTTGATTGCCATTTCATCCAGAGAAACATTCTGGAATACAGGAATATGGAACACAGAGCCCATGGTTGCCCTCAGTGTTTTGGGATTATACAAGTCCACACTGCCTTTGGAAAGGAAAATCGCATCCACAGCGCAGGCATCCGCCGTACGGATGACTGTCCCCAGATTGCCAGGGTCGTTCATTTCTTCCGCCATCAGGAAAAAGGCATTTTTCTTTTCCAACATCTCCGCAAGGTCATATTCCTTTCTGCCGCAGATTGCCATGATTCCCTGAGGGTTTTCTGTTTCTGCTGCATCTGCAAAGAGATGATCTGTCAGAACATATACTTCTGCCTTCTGTTCCAGTTCCATAATGTCGTGTTCTGCTGCGTAAGAGGCAGAGACCACATAACATTCCACAGGCCAGTCCTTTGGAATTTCTCCCACAAAGCGGATACCTTCCGCCACAAAAACCTGTTCTTTTTCTCTATTTTTACGCAGTTTCAAGCCATGAAGCCGTTTCATCAACCGATTCTGCGCACTTTCGATATATTTTGCCATACTTCTTCTCCTTACTTCAAAACCTCAGTATCTCTATGATAAACCAGCACCTTCGGCTTTTGCAAGAAAAACAGAGGACTTTTGGAAAAAAATAAAAAAAGCTATGCCTGTTTTCCTCTTTGTGCTAAAATAAAGTTGTTTACAAAAGAATTTGCATCTGGAAAGGAGTCTTGTTCCATGGCTACACCAAAAGAAATACGCAATGAATTATTAGGCAAAACACTGGTTGAAAATCTGGAAAAACGTCACTTTGAAGCATATTACTGTCCCACAGCGGCAGATGCACTGGAAAAAGCGATGTCTTTGATTCCTGAAAAAAGTTCCGTATCCTGGGGCGGTTCCACAACCATTCGTGAAATGGGTCTGACAAAAGCCCTTCATGACGGTGATTATGAAGTTATCGACCGCGATCTGGGCAAAAACCCCGCAGAAATTGCCGAACTGCATCGGAAAGGTCTGCTGGTAGACTACTACCTGACCAGCACAAACGCCATTTCCGAAGACGGCATCATGGTCAACATCGACGGCAATGGCAACCGGGTTGCTGCTATCTGCTTCGGGCCAAAAAATGTCATCGTTATCTGCGGCATGAATAAAGTTGCACAGGATTTAGATGCTGCTGTAAAACGCATACGGGGTTATGCTGCACCTGTCAACAGCATGCGTTTTATGGGTAAAACACCTTGCGCAACCACAGGCAGATGCCACAACTGCACTTCTGAAGAATGTATCTGCAACGAAATCCTCATCACTCGTCTTTGCCGCCCTGCAAAGAGAATCAAAGTGATTCTGGTAGGCGAAGATATGGGATTCTAATTCCTGCATAAAAATAACGGAGTTCTTCTTTTATGACAAAACAGGCTCAAAAAACATTGTTTTTGCTTTTTCTTGATTTCTTAAGGGGAACTGCAACAACTGTTTTCAAAAGAAAACATTCTCCGTGCAACTCAGATAAAAAAGATAGCCAGAAACCTTTTTATACGAAGGATTCTGGCTATCTTCTTTTTCTTATGAAGAAGTCCCTAACGAAGATTTCCATTTTTCTTTAACTGCGTAAAATCTGTTCCAAAACCTGATAAAACCGTTCTTCCGCAAATTTTTCATCAAAAGGCACATGACCGCATTTTTGCAGAATCTGCAAACGATAAGGAATGCAAAGGCTGTCCAGCGGATTGATGATGCCCTCTAAAGGATGGGGGTCGTAATCCCCATGGATAATATGTATGGGACAAGACACTGACTGGATATACCGCATCAAATCTCCGCTGCGGCGCATAGCCATGGCTTCCGACCAAACCCGTTCATACATTTTTCCATCCATATTACTATAGGAAGTTGCAGTGGGTTTCTGAGCATAATGATCTGCTTTGATCATCAACTGACGCAAGTCTTCCCATCCATCTTTGGAAATGGCAGACATGTGATTCATATACCAAACAAAGCGTTCCTGTTCCTCTTTGGAAAGGCGTTTCATCCGCCGTTCGTGGATATGTTCTGCATAAACCTCCTCCAAGGGCGGACACCCCACCAACACTACACGTTCTACCAAAAACGGATAACAAGATGCTGCCAGCAAAGACAGCCATGCTCCCCAAGAATGTCCGATGAGTGTGATTGGTTCTTTCACATAAAGTCCCAACTGCCTGCGCAGTTCCATGACCAGCGCGATGGTCGTATATTGTGACTGTATGGGTTCCATAATACCACAAATTTCCCCAAGCCGTTCTGCCACAGGCTGCATACCGCCAATATCTCCGGGACCCCCATGGATCACCGCTGCCCTATATGGTTTATTTCCATAAAACCGTACCACCTTTTTCACCCCTTAAAACAAATTCTCTGCCGCTATGATATCCACGCCCGTTTCTGCCGCATCACAAAGCACCATTTCACCTTTGATGACAGGCGTTTCCAGCACAATGCCTTCCAACGCCTTCAGGCAGCGCTGACGGATAGACTGAGATACTTTCTCTCTGGAAACAACCTGCACTTCTCTGCCGTCAACAGTAGGCAAAATAGTTTTCAAGTAATTGCGCAAAAGCTGTTCTGCTGCATAGCGTCGTCCACCGTCACATCGGTTTCCTATCAATTCTATCAATACATCTCCATCATGAACTGCTTCCAAAAAACATCCGTTTCCGCAGCCCCGACAGATTAATTGCTCTTTTTTCATAATCATGTTCCTTTCTGCCAAAAGTCTTTTGACGTACTCATTATACTTTCCTTCTCTGCATTCGTAAAGTCCCATTCCATCACTTGAGAAAAAACTGCCTCTGTCATATAATAGAGAAAAATCATTTTCCAAGGAGTTGTTTCCATGAAAATTCAGGATGGTTTTACATATTTAGCAGAAATCAAAAGTTTGATTCGAGCATATACCGATAGTCTAGGGCGAGATCTATCTTTTCAAAATCTGGATGCAGAATTGGCAGATCTCCAGAAAAAATATGGCTTTCCCGCAGGCAGGCTTCTGGCAGCTGTTGCGGATGATGGTAATGTTGTAGGCTGTGTAGCTTACTGTCGTCATTCTTCTTCCCGCTGTGAAATGAAACGGCTGTACGTAGTACCCACCTATCGTAAAGAAGGCGTAGGACAGGCTTTGCTGACAGAAATCGTAAATCTGGCGGCAGCAGACGGATATGAAGAAATGGTTCTGGATACCCTTTTGCCTATGGAAAGCGCCATTCGGCTGTATCGCAGAAATGGATTTACAGAAATTCCTGCTTATTACGAAAATCCCATGGATGATGTACTCTATTTCCGGCGCACATTGACCCCTCCCCAGAAAGGAGAAAGAAAATGAAAATCCTTGTTGACGCAGACGCATGCCCTGTGAAAGAGATCATCGTCAGGGCTGCGAAAAAATATGAAAAAGAAGTGCTGATGGTCTGCGACGTTGCCCACCAGCTTTTTTACGAAGAACCTTTTGTCACTGTCAAGACAGTAGACAAAGGCGCAGACAGTGCCGATCTGGTGCTGGCAAATCTGGCACAAAAGCAGGATTTGTGCATCACATCTGATTATGGTCTTGCCACCCTGTTTCTTACAAAAGGTGCGACAGTGCTCCATCCCAACGGTTTTTTCTATGGGAACGACACCATCGACCGTATGCTTTTTGAGCGGCATATTTCCCGGGAAATGCGCCGCCAGAAAAAAAGCCGCGGCGGACACATCAAAAAACGTACACCGGAACAGGACGCCGCATTTCAAAAATCTTTGGAAAGCTTCCTTTCCCAACACCAAGAATGAAAAACATACCTGATGCAATACAGTCAAAAAGCTGAAATCTTTTATACTGCAAAGATTTCAGCTTTCTTTTTTTATCAGGAATTTCTCTGCCATGTGATCTCTGGCTTTTTGTGCTTCAGCCACATAACAATATTTTTGATATTTTGCTGTTGTCCTGCCATAAATTCCAATCGATACTTTTTCATGGTATCTGTAGTGATCCAAACGCCACGGACAAAAGCACTTTCACCGCTGTATTTCATGGTCTTGATCACATCTACCTCCTCTGGCAGTATGAGCAGCAGCCTTGCACCACTTCGGCAGACCATAGCATCGGAAAGTATATGCACTTCCCCACCAAAAAGCCGATAAATGGTATGGGGCTGCAAAAAGTCCACAATAATCTGCTCCTGTCTAGGAGGATACAAGTCCGCAAAAGTATTGCGGAATTCTCTGCTGCCAATGGTTACCATCCGCAGCACCGCAAGGGCTGTAATCCCGATGGCTATGAGAAAAACCTCCATTTGCCCCGTACTTATCATCCATAAGATACTTACCACCATGCACATAACAAACATCAGAAAAATGCGCATAGATTCTCTTATATAAAATTGCCGAAGTATCATCCTTCTTCCTGCCTCTATCCACGCTTCATCCCGCATATCTGCGCCCCCTTCTGCCTTTTTCTTTATTGTAGCATAAGCGAGTTCTGTTGGATATGCAGATTTCTCCAAAAACTACAGAAACGAAAGCAATGCTGCCACAAAAAACAGTCCTAAAATACAAATACCACTGATCTGCTTAGGAATTCTTGTAGGTGCAATATCCATAACATATCCAGCATCTTCCAATTCCCTCATAATGTTCATTATACTCTGCACCGCAAAAGCATACACCACAAACAATGCAATGGGAAGCAGCAATCCTAAATAACCAAAAAACATCGGCAGCAAATAAAACACCAGATACCACAGCATCAAAATCAACACTCCTTTGAAACTCGGAGGAAATCCTGCTTTTTGCTGCACTGTCCGAAGTCCCAACCAAAAGCAAAAGAGAAAAGCAAAAACTCCATAGGTGTAACATCCAGCAGCAATGAGAAAAGCTGTCTTTGTATAAACCAATTCCAGAAAAACATCTACCGGAAGCAGTAGCTTCACCATAAAAAACAGCCCTCTTGCAGCAGTGATACAGCCGCAGATACGAAACCAGCGGTTTTCCCGAAAAACTGCTGAAAAACCCCAGAAAGAAAGCAGATAACCAACTGCCGGAAGGATCATATCCAAGTAAAAAATATCCAGAGAAAGAGAAGTCATGACAAAACCTGCCAGCACCTGTCCCATGGCTTTTTTCCACGGCGTAACCTGCTTCACAATATCATCAGGCAGGATTTCCGGTACACTGGATTCCAACCAAGCATCAAATCCAGTTTCTTCTATTCTTTGTTTCATACCATATCCCCTCCTAACAAATCCCGTAATTTCTTTTTCAAGCGATAAAGTTTTCCCTCCACTGCTCGTTCCGTCATACCAAGTTCTCTGGCAATCTGGGCTGTAGATTGCAGATAGTAATATTTTCGGTAAAAAAGCCGCCGTTCCTGACGAGATACTTGCAGCAGCGCCTGTTCCAACGCTTTCTGTCGTTCTTTTCGCAGCAGAATATCTTCCGGCGCCATGGAATCTGTGGGCAATTCTTCCGACAAAGGTTCCGTCAGCTTCCGGTTTCTGTTCCAATTCAGCGCCGTATTTTTCGCAATAGCCGCCATCCAAGCTTTCCAGGAACCTTTTCCAGGGTCATATTGTGCCTGCTTCTGCCAGATGCGAGTAATGACTTCCGAAAAACATTCCTCTCTTTCACTTACATTGGGCAATATAGGCGTCAGAATATACCGCAAAAAAGGGGCATACTGCTGCACCAGTGCTTCCATCGCTTGACTGTCCCCGTCTCTCAATCCTGCAATGATTTCCGTTTCTTTCATATCGTTCCCCCTTTCACTGTTCCTGATTTGTCCTTCTATCTTATTCTACACACAACAGCATAAAAACCCACGGAATTTATACAAAAAAGACCCCGTTTCCCACAGGAAAACGAGGTCTGATTCTTCATTTTTTATGCTTCACATTCCACTGGAATGAAGGAGAATGTGCCCACATCAAACAGACCCATATCAGTCAGTTTGATTTCGGGAATAACCGCCAAAGACATGAAGCAAAGTGTCATAACAGGTTCTACGTCCCCTGCTACGCCCAATTCACTATATGCTTTGTTGTGAATGTCGATAAGTTTCTGTTTTACCCATTCGCCGCTCTGATCACTCATAAGCCCTGCAATAGGCATAGGCATGCTTTCGATGACTTCGCCGTTTTTCACCAGAACGATACCGCCATTCTGTTCTTTCAATTTTTCTACAGCAAATGCCATTTCTTCATCACTGACACCTGTTACGATGATGTTATGAGAGTCATGGGCAATGGACAGCGCCACAGCGCCTTCTTTGATGCCGTAACCTTTCAGGAAGCCGCATGCCACATTGCCTGTCATCTGGTGACGTTCCACAACGGCAACTTTTACGATGTCGTTGTCAGGAGAGAATACAAATTCACCGTTTTCCACAGGAATATGAGCTGTTTCTTTCTTCGTCACAACGCCGCCGGGCTGGATAGCGATCACATGGACATGATCGGATTTCAAATGCATTTTGAATTTATCCACAGAGAAATCTTTCAGGTGCACACTGTTGCGTACGGTGGAAATGTCATGGGTTTTGATTTCCGGCAGATATTTGCCTTCTTCTGCCACCAGTTCCCCACGAATCCAAACTTTATGGACATGGAACTGTTCCAGATCATCCAGCAGCACAACGTCTGCACGATAGCCGGGCGCAATGGCGCCTCTGTCATAGAGTCTGAAGCATTCTGCCGCATTCAGTGTTGCCATGCGGATGGCTGTCATAGCGTCAATGCCTTCTTCTACGCACATACGCAGGTGGTTGTCCAAATGACCTTCCTGCAGGATGGTTTTGGGCTGTCTATCGTCAGAGCACAGCAGACATCTGCGGCTGTTTTCCGGTGTCACGCCTTTGAGCAGTCTGCGCAGGTCATGGCAGGCTGAGCCTTCACGCAGCAGGATATACATCCCCAAGCTCAGACGTTCTTTCATATCTTCCACAGTAGCACATTCATGGTCGCCCTGGATTCTTGCGCTGGCATAAGCTGTCAGGTTTTTGCCTGTCAGACCGGGAGAATGACCGTCAATGAGTTTGCCTGCATTTTTGGCAACCATCAGTTTATCCAATGTATCGTCATCAGCATTGAAAACACCGGGGAAATTCATGAATTCACCCAAACCCAGGATATTTTCCCGTTCAATGGGTTCTTCCATTTTATCCGCACCCAGTACCAGACCAGCATGTTCAAAAGGTGTGGCAGGTACGCAGGAAGGCAGCATATATTTTACATCCATTTTGGTGTTCTTTGCTGCTTCCATCATGTAGTCCAGTGCCTGAATACCCATTACATTCACGATTTCATGAGGGTCTGCAATGATGGTGCAGCCGCCGTGAGGCACCAGCAGTCTGCCCAGTTCTTCAGGGCTTACATAAGAGGATTCAATGTGGATATGGCTGTCGATGAAGCCGGGAGCGGCATATCTGCCGCCGGCATCCACTTCCACTTTCCCCTGATACTGACCAACGCCTGCGATCTGATCGCCGGAAATAGCAATATCACCTTCCTGGATTTCACCAGTAAACACGTTTACCACTTTACAGTTCTTGATAACAACATCCGCTTCCACAGCGCCTTTTGCTGTGAGTATCAGTTTTCTCAGTTCTTCTTTCTTCATGGCAACCCCTTCTCTCATTCTTCTACCAGTTCCAAAACAGGATCATAGGTGGTCAATGCGCAGTAATCCACAGGACCAACGTCTGTCAGAGCGTAGTCAGGGATTGCTGTGATGGGCAGGAAGAACATGTACATCATAGGGTTGGGCAGATCGGAGCCGATTCTTCTTGCCGCTTCGTCGATTTTCTTTTCCAGTTCTGCAATTACTTCAGGTTCTTCGTCACTAACGATACCGCCTACAGGCAGAGGCAGGAATTCGATAACTTTGCCGTTTTCAACAACAACCTGACCGCCACCCTGTTCAATCAGATGGTTCACAGCGATGGACATATCTTCTGCACTGGAACCCATAACAACCAGGTTGTTATCGTCAGGTGCGCAGGTAGAAGCCATAGCACCGTTTTTCAGTTTCCAACCGGAGCAGAATGCCAGAGATTTGTTGCCGTTTTTGCCGAATCTTTCCAGAACGGAAACCATAATGGCATCCTGTTCTGTATCAGGCTGGATCACACCGTTTACAACTTTCAGTTCTACATCACGTCTCTTACGAACGAAGGGGCCTTTTACATCCATGGACAGCACTTTTGCTTTGCCGTTCTGGATGGGCACTTTGTATTCGAAATCTTCTTTTGTTGTCATTTTGCATTTCAGCTGACCTTTGAAGATAGGGCTTCTTGCAGGCGCTTTCAGTTCATAGGAAATGTGGTGGTTTTCTGCTACCATCTGACCGTTTGTCATAACTTTTGCAACAGTGAATTCTTCCAGATTATCTACGAACAGAATATCTGCGATTCTGCCGGGGCAGATGGAACCAACCAAATGGTCAATGCGGTATGCTTCCGCACTGTTGATGGTAGCCATCTGGATTGCTGTCATGGGATCAACGCCAGCCTGGATTGCCAGACGTACCACATGATCCAGATGACCTTTGCTCAGGATATCTGTTGCTGTTACGTCGTCTGTGCAGAAGCTTACACGACGAGCGAAAGCAGGGTTCACTTCTGTCACCGCACGGATGTTTTCTGCCAGGAAGTGTGTTACACAGGATTCACGGATGAGCATATGCATACCTTTACGCATTTTTTCCACAACTTCTTCGTGGTCATAGCTTTCGTGATCCAGACGCACGCCGCTGCACAGGTAACCGTTCAGTTTTGTTCCTCTTGCCATAGGCGCACAGCCAAATACAGGAAGATTGTTTTTGTATGCTTCTGCAATAGCGCCCAGTGTGTCTTCGTCTTCTTCCTGTACGAATTCTGTAACGGTTTCCCATACACCGTAGCATTCAGGCCATTTCTGTACCATTTCATGAACATCTTTGTTGAAGTTGAAAGATACGGTAGACTGGGGAACGGTATAAGGTGTTTTATAAGGAGCGCCCCAGAACACTTTCAAAGGACTCTGTTTGATTTCTGCGAAAATTTCCTGCAAACCTTCCAGATTGGATACGGAAATGTATTCATCCAGACCGGAAATCATGCTGGTGGTACCGTGAGGCACAACTGCTTTTGCATAGCTTGTGATGCTCAGTTTGCTGCATTCGCTGTGGATATGACCGTCGATGAGACCGGGTACCAGATATTTGCCTGTTGCGTCGATGATTTCTGTATCAGGGCCTACATAAGGTTCCACATCGCCCACTGCCGCAATCATGTCTTTATAAACGGCAATATCCGCAGGATAAATTTCGCTGGACATAACGTTTACCAGCATACCGCCGCGAATCACCTTTTCTGCAGGGATTTTTGCGCTGCCGGCACGAATTCTTTCCTTCAAAGTTGCCACTGTTCTTTCCATGTTTGTCTCCTTTCTGCTGCTTACACCATCTTTGCCTTTTGGAATCATGCCCATAAACAAAAAAAGCCTGGTTCCAATAACCAGGTTTCCCGTCCCGAATGCTTAAAGAAGCCAGTATTGGAGTTATTTTATGACATCACCCCAATAGAATTTCGTTACACATGATTCACATTGCATTTATCGTATCATAATTTGCCGAAATGTTCAAGACAAAGAATCAAATTTTCCCATATTTTCCTTAACGTACAGAAAAAAACGGTATCCCAGCAAAAACAAGGCTTTCGCCTATTGTTTCCCCTCTCATTCTTTGCTAAAATAAAAAAATATGACATATGGAATCTATATATAAGGATAGAGGCGTTTTTTTATGAATAAGATCAAACTCATTGCCTCCGATCTGGATGGCACATTACTGACAAGTCAAAAAGAAATCACACCACGTCTGCAAAAGGCGCTGACTTCCATTCATGAAATGGGTATTTTTTTTGTGCCCTCCACCGGCAGACCTTTTGCCGCACTGCCCACATGCGTCAAAGAACTGCCTTTTCTGAAGTATGTCATCACCAGCAACGGCGCGGCAGTTTATGACGCGGAACAAAAACAAAATCTTTTCCAAAGCCTTCTTTCCGCAGAAGCCGTGGAAAAGACCGTAAAAACCATAAAAGGACTTCCCATACTGACGGAGTTTTTCATTGATGGGAAAGCGTATATTTCTCAGGATGCATACGACAACCTTTCCCGTTATCACCTGACGGATACCCACATGCAGTATACCCGTGCCACCAGAATTCCTCTATCTGACTTCTGGGGCGAGCTGGAAAAACAGAAAAACATTCTGGAAAACATCAATCTTGTTTTCAGCGATATGGAACTGAAAGACCATATCTGGCAGACATTAAAGGAAACAGGGCTGGCTTCCGTCACAGCTTCCTCTGAAAAAAACATTGAAGTCACCAGCCTCATGGCAACCAAGGCCCATGCCCTTTCCCACCTTTGCGGCATTCTGGACATCCCCCGGGAAAATGTCCTTGCCCTTGGGGACAGGGATAACGACCTGCCTATGCTGGAATTTGCCGGCACCGGCGTTGCCATGGAAAACGGCGAAGACCATATCAAAAAAGTCGCTGATTTCGTCACCAAAAGCTGTGATGATTTTGGCGCAGCCATTGTATTAGAACAGATTATCGAAAAAGGAGAACTTACATGAGCATTTTGAATGTAGAAAAACTGAGCCACGGCTTCGGCGACAGAGCCATTTTCACAGACGTTTCTTTTCGCCTGCTTAAAGGGGAACATGTTGGCTTTGTAGGCGCCAACGGCGAAGGAAAATCCACATTTATGAATATCATCACCGGCAAACTCATGCCCGACGAAGGGAAAATCGAATGGTCCAAGAACGTCCGTGTTGGCTATCTGGATCAGCATGCCGTACTGGAAAAAGGTCAGACCATCCGGGATGTGCTTCAGTCTGCCTTTGCTTTCCTCTTTGATTTGGAAGCCCAGATGAACGGCTATTATGCGGAAATGGCAGAAGCTGACGAAGAACGGATGAATTTCCTGATGGAAGAAACAGGCAGCATTCAGGAATTGCTGGAACACCACGACTTCTATATCATTGATTCCAAGGTGGAAGAAATCGGTCGTGCATTGGGTCTGACAGACATCGGTCTGGACAAAGACGTTACAGAACTTTCCGGCGGTCAGCGTACCAAAGTCCTCATGGGCAAGCTGTTATTGGAAAAACCGGACATCCTCCTGCTGGACGAACCGACCAACTATCTGGATGAAAATCACATCGAATGGCTGAAGCGGTATCTCATCGACTATGAAAACGCCTTTATCCTCATTTCCCATGACATTCCATTCCTCAACAGCGTGGTAAACCTTATTTACCATGTGGAAAACGCAGAACTGAATCGCTATGTGGGCAACTACGAAAAATTCCAGGAAGTTTATGAAATGAAAAAAGCCCAGTTGGAAGCGGCTTACCGGAAACAGCAACAGGAAATCGAAGACCTGAAAGACTTCGTTGCCAGAAACAAAGCCCGTGTTGCCACCAGAAACATGGCAATGAGCCGCCAGAAAAAGCTGGATAAAATGGATGTCATCGAGCTGGCAAAGGAAAAACCCAAGCCGGAATTCAATTTCAAAGAAGCCCGTGCTTCCGGCAGATATATCTTCCAGACAGAAGACCTTGTCATTGGCTATGACAAGCCTCTTTCCCGTCCTCTGACCCTTTCCATGGAACGTGGACAGAAAATCGCGCTGGTAGGCGCCAACGGTATTGGGAAAACCACTCTGCTGAAATCCATCATTGGAGAAATCCCTCCCATCAGCGGCAAAACCACACTGGGAGATTATCTCTACCCCGGCTATTTTGAGCAGGAAAAGAAATACACCGATAACGTAACATGCATCGACGAAATCTGGAAGGAATTCCCCTCCTATACCCAGTATGAAGTCCGTTCCGCGCTGGCAAAATGCGGTTTGACCACCAAACACATTGAAAGCATGGTGAAAGTCCTCAGCGGCGGCGAACAGGCAAAAGTCCGTCTGTGCAAACTCATCAACAACGAAACAAACGTATTGCTGCTGGACGAACCTACCAACCACTTGGACGTAGACGCAAAAGAAGAACTGAAACGTGCTCTCAAAGCATACAAAGGCAGCATCCTGCTGATTTGTCACGAACCTGAATTTTATCAGGACGTGGTAACAGAAGTCTGGAACTGCGAGGACTGGACGACCGTTCAGCTTTGATAGAAATTCTTTACTCCCCTGAAAAATTAAATTTTTTCAAGGGCGCGGAAGGGCTTGGGGAACAAAGCGTTCCCCAACTGAAATCCGCAGTCAGAATTCACTTCTGACGAGGAAAAGCCAAAGTTTCAAGGCTTTTAGCCGATGGAACTTTGGCTTTATACTTCTGTCTATTCGTCAAAGTCTTGAATGAAATGAGACTTTGACGACAGGGTGTCGACTTTTTCGACACCCTGCAAACCCCTTTCCAATTTCATGGCAAAGGGGTTTTTGTTATATAGAAAACCTTTTACATGCTTTCTTTCAAAATTTCCATGATTTCATCTTCTGTCAACACTTTATAACCGCCGTCCAGAATGAAAGTGCCTTTGACGATGCCGGGCAGCATGTCTTCTGTCACACCCAGTTCACGGATGTTCATGACCAGACCCATCTCACGCATCCAGCTTTCCATGGCTTTCAGACCTTCGTCAGCGATTTCTTCATCGGTTTTGCTTGCTGGATTCACATCCCATACGTTTATAGCAAAGCGTTTGAATTTTTGCAGACCATAAGGACAGATAGCACGATAATAAGGGATGGAAACAGCGGACAATGTCATGCCATGGGTAGCATCTGTATAAGCGCCAATGGACTGCCCAATCATATGCACCATCCAGTCGGTGGTTTTGCCCATATCCAACAAGGTATTCAGCGCCCAAGTTGCCGTCCACATGATATTGCTGCGGGCTTCGTAGTTTTCAGGGTCTTTCACGGCAATACGGCTGCTGTGAATCAAAGACCGCATCAAGCCTTCGGCAATATAATCGGTAGTATTGTCATCATCACCAGAGAAATACTGTTCTGTAATATGATTCATGATGTCATAAATGCCGGATACCATCTGTCTTTTAGGAATGGTATAAGTCAGTTTTGGATTCAGAATGGAAAACTTAGGAAATACATTATCTCCAAAAACATGACCGATTTTCAACTTCTGTTCATGATTGGTGATAACAGAGCCGCCGTTCATTTCAGAGCCGGTCCCCACCATTGTCAGCACACATCCCACAGGAATGATGCGGTTATCCACATCTTCCATACGCAGATAATACTTATCCCAAGGGTCTTCTTCACACCATGCGGAAACAGAAACGGCTTTGGCATAGTCACATACAGAACCGCCGCCTACAGCCAAAAGCAGGTCTACGTCGTTTTCTTTTGCTTTTTGACAGCCATCGTATACTTTTTCGATTGTGGGGTTGGGCATAACACCACCGTCCTCCACAATGGTTTTCCCGCATGCGATAAGAATCTCGATGATCTGGTCATACAATCCGCTTTTTTTGATGGAACCGCCGCCATAAATCAGCTGTACGGTATCGCCATATTTCTGCAATTCCCCTTTCAGATTCTGCAAAGCATCTTCCCCAAAATACAGCTTTGTGGGATTGCTATAACGAAAATTTCCTAACATTATTCTGTTCCTCCTTATTTCTCTACATTTCCAATAACTCTTGCAGGCACGCCGCCTACAATGGTGTTTGCCGCTACATCTTTGGAAACCACCGCACCTGCCGCTACAATGGCACCGTCACCGATGGTCACACCCGGCAGGACGGTAGCGTTAGCACCAATCCACACATTTTTTCCAATATGGATGGCAGCGGGATGCATATTTCCTCTTTTTTCTGGATTTTTGTCATGGTTCAGCGTTGCCAGAACCACGTTATGCCCCAGCAGAGTGCCATCGCCGATGGTGATGCCGCCCTGATCCTGCATTCTGCATCCGCTGTTGAAAAAGACGTTTTTCCCAATGGTCAGATTCTTTCCGCAGTCTGTATAGAAAGGCGGAAAGACTGCAAAATTTTCCCCAACGGTTTTGCCTGTCAATTTGCAGAACAATTCTGTGATTTCTTCCGGCGTATGGTAAGCATTGTTAAGCTTTGCAGTGATTTTCAGGGCTTCCTGCGCTAATACATGCATGCACTGATGCACGTCGGAACCTGCCACAACTTCTTTTCCGCTGTCCATAACTGCCAGAAATTCTTCCAGTGACAAAGGCATATTTTCCAGTGAGCTGCCGAAAGCAAAAAGCTCTTTCCGCAATGCTTCGGACTGATTTTGCAGGTCATAGGCTTTAAAAATCCCCATGTTTTCCAGTCCCAAATACTGAATGAAGGAGTTTTCGTAAGCATAAATGGCACCATCGTATACGCTGTCACTTCCAGAAGACAGAAACAATGCGGCTTTTCTCAATTTCTTTGGTTTATCCAGCGCATAGATTCGATTGATGGCACACTGCAATTGTCCACTAAATCCATGATAATACACTGGGGACGCCAATACAACCATTTCCGCTTCCTGCAATAAAGGATAAATTTCCTGCATATCATCCTGCTGGATGCAGGTGCCATTTCCTTTTGTATGACAGTATTCACAGGCTAAACAACCGTTGATATTCTTTTCGCAAACAGAAATCACATCCACATGATGCCCCTGCTGTTTTGCCCCATCCAAAAAGGCTTCAATCATAAAGGCTGTATTCCCGTGTTTCCGCGGACTGCCGTTCAATACCAGAATATTCATTTTATTCCACTCCCATCTGAAAAGTTACTTTCACTTTCCCACTGCCTACGGCTTCTGTTAAACCGATTGGGTCATTCACCTTGCCCAAAGGCGTATAACCATAGCTTGTGGCAAAATCTTTATAAAACAGCACCAGACAGTCTGAACCGTAAAGCATCAGATCGCCTGTATGAATCTGCCTCGGATATACCCGTTCTGTAGGCAAGGATTGAGAAAGGTAAGTATATTTTTCATTGCCGTTGAGTTCTTCCATAGAAACCGTCATGGGCAGCATCTCTTTCAAAGATTTTGTCGTTTCGCTATCATAAAGGGAAACGCTGTAAGTTTTCTCACCGATCACAATCTGCATTTTTTCCATCTGCACTTCCTCCTCCAAAACTGTCTGTTCCGGTGCCTCTGCTGTTGTCATTTTATCCGGGATATGCATGGAAATCCACAGGTTAGACAGAATTGCCCACATGAATAAAGCAGTGAAACAAAATACTTTTATGGTGCGCTTCTTTTTCATAGATTTCCTCCTATCCATGATCCTTTTTGCAGCATCCAATTCGTATCATCATTATATCTGCTTCCAATTCAAAGAACAAATACTTATATCAAATATATTGTTATGCTTTTTAGGCATAACAAAGTGCGTTGTAATCCAAGGTAAAAATGAGATCTTGTCTATAGAACTTCATGTGCTGCAATATTTTCTCACCGTTATCAGAGAACAAAGCATTTCTACTGCCAATGCCCTCCATTTGTCGCAGCCAACACATTCACGATAGCTGAAAGAATTGTGAAAAACATTATTACTACGAGGCAACCAAAAATCACCCTTGCAGAAGAAGGCATGATTCTGCGGAAACGTGTCTAGGAAGGCATGGCGTAAGCCATCTGCTTCGACAACATCATCCACATCAGTGAGGACAGCCTCCTTTGTTTCCGCTCTCTTTCCATGTAGATATCTCCACAAATGAAGCTGATTTGGAAAAATATCAGACCTTTATAAAATTTTCTTTAAAAATTCCGGAAACCTTACGGACATTTCTGTTTATTTGACAAACATGCAAAAAAGGCCTTCTAACAAAAGTAGATTCCCCTTGAGAAAACATTGTTTTTCTCTTAAGGGGAACTGTAACGGCTATCTTCAGAAGAAAATACTCCTAATAAAATCATAATAAAAATATGATAGCTGGAATCCTTTTATCTGAACTGAACCCAAAAAATTAGACAATATTTTCAAATTAAGATTGTTCAAGAAGCTAATAGGGCTTGTTGGCTGTAAATCGCAGGCGGCAAGCCTTTTAGCTTTGCTTTGATTCGCCGGTTATTGTAGTATTCTAAATATTCTACTAGTTCCTGTTTGAAGTGTTTTATGGATTGAAACTTTTGGAGATAGAGAAGCTCACTCTTGAGCAGTCCAAAGAAATTTTCCATAACAGCATTATCCAAACAATTGTCTTTGGGGCTCATGCTCTGACGGATACCTTTTTGTTTGAGCATCTGACGGTAATACTTGTTTTGATATTGCCATCCTTGGTCGGAATGGAGAATCAAACCAGTCCCACTTGGTATAGTTTCAAAAGCCTTATCCAACATGCTGGTTACCATCCTTAGAACAGGACGCTCTAAAATGGTATAACTGATCAGATAACTGCTGTGTAAATCCAGAAAAGCAGACAGATACAATTTTTACCCGAACAGACTGAATTCTGTAACATCCGTTACCCACTTCTGGTTTAGTTTTTCTGCATAGAAATCTCGTTGCAGCAGATAAGGTTGCACAAGGCAGTTGAGCAATTGACAGCAGAAGGGAAAGTGAAAAATTGTGCCTCAGTTTTTGAACTGCCAGTGATTTCTGATCCGGCGTCGCTCTCTCTCCAAAACCAAGGCTTGCAAATTTTTTAAGTAGGCATTTTCTGCTCGCAGCCGTTGTATTTCGTCAAGCAGATCATTTTCCGCCTTTTTAGGCAG
>CABSIK010000009.1 GCA_902477755.1 uncultured Clostridia bacterium
GGCTTCTTGAATATTTTAATTTGGAAATATTGTCTAACTTTTTGGGTTCAGTTCAAAAGCGGTATCCGCTTTTTTTGTTTTCTCACAAAGAAATTAGGGGCATCTTCATAAGAAAAGGAAAGCCAATGTTTTCTTAAGGAGAAGCTGCTTTCTTAATCCTACTTTTTTTGTATTGTTTTTTACAAAAATGTGCTATAATAACGGACAAATATCTTTGTGCCGAAAACCCTTTGGCACACATCTGAAAGGAGTGTATTTCCATGAAAGTGGCTTTGATACAAATGCAGGTAGCTTCTTCCCCTCACGAAAATTTACAGACTGCCCGTGCCCATCTGAAAGACGCGGCGGCTGGCGGCGCAGACATTGCCGTTTTGCCGGAAATGTTCTGCTGTCCTTACGAAACCCCCAATTTTCCTCGCTTTGCCCAAAAGGAAGGCGGCGAAATCTGGCAGGCATTATCGGATATGGCAAAGGAAAACAACTTGTATCTGGTGGCTGGCTCTGTGCCCGAGGACGACGGCGGCAAGACCTACAACACATCTTATGTATTCGATCCCACAGGCAAGTGCATCGCCAAACACCGGAAAGTCCATCTTTTTGACATCGACGTCAAAGGCGGTCAGCGGTTCATGGAATCGGAAACACTCACCGCCGGAGACAGCCTGACCACATTTGACACCCCTTGGGGAAAAATGGGGCTGTGCATCTGCTACGACATTCGTTTTCCCGAATGGATGCGGCTTATGGCACTGGAAGGAGCAAAAGCTGTTTTCATCCCTGCCGCTTTCAATATGACCACTGGCCCTGCCCACTGGGAATTGTCTTTCCGAGCACGGGCGCTGGATAACCAAATTTATCTCTTTGGCTGTGCCCCTGCAAGGGATATGGAGGCATCCTACCATTCTTGGGGACACTCCATCGCCACAAACCCTTGGGGTGAAGTCATGGCACAATTAGACGAAACAGAAGGCATCCTCTTTGCTCATGCAGATTTTGAACGGGAAGATGCCATTCGCGACCAATTGCCCCTGCTCCGCCACCGCCGTGTGGACTTATATGAACTGAAAGAAATCCAGAAATGAGGTGTAATATGATGAAAAAAGAAACCATTTATCTGGCAGGCGGCTGCTTCTGGGGAACAGAAAAATATATGGAAATGGTGCCCGGCGTGCTCTCCACCCGTGTGGGCTACGCTTTGGGCAAAAAAGACGGCGTGGAACAGAAAGTGTGGGACACCGTCACTTATGAGGAGGTCTGCAACCACAGCGGTCACGCCGAAACGGTGGAAGTGATCTTTGACGCAGACGAAACCACACTGACTGATATTTTGCAGGAATATTTCTATACCATCGATCCCACTTCTCTGGGCAGACAGGGGGCAGACTTCGGCATCCAGTACCGCACCGGCATTTACAGCCTGACAGAAGACCAGCAGAAAGTGGCAGCGGAAGCCCTTGAACAGCTTCAGACCAAATACGACCGCCCTGTGGTGGTGGAAAACCTGCCTTTGCTGCAATTTATCCCTGCTGAGGAATACCACCAGAAATATCTCACCAAAAACCCCGGCGGTTACTGCCATATCAATTTTGCCAAAATCGAAAAAGAAAAGGCACTCTGCATCAATCCCGATGATTATAAAGTCATGACAAAGGAAGAAATGCGGCAAAACCTGACGGAAATGCAGTACAGCGTCACTCAGGAAAACGGCACAGAACCCCCTTTCCAGAACGAGTTTTGGGATAAGGAAACACCGGGGCTGTATGTGGACATCACTTCCGGTGAGCCTATGTTCTCCTCCAAGGATAAATTCATTTCTGCCTGCGGCTGGCCTGCTTTCGCAAAACCCATTGACCCCAACGCCATCAATGAATATGACGACCTTTCTCTGAACCGCATCCGCACGGAAGTCCGCAGTCGGGTAGGCAATGCCCATCTGGGACATGTCTTCGATGACGGCCCTCAGGAACTGGGCGGCATGCGCTACTGCATCAACAGCGCAGCCCTCCGTTTCATTCCCAAAGAGGACATGGAAAAGGAAGGTTACGGCGCTTTCCTGCCTTATGTGGAGGAAGATGCATAAAAAACCCCTCTTTTTCCCTTTTTCCTTCGGAAAAGACGGAAACAAGGTTGTGTTTTTCCCAAAAACAGGCTACAATAAAGGACAGGTGAAATAACGCAATTTTGCATAAAGGAGAGATACTCGTGGATTTGAACACCGTAAAATCAATTTACCGCAGCACAGCGGACTATGCCAATAAAGAAGTGACACTGGGCGGCTGGGTCCGCACCATGCGTGTATCCAAAAATTTCGGCTTCATCGAACTGAACGACGGTTCTTTCTTCAAGAACATCCAGATCGTATTTGAAGCGGACAACCTGTCCAACTACGCAGAAATCACAAAACTGGGTGTTGGCGCTGCCATCATCGTCAAAGGCTTGCTGGTGGAAACACCCGAAGCAAAACAGCCCTTTGAAGTAAAGGCACAGGAAATCGCCATCGAAGGCACTTCCACTCCCGACTACCCTCTGCAGAAAAAACGTCACAGCGTGGAATTCCTGCGCCAGATCGCTTATCTGCGTCCCAGAACAAACATGTTCTCTGCAACATTCCGTGTGAGAAGCTTGATTGCTTACGCAATCCATCAGTTCTTCCAGGAAAAAGGCTTTGTATACGCACATACTCCCATCATCACCGGCAGCGACTGCGAAGGCGCTGGGGAAATGTTCCGCGTTACCACACTGGATCTGAACAACCTGCCGAAAAACGAAGACGGCACTGTGGACTTCTCCAAAGACTTCTTCGGCAAAGAAACAAACCTGACAGTCAGCGGTCAGCTGTCCGCAGAAACATTCGCCATGGCATTCCGCAATGTTTACACATTCGGCCCCACATTCCGTGCGGAAAACTCCAACACAGCACGTCACGCTGCTGAATTCTGGATGATCGAGCCCGAAATGGCTTTCGCTGATCTGGAAGACAACATGGAAGTGGCAGAAGAAATGCTGAAATATATCATTCAGTATGTACTGGACAACGCTCCCGAAGAAATGGAATTCTTCAACAGCTTCGTAGACAAAGGCCTGCTGGACAGACTGCATAACATCCTGAACAACGACTTTGGCCGTGTGACATACACAGAAGCCGTTGATCTGCTCATCAAATCCGGCAAGAAATTCGAATACCCTGTAGAATGGGGCATTGACTTACAGACAGAACACGAACGCTATCTGACAGAAGAAATCTTCAAAAAACCTGTATTCGTAACAGACTATCCTAAGGACATCAAAGCATTCTACATGCGCATGAACGATGACAACAAAACCGTTGCCGCTATGGACTTGTTGGTTCCCGGCGTTGGCGAAATCATCGGCGGCAGCCAGAGAGAAGAACGTCTGGATCTCTTGGAAAAACGCATGGACGAACTGGGTCTGAAGAAAGAAGACTACTGGTGGTATCTGGATCTGCGCAAATACGGCGGCACCAGACACTCCGGTTATGGTCTGGGCTTCGAACGTGCGGTAATGTACCTGACAGGTATGAGCAACATCCGTGACGTACTGCCTTACCCTAGAACTGTTAAGAACGCAGAATTCTAATATTTTTAAACAAAAAACAGCTAACACAAGTTAGCTGTTTTTTGTTCCAAATTTATTATGATTCAGGGTATCCCACACCAATCCAGTTTTCCCCGTCATATTCCTGAATTTGTTTTATCAGCTTTTCTATGTATGGCTTTGCATTTTCTTCTTGCGCATACCAAATCAAAGATTGCCCAAACCCATAAGTACGCTTCTTGGATACAGGCGCATCCCATATATAGCGGCGCCGCGTTCCCTCCGGCAAAAGTACACAATCATCTTTTTTCGCAATCACATTATAATCCTGTACAAAATCATTGCCAAAATCACATTGTTGATAATGTCGATAAACTGTTGCATGATGATACCATCCCATAATAGAAGTTTCCTCGTGAGGAGTCGTTGCACACCATACTACCAAAACATCCTCTACAGCTTCTTCATTTTTCAATGCTTCACAGCCTTGTATTTTTTCAATATGCAGTTCATTTTTTCTGTCCTTCCGCGTGGATTTGGTTTCTACAAAGCCCAAACAATATTCACCTTCTCTGCCTTCTAAGGAAATAGCGTCAAAATTGTATACCTCTCCACCATCACGGTTTTCAGTAACATAACTGCCCCCATTACGAGGTTCATCCACGTTTTCTTGCACCCCTTTATAATATTTCATAAACGCAATTTTACAAAATAATATCCGCATATTTCTCTCCCCCTAGCATTTCAATAATTCTTGATTTGATTATTACAAGTTAAAAGCAAAAAAACAATATAAATTGTGACGAAACTCCCCTTTCCCTCCCTTTTTCAGCATAAATCCCCATTTCACACACTCATATACATCGCATATAAATGTATATATGCTATCTTCATGCATAATTTAGCAATTTTATATGCTGCATATAGATGCATCCCCTTCCTTTCTTGCACTTTTCACAAAACAATTTCTTTCCAAACTCACTGTATCCCTTGTACTTATTGGGATATTACCCAAAATTTGCCACCTATTTTCGTTCTGTACCACCAATTCCCCGAACTTGTATAAATATACGCATTTTTATTGACTTTCCCGTATAAACATTTATAATAATACCATAACATTCAGCAAATCAAAGGAAATGAGGTATGTTTATGCCATACAAAGTATACATCGACGGGCAGGCGGGCACCACAGGCTTACAGCTTCAGGAAAAGCTGTCCCATCACGACGGCGTGGAACTGCTGCTCATCGCGGAAGAAAAAAGAAAAGACGAAGCCGAACGGAAACGGCTCATGAATCTGGCAGATGTGGTTTTCCTTTGCCTGCCTGACGCGGCAGCAAAAGAAGCCGTGAAGCTGGTAGAAAACCCCAACACCTGCATCATTGATGCCAGCACCGCTCACAGAACAGCGGAAGGCTGGACTTACGGTTTCCCGGAACTTTCTCCGGCACACAGAGAAGCCATCATCCAGTCCAAACGCATTGCCAACCCCGGCTGTCACGCCACAGGGTTCATTGCGGCGGCATATCCACTGGTGCATCTGGGCATCGTTGCTCCCGATTATCCCTTCACCGCTCACAGCCTCACAGGCTACAGCGGCGGCGGCAAATCCATGATTGCCGAATACGAAACAGAGGAACGTTCCTACCAGTTTGACAGCCCCAGACAGTACGGTCTTTCTCAGATGCATAAACATCTGCCGGAAATGCAGCACGTCACCGGCATCACACAGCCCCCTGTGTTCATGCCCATTGTCTGCGACTTCTACAGCGGCATGGCGACCTGCATCCCCCTGCACACCAACCTGTTCCAGAAGAAAGTCACCAAAGCGGAACTGGTGGCAATGCTGCAGGACTACTACAAAGGACATCCCCTCATTTCCGTAGAAGATACAGACGTTGGTTTCTTAGCAGCCAACGAAATCAGAAACACCAACAAACTGAAACTTTACATTGAGGGCAATGATGAGAGAATGACCCTCATCAGCGTATTTGACAACTTAGGCAAAGGCGCTTCCGGTGCAGCAGTACAGAACATGAATCTGGTGCTGGGTCTGCCGGAAACCACCGGTTTGATTTGATACAGCCTTACAAAAGAAAGGATGAAATACTTATGAAGAAGATCACAGGCGGCGTAACAGCCCCCAAAGGTTTTACTGCCGCAGGCATCCATTGCGGCATCCGCAACAATCAGAGCAAAAAAGATCTGGCGCTGCTTTACAGCGAAGTTCCCTGCAACGCAGCAGCCGTTTATACACAGAATAAAGTTTATGGCGCACCCATCACCGTCACAAAAGCAAACATTGCCGACGGTATGGCGCAGGCTATGATCTGCAACAGCGGCAACGCCAACACCTGCAACGCTGACGGCGTGGAAAAAGCAGAAATGATGTGCGAAATGACCGCAAAAGCGCTGGGCATTTCCCCCAAAGACATCATCGTTGCTTCCACAGGTGTCATCGGTATGACACTGAACATCGAACCCATTGCAGCAGGCATTCCCAAACTGGCGCCCATCCTGTCCAAGGATGGTCATCTGGATGCTGTGCATGCCATCATGACTACAGACACCAAACCCAAAGAAGAAGCTTATGAAATTGAAATCGGCGGCAAAACCGTTTCCATTGGTGCCATGGCAAAAGGCAGCGGCATGATTCACCCCAACATGGCAACCATGCTGGGCTTTTTGACCACAGACTGCGCCATCACCACACCTATGCTGCAAAAAGCACTGAAACTGGCTGTGGACGACACATTCAACATGGTCAGCGTAGACGGTGACACCTCCACCAACGACATGGTTTCCATCATGGCAAATGGCTTGGCGGAAAACCCCGTTATCGACAGCGAAGGCGCAGACTTCGACGCTTTCCTTTTGGTTGTAAAAGAAATCTGCACTTCCATGGCGAAGAAAATCGCTGGTGACGGCGAAGGTGCCACAAAACTGGTAGAATGCAGCGTTCACCATGCACCCGACACCAAACTGGCAAAAGCCATTTCCAAATCCATCATCACTTCCAGCCTCACAAAGGCTGCTATGTTCGGCGCTGATGCCAACTGGGGACGTATCCTTTGTGCCATCGGCTACACCGAAGGGGATTTTGCCGTAGACACCATTTCCGTTTCCATTTCCTCCTGCAAAGGGGACATTCTGGTTTGTGAAAAAGGCGCAGGCGTTCCTTTTGATGAGGACAAAGCAAAAGAAATCCTCCTGCAGGAAGAAATCCACATTGATGTAGACATGAAACAGGGGGACGGCGAAGCCACCGCTTGGGGCTGTGACCTAACTTATGACTATGTGAAAATCAACGGCGACTACCGCACATGATAGGAGGGCAGACAACATGAAAGACATCAACACCATGAAGGCAACAGTCCTGACGGCTGCCCTGCCTTACATTCAGAAATATTACGGCAAAACCGTTGTCATCAAATACGGCGGCAATGCCATGATTCATCCCGATTTGAAAAAAGCCGTTATGAGTGACATCATCCTGCTTTCTCTGGTAGGCATCCATGTGGTGCTCATCCATGGCGGCGGCCCAGAAATCAGCGGCATGCTGAAAAAACTAGACATTGAATCTCGCTTCGTCAACGGTCTGCGCTACACCGACAAGGAAACAGCGGAAGTGGTACAGATGGTACTGGCTGGGAAAACAAACAAAGATCTGGTTGGCCTCATTGGTCAGCTGGGGGGCAAAGCTGTTGGTCTCTGCGGCATTGACGGCTGCATGATTCAGGCGAAAAAACTGGAAGGTGATTACGGCTATGTAGGCGACATCACCAAAATCGACACCACCCCCATTGTAAACGCCATCGACAGCGGTTACATCCCCGTCGTTGCCACCGTTGGCACCGACTGCAAAGGCAATATTTACAACATCAACGCCGATACAGCAGCAGCTGAAATCGCCGGCGCACTCCACGCAGAAAACATCATCACTCTTACAGACATCCGTGGTCTTATGGAAGATGTCAACGACGAGGACTCCCTCATTCCTGTGGTACATGTGGATGAAGTGGCAGATCTGGTGGAAAAAGGCATCATCAGCGGCGGCATGATCCCCAAGGTACAGAGCTGTGAAAACGCAGTGCGTGCAGGGGTGAAAAAAGCCGTCATGATTGACGGCAGAATCGAACATTCCATACTGGTGGAAATGTTCTCTGACGAAGGTATCGGCACCATGTTTTTACCATAAACAAAGGAGGGAAATAGATGGATTTCCAGACAGCAAAACAATATGACGATGAATATATCATCCATTCCTACGGCAGATTCCCCGTGCTCCTGACAAAAGGCAAAGGCGCCACCGTACAGGATGACACAGGCAAAACATACATCGACTTCACCAGCGGCATCGGCGTAAACGCTTTGGGCTTTTGCGACGATGGCTGGGTACAGGCAGTGGGCGCACAGCTCCAATCTTTGCAGCACACTTCTAACCTTTATTACACAGAGCCCTGCATTCAGGCAGCAAAACTCCTCTGTGAAAAAAGCGGCATGAAAAAAGTATTTTTCGGCAACAGCGGCGCAGAAGCCAATGAAGGCGTCATCAAAGCCGCAAGAAAATACAGCTTTTTGAAATACGGCGCAGGCAGAAGCAAAATCATTGCCCTGCAAAACTCTTTCCATGGCAGAACCATGGCAGCCCTTTCCGCCACAGGACAGGACGCTTACCATAATTTCTTCTTCCCCTTCGTAGATGGCTTCGTATTTGCCAAAGCAAATGACTTTGCCGACATTCTTTCCAAAATGACTGACGATGTCTGCGCAGTCATGCTGGAAACGGTACAGGGGGAAGGCGGCGTAGTTCCTCTGGACAAAGAATATGTGCAGGCAGTTGCCAAAGCCTGCAAGGAAAAAGACATCCTGCTCATTGTGGACGAAGTACAGACTGGCATGGGCAGAACAGGCTCCCTGTTCAGCTACCAGCAGTTCGGCATCCAGCCTGACTTGGTATCCTGTGCAAAGGGTCTGGGCGGCGGCCTTCCCATCGGCGCGGTGCTGTTCGGTGAAAAGACAGAAACCGTATTCGTTCCCGGTGACCACGGCTCTACTTTCGGCGGCAACCCTGTTGTTTGTGCCGGTGCGGTACATATCCTGAATACCATGGACGACGCCTTTTTGCAGGATGTACAGAAAAAAGGCGCATATCTGAAAGAAAAAATTGAAAAAATGCCTCACGTTGAAAACGTAGCAGGCCTCGGCATGATGCTGGGCATCCAGTTGGATGTGGAAGCAAAACCCGTTATCAACGCTTTGCTGGAAGCAGGCCTTCTGGTACTTTCCGCAAAGACCAAAATCCGTCTGCTGCCTCCTCTGACCATCACACAGGAGGAACTGGACAAAGGACTTACCATTTTGGAACAGACACTGGCTTCACTTTGATTGAGAAAGGAAGATAATATATGAAACATTTTCTGAAACTTTTAGACCTGACAACAGAAGAAATCCTGGAACTGCTGGATCTGGCAGATCAGCTGAAACTCCAGAAAAAACAGGGCATTGAACACCATATCCTGAAAGGCAAAACACTGGGCATGATTTTTGAAAAATCCTCTACCAGAACTCGTGTATCCTTTGAAACAGGCATGTATCAGCTGGGCGGTCACGCACTGTTCATCAGCTCCAAAGACGCACAGATCGGCCGTGGCGAACCCACAGAAGACACCGCAAGAGTTCTGTCCCGTTATCTGGACGGCATCATGATCCGTACTTTTGAACAGGAAGAAGTGGAAACACTGGCAAAATACGGCTCTATCCCCATCATCAATGGGCTCACAGACTTCTGCCATCCCTGCCAGGTAATGGCTGACTTACAGACCATTCGGGAACACAAAGGCAAACTGGAAGGGCTGAAAATGTGCTACATCGGCGACGGCAACAACATGGCAAACTCCCTCATCGTTGGTGGCTTGAAAGTTGGCATGTCCGTAAGCATTGCCTGCCCCAAAGATTACCAGCCTCATAAAGACGTTCTGGACTTTGCGGCACAGTACGGCGATAAATTCCAGATGACAGAAAGCCCTCTGGAAGCTGCCAAAAACGCTGACGTTGTCCTGACAGACGTTTGGGCATCCATGGGCCAGGAAAGCGAACAGAAAATCAGAGAAGCTGCTTTTGCTGGCTTCCAGGTAAACGACGAACTGATGGCAGTAACAAACGAAGGCTGTATGGTACAGCATTGCCTGCCTGCACATAGAGGCGAAGAAATCACAACGGAAGTATTCGAAGCACACGCTGACGAAATCTTCGACGAAGCAGAAAACCGTCTGCACGCACAGAAAGCTATTCTGGTAAAACTGATGGCAGACTGATAAATAAGAAATCAAAACCACTAGTAAACTAGTGGTTTGAGCAACCCCTAGAAGGGGTATTACGTGCCAACCCCTAAAAGGGGCATCGAAAAAATATCATCGCATTTATTTGCACTGCAACCTGTAAACAGGTACTATAATTGAGAATACAGTATGTTGATTTAATATTGCATATCTATCCTTCATTTGATAATTAGTAAATCCATAGTAATTATCATTCAAAAAAATATACTAAAGTATTTTATTTACTCCTAGTAGAACTAGGGGTTTTGTTAAGCTAAAGCACCCAATCAAAACCACCGGAAACAACATGTTTCCGGTGGTTTTTTGTGTGTTGTATGCCCAAAATGATGACTTTTGCGGCTATTTCCCTACATTTCGCAGGGTTTTTTATTTTTTTTGGAAAAATTAGAAAAAATCCGTTGACAAACAACAAAGTTCTGTTATAATGATATCAAGTAGTAGATGATAATAATTATCATTTAGGAAAAGTTATATTGTGTAAGGAGGAAAATATTATGATGAATCTGAAAGGTACAAAAACAGAAGCCAACCTGATGGCAGCATTTGCTGGTGAATCCCAGGCAAGAAACAAATACACATATTACGCAAGCAAAGCAAAAAAAGAAGGCTATGAACAGATCGCAGCTCTGTTCCTGGAAACAGCCAACAACGAAAAAGAACACGCAAAAATCTGGTTCAAACTGCTCCATGACGGCGCTGTTCCTTCCACAGCTGAAAACCTGCTGGACGCTGCACAGGGTGAAAACTACGAATGGACAGACATGTATGCTACATTCGCAAAAGAAGCAAGAGAAGAAGGCTTCGACCGCATTGCTTACCTGTTCGAAGCAGTAGGCGAAATCGAAAAACACCACGAAGAACGTTACCGCAAACTGCTGGAAAACGTTGAAGGCGGTCTGGTATTCTCCAGAGACGGCGACATGATCTGGCAGTGCGCAAACTGCGGTCACATCCACGTTGGCAAACAGGCTCCTAAGGTTTGCCCCGTTTGCGAACATCCTCAGGCTTACTTCCAGATTGAAGCAAGAAACTACTAATACAAAAACCTTGATACTCTCTTATCCCTAATTTCATAGAACACCAAACCAAAAAAACGGCGGTATTTATACCGTCGTTTTTTTCTGTACTTTGTTATGAAGCATCCATGCGCAAGCCAGAGCACAGAGGGCAAGCACGCCGCCGCCCAGCCCCAGCAGGCGCATATCCAGCCTTTCTACAATGGTACTGCCGCAGACAGAACCAAAAGCAATGCCGAAGTTAAAAGAAAAAGAGTTGGTGGACGCCGCCAGTGTGATGGCGCCGGGATATTCTGCCGTGGCGATGTTCAGCACATTGACCTGTATGGGGGAATTTTGCAGATACATCAAAAGACCAATGGCAAAAATCACTGCCATCCCTGCCACAGCATTCCCCAATGCCACAGGCAGGATAAACATGCACGCCGCCAGAGCCACATAAGTGAACCGCAGTTTATAAATGCCGTTTTTCAACGCCATGCGACCGGAAATGAGGTTGCTGAAAAGCACCATGACCCCAAAGAGCAGCAATACAAAACTGATGTACTGGGCAGGAACCCCCACATAGTCCTCAAACACGGGGGTCAAATATGTATATAACACATAAGAAGCAGAAGCGCCAAAAAATACCGTCAGGATACTCAGCAGGATGCGGCTGTCTTTCAGCAAGACAAACTGCTGGAGGATGCCGGAGGGCACTTTTTCATGTTTTCTAGGCAGAGAAACGAACATGAGCGCCAGCACCAAAGCACTGCACACAGTAATGCCCACAAAAGCCGCACGCCAGCTGAGCACATGGCTGATGGTGGTGCCAATGGGCACACCAAAAATAGACGCCAGAGAAAATCCGGCAAATACCCAGGAAACCACCGTTGCCCGATGTTCCAGAGAGGAAATATCCGGCACAAATGTCATGGAAACAGAAATGAGGGTGCCGGAAACGATGGATAAGAGGATTCTTGCCGCCGCCAGCAAAGGATAACTGGGGGCAATGGCACAAAGGAAATTCCCTATCACAAATACCACCGTCAGGGAAATGATGAGGGCAAACCGATGGAACCGCCCTGCCATAGCCGCCGTAAAAGGGGTTCCCACAGCGTAAACAAAGGCAAACATGGAAACCAGAGAACCGGCAGTGGTGAGGGATACGGACAGCCCTTCGGAAATATCCGGCAATATCCCCACAATGATAAATTCGCTGGTGCCCAGTGCAAAACTCAGTAAAATCAGGGCAATGACAGGCATGGTGAATACCTTTTCTTTTTTTGGCATGATGCTTCTTCCTTTCTTCTTTCCAAATCCTGTATGATTATAGTCACCTGCCCTCCTCCCGTCAAGGAGGAAAATCCCGTGTTTTTTCCGGGAAAACGCCGTTGTTTTTATGGAATCTGCCTTTCCCATGGTAAAAATATGGCTTTTCCCTTGCAAAAGGCCCGGGCTTTTCGTACAATCTACCCGTACACACTTTTTATGGAAAGGACTGTTTTTATGCAGCAAATCATATTGGCATCCAATTCTCCCCGAAGAAAAGAACTGCTGTCCATGCTTTCTGTGCCCTTCACCGTACAGGAAAGCCATGTGGACGAGCGTGCATTGGAGGAAGCAGACAGAAAAGCCGGCATCCGCCGCACACCTGCAGAACAGGCGGCATTCATGGCAGAAGCCAAAGGCAAAGACGTGAGCCGCACCGCTCCTGCAAATTCCATCATCATTGCCGCCGACACCATGGTGGCTGACGGGGACACCATCCTCCACAAACCCAAGGACAAAGCCGACGCCAAAGCTATCCTCACCCAGCTTTCCGGCAAAAGCCACATGGTCTACACAGGCTTATGCGTCATTTACAAAGACGCCGAAGGCAAAGAAACCATACACACCCAAACCATCGGCACAAAAGTGGTGTTCCGCTCTTTGACAGAGGAAGAAATGGACGCTTACATTGCCACAGGGGAACCCATGGACAAAGCCGGCGCTTACGGCATACAGGGGAAAGGTTCCCTGCTGGTGGAACGGATGGAAGGCGATTACTTCAACGTGGTAGGTCTGCCCTTGGCTGCCCTTTACGAGGAACTGCGCACCCAAGGCGTTTCTCTTATGGAAAACTGGAAATAAAAAACAGGGATTTTCCTCCATTTCTTAAGGGACAGGCAGCCGTTTTTACAAGAAACCATGCCAGACAAATCTCTGACAAGACAAAACGCTGGAATCATCAAAGCAACTTCCCTTTAAGAAAACATAACAAGTAAAATCCGAACAAAATAAGAAAGCCAAAATCCTTTGTTATCATAAGAATTTTGGCTTTCTTTGTTTTCTTATGAAGATGCCCCTAAATTCCGGCGTTTTTTGCGTCCTGATGGAGCATCCCGAAAGGATGTTTTCTGGGATTTTTTCCAAAAAAGACACTCTTTTTCAAAAGGTTTTGGAAAAATCTCATCAAATTATTTCTATTGCATGCAAATAGTTGACAACGCAACGATTTTAGAAGTATACTGTATTTGTTGTGGACGCAACTAATTTCGACTTATCCACAGAACATACTGAGGCGGCAGCCATTTCTGTTTGATGTTATCCACATTTCCACCGCCACTACCCACAGGAGGTACTTATGGAGAAAAAAAATCTGCGTTATTCCATCAACGCATCAGCCATCAGCCGGTATGCCAACCGGAATTTCGACCTTTGTCTGCGGCATCTTCCCATCAGCAGCGGACAGCAGTTTTTCCTGCTGCGCATCTACGAAAACCCCGGCATCCCTTTGAACGGTCTGGCACAGCTGGGCTTTTTTGACAAAGGCACCGTCAGCCGCGGTGTACAGAAGCTGGAGGAAGCCGGCTACATCACCGTGATCACCGACGAAAAGGACAGACGATGCCGAAAATTATTCGTCACCCCAGCCGCTGCACCTATCATTGACACACTGCTGGATGCCAGAGAACAATGGAACTCTGCCCTCACAGAAGGGATGACAGACGAAGAATGTCTGCTCATAGATAAACTCATGAAACAAATGGTACGCAACGCCCAAGCCTATATTACCAAAAAGGAGGAGGAAACCACATGCAACAAAGAACACTGACAATGGACGGAGAAAACCCTTTGGGTGTACGCCCGGTGAAAGGACTGTTATTCTCTTTTTCCATTCCAGCCATCATTTCCTGTCTGGTGAACTCTGTGTATAACATCGTCGACCAGATTTTCATCGGTCAGGGTGTGGGCTATCTGGGGAACGCCGCCACCACCATTGCTTTCCCTCTGATGACCATCATCATGGCTTTTGCCACCCTCATCGGCTCCGGCGGCAGCGCTTACGCCGCTTTACGACTGGGAGAAGGCAGAAAACGGGAAGCCCTTCTGACACTGAATAACCTGCTGGTCATTGCCATTGGTCTGGGTATCCTGCTGGCAGTCATTGGGCTCATATTCCTGAAGCCCATCCTGACACTGTTCGGCGCAACAGAAACCACTATGCCCTACGCCATGGACTATACTTCCATCGTCCTCATTGGCGTACCTTTCAGCATGGTCAGCATCGCCCTTTCCAGTATGGCTCGTACAGACGGGCACCCTCGTATGTCCATGTATGGCATCCTCATCGGTGCTGCCCTGAACACGGTACTTGACCCCATTTATATTTTCGTTTTGGGCTGGGGTGTCAAAGGCGCTGCCATCGCAACCGTCACCGCACAGTTCGTTTCCACAGTGGTGCTGTGCTACTACTTCCTGAAAAAAGGACGTATGCGTTTTACCCGCAGATTCATGAAGCCCGTTGGTCGTGTCTGGTATAAGATATTCTCTTTGGGTATTTCCTCCGGCATCACTGCACTGGTTGCCTGCATCATGCAGGTGGTCATGAACAACTCTCTGGTTTACTACGGCAACCAGACAGAAATCACCGGTGATGTTGCCCTCAGCGCCATGGGCATTGTCATGAAAATCGCCATGATTCTGGCGTCTGTATGCATCGGCTTCGGTATCGGCGCTCAGCCCATTCTGGGCTTCAATCTGGGTGCGAAAAAATACGCTCGTGTGCGCCACACCTATCTCCTTGCCGTATCCATTGCCACAGGCTCTATCCTCATTGGCTGGGCTGTATGCCAGCTGGCGCCTCATCTGGTGCTGAGTCTGTTCGGGAAAGAAAATCAGACATTTACGGACTTCGCTGTGCGCTGTCTGCGGATTTATCTGGGCGGTATTTTCTGTGCCGGTTTCCAAATCGTTTCCACCAACTACTTCCAGGCAACAGGTCAGCCTTTGAAAGCTTCTCTGCTTTCTATGCTTCGTCAGCTCATCCTGCTGATTCCCCTGCTGCTGATTCTGCCTCTGTTCTTCGGTCTGAACGGTCTGCTTTACGCCGGCCCCTGCGCGGACATTGGCTCCGCTGTCATCGTGGCGCTGTTCATCCTGCCGGAAATGCGGAAACTGAATCGAAAAATTGCAGAAAGCCAAGAGCCAGCTTTGGCCGCTTAAAACCAAACAAAAAAGAGAATGGAATACTAGGGCATCTTCATAAGAAAACAAAGAAAGCTGAAATCCTTGTCATATCAAGGGTTTCAGCTTTCTTATTTTTACGATGATTTTATCTGATATGTTTTCTTCTAAAGATTGCCATTCCCCTTAGAAAAAAGAAAAAGGAAAAGCAATGTTTTCCTAAGGGGAACCTGCTTTTCCTCTCTCTTTTTTTGCTTTCTCACGAAAGCTTGTGTAAGGGTATTTTATCAGAAAATTTCGTGGAATGCTTTTTTCTGCTGTACGGCTTCTGTTGCTTCCGCCATCTTGCTTGTATCGCCGATGAGGATGACGCCGCACAGGGCATTGTTACGGAAATAGTATTTTTCCAGTGTCAGTTTCTTATCGTCACGGATTTCCAGTGTTTTGTATGTGACGTCTTCTTTTGTGCCAACGTCACCCATGGAATATACGGAAGTGTTCAGGGCGTTCAGAGACATGCCCTGTGTCTGAGGTACATAAGGCAGGTTATCGCCTGCTGCGTTGGCACCGGCAATACGACCCATTTCCATTGCTACAGGCCAGATTGCGATATTTGCGCCATCGTATTCTGCACAGTCACCGCCGGCAAATACGCTGCTGTCGCTGGTCTGCATTTTGTCGCTGACTACAACGGCACGGTTTGTCAGGATGCCTGCTTCTTCTGCCAGCTGTTTGTTTGCGCGAACGCCTGTGGACATGATCACGATTTCCGCAGGAATCTTTGTGCCGTCATCCAGCAGAACGCCTTCCACTTTGCCGTCACCAACGATTTCCGCGATCTTCGCGCCAACAACGATATTCACGCCGTTTTTCGCTGCGATTTTCTTCAGCATCTCTGCGCCTACTGCATCCATTTTGCCCAGCAGCAGATCGGGAGCGCCTTCCAGCACAGTCACTTCCAGTTTTTCTTTACGCAGTTCCCAAGCAGCTTCCAGACCCAGCACGCCGCCGCCGATAACCACTGCATGTTTTGCTTTCAGTGCCAGATGGTTGATCTTTTCTACGTCAGCAATGGTGCGGACAGGTGTCACGCCTTCCAAATCCGCGCCCTTGATAGGAGGCACGAAGCTGTAAGAGCCCAGTGCGTATACGCATTTGTCGTAAGGCAATACTGTACCGTCGGACAGACGGATTTCTTTTCTGCCCAGATCCATGGATTCTGCTTTCACGCCCAGACGCAGGTCGATGCAGTGTTCTTCATACCATGCAGCTTCCTTGCTGGCGATAGCGCCGCCGCTGATGGCACCGAACATATTCTTTGTCAGCATCGGTCTGTCATAAGGCAGTTCGTTTTCTTCGGAAACCATGATGATGCTTGCAGACTGGTTTCGTTCTCGGATGGCTTTTGCCGCATTGAGTGCCGCTGTGCCGCCGCCCAGTACAACGAATTTTTCCATGGTATCCATGCGATGTGTTACTTCATCCATGTCAACAGGCACGAAGTTTTCTTTGCCTACGCCGCAGACAGGGCATGTTTCCATGGATGCGTCGAAGATTTCGCCGCAAACCAGACATTTTACCAGACCGCTTCTTGCGCTGGCTTTCTTTGTATCTTTCTTCAGCAGGGTGTCTGCGAAGCGATAACCATATTCATAAGCGTCCACCAGTTCATTTTCAGAGGGTTTCAGACGTACTTTGAAACCGTCTACCACTTTCAGACGAATCTGTTTCAGTCTTTCAATGATGTGAGGCACACCTTCACCGCTCCAGCCGTAGCTGCCGAAAGCACTTGCCAGTTTGCCGCCGTGGATAGGAGGGAACATGAGTGTTGTCAGATCCCAGATGGGTTTCAGTGCTTCACCCAAGATAGTGGGAGTACCAAACAGGATACCGTCAGCTGTTGCGATTTCGCCCAGCACTTCTGCCTGATCTGCTGTTACCATATCGTACAGTTTTACGTCGATGATTTCGTCGTTATCCTGAATGCCTTTTGCGATCTGTTCTGCCAGCTGGCCTGTGTAGCCATAAGCGCTTACATAAGGGATGACAACTTTTTTCCGTTCATTTACGGGCACTTTGCACCATTCTTCGTAAATATCCATCAGTTCAGGCAGATGGCTGTCCAGAACAGGACCGTGACCGGGGCAGATCATGTCGATATCCATTTCTCTCACTGCCGCCAGCGCCGTTGTCATATAGGGCTGTTTGAAGGGGCCCAGAATGTTGTCGAAGTAATATTTTGTTGCGCGCATATAGCCTTCTGTATCGGTTACAGTGCTGCGCAGGATGCCTTCGTGGGCATAGTGAGAACCGAAGGAGTCACATGTTACCAGTGTTTTGTCCTCTACGATGTAGGTATACATGGTATCGGGCCAATGCAGGTTCGGGAATACACGGAACTGCATTGTTTTGTTGCCAATCTGCAGTTCGTCACCATCTTTGATGGCAATACTGTAGAAGTCACCGTTGATGATGTGTTTCAAAAAGCCGATGGCAACAGGTGTTGCAACCACTTTGGCTCTGGGGCAGATGTCCAGAATGCGTTTGATGCTGCCCACATGGTCAGGTTCTGTATGGTTTACAACGATATAGTCAATGGTGGAAACGTCTGTGATCTGAGAGAGTGTTTCCAGATAATCGTCGAAGAATTTTTCTTTTGCTGTTTCAAACAGGACTGTTTTATCGCCGCATTTGAGCAGATAAGAGTTATAAGTGGTACCAAATTCTGTCATCATGATGATGTCGAATACACGCAGGTCCTTGTCCAAAACGCCGGTCCAGTAAAAATCAGGTTTGAGTTGCATTGCTTTCATGGGTGTTTCCGCCTCCTTGATGATTTATGTCTTTTTTTTCACAAATATTCTGAAAAGAAAACCGGGCGGGCACACGCCCGTACCCAGTTTTCCCCGTTACATTTTCTTCTATTTATTTTGATATGCTTAGATTTCTGCTTTCCACAGACCGTGCAGGTTGCAGTATTCGTAAGCAGCTACTGCCTGTTCGCCTTCTGCCAGTGCAAAGACTGCTTCGGGAGCGCCTGTGTGATCCAGATATTTCATCTGACCGCCCTGGCTGGTTTCCAGATAGATCCATGCAATGTGGTGTTCTTCCAGCATGGGATGTGTTACTTCGCCAACTTTTACAGTGACTTTGCTGCCTTCTACCTGAACAACGGGAACGTGTTTTTCGCCTGCGCCGTCAGATGTATTGGCTTTCAGTTCTGTCATTTTTTCGCCGCAGCATACGACGGGTACGCCTTTGTCTTCTACCATTGTGATGATGTTTTTACAGTGTTTGCAGATAAAAAATCTAGGTGCTTTCATGTTGCATACCTCCTTGTGTTATAAAATACCCTTTACATATCTAAATTATCCTCATTTCTGAGGTTCTTTCCTTTGACTTTTCTATGGTCTTATGATACCATAAAACCAGTAAAATTTATGTTGCAAATGCAACAGAAAAGAGGTTTTTTTATGAATTTGTTGGAAAATCCTCTCTTTGCCGGCATCCTTCCGGAAGAACTGGATCAAATGAAAACCTGTTTTGAAATGGAAAACCGCACATTTCGGGAAAAAGAGGAGATTCCCATGGAGGGAAAAGTGGGCATCCTCCTTTCAGGCAGTGTTTCCCTGAACCGCCTTGGCATTGACGGCAATCTGGATATGTTGGAATATCTCACCGGCGGCGGCATTTTCGGCTCCTTCGTCTCTCTTTTTGACGGAAGTGAAATCATTGCCATCTGCGAAAAAGCCTGCTCCATTGTATTCATTGACACCTGCCACATCACCAAACGATGCAGCCGTGCCTGTCATCATCATAGTCTGGTGGTGGAAAACCTCCTTTCCCTCATGACAGAAAAAGTACAGCAGCTCAGCGAAAAAGTGGAAATCCTTTCCCATCGCTCCATTCGGGAAAAACTCCTGTGTTATTTCCGTCTGCAAAGCATGAAAACGGGAAAAGAGGAAATCCTCATTCCTTTTTCCTTCAGCGCCCTTGCCAATTATCTCTGCGTAGACCGCAGCGCCATGACAAGAGAACTGCGGAAAATGAAAGCAGAGGGACTGGTGGATGTGAGCGGCAGACAAGTCCGTATTTATCCCTTGTGAAAATTATATCAAAAAATAAAGATAGCCGGAACCCTTCCCATAAAAAGGATTCCGGCTATCTTCTTTTTTATTCCCATTACATAAGAAATGTTTTCTTCTGCATGAGAAGCTGCTTTTCTGATGCTCTTTTCCATTTTCCATATCCTTTGTTTCTTCTATCAGATAAAAACATCTCCGCTCTGGGAGATGCGAGGGTGTCGAAAAAGTCGACACCCTTCGTCAAAATCAGGATTTTGACGAGGTTGCTGTAGGTATAAACAGCACATTCCATCGGCATAAAAATGCCTTGAAACGTGCTGTTTTCCTCGTCGGAAGTCAATTCCGACTGCGGATTAAAAAAGGGAAACTCTTTGTTTCCCTTTACCCTTCAGCGGTATCAAAAATTTAAAAAATATGTTTTTTGACAGTCTGACATCTCCGCTCTGGGAGATGCGTCACTGCATCCGATGCAGATATTTTTCTTTCGTTGCCATACCGCCCCGAATATGGCGTTCTGCCTTATTGACCTCCAGCACCTGCCGCACAGACTTTGCCAGCTCCGGATCAATTTTCTCCACCCGGTCTGTAATGTCTTTATGTACGGTGGATTTGCTGATGCCAAATTTCTTTGCTGTCTCCCGAACAGTGGCATTGGTGTGGATCATGAACTGCGCCACTGCCACCGCTCGTTCTTCAATATAGCTTTTCAAACAAAAGCACTCCCCTGAGATATTCTTGATTATCTATATGCAGACAGCACACAGGATATGAATGAGAGCTGCTCCCACAGAAAAACCATAGGATTTGTTACTTTTTTCGATATATTTTCCCTGATAAAACCGCCCTTTTCTTGATTTTTTCGGTAAAATCCGCCGCTTTTATGCCAAAAAGCAATGATTTTTTACAGGAAGATTTTTGCTGTTTTGGTATTTTTTTATAATACCTCCTTGTTTTTTCCTATGGAAAGTGATATATTTATTCGTGAAAACCATTTTTCATGAGAATTTCATGAGAAATTATAAGTTCTATGATAATTATTTTACAAATTTATTCGTTTTATCTATATAAAATAAACAAAATCGTTCCCAATGCCAAATGGCATGGAAATATGAGAAAGGGGTAGATACTATGAAAAAACAATGGAAAATCATTGGGGCTCTGGGACTCTCCCTCTCCCTTTTGATGAGCAGCACCGCTTTGGCTGCCCACCCGAAAGGATATTGGCCCTATCTGTCTGCGTTCAACAACGCAAAGACAGCCAACAATCAGGCACAGATGATCACAACAGGGAACAAACTGCTGCAGTATTATCAGAACTTGCCGCTGGACAGCGATGTCGCTTCCATCCGTTACAACGTCAACTATGCAAATTACCCGATCTATGAAAAACAGGGCAATTACACAAAAGCCAAAGCAGCCTTACAGCAGGTAGCCACCAACGGGGCTTATCTGGGCTTTACAGACGCGGTGACCATGGCAAACGAACGTATGCGGAAAATCTCTCCCAATGCGCAGGTTTACGCACTGACAAACACCTCCGCGCCTTACTATGGCGCGAAGCACGAACCCAAAAACGGTACCTTATACGGCCGTGTATGGACAGAACAGAATGACAGTGCCGTTCAAAACGAAGCCATTGTTTCTTTCTACATTGACATGGGACAGAACGCAGCTGATTACGAACGGTTCATTGCCCCTTATGAAGGCGGTGACCATGTGATCCACATCGCATGGAACTTCCCTGACGAAGGCAATACCGTAAGCGCCATCAACAGCGGCTCTTATGACAGCAATATCCAGCAGACACTTCAATATCTGGCAACCATTGACGCGCCCGTTCTGCTGCGTATCGGCGGTGAAATGAACATCTGGCAGACTGCCACCACAGGGGATGCCTTCAAAGCGGCGTATACCCGCATCGCAAAACAGGCAAGAACCATCTGCCCCAACGTAGCACTGGTATTCTCCACCAACTACACCTCTCCTTTCGGCGGCAGCATGGAACCTTACTTCCCTGATGCTTCTCTGGTAGACTGGGTTGGCACATCCCTGTACAACAACAAATATCAGTTTGCTTCCAACCCCACCAAAGGCGTTGACAACAACGAAATGTACTTCGGTATCGGCGACTACGCAGATCCTGTGAAAAATCTGAGCCACACAGCAGATCTGGCGAAAAAATACAACAAGCCCATCATCATCACCGAAGGGGGCAGCGGTTATCTCTCCGGCTATGCTGACACAGCAACCTTCGCAGCAGACCGCATCCGTGAAACATACACCACACTGAACATGGTTTACCCTCAGGTAAAAGCCATCATCCACTTTGACCGCAGCGGCACAGGCGGCGTAAATTACGATTATTCTCTGCAGAACAATGCTACCGTACAGGCAGCTTACAACAGTGCACTGAAATCCAATCCCACACTGATGTCCAGCCCCAACCAGACAGTGACACAGTCCTTCAAGCCTCTGTCTCAGGTAACTGGCGCAAACGGTGTTGTGACTCTGCGCACATATTGTGATATCATCGGTCAGACTGTTACCGTAACCTATTCTGTAGACGGCAAATGGGTGGGCACACAGAAAACCGTGCCTTACAACTGCCAGCTGGATACCTCCACACTGACTGTAGGCAGCCATACCCTGAAAGTGGTATGCAACGCACCTAACGGCTTCAGTCAGACACTGAATTATCAGCTGACAAAAGCTGCCAACGGTGCTGTATCCTTCAAACAGGCATAATCTAAGCACAAAACGCCGGAATTGTCTTTCCCAGACGCCTCCGGCGTTTTTTATTTCCAAAAACAAAAAAAGGCGCGGCGCCTCTTTTCCAAGAGTGCCGTGCCTGTTGTTTATGGGGATATTTATCCTTCAATGGCAATTCTGCCGTCGTGTTCTACCTGAGGGGCTTCTTTTCTGGGCAGTGTCAGTGTCAGGACGCCATCTTCATATTTTGCCTGTACTTCGCCGGGTGTCATGTGGTCGCCTACATAGAAGGTACGGCGCATAGAGCCTGCGTAACGTTCCTGCCGCAGATAAATGCCTGCTTCTTCTTTCTTTTCTTCTTTTTTCACAGCGGAAACAGTCAGATAGCCTTTGTTCAAATTGATCTGGACATCTTCTTTCTTGAAGCCAGGCAGATCCATGACCACTTCATACTGATTTTCTGTTTTCTTTACGTCTGTGAGCATGACGTCTTTTGCGTGTTTGCCATACAAAGGATTCATTTTTGCGAAAAATTCTCTGTCGAAAGAGGTATCGGGCCAGTTTTCGTTGTCAAACAGGTTATCTCCAAAAAAGTTATGCATCATCATCATAAGTCATATCTCCCTTCATAAAAGACATTTACATGTTTGAATCAGCACGGTCGGAGAATTCCGAGGGTGTCGCTTTTCTCTTTTCGGACGCGGGTACAGGTGCCTTTTTTTGTACCTTTCCTTTGTTCGACTGTATCTTAACACCATTTATTAGCACTGTCAATAGGTGAGTGCTAATTTTTTAAAAAAAATTTTTTCTGTGAGAAAAAGCCTGAAAAATCAAGCTTTTCCTCCTTTCCCCAATGCCATAAGGGTGTGAAGCAGTCTGCCATTGACAGAATCATCCTGCAAAATCACCTTATCATCGGCAGCATGAAAAAGGGCGTCGGCACATTCGCCGCAGATATCCGCCCCCAGCACCCGACAACAGCGGAATAATTTCAAAATGACATTTCGCAGCTGGGAAAAAGTCAGCGTACCCTGCTGCCAGTTGGTATGTACCTGTGAAGGTGAAAGAATATCCTTATCAATGGACAGATAGACCGGCAAATCTTTTGGGAAACAGCTTTCCCAGCGGTCACCTTGGGCAATCTGGCTTTCATCGTAAGCCACCATACGGCTGCGGTAAGGCTCCGGCACTGCTGCCACCAATTCCTTGTCAGCACCCAGCAGCACCACCTTTTTTATATAAGGATTTTCCTCCTGCACTCGATTCACCCAACAGCCGCAGGACAGCAATTCCCGAAACAAAGGCGGCTGCATGTCGGGATGATGGTCTGCCACAGCCAGCACAAAAGGCTCCCGTAGTTTTTCCGTCCACAGCTTCGTCATATAATGGTAATTGCCGGAGTCTATGAAATGGATGGCTTCCGCGGAAAAAGGGGCAATCTTTCGCCGCAATGCCTGTTCTCCTTCTGCGTCGCAATAGCAGTTGGTGCCCTGAATATCCCGACAGTCAATCCAGTGCACATGGACACTGCCATAAAAACGCTCCTTCTCATAAATGCCTGTAAAATCCATAATGGTCACATCGGATTTCATAAAATCCCTTCTTTCTTTTCCAAAAGGAAAAGGGAACCGTACCCCCAGGGGGCATCTTCATAAGAAAACAAAGAAAGCCAAAATCCTTATGATGACAAAGGATTTTGACTTTCTTATTTTATGAAGATTTTCGTTGTTATGTTTTCTCATGAAGACAGCCGCCGCAATTCCCCTTAAGAAATCAAGGAAAAGGAAAATCAATGTTTTCTTAAGGGGAATTTGCTTGTACCGTTCCCCTTTGCCTGCCCTCAGCATACCACTAAGGAAAACAAAATACAAGATACTTCATACAAAAAACAATATCCCACGAAAAAGAAGGTGCTTTTTTCACAAAAAAATGTTTCAAAATGAATTTTCATAGTGTAATTTTCCTTTTTTTGCCAATTTTCCGTTAAGAAAATAGATATTGTATTGTTTTTCATGCATGAACTTCATATAATGACAGACGTAGTTTTTTCCAATCTATTCCAGAAAAGGAAGAAACTATACACAAGTTCGGAGAGGAGGTATTATTTTATGACAACATTTATAATCGGACTTGTACTTTTAATTGTTGGGGGTGCCGTATACGGAAAATTTGTAGAACACATTTTCCGCCCCGACGATCGGCAGACACCTGCCCTCAAACATCAGGACGGTGTTGACTTTGTTCCCATGAGCAAATTCAAAAACGCCCTGATCAACCTGCTGAATATCGCAGGTACCGGCCCTATCTTTGGCCCCATCCAGGGTATTTTGTTCGGGCCCATCGCATTCATTACCATTCCCATCGGCTGCGTCATCAGTGGTGCAACCCATGACTACCTGAGTGGTATGATGTCTCTGCGTCAGGACGGCGCTCAGATGCCTGGCATCGTTCGCAAGTTCCTGGGCAACAAAACTTTCCAGGTATACAACATCTTCCTGTGCATCCTGATGCTGCTGGTTGGTGCGGTATTTACCTACACACCCGGCGACTTGTTCGCAAACCAGATCGTTGGTATCGAAGGGGTCAACATCTGGACATGGGTTATCTATGCAGTGATCCTGGGCTACTATCTGGTTGCAACACTGTTCCCCATCGACAAAATCATCGGTAGAATCTACCCTATCTTCGGTGCCATCCTGCTGCTGTCCGCAGTTGGTGTATTCTTCGGCATCTTCTTCAAGGGCTATAAACTGATGGATCTGGATCTGTCCAACGGTCTGAGCGGTATCTTCAATGTATATCCTCTGTGGGACGCAGCCGGCAACACTGGCGCAGGCACACCTTTCATCCCTGTATTCTTCGTAACTGTTGCCTGCGGTATCACATCCGGTTTCCACTCCACACAGTGTACACTGATCGGCCGCAGCGTAACTTCCGAAAAAGAAGGCCGTTTCACATTCTACTGGATGATGATTCTGGAAGGTCTCATCGCTATGATCTGGGCTGCTGCTGCTATGGGTATCTATGACAAAGGCTCTGTCAGCGGCGCAACAGGCGTTGTTGGTGAAGTTGCAAAAGACCTGCTGGGTCCCGTTGGTGGTCTGATCGCAATCCTGGGCGTTATCGTACTGCCTATCACTTCCGGTGATACTGCACTGCGTTCCTGCCGTCTGATGGTTGCTGACTACCTGCACATCGACCAGAAAGAAAAGAAAAACCGTATCATGGTAACAATCGGTCTGTTTATCCCCGTTATCGCAATCCTGGTATTCGCGAAACTGAACGCAGAAGGCTTCAACATCCTGTGGAGATACTTCGCATGGGCAAACCAGACAATCGCTGTATTCGCGTTCGCAGCAATTACTGTTTACCTGTGTGCAAAGAAAGGCGCTCCCAAATATGCGTTCCTGATCTCTCTGCTGCCTGGTACATTCTATATCTTCATCATTTCTTCCTTCCTGCTGAGCCAGTCCATCGGTTTTGGTCTGCCTCTGAACGTATCCTACCTGATCGCAGGCGTTATCGCACTGCTGTACCTGGTTCTGGTACCTCGCGCAGGGAAGAAATTCAGCAAATCTCATACAGAAGAATAATTGCATAAATATACATAAAATATCAACAAAATTCATCCTGTTTCTTGACCGAGCCGATGCCAAATTGGCTCGGTCATTTTTTGTCCAGCGGATTTTTTTATAGAATGAAGAAAATTTTGTTTTTTATTGTATGTTTTGCTGTATACTTTTTGTAATTCTATTGTAAACAAAAGGATTTTACGCTATAATTGCACAATACAACAAACTTTTTCCCATTATGCAAATGTCTGAAATCCCGTCCTTTATTGCCTATAATCAATCTTTATTTTGTATAGTTCATACAAAAAACAATAATTGGAAATAACTGTAAATTAATACAAATACTTCCTCTATTTTTAAGGGTTTTTTAGATATTTTTTTCATTTTTTTGAATTTTATACTTGTAAATAAAGTTGCATCTCATTATAATTGGATGTGGTTTTGGGGAGATGAAACTTCATTTCCCAGAAAAAACATTTTTTTGCAAGTTCGGAGAGGAGGTATTATTTATTATGACAACATTTATAATCGGACTTGTTATCTTACTTGTTGGCGGTGCCCTGTACGGGAAATTTGTAGAAAACATTTTCAGACCCGATGACAGACAGACACCTGCTGTAAAACATCAGGACGGCGTGGACTTCGTTCCCATGAGCAAATTCAAAAACGCCCTGATCAACCTGCTGAACATCGCAGGTACTGGCCCTATCTTTGGTCCCATCCAGGGTATTCTGTTCGGGCCCATCGCATTCATCACTATCCCCATCGGCTGTGTAATCAGCGGTGCTGTTCACGACTACCTGAGCGGTATGATGTCTCTGCGTCAGGACGGCGCACAGATGCCTGGTATCGTTCGTAAATTCCTGGGCGGCAAAACTTTCCAGGTTTACAACATCTTCCTGTGCATCCTGATGCTGCTGGTTGGTGCTGTATTTACTTACACACCTGGTGACCTGTTTGCGAACCAGATCGTTGGTATCGAAGGCGTTTCCGTAGGTACATGGGTAATCTACGGTGTTATCCTGGCTTACTACCTGATCGCAACACTGTTCCCTATCGACAAAATCATCGGCAGAATCTACCCTATCTTCGGTGCGATCCTGCTGCTGTCCGCAGTTGGTGTATTCTTCGGTATCTTCTTCAAAGGCTATGAACTGATGAACATCGACTTTTCCAACGGCTTCAATGGCGTATTCGGTCTGTACCCTCTGTGGGATGCAGCTGGTAATACAGGTGCTGGCACAGCATTCTTCCCTGTATTCTTCGTAACTGTTGCTTGTGGTATCACATCCGGTTTCCACTCCACACAGTGCACACTGATCGGTCGCAGCGTAACTTCCGAAAAAGAAGGCCGTTTCACATTCTACTGGATGATGATTCTGGAAGGTCTCATCGCTATGATCTGGGCTGCTGCTGCTATGGGTATCTATGACAAAGGCTCTGTCAGCGGCGCAACAGGCGTTGTTGGTGAAGTTGCAAAAGACCTGCTGGGTCCCGTTGGTGGTCTGATCGCAATCCTGGGCGTTATCGTACTGCCTATCACTTCCGGTGATACTGCACTGCGTTCCTGCCGTCTGATGGTTGCTGACTACCTGCACATCGACCAGAAAGAAAAGAAAAACCGTATCATGGTAACAATCGGTCTGTTTATCCCCGTTATCGCAATCCTGGTATTCGCGAAACTGAACGCAGAAGGCTTCAACATCCTGTGGAGATACTTCGCATGGGCAAACCAGACAATCGCAGTATTCGCTTTCGCAGCAATCACAGTTTACCTGTGTGCAAAGAAAGGTGCGCCTAAATACGCATTCCTGATCTCTCTGCTGCCTGGTACATTCTACATCTTCATCATTTCTTCCTTCCTGCTGAACGCTTCTATCGGCTTCAACCTGCCTCTGAACATTTCCTATGTTATCGGCGGTGTTATCGCTCTGCTGTACCTGATTCTGGTACCTCGCGCAGGGAAGAAATACGCAGCAAGCCATACAGAAGAATAAGATTCTGTTTCCACTGTATTTAAGAAATTGTCAACAAAACGGAGTAAAACAGACTTCGTAAAAACACTCTTATGAAAGAAAATAGCTGGAGTCCTTATAGGATTCCAGCTATTTTTGTTTGCAAAAAAGTTTTCATTAAAAAGGAATATCATCTTCCTCCATAACCGTACCAGGTACCAAGTCTGCCAGATGCTTCAGGATATAAAGCTGGGCTTTGGGCGTATAAAGCACTGCTTCATAATCCCCTCGGTAGCCATGACGTTCTTCCATATAAATGCCTAAGGCTTCCCCTTCTTTGGTAGGGACTTTCTGCTTTCTGCCGTCATCCTTTGTCTGGGTCAAAAGAAAACCCCTTAGGGGCATCTTCATAAGAAAACAAAGAAATCTAAAATCCTTATCAGAACAAAGGATTTTAGATTTCTTATTTTATGAAAATTTTATTTGTTATGTTTTCTTATGAAGACAGCCGTCGCAATTCCCCTTAAGAAATCAAGGAAAAGAAAAATCAATGTTTTCTTAAGGGGAAGTTGCTTTCCTCCAGCCCTTTCGTAATGGCAGTGGGAGAAAGTCTGCCGCAGTCCCTGCCCATCTGTTCCTCTACTGCTGACACAAAGGCGGTAATGCCTGCCGCTTCTGGCAAAGGCAAGATACCAGAAAGCTGGTAAGGGGTGATGCGGAATTTTCCTCTCCGCTCCCGTTTGGCTCTGGGCGCAGGCGTTTCCTGTTCCAATAAATCCCGCAGGCAGTGAGAAGCCTGTGTCAATGTCCGCAAAACCGCAGCGTCTGCAAAAGCCCCTGTAAAGGGCAGTTCTTCCCCCGTCAAAGGATGCCGCCCCTCTGCCAGCATCCGTAACTGCTGACAGATTTTTTCCTGTACTTCTCGTTCCATTCATTTTTCCCCCTTTTTCAGCCGCTCCAAAATCTCCTCATCGGCAGGACAGAAATCAAATTTCTCAATTTCTTCTGCCGTAATCCACTGCAAATCCACATGTTCCAGCTTCTTGGGAACACCTGCGGCAATTCTGGCATGGAACAATGTCAGATGCACCGTCAAATCAGGGTATTGGTGGGTCACTTCCATAAACACATCCCCTACGGAAAGGGTGATGTCCAGTTCCTCCCAGCACTCCCGTATGAGGGCATCTTCTTTGGTTTCTCCCGGCTCCACCTTGCCGCCTACAAATTCCCACAGCAGTCCCCTTGCCTTATGGGCAGGACGCTGGCAAATCAAAAAACGGTCACCATCCCAAATGAGTGCCGCTACCACTTCTGTCATATGTTTCTCCTCCGTTCTCTGTGAATCTGCTTCCATTGTACGGCAAAATCCGCCGCAAATCCAGAAAAAGCACGAAATCCTTAGGAGCATCTTCATAAGAAAACAAAGAAAGCCAAAATCCTTATGATGACAAAGGATTTTAGCTTTCTTATTTTATGAAAATTTTATTTGTTATGTTTTCTTATAAAGACAGCCGTCGCAATTCCCCTTAAGAAATCAAGGAAGCGAAAATCAATGTTTTCTTAAGGGGAAGTTGCTTTAGACTTCGTGCTTTTTTCTCATTTATGATGGGGCGTGAAGTAATATGTTCTTTCTTCCGCCGCCCAGTGTCCTTCTACACCAAAAACGTCGTTGAGCAGTCCACTTTGGAACAGTTCCTCCGGCTGCCGCACCGCCAAAAGCCGCCCTTTTTCCATGACCGCCATGCGGTGGCTGTAAGTGAGGGCATGGGCAAGGTCATGGAGCACCATGACGATGGTCTTTCCTTGCCGATTCAATCTGCCAATGAGCTCTAATATCTCAAACTGCTTGCCGATATCCAGATAGGTGGTGGGCTCGTCCAAGAAAATCAAATCCGTATCCTGAGCAATGACCATGGCAAGATAGGCTTTCTGCCGCTCGCCGCCGGAAAGGGAACGCAAATCACGATGGCGCATATCTGCCACCCCTGCCAATTCCATGGCTTCTGCTACTTTTTCTTTGTCCTCTCTGCCAGGGCGTCTTGCAAGGCCCAGATAAGGGAATCTGCCATGAAGCACCAGCTGTTCCACAGGAATCCCCGGAATACTGCGGCTCTGGGGCAGGAGTGCCGCCTGTTTTGCCAGCTCTTTCTGGGAAAAATCATTCAGTTTTCTGCCAAACAATGTAATTTCCCCTGCCATCAACGGCAGTTGTCTGGCGGCGGTTTTCAGCAATGTGGATTTCCCACAGCCGTTGGGCCCTGCCAGTGTGAGGATTTCCCCTTTTTTCACGTCCAAGGTGATATCCTCCAATATTTTTTTATTTCCGTAGCCTGTGGCAATGTTGGAAAATGTCAGTACCGATTCAGTCATAAATCTTCCCCCTTCCGCCTTTCAGAAGCAGGAACAAGAAGAAGGGTCCGCCCAGAAGCGCCAGTATGATGCCCACAGGCAGTTCAAAGGGCGCGAATATCCATTTGCCCAAAGCATCGCAGACCAGCGCAAAAACTGCTCCCAGCAGTGCCGCGCAGGGAATGACCAGACGATTGTCCCCTCCGGCAAATCTGCGGCAGATATGGGGCACGATGAGCCCGATGAAGCCCAAAAGCCCTGCGAAACTAACGGCAGAGCCTGCCAGCAGAGACGCAATGACGATGAACAAAAACCGCACCAACACCACGCGCATACCAAGACTGGCGGCGATTTCTTCTCCCAGAGAAAGAACATTCAGGTCATAGCTGAACACCAACGCCAGCACCAAACCAATGACGATAAGTATCACCGCCGGTTTCAGTGCCGTCATGGTCACGCCGGCAAAACTGCCCACCATGAAGCCCGTTGCACCAATGACATCGTCGGGAAACAGGATTGTGAGCACGTCAATACCTGCGGACAAAATGCTGCTGACAGCCACCCCAGCCAATACCAAAGTCATACGGGACGCCCCTGTTTTTGCCGCCAAAACGTAAATGAACAGACTAGTAGCCAAAGCACCCACAAAAGCCGCCAAAGGCACTGCTGCCCATGCCGTAGGCGCCAAAGACGCCACCAAAAGGGCGCAAAAACCAGCACCGGAGTTGACACCGATGATATTGGGGCTGGCAAGGGAGTTATTGAGCACCGCCTGAATGATGGCGCCGCTGACAGCAAGGGCAGCTCCCGCGAAAACAGCCGCCAATGTCCGAGGCAGACGCACATAAAGGAAGATGCGGTATGCAGTATTTGTTTTGTCCCCTGCCTGCAAAGCGTCATACAGTTCCCCCAGGGACAGACTGCTGGAACCGGTAAAAAGGCTGAGGCAAACTGCCCCAGCCAGACAACACAGCAATAATATCAGGAGAAATACTCCCTTATGCCATGATCGCATCAATATCCTTTGCTAATTCTGGATAGAGCAGTTTTGCCATATACGCATAACTTTCTGCCCAGCGCGCGTTTGGTTTATAGTGGAATAGGTCTTTGGGCAGTACATAGCATCTGTCCTGCTGTACCGCTGTCAAACCTTCCCATGCGGGGTTGGACATGATGCCGCTTTCCAGTGCCGCAAGGGCAGCATCTTCCGCACCCATGGTAGTGATGAATATAAAATCAGGGTCTTCTGTGATGATTTCCTCAATGCTCAAATCTTCCAGCAGGGATTCATGGCGAGCGACGATATTATCCACGCCCAAATCTTCCATGATATAGCCTGTCTGGTTATCAGCGCCTTTGGCTTTCGCACCTGTGGAGAAGGCACGGATGAGAAGCCCTGTGGGGCCTTCTTCCCCTGCGGTCAGTTCTTTGATTTTTGTGATTTTCTGTTCCACCAAAGCGCCGTTTTGTTCGTACAGGTCACTGCGGCCTGTCATCTGGCAGAACAGTTCCAGCATGGACAGATAATCGGCGAAAGTATCCACACGGAAATACGCGTGAGGGATGCCTGCTTCTGTCAAAGCCTGCTGCATATCCACCTGTGTGGCAACATCCGCAGACAGGATTACAAAATCAGGATTTACCGCCAGAATGGATTCCAGAGAAGGGCTTTTCACGCTGCCGATCATGGCAACACCCTCACCCAGTTCCATATTTCTCTCCTCAATGGCATCTTCTGTGACACCAGCCAGCTTGCCCCCAGCCAGTGTCCATGTTTCCGCAAAGGAGCCATAGAGAGAAACCACTCTGTCCCAGCTTTCAATCTGCACTTCCGTACCCAGTGCGTCGGTGAATGTGACACCCTGAGTGGCTGTTTCTGCCGCTTCGGATTCCATAGTGGTATCATCATTGCCGCAGCCTGCCAATGTGCCCCCCAACAATGTCAGGGAAAGGGCTGCTGCCAATATTCTGCGAAGTGTGAATTTCATGTTATGCTCTCTCCTTTACAGGCGCTGCCAGAATTTCTTCCTTACGATTCAGCAGGTCATCACTGAACAATGCTGCTTCCATTTTGTCCACGCCAATACGGTCCATAGCTGCGCCCAGACGTTCTTTCTGGTAAGCGTTTTCTTTGAACCACAGCATGGTTTTTTCCAGCAGAGGGAAGATTTCTTCTTTTTCCACAAAACGGCTCAAAGCTGTGCCCATACGGGTCTTTTTGCCCCATGTGCCGCCAACGAAAATTTTATAAACTTCTTTATCATGTTTTGCCACTGCGCCGAAAGGACATTTCCCTGTGCTGCATACGCCGCAGGCAGAGCACAGATTGGGGTCGATGTGCATTTTGCCGTCAACGACTTTTGCAGCCTTCATGGGACAGTTCACTTCTACCATACATTTTTTGCAGCCTCTGCATTTATCCATGTCGTACTGAGGAATGCGGTGACCTTCCACGCCAAAGTCGTTGAGGCTGGGTTTCATGCAGCTGTTGGGGCAGCCGCCTACTGCGATTTTGAATTTATGAGGCAGTTTTACATCAAACCAACCCAAGAAATATTTGTCATGGATTTCCTGCGCCAATCCCTGTGTGTCAAAGTTGCCGTATACGCAGGTAGTGCCTTTGCATGCCGCTACAGGACGGATTTTTGCCCCTGTGCCGCCGAACATGAGCCCTTCTTCCGCCAGAAAAGCCTTAGCAGGTTCGATGTCATCAAAATGGATGCCGGGCAGTTCCACTGCCAGACGGCTGGTCATGGTGATTTTGCCGTTGCCGAATTTTTCCGCACATTCCGCAATCTTCATCATTTCTTTTGCGGTAAATACGCCGTTGCCGGGCAGTACTCTGCCAGAAAACATTTCTGTGCCTCTGTTAATCAAAAAGCCCTGTCCTTTTACGTTCTTAATATCATCCTGACTTAATTTTGCCATAAACATTCTCCTTCTTTCTTCTACACATAATCCCTCTTTTTGCAGACAACTGCTCATTATACTTATTGTACCATCGGGTCTATATGTTGTATACTATGAAAATAAAAAGAAACTCATAGGGAAAAACCTATCATCATAGAAAAAATGAAAAGAGGAACCCACATGACACTGCGACATCTGGAAATTTTTCTTGCCGTAGCCGAAACAGGCAGTATGCGCAAAGCTGCCGAACAGCTTTACATCTCCCAGCCCACCGTCAGCGGCGCCATACGGGAAATGGAGGAGGAGTATGACGTGCTGCTGTTTGAACGGCTGAACCAGCGGCTTTTCATCACCCCCGAAGGCAGACAGCTCACCATTTACGCCAGAGAACTTCTTTCCCTCTTTCACGAAATGGAATACACCCTCCGCCATAGCAGTGACCACGCCATTCTCCGCATTGGCGCCACCCTCACGGTGGGTACCTGTGTTCTGCCGGAGATTCTGCGGCAATTGGAGGAACAAAAACATATCCCCACTTCCGTGCAGGTGGAAAACACCCGTACCATCGTTCAAAGACTGACGGAAGGGGCATTGGACATCGGCTTTGTGGAAGGAGAAGTGCACCATCCCGATTTGGTGGTACTGCCTGTTATGGCAGACAGTTTGACTGCCGTTTGCGCCCATGATGCACCGCCCATGACCCTTGCTTCACTCTGTCAGACTTATCCCCTCCTCATGCGGGAAAAAGGCAGTGGCACACGGGAAATGACAGACCGCATTTTGGCGGAAAAAGGCATTTCCTGCGACATCCGATGGGAGTGCAGCAATACCCAAACACTGCTTCAGGCGGCAGAATCCGGTCTGGGCGTCACCATCATCAGCCGCCTTCTGGCCGCTGACGCCATTGCCGCAGGCAGGCTCTTTGAAATCCCCCTGACAGACTGCAAACTGAACCGCACCCTGCGGCTGGTGTGGCACAAGAACAAATTCCAAGGAGACAGCTTTCTGGCATTCTGCCATTTATGCCGGGAATACGCCGCCGCCTGCCATCAGGAAATCGCAAACTGACAACAGAAAGCAACTTTCCCTTAAGAAAACATATCAAATAAAATTTGAATCTAATCAGAAAGCCGGAATCCTTTGTCATCATAAGGATTTCGGCTTTCTTTGTTTTCTTATGAAGATGCCCAAAAGGAGATTTGCTATGAAAAAATACCCTTACGTTTCCCTACACATCAGAGAATTCATTGGCGCATCTTCGGAAATCATCGACGATTACGCCGCAAAGGGCTGGCGTTATGTGGGCTTTATCCCTGCCAACATGAATGATTACGGCAAACTGAAAGACATCGACTTGATTTTTGAAAAAGACTGCTGAACACAAAACCCTCCCATTCCCCAAAGGAACAGGAGGGTTATTTTTTATTTTCCGATTTTTTCCCGCAGGTCACTGGGCAGGCTTTCCAGCACTTTCGCAAAATCTGCATCTTCCAGCTGACCGCCTTCCTTTGCCACCACTGCCGCAGAAACATAGTTTGCCGCTGTAATGGCTTCCTGCCAAGACAAGCCGAACCGACGAGCGGAAATCACTGCCCCTGCATGGGAATCCCCTGCGCCGATGGTATCCACCACGGAAGTTTTCACAGGAGGGGCGAAGTAAATCTCTTTGCCGTCATAAGCCAGAGCGCCTTTTTCCCCCAATGTGATGACCACAGGACTTCCAGTTCTGCGGAAGATTTCTTTTGCCGCTTCTTCCACCGTATCTTTTCCCGTAAATGCCATGCTTTCTCCTTCATTCAGGTGGAGAATGACCCCAAGGGACAGGAGTTTTTCCACACGGTCTGTGGGAATCCGCATGATACGAGGGCCGGGAGCGAAGTATACTGTATATTCAGGATGTTTTTCCAAATAGTGGATGATTTCCCAGCCGGTGTATTCCTCGATTTCCAGACCACAAATATAAACGCTGTCGATGGTGTCTGTGTCGATGTTTTCCAGATAGCTTTCATGGAAGGTGTATTCGATGCCGTGGTCAACGATGAAGCTCCGTTCCCCGTCCCCTTCATCCTCTACCAGACAGTAACAACAGCCGTTTTCTTCCTCCGGTTTCCGCACATAAATGGGTACGCCCCGTTTTGTCAGCTGTTCATAGACAAAGTCCCCGTACATACCGCCGCCCACTGCCGTACAAAGGCTGTAAGGGGCGCCGAAATGCCGCAGGATATCGCTGACCAGATAAGCACAGCCCCCCAGAGAACGGCTCTGTCTGCTGACATGGACATCCTCGCCGCATTTGGGCAGATGTTCCACACGGACAATAACGTCCACCACGGCGGAGCCGATGACTAATGTTTGATTCATGGATAAACCCTCCTCATATGGTAAAAAACAGTCGTTTTTATTTTTCATTTCTCTATGATACCACAAATTTTCCAAACTCGCCTTTTTTCTTTCAATAAAAAAGACTGAAAGCATATATGCTCTCAGTCTTTCCATGGACAGAAAAGGGGATTGGCAGTTTCTTTTCTGTACCAGAAGCGCCTTTGTTTTACAGATCATTCCAATTTCATTTCCGCTGGAAGCTTTTTGAAGAACTTCGTGGCAAAGGCCAGATAAATCACGCCAACGGCAAACCATATAAAGCCCAGAATCATGGAATTTTTATCCAGATTGATCCAGATCATAAATGTGAAGATGGCTCCGATGATAGGTGCGATGAGATAACGGAAAATGTCAAAGCCTTTTCTATGTCCGCCTTTGACAAAGTAATGACCGATCACAGACAGATTTACCAGTGTAAAGCTCAGCAGCGCCCCGAAATTCAGCAAAGAAGTCGCTGTTGCCAGAGGAATCACCAGCGCCAAAAGGCTGATGGCCGCCATGATGAGGATGCTGTAAGTCGGTGTATTCCGTTTGGGATGGAGATACCCAAAAATCCGTTTGGGCAGGATCTGGTCACGACCCATGCCATACAATACACGGGAAGCGGAAGCCACGGAAGAAATGGCAGAAGCCACAGCGCCTACAGAAAAGGCGATGGTAAACAGATATGCCATGACAGAGCCGGCAACCTTATTGATCACTTCATAAGCGCCGCCGTCCACGTCCACGATCTCTAACCACGCTGTAGGCCATGCCACCTGCAGCATATATGTAATGACTGCGAAAAACGCACCAGCACCAATACAAGTGATGAGGATGGCTTTCCCTACGTTCTTTTCCGGATTGATGGCTTCTTCACTCAAAGTAGAGATGGCATCAAATCCCAGAAAAGACAGAGCCAGCAAAGATGCGCCGCCCAGCAGCACTGTAAAGCCCATGCCTTCTTTGCCCAGTTCCGTCATATTGATGAAGGATTCCCCATCCAGAAATGTACCGACACCGCCGCCGCCCAGCACAAACTTGATGACCAGAATAATGAGGGCAGCCAAAAAGATGATTTGCAGCCAAACAATGGTTTTATTGAAAATATCGGTTACTTTAATGCCGAAGTGATTTACCACCGTTACAATGATGATAAACGCAATGATCCAACACCAGATAGGAATCTGAGGAACGGCAGCATTGAGAAAGATGGCTGCCGCAATATAATTCAGCATAGGCAGGAACATATACCCGATCAGTACCAGCCATCCGGCCAAAAATCCTAGATACGGATTGATGGATTTATGTACAAATGTATAGACCGACCCTGCCACTGGATAGGCTTTTGTCATGCGCACATAGCTGAATGCGGTAAAACTCATACAGATGGTGCTGATCACATAGGTCAGGGAAACCATACCGTGTGTCATATTGGTTACCAGACCATAGGTGGTGCAGAATGTCAACGGAATCATAAAAGCCAAGCCGTAAAATACCAGTGAGCTCAAAGGCAGAATTCGTTTCAGTTCGCTTGTGTTTTGATTTGTACTGGTTCTTTCTTCCATAGGCACTTATACGCTCCTTTCTTCTTTCTCATTTTGTTCTTTTCCCATTCAGCAGGCAGCAGATTTTTCGTAAATGATGTTGCCGTCCATAATGGTCACTTCCACTGTTGCGTCGATGATTTCCGATTCATCTACCGCAAACAGATCTCTGTCGATAACGATGATATCCGCAAATTTCCCTGCTTCCAATGTGCCCAGCTCATCTTCTCTGCCTGCCCCATAAGCAGAACCGTATGTATAGCTGCGGAGGGCTTCATAAAGGGAAATCTTTTCCGCCGGATTCCAGCCGCCTTTGGGTTCACCGTCGTCATGGATTCTGGTGACCCCTCTGTAAATTTCCAAAAATGGATTATCATCCACCACAGGGCAGTCACTGCCTAAAGCCAGCAGACCTGCGGTGTCATACAGGCTCTTATAGGGAAATCCTCTGTATGCCCGTTCTTCTCCCAAAACCACAGGATAAGGATTTTCCCCAAAAGTTTCTGTCAGCGCCATATGCTGAGGCTGTACGGAAGGGATGATGCCCAACTCTCCAAATCTGGGCAAGTCCGCAGGGTCTAGCATTTCAATGTGCTCAATGGCATGTCTGCACTGATTTTTTCCGTACATTTTGATGGCTTCCTCATAAAAATCCAGGGCCATGCGGGCAGAAAGATCGCCGCAGGAATGGAGTTTGATGGAAAAGCCCCGTCTGTGTCCCTCCGGCACCGCTTTGCGGATGGCTTCCAGATCGCTGGGAGAAATGCCCCTGTTTCCCGGCATATCTGTATAATCGTCGATGACCAGCGCCGTATGAGTGGTGCAGACGCCGTCCAAAAACTGCTTCAGCATGGATACCCGTATTTTGTCTGAGCGGTATTCCTCTCTCCACCGTTCCACCTGATCCAGATCCCCCAGCAAGTCTGGCGCCACATTCACACGCACCGTCAGTTCTCCCGACTGATCCATGGCGCGGTATACATCCAAATTCCCCATATTCCCGTGGAAATAAGGCTGCACATCATTGACGGAAGTGATGCCGTAGCGTTTTGCCCCTTTCATGTAGGATCTGATGATGTTTTTTTCTTCTTCCGCCGTAAAATCAAAGGCGTATTTCGTCACAAGGCCTGCCGCCGCTTCTCCCAGAAATCCCGTTGGCTCTCCGTTTTCATCTCGGAAGATCTCTCCGCCAAAGGGTTCCGGCGTATCCTTGTCAATGCCGGCAATCTCCATTGCCTTTGAATTGACCCATGCCCCATGGGCTTCCGCATTGATGAGGCACACCGGTGTATTGGGATAATATTGGTCTAATGTGGCTTTTGTGGGAAATTCTGCTTTTTCCCAGAAAACGTGATACCAGCCGAATCCAATGACCCATTTGCCGTCATCGGCAGGATGGCTGTCCCGCACCATTTTTGCCGCTTCTTCCTCTGAGCGGGCAGGACGCATGTTCACATAAGTATTGAACAAACCAGCCATGATGAAATGGGCGTGACTGTCATGAAAGCCAGCCATGATCGTTTTGTCATCATACCGCAGTATTTTCGTGTCGCTGTCTACAAAAGACGCATAATCATCACCCCTTTCCACGGCAATGATCCGATTGCCCTTTACAGCGATGAACCCTGCAAAAGGTTCTGTGCTGACACTGTCAAAGATACTGTTTCCCAAAATAATCATGTTTGCTTTCATCCATATATCACCCTTTCTCAAAAAAAGATTCTGTTTCTTGTATGGATTTAAAAGCAATTTTTGTGCCAAAAAAAAATCGTTGATAAATCAACGATTTTCTCTGTGTCAGGTGTTATTATAGAATTGCACTTTTTTTAATACAATCCAAAACCCTTTTGGATTATGCCGAAAAATCACGCTTTTGGGCAAACTGTCATTCTAAACTGACAGTGTCTGTTTAAAATAACAGCTCTGTTTTGATGCCCAGCCGCTTGATTTTCTGATAAAGCAATGCTCTGGGTATTTTCAGAAATTGTGCTGTTTTTGTTTTATTGCCCTGAAATTTAATGAGAGCTTCTTCAATGAACTTTTTCTCCGCCTGATTTTTCACCTCATCAATGGGACAGGGAAGGGAACCCAGATGGTTTAGATTGGTTGGGCTGATATGCAGGTTCAGATCATCAAAAAAATCTTCATAAAGGGTATCACCGCTTACAAAGTGCATGGCCTTTTCCACCATATTGGACAATTCCCGAATGTTGCCGGGAAAGGTGTAATTCCGCAGTTTTTTGATGACAGCCGGGTCGATATAGCGTACATCTTTCCCCAGAATCTTATTGAATTCTTTCACCTTTTCTTCCAACAGCTCCGGCAGATCTGACATGCGATCCCGCAGAGGCGGAATCTCAATGGAAAGGACATTGAGACGATAATACAGGTCTTCTCGAAACAGTCCTTGCTGCACCAGACTTTTCAGCGGTTTATTGGTGGCGGCGATGATGCGCACATCCACATACTTCTCCCCTTCGCTGCCCACGGGGTCGATCTTTTTTTCCTGAAGGGCACGGAGCAGCTTGGGCTGGAGGGTCATGGGCATCTGATTGATCTCATCAATGAAAAGGGTGCCGCCGTTGGCTACTTCAAACTTGCCTTTTTTGCCGCCTTTTTTTGCCCCTGTAAAAGAGCCTTCCTCATAGCCGAAAAGTTCTGATTCCGCCAGCGATTCCGGCAGGCTGGAGGCATTCACCGCCACAAATTCGCCGGAAAAACGGCTGCTGAGATTATGAATGGCTTGTGCCACCAGCTCTTTGCCCGTTCCCGTTTCCCCGGTGATCAGCACCGTTGAACTGGAATGTGCCGCCATAACGATCTGTTTGCGCAGATTTTCCATGGCCTGAGAACTGCCGATGAGGTTCTCAATGGAATAACGTCCTTTTTTCAGCTGCCTGACTCTTTCTCTGTAAAAATCCACTTCGTTTTTCAGGGAAAGCACATACTTTCCCAACAGACTGTCCAGATTTTCCAGATCCTGAATGATGTCATACTCCAAGGCGCCTGCCACCTTGCCGCCCTCTATGATCTGTGCCTGCAGACTGACACTCATGCGGCCTTCATGAAAGTAAAATTCTGTGTTATGGGTCTTATTCCCACGCAAAACCTCATCCAGCTTCGTGGCAGGGAAAACCTCCCCTACTGGTTTTCCAATGGACGTCTTTTGATCCACTTTGATATAATCTGCGCACTGCTTATTTATATAAGTGAGATTTCCATACCGATCAACAACCATAAGTCCTAAAATGTGATCCAAAATTCGTTCATAGTCATCCTTCCTACTCATCATATCTTCCCCATTCTGTTGTCTAAAATGATTGCGCCAGCCCGATGTATGATTACATACTTTCCTATACATACAAAACCATGAAGGGTTGATGGTGTCATATTCAAATTATACATGATTCCTATAAAGTTTCAATATAAAAACATTCATTTTATACTAAAATAGCGTGATTTTTTATATCATTTTTGCGCGCATTATCTATTTTTTGTTGATATATTACCCAAAAATACCAAATATTGACCATATTGTACCATTTTTACAGAGGATTTTCACTGCCTGCCCCTCACCCTGTTTTCACCCCCTTTTACCTTTCCCAAAATTCTGCAAAAATCCTCTTTCTTTCACGCCCTCCTTTATGCTACACTGGAAACAGGACAAAGGAAAAATGATGAAGGAGGATTGGTTTTATGGAAGAAACAAAGGAACTGACACTGCCGGAACAGGCACGGGATCAAGCGAAAAACTATTTCCGTCAGGGAATGAACTGCACAGAATGTGTCATGCAGTCTTTTCTGGACATCCACGGCTCTGATCTGCCGCCGGAAGTCATTGCCCTTGCCACCGTTTTTGGCGGCGGTATGGGTCACACCAAAAACACCTGCGGCGCCATCACCGGCGGCGTTATGGCTCTTTCCGCTGTGGTAGGCAGAAAATACCCTCTGGCAAAAGAATCCATGGCAGAACGCATTGCTGAGCTCAACGAAATTTATGATATTTCCGGCAGAATGGTTCACGAAATGGAAGAAAAATTTGGTACACTCATCTGCAAAGAGCTGTCCGATCCCCATGGGGATTTTGAAGGGAAATCTCGGAAGAAAAACTGCATGCAGATGATCGGGGACTGTGCGGAAATCGCCATGAAATATATCATGGAAGCGGAAGGAAAAACTGTATAAATCATGGGGGAAATGTTCTAGGGGCATTTCCCTTTTTCATTTGTGGGGCGGAAATTTTGGAATCCCACTGGATTTTATGGTATAATGGTTCCGTGTCCTTTGATGGGGATTTTCCCCTGACACAGTTCTAATGAATCGGAGGAAAGCACATGAAAAAAATCATTTTGGGCAGTCTCCTTGCCCTTTGTATAGCTGTGCCTGCACTGGCACACCCACCCATCACCGTATATGTAGACCAGCAGGAAGTGGTCTTTGCCGATCAGGCGCCCGTCATTGTGGATGACCGGACACTGGTGCCCATGCGGAAGATCTTTGAAGCCATGGACGCCCAAGTCACATGGGACGAACCTTCCCAGACCATCACCTCCACCAGAGGCAGTGACGTTGTGACCATGACCATCGGGCAAAAACAGGTATACAAAAACGGCAGTGTGGTCTATACCATGGATGTGCCTGCCCAGATCATGCAGGATCGCACCATGGTGCCCATCCGTGCTGTTGCCGTTGCCTTTGATGCCAATGTGGCATGGGACGGCATCGACTATATCATCAATATCACCACCGACGGTACAGCCAGCGGCAATTATTCCAAGCAGATTCATGCCGATGACGGCACACTGCTGGCAACAGTGAGCCTTGGCTATACACCTCTTGCCTCCAACAGCACTGCCGCTGACAAAATCAACAAAAGCGTCTATGACCAGATTTCCCAGAAAGCTTCTGTTATGACCGTACAGATGGAAACTGCCGCCAAAGCCGCTTACCAAAAGAATCCTTCTTCCTTCCAGCCCTATTACTACATGGCCACCTATCAGGCAAAGGGAGAAGGCAGTGACTTTGCTTCTGTGGTGCTGGAAGAACGCACATTTATGGGGGGCGCGGAAACAAAAACCCTTTCCGCTGACACTTACAACATGAAAAACGGCAGTGACGCCGTTCTGACAGACATCGTCACCGACAGCGAGAAGGAGCTGGAAACCCTCATGGAAAAAGGCTTCTCTGCTCTCATTGACCAGAATCCTGCCGCTTTCTACAGCGACGCCAAAGACCGTCTTGGCAAAAATCTGGACGAAGTGGGCTTCTATCTGGATAAAAACGCCGTGGTATTCTATCTGAACAGCGGCATCATCGCACCGGAGAGCGCAGGTATCATCGCTTTTTCCGTTCCTCGCTGATAAACAGACCGTATCTTCATAAGAAAACAAAGAAAGCCGAAATCCTGATATGACAGAGGATTTCGGCTTTCTTATGATATTGAGATTTTGTTTGTTCTGTTTTTTTCTGCCTTTTTTCTGAAACCACGCATAAAATACAAACATAACACCCCTTTTCCATTTGTAAAAAAATCCCATTTTATGCCGAAAACATTGACAGTAAAATAGTTTTATAATAAAATTATCTCAGGTTTTTCAACAGGAAACAGAAAGGGGTCAGGCAATGGAAACCAAACAGGAAAAAAACATCGCCAAAGAGCTCATTGCGCTGAATACAAACATCTTTTTGTGGAACCGTGAGCATATTGAAAAATCTTTCAATATCAACGGCAAAACAAAGGAAGGAGAACTGACGGTACGGCAGTTTCATGTGCTGACATTTATCAAAAACGGGGGTATGCACACCGTATCGGAAATCTCAAAATGGCTCAATATCAGCAAAAGCAGTATGTCCATCATGATCTCCAAACTGGAGAAAAATGGCTATCTGCGCAAAGAGCAGGCATCTGACACAGACGATGGCAGAAAGATGTATTTCTATCTGACGGAAAAGGGCATGACGGCTGTATCAGAGGCAGAAGAACGTGTACTGGAAACCGTTGCCGGCTGTTTTTCTTCTTTGGATGAAGAAAAGCAGAAAAAAGTTTATACACATTTGCAGGAATTAAACCGAATCTTAAAAGCAGGAGGACTTGGGGAATGAAGAAAACAGCGAGTCTTTTGGCGCTGGCATGTGTCATTGCCATGACAGGGTGCACGCCGAAGGAAGAAGTAACCGAAGAAAAAACCGCCCGTACCGTACAGACAGCGGCAGTGACCACCGGTGATATTTCCAGCGATTTTACCTATTCCGGTAAAGTTGCCGCTTCCAGAGAAGTATCCGTGGTGCCCACCATCGCCGGCAAAGTCACCGGTTTTGGCTACGAAGTAGGCAATTCCGTAGGGGCTGGGGCTGTGCTTTTCACTGTAGACAGCACAGACTTACAGAACAATCTGCGCAGTGTGGAAGCCAATTATGACGTCACCAAACTGCAGGCAGACAACGCCAAGACCACATTGGAAAGCAACCAGATCCTTTATGAAGAAGGCATCATTTCCAAAAGTGACTATGACAAGCTGAAACTGGCTTATGACACAGCGGAAGCCAACCTGACTTCCATCCAGATTCAGAAGGAAAATCTGGAAAAGAATATTGCGGACTGCTCCGTTACCGCCCCCATCAGCGGCGTTATTTCTGCCCGCAATGTGGAAATCGGCAGTTTTGCCAGCCAGAGCCAGCCTGCATACACCATTCTGGACGTTTCTTCCGTAAAAGTGGAAGTAGGCGTTTCTGAACAGATGGTCAATGAAATCGCCATTGGGGACACCGTCAATGTACTGCTGACTGCTGTTTCTCCCGACCCTTTGCAGGGCAAGGTATCCACCATCAGCCCTTCTGCCAGTCAGGCAGGTACATACACCGTAAAAATCACACTGGACAACAGCCGCGGTCTTTTGAAGCCCGGCATGCTGGCTGAAGTGCGCTTCATCACCGATTCTTCCAGCGACACCATGATACTGCCCAGAGATGCAGTCATCACAAAAGACGGTGAAGTATATGTTTATGTCGTAGAAAACAACATCGCCAAGAAAGTCCCTGTGGAAACAGGCATTGAAAGCGGTGAAAACATCGAAATCATCAGCGGTCTGACCACCGATATGCAGGTAGTTGTCAAAGGTCAGACTTATATCACCGACGGCGAGGAAGTCAATGTTTCCAACCCTGAGGAAGACGTCCTGCGGGTGCCCGTGGAAGGGGCACAGGTGCAGAGTGAGGGGGAATAAGCCATGTTTTCCAGACTTGCTATCCGCCGGCGCGTCACCACAATGATGGTCACCATGATGGTTTTTCTGGCAGGTATCGTATCTTACATGAATCTGGATATGGACCTGATGCCGGAAATTGATATCCCCATCGTGGTTGTCAGCACCACTTATGTGGGCGCAGGACCGGAAGAAATCGAAAATCTGGTAACGAAGCCTTTGGAGGAATCCCTCAGCACCGTTTCCAACGTAGAAAATATCACCTCCGTTTCGTCGGCGAACATGTCCATGGTCATGGTACAGTTTGTAGACGGTACGGACATCGACATCGCTTCCATGGACCTGCGTGACATCATCGACCGCACAAAGTCCACACTGCCTGACGATGCCAACGAACCAAACATCATCAAAATGGATATGAACGCCATCCCCATTTACATGGGGGCAACGGCGGAAAATATGGATTTGACAGCCCTCAACGAAATGCTGGAGGACAACGTGGTAAACCGCTTGGAACGTATCGAAGGGGTAGCCTCCGTTGACCTGACCGGCGGTGTGGAACGTGAAGTCCGCATCACTGTGGACCCGGATAAACTGGCTGGCTACGGTTTGACCACATCCCAGCTTTCTCAGGTGCTTTCCGCGGAAAACATGAACCTGCCCTCTGGTTCCCTTTCTCAGGGTTCCACCGACGTGCAGGTGCGTACCATGGGGGAATTTGAGGATATCGAGGATATCAAGAACCTGCCTGTGACCACTCCCGGCGGCGCTCTCATCCATCTCAGCGACGTTGCCAGCGTAGAGGAAACAGAAGTTGACCGCAGTTCCCTGAGTATCATCGACGGCAATTACGGCATCATGATTTCTGTTAACAAACAGTCCACCGCCAATCTGGTGGAAGTCAGCGAAAAGCTCAACGCGGAAATGGCAAAAATCAATGCCGATTATCCTGAAATGAAGCTGGTTATGCTGACAGATACAGCGGAATACATCCAGCTTTCCATTTCCAACGTAACAGAAACAGCCCTTCTCAGCGCCATCATCGCCTTCTTCGTGCTGTTGGTGTTCCTGAAAAGCCCTGTTACCTCCGGTATCATTGCCATGTCCATTCCTACATCCATTATGGCGTCCTTTGCCCTCATGTACCTGTCGGACATGAGTCTGAACGTCATTTCCATGGGTGGTCTGGCCATTGGTATCGGGATGCTGGTAGATAACTCTGTCGTTGTACTGGACAGCATTTATCAATATTACGAACGGGGCTATGACCCCAAAGAAGCGGCGGAAACCGGCGCAAAAGAAGTTACCATGGCGGTAACAGCATCCACCCTGACAACTGTTGCGGTATTTTTGCCCATCGCCTTTGTTTCCGGCTCTGTAGGTCAGCTTATGAAAAGCTTGTCCTTCACCATTTGTTACTCCCTGATCTCCTCTCTGGTGGTTTCCATCACCTTTGTGCCTATGGCATGCGCCCTGTTCCTGCGCAAGGAGCATCATAAGAAAGAAAAGAAATCCAAATTCCCTCTGTCATACGCTTGGGATACCTTTTTCGACCGGCTCACCAACGGCTATGAAAAACTCATTAAGGCAGCCCTCCATCACCCCGTCCGCACCATTGCTGTGGTGCTCATCACATTCATTGCCAGCCTGTTCACCATTCCCATCACAGGCATGGACTTCATGGATGAAACCGACGAAGGTGTGGCAAACATCACTGTGGAACTGCCCAACGGCACAGATTTGGATAATACAGAAGAAGTGGTATGGGAAGTGCTCTACCGCTTACAGGAAATCCCCGAAGCGGATCTGGTTTATGCTTCCGTAGGGGGCGGCATGCTCTCCTCGGGCACATCTTCCGCTTCCGTCACCATGAATCTGGTAGATAAACAAGACCGTACACGTTCCACTTCTGAAGTCTGCGACGAAGTACAGGACATGATGGCAGACATTCCTGGTGCGGAAATCACTGCATCTGCCTCCAGCTCTGCCATGGGCAGTTTTGGCGGCGCAGATGTTTCCTTCAATGTATACGGCTATGATTCCCAGACATTGATGGCAGTGGAAGACGATTTGGTGGAACTGCTGAGCAACACACCGGGTCTGACTGACGTGGAAGGCTCTACTGGTGAAACCGTGCCAGAAGCCAAAGTGGTCATCGACCGCAGTAAGGCTTCCCTTTACGGCATCACCACCGCTTCCATCGCGTCCTCTCTGAACACAGCCATTTCCGGCTCCACCGCTACCCAGTACAAAGTGGACGGTACAGAGATCGACGTTGTCATCCGTTATGACACAGATGAACTGAATTTCCTGACAGATCTGAATAATCTGACTGTCACATCGGCATATGGCGGCGAAATTCCCCTTTCCAGCATCGCAACGGTGGAAATGGGCGAAAGCGCAACTGCCATCAACAGAGAAAACCAGAAAAACTATATCACCATCAGCGCTTCCGCTGACGGCATGAACGGCGGCGAAGCCCAGAAATTGGTAGACCAGATTTTGGCTGGCTACACCTTCCCCGACGGCTGCACTTACGGCTATTCCGGCACACTGGAAATGATGAATGATGCCTTCAGCTCTCTGCTGACTGCCCTTGTGGTTGCGGTGCTTCTGGTTTATATGATCATGGCATCCCAGTTTGAAAGCATCCGGTATCCTATGATTATCATGGTTTCCATGCCTTTGGCATTCACCGGCGCGATTTTCGGGCTGTTCCTCACAGGCAACACCATCACCATGACCTCCATGATGGGCTTCATCATGCTGGCAGGTATGGTCGTAAACAACGGTATCGTCCTCATCGACTATACCAATCAGCTCATGGACAGAGGCATGCGTTGCTATGACGCCCTCATCACAGCAGGTCCCCGTCGTCTGCGCCCCATCCTCATGACCACACTGACCACCATCCTTGGTATGCTGCCGCTGGTATTCTCCCAGCAGGAAGGCAGCGAAATGATGCGTACTATGGCCATCAGCGTTATTTTTGGTCTGACACTGTCCTCTCTGGTGACACTGGTATTCATCCCTGTCCTCTACGCATGGATGAACAGCCGCAGAGAACGCCGTCTGGAGAAAAAAGCGGCAAAACGGGCTGCAAAAGAAGCAAAAAATACAGAAAACCTACAAGTGTAATATTAATAAAATATTAAGAATTCGTGACAACCGCCGTTCAGGTCTTGCCTGACGGCGGTTTTTGTGGTTATATTGTTTGGGAGAAAAGGAGGGTTCCAAATATGGAAAAGATTGGACTGGTTTTAGAAGGCGGCGCTTCCCGTGGGGTATTTACTGCCGGAGTGCTGGATTACTGGATGGAACAGGGCATCACCTTTCCTTATGTGGTGGGGGTCTCTGCCGGCGCCTGCAACGCGGCAGATCTCATATCAAAACAGATTGGGCGTACCCGAAACACCATGATACATAAAGACAAAAAATACGAATATATGGGGCTGCGGACATTCTTAAAGACCCGTCAGCTCATGGATATGGATTTGATTTTCCGCACATTCCCGGAAGAATACTTCCCCTTTGACTACGATACCTATTTCGCATCGGAAACAGAGGTGGAATACGGCTGCACTGACTGCCACACAGGCAGACCCGTTTTCCTGTCTGAAAAACAGGATAAAGGACGGCTCATGGACATCCTTCGGGCATCCTGCGCCATGCCAGGGGCAGTGCGCCCTGTTCTGGTGGACGGCAAGCCTTATGTGGACGGAGGACTTTCTGACTCCATTCCTGTGAAACGCGCCTTTGAAATGGGCTGTGACAAAGTGGTGGTCATTCAGACCAGAGGCAGAAACTTCCGCATGAAGCCTTCCCGTTCCACGAAACTCATTGCGAGGGCATACAGAAAATATCCTGCCATCGGCGAAGACCTGCGCCGCCGACCTGTGCGCTACAACAAAAATCTGGCGTATATCCGCCGGATGGAAAAAGCAGGGAAAGTACTGGCCATCCACCCTTGTATGCCGGAGGTAGGCCGCATGGAAAAAGATTATAAGAAACTGATGGCGTTTTACCGCCATGGTTATAAATTGGCACAGGAGCATTTTGCTCAACTACAAGCTTTTATGGGAGGAAAGAGATGAAACTACACCAACTGACGAACCGTATCTGGTATACGGAACATGACAGCACCACAGATAGGCCCACACTGGGCTATATCATGGGGGACAGACGCTCTGTGATGCTGGATGCCGGAAACAGCAGCGCACATGGGGAACTGTTTCTGGAGGCTGTCCGCAGAGCCGGACTGCCCAGACCGGAATTGGTCTGCATTTCCCATTCTCATTGGGATCACACCTTTGGCATGGCATCTTTGGGGCTGCCTGCCATTGCTTCAGAAAAGACCAACACTCTGCTGCTGCAGATGGCATGCTGGGGATGGTCTGAAAGGGAAATGGCAAAACGGCTGGAAACAGGAGAAGAATCCGCCTTTTGCGATACCCATATCCGACTGGAATATCCCGACCTGAGCCGCATCCAAGTCCGTGGCGCAGATATCATTTTTCAGGACAAACTGACACTGGAATTGGGGAATTGTCCGCTGGAATTATGGGAAGGGATTTCCCCTCATGCTGATGACTGTACGCTGATGCTGGCAGACGGCGTATTATTCCTTGGGGATGCTTATTGTTCCGTACCCGTTGGGGAGGAATGGGTCTATGACAAAAACCTGCTGGAAAAACATATCCGCATGTTGGAAGAAACAGACTTCCGCCTTTGTCTGAAAGGTCACCATGCACCACAGACAAAAGAGGAATTGTTGGCAGAATTAAAAGCGGAATTGGAAAAACTGAAATGACAAAGAAAAGAAAAACCCCCTTCGTGGAAACGAAGGGGGTTTGTTTTTAGTAGAGAATATCCAGGAATGAAAAAAGACACCTGAAAAGGTGTCTTTTTTGTTGAATTGTACAGGGGTCAAGCACTTTGCTCCGCAAAGCCGCCTTCGGCGTCCCCATTTCTCTTTGGGGTGCAGGGGTCAAGCACTTTGCTCCGCAAAGCCGCCTTCGGCGTCCCCATTTCTCTTTGGGGTGCAGGGGTCAAGCACTTTGCTCCGCAAAGCCGCCTTTGGCGTCCCCATTTCTCTTTGGGGTGCAGGGATTTGAACCTGCGAAGGCCCTCTCGAAACATGGTCGTCTGCTCTCCCTCCCTCTGGTCAGTCGGCACACTCCCTGTTTCTTCGCCTTTGACTGCTCCCTCCTCCTGCCCCCGGCAGCGGTCGCACCCAAAGCCCCGGGAACCCGTCGGTCGCAGCCCAGAAATAAAAAAAACACCATGCTTTCAGGGGCTGCTTCATAAGAAAACTAAATAGTCCAAATTCTAAAAAGCAACGGATTGTTTTCTTCTGAAGCCAGCCGTCGCAGTTCCCCTTAAGAAACGAAAAGAAAAAATAATGTTTTCTTAAGGGGAACTTGCTTTGCATGATGTTCTTTGAATTGTTAAGGTAGGATTTGAATGATACCCCTTGACCCCGATTTTCCAGCATCTGCATGGTACATCTTCACACAACAAAAAAACACCACACACTTTCGTGTATGGTGCTTTTTGTTGAATTGCGGAGACAGGATTTGAACCTGCGACCTCCGGGTTATGAGCCCGACGAGCTACCGGACTGCTCTACTCCGCGGCAGTATAAAAAATGGGCGGAGAAGGATTCGAACCTTCGAAGCTATCGCAACAGATTTACAGTCTGCCCCCTTTGGCCGCTCGGGAATCCACCCATGTAGTGTAGTTATTTTTCGTTTATAAAATACCGACCTGACATTGCTTGCAATGTCACGAGGGATTTTATGAAAAATAACGGAACGGTTTTTCTTTCGCCAGAAAGAAAAAACATACCTTATTTACTTTTGGAATCATTTTCTGTTTATGAATTTCCGACCTGACATTGCTTGCAATGTCACGAGGAAATGAATGGAAAATGATGGAATGGTTTTTCCTTTCCTTTGGAAAGGAAAAAATAAACTTTATTTCTCACTTATTCCCATTTCCAGAAATAAGAAAAAAGCCGATGATCGGACTCGAACCGATAACCTGCTGATTACAAGTCAGCTGCTCTGCCAATTGAGCCACATCGGCATGTGTTTTGCACTCGAACCGAATGCAAGAATAATATTATCATAACTCTTTTCATTCGTCAAGCATTTTTTGAAAAAAACCGGCAGAAATTTTTTTCTGCCGGCAAAGTCCTATATCAACCGTATTTTACTGTCAGATTTACATAGGAAATATGCTCACGCATAGCGGAATATGCTGTCTGGTAATCACCGTTTTTAATGGCTTCCAGAATTTTCCCATGCAGTTCAATGGTCACGTCGATGACTCTGGGGTTCTGTGTCAAAGACTCCCGCATGGCAAGGCGGATGCCTTTTTCAAAAGATTCCTTCGCCGCGATCATGGTACTGATCAGCAGTTTATTATGTGTTGCCGCAGAAACCTGCATATGAAACATAGAGTCATAGTCTACAAACAGGTTCACATCATTGCGGTAAGCAATCATTTTTTCGTAACAATGGGTCAGCTGTGCGATATCCTCTGCTGTGGCACGTTTTGCCGCATAACTTGCTGTTTCCCCTTCCAGCATATACCGAAATTCCAACAGATCATTCAGGTCGGAATTTTCCACTGTGATGCTGAAAGGCGCAATATTGACGATGTTGTCAATCTCATTGACGAATGTGCCTGCCTTTGAGCGGCGGATAAAGCCGAAAACCGCCAGTGCTGTATAGGCTTCCCGCAGAGTGCTTCTGCCCACCCCCAGCATTTCGCTGACAATGTTTTCATTGGGCATCATATAGCCCGCAGGGAGCTTTCCTTCTATAATCAATTCTTTTAATCTTTGGAACAGTGTCTGTGAAATATTATGTTTTCCCAGATCTTTTTTCAGGTACTCAGCCTGTTCCATCAAATAATCGCGCCCCATGCCGCTTCCTCCTTACATTTTCTGTATTTTTATTCATTTTCTCTTTTGTACTTTTCAGATTACTTTCTATATCATTTTAGCACCGCTCTTATCTTCCCGCAAGACTTTACACGGACTTTCCCGAAACTTTATACCATTTTCACAAGGAAAACTGTATTTTTAATTAATCTATCTCTTTAGGAAACACATATTCGTCCTGTATCTGCTCCAAAGGGATATTTTTGTCCAAAAGGAAGCAGGCTGTTTCTTCATGGATTTCTTTCAGGCGTTCATAATCCTTGGGGCGCACCACCTGATACCGTTCACTTTCCGGCAGGGTCAGCATTTCATAGACGCTTCGCACAACGAAATGATTCTGGTCATTGGCATTGCGGAACTGTGTCCAGATAGGCACGAAGGAAACCTCCTTCACCTCCGCCGGATTGTCTGCCACCTGTTCCACCGTCAGATGGAGGACAATGGAAGCGTTTCTAGGGGGTGTGGTCTGGGAGGAAATGAAATTCCCCAGAGAATAAATGATGAAGCCGTCATGGACGCCATCGCCATGATCCACCTGACGGTATTCCATCCGCTGGAGCACATGGGGATGGCTTGCCAGCACAATATCCGCTCCGGCGGCAAACATGCTGTCTGCCCATTCCACGAAAATATCATTTGGTACTGTTTCATACTCATTGCCCATGTGGGGCAGTACCACCACAACGTCTGCCAAATCCTGAGCTCTTGTAATATCTGCCATAAGGGTATCATCAATGAGATTCACCATATAATCCTCCGGCACAGGAATGCCGTTGGTGCCATAGGTAGCCGATACAAAAGCAAACGTGATGCCATTGACTTCCTTGGTATAAATGGTATCCCTGTCCTCCTGAGAAGCGTAAGTGCCTACATGGTCGATGTCATAGGCATCCAGCTGAGCAATAGTCCGTTTCAGCCCTTCTGCCCCTGTATCCATGCTGTGATTATTGGCAGTGGTCAGCAGATTAAAACCTGCGTCCTTCACCGCATCCAAAAAGCTGTCCGGCGTATTGAAGCAAGGAAAAGAAGCGTATTCCCTGTCAGGCCCGCCAAAGGTCAATTCCAGATTGCCAATGACAAAGTCATAACCCTCAAAATACCGCTTCACATCCTGAAAATTATGCATAAAGTCATAAGTCCCCGTTGCCGGGTCATAAGCCTCCTCATACTGATAATCATGAACCATGATATCCCCTACCACTGCCATTTTGACTTCCTTCACCACAGGCTGTGATGCGCCTGCTTCTGCCGTATATTCTGCCTTTGCACCGCCACAGCCGCAGAGCAGGAACGCCGCCGCCAGCAGCATCCACCGTTTTTTCATGACAAAACCCCCTTTTCTTCCATTGATAGCATCAGTATACCATGTTTTTATGACAAAAACATTGTTTTTTCTGTGAAAAACAACTTTTCCCTACACCTATTTCCAAAATCACAACTCCCTTTATTTTTCCCTATGAATCTATGAAAAAAAGCCGGACAACCCTTTTTACAAAAGATGTCCAGCTTTTCCGAAATTTTCACATATTATGATTGTTAGAATTTTCCACCGCCGCCGCCAAAGGTATGACCGCCGCTGGAGAAAGTGGAGGAGCCGCCGCCCCAAGAGTTGTTATTATTGTTCTCATTCTTGATGATGCGTTTTCTGGTGGTATGGGTTCTGACAAAGGCATCCTGATTTACGCTGAAATGCACGCTGTTTTCCTTCAGGTAAGCTCTGCCGTCGGTGAAGGGTTTCACGTTATTGTGTCCTTTCCGCATGAGCACCACAGAAACACCTGCTACCACAAGGGCAAAAATCAGGGAAACACCCATGTAAATCACAACATTCCTGCTTTCCTGCTCCTTCTGGTACTCAGACTGGTAGGCTTCGGGATTTGCCAGATATTTCTGATATTCCCCGCAGTAATACTCCACATCTGTCAAAAATGCGGACATGGCGTCATAATACGCCCCTTCGGAGAGGATTGGCTGCACTTCATTCCAGATTTTATCAATGTAATAATCGGTGAAAATGCGGATACCTTCACCGGATGTGACCATCTGGGCATCTCTGCCCCCCATATCAATGATGAACACAATACCGTCTTTTTCCGCACCATAACCAAAATCCCCATCCAAAAAGAACTGTGCCGCATATTCTCTGGCTTCCAGTCCTTGGGTATCTGTGGTGGTCAGAAAAAGCACATCCAGCCCATAAGTCTCCCCAATGGCTTCCGCACGGGAAGTCAAATCTGCCGCTTCCTCTTGGGTATACAGTCCCGCTTCGTCGAATACATGGCCTTCCGTACGCCCGAAGGCTGTCAGACTGCCTGCAAAACAAAGGATAAGGGTCAACAAACATACCAAACCTGTTTTTCTCATGCCATGACACCTCCAATCAGCCAAGCCAGCAGAAATGCAATGACAAAAGCAATGACAAAGATCAGCAGGAACCAAGTAACACTGCGTCCTGTATCACAAGGCAGTTCCCCTACGATTTTCCCAGTCTGTCCGTTCATGGCAAAGAGATATTTCTTACCCTTGAAATTGCTTACCAGCATCCATACTGGCAGCAGCAGATATGCCTGATGGTCGGATTTATAATTGGTGTTGCATTGTACGCTGTGTACCATATCATACCGTTTGCCTCCTTCGGCGGCACGATTTTCGATGCCTTTGGAAACACGGTCTTTCATACGCTCAAAGAGGTCTTTTGGCTCATAAGTATATTTTTCTGCCAGATAGCCGCTGAGATAACGCATATCAAAGGGTTCCACTTTTGTAAAGTCAAAAGGTTCCAGCGCATCCATGAGGGCATCCTCCATATTTTCCGAAGCATCCAGAGGGATATTCTCAAAATCCATGGTGCCTGCCCGATGGATATGGAACAAATCCGTCTGGGTATAATCATAATCCCCATCACTCCAAATGAGGTGGTTTTCTCCTGTGGCATGGTAATCGAAGTCCGCTTTGCAGTCAAAGAGCCAATAAGGCACATAAACCCCTGTGATTTTCTCCAATCTCTGCTGGGAGGTAAAACCCTTAGGCAGGAGTTTTTTGCCCTTACACAGCTTCAGAAAGGCTTCCTGCGCCTGTTTTTTATCGGTGGCAAAGGGAATCATGGCGGAGGGATGATATTTTCCGCTGAACTGCTGGGGGTTTACGGTAGGATTGCCGCAGAACACACAGAAAGTTGCCGCTGTCACATCATCGGTAACGATTTCCGCACCGCAGTTAGGGCAGCTGTACGCTCGCATGTGTTCCTGTCCGGTACCTTCTGCCACATGTTCCTCACAGGCAAACTCCACATTTTCTTTTTTGCCGCTGTCACCAGAGCTGACGGTATAGCCGCTGTTTTCGGTTTTTGCTCCTCGTTGTTCCAATTCCTCTTTGGTGTATGATGAATCACAATAATCACAGACCCATTTTGCCTGTCCGCCATCATAGCGCAGATACGCGCCGCAGCCGGGGCAAAGATAGGTGATGCCTTCTGCCATGATGATTCCCTCCTTTTGTCCTTTGGGTATAAGAGATTTTTTCGACTTTTCTGATATTTTTCCTTCTTGGAGATACAAAACAGGGCGGAAATCTATTTTTCCGCCCCATATCTATTTTTTCATTCTGTTTTACGCTTCTGTGTCTTTAGAAACGGCTGTTTCTTCATTTTCCGCATCTTCTGCCGCTTTTTCTGCCAGTTCTTCTTCCTCGGATTCGATATCATCCTCGGTGATCTTGGCAATGCCTACCACACTGACGCCTTCATCCAGATTCATCAGCTTCACGCCCTGAGAAACTCTGCCGATGGTGGAAATATCCGCACCTCTCAGGCGGATGATGACGCCTTCGGAAGTGATGAGCATGATTTCCTCATTTTCTTCCAGCATCAAAACGCCGGTGAGGAGCCCTGTTTTTTCTGTAAGCTGGTGGATCTTCACACCCATGCCGCCGCGGTACTGGACTTTAAATTCTTCCGGTACCGTCTGTTTTCCGAAGCCTTTTTCCGTTACATTGAGGACTTTGGCTGTGGGGCTCATTTTGACAGCGGAAACCAGATAATCCTCTTCTTTCAGGGAGATGGCTTTCACGCCGGTAGCTGTTCTGCCCATGGGGCGCACATCTTTTTCACTGAAACGGATGCCCATGCCATTTCTGGTTGCTGCCAGAATTTCATCTTCCCCTTCGGTGGTCATGACGGAAATGAGGCTATCATCTTCACGCAGGTTAATGGCAATCAAACCGCCTTTGCGGATATTGCTGTAGCTTGCCATATCTGTTTTCTTGATCAGACCCTGTTTTGTCAGCATCACCAGATAACGGTCTTCCCTAAATTCCTTCACGGGAATTACTGCTGTGACAGATTCATCAGGAGCAATCTCCAGCAGGTTGACAATGGCCATGCCCCTTGCGGTTCTGCCTGCTTCGGGGATTTCGTAGCCTTTCAGACGGTACACTCTGCCATGGTCTGTGAAGAACAGGATGGTGTCGTGAGTGGAGCACAGGAACAGGTCTTTGACGAAGTCCTCATCCCTCGTCTGCATGCCAACGATACCACGTCCGCCACGGTTCTGGCTCTTATAAGTCATAAGCGGTGTCCGTTTCACATAGTTCAGGTTAGACAGGGTAAATACACATGTTTCCTCGTCAATGAGGTCTTCCACGTCGATTTCGCCGGGGTTTGCTACCAGCTGGGTACGACGGGGGTCTGCGTATTTTGTTTTGATTTCCTGCATTTCATCACGGATGACACCCAACAGTTTGGCTTCGTCTGCCAGCAGGGATTTATAATAAGCGATTTTTTCCTGCAAATCTTTATATTCCGCGTCGATTTTTTCATGTTCCAGCCCTTGCAGTCTGCGCAGCTGCATTTCCAGAATGGCTTGTGCCTGAATTTCAGACAGACCAAAGCGTTCCATCAAGCGTTCCTTTGCGTTATCGTAGCTGGTACGGATGATGCGGATGACTTCGTCGATATTGGAAATGGCAATACGCAGCCCTTCCAGAATATGGGCGCGTTTTTCCGCCTTATCCAGATTGAATTTCGTCCGGCGAGTCACCACTTCTTCCTGATGTTTCAGGTATTCTGCCAGCATCTGCTGGAGATTCAGCACCGCAGGCTTGCCGTTTACCAAGGCAATCATAATAGCGCCGAAGCTTTCCTGCAACTGGGTATATTTATAAAGCTGATTCAGGATAACGTTAGCGTTTGCGTCTTTTTTCAGCTCAATGATGATCTGAATATCATCACCAGCGGAAGCGTCGTACAGGTCGCTGATGCCGTCCACACGTTTTTCTTTTACCAATTCGGCAATTTTTTCGATCAAACGGAGTTTATTGACCATGTAAGGGATTTCCGTTACGACGATTTTTTCTCTGCCGTTTGCCATGGGCTGGATTTCCGCTGTGGAGCGCACAAGGATTTTCCCTCTGCCTGTGCGGTACGCCGCACGGATGCCGCTTTTGCCCAGAATGGTTGCACCAGTGGGGAAGTCTGGGCCTTTGATATATTCCATCAGTTCTTCCACATCGGTTTCCTTGCCATTGATTTTATTGTCAATCATGACAGTCAAACCATCAATGACTTCTCCCAGATTATGAGGGGGAATATTTGTTGCCATACCGACAGCAATACCGGAAGAACCGTTCACCAGCAGGTTGGGAATCCTTGCAGGCAGTACCACAGGTTCTTTTTCCGTTTCGTCGTAGTTTGGCGTAAAGTCTACGGTATCTTTTTCGATGTCCGCCAGCATGGCTGCCGCCACCTTGGACATACGGGCTTCGGTGTAACGGGCTGCCGCTGCGCCGTAGCCGTCAATGGAGCCAAAGTTCCCGTGACCGTCTACCAGCATATAGCGCATGGAGAAATTCTGCGCCATACGCACCATTGCCTGATAGATGGAGCTGTCGCCGTGGGGGTGGTATTTACCCATGGTATCACCAGTGATACGGGCGGACTTTTTATAGGGTTTATTAGGCTCCAGATTCATTTCGTTCATGGAGTAGAGAATTCTTCTCTGTACAGGCTTCAGACCGTCCCGAACATCAGGCAGTGCTCTGGCAACGATAACGCTCATGGCGTAGTCGATATAGCACTTTTTCATTTCCTCATTGATGTCTATGGAAACGACCTTATCCAGTTCGTTGTTTACTTCACTCATGGTTTCACCTCAATCCCTTTCATCAGAAGTCCATTTCCGCATACTGTGCGTTTTCCTCGATAAATTCCCGTCTGGGTTCCACACTGTCCCCCATGAGCATGCTGAAGATTTCATCTGCCAAAAGGGCGTCGCTGATATCAACTTTTTTCAAAATACGGTGTTCCACGGCCATGGTGGTGTCACGGAGCTGGTCATAGTCCATTTCACCCAGACCTTTATACCGCTGTACGTCTTTGATATTATCTCTGCCGATTTCCTTGTAAAGTTCTTCCAGCTGGATGTCGTCATAAACGTAGTAATGCTTTTTGTTCTTCTCAACCCGATACAGAGGGGGCTGTGCAATATATACCTTGCCTTCCTCGATAAGCTGGGGCATATAGCGATAGAAGAATGTCAGCAGCAGTGTACGGATATGGGCGCCATCCACGTCGGCATCGGTCATGATAACGATTTTATGATAACGGAGTTTTTCAATATCAAAATCCTCAGAAATCCCTGTGCCGAAAGCGGTAATCATATTGCGGATTTCCTCACTGTTAAGGATTCTGTCCAGCCTTGCTTTTTCCACGTTCAAAATTTTCCCACGCAAAGGCAGGATGGCCTGTGTTTTCGGGTCACGGGCTTTGATGGCAGAACCGCCAGCGGAATTCCCTTCGACGATATAGATTTCACATTCGTAAGGGTCACGGCTGGTGCAGTCAGTGAGCTTGCCGGGCATACGGGTATTTTCCAGACCAGTTTTCCGGCGGACAAGTTCCCTTGCCTTTCTGGCGGCGTCACGGGCTCTGGAAGCCATAAGACCTTTTTCGATGATGATTTTACCCACAGAAGGGTTTTCTTCCAGGAAATAGGTCAAATATTCGCTCAAAACGGCTTCTACAGCACCTTTTGCCTCGCTGGTGCCCAGTTTCGCCTTTGTCTGGCCTTCAAACTGAGGGTCACCTACTTTGATGCTGACAACGGCAGTCATGCCTTCCCTTACGTCATCACCGGAAAGCTTCTTGTCAGAATCCTTGATGATGCCGATTTTCTTGCCGTAGTCGTTGATGGTCTTGGTCAGACCGGATTTAAAGCCCACCAGATGGGTACCGCCATCGGGGGTATTGATGTTATTTACGAAGGTAAAGATGTTTTCTGTGTAGCCATCGTTATGCTGGAAAGCCACTTCCACCAGCACGCCGTCCTTTTCGCCGGTGGCATAGAAAATATTGTCATAAAGAGGCTGACGGCTTTTGTTGATATAAGCAACAAATTCCTTGATGCCCCCTTCGTAGTGGAAGGAGCGGTTCTGTTCCTTGCCTTCTCTCAGGTCGATGAGGTTGATCTTCAGGCCTTTTGTCAGGAAAGCTGTTTCTCTCAGGCGCTGTTTCAGGACATCATAGGTAAACACCGTTTCTTCAAAAATTTCCGGGTCGGGCAGGAAATGAACGAAGGTACCGTGTTTGTCTGTGGTGCCGATTTCATGAACAGGGCAAAGGACATTGCCTCTTTCGTAGCGCTGTTCATAGATTTTGCCGTCGCTGTAGACATTGACATAAAGCCATGTGGACAGGGCATTTACGACAGACGCACCTACCCCATGGAGACCGCCGGACACTTTATATCCGCCGCCGCCGAATTTGCCGCCTGCGTGCAGTATGGTAAATACCACTTCCAGAGCGGAAATGCCTTTTTGGTGATGGATGCCTACAGGGATCCCACGGCCGTTGTCCAATACGGAAATGGAGTTGTCCGGATGGATGGTGACAGTGATCTCCGTGCAGAAGCCTGCCAAAGCTTCGTCAACGGCATTGTCCACGATTTCATATACCAGATGATGGAGCCCCTTTTCACTGGTGGAGCCGATATACATGCCCGGGCGTTTGCGCACCGCTTCCAGCCCTTCCAGGACTTGGATTTGGCTTTCATTATATTCTGCTGACATATTTTCCTCTCCTCACATATTTTTGGCAAATGATTTTCCCGTATTTTCGGGAAAAATTGCCCCAAAAAAATCGGATGGTTCTGCATCCGGTAAATCATAGTGGTATTATATCATAAAAACATTGATTTTTCAAGGAAAACAGCCATTTTTATGTATTATTTCCAATGGCTTCTAACCTTAATTATGGATTTTGGGTAAAAAGACAGAAATTACATCCGCCATGGACAAAATGTCATCCCTATATCATCACAAAACGAAACATAAAAAAATCCCTCTGCCCGTTCCCAAAAACAATGACAGAGAGATCATTTCTTGCCGATTTTTCCGTTTTTCACATAAAACAGGTTTTCCCTGCTCAAATAACTGCGGACAGCGTCCTCAATGCCGGTGCAGGTGAGGAATGCCTGCAAGCCTTCAATGCTTTCCATGAGATATTTCTGCCGCTTGCCGTCCAGTTCCGACAGCACATCGTCCAAAAGAAGCACCGGACTCTCCCCTGTTTCCTCACGAATCAATTCGATTTCCGCAAGTCTGGCGGAAAGAGCCGTTGTCCGCTGCTGCCCTTGGGAGCCGAACTGCTTCACATCCTTGCCGTTGACCAGAAAAAGGATATCGTCTTTGTGAGGGCCTGCGTTGGTGGAGCCTGTATAAATATCCCTGTCCAAACTCCGCTCCAGCTTCTCCCGGAGACTGCCCCCCTCGCAATTTGGCTTATATTCCGTTTTAAGGCAGTCTTTGCCTCCCGTCAATATTTCATGCCTCTGAGCGGCTATTTCGTCCAGACGGGCTAAAAATCGAGCTCTCACAGCCATGATTCGCTCGCCCCGCTCGATGAGCTGTTCATCCCAAACGAAAAGGGTGTCCGCCAAAGCAGGCTTTACCTTGATTTCTTTCAGGAGATTGTTCCGCTGTTTCAGCACACGGTAATACTGCTGAAGGTCGTAAAAATACACGTTGCTGATTTGGCTCAGTTCCATATCCAAAAACCGTCTGCGTTCGGCAGGGCCATCTTTGATGAGGGACAAATCCTCCGGCGAGAAAATGACAGCGTAAAGGGTGCCGAACAATTCCCCCATTTTTTTCACTGGAATGCCGTTGACGGCAATGCCTTTTTTCTCGTCCCGTTTCAGGTGGACGTCAATGCGGTCACCCCTGTTTTTCCGCATAACTTCCAAGCGGATATGGCTTTCTTCCTCCCCAAAGGCAATGAGCTGCTGCTCGCTTCTGCCTCGGAGAGAGCGTCCCAGAGCACAAAAATAAAGGGATTCCAGAAAATTGGTTTTCCCCTGAGCGTTATCACCGTAAAACAGATTCATGCCTGCCGTAGGCGCAATATGGAGGGGTTCCAGATTGCGGAACCCCTGTAAAGATACTTCTTTAATATACATAAATATGCACCTTTTTATCATAATTATAAATTATGCATAATACCCATGCATAAGGATTTTGCATTTATGCAATGCGATTGCCTGCCCCATCTTCTGCTATAAAGCTTCCCATATCATCATAAGGCAAAAAGGGAATCAGAAAAGGATGGTCTGTAATCTCATAGATCTCACCTGTTTTCTCTTTTCGCAGGACTGCCACATTCTCGTCCATGACATACACAAACTGACACCGCCCCTCCGGCCCAGGCACATCATAGACGTAATACTTATCTTGGATGCCATAGGCAAAGCGTTCCCATGAACGGGAAAGCCAGTAACGGTCGCCGTTGTACTGAATCTTGACAAAATCCCCATTTCTCCGCTGCTGGAACACTGCTAGATAGGGAAAATCCCATTCTTCTTCCCAGTCACGGTCATCTTTCTTGTCTCTCCGCAGATAAACAGCAAAGCGGTAGGTTTCGCCCTGTTCCTCTGCATCCTGCACCAGTTCCAGCTGGATTTCTTCCGGCTGTACTTCGTGAAAAGCCGCAATGCTTTCCTGTATCTGCGCCCGGTCATTGCCCAGCAGCTTAGGCTTTCCCAGAAAATATACCAGACCTGCCGCCAAAAGGAAAAGCACCAAAATCACATATTTTCTCATGACAATCCCCCTTTACCACAAAGGATTGCCTTCCGCATCCAGATATTCCGTATCCAAATTGTCCCAGTAAGGCAGGAAAGCCAGCAATGTCGGACGTTCTTCTCCCACTGGATAGGAATTTCCTGCCCCGTCGGTAAGATATGCCACATCTTCTCCGGTCACATAAAAGAAATGATAATCTGTTCCTTCTATGGGAAAGACGTATTCATAAACCTGGGTATCGGGCGGACTTGGCATGCGATAGATGGAATGACCGGAAAAAATTTCTCCCTCATACCATATAAAATTCCCGTCTGCATCCTGCTGGAACATAGTCAATCTGGGATAATCCTCATTTTCTCCGCTCTCATAAACGGCGCAGCGGTAAACGGTTCCATCAACTTCCCCATCCTGCACCTGTTTCAGATGAAATTCCGCCTTTTGTTTTTTCTCCATACGGGCAATACTTTCGCAAATTTCCGCATCGGTGTTTCCCAAAAGAGGACGGCTCTGCCATTTTGTCCAAAAGGTACAGCCGATGACCCCAATGACAAGAACCACCACGCATAAAATCAAAGGTTTGTAATTGGTTTTTTCCATAGGAGCTGCCCCTTTCCCAGAAAAATCAATCTTCCGCCAAAACCTCTACTTTGCCCATGCCTTTGACTTCCACCACATCACCGGGGTGGATTTTTTTGCCACGTTCTGTTGCCATAACGCCGTTGACATAGACAACACCGTCTGCCAGAAATACTTTCACATCAGAGCCCTGATCGATGAGCCCTGCCAGCTTCAGTACCTGCTGAAGTTTGATATACTCTGTATGAATATAGACTTTATCCATGATTTCCACTCCTTTCCCCAAAAAATCATTCTTTCATGAAAAACTGCACAGCAGTCAAAGCCGCTGCCGCCAGAAGAATCACCACCACAAGGAGCCAAGAGCGGCGATTTCCAGCCACCATCTGTTCCTGTGTGACCTCATGATTTTTCAGATATTCTTTTCTGGACAGATAGGACGCGATGATCATCACCGCAAAGCTTCCCCAAACCAGGAAAGACCCACCTGCCCCCATCAGATGTTCCGCGTTGTTGTTGGATTTGCCCCACAAAAACACCACCAACGCCACAATCTGCAATATCCGCAGCACAACATACATAAACGAAGCCCCTTTCCGTTTATCTGCAATCTTTTCTAAAACTTACAAAATACGCATAAGGATTACGGCAATTACAATCACTGCCATCAGGATGATGGAGCGTTTATTTTCCGCCATGGTCTGTTCTTTTGTCACCATGCCGCTGTTCTGACGCACTTTTGCTCCCAGATAAGCCGCAATGATCATCACAGCAAAACTTCCCCAAACCAGAATGGGCGCGCCACTGCCAACAAGATTTTGCGCGTTGTCATTGGCACCGCCCCATAAAAATACTACAAGTGCCAAGATCTGCACAGCACGCAGGATCATATACATAAATAAACTCCTTTCGACCTTTGGTCATTCCTTCTCTTTTTTTACTTCTTCCTCACATACGCAGAGGCAGAATTAGATACTGATAAGCCTTGCCTTCCAGCGGCACGATGGTGCAGGGGCTAAGAGATCCGGTGAAACGGATTGCCACTTTTTCATCGTCGATGGCTCTCAGGGCTTCAATCAAATAACGAGGATTGAAAGCGATCTGCATTTCGTCGCCGTCTGTTTCATTTGCCACTTCTTCATAAGCGGTGCCCATATCACTTCTTGCGGTGATGACCAGCACATTGGGCTTCAGTTCCAGACGTACAGGTGTTTTCCGGTTATCTCTGGAAACCAGAGACGCACGTTCCAGTGCCTGAATCAATTCGTTTGTATCAATGATGATCTTTGTTTTGAAATCTTCTGTAAAATTATTTTCATAACTTACATATTCCCCCTCCAGCAGACGGGAAACCATGGTTGCCATGCCCAGATCAAAGAGCACATGCTTATCTGTAAAATACAGATGCACCTTATCTTCTTCTTCCTGGGAAAGGATTTTGGTCAGTTCTGTCAAAGTTTTGCCGGGAACCACTACGCTCTTTTCCGTAAAGTCATGTTCCAGAGGGCTTTTGCGGAAGGAAATGCGGTAGCCGTCAATGGAAACCACCTGCAAAGCGTTTTCTTTCATTTCGAACAATTCCCCAGTGAGGATCTGTTTTGTAGATTCCTGAGAAATGGAGAAAATGGTCTGACGAATCAGGTTTCTCAGTTCATTCTGTCCCAAAGTATAAGCTTCTTCCTGTGCCACATCCGGCAGTGCAGGGAAATCGTCGCCGCTCTGCCCCATGATGGTAAAACGGGAAGTGCCGCCAGTGATGGTGATGCTGTTTTTCTCGTCTGTTTCCAGTGTCACCGTATCGCCGTTCAAACGACGGATGATTTCATGGAAGATTTTTGCTTCAATGGCGATTTCACCTTTTTCCAGCACATCGGCGTCAATGGGTGCTGTCTGGATACCCAATTCCAGATTATTGGCTGTCATGGTGAAGCCTCTTTGGTCAGCTGTCAGCAGAATGCATTCCAAAATGGGAAGTGTCGTTCTGGAGGAGACAGCCTTGTTCACGATATTGATGAAGTTCAGCAAGGTTTCTTTGCCGCACATGAGTTTCATTTATACACATCTCCTTTTTGTTCACAGTGCATGGATAGAATAATAGAATTTGGTTCGTAGCAGTAGCAGTAGAGGGTGTGGAAACTGTGGAAAACCCCATTTTTCCTTGAAATCATGGGAAAAACCACCGAGGGACAACCATGTGGAAAAGCCAAGGACAACTATCCGGCTTATAAACACTTTCCACAGGGGGCTATTTCCCCCTTCATTTATCCACAGCCTGTCCCAAGGAATTTCACAGCCCCATGGGGACAGACTTATCCACAGGTTTTTACCGCCCCTTTTACCGTTCTTTGATTTCTTTTTCCAGTTCCATGATGGTATTTTTCAGTGCTTCGTCATTTTCCATCTGCTTTTCGATTTTGGAAATGCCATGGATGACGGTGGTATGGTCTCTGCCGCCGAAGCTTTCGCCGATTTTCGGCAGGGAAATGTCTAATAATTTCCGGCACAGGTACATGGATACCTGTCTGGGAAAGGCGATGTTTTTGGGCTTTTTGTTGCCCTGAATGTCCTCTACGCTGATGTTGTAGCGTCTTGCCACGATCTCCTGAATAAGCTGTGGTGTCAGAGGTGCCTGGGCGTTTTCGCTGTAAACATCCCGGAGGGTCTTTTCTGTCAGCGCCAGTGTGATCTCCTGATTTGTCAGGGTTGCGTAAGCCACAATTCTGGTGAGCGCCCCTTCCAGTTCACGAATGTTGGATACGATGTTTTTCGCGATGTAGGCCATGACTTCGTCGGGCACATGAAGGTTGTCCCGATCTGCTTTTTTCCGCAGGATGGCAATTCTTGTTTCGTAGTCAGGGGGCTGAATATCCGCAATGAGACCCCATTCGAAACGGCTGCGCAGACGGTCTTCCAGTGTCTTGATTTCCTTGGGCGGACGGTCGGAAGAAATAATGATCTGTTTGTTGGATTCATACAAGGCATTAAATGTATGGAAAAATTCTTCCTGTGTCCCTTCTTTTTTGGAAATGAACTGAATATCGTCGATGAGGAGCACGTCAATGTTCCGGTATTTGTTACGGAATTCCTCGTTTTTGTTGTTCTGGATGGACAGGATCAGCTCGTTGGTGAAGGTTTCACTGGTAACATAGAGCACCTTCGCCGCAGGATTCTTATCCAATATAAAGTGAGCAATGGAATGCATCAGGTGGGTTTTGCCCAGACCGGAGTTTCCGTACAAAAATAAAGGGTTGTAGGCTTTTGCCGGAGATTCTGCAACGGCAAGGGATGCCGCATGCGCCATACGGTTGCTGTTGCCCACCACGAAAGAGCTGAATACATACTTGGGATTCAGATTTCGCGCCACATCGCCGCTTTCTTCCTTTTTCACTTCTGCTGTGGTGTGAACGGGAGTCTTTTCCCCTTCTGTCAGGATGACAATGTCGTAATTGATGCCCGTCACGTTTTTCAGGGCGCTGCGAATGAGGGTCAGATGACGTTTTTCCAGAATTTCCTTGCATACGTTGTCACTGACCTGCAGCAGAAAACGGCTGCCGTCGATGCCCACAGGTACAATGGGCAAAATCCATGTTTCAAAACCGATGGATGAGGAAATTTCCTGTTCGATGAGCTTCAAAGCCGCGTTCCAAGATTGGTTGATGTCCATAAACAATCCTCCTATTACATTTCTTTTTCAAAAATCCGATGCAAAATGCTGTGGATAACTTTCTCGTTTGCCCACAGTTCCCTGTTTTTTCCCTGTGTATGGACAACACATTTCACTTTTTATACACAGCGGTGTGGAAAAACAGTCCTGATGTTTTACACAATCCCGAAAAAATGGAAATTTCGGTCTTTTGATGCAAACCATATTTTTTTCATCCGCAGAAAATCCACAGCTCACAAAAGTTATACACAGGGTTATCAACAGCTTGTGGATAACTTTCTGAAAAGAGGCGTGGAAATTGTGGAATGGCTGAAAAAAAGGACAAAAATCCTGCCGCTGTCGTCAAAGGGAGCCCCTTTTTTCCAAGTTCCGCCAATGCAGGACGGTTTTTTTCGGCAAATTTTCAGACAAAAAAACAGCTCTCTGTTTCCCTTTTTGTATTCGGTACGTCAAGACAGCTGCCTGCCGCGGAGGCACATCTCATTTTGATTCTGTCTTTCAGTATAACAAAAGTTATCCACAACCGCAATGAAAAAATGGACTGAATTGTGGAAAAGTCTGATTTTTACCAAAAAAACAAATGGCACAACTTGTGATTTTTTTGTCAAAAAAACGGAAAACCATACAAAAACAGCAGTCCGTTTTTTGATAGTCCATATTTTTTCTATATTTTTTTATAGAAAAGAACACAGAGAAAAAATCGGGATAATTACAATATATAGAACAAAAAGTCCCAAAGAGTTCCAAATGTATATTTTTTGGTATGGATTTTCGTACAATTTTTTACGAAAAATGGAAAAAAAGCCGTAAATTCCCCTTGTAGACCATATTTTTTTCTTGACGGGGACTTGCTTTTTCACTATAATAGTAGCAGTGCTCGTAAAAAGGGCGTTAAAACCCTGCAAGGACAAAGGAGGTGCATGTACAATGAAAATGACATTTCAGCCCAAGAAAAGACAGAGAAGCAGAGAACACGGCTTCAGAAAAAGAATGAGAACTGCAAACGGCAGAAAAGTGCTGGCTGCAAGAAGAAGAAAAGGCAGAAAAGTACTGTCCGCATAATTTTCGATGATACCAAGAGTAAATTAAGGCCGCAGAATGTGGCCTTTTGTTCGTCATTGGAAAAATTTTTTTTAGGCAAATCGGGAAGGGAGCTGGATGACCATGCTTTTTACACAATCCCTGAAAAAGAATTTTCAGTTTCGCTATGTATATCATAAGGGCAGATCTTTTGCCAATCGCCGTCTGGTGATGTATATCATCAAAAACGGCACGGCGGAAAACCGTCTGGGCATTTCCGTCAGCAAAAAAGTCGGCAAGAGTGTTGTCCGCTCCCATGTGACCCGCCTGATCCGGGAAAGTTACCGCAGTATGGAAGCAGAATTGAAGCGCGGCTATGACATCGTGGTCATTGCCCGTGTATCCTGCAACGAGGCTTCCTATTGGGAAGTGCAGGACTCTCTGCGTCATTTGATGAAAAAACATAATTTCTTCTGCCCGGAGGAAGCGGAAAAAAAGTGAGATGATATGTTCGTATGGTAAAAAAAGTATTTTTGTTTCTCATTCGTTTGTATCAGCTGGGGATCTCCCCCTACATCGGGCCCCATTGCCGTTTTACCCCCACCTGCTCCAGATACGCCTATGAAGCCATCCAGAAGTATGGCGCCATCAAAGGCGGTTATCTTGCAGTGCGGCGGTTATTGAAGTGCCATCCTTTTCATGAAGGCGGCTATGATCCGGTGCCTTGATTCTTTTGTTTTGATTGCACGCATGAAAAGTGCAGAAAAATTCTCATGTTTGGTGTTGTAAGGAGGCAAAAAAGTGAATGAATTGATGTTGTTGTCCACCATGCGCATGGTGCGAGAACCGGGTATTTTCGAACCCATTGCCATCGTTCTTGGCAAAATCTATAACATGCTCTTTAACGGCATTTACGGCAGTGTCAGTGCAGGCGCGCTGGGGATTGCCATCATCGTTTTTACATTGATCGTGAAACTTATCTTGTTCCCTCTGATGATGAAGCAGCAGAAGTCTTCCTTTAAGATGCAGCAGCTTCAGCCGGAGATGAACAAAATCAGAGATAAATACAAAGGCAAGACCGACACTATGTCTCAGCAGAGAATGGCGCTGGAATTGCAGGACTTCCAGAAGAAAAACGGCGTACACCTTATGGGCGGCTGTCTGCCGATGCTGATCCAGCTTCCTATCCTGTACGCGCTGTACTACATCTTCCAGAACGCTTATGTTTACGTTGATGTCATCGGCAACAACTATACAGACATCGCTAATGCCATCATCCAGATCCCTGCGGCTCTGCGTATGGAAGCATTCACACCTTACGCACAGGATCTGGTAGATACTTATAAAAACCTGGGTACTATCGACCTGAAAGAAGTCAATGACGTTGTTATGCTGGTAGCAAATATCAAAGCAGACGACTGGAACACCATTTTGGGCGTTCTGGGCGAGAGCGGCAACGCACTGCTGCCTTTGCTGGATACCAAAAATACCATTGAAACTTTCCTGACCATTCCACTGGTAAGTAAGTGCGGTCTGAGTTTCCCCAGTGTTATCGTGCCCATCGTGGCAGGCGTGACCACATTCCTGCAGTCTAAAGTCATGACATCCCTGATGAACACCACCGCAAGCGCGGAAAACGATCAGGCAGCAGCCATGACCCAGAGCATGAACAAAATGATGCTGTATTTCATGCCCATCATGATGGCATTCTTCTGTCTGCAGGTTCCTGCAGGTCTGGGTGTATACTGGACAGTTAGTAACATCTTCGGTATTCTGCAGCAGATCTTCCTGCAGAAATTCTATAGAAAGAAACTGGCTGAGGGGGCGTTGTAAGAAATGGACGAAATTAGAAAATCCGGTAAGACCATCGACGAAGCCGTTGCAGCTGCACTGGCAGAACTGCAGGCGGAAAAAGACGAGGTCACCATTACCGTTATTGAAGAAGGCTCCAAAGGCTTTCTGGGTATGTTCGGCGGCAAGGATGCCGTTGTACTGGTAAAGAAAAACTTTAATCCCGAAAAAGCGGCAGAAAACTTCCTGCGTGAAGTGTTCCTGTCCATGGGACTGATTATCAAGATCGAAACAAAAATGCAGGATAAACACCTGCTGGTTGACCTGACTGGTGACGATATGGGGATTCTCATCGGTAAAAGAGGTCAGACACTGGACGCTCTGCAGTACCTGGTAAATCTGGTCGTGAACAAAAACAGTGCGTCTTACATCAGCGTGATGCTGGATACAGAAAACTACCGCCAGAGAAGAAAAGAAACACTGGAAACACTGGCATTCAATCTGGCGAAAAAGGTAAAACACACCAGAAAAAATGTGGTGCTGGAACCTATGAACCCTTATGAAAGAAGAATCATCCATTCTGCACTGCAGAATGACCGCTATGTGACAACATTCAGCGAAGGGGAAGAACCTTTCCGTAATGTAGTCATTGCCCTGAAAGGCAAAAACGGTCAGCCCAGAGATTCCAGAAAAATGGAACGGGGCGAAAGACACGAAAGAGCGGAAAGAATGGAAAAAGCAGAAGCATAAACTTTACAAAAGAAGGCGACCGAAGGGGATACCCTGCGGACGCCTTTTTCTACAGATACGAGAAAAGAAAGGGGATTTATCTATGCTGCAGCAGGCAAATTTTCTGGACGACATCATTGCTGCCATCTCCACACCACTGGGCAGCGGCGGCATCGGCATCGTCCGCATGAGCGGAAAGGGCTGTATCGCCTTGGCAGACACCATTTTTCAGGGCAAAAAGAAACTGACGGAAAAACCCAGCCACACCCTTTCCTATGGGAAAATCACCGACGGCCCCCACGGGGAAATCATTGACGAAGTGCTGGTTTCTGTCATGAAAGCCCCCCATACTTACACAAAAGAGGACATTGTGGAAGTGAACTGTCACGGCGGTTTTCTGGTGACACAGCGTGTCTTGCAGGCACTGCTCAACGCTGGCGCAAGACTGGCAGAGCCGGGAGAATTCACAAAACGCGGCTTCCTCAATGGGCGTATCGACTTAACACAGGCAGAAGCCATTATTGACCTGATTCAGTCCAAAACAGAGCTGTCCCGTCAGGCGGCTGTGAATCAGCTGGAAGGCAGACTGAAAACAGAAGTTCGCCAGATGCGTCAGGAAATCATCGACATGATTGCTTCCATCGAAGCTGTCATTGACTATCCCGACTACGACATTGAAGAAGAAACTTACGATTCCATGGAGCAGGGGGCAAAGAAACTTCTTGCCCGTATGGAAAAACTCCTTGCAGGGGCAGACAGAGGGAAAATCCTTCGGGAAGGCTTGCAGACCGTTATCGTTGGGAAACCAAATGTAGGCAAATCCTCTCTGTTGAACTGGTTCCTAGAAGAAGACCGCGCCATCGTCACGGACATTCCCGGTACTACCCGTGATACCGTAGAGGAATATATCAATATCGACGGCATCCCCGTCAAAATCGTAGACACCGCAGGTATCCGTGAAACAGGGGACGTGGTGGAAAAAATGGGCGTGGAAAAATCCAAGGCTTATGCGGAACAGGCAGACCTGATTTTGATGATGCTGGATGCCTCCCGTCCACTGGAAGCAGAGGACAGAGAGATTTTGTCCTTCATTGATGGAAAACACAGCATCGTTATGCTGAATAAATCCGACTTGGAACAGAAACTTTCTCTGGAAGAACTGGAACAGTTCGTACCAAAGGAACAGATTCTGTTCGTATCCGTCAAAGAAAATACTGGTTTCGATGCCCTCATCGACGCCATTAAAACATTGTTCTTCAGCGGTCAGACCGCAACGGCAGACGACGCTCTTTTGGGCAATACCCGTCATAAAAACGCGTTGTATCAGGCAAAAGAAGCCATGGAACGCTGCCTTGTGACCATCAGCACCCGTATGCCTGAGGATTTCATTTCCATGGATTTGCAGGACGCCAGCCGGGCATTAGGGGAAATCACCGGCGATGTAGCTGATGAGGAAATCATCGACCGCATCTTCACCAAATTCTGTTTGGGAAAATAAAGGAAAGAAGGTAGAAACGTATGAACCCATCTGGACAGGATAACGTACTGGGTACGGCAGATGTCAAGACATTATTAAGGCAGTTAGCCATCCCTGCCATTACGGCGCAGGTGGTCAATGTCCTTTATAATGTGGTTGACCGTATGTATATCGGGCATATTCCTGACATTGGGGCATTGGCATTGACAGGGGTAGGGGTATGTATGCCCATCATCATGCTCATCACAGCCTTTGCGGCGCTGGTGAGTATGGGCAGTGCCCCTCGTGCTTCCGTACTCATGGGGAGAGGGGACAACGAAGAAGCCCATTACACATTGGGCAACAGCTTTATCATGCTCATCATCATCGCGTTGGTGCTGACGGTATTTTTCCGCAGATTTGCGGAGCCCATCTTGATGGCATTCGGTGCCAGTGAAAACACCATCGGCTATGCCATGGACTATATGCGCATTTATACTCTGGGTACTATTTTCGTACAGTTCGCTTTGGGTCTGAATGCTTTCATCACAGCACAGGGTTTTGCAAAAATCAGTATGGTTACCGTTGTCATCGGTGCTGTCATCAATATTGTTCTTGACCCCATTTTCATTTTCGGCTTTCATATGGGCGTCAAAGGTGCGGCGCTGGCTACCATCCTTTCACAGGCAGTTTCCGCTATTTGGGTACTGCGCTTTTTGACAGGAAAGAAAACCATACTGAAATTGCAGAAAAAGTATTTCCGTTTGCGTGGCTCTGTGGTGGGGCCTTGTCTGCTGCTGGGGATGTCCCCCTTCATCATGCAGGCAACAGAAAGCGCCATCAGCGTTTGCTTCAATTCCTCTCTGTATCGTTACGGTGGGGATATTGCTGTAGGGGCCATGAGCATTTTGACCAGCATCATGCAGTTTTCCATGCTGCCTTTGCAGGGCTTTACCCAAGGGGCACAGCCCATTACAGGGTATAATTTCGGCGCTGGCAATGCAGACCGTGTGCGCCAGACCTTCCGCCTGCTGCTGCGGTATTGTTTGACTTATTCCATGATACTGTGGGCAATCTGTATGGTGTTCCCTCGTTTGATTCCGTCTATGTTTACAGGGGATGAACAGCTCCTGACTTATACAGCATGGGCTTTGCGGCATTATATGGCGCTCTCTGGCATTTTCGGCATCCAGATTGCCTGCCAGCAGACATTCATCGCCATTGGCAACGCCAAAACATCCCTGTTCTTGGCAGTTTACAGAAAGATCATACTGCTCATTCCTTTGATTTATATTCTGCCTGCCATTTTGGCGCAGAAAGACAGAGCTGTTTTTCTTGCGGAACCAGTGGCAGACCTCATTGCTGTGACCACAACAGCCATCATGTTTGCTTACCAGTTCAAGAACGCTATGAAAAAACTGGATTTAGGAAAACAGATGCCAGCAGAGGCATAAAATATGTTTTTTTTGGAGAAACCCTCGAAAATCCTTGCATTCCGGGGGTTTTTCTCATAAAATGATACAATGGAAATTCATGTGGAAGTCAATAAACTCCAAATAGAGGTGAAAATAGATCATGTACGAAGCAGAAACCATAGATATTGCCGTTGTGGGCGGCGGTCATGCAGGCTGTGAAGCCGCATTGGCGGCAGCCAGACTGGGTATGGAAACAGTGATGTTCGCCATCAGTCTGGACAGCATCGCCATGATGCCCTGCAACCCCTCCATCGGCGGCAGCTCCAAAGGCCATCTTGTCCGTGAAATCGACGCATTGGGCGGCGAAATGGGTAAGAACATTGATAAGACTTATATCCAGACCAAAATGCTGAACACAGGCAAAGGCCCTGCCGTGTACTCTCTCCGTGCACAGGCAGACAAAAACAGATACCATGAGGAAATGAAGCATACCTTGGAGAAAACCCCCCATCTGCGCATCAAGCAGGCAGAAATCTCCGAAATCCTCATGGAGGACAACAAAGTGGTGGGCGTTGTCACCACAGGCGGCGCCATTTATCGTTGTAAAGCGGTTGTCCTCTGTATGGGCACATATATGAAAAGCCGCTGTCTCACAGGGGACTGCATCACCGAAAGCGGCCCCAATAATCTGATGCCTGCTACCAAACTGAGCCAAAACCTGTTGGATATGGGCATCCGTTTGTTCCGTTTCAAAACAGGCACACCTGCCCGTATGAACCGCAACTCTCTGGACTTCAGCAAAATGCAGCCCCAGTACGGCGATTCTGATATCGTGCCTTTCTCCTTTGAAAACACACCGGAAGGCATCGCCAGAGAACAGGATCTGTGCTGGCTCACTTACACCAACGAAAAGACCCATCAGGTCATCCGGGATAATCTCCATCGTTCTCCCTTATATGGCGGCTTGATTGAAGGTACAGGCCCTCGTTATTGCCCCTCCATCGAGGATAAAGTGGTGCGTTTTGCCGATAAGGAACGCCACCAGCTGTTCGTAGAGCCAGAAGGGGAAAACACCGAAGAAATGTATATTCAGGGGATGTCCTCCTCTTTGCCGGAGGATGTGCAGATTGCCATGTACCGCACCATTCCCGGTCTGGAAAACTGCGAAATCACCCGTTTTGCTTATGCCATCGAGTATGACTGTATCGACGCTACCCAGCTGAAACTTTCTCTGGAATTTAAGGACTATCACGGTCTTTTTTCCGCTGGTCAGTTCAATGGCTCCTCCGGCTACGAAGAAGCGGCTGCACAGGGCCTTATGGGCGGTATCAACGCTGTTCGCTATATCCAGCAAAAAGAACCCATCATCTTGCAGCGTTCCGACGGGTATATCGGCGTTCTCATTGACGACCTCATCAGCAAAGGCAGTAAAGAGCCTTACCGTATGATGACATCCCGCGCGGAATTCCGTCTGCTTCTCCGTCAGGATAACGCAGACCAGCGTCTGACCCCCATTGGTCATGAAATCGGCTTGATTTCTAATGAACGCTATGAAGCATTGCTGGAAAAAGAACGCCAGACTGGGGAAGAAATCGAAAGGGTAAAAGCCCTGACCATCACCCCTGCCAAAGAAACACTGGAACTGTTGGAACAGTACGGCAGTACCCCCATCAAGTCCGGCGTGAAACTGGCAGACCTCATCAAACGTCCCGAACTGGATTATGAAAAACTGGCGCCCTTGGATCAGGAACGCCCTGAACTGCCTGCCCCTGTACGGGAACAGGTGAATATCCAGATCAAATATGAAGGCTATATCAGCCAGCAGCTGAAACAGGTGGAACAGTTCAAAAAGCTGGAAAACCGTCTGCTGCCGGAAGATTTGGACTACGAAACCATTCAGGGTCTCCGACTGGAAGCCCGTCAAAAACTCAATGCCATTCGTCCCCGTTCCATGGGTCACGCTTCCCGTATCACAGGCGTTTCCCCGGCGGACATTTCCGTTTTGCTTATTTACATGGAACAGCATAAACGTAATGGCTGAGAAATGAAGGAGGGGAAGAAATATGTTCTTTCTTTCATGGAACGGCAAACCGATGCCGAAACCACAGGGCAGGAAACTGTTTCTGCCCGTCAATCATAAAGCCTTTCGGCTGGAGGATGCGGTGCTTTCCAAAAGGAAATCCCCGTTTTTCTCTCTGGTCAGCCCCAAAGGCACACTCCTTGCCTTTCTCCATGCCCTGAAACAGGAGGGCACTGAGGAAGCGAGAGGATATCTGTCCAGCGCCATCAGCGGTGCGGACTTGGAAGAAATCAAAGGGGTTTTTGCCCATGCGGAAAAATACCGCTTTTTCGTAAAGGAAACAGGGGAGCGCATGCGTACTTTGTCCCTTGCGGCGGCAGGAGAAAAGGAAGTCATTTCTGTTGGCATGGTGGCAGAGCCTGACGACTTTGGCAAATGGAAAATTTATTGTATCGAAAAGGAGCAGACTTATGGAGCATAAGGCATTGTTACAGGAAAGCTGTGAAAAAATGGGCGTAAGCCTCACAGAAGAAATGGCATCACAGTTTATGACATATCTGTCTTTGCTGCTGGAATGGAATGAGAAAATGAACCTCACCGCCATTACAGACAAAAAAGACGTGGTGCAGAAACACTTTGTGGATTGCCTGAGCATCCTGCCCCATTTGTCATTGACCGGACAGGAAAAGATCATTGACGTGGGCACAGGGGCAGGCTTCCCCGGTATTCCCGTGAAAATCGCCTGTCCTGATGTGGAAATGACCCTGCTGGATTCTTTGCAGAAACGCATCGGCTTTCTGGAAGAAGTAGGCAGACAGCTGGGACTTTCCGGCGTCAATTATGTCCATAGCCGTGCAGAGGATGGCGGTCAGAACCCCGATTATCGGGAACAGTTCGACTTGTGCGTGTCCAGAGCCGTGGCAAATCTGGCAGTCCTTGCGGAATTTTGCCTGCCTTTCGTCAAAGTAGGCGGCAGACTGGCGGCACTGAAAGGCCCCGACGCTCTGAGAGAAATCGACGAAGCCCAAGGTGCCCTGAAAAAACTGGGTGGCAAAGTGGCAGAAGTCATTGATGTGGAAATCCCTTTCACAGACCTTCAGCATAAGCTGGTCATCATCGAAAAGACCGCCCCTACACCCAAGGCATACCCTAGAAAAGCAGGGAAAATCAATAAAAATCCATTGAAATAAGAAAATGCAAGTAGAAAATTAGAATGATACTTTTTAAGAACGCGGAAGGGTTTGGGGAACAAAGGGGTCAACACATTTGCTCCGCAAATGCCAGCCATAAATGGCTGTCCGCATCTCTTTGCGGTGTGGGTTTTCCAACTGGAATCCGCAGTCGGAATTTATTTCCGACGAGGAAAAACAGGAGTTTCAAGGATTTTGAGCCGATGGAACTCTGTACCCCGAAGAAAACGGGGACGCCGGAGGCGGCTTTGCAAAGCAAAGTGCTTGACCCAACTGTTTTATACCTCTGTCTATTCAACAAAGGCCCCCATGAAATGAGCCTTTGTTGACAGGGTGTCGACTTTTTCGGCACCCTGTGAAAAAAGCAGGCTTTCTGTCGAGAGTCTGCTTTTTTTGTTGTACGGTTTTTGGGGATGGGAAATCCTTCTGTGCTAAAATGTGGAAAAAGGGAGTTTGCCGCTGTCTGGAACAGAAAAAAACCCCTTTTTACAGACTTTGGCAGAACAGAAGGAGTGTTTGTATGGAAGTATTGAAATTTCCCGAAATGCGGTTGAAAAAAGACGCGGTGGTATACCAGATTCCCATAGAAAAAATTCGTTCCAATCCCTATCAGCCTCGGCGGTATTTCCAGCGAGCGGCTTTGGAGGAGCTTTCCGCCTCCATTCGAGAGTATGGCATTTTGCAGCCCTTGACAGTGCGAAAAATGAGCGGCGGTCATTATGAGTTGGTGGCAGGGGAGCGGAGACTTCGGGCGGCGGAATTGGCAGGACTGGAAATGGTGCCGTGCCTGCTGGTGCAGGTCAGTGAGTATGACAGCGCCATGCTGGCGTTATTGGAGAATATCCAGCGGCAGAACCTGTCTTTTCTGGAGGAAGCGGAAGGCTATCGGAATTTGATGGAGGACTATGGTCTCACACAGGAAGAATTGGCTTCCAAGCTCTCCAAAAGCCAGTCGTTCATTGCCAATAAACTGCGGATACTGAAGCTGGAAGACCCTTTGAAGCGGCTTTTGGTGGAAAATAACTTCACGGAACGTCATGCCCGTGCCTTGCTGAAACTGCCTGATGAAGAAACCAGAACGGTGGTGCTGGAGCAGATGATTCGGGAAGAACTAAACGTCCGCAAAACAGAAGAACTGGTGGCAGATACCTTGGAGAAAATGCGTGCCAAAGCGGCGGCGGAAAAACTGGAACAGAAAGAAAAACGATGCGTCACAGATTTTCGTCTGTTCACCAACACCATCAAGCAGTCGGTGGAGGTCATCCGTCGGGCTGGGGTGGATGTGGTCTATGAGGATGAGGAGCAGGAGGATGGGTGCCAGATTACCATTCGGATTCGGAAGAAAGAGTGATGGGGAATCGTTCCAGAGAACTGTTTTTGGCACAGCGGACAGTGTAAGCAGTTCCACCTGTTTCTTTTTCCAGATAGTAAATGATTCCATGGCTTTGGCTGACCATATAGCGGTTGCGGGCATAAAAACAGCCGGAGTAGTAGGTTTCAGATAGATATGTTATGCGGTCAGCCTTTGCCGCTATTTCTTTCCACATGGGCGGCAAATACCTATAGGGAAAAACAAGTTCCAACTGGATTTCAGGACAGATTTCTTGATGTGCCAAAAGGGTTTTTGCCGCCAAAAAGTCAAATCCTTTTGCGCCTCCGCAGAGAAAACGGCCATACCCTTTTTCCATACAGTCAGCAATGATTTTGTGCAGTTCTTTTTCCAGAAGGGGGATTTTTTCGGGACATAGTTCTCTGTGCCCGGAAAAACAGCAAGTTTTTGTGTTCAATGAAATCACCTCGTTTTCCATTATAACCATTGATAGGGGAATGGGGAATGGTTATAATGAAATCATACAGATTTTGAAATAACAGTCCAAGAGGTGAAGCATATGGAAGAAAAGTCCATTTTGATACAGCGGAAATACGGTGCCGTCCGTCTGCGTCTGGCAGAAATCATGGACAGCCGTGGCATGACCCGCAACCAATTGAGCCGTTTGACAGGCACCCGCTATGAAGTCATCCACAAATGGTATAGCGGCAAGGTGGAAAAACTGGATTTGGATGTTTTGGCACGGATTTGTTATGTGTTGGAATGTGAAGTTTCTGACTTGTTGGTCTATGAGGAAGCGGAAGAATAGAAAATATAAGTCGGTATATTTTCATGGGAAAAGTACCGGCTTTTTTGTATGCTTTCTTCAGAAAGTATGAAGTTTTATTGTTTACATAATATGTAACATGTGATTTGGTTTGGAAAAGGGGGTGTCCTTCGCATGTGGACATCTTCGGGAAAATTATAACAAACGGATTCCTTGTATCCTTCATTTCTTGAAAGGAACAAGACTGTTTTCAGAAGAAAAGGACGCTCTTTGCAATAGGAAAGCCGGAATCCTTGAAACATAGAAGATTCCGGCTATTTTTGCCTGCTTAGGAAACAATCCCTGAAAATCAGATGGGGCTGTCAAATGTTTGATGAAGTTTCATATAAGAAGCGGAAGCCGTAGCCGCCAGAATGTTGTCACGTTCCAGCCATGCTTCTGCTGTCATGCTGTGGATGGTGTTGCCCAGATGGGACATCTGCACTTTATAGTGTATGGTATCGTTGGGCATAACTGGCTTCAAAAATGTGGTTTGGATGGTGATGGTGGAAACCATGTGCTGTTTTGCGAAATAATGGGACAACAGACCAAAGGACACATCAAAATTTGTTGCCATAATGCCGCCGTGGAGCCCTTTTTCCGGGTTCAGCTGCCAATCCTCTACGGTAAAGGCGAATTCTGCGGATTTTTCTTCAAAATTACATGTGACCAGTCTGGGTTTCAGCAGTTTTAATACACTGTCTTTCAACAGTGGAAATTCAGGGTCAGAAAGCTGGCTGAACCATGCTTCCATATTCTCCTGTGAGGAGGTTTCTTCACTTAAGTAGATCATAGGTGGATTCCTTTCTTTTGTTTAAATTTGTGTTCTGACTTTATGATGGAGAATCTTGAATGTGGCAGTTGCTGTAGCAGCCAGCTCACCTGTGCTTTTCAGATATACTTTTCCTTCCAGTGTCACAAGGCTGCGGCCGAAGGACTTGATTTTGCTGTGGTATACCATAGTATCCCCCATGCGGATGGGACGAACGAATGTGGAAGTTAAGCTGACGGTGGTCAGTATGTTGGGGTATGCGTAGTAATGACAGAGCATGCCCAAAGAGGTGTCAAAGCCTGTGATGATGATGCCGCCGTGAACCATACTTTGAGGGTTCAGTTCCCATTCCAGCACTTTATATTCCATCACAGTTTCTCCTGCCTGAAAATCGCAGGATATGAATTGGGGTTCCAGTTTGGCAATGGCTCCTTCTCTCAGTCGGGAAGAATCTGGTGCCACCGCCTGATGGAACCATTCTTCCATTTGGGTCTGTGACAGACCGGGTATTTCGTTAAAGTTCAAGTCAAAAACATCCTTTCCATTAGGGACTTCTTCATAAGAAAACAAAGATAACCGGAATTTTTCCCTTAAAAGAGTTTCCAGCCGTCTTGCATTGCAGGAGGAATGTTTTCTTTTGAAGGCAGTCGTTGCAGTTCTCATTAAGAAATCAAGAAAAAAACATGTTTTCTCAATGGGAAGCTGCTTTCCTATTTTTTGTTAGTCTGAAGGCTCACATGGCTTTGCGCTCCAGATCTTCTTCACTCAAAAATTCTTTCAGGATTTGACCGAATGCCTTGCTGTTTTCCATGTGAGGCAGGGCAGCCGTATCCTCAAAGAGCATAAATTCCCCTTTTTCCTGTAAATTTTCGGCTTCTTCCAGATAAACGGCGCTGTTGCGTACATTCCGTTCCCCCCAGATCAGCAGGAAGGGCAGAGAAAGGGACGCAAAAGCCTGTTTTGTGTCAGCGGCGCCAAACCGCGTCATATATCCGGCATAGCTTGCCTGGGCGCCTTTGCCGAAGCGTGCGTTTTGCTTCAGGTTTTTCACGAAGTCCACAGGCATACGCTCTTTCTGGTAAAAGAGTTCTTCCGCCAGAAGCCGCAGGGCTTTTTTGGATGTGCCGTCCAGAAACGCCTGAGTGCCGATGACAGGTGACAGCAGTGTTTTCAGCTCTTTGGTATCATTGGGTGTGGCAAAACCTCTGCCGATGCCCTCGGGAGAGATGAGCACCATCTTTTCCAGATCCTCTGGGTAAAGCATGGACAGCACCAAGGCAATGTCTGCGCCGCCGTTGGCTGCCGCCAGAGAAACAGGTGAGCCGATGACGTCAGAAAGGAAGCTGTGGAGAGCTTTGGCGTATTGATAAGCTGTCCAAGGCTTTGTAGGTTTATGAGACTGACCGAAGCCCGGCAGATCTACGGTATATACCCGAAAATCCTTTGCCAGCTTTTCGATCTGGGGGCGCCATTCCCGTCTGGATGCCCCGGGATGGAGGCTGTGGAGCAGTACCACAGGACGACCATAACCAAAACGTTCGTATGCCATAGAAACCCCGTCGGGGGTGGTGTAGCTTTCAAAAGGTGTTTTATCTCCCTTACGGGATGCCCGATACAGACTGATGCGCTGATAAAGGATAAGTCCGGCGGCAGTGATGCCGGCAGAGGCAAAGAGAGGGAGAGAAAGTTTCCGAATGGCTTTTTGAATCATGGTGTTACCTCCTTTTTTCTTTTCAGCAATACAAAATTCCCGTTACTATTATTATGAACCGAAATTGGGCATTTGAAAAGAGGCAGTTTCATAAGAAAGATGGAAGATTCATAAGATAGTATGAAGATTTTTGCTTTTGGAGGGGAAGGGCAGATGGAAGGGTTTCTGGTGCTGGCAGGACAGCTGTTTCTCATTGTGTGTATTCAGTCGGTGCTGGAAGTAGCGGCAGCAGACCGTTTCCAGAACCATTTGCAAAAGGTCATTTCTCTGGCGGCGTATCTGGCGGCATTGGTATTGGTGCTGCGGTTTATGGATGGGTATTTGTTGGATATGCTTCAAAGACTGGCAAGGGGGCTGTAAAAAATGCGCGGCTTCTTAAGAAAACAAGCCAAAATCTTCGTAAAAATAAAAAGCTGGAATCCTTTGTGGTTTGCAGGATTTCAGCTTTCTTTGTTGGCTTATAAAGACGCGCCGGAATGTGATGGCGCGCTGTCTTTGTTATTTATCAAGGGCGCAGTGATACAGGATTCTGTTATCCGCGTCATAAATGGATACGGAAACATCCTGTGTATGCATCAAAAATGCGTTGGATGTATCATCCCCATTTTTTGAGGGTTCGCTTGTCAGATAATACCCATTTTCGATTTCGGGGATCAAAGGCATGCCTTCTTCATCTGTCAGGGGTGTGCCCAGATAATCACTGTCGAAAACACCATAAACGAGATTTTGTGTGGCTTCGTCCAGTGGCAAAGGTGTCCATGTGCCTTTTTCCTGGATTTTTTCCAGAAAAGCATCATCAGAGAACTGCAATGTGGTACAAGAAGTGCCCTGACCGCGGAATGCACCGTGATCCTTGTAAGTAACGGAAAATTCCTGGGCGGGAATTTCCATATCCATCTGTTCTGCGGCAGCCTGTGCTGCGCTGGCGGAATGACAGCCTGCCAGTGTGACAGTTGCCAGAATTGCAAAAAGAGGCAGATGGAGTTTCATAATATCTCCTCCGTTTCAAAATATTCAATGCGATGCATATCATATCATAATTTATGGAGAAAAGCCAGCATATTTCTGATAATATCAGGAAAAAAGGTGTTTTTTTCAAAATTATTTCTTTTTGATTCGTGAAACTGCATATTTTTTCATACAGACAAAAAAGACGCTGCTCCCGGTCAAGGAGAAGCGTCTGAAAAATCAGGTATCCAGCACCAGATCATACAATATGCGGTTGTCGGCATCATATACTGCCAAATCAAAGTTAAAGGAATGGCGTGCCATGATGTTTGGCTGTTCTTGGGCTTCTGTATTCCGGTCTTTCAGCAGGTAGTATCCGTTTTCAATGGGCGGCACAAAGTTTTCCTGTGTTTCGGCGTCATAAAGATAATTGCCGTAAAGGAGCTCATTGACAGCTTCATCCGGCGGAAAGGACTGCCATGTGCCTGCTGCTTCGATTTCCTCCAGCAAAGCATCGTCGGGAAATTGTATGATGGTGCAGGTGGTGCCGTCCCCGTGGAATCCGCCATGGTCATCATAAGTGGAAACCATCTCTCCGGCGGAAAGGTCTATGCCTGTGCGGAAAGATGCTTCCCGTACAGCGGCATGTTCCCCTGTATTTGCGCAGCCTTGGAAGGTGAATAAAGTTAAAACAAGTACGGATATGGTACGGAAAAACAGCATCAAAATCCCTCCATTTCTATAGAATCAAATAAATCTTATGGTTTTGTCTGTTCTAAGGTTTTCATTTTTTCTTTCAGCTTAGCCACTTCCTTCTCCAAGGCATCCAGGCGTTTTTTGATGTATCCCAACTGTGAACACATACTCCAGCACTGGAGGCAGCAGCAGTATGGCGCCGCCTGCGGACAATGCCAGAGAAAGCAGGACAAAGGCAGTCATGGTGCTTAAAAGAAACAGGAAAACAGAACGGGAATCCACAAACAAACACCTCCATGGGATTTAGCAGTCTTTTTTGTATCATATCACAGAAGGCAGGGAATATCTTTGCATTCGTCGAAAACATTTCTTACAATTCTCTTACTGTCCCATGGAGGGACAAAAGGGCACTTTTCTTGATTTTCTGCGGTTTTTGTGGTATATTATAAAATAACATGCCTATGGGCAGAAACAGCCCGTTTGTGCGTAGATAGTCATTTAAACACCCATCGGAGGAATGTATTATGGATATGAAACTGGAAATCGCAAAAAGCCTGTCCGCAGCTTGCGGCGTGGCAGCGGAAGAAATCGCGGCAGCCATCGAAGTGCCTGCCAATACAGACATGGGGGATTTTGCATACCCTTGCTTTAAACTGGCGAAGGTACTGCGCAAAGCGCCTCCTCTCATCGCACAGGAAATCGGTGAAAAACTGGAAAAACCCGATTTCATTGCTGATGTAAAAATCGTTGGCGCATATATCAACTTTTTTATGGACAAGCATTTCTATACCAAAAAGGTACTGGAAACTGTCCTGACAGAAAAAGAAAACTACGGCAAAAGCCACATGGGCGCAGGTAAGACCATCGTTATCGACTACTCCTCTCCCAACATCGCAAAGCCTTTCCATGTAGGCCACCTGCGTTCTACGGTTATCGGTAACGCACTGTACCAGATTCACAGCCAGTTGGGCTACAAATGTGTAGGTGTAAACCATCTGGGGGACTGGGGCACACAGTTTGGCAAACTGATTGTTGCTTACAAAAAATGGGGCAGCAAAGAAGCCGTTGAAGAAAAAGGCATTCAGGAACTGATGCGCATTTATGTAAAATTCCATGATGAAGCAGAAAAAGCACCTGAACTGGACGACGAAGCACGTCTGTGGTTCGTAAAAATGCAGGACGGCGACGACGAAGCTCTGACATTGTGGAAATGGTTCTACGACATCAGTATCAAAGAATTTGAACGTGTTTATGATATGCTGGGCGTGAAATTCGACGCATACACCGGCGAAAGCTTCTACAACGACAAAATGGCAGCCGTTGTGGATGAACTGAAAGAAAAAGGTCTGCTGGAAGAAAGCGAAGGAGCAATGATTGTCAATCTGGAAGACAAGAACATGCCTCCTTGCCTGATTATCCGTAAAGATGGCGGCACACTCTACGCAACCCGTGACATCACAGCTGCCCTGTACCGCAAGAAAACTTATGATTTTGATAAATGCATCTACCTGACAGCTCTGGACCAGAACCTGCACTTCGCACAGTGGTTTGAAGTTATCCATAAAATGGGCTATGACTGGTACAAAGACCTGATTCATGTGCCTTTCGGTCTGGTAAGTCTGGACAGCGGCAAACTTTCCACTCGTCATGGCAACGTGGTTCTTATGGAAGACCTGCTCCATCAGGCAATTGCAGAAACAAAGAAAATCATCGAAGAAAAGAATCCTTCTCTGCCTGATAAAGAAGAAGTTGCGAAAAAAGTTGGTATTGGTGCTGTTATCTTCAATGACCTGTATAACACCCGTATCAAAGACGTTGTGTTCTCTTGGGAACGTATGCTGAACTTCGACGGCGAAACAGGCCCTTATGTGCAGTATACTCATGCCCGTGCATGCAGCATCCTGAAAAAAGCCCCTGATTTCACAGCGGAAAACATTGATTTCAGCAAACTGGATGACGAAGCATCTCTGAATGTCTGCAAACTGCTGGAAGCATTCCCTTCCAAGATTGTGGATGCGGCGGCGAAACTGGAACCCTATGTGCTCACAAGACATCTGGTTGCCATTTCTCAGGCATTCAATAAGTTCTACCACGATAACCCCATCCTGAACAGCGAAGCGGAAGTCCGTCAGGCACGTTTGGCAGTGGTAGTGGCAGTAAAAACCGTTCTGGCAGCAGGTCTTGCGCTGCTGGGCATTGATGCACCAGAACAGATGTAAGGAAAAAGGGGGCTGGGCGTTCTATGAAAAAAGTGAAACTGTTTTATAACCCCTTTTCTGGTAATAAAACTTTCAAATTTGACTTGGATGTCTGCATTGGCGTTTTCCAGTCCGCAGACTATGAGGTGCATCCTTTCCGCACCATGAAACCCGGGGACATTGAAACCCATGTGGCACAGATGGATAAAGATTATGATATTGTGGTGGCTTCCGGCGGTGACGGCACTGTGAATATCGTCCTTAACGCCCTGATGCACAACAATTTGAAGATTCCTCTGGGCATCATTCCTTCCGGCACAGCCAATGACTTTGCCACTTATTTGGGACTGAAAACAGGGGATTCCGAAGGGGCATGCCGTGTTATGACGGAAACCTCTCCTCGTTATGTGGATATTGGTCTGGTCAATGGGGAAACCTATTTCATCAATGTCTGCGCAGGGGGACTTTTGACCAATGTTTCCCAGACTGTAGACAAAGATGTGAAAAATGCTTTGGGAAATCTGTCTTATTATCTGAAAGGTATGGAGCAGATTCCAAATTTCCACAAAATTCCCTTTCGCATCACCACATCCGATGAGGTACTGGAAGAAGATTTGTATCTGTATATGATTATGAACAGCGCTGGAACTGGCAGCTTCACGAAGCTGTCACCGGAGGCGTCCGTTACAGATGGAAAATTTGAATTCATCGGCGTACGGGCAAAATCCATATTGGAAATTCCTTCTGTGTTTCTGAAGATGCTCACAGGGGAACATATTAAGGACGAAAAAGCTATTTTGTACCGTCGGGATCATTATTTCAAAATCGAATGTCTGGACCCAGATTTTCAGATCATGGAATCCACAGTGGATGGAGAAATGGGCCCTAAGATGCCTTTCACATTGGAGGTACTGCCCAAGGCTTACCCCATTTATGGCAATTTCGAGAAAAGAAAATATGTTTCACGTGAAACACCATTGGCAAAGCTCAACGCTGTGGTGAAAAACGGAAAATAATAGCATGTGGTCAAAACCTCATTTCATTCAAGGTTTTGACGAATAGACAGAAGTAAAAAGCCAGAGGGTCAAGCACTTTGCTTCACAAAGTCGCCTCCGGCGTCCCCGTTTTCTTCGGGGTGCAGAGTTCCATCGGCTCAAAAGCCTTGAAACTCTGGCTTTTGCCCTCGTCGGAAGTGAATTCCGACTGCGGATTCCAGTTGTGGAACGAAGCGCGTTCCCCAAGCCCTTCCGCATTTTTGTAAAAAGCATAAAGTGGCTTGTAGTCTGAAGCCAGAAATTCTTTCGGGAGTTTCTGGCCTTTTTATGTTTCACGTGAAACACCAATGGGCTTGTTTGACACCCATAGGTTTGCTTGACGCCCATGTTTCACGTGAAACAGGAAATTTACCGTCAAAATTGCCGAAAAGTGTGTGTTTTCTGAAAGAAATGTTTTTTTGGAACCCTCCATTTTTCTTTTCACCATAAAAAAATTGTGCTATAATACCCCATAGAAGATCGACAGAAAGGCGGGAAAACCACAATGGGAAAAGTCAGAGTTATTGCAATTACCAACCAGAAAGGCGGTGTGGGAAAGACCACCACTGCCATCAATCTGTCTGCCTGCCTTGCTGCTGCGGGCAAAAAAGTGCTGACCATCGACGCGGATCAGCAGGGCAACACCACCAGCGGTTTGGGGCTGGACAAAAACGGTGTGCCCTTGACCATTTATGATGTATTTCTGGAACAGGCCACCATTGCCGAAGTGAAACAGCCCACATGCGTCGAGGGCTTGGAAGTGCTTCCGGCAAATATCAGCCTGACAGGAGCGGAAATCGAGCTCATTGGCAAAGACGACAGAGAGTATATTTTAAAGGAAGCTTTGGACAAAGTGAAAGATGATTATGATTTTGTCATCATTGACTGTCCTCCTTCCCTGAACCTCATCACTATCAACGCACTGACGGCGGCAGATACGGTGCTGGTTCCTATCCAGTGTGAATATTTCGCTCTGGAAGGTCTGGAACAGCTCCTCCACGCGGTAAATCTGGTGCGGAAACGTCTGAACCGTCACTTGGAAATCGAAGGTATTGTCTTTACCATGTATGATGCCCGCACAAATCTTTCTTTGCAGGTGGTGGAAGAAGTCAAACGGAGTCTGGGCGAAAATGTTTATCGCAGCATCATTCCCCGAAATGTCCGTTTGGGTGAAGCCCCCAGCCATGGTCTGCCCATTCATCTCTACGACCCCAAATCCAAAGGGGCAGAAAGCTATGGTCTGCTGGCAGAAGAAGTCATGGAAAAGGAGTGGGACTAAATGGCGACAAAAAAAGGACTGGGTGCCAAGGGACTTGGCATTGAAGCCTTGATCCATAATAAAATGGAAGATTTTGAAAGCGACGGCGGCGGCGTGCTGGAAATCGATTTGCATAAAATCGAGCCAAATCGCAAACAGCCCCGGAAGCATTTCGATGAAACAGCTTTGGAAGAATTGGCAGCTTCTTTGAAAAACTACGGCATGATTCAGCCTGTGGTGGTAAAGAAAAATAAAGAGGGTTATTATGAACTCATTGCCGGCGAACGTCGTTGGCGTGCGGCAAAAATCGCAGGTCTGACCAAAATCCCTGCCATCATCAAAAAATGGGAAGAAGGGGAAGCCTTTGAGGCAGCACTGGTGGAAAACCTCCAGCGTGAAGACCTGAATCCCATGGAAGAAGCCCAGAGTTATCAGCGTTTGCAGGAAGAATTTGGTTTGAGTCAGGAACAGATTGCCGATAAAGTAGGCAAGAGCCGTCCTGCCGTTGCCAATGCTCTGCGTCTGCTACAATTGGACGAACGCGTCCGCAATTTTGTGGTGGAAAATAAACTCACTGCCGGACATGCCCGTGCGCTGCTGCCCCTCACCGATGGAGAAGCCCAGTTTGAAGTGGCAGAACACATCATCGAGGAAGGCTTGAGCGTTCGTGCCGTGGAAGCCATGGTGAAAAGTATGCTGGAAACAGCGGAAACACCTGCGGCGGAAGAAGAAGCGCCCAAAAAGACACAAAGCCCTGTTCTGCGTCAGATCGAGGACGAATTGAAGGGAATTTTTGCCACAAAGGTAAAAGTCACCCAGAAGAAAAATAAGGGCAAAATAGAAATTGAGTATTATTCCGACGAAGACTTGGATCGTCTGTTGGTACTGATGAAAAAACTGGAAACAGAAAGGTAATGAGGAAAGATGACAGCACTGACAGCATTGGCGCAGAAATACGCGCTGCTTTTGTTTGGACTGCTGGGGCTTGCGGTGGTGATTCTTTTCATTCTGTGTATTATCCTGTTTGTGAAAATCAATCGGGAGAAAAAACGGTATGATGTGTTTATGGGAACCAGCCGCCGACCGCCCCATAACTTGGAAATGAAAATTCAGGAATACTTCGACACTGCAAAAGGTATCGAAGAAAAATATGATAAACTGCTGGATATGGTAACGGATATGGATAAAACCGATAAATCCAAAATCCAGAAAGTCGGGCTTATCCGCTACAACCCCTTCGAGGAAATGGGCGGCAACCTTTGCTTTGCTCTGGCACTGCTGGATGGGGAAGACAATGGCGTTGTCCTCAACGGTATCCATAGCCGTACCGGTTCTTTTACCTATGCAAAACCCATCGAAATGGGCGTCAGCATTTATATGCTTTCCGATGAGGAAAAACAGGCGGTAAAAATGGCACAGGAACAGTCCTATAAACCGGAACATGAAAAAGTGGTAAAAGTAAAATTCAAACCCTTCTTCAAACGCCGCTATGCGCCTATGGATGACCAGCTCACACTGGAACAGGTGGAAACACCTAAGGAAAAAATCCAGTCCATCGGCGATGTGACCACCGCAGAACAGGAACAGATTCAACAGGAAGAAACATTGGCAGGGCAGATTGCTGCCGCTGAGGATTTTTCTCCTGAGGATGCCGAAGAAATGCTGGCGGAAATCCAGCAGGAAACTTTGGATTTCTTCGAGGAAGAACCAGAAGAACTGGATGATTTGGAAGAATCCGAAGAAAAAGAAAAACATCAGGCAGAATGAGATTTGCCGTGGGAAACCACGGCATTTTTTATCAGACCTGTGTATAACTCTGTGGAAATGTGTATAAAATCAGCAAAAATCTGTGGATAAACCTGTGTATACAAAAAGTTATCCACAGGTTGTGTGACAAATAAAAAATAACAAAAGATTATGTCAACATATGAGTAGCAAGAAAGAGAGGTGTTTCCCATGGCTTATCGCATGGTTTTCTCCGATATGGACGGCACACTTTTGAAAAGTGAATCGGAAATTTCGGAAAAAAATATAGAAATGGTTGGAAAAGCAGTGGACAAAGGTGTGGAATTTGTCATCTGTACTGGCAGAGGCGTCTATGGCGTGGAACGGTTTTTGGAAAAACTGAACCTCATTGGCAGACCAGGTTATGTCATCTGCCAGAACGGCGCTGCTGTGTATAACTTGGAGAATATGGAAATGGTGCTGAAGCATTCTTTTTCCTCCGAAGTCCTGCGCCCAGTGGTGGAAACAGCAAGGGCAGAAGGGGTAGAGGTTTATCTCTATGATGACCGCACCTTTATGGCGGAAAAAGTGACTCCACAGGTAGAAGCCTATTGTAAGGTTATGAATGCAGATATGCGTATCCTGCCTGATGGCTTGGAATACGAAGGGTATTTCACCAAATGCCTCCTCAGCGGCTCTTTTGAACAGCTGGATGCAGTACGGAAAAAAGTGGAGCCCCTCATTGCAGGAAAACTCAACCATTTCTTCTCTGGCCCTCATTATCTGGAGTTTGTTAAGGCTGGTGTCAGCAAAGGCAATGCCCTTCAGGAAACAGCGGAAAAAGCCGGTGTGTCCCTGTCAGAAGTCATTGCCATTGGGGACAGTGAAAATGACTTGTCTATGATTCAGGCGGCAGGTCTGGGTGTTGCTGTGGCAAACGCGCAGGCACATGTGAAGGCAGCTGCGGATTATGTGACAGAAACCACCTGTGAACAGGACGCTGTGGCAGATGTTATCGAACGGTTTGTATTGGGAGAAAAATAATTCCATAAGAAAATAAAAATAGCTGGAACCCCTGCGATGTGAACTGCACCCCATTTGTTAGACAGTATGATATACTGAATAACAAGTGGGGTGA
>CABSIK010000010.1 GCA_902477755.1 uncultured Clostridia bacterium
GTCGATGGTACTTGGTGGGAAGCTGCCTGGGAGAGTAGATGGTCGCCGGAATCCAGTGAAGAACTTCGAAATGATTCGAAGTTCTTTTTTTGTGTTCTATTTGACGGCAAAATCCATTTGTGATAGAATTGTGCGCATCGACTAAATTTGTCAAAAAGAAAGAAGATGCGCTTATGAAGAAAATAAAATCCCTTTTGGGTTCCATGCTTGGATATGGTTTTCTTTTCGGAATTATTCTGTTTATTGTATTTGTGCTGGCGTGTTTTGGTGGCGTGATTATGCACTTTTTTGGTTTTTATTATGAATCTGTAGGAAAACTGATGCTATTTTTTATTTTTTCTGGGCTAGTTGGGCTGCCTTTGGAGTTGATTGCGAAAGGGCTGCCGAACATACTTTTGGCAAATAATATAGTTTCTGTTGGCTTTGCCAAGAGGCTTTTTTTCATTTCAGATGTATTATCGACTCTGGTATCTATGATTGTTGTAGATCATTTTATGGAAAGTGTTTCTGCAACTTTGCGGTCTGTGATTGTGATTGCGGTGATTATTGCAATTATTTCTGTCAAAGATATTGGAAGAACCAAAAAAGAAAATACAGAGCTGTAAGAAAATCTTACAGTTCTTTTTTTGCGGACAAAACATTGAAGAAAATCTAGTCAGATTGTATACTAGAAGAAATCATCGGAAAGGGGAGGAAGAATATGGAGGATGTTTTACAGGGGCTGAACGCAGCACAATACGAGGCAGTTACCACAACAGAGGGAATGGTGCGTGTCATTGCCGGAGCTGGTTCTGGGAAAACTCGTGCTTTATCTCGGCGTTTTGCTTATCTGGTCAATGAAATCGGAATTTTGCCGGGAAATATCCTCTGTGTGACCTTTACCAATAAATCTGCCAATGAGATGCGTCAGAGAATCCATTTGCTGACAGGGGATAATGACACGGGCTATATCAATACGTTCCATGGCTTCTGTGTTTCTGTATTGCAGGAGGACAGTTATGCGGTGCAGTATCCAAAGAGTTTTCTGGTGTTGGATCATGCGGATATTGATGCTATGCTGAAGATTATTTATGAAGAACGCGGACTGACCTTGCGTAATATGACCTTCAGCAAAGCCAGAGATATGATTGAGATGCGAAAGCTGACAAAGGAGCCGTTGTATTATCTGGATCTCATTCAGATGTCTTTGGAAGAATTGCAGGAGAAATATAGAACAGCTGTAGAAACCAATGACATTATTTTTTATGGTTATCTCTATCAGCAGAAAAAATGTTTTGGGCTGGATTATGATGATTTGATTCTTTTTACGCTCTATATTTTTGAGCAGAATGAGGAAATACGGGAAAAATGGCAAAAACGGCTAGAATATATCATGATCGATGAGTTCCAGGATATTGATAAACTTCAATATCGTTTGATGGAGGTTCTTTGCGGGTATCACAAAAATTTGTTTATTGTGGGAGACCCAGACCAGACCATTTACACATGGCGTGGTGCGGATGTAAAGTTTTTGTTGGACTTTGACAAGCATTTTCCAAGTGTAAAAACCATTATGATGATGGAAAATTACCGCTCTACGCCGGAAATTCTCTCTGTGGCAAATTCTTTGATTGCCAAGAATAAAAATCGTATGGCGAAAGACTTGCTGCCAACTCTTTCAGGTGGGAAACCTGTTCTTTGTCATCATGGAAAAACAGCAGAGGCAGAGGCAATGTGGATGGCGAAGAAAATAGCGGAACTGCATCAGGATGGGGTTCCTTACAGAGATATGACCATTTTATACCGTGCCCACTATTTGACAAGGACTGTTGAGGAAGTGTTTCTCAAGGAAAAAATTCCTTACACCATTTACAGCGGTATTCAGTTTTTTGGACGTATGGAAATCAAAGATGCCCTTTCTTATTTGCGCATGCTGGCATATAAGGATGATTTGTCCTTTGCAAGGATTGCCAATGTTCCAAAACGCAATTTAGGGGAACGGCGCATGGCATTTTTACGGGAATATGCGGAACAAAATCATTGCAGTTTGTATGACGCTTTGCAGAAAAATCTGGATCATGAGATGATGAAGGGAACAAAAGCATCTGCATTCGTTTCTTTGATTGAAAATCTGGCATCTAATGCGGCAGAAAGACCAGTTTCAGAAGTTCTATCTGAAATTCTGGATATGAGTGGGTATGAAAAAATGCTGCGCACAGAAGGCAGTCAGGAGCGTTTGGATAATCTGGCGGAATTGAAGCAGTCTGTTTATGAATATGAAACCACATGCGGAGAGGAAGCCACGCTGGAGCATTACTTGACCCATGTGGCACTGTTTACCAACAGCGATATAGAAAGCGGAAAAGATCAGGTGCGTATGATGACAGTACATTCCGCAAAAGGGCTGGAATTTCCTTATGTCTTTTTGTGCGGCATGAATGAAGGGATTTTCCCTTCCAGAAAAACAAATACAAAACAAGCTATGGAAGAAGAACGCCGTCTGGCCTTTGTTGCAGTTACCAGAGCGGAAAAAGGGTTGTTCCTCTCGGAAGCGGAGGGACGGAACTTTGATGGTTCCATGCGGTATCCCTCCCGTTTCCTGCTGGATATTGACGAAAAATGTCTGACTCATACAGAGCCGCTCCAGAAAGACAGATATGCACAAGCACGACGTTATATTGATGGAAAAGAAAAGTTTTTGGAGGAGCAGGAAAAAGGTGCAAGTTTCATTTTCGGAGATCGGATACAACATCCGATTTTTGGAAAAGGTTCCATATTGGAGGTGGATATGGAACGAGGGGCGTATTTGATTCGTTTTGATGAAATGCAGACCTTCAGAAGCATTTCTATACGGGCAAAATTGGAAAAAATTGACTTTTAGTGCATATTTAAAAGAAAATACTTGAGAAATTTACTAAAAATTTTCCTAATGAGATTTTGGAAAATGAAAAAAGAGGCAGAGAAATTTATCATTCCTCTACCTCTAATTTCGTTAAGGCATATTCAATACATAACAGGATCAGTTCGTTTCGTGTGCGTCCAGTATTGTTTGCTGCATGGTCTAGCTTCTTTACGATTTCCAAGGGAAGTCTTGCAGAAACAACGGAAGTTTCGCCATAATTCTTTTTTACTTTCACAACAAATTTTTCTTTTTCCATAAATTCCACCTCATATATTAAGCAATTCGTTTTCTGTACTAATATTATATTACAATGGTAAACAGGTTTTGAAAAGAGGTAAAAACTTAAGAAATTTTACGAAAAGTCGGGAAAATTATTCTGATGTATTTTTTGATAAACTGTGCAACTCTATACAAAGTCACTGTATTTCCTATTAAAATACTTTGCTTTTTTGGTCTATTTATACTGTAATCAAAAAAACAATTAAGAAAAATTAAAGATGACAGGAATTATGTAAAAAAAAATTGCCATTTATTTCCCGTAAACGCACAAAAAAGTCACTTTTTCTGTCTTGAAAAAGTGACTTTTTTGGGTTATTTACAGAGAATAGTATTCATATCGTTTTGCAATGCAAATTCCTGTGGTTCCAGGCCCTGTATGAGCAGCAATGGTGGCACCGATCTGCAAAGGGGTGGCCAGTTCCAATTGGGGAAGTTCTTCCTTCAGCAGGCTTTCTGCCAGAGAAATTTCTTCAGGCTGATCTGTGATACCGATCATAGCAGTGTAATGTGCAGGATTTTCACCGGTTTTCTGGAAATGTTCCACTGTTAGTTTTACCAGTTCTGCAATACCTTTTTTCCGGCTGCGTGTGGCGCCGCCTACATGGATTACACCATCCCGTAATACAATGATGGGTTTGATTCTCAGGATATTGCTGGAGAGGGCGGCAATTTTACCGATTCTGCCGCCATGCTGCAAATGACTTAAACCGCCGATCATGAAAATGATGCGAGTGTCTTTTTTAGCCTGTTCGATATAGGAGACGATTTCCTCCAGAGATTTTCCATCCTGCTGCATGCGTGCAGATTCCATCAAAAGAAGTGCCTGCGAGCCGGTGGCGTTGTAACTGTCCACAATATGAATTTTTGCATTCGGAAATTCTTCTTCCAACATGAGCTTTGCAGTTAGAGCAGACTGCATGGAGCCACTGAGGGTATGGGTAATATGCAGGCTGAGAATATCTTTTCCTGCTTTGAGTGCAGGGGTAAAGGCTTCCACAAAGTCATGAACTGAAGGCAGAGAGGTTTTTGGAAATCCTTTTTCCTGTATTAGATGATGGTAAAAATGTTCCAATGTCAGTTCTTTTAATTCCTTCAAATATGTTTTTCCATCAAAGGAAACATAAAAGGGAACCGTAGAAATATGGTAGGTGTTTTGTGCCTCAAGGGTCAAGTCGCAGGCACCGTCACTGAAGATTTGAAATGAATGCATGAAGTTCGTCCTTTCATTGTATGGATATCAATACCAGTTGTTTATACTATAGCAGAAGGAAACTTTAAATGCAATAGACAATAACGGATAATCTAGTATAAAAAACTATATATAACAGAAAAGCTTGACATATGGGGGTTTTAGAGCAGGCACAAGTTTTTTTGTCGAGGAGGGAAGAATTGTCGGCATAATATTTTCGTAAAAATACAATGGGATGCCTTGTCAAACTATAAAAAAGTTGATAAACTTTGATTACGGTAAAGAGATGATGAAAATTTCAAACGATGCCATAGGCGAAACGTGCGACAGAGGGAATTTTCTTTGAATGGATCAGGAACGTACCCTCTGTATTTTTATCATAGCATGCCGGAATCTATCCATAAGGAGGTGAAAGAGATGAAAAGACTGTTAAAAATCATTATCAGCTTGTTGGTTACGGCGGCAATGTTTGCCATTGTACATTTGGTGCTGCAGTTGAATGTTTTCCATTTCAGCAGCTCTAATCGTTTTGCGGCGTATTTGCCGGCAGGATTGGCAATTTTATTCGGACTCATATTTTATTTTATTATTTCATCGCCAGTGACGGATCTGCTGATGAAACGGTTATCCCAGACAGAAGAAAAACTTTCCAGAATGAATGTGAAAGAATTGGTCTTTTCTGTTTTCGGCTGTCTGATCGGTTTGGTGATTGCAAACCTGATTGGCTTGGCTTTCAGCGGTTTTGGCCCTATGGGTACATTCATTGTGGTTCTGCTGAACATTTTATTGGGTGTGCTGGGGTTCCGTGTGGCGAGAAAGAAGAAAGATGAGGTCAATGTAACAAATCTGCAGCGGATTCTGATGCAGCAGAATCCAATGAAACAGGAAAGTGAAATCTACGGCAGACCGAAGATTCTGGATACCAGCGTCATCATCGACGGCAGAATCATGGACCTGCTGCAAACCGGTTTTATTGAAGGGAAGATTATCATTCCGGATTTTGTATTGGAGGAATTGCGTCACATTGCAGATTCCGCTGATGGACTGAAACGCAACAGAGGACGCAGGGGGCTGGATATCCTTAACGAAATCCAGAAGCAGCTGATGGTTCCTGTGGAAATCCAGGAATTTACCACAGCGCAGCCCATGGAAGTGGATTCTATGCTGCTGAAAATGGCAGAAAGTCTGGATGCTTTTGTAGTGACCAACGATTTTAACCTGAATAAAGTGGCGGAATTTCAGGGAGTTCGTGTATTGAATATCAATGAACTGGCGAATGCCATTAAACCTGTGGTGCTTCCCGGGGAAGAAATGCAGGTGACCATCATCAAAGCTGGCAAAGAACCTGGACAGGGTGTTGCTTATTTGAATGATGGGACTATGATCGTTGTGGACGGCGGCAATAAATTTATTGGGGAAACCAAAAATGTTATGGTGACCAGCGTGTTGCAGACTGCCGCAGGCAGAATGATCTTTACAAAAATGGTAACAGCGGCTTAAGAGAGAAGGGAGGCGTAAAAAGATTTGCGCCTCCTGTTTTTTGGAAGGAGAATGACCATGGGGGAAAAACTTCGCTGCACAGCTATCATCATGGCGGCAGGAAAGGGAAAACGGATGCAGACAGCAGTCAGCAAGCAGTTTTTGTCTGTTGGCGGAAAAGAAATTCTGGCGTGGACAGTGGATGTCTTTGAAAAAAGCCCTTTGGTAGAGAAAATACTGCTTATGGCAAGTGCAGATGGTAAGGAAGATGTGCAGCATCTTTGGAATGCTTATGGCTGGAAAAAGGTTGTCGCTGTACTGGAAGGTGGTAAGGAACGGCAGAATTCTGTAGCAAATGGTTTGGCAGCTGTGGGAAAGGATACAGATATTGTGCTCATCCATGATGGTGTGCGTCCTTTTGTGACAGAAGAAATGATTGCCGACAGCATTGCAGCGGCACAGGAATATGGCGGTGCAGTCATTGGGGTGCCTGCCAAAGACACCATAAAAGTCTGCTCTGCTGACGGTCTTGCTGTGGAAACACCCGACAGAAGCACATTGTGGCAGATACAGACACCTCAGACCTTCCAGCGCGCACTCATCGTCAATGCTTACGAGAAGGCGGAGCAGGAAGGTTTTTTTGGAACGGACGATGCTTCTGTAGCTGAGTTTGCAGGGCATCAGGTGAAAGTGGTCATGGGCAGTTATCGCAATATCAAGATCACTACAAAAGAAGATCTGGTCATTGCAGAAGCGTTTTTGAAGGAGGAAGGGCATTGAAGGCAGTAGAGATTTATACAGATGGCGCCTGTTCTGGAAATCCCGGTGCAGGAGGATATGGTGTGGTGCTCCTTTACGGCAGCGCCAGAAAAGAGCTGTCCGAAGGATACCGTTTGACAACCAATAACCGCATGGAGGTGCTGGCGGTCATCAAAGGGCTGGAAGCATTGAAAGAGCCTTGCCAGGTAACCCTTTACAGTGATTCAAAGTATGTGGTGGATGCCATCGAAAAGGGCTGGGTGAAAAAATGGAAAGCCAATGGGTGGTACCGCAATAAGAAGGAAAAAGCTTCTAATGTGGATTTATGGGAACGGCTGTTGGTGCAGCTGGAACGTCATCAGGTGAAGTTCCAATGGGTGAAAGGTCATGCGGACAACCCCGGAAATGAACGCTGTGACGAACTGGCGCGAGGTGCCATCGCAGCAGGTAATCTGCTGGAGGACGAAAATTATCAAATGCCCTGAAATACTGGCTTTTCTTGTCGTACAATGTAATAAAAATGAAAACTCTGAAGGGGAAATATAGATTGACACTATTAGAAATATATGGTAGTATCGGAATGTAACAAATTTTTATTTTTTTTCCAAGTAGGAGGATCTCATCAATGAAAAAAGGTACAGTAAAATGGTTTAATGCAGAAAAAGGTTTCGGTTTTATTTCCGTTCCCGGCGAAGACGATGTATTCGTACATTTCTCCGCAATCCAGGCTGATGGTTACAAAACTCTGGAAGAAGGCCAGGAAGTAGAATTCGAAGTAGTACAGGGTGCAAAAGGCCCTCAGGCTGCAAACGTAGTAAAGGCTTAATCAATCTTATTTATAGTCCGTTGATGCAGATTTGCATTGAGAAATATAATATAACATCGGTTAGTCACAAGAGCCCCGCGGTATGCTGCAGGGCTTTTTTGTGCGAAAAATCGCGGAAAATAGACATTTTTTTCCGTACATTGATTGCATCAAAACAACTGCTGTGATAGAATACTATGATGTACGTATGAAAAGTGAATGGAGATGGAGAAATTAACTTATGAAACAGAGAATTGATAAGATCAGAAATGTTGCCATTATTGCTCACGTAGACCATGGCAAAACTACACTGGTAGACCAGATGCTGCGCCAGAGCGGTATTTTCCGTTCCAATCAGGTGGTACAGGAACGTGTTATGGACAGCGGCGATATTGAAAGAGAACGTGGCATTACCATTTTGTCTAAAAATACTGCCATACATTACGGCGATACAAAAATCAATATCATTGATACACCGGGCCATGCGGACTTCGGCGGCGAAGTAGAACGTGTACTGAAAATGGTAGACGGTGTTGTACTGGTGGTAGATGCTTTTGAAGGTCCTATGCCCCAGACAAAATTTGTACTGCGCAAAGCGCTGGAACTGAACCACCCTGTAGTGGTTTGTGTAAATAAAGTAGACAGACCGGAAGCACGTCCCACAGAAGTGGTGGACGAAGTTCTGGAACTGTTTATGGAACTGGATGCAAATGATGACCAGCTGGATTCTCCTTTTGTATTTGCGTCTGCAAGAGGCGGCTATGCTTCTGAAGATCCCGAAGCAAGAGAAGGGGATATGAAACCCCTGTTTGAAGCCATCATCAACCATATTCCTGCGCCCGAAGGCGATGTGGAAGCACCTTTGCAGGCTTTGATCTCCACCATCGACTACAGTGAATATGTAGGCAGAATTGGTGTTGGTAAAATCGAAAATGGTACCATCCATGTCAATGACGAAGTGGTGGTATTGAATATGCACAATACAGAAACACAGAAAAAAGTTCGTATCACAAAGCTGTATGAATTCGACGGTCTGCAGCGTGTGGAAGTGAAAGAAGCAAGTGTAGGCAGTATCGTTGCCCTCAGCGGTATCGAAGATATCATGATCGGCGACACCATCTGCTCTCCTTTGAAACCGGAAGCGCTGCCTTTCGTAAAAATTTCCGAACCTACAATTTCCATGACATTCTCTGTAAATGACAGTCCTTTTGCAGGAACAGAAGGGAAATATGTAACATCCCGTCACCTGCGTGACAGACTGTATAAGGAACTGAACACAGACGTCAGCCTGCGTGTAGAAGATACAGACTCTATGGATGCTCTGAAGGTATCCGGCCGTGGGGAACTGCATCTTTCCATCCTCATCGAAACACTGCGCAGAGAAGGTTATGAATTCCAGGTTTCCAAACCGGAAGTTCTGTTCCATGAAATCGACGGCAAAAAATGCGAACCTATGGAAGCTGTTACCATTGACGTGCCTGAAGAATTCGTGGGCAGTGTCATTGAAAAACTGGGCGGCAGAAAAGGTGAAATGACAAATATGTATCCTGCAAAAGGCGGATATACTCGTCTGGAATTCTCCATTCCTGCTCGTGGCCTGATTGGCTACCGTAGTGAATTTATGACAGATACAAAGGGGAATGGTATCCTGAATTCCGTATTTGATGGCTATGAACCTTATAAAGGTGAAATCCCTACCCGTGCACAGGGTTCTCTGGTTGCTTTTGAAAGCGGCGAAGCCATCACTTATGGTCTGTATAACGCGCAGGAAAGAGGCGACCTGTTTATTGGTGCAGGCGTAAAAGTTTATGAAGGTATGATCGTCGGCAGAAACGCAAGATCTGACGATATGGATATTAACGTATGTAAGAAAAAACAGCTGACCAATACACGTTCCTCTGGTTCTGATGATGCATTGCGTCTGACACCACCCATTCAGATGTCTTTGGAACAGTGTATGGAATTCATCGGTGATGATGAACTGCTGGAAGTAACGCCTGTGAGCCTGCGTATGCGGAAAAGAATCCTGGACTGCAACCAGCGCAGAAAATTCAGAATTCACGGGAGATAAATAGGAAGTAACAGGATAAGAGGTGCAATATGGCGGCAAGAACGAAAGGAAAAAGTTCATTTGTAAAACAGGCGGCGATTCTGGCATCAGCAGGGATGCTGGTACGCTTTCTGGGCTTTGTCTATCGTCTGCCCCTGACCAATATGCTGGGGGACGAAGGAAATGGCATCTATGGTACGGGGTATTATATCTATACCTTTTTGCTGATTTTGTCCTCGGCAGGTCTGCCTGCTGCCATTTCCAAACTGGTTTCCGAACGTTTGGCATTGCGGCAGTACCGCAATGCTCATAAGGTATTCCAGACATCTTTGATTGTTTCAGCTTCCCTTGGCACATTTTTTGCCATCTTGATGGCATTGACAGCCGGGCAACTGGCGGCGTTTGTGGATACACCGGACAGTTATTACTGTATTTTGTCCCTCTGCCCGACGCTGATTATCGTTGCTGTTATGTCTGTTTACCGCGGATATTTCCAAGGCATGAATACCATGGTGCCTACAGCCATTTCTCAGATTGTGGAACAGATTTTTAACGCCTTTTTCAGTGTATATCTGGCGTATATCTTCTTGGGGATGTTCATTCCGGAAGGAGAAACGAAAAATATCCCCTTGGGGGCAGCTGGCGGCACCATGGGTACCGGCATTGGCGCATTGGCAGGTCTGGTTGTTGTGTTCATCAGTTATATGATGATTCGTCCTTATCTGCTGCGTCGGGCAAAAATCTGCCGTCAGCCTTATGAAGAAACCAGAACAGAACTGGTGAAACGGCTCATGGGGACTGCTTGGCCTATTATTGTTGGTACGGCTGTATTCAGTATGACTAACCTGATTGATATTGGTATGGTTATGCATATTTTGACAGATACGGGCTTTTCTGAAACAGAAGCAACAATCCTGTATGGTCAGCTTTCTGGGAAATATGTAACATTGACTACATTGCCCGTTGCCATTTCCTCATCCATTGCTACTGCGGTTCTGCCCAGCATTGCGGCATCCAATCGTTTGGGTGAACGGAAACAGGTCAATCGGAAAATGAATCTGACCATGCGGATTTCCATGATCATTTCTGTGCCTGCGGCAGTGGGTATCGGTGTGCTTGGCCCTCAGATTATTGCCATGCTGTTCCCGAAGGCTTCTGATGGCGGCATTTTGCTGACAGTTGGTGCGGTTTCCATTATTTTCTTGGCTTTGTGCCAGACAGCAACAGGAATTTTGCAGGGCATTGGACACATCCGAGTGCCTGTTGTAGGTGCGCTGTTGGGTGCAGTGATGAAAGTCATTCTCAATGCGATTTTAATCCCCATTCCTGCGTTGAACATCATCGGCGCAGTACTGTCTACCACAGGCTGTTATGTGGTTGCGTCTATTTTTGATGTGTACATGTTGTCACGGATTACAAAAGTGCGTTTTGACTTTAAGCGTATTTTGTTCAAACCCATTCTTGGCTCTATTGTCATGGGTATCGCAGCATTGGGGGTATATTATGGTCTGTACCATTTTGTCCCCAGCAATACTCTTTGCACACTGGTTGCCATTGTATTGGCAATGGTGGTATATGGTGTTGTGATGCTGATCATCGGCGGTATTCAGGAAGAAGATTTACAGTCCATTCCCATGGGCGGCAGACTCATTCGTCTGAGCAAAAAACTGCATTTGATGTAAATATTGGCTCTTTTGCCGCAAGGCAAAAGGGCTTTTTTGTATATAGTTTTTGTGCTATAATATGATTGATGTTTTTGGCAGAAAAGCCGAAAGAATCATTGACATTCAGAAAAAATTTACGAAAAAAGAGGTGAGAATATGTTCGATATTGCGGAAGAATTGAAGAAGCTTCCTCAGAAGCCCGGTGTATACCTGATGAAAAATGAGGCAGGGGAAATTATCTATGTGGGAAAAGCCATCAATCTGCGGAACCGAGTGCGGCAGTATTTCCAAAGCAGCCGGAACCATACGGCAAAGACCCGTACCATGGTGCCCCATATTAAGGAATTCGAATATATTGTCACCGATTCAGAAATGGAGGCTTTGATTCTGGAGTGTACCCTCATCAAAAAGCACAGCCCCCATTATAATATCATGCTGAAGGATGACAAGACTTATCCTTATATCAAAGTGACAGTACAGGAGGATTTTCCCAGAATTTTTGCCACACGCAGAAGGGAAAAGGATAAAGCCAAGTATTATGGCCCCTTTACGGATGTGCTGGCAATGAAAGAAACGGTGGAAACCCTTCACAAATTGTTTCCCATTCGAAAATGCAAAAAAGTTTTTCCCAGAGATATTGGGAAGGAGCGTCCTTGTCTGAATTACCATATTGGGCAATGCTTAGCACCTTGCAGCGGCAATGTGACCAAAGAGGAATACGGTGCTTATGTGAAAGATGCCATGGATTTTCTGGAAGGCAGACATGATGACATCCGCAAACGTATGGAAGCGGAAATGATGGAAGCGGCAGAAAAAATGGAATTTGAAAAAGCCGCAGCCCTTCGGGATAAGATTTCTGCTATTAAAAGCGTGGCGCAGAAGCAGAAAATGGCGAATATGTCCTTGCAGGAAGCAGATGTCATTGCTTTTGTACGGGCATTTTCTCAGTGCCTTGTGCAGGTGTTCTTCATTCGAGATGGACAAATGACTGGCAGAGAAAACTTCAATTTGTCCGCACCTGAAGAACAGAGCCGCAGTGAGGTTATGACAGCTTTTGTAGAGCAGTTTTACAGCGGTACAGCCCATATTCCCAAAGAAATCATATTGCAGGAGCCTTTGACGCCGGAAGAAGCGCCTCTTTTGGAAGCCTATCTGGCAGAACGCAGAGGCGGCAAAGTGACCATTACCGTGCCCATGAAAGGGGAAAAACAGAAGCTGGTGGAACTGGCTTATAAAAACGCCAATATTGTTTTTGAACAGTTTGGCGAGAAAATGAAACGGGAAGAACAGCGTACCAAAGGGGCTATGGAGGAAATCCGTCAGGCGCTTGGTTTGCCCCAGATGCTTCATCGCGTAGAAGCGTACGATATTTCCAATACACAAGGTTTTGCTTCCGTTGGTTCCATGGTTGTTTTTGAGGATGGCAAGGCAAAATACAGCGATTACCGGAAATTTAAGATTAAAACGGTGGTAGGTCCTAACGATTTTGCTTCCATGCAGGAAGTTATTACCCGTCGTCTGAACCATGCCATCAGAGAAAAGTCGGAAGGGAAAAGCAGCAGCTTTACCCGCTTGCCGGATTTGATTCTTATGGACGGCGGCAGAACACAGGTTCATGCGGCAGAGGAGATTTTGGCAGCATTTGGTATGGAAATCCCTGTTTGTGGTATGGTAAAGGATGATAAACATCGCACAAGAGGACTGTTTTTTCAGGAAAAAGAAATTTCTATGCCCCTCACATCAGAAGGTTTTCGTCTGGTAACCAGAATCCAGGATGAAGTCCATCGTTTTGCCATCAATTACCATCGAAAGCTGCATCAGCAGCAGTCTTTGCATTCCGCGTTGGATGAAATCAAGGGCATTGGGCAGGTAAGGCGAAAAGCCTTGATGCGTCATTTTGGTTCTGTAGAAAAAATTGCGGAGGCAGAAGTGGCGGATTTGCTGGAAGTAGAAGAAATGACGATTCCTGCGGCAGAAGCGGTATATGCTTTTTTCCGGGGCATCGATATGGAAAAAGAAAAAGCGGCAGCGCAGTCGGAGTGAAAGGAGTGCGGATATGTATTCGGCATCAATCAAGAAATTCATGGAACACTTTAATTTAGAAAATATCCTGCCGGAAATCAGTCTGGACGGCAGGGTTATCAATCGAAAGGAAGTCAATCGTCCGGCTCTGCAGCTGACGGGATTTTATGAGCGTTTTGACAATGATAGAGTGCAGATTATCGGTCGAGTGGAACATAGCTATCTGCTGACACTGGATCAGGAACAACGCAGACAGGCTATATGCCACCTGTTTGAATTCCATATTCCCTGTCTGATTATCTGCAAGAATCTGGAAGTTTTTCCGGAGATGCTGTATTATGGCAGAAAGTATGGAATCCCCATTTTCCGTACGAAAGACAGCACCACCAATTTTGTGGCGGAGCTGATTGCGTGGCTTCACAATGAATTGGCGGAACGAGAAACCATTCATGGTGTTCTGCTGGATATTTATGGGGAAGGCGTGCTCATTACTGGTGACAGTGGTATCGGCAAGAGTGAAACAGCTCTGGAGCTTATCAAACGCGGACATCGTCTCATTGCCGATGACGCGGTAGAAATTAAGAAAATTGCTGACCGTACATTGATTGGCACATGTCCGGAACTGATCCGTTATCTCATTGAACTGAGAGGCATCGGCATCATCAATGTAAAAGAACTGTTTGGCGTAGGTGCGGTGAAACTGCAAAAAACCATAGACTTGGTTATTCGTCTGGAAATGTGGGACGGTACACCGGGAACTTATGACCGGATTGGTTTGGATGAGGAATATATTGATATTTTAGGGAATAAAGTGCTGTGTAATACCATTCCCATCCGCCCCGGCAGAAATGTTGCAGTCATTTGTGAATCAGCAGCCATCACCAATCGTCAGAAGAAAATGGGAACCAACACTGCCAAGGAACTGGAACAGCGGATTTTGGCAAGTATGCAAAAATCGGAGGAATAAACCATGATGGAAGAATTGAAGAAAAAGCTGTTGGAATTGTTGGGAGAAGAAGGTTTTCGCACAGAAGAAGCTATGGCAAAGCATACTACCTTCAGAACCGGTGGCCCGGCAGATCTGTTTTTGATGCCCCAGAACCGAACAGAATTGAAAGAAAGCATTGCCCTTTTAAAAGAATATAATGTGCCGTATATGGTCATTGGCAATGGCAGCAACCTGCTGGTAGGTGATGGCGGCATCCGTGGTGCTGTGATTCAGCTTTATCAGCGGATGCAGAACATCTCTGTAGAGGGTACAGAAATGACACTGGACTGTGGTGCTTTGCTGTCTGCGGCAGCGGCACAGGCAGCAGATGCATCTTTGGAAGGATTGGCATTTGCTTCTGGTATTCCCGGAACTTTCGGCGGTGCCGTGGTCATGAATGCAGGCGCTTATGGCGGAGAAATGAAGGATATTCTTGTTTCTGTGGATGTGCTGACAGCAGATCTGGAAGTAAAAACAATCCCTGCGGCAGAACTGGACTTGTCCTATCGTCATAGCGTTGTGCCGGAAAAAGGTTATATTGTGCTGGGCGGCAAGATGCAGCTGAAAAAGGGCAATGAACAGGAAATCCGGGAGCGAATGGCAGAATTGGCACAGCAGCGTCGGGAAAAACAGCCCTTGCAGTATCCCAGTGCAGGCAGTACCTTCAAACGCCCCGAAGGATATTTTGCAGGGAAACTCATCAGTGACGCAGGTTTGAAAGGTAAGACCATCGGAGGTGCTCAGGTTTCTGAGAAACATGCCGGTTTTATTGTAAATATCGGTGGTGCCACCACAAAAGATATTCTGGATCTCATTGTTTTCTGCCAAAAAACAGTGCAGGAGCAGTTTGGTGTGACACTGGAAACCGAAGTGAAAATCGTTGGGGAACGGTAAGAGATACGAAAGAGAGGTGTATCTTGTATGCGGTTTGTAATTGTAACAGGTATGTCGGGGGCAGGGAAAACCTCTGCACTGAAGTTTTTGGAGGATATCAACTATTTTTGTGTAGACAACATGCCGCCTGCTCTTTTGCCGAAGTTCGCAGAGCTTTGTTATGAGCAGGACGGCGGTTTTGAGCGAGTTGCCATTGGTATCGACATCCGCGGTGGGAAACTGTTTTACGACCTGTTTTCTGTGCTGTTTGAAATGCAGGAAAATGGGTATGACTATGAAATCCTGTTTTTGGATGCATCGGACAGTGTCCTCATCAAACGGTATAAGGAAACACGAAGAAGTCATCCTTTGTCCAGAAAAGGTTCCATTGAAGAAGGCATTTCCAAAGAACGGGAAATGCTGCGAGAGGTTAAGGCAAAGGCAACATATATCATTGATACCAGCAAGGTTTTGACAAGAGAGTTGAAGGAACAGATCAACCGTATCTTTCAGGATGATGAGAAATTTGAAAGCCTTGTGATTACTGTTTGCTCCTTTGGCTTCAAATATGGCATTCCAGCGGACAGCGATCTGGTGTTTGATGTGCGATTCCTGCCGAACCCTTACTATATCCCGGAATTGAAAGAGTTGTCAGGCAACGACAGTCAAGTCAGCGATTATGTCATGAGCTTTGCCGAAAGCCGCGAATTTTTGGACAAGCTGGTGGATATGCTGGAATTTTTGATTCCCCATTATATCAAAGAGGGCAAGAACAGTCTGGTCATCAGCATCGGCTGCACAGGCGGCAAACATCGTTCTGTGACACTGGCAAATGCCCTTTTTACAGCGTTGTGTCAGAAAGAGCACACAGTGCTGCTCAAGCATAACGATGTGGAAAAGGATGTAAAGAGAAAAGGTTAATCAAAAGAGTGAATGTGGAGAGTAAACCATGACAGAAACAGCAAATTTGTCATTTTCCTATAAGGTAAAAGAGGAGTTGTCCGCACATTTTGGGAATGCTCGCCATTGCCAAATTGCGGAACTGTCTGCCATTGTAAATATATGTGGAGGGATTTCCAGCTTTGGCAAAAGTTTTTGTTTAAAAATACAAACAGAGAATTTTTTCGTCGCGAAAAAGTGCTTTACATTATTACAAAATACTTTTAATATTAGAGTTGATATATCTGTGCGTTCGGGCGGTAAAAGACGACGGATTTATCTGCTCCTGATTCGAAATGCTGACGATGCGGCACGGGTGCTTATGGCAACGGGCATTTTACATAAGGACAGAGAACAGACAGTGACTTTTGATCGGATTTATCCGCCTGTGACAGCAGCAGTCTGTTGCCGACGGGCATACCTGCGCGGTGCTTTCCTGGCATCAGGTTCCGTGAATAATCCTGAGAAGAATTATCATCTGGAATTTGTGGTGAACAGTCCGCTTCTTGGGGCTGATTTGCAGGAAATGGTCAATTCCTTTGGTTTGGAAGCAAAGACCGTCACCCGTAAGGATCATGAAGTGATATATCTGAAAGAAGGCGAACAGATTGTTGACCTTTTGAATGTGATGGAAGCGCATCTGGCACTGATGGAACTGGAAAACGTCCGGATTGTGAAGGAAATGCGCAACGATATCAATCGTAAAGTAAACTGCGAAACAGCGAACTTGAATAAAGTTGTAGGAGCCGCAGTAAAGCAGCTGGAGGACATTATGTTCATTCAGAGTACCATGGGGCTGCAAAAATTGCCGCCGCAGCTGGCAGAGCTGGCAGAGGCGCGTTTGCAATATCCAGAGAAAAGTCTGAAAGAACTGGGAAGTTGTTTGTCGGAGCCACTAGGCAAGTCCGGCGTAAATCACCGGCTGCGTAAGATCAGCGCCATCGCAGAAACTTTGAGAGAGGGTAAAGGTGAAGGAAAATGACAGAAAAGACAGTTATCATCAAATCAGCGCTGGATGCAAGACAAGTAGCTTTCTTCGTACAGACAGCAGGTAAATTTCAGAGCGATATCAAGATTGCCATTGACAACAAAAAAGTAAGTGCAAAAAGCATCATGGGCATCATTGCTTTGGAAATGGCAGAAGGTCAGCGCGCAAACATCCTAGCAGAAGGCAGTGACGAAGAAGCAGCTGTAAACGAATTGGCAGCAGCATTATCTTAAACCGGAATTATTACATTAATTATTTATTCTACAAAAGAGCATTTGAAATCTCATAGGAAGCAGCACTTGTGGAATACGCAGGTGCTGCGTTTTTATTGCAATCCTGTGGGATTTCGTGTATAATATATAAGCTGTTTTGGCAGCGCAAAAACATAGTGTGATGAGATGTTCCTTGCGAAGGACGAAAGTCCCACCATCTCAAAAATAAAAAACAGGGGGTTTTTTTATGCAAAAAAATGGAAGTAAAACAAGAATGTTGGCATATACGGCGCTGGTAGCGGCAGTGTATGCAGTATTGACTGTTGGGGTTGCACCCTTAAGTTATGGCATGATCCAGATTCGTTTTTCCGAAATACTGGTATTGTTGGCTTTTGTGGACAAACGGTACGCACCGGGCTTAATTTTAGGCTGTTTCATCGCAAACTGCTTCAGTCCGCTGGGCATGGTGGATGCAGTCTTTGGTACTTGCTGTACGGCAGCGGCACTCTATGGCATTACCCATTTCAGCAAAAACTTGTTTATTGCAAGCCTTTGGCCTGTATTCTGCAATGCTTTTCTGGGAGTGGAGTACTATCTGCTGCAAAACGCACCGCTGTTCTTGACAGCAGGCACCATTGCGCTGGGTGAATTTTTGGCAGTATCCTGTGTGGGATATGCGATTTTCCGTCAGGTTATGAAAAACGGACACTTGGTCAGCCAATTGAAAATTGGATAAAAACAAGAGGGATAGACCTGAAAAAGGAATATCCCTTTTTTCGTGAAAACAGAATGGTCTTTTTTTGCCTCCTTCCGGCATAAGGTGAAGGGGGAGGGATGGATATGAAGCGAAAAAAATTGGTATTGGCTGTATCTGCTGCAGTGCTTTTAGGTGGATATACTGTAGGTATTTTTGGACAGACAGAAGGGGATTTGACCCAAAACCAGATAGAAAATCCCAATACATTGCAAAATAAAGAGGATATTGCCAAAAGCGTGCTGGAATCCACAGGGCGCAGCGGACAATATGACTTGCAGGATTTAGGAGATGTAACAGTGTATTTGGGAAGTGATGTGACGGGAAATCCGCAGGATGCCATTGTCACAGTAAGTTTTGGCCCGAAAAATACCGTTGTGGCAGCTTATACGGCTGATGGGAATGTTTATGAGTATACAGGAGATTTAGGGGATTTTTACGGCGTGCAGAATATCCGCTTTGTCCCTGTGCCGGAACTGAAAAAGGAGATTGTCATTGTGCGGGAGCAGGTGAATCAGTCTTTGGGTTCTTTTGAACAGTCGGATATCCTTCGGGGATATGTTTTCGACGGGAAAGAGTATCAGGATGTGCTCAATACACCCCAGAAAATCGAGTCCAGCTGGAATAATCTGTGGAATAAAGGAGAATTGCAGGAGCCAAGTCTGTGGAGGCGTGTAACGGAAGAAACGGAAAGCAAATGGACAGGAGGAGATGAACCATCCCTTACCATTACTCGTTACCAGAGTTATCTGGAATCCGATGACAAACGAGAAGGGGAAATACCGGATGATAATACGTTCCAAGAAAAAGACAGCCGCGTTGTGGTAGAGCGGTTTTACTGGTCAGATGAATGGAAACGCTTTATTCTGGATGAAGCGGTGGAAGTAGCCACAGGACAGCCCGTAGCCATCATTGAAAATCTGGCATCTTCCCCCTATTTGCTGGCAGATTTGCCGGATTTCAAGGATTACCGCATTGTGAGGAAGGACGGAACAACAGCTTATGTGGATGCGGAGGAACTGAAATTTTAATCTGGCAAGGGTATTGACAAATGGGTTTGGAGTGTTATAATAACACTATCGAAAAAAGGAAAACCTGTGATTAAGAGGAGTAGTTTTACAGACTGCACTTTCAGAGAGTCGTGGATGGTGGGAAAACGACAGTCAGCGTAAAATGAATGGACTTATGAGGGCGGACGAAAGCGTAAGTGAGTAGTAACCGACGGGAACCGCACCCGTTACCCTGGCGGACTGCATGAATGTGCAGGCAAAGTGGATGAAATCTCATCAATTTGGGTGGTACCGCAGGATAACCAGTCTTGTCCCATAGGAATATGGCGACAGGACTTTTTTTATTGTCAGGAGGGATTTGTATGAATCAGACAGGCAGACGATGGCGCAGCCATTGACAAGGTACAAGGATAAAAGATAACCCAATATTTTGATTTGATAAAAGGAGAGATTACTTATGAAAAAAATGATGGCTTTGGCAATGGCAGCAGTAATGACAATGGCAGCACTGACAGGCTGCGGCGGCAGTGGTGACAGCGCAAGCGGCGATGTACCTGTCATCGGTATTTCCCAGTATGGACAGCATGCTTCTTTGGATAACTGCCGTGAAGGCTTCCTGTTAGGTCTGGAAGAAAGCGGCTTGGTAGAAGGCGTAGACTATGTAATTGATTATCAGAATGCAGGTTTTGATGACACCATCGCACAGCAGATTGCGCAGAACTTTTCCGCAAACAACGTAGCTCTGATGTGCGGTATCGCAACAAACTCTGCAACAGCTTGCTATGCAGCGGCAGAAGATAAAAACATTCCCGTTATTTTCACAGCAATCACAGACCCTGTGAAAGCAAAACTGGACAGCGGCAATATCACAGGTACCAGTGATAAACTTCCCATTGAAGAACAGCTGAAACTGATCCGTGCCCTGCAGCCCGATGCAAAAACAATCGGTATCCTGTACACAACAAGCGAACCCAACTCTGTTTCCGCAGTGGAAGAATATCAGGCAAAAGCACCTGAATACGGTTTCACCATCGAAGCCATTGGTGTTATGCAGCAGTCTGAAGTATTGCAGGCAGCAGATACTATGATTTCCAAAGGCGTTGACTGCATGACAAATCTGACAGACAATAACGTGGTAGGCGTTCTGCCCTCCATTCTGGAAAAAACAAATGATGCAGGCATCCCTGTATATGGCAGTGAAATTGAACAGGTAAAAATCGGCTGTATCGCATCCGCAGGTATCGAATATGTAGCGCTGGGCAAGAGAACAGGTGAAATGGCAGCGAAAATCCTGAAAGGCGAAGCAACAGCAGAAGAAATGCCTTACGAAACCATTACAGACTCTGAAATCTACTTCAATCCTGATGTACTGACAGCCATGGGTCTGACATTACCCGAAGATATCGCAGCGGAAGCCATTGATGTAACCGCTGAATAAGAAAAAGGCAAGAGAGAGGGTTTTCTGTTATGAATGCAATGATGGAATTATGTATCAGCACGTTGACACAGGGCTTTATATATGCCCTGTTGTCCTACGGCGTATATATCACCTATAAGATTTTGGATTTTCCTGACTTGACTGTGGACGGCAGTTTTCCTTTGGGGGCAGCTGTAACAGCCATCATGCTGGTTAAAGGCGTGAATCCTTTTGTGACACTGCTGGCAGCTCTTTTCATTGGCGCTGTAGCAGGGTTTGTGACTGGTTTTATCCATGTAAAACTGGGTGTGAGAGATCTGCTGGCAGGTATCATCACTATGACCGCATTGTTCTCCATTAACCTGCAAATTGCTGGATCTAACTTGGCAATCGAACGGAGCATTGATACCATTTTCACTTCCGGCCCTATTATGGCAATTATGGGCAACAGCTCCCTGATTTATCGGAAATTTGTGGTGGCTCTGGTTCTGGCAGTGGTTGTGAAACTGATTCTGGACTGGTATTTGAAAACAAAGAGCGGTCTTTTGCTTCGTGCCGTTGGGGATAACGCCACACTGGTTACAACACTGGCAAAAGATAAAGGCAATGTAAAACTCCTTGGTCTGGTCATTGCCAACGCGTTGGTTGCTCTTTCTGGTGCTGTTGTTTGTCAGGAACAGCGTGCATTCTCCAGCACCATGGGTACTGGTCAGGTGGTATTTGGCCTGGCGGCAGTTATCATTGGTACTACATTGTTCCGTAAACTCAGCTTCTTTAAAGCAACTACGGCAGTGCTCATCGGCAGTGTGTTCTATAAGGCTTGTATTCAGGTTGCCATCAGTCTGGGGCTGCCTGCAAACCTGCTGAAACTGGCAACAGCAGTATTGTTCCTAGTGGTTTTGGTACTGGGCAACAAACAGAAAGGCGGCGAAGATCGTGCTTGAACTGAAACATATCAAAAAAGTATATAATCCGGGCACAGTAACAGAAATGTGTCTGTTTGACGATTTTAATCTGACTGTAAAAGATGGAGAATTTGTTTCCATCGTCGGCAGCAACGGCAGCGGCAAAACTTCTATGCTGAACATCATCTGCGGCACCATCCCCATTGAAGGGGGACAGGTTCTCATTGGCGGCAAGGATATTTCCAAAATGAAGGACTTCCAGAGATACCGCACCATTGGTCGTGTGTATCAGAATCCTTCTATGGGTACATGCCCCAATCTGACTATGCTGGAAAATATGTCTTTGGCAGACCACAAAGGGAAACACTTTGGTCTGGGCTTTGGTATCAATAAAGCAAGAGAAAATTATTACAGAGAGCAGCTTTCTATTCTGGGGCTGGGGCTGGAAGATAAAATGCATGTAAAACTGGGAGCGCTCTCCGGCGGTCAGCGTCAGGCGGCATCCTTGATCATGTCCACATTGACACCCATTGAATTCCTGATTTTGGACGAACATACAGCGGCGCTGGATCCCAAAACAGCGGAAATCATCATGGAATTGACCCATAAAGTTGTGGAAGAAAAGAAACTGACTGCTATGATGGTTACCCATAACCTGCGCTATGCGGTGGAATATGGCAGTCGTTTGATCATGATGGATAAGGGCGGCATCGTTATGGACAAAGCCGATGAAGAAAAGAAAAATACAAATATTGATGATATTTTGGATGTATTTACTTCCATCAGTATTGAATGCGGCAACTAATATAGAAAATAAAAAAGAAAGAATTAGAGCAATTTCTTCTTAAGAAACCATATCAAATAATATAAAAATAAGCAAGCTGGAATCCTCTGTATATAAGGATTTCAGCTTGCTTTGTTTTCTTATGAAAATGTCCCTAAAATTCTTTCTTTTTGTTTATGTATATTTCTCCATGATTTCATGGATAGTTTTCATCAGTTCATCATATAAAACTTCATATCCGCGGTTGCTCAGGTGCTCACCGTCATATTGGAAGCAGGCTTCATAGTCTGCTTTATTTTTTATGCTTTTATAAACGGAAAAGAGATCCATCACAGGCAAATTGTATTCCGCAGCTACCTTTTTGACCATTTCACCGTAATATTCAAGACGATCGTTGGTGGTGAATGGATAAAAATCTGTATCCACCATGGAAGGCGGTGTCATCAGTACAATAAGAGGAACCCCGTTGTGGAAATCACTTTCTGTGGATAAAGACAAAATCTGCGTAATGATTTGCCGCAGGTTTTCCTCAAATTCATAAGGTGTCCGGTACTGCCCTTCGTTCAGGGCACTGTCATTGGAGCCAAACCAGATAAAGACCATTTGCGGTTTGTGCTGTAAGACACTGCCTTTCAGCCGCGCCAAAGCCTCCCGTGTAGTGTGTCCATTGATGCCGCTGTTGCGTACTTCCCAAGAGTATTGGGGATATGCTTTCGGCAGTTCTTTGGAAAGATAATAAGGATAGGCAATATGTTCCAACACACCATAACCATAGGTTAAGCTGTCGCCAAAACAGACGATCTTCATTTCTGCATTTGCCATAATTTTTTTCACTCCCATCGCATGTTTTGCCTTGATTGTAAAGGTTTGGGCTGCGTTTGTCAATCATTGGCGAAAAGACTGGATATGGCAGAAAGGAACTGTTTTTTATATCCACGGCTTACATAGGCATGTTGGTCACTGTGGAAAAAAGAAAGTTCCCAAGGGTTTTTGCTCTTGTCCAAATAAGAGATGTTGCTTAGATTGACGATAAAGGAGCGATGGGTTTGCACCATATAGGAAGAATGCATGGTTTCGCGGATTTTATAAAGGGGCATGGAAAATACCACTTCTTTTGTGCGTAAATGAAAAATGGCTTTTTTCATGACGATTTCGATAAACAATATATCCTCATAGGGAAAACTGTAAATCCCTTTTGCTGTGGAAATTTGGCATAGGCGCGAGCTGAAATCTTTTGTGTGCTGAAAAAGCAAATGGTAATAATGGATTAGATGTGCCAGTTCCTGTTCTTTTTCTTGCGTAAGAGGGAGCATGAAGATTTCGATAAAATTCCATTGGGGGATCACCTGTAGGATATGAGCAATCTGTGTAGAAAGCAGAATAACTGGTGTATGTATATTATTCGGGAATTTACGAAGAAATGTCATAAAACGTTTTGCGTAAATAAAGTCCAAATCAGGCATAAGCAAAACGCAGTGGATTTTGATCTGTTTGCAGAAAGAAACAGCTTTTTCCAGTGAATTGCTTTCATACAGCACAAAATCAGCATTTTGACCGCAAATGTTCTGTACCTTTTCGGAGGTGATTTTGCTGAAGTTGACCAATAACAGGTGAAACATATTGATTCCTCCCATAGTTTTCTGAATCTATACCCATCTTATCACACAATGTGAAAAAATAAAAGCAGTATCATAATTTTCATTCTGGAGAATATATTGGAAAAAGGAGGTGGACATGTATGGCTGAATTGGGAGGACTATGGAAATCACTGCCGCCGGCACTGGGGAAGATCATACAGGATAGTAGTTGCTCTTTGGAACATCTGGAAGAAATTCGTCTGCGATTGGGACAGCCCATACTGCTCAAAGAGAAAGGCAGATGGATTCCCTGTATGGCAAAAAACGACAAGAAAAGACATATTTTTTCAAATTGTGACATGAAAGCATGCGTTTCTTTGTTGAGTGCCTATTCATTATATGCTTTTGCGGAAGAAATCAGACAGGGTTTTTTGACCATAGAGGGCGGACATCGTATTGGTTTTTGCGGAAAAGCTGTCATGGAAGATGGGAGAATCAAAACGCTGCACCCCATCAGTTCTTTGAACATCCGTATTGCGCGGGAGGTAAAAGGATGTGCGGATGGTATCTTGCCATATCTGTTTTCTGACGGGCATTTCTGCCATACGATGATTCTTTCTCCGCCGGGGTGCGGCAAGACCACATTGCTTCGGGAACTAATAAGAAAATTGAGCAGAACGGAAGGGGGATATGCTGTAGGCGTAGTGGATGAGAGGGGAGAGATTGCAGGCATGTGCGGCGGCATTGCTCAAATGGATTTGGGAGAATGTACGGATGTGATCAGCGGCTGTCCAAAAGCAGAAGGTATGCTGCTTTTGCTGCGGAGTATGTCCCCACAGATCATTGCTGTGGACGAGCTTGGGCGTGAAAATGACTTTTTGGCAGCTTCAGACCTAATCCATGCTGGCGTGAAGCTTCTCTGCACTGTCCATGGCAGTTCTTTGGAAGAATTGGAAAAGAGAACTTTGCTCAGCGGTTTGTTAGCCCATGAAGTGGTGGAACGCTATGTGATTTTATCAGCATCTCAAGGCGTTGGCACAGTGGATGCCATTTTGGATGGCAATGGACAGGTCATTTACGAAAAAGGAGGGGCGTCATGGTACAAAGCATCGGGATTTGCATGATTCTGGCAGTGACAACACTGACAGGCGCTTATTTTTGTCTTAGGGAAAAGTACCGCCTTCAGGATTTGCGAGAACTGGAAAAAGCCTTGGTCATGATGGAAAGCCAGATTCGTTTTTTGTCTGTACCTCTGTCGGAAGTGCTGGAAAATATTAGTTACCAGACCAAAGGACAGGTTGGGATGCTCATGGAGAAAGCGGCAAAAGCCATGGCGGAAAGGACAGGGGAAACTGCCGAGGAGATTTGGGAAGCGGTATGGATGCAGCATATCTCCCATACTTATTTTTCCGGAGAGGATTATCAAAGTATCCTCCGCTTTGGCAAGACGTTGGGGTATCTGGATCAGGAGCAGCAGAAAAATAGTACCGAGCTGTTTTTAACGGAGTTACGGCAGAAATGCGGACAGATTGAGCGCAGGCTGGAGAAAAACGGACGGCTTTACTATAGTATGGGTTTTTTAGGCGGTTTGATGCTGGTCATTGTGCTGCTGTAAAGAATGGAGGGGAAGAAAAATGGATATCAGTATCATATTTCGCATTGCCGCGGTGGGGGTGCTGGTGGCAGTGCTCAATCAGGTTTTGCTGCGGGCAGGAAGGGAAGAACAGGCCATGCTCACGACTCTTGCAGGGTTGGTGGTGGTGCTCTTTTGGGTGATACAGTATGTCAGCACACTTTTTGAAACCATGGAAACCATGTTTCGTTTTTAGGAGGGGATGAAGGTGGAAATGGCAGCATTGGCGGCTTTTGGATTGACAGGAACTTTTTTGGCCTTGGTACTGAAAAAAGAAAATCCTCAATTTGCCCTTTTGACAGCATTGGCAACCGGAGTCCTTCTCTTTTTGCAGATTTGCAGTCCCTTGGGAGAATTGCTGGATATGCTGCAGCAGATGGCAGAACAGGCAGGTGTTGCAGAAGGATATTTTGGCATTGTGCTGAAGGTCATCGGCATTGCTTATCTTTCTCAGTTTGCTTCTCAGCTTTGCGCAGATGCAGGGGAGGGCGCTGTAGCTGCAAAAATCGAATTGGCTGGAAAAGTCTTGATTATGGCAATTTCTATTCCTGTGTTGACGGAAGTCCTTCAAGTAGTATTGACGCTGGTGTGAAAAGGGGGAGATCCATGAAAAAAATCGGCATGATGGTGTTATTGAGTCTGTTCCTCCTTGCTGTGCCAGTACCTGCTTGGGGTGCTTCTGCAGAACTTGCGCCTTATCTGGAAGATCTTGACATGGAACAGATTGACGCGGCAGCAGGGGATGCTGTGGAGGATGTGACCTTTTCTGAATTGGTGAAAGATGTGCTTTCGGGTGATTTTTCCTTTTCCATGGAGGAGATTTGGGGAAAATTGGGAGAAATTGCTTTCGGTGAATTGCGGACACAAACAAAATTAGTGATGCAGCTTATTGCGGTATCGGTACTGGCTGCGGTTCTGCGGCAGGTGAGCGGCTCTTTTTGCGGAAGAGAAGTGGGAGAAATGGGGTTTTACGTCTGTTATATGGTGTTGATTGTAGTCATCATTACCACCTTTTACGACATGACAGCCATGGTGGTGGAGCGAGTGGAGCAGACGGCGGATATTTTCGCGGCAATGCTCCCTGTTTTTCTGGCACTGGCGGCATCTTCTGGTAATTTGACACAAACAGCACTCATGGGGCCTACCATGATGGGTGGATGTACTCTTATTGTATTGATACTGAAAAGTGTCATTGTTCCTGTACTGTTGGCAGCGGTGGCTCTGGAATTGGTAGACCGTCTTTCGGAACAGCCCCTCACAGCCAGATTTGCAGCACTGCTGCGGCAAGGTGTATCTTGGGGGCTGAAAGGATTGGCAGGAGGATTTATGCTGCTGTTGTCCTTACAGAAAATCGGCGGCGGTGCTGTCAATGGTCTGGCGGTACGGACAGCAAAGATTGCTGTTAATGCGGTGCCTGTGGTAGGGGATGTCATGGGGGGCGCAGTGGATACGGCAGCGGCGGTAGCAGGCACCATCCGCAGTGGAACATTGGCGGCGGCAGTGATTTTTTTATTGCTGCTCTGCATTCCGCTGGTAGTGAAGTTGGTGGCAATGACACTGATCTTCAAGCTGACGGCAGCGGCAGTGGAATCTGTCTGTGAAGCCCGTTTGGTGGAGTGCATCGGCATTGCAGGAGATTATACAGCCCTTCTGCTGGGCGTTGTTTTTCTGGTGGAAGTAATGTTCCTGTTTTCTTCTGTACTTCTGCTGGGGGTGTTGTAGAAAGGAAGTGAGAGGCATGATGGAGGCTTTTACCGCATATATAAAAACTATAAGCGCCTTGACCGTTTTTTCGGTGGCTGTGGGGCTGTTGATGCCAAAGGGAAATTTTCGGCAGTATATCCGATGGTTATTGGGACTCTTGGTGCTTTTGGCAGTGCTGAAACCCATGATGGGGCTGTTTCACTTGGAAGAAATGGATTTTGCCCATTTTTTTGCATTGCCGGAACAAGAAGTGACTTATGATGCAAAACTGGGAGAAAACTGGACACGAAAGACAATGGAAAATCAGGTTTTGTCAGAACTGCAAAGGCAGGAGCCCAATGTAGATGGCGTACATATTGCATGGAATGAGGAAAGCGGACTGCCGGAGGAAATGGAAATCAGCGGAAAAAATCTGCCGGAATCCCTCAAGGATAAGGCGGCAAAAGAATATGGCATGGAAATAGAAGCCATTACGCTGGTTCCGTAATATACAAAAGGGGGAAAGAGAATGAAAAACGATTTTTTACGCCGCTTATTTTGTCCAGAAAATCGGCAGGTGCGGATGAAAATGGCGGCAGGGCTCCTCATTGGCATTGCGCTGCTGCTGAGTAGTCATTTTGTGGAAGGAGAACCAAAGGAACAAGGGGCTGTGGAAAATGTACAGCAAACCACAGGAGAGAGAGCCGAACGGCAGTTGGAAGCAGAACTGGAACGGGTTCTCAGTCAGGTGGCAGGAGCAGGAGAAGTGCAGGTGCTTTTGACTTATGCCACCACTGCGGAAAGTACCCCTGCCAGAGAGGAGAAAATTGAAGAAAGCAATGGAAGCAGTGAAAATGCCGTAAGCCGAGAAAGCACAGTGGTGCTGATGGAGGACGGCAGCGGCGGACAGTCACCGCTGATTCTGACAGAGACAGCGCCGCAGGTGGAAGGTGTGCTCATTGTAGCACAGGGAGCCGGTGATCCGGTGGTATGTGATGGGTTAAGTCGTGGGGCACAGGCATTGCTGCAGGTGCCTGCACATAAAATAGCCATACTCAAAATGAAATAAGGGGGAAAAAGTATGTTTACAGTAAAACGGAATCAAGTGGTAGTGACAGCATTGGCAGTGATGATTGCGGCGGCAGGGTATCTGAATTTTCAGGAAACCAAGTCCGCAGAAGGCACCAAAACTGCCATGGAACTGACAGAAGAGGGGGATATGGCAGCGCTGATGGAGGATGATTATGCGGCGCTTCCAGATGATATGCCCACAGAAGAAGGGGCTTTAGACCCTCTGACTGCGGAAGCATCCACAACCACAGGGGATGGGGCGGCAGTCTTTGCCAGTGCCAATACCAGCGACGATGCCTCCAGTTATTTTGCGGAAGCCAAACTGGAAAGAGAACAGTCCAGAGCAAAACAGAAAGAGATCCTCACAGAAATGCTGAACAACAGCAATGTCAGTGAAAGCCAGAAGAATGTTTGCAGTGACAGCATGCTGGAATTGCAGGAGCGCATCGAAAAAGAAACAGCAGCAGAAGCTATGATTGAAGCCAAGGGGTTTTCTCAAGCCTATGTCCGCATGGATGACGATACGGTGGACGTGGTAGTGGATAAAGACACTTTAACAGACGCAGAAGTGGCACAGATTCAAGATATCGTCAAACGCAAAACAGGATACACCGCGGAACAGATTCGGATTTCCACATGGAAGCAGAGCAAGTAAAAAAACGTACATCATTTTATGACAGTTTCTTAAGAAGGAACTGTCATTTTTTATGGGATTTTAGCCAGATAGAGGAACGGTTTTGTATGCATAAAATGAAAGGAAACGGTATGTTTCGGAAAACAGAAAATTTTGGTAATATATATATGATAAAGAAGGAATTTTGGAAACAGTCTGGTAAGAAAATGGAAAAATGTGGTAAATTTAATCTTTTTTCGCAAAAAATTAAGAAACTTTTCGAATTTTCTTAGCACAGTTTTCAAATTGTTTTGGTATATTCTTGTATAAATATTTAAGTAGAACGAAAAAAGAAAGGAAGTTGCCTCATGAAACTGATTACATTTGCCGTACCATGTTACAACTCTCAAGATTATATGCGGCGCTGTATTGATACATTATTGACTGGCGGAGAAAAAGTAGAGATCATCATCGTCAATGATGGTTCCAAAGACCGCACAGGAGAAATTGCTGATGAATATGCGGCAAAGTATCCAACCATTGTCAAAGCTGTTCATCAGGAAAATCAGGGACACGGACAGGGTGTAAATGTGGGTCTTGCCCATGCAACGGGAGAATTTTACAAAGTGGTGGATTCTGATGACTGGCTGGATACCAAAGCCCTGCAGGAAGTGCTGGAGCGCATGGAAAAATGGCGGATCAATCAGACACCTGTGGATATGCTTGTCTGCAATTACATATATGACCATTTGTACGAAGGCAGACAGCAGCAGATTCATTATCGCAATGTGTTTGAATCAGGCAGTCTGTGCAATTGGCATGAGATTGGTCGGTTTTTGCCTACCCAGTATCTGATTATGCATGCATTGATTTTCAAAACAGAAGTACTGCGCAAAAGCGGCGTGCAGCTACCGAAGCACACATTTTATGTAGATAATATCTTTGCTTATCAGCCACTGCCTTTTGTGGAAAATATTTTTTATCTGGATGTGGATTTGTACCACTACTTTATTGGACGGGAAGACCAGTCTGTCAATGAAAAAATGCTCATGAAGCGCATTGACCAGCAGATTCTGGTAACAAAACTGGTTTCTGCCTGTACAGATCTCCATCAGGTGCGGGAGAAAAAATTGGCGACGTACATGACCAGAAACATTTCTGTTATGATGGCCATTTCTTCCATTCATCTGCTGCTCATCGGCGATGCAGATGCCATGGAAAAAAGAAGAGAATTATGGGAGTATATGCGTCAGATGGACAAAGGACTGTATAAGACCCTGCGTTATAAACGCCTCAGCGGTCTGACATATCTGCCGGGGAAACTGGGAGATTTCGCGACCCTGACAGGCTACCGACTGGCGCGGAAACTGGTGAAATTTCAGTAAAAAAGAAGGCGAAACAAATGGAGAAACTTTATATTGCTCTGGTAGATACACCGGGATTTTTTGCAAATATCATACGCCGCGTCATAAAGCTTTCGTACTGTCATGTGGTAATGTCTTTTGATGCGGATTTTCAGGAGGCGTACAGCGTTGGGCGGCGTGACCCTGCCATTCCTTTTTTTGCAGGATTTATCAGAGAAAATACACCGAAGATACTGCGTGTATTTCCTCAGGCGCGGTACAGGGTCTGCGAACTTTCCTGCACGGCAGAACAGAAAGTGCTGCTGTGGGAGAAAATGAACGCCTGTTATGAAAAAAGATTCCGGTATCATTACTGCATCATTGGCTTGCCTTTTATCTGGCTGCAAAAGCCGTTTTATCAAAAGAATCACTATACTTGTTCTTCTTTTCTGGCGCAAGCCATGGAGGAGGTTGGCCTGACGCTTTTTGACAAGCATTTCTCCATGGTCACACCAAAAGATTTTTATGAACTGGAGCAGATGAAGGTACTTTATGAAGGATATCTGTCGGATTATGTCATAAGCCGCCATTTGTTTTATGGGAAAGGAGAAGTGTATGGTACATAAATATGTGGGCAGTATCTTGTTTTTGTGTCTGCTCGTGGGAATCACCATATACGTTCTTGTGGAAAATAATGACATGGGGGCTGTGGCTGCGGCGATGGCGCGAGCCGACCATAAATGGATACTGGCTGGTGTTGTGTCGGCATTGTTTTTTGTGTCAGCAGAGGGCAGTATCATCTGTTATCTGCTGAGAGCCATCAAACAAAAAGTGTCATTGTTGAAATGTATCAGTTGGTCTTTTATTGGATTTTTCTTTTCGGGTATCACACCATCTGCCACAGGCGGACAGCCAGCCCAGCTTTACTATATGAAAAAGGCTGGATTGCCACTGGCAGACAGCACACCGGTGCTTATGGTAGTGGCGGTGCTGTACAAATTTGTACTGGCGGTTTTGGGTCTACTGATTGCTTTTTTTTGGCATAAACAGTTAGGCGCCTATTTTCAGGGATATTACTGGCTGTTCTATCTGGGCATTGGGCTTAACGCCATACTGGTTGCCATATTGGTCTGGGTCATGGTAACGCCTGTATGGGCAGAAAAAACAGCACTGTTTCTGGAAGGATTTCTGGTGAAGATCAGACTTCTCCATCCTAAAGAAGAACGGAAGGAACGTCTGCGAGAGGCAGTGGCAAGATATGGCGCAGTGGTACGGTTTTTTCAGGAAAATCCAAGAAAAATTGCCATAGCAACCATGATGACACTGGTGCAGAGATGCAGTCTGTTTTTCTTGACATGGCTCATTTATCGCGCCATGGGATTGGAAGGCGTTAGTCTGTTTTGGATCATGGTGCTGCAAGCAACGGTATATATTGCAGTGGATATGCTGCCGTTTCCCGGTTCAGCAGGAATTTCGGAGTTGGTTTATGCGGCGGTGTTTGCGTCCGTTTTTCCGGGAAGCGATCTGGCGGCATCCATGTGTATTTCCAGAGGCATCAGTTTTTATCTGGTGCTGTTGGTAAGTATGGGAATCTGGTGCGTCTGTCATTTTCGCAGTCAGACGTGCGAATCAATGAAATGAAAGGGATAGAAAGAGGGAACAATTATGATGAAACAATGGAAGGGGAAACCGGATGTGATCGTGGCTGGCGCTGGCTTTGCCGGTGCAGTTGCGGCAAGAGAGTTGGCAGAAGCCGGAAAACAGGTATTGGTACTGGAAAAAAGAGCACACATTGGCGGAAATATGTATGAAGAAGAAAACGAAGCAGGCATCCGTATCCATGTTTATGGCCCTCATATCTTCCATACCAATGATGAAAAGGTATTTCATTATATCCGCCGGTTTGGACAGTGGGATACATACGAACATCGAGTGAAAGGAAAAATCAAGGATCAAGAAGTTCCCATTCCTTTTAACTTTACATCCTTGGAAGCATTGTTTCCTATGGAGCAGGCAAAGAAATTGGAAGCGAAACTGCTCAGGGCTTTTTCTGGAAAAACGAGAGTGACAGTGCTGGAGTTGATGGAACATACTGATAAAGAAATTGTAGAACTGGGACAATTTGTGTTTGACAATGTTTTTAAAGGGTATACTGCAAAGCAGTGGGGTGTTCCGGTTTTGCAGGTAGATCGTTCTGTCATTAGCCGTGTGCCTGTGGTTTTGGGCAGAGATGACCGTTATTTTGGCGACCGTTATCAGTTGATGCCCAAGGAAGGCTATACCAAGATATTCGAAAATATGCTGTGCCATAAGAATATTGTCTGTCAAACAGGTGTGGATGCGATGGATATTTTGACATTGCAGCCGGATGGCACCATGCGTTTTGACGGAGAGTTATTTGACGGTATATTTATTTATACAGGCATGCCTGATGTATTGCTGCAAAATAGCTTTGGATGTCTGCCTTATCGTTCTTTGCATCTGGAATTTGAAACACTGCAGCAGGATGATTTCCAGTCTGCAAGTGTTGTCAACTATCCCAACAGTGAAGACTTTACCAGAATTACAGAATTTAAAAAATTGACAGGTCAGAAAAAGACTGGGATTACAACCATTCTTCGGGAGTATCCTATGGCATTTACGGCCAAAGACGGACAGGAAGCATATTATCCCATTGAAAATCCACAGAACAGAAGTCTTTATGAAATGTACCAAAAGGCGCTTGCGCAATGGGACAACCTGTATTTGTGCGGCAGACTGGCAGAGTACCGCTATTACAATATGGATGGCGCCATCCTCCGTGCGCTGGAATTGACACAGGAAATTCTGGAAAAGGAAAAAGTATGTCTGGCAGTGGAAGCATGATGTGAATTTATTCATGTTTTGTTGTATATTTATTTGCATTGAGGTATCTTTTCTGGTATACTGATATGAAAGACAGAGAAACGGCATTGCACGATTTCGTACCACGGAAAGCAGTGGAAATGCTGTTTTGTAAGACAAGACAGGAGGTCGGAAATATGTCTGAAGACAAAATCACAAACGGGCAGATTCAGATCGCGGACGAGGTCATCAGTGTCATCGCCGTAACAGCGGCATTGGAAGTGGATGGCGTGACAGAAGGCGCCGGAAGCGGAAAAGGCTTTGTAGAATTTTTCGGCAGAAAAAGCCAGACAAAATGCGCCAAAATCGAAAGTGACGGCGGAGAAGTGGTACTGGATATGGAAATTATCGTGAACTTTGGCACAAAAGTTCAGGTTGTTGCTGAAGAAGTGCAGAAAAGAGTCAAGAATGCCGTGGAAACCATGACAGGACTTTCTGTGCCTGTTGTCAATGTGGCAGTGGCAGGCATTGTGAAGGAAAAAACCGCAAAAGCGGACGAAGAAGAATAAAAAAATGGATTTATACCACTCCTGCATAGGAGTGGTATTTGTCCCTATTGTAATGAGAAAAGCGGAGGATGATTATGAGCCGAAGAAATGCGAGAAAAAATGCTTTTGTACTGTTGTTCCAGATGGAATTCAATGCAGCGGAAGAACAGGAACAGATGACAGATCTGTTTTTTGCGGAACAGGATGAAGTGGTGACTGAAGAAGATAAAGCCTACACCATGGCAGCGGTGGAAGGCACTAGAGCCCATGTGGAAGAAATTGACGCCATTATCGACAGTTTTGCAAAGGGCTGGAATACCCAGAGAATGAACAGAGTGGATCTGGCAATTCTGCGACTGGCAGTATATGAACTGAAATACAGCACAGAAGCCCCTGTGGGTGTTGTTATTAATGAAGCGGTGGAATTGGCGAAAAAATACAGCTCTGACGAAGCACCTGCCTTTATCAATGGTGTGCTGGGGAAAATTGCTTCTGCATGAAGGGAAATGAACCGGTATGATTGAACCGAAAATTTTTACGGTTGGACAGATCAACCGTTATATTCGCAATTTACTGGAAAACGATTTTATATTGAGCAGCCTTTTGGTGAAAGGGGAAATCTCCAATTTCAAAGCCCATAGTTCCGGGCATTTGTATTTCACATTGAAGGATGCATCTGGGGCATTATCCTGTGTCATGTTCCGTCAGGATGCGGCAGGACTGCCTTTTGAACCAGAAAACGGCATGCAGGCGGTAGTATATGGTCACATTTCTCTTTACGAGAAAACGGGGCAGTACCAGCTTTATGCGGAATTTATGGAGCCTTTGGGCATTGGAGCCTTACAGGTTGCTTTTGAGCAGTTAAAAGAAAAGCTGGCGGCAGAAGGATTGTTTGACGGAGATTTCAAAAGAGAAATCCCGAAAAATCCTTCTTGCATCGCAGTCATCACATCCCCCACAGGAGCAGCTGTTCGGGATATCCTGCAAATCGTCAAACGCCGAGACCCAAATGTGAAAGTGGCTATTTTTCCCACATTGGTACAGGGCGAACAAGCAGCGGCAGATATTGTCCGTTCTCTGAAACTGGTCAATGAATGGGGAAAAGCAGATGTCATCATTTTGGGACGTGGCGGCGGTTCCATGGAGGATTTGTGGTGCTTCAATGATGAAAATGTGGCGAGAACTGTTTTTGCGTCAGAAATTCCTGTGATTTCTGCTGTAGGTCATGAAACAGACTTTACCATTACGGATTTTGTAGCAGACATGCGGGCGCCCACGCCTTCCGCAGCAGCGGAATTGGCAACAACGCCTCTGGCAGAACGCAGGGAAACCTTTCACCGTTTGGAACTGCGGATGGAACGGGACATAAGTGCCCTTTTGACATCCTGCCGCAGACGGCTGGATTTGCTGAAATCCCGTCCTGTCATGGAAAGACCTTTGGAGCGGATTTACCGTACCATGATGGATGTGGAGGAAACCCAGCAGCGGCTGGATAGAGAAATGACAAACCGTCTGATGCAGCGAGCGGAACGGTGGCAGTATCTGACCAATCGTCTGGAAGCTGCGTCGCCGCTGGCAGTCATGTCACGGGGATATGTGATGGCTGTCGCATCATCAGGAAAATTGCTGACTTCTGCAAAACAGGCGGAAGTGGGGGATAGGGTCACCCTGCATTTGCAGGATGGCAAAATGGAAACAAAGATTCAGGAAAAGGAGGTGTTTACCCATGGCGAAAAAGAAAGTCACCTTTGAAGAAGCCATGATACGGCTGGAAGAAATCGTTGATCGGCTGGAAAGAGAAGAAGTGCCGTTGGAAGAAGCGGTGAAACTTTATCAGGAAGGCTTGAGTCTTTCGGCAGCCTGCAAGGAAAAACTGGCAGCGGCAGAGGGGAGTATTGTAATGCTGCGCAAAGAAGCAGGCTTATGGGAAGAAACACCTTTTGCAGAGGAGGAAATGGAAAATGGACTTCAAAAGTGATATGCAGGCACGCATTGCGGAAATCGAAGCTGCCCTGCAGACATATATACCCAAACAGGAGGCATTTCCTCCTGTGATCTTTGAAGCAATGGGCTATAGTCTCTTTGCCGGCGGCAAACGTCTGCGCCCCATGATGGTGCTGGCGGCCTGTGAAGCTGTAGGCGGCAAAAAGGAAATGGCAGTGCCTTTTGCTTGTGCTTTGGAAATGATTCATACATATTCTTTGATTCATGACGATCTGCCTGCTATGGATAACGACGATTACCGCCGCGGCAGACTGACCAGTCATAAGGTATATGGAGAAGACATGGCAATTCTGGCAGGGGATGGTCTGCTTCATCACGCTATGGAAACCATGGCGCAGGCTTGTTATGAAAATCCCTGCAAGGAAACCACTGGCGCAATGCTCGCCATTGCCAAAGGCGCTGGGATCCATGGGATGCTCACCGGTCAGGTGGTAGATGTTTATTTTGAAGGGAAACCCATTGATAAAGAAACACTGGATTTTATCCACATTCATAAAACAGCGGCAATGATTCGCGGCGCACTGGAAGCAGGTGCCAGAGTGGGCGGCGCTTCTGAAGAAGTGGTGGAAAAATTTGGTCTGGCAGGTGAAAAAATCGGCGTAGCCTTCCAGATTCTGGATGATATTCTGGATGTGACCAGTACCATGGAGGAACTGGGCAAGCCTATCCACAGTGATGAGAAAAACGAAAAAACAACATATGTGACTTTATACGGTATTGAAGAATCCAGAAAGATTGCCGCAAAACTTTCTGATGAAGCTGTGGCAATTTGGGAAGAACTGGGGGAATCCTGCGATTTCTTACAGACTTTGACAAAGTATTTGCTGCAAAGAACATATTGAGCAGAAGAAAGAAGATGATTCTATGGGATTTGAATCGTTTTTATTGAACAGACCTTTTTGGGCGGCGATCCTTTCTTGGGCATTGGCACAGGGATTTAAGACTATCCGCCCCATTGTGACAGAGAGAAAATTTGATGCCAGCAGATTGACGGGGACAGGCGGTATGCCCAGTTCCCATTCATCTCTGGTTATGGCGCTGACCACTAGCGTGGGGAAGTATAACGGCTTTGATTCGGCATTGTTTGCCATTTCGCTGATTTTTTCCTTTGTGGTCATGTACGATGCGGCCGGTATCCGGCGTGCGGCAGGCAAACAGGCAGAGATCATCAACTATATGATCGAGCACCATAAACTGCCGGAATTGCAGAAAGTAAAGGAACTGCTGGGTCATACGCCATTGGAGGTATTTGTGGGAGCGATTTTGGGGATCGTTGTAGGATTGTTGTTTTAAATAAGGAGAGCAGGTGATTTGAGTGGGCGGAATATTGGACCGTATCCAATCTCCGGAAGACTTGAAAAAGTTGAATGTACAGGAAATGGAGCAGCTTTGTAAGGAACTGCGCCGATTCCTTCTTCGGGCAGTTTCGAAAACTGGCGGCCACCTGGCATCCAATTTGGGTGTGGTAGAGCTGACAGTGGCGCTGGAATACTGTTTTAGACTGCCTCAGGATAAAATTGTTTGGGATGTAGGCCATCAGGCATATATCCATAAAATATTGACAGGACGTAAGGAAGGTTTTTCTGCTTTGCGTCAGCTGGATGGGCTCAGTGGGTTCCCCAAACCCCATGAAAGCCCTTGTGATGCTTTTGCGGCAGGCCATAGCTCCACATCCATTTCTGCCGCTTTGGGCATTGCCAAAGCAAGAGATTTGCAGGGCAGAAAAAATCATGTCATTGCTGTCATTGGTGATGGATCCATGACAGGTGGTCTGGCTTATGAAGCGCTGAATAACGCAGGCAGGGAAAATACTGATCTGATTGTTGTTCTGAATGATAACCAGATGTCCATTGATACCAATGTGGGTGCTATCAGCAAACATCTGAATTCCCTGCGTACCAGCAATCGGTATCAGGCATTTAAAGAAAATTTCAAACAGTTTAGGGATATGGTGCCTGTCATTGGGAAACCAGCTTATTCTGTACTGGAAAAAGTAAGGGACAGCGCAAAACTGCTGCTGCTGGAAGGCGCTGTGTTTGAAGGTATGGGATTTAAGTACATTGGTCCTGTGGATGGGCACGATCTGCCGGAATTGATCGAATTGTTTAAGAATGTACAGCAAATGCATGGCCCTATCCTCATTCATGTGAAAACAGAAAAGGGACGGGGATATCCCTATGCGGAAGAACGTCCTTGGGATTACCATGGTGTGAGTCCTTTTGACCTGCGGACAGGGGAACCCCTTTCCAAGAGCAGTAAACCAAGCTGGTCATCTGTATTCGGCAATAAAATCGTGGAAATCGCAAAGCGTAATCCAAAGGTTGTGGGTATCACAGCGGCTATGTGCAGCGGCACAGGCTTCCAGAAGTTTAGAAAAGAATTCCCGAAGCGTTTCTTTGACGTTGCCATTGCAGAGCAGCATGGGACAACCTTTGCGGCAGGTTTGGCAAGTCAGGGAATGATTCCTGTTTTTGCAGTGTATTCTTCTTTCCTGCAGCGTGCTTATGACCAGATCATCCATGATGTCTGCATGGAAAACCTTCATGTGGTATTCGCCATTGACCGGGCAGGTATTGTCGGCGCTGACGGAGAAACCCATCAGGGGGTATTTGACCTTTCTTTCCTGCGTCATATTCCCAATATGACAGTGCTTTCTCCTAAGAATGGTTGGGAGCTGGAAGAAATGCTGGACTATGCGGTGAATGTATGCAAAGGTCCTGTAGCGGTACGTTATCCTCGAGGGACAGCATCAGAAAGCTTTGAAATGCAGCGTTTGCCCGTGGAGTATGGCAAGGCGGAATGGATTGCAAAAGGTGAGGAAATTGCCATTCTGGCAGAAGGTCATATGCTGGATGCGGCTTATGGCGCGGTGGAGCGGCTGCGAGCAGAAGGAAAAAATCCTTCTTTGGTGAATATCCGCTTTATCCGTCCTTTGGACGGCGAAATTTTGCGAGCGGTGGCAGAGAACTGCAGCCATATTTTCACAGTGGAAGACAATGTCCGTGATGGTGGCTTTGGTTCCGCTGTGCTGGAATTTTACAGCGACAATGACATTGCAGCCAATGTGAAAAACCTTGCGTTCCCTGATGAATATATCGAACAGGGAACACAGCCACAGCTGTTTGCGAAATATGGTCTGGATGCGGAAGGGATTTATCAATCCATCAAAAAAACGTTGGGAGAGTAAGTTATGGCAGAAAAAGTGGAAAAGGAACGGCTGGATGTGCTGTTGGTGCAGCGTGGGCTGGCACCGGGCAGAGACCAGGCGAAAGCATATATCATGGCAGGCAATGTCTATGTAGACGGCATGAAAGAAGATAAAGCCGGCACAAAGATTCCCGTGACTGCGGAGATCGAAGTGCGGGATGCAGCCATGAAATATGTCAGCCGCGGCGGCTATAAACTGGAAAAAGCCATGGAAGTTTTCCCCATTACACTGACAGATAAGATCTGTCTGGATATTGGCGCTTCCACTGGCGGTTTCACAGACTGTATGCTGCAAAACGGTGCCGCAAAGGTATATTCCATCGATGTTGGCTATGGTCAGTTTGCTTGGAAACTGCGCAATGACCCTAGAGTCGTTTGCCTGGAAAAAACCAATGTGCGCTATGTGACCCAGGAACAGGTGCCTGATGCGGCGGATTTTGCGTCTATTGACGTATCTTTTATTTCCCTGACAAAAGTTCTCCCTGCTGTGCTGGGTGTCATGAAAGAGGACGGACAGCTGGTCTGCCTCATCAAGCCCCAGTTTGAAGCAGGACGGGAAAAAGTAGGGAAAAATGGTGTTGTCAAAGATATTGCGGTGCATAAAGAAGTAATTCTCATGATTGCGGATTATGCCATGGCAAATGGTTTGGGTGTGATGGGACTGGATTTTTCTCCTATCAAAGGGCCAAAAGGCAACATTGAGTACTTGATCTACCTGGACAAAAAACAGCCAGGTGCAACAAAAGAAGAAGTTCATACATGGGTAGAAGAAATTGCAGCAAAATCTCATGAAGTTTTATAATGCTGCTTGGGGGCGAAGGTATGAAAAAAGTAGGAATACTTCCAAATCTTGAAAAAGATAAGGATTTTGCAGTGACCAATCGGCTGCTGCAATATTTGAAACTGAAAGAGTGCCAGCCATGTCTTTCTATGAAGGCGGCAAAGCTTGCCGGACTGGAGGAATATGGCTGTTTAGAAGAAGAATTGTATCGGGATTCGGATTTTCTCATTTCTTTGGGCGGAGATGGTACCCTTCTTGGTGTCGGCAGAAAGTCAGCGCCTTATGGTACGCCTATTTTGGGCATCAATCTGGGCACACTGGGCTTTTTGACGGCGGAGGAAAAGAATCATGCGGAATATGCCATTGATAAAGTGCTGGCAGGCGATTATAAAATGGAAAAACGCATGATGCTGCAGGCTGCCATTGCCAAAGACCAAGAGCGTATTGAAGGGATTCTTGCCCTCAATGACATTTGTATCACCAGAGGTCTGCTTTACAAGATTCTGGAGTTCAATATTTATGTCAATGAGGAGTATGTGGATACCCTTCGGGCAGATGGTGTTATCATTTGTACGCCTACAGGCTCCACAGCGTATAATCTGTCCGCTGGCGGTCCAGTGCTGAAAGCAGATGCACAGATCATCGCCATTACGCCTATTTCAGCCCATACACTCACCAGCCGTTCCATTGTGGTTTCGGCTGACGATGTGGTGACAGTGGAAATCAATCCCAGAGAAGAAGCGGATTTTACTGTCAGTGCAGATGGGCAGGATGCTTGGACATTGACAGGTAAAAAAGTTGTGCAGGTGAAAAGAGCAAAAGAATATGCTTCCATTATCAAAACGAATCCGCAGAGTTTTTATGACGTACTGCGTCAGAAACTCAGCAGATAGAGATTAGAAAGGTTGTGACGAGTTTGAAAATTGCCAGACATGCGAAAATATTGGAACTGATCGAAAAATACGATATTGAAACCCAGGACGAATTAGCCCAGAAACTGTGTGAAGAAGGCTTTATGGTAACACAGGCAACGGTTTCCAGAGATATTCGGGAAATGAAGCTGACAAAAATCGCCACGGAGCGAGGAAAGCAGAAATATTCTGTCATTACCGGCAATGATACGGAAATTACAGAACGCTTGACGCGTGTATTCAAAGAAGCTGTTGTGAAGATGGACTATGCACAGAATATAATCGTTATTAAGACACTGGAAGGTATGGGCATGGCGGTAGCGGTTGCACTGGATAACATGCAGAACCCGGAGATTCTGGGAACCATTGCTGGTGATGATACTGTGTTCTGTGTAGTCAGAACCCATAATCAGGCAGCGGTGATCATTGAAAAGCTGTATCGTATCATTCATAGTGCCTAAGAAACGGGGAATGTAAAAATGCTGGAACATTTGCATATCAAAAACGTAGCGCTGATTGCAGAAAGTGAACTGCATTTTGAAAAAGGTCTGAATATTCTCACAGGGGAAACTGGTGCCGGAAAATCCATGATTATTGATTCCCTGCATTTCGCATTGGGTGGTCGGGTAAATCGTGATTTCCTGCGAAAAGAAGAACAGATGGCAGTGGTAGAAGCTCTGTTTTCTACAGAGAATCCAAAGGTTTCTGTTTTTCTGGAGGAAAACGGCATTCCGGCAGAGGAAGATGGTACACTGCTCATTGCCCGTACCATGCAGGCATCAGGAAAAACCGTTGCCCGTGTCAATGGCAGTACCGTCACAGCTGGCATGCTGAAGGAACTGGCAGGAGAATTGCTGGATATTTACGGACAGCATGAGCATCAGTCATTGCTGAACCCAAGCAGACATATCCATTTGCTGGATCGTTTTTGTGGTGAAGCATTGGAAGGAAAACTGGCAGAATATCGAAAGGAATTTGCTAGAGAAAAAGAACTGAAAAAGCAGCTGGAAATGCTTTGTGGGGAAGAAGGCAGCCGTGCCCAGAGATTAGATATTCTCCAATTCCAGAAAGAGGAGATCGAAGGGGCATCTCTGCGTGCTGGCGAAGAAGAAGAATTGCTGGAACAGAAAAAACGTTTGGGCAGTGTGGAAAAGCTCATGCGGTTGTCTGTGGAAGGGGTGCAGCTCCTTTATGATGGCAAAGAAGGCATGGCTTCTGCCTGTGATAATCTGGGAGAGGCTCTGCGTTGCTTGCAGGAAGCAGCGGCGCTGGATAACAGTCTGTCAGAACTTTGCGAACGTATGGACAATGTCTATGCCCAGCTGGAAGACGGCGCAAGGGAATGGAAGAAGTATACTCATTTGCTGGAAGCAGACCCGGACGCTTTGGAAACCATTGAGGAACGCTTGCAGACCATTTACCGCCTGAAACGAAAATATGGCGGCAGTGTGGAAGCGGTTCTGGATTTTTACCAAAAAGCAGTGGAAGAACTGGATTTTCTGCAAAACAGCGAGGAGCGTGCGGCAGAACTGGAACAGGCATTGCAGGCGGTGCATGAGAATATGACTGCTTTGGCTGGAGAAATCACAGCCATCAGAAAAAATACAGCTTTGCAGGTGCAGACACAGGTGGAGCAGGCACTTCATGATATGGAAATGGCACAGGCAAGATTTTATATTTCCGTGGAAAAACGGGAAAATTTTGCCGCAGACGGTGTGGATAAAGTGGAATTTCTGATTTCTGCCAATGCGGGGGAGGACTTGAAGCCTCTGGCAAAAATCGCATCCGGTGGGGAAATGTCCCGTGTAATGCTGGCGCTGAAAACAGTACTGGTGGATGCAGACGAAATTGGAACCTTTATTTTTGACGAAATCGACACAGGTGTCAGCGGCAAGACTGCCAGAAAAGTTGGGGAAAAAATGAGTTTGCTGGGGAAAAAGCGGCAGATTCTTTGTATCACCCATCTGCCTCAGATTGCGGCTATGGCAGATAATCATTTTCGCATAGAAAAACATGTGGCGGAAGGGCGAACCACCACAACCGTAGAAACATTAGACGAGAATGCTTCCTGTCGGGAGATTGCGCGGCTCATGGGCGGTGAGGAAATCACGGAAACCACCATGGCGGCAGCAAGAGAACTGCGGCGGGAAAAACCTTGAGGAAAACCCTCTTGACAAGTAAAATATACATTGCTACAATGAGTTTGTTCATCGGAGGGTGCGTAATACATAAGAGATTACAGCCGGATAAGATGGCAGGTGAAAGTCCTGCTTCTTATCCGGCTTTTTTTGTGAAAGGGGAAAAATCATGACTCAGGGATTTTCGTTGACGGAAGGAAAAATCAGCACTACATTGCTGCGCTTTGCAATGCCGTTTTTGCTTGCCAGTTTCCTACAGGCATTATACGGTGCGGCAGACCTGTATGTGGTGGGGCGCTTTGATACGGCGGCTGGCGTATCGGCAGTTGCTATCGGCAGTCAGGTCATGCAGACCATTACAGGCATTATATTGGGGATTTCCACTGGTGGTACAGTTTTGTTAGGTAGGTGCATTGGTGAGGCAAATCCCAGAGGGGCAGCAAAAGCAGTGGGAACCATTACATCCTCTTTTTTGGCTCTGGCAGTGATTTTAACACCGTTGATGCTGTTTTTGACGGAATCCATTGTCACGGTTATGGAAACGCCTCAGGAAGCGGCAGAAGCAGCTAAGGCATATATATTTATCTGTTCCGCAGGAATTCCTTTTATCATTGGGTATAATGCGGTCAGCGGTATTTTTCGTGGATTGGGTGATTCCAAAACACCTGTATATTTTATATTGATTGCCTGTATCGTGAATATTGGTGTGGATTTTTTACTGGTGGGAGGTTTTGGCATGGGAGCAGAAGGCGCGGCCATAGCCACCGTTGCCGCACAGGCAATCAGTTTTTTTGCTGCACTGTTCTATATCAGAAAGAAAGGGTTTTCCTTTCCTGTACATAAAAAGGATTTCATTCCAGATCCATCGTCGGCGTTGCGCATTTGGAAGGTAGGTTTGCCCTTGGCATTGCAGGATGCGTTGGTAAATATTTCTTTTCTGGTCATTACAGCCATTGTGAATACATTGGGACTGATTCCTTCGGCTGCTGTGGGGGTAGTGGAAAAAGTCATTATTTTTGCCATGCTTCCCCCCACATCCTTTGCTTCTGCCGTTGCTGCCATGACAGCACAAAATCTGGGAGCAGGAAAACCAGAAAGGGCACGGAAAACCCTGTGGTTCGGCATTGGATATGCTTTGGTTTTCGGTGTTTTGTTCTGTGTATACTGCCAGTGGAATCCGGAAAGCATCACTGGCATTTTCGCCAAAGAAGCGGAGGTAGTCAGTGCGGCGGCGGATTATCTGCGGTCTTATTCCATTGACTGTATTCTGGTTGCCTTTATTTTCTGCATGAATTCCTATTTCAGTGGATATGGAAAATCAGTGATTTCTTTTGCCCATAGTATGCTGGCAACCTTTGGTGTGCGTATTCCGGCTACGGCATTTTTGAGCCGTTATGCAGGGGAATCTCTTTATGTCATGGGATTGGCTTCCCCCTTGGCGACCTTTGTTTCACTGGTGATTTGTCTGTTTTTCCTGCGGTATCTCCATAGAAACACCGTTGGAATTTCGTAAGAAAATCATAACAAAACCATAACAAAAATCTGATGGTTTTCTGCTATGCTATAAGAAAATATGCAAGGAGGCTTTCAGAAAATGAAAAACAAGCATTTGTGGCTGGCTCTAGTGGAAGGGCTGGTGTTTATGGTGCTTTTCCTGCATCGCTACGAACTGGAATGGATGTGTTGGATACAGATGCTCATCTGTATCATTGTGGGCATCAAAGCTTTGGATCATTTGCGTGCATTTTATGAAGATAAGAGAATGATGGGGAAAAAATAAAAAACCCTTTTGCTGCGGAAACCAATTGTTCGCAGCAAAAGGGTTTTTTCATAATTAATCTTTACGATATTCTTTTTCAGTCTGTGCAACGCGGAGCAAAGAAGATTTTTCCAATGTATTTTCTTCTTTTCTCATGGCATCCCGATCCAAAAGCCATTGCATATACATAAGCAATTCGTCACGACTGTCCTTGCTCAGCTGAGCATAGTAGGTCTGAAAACGATTAAATTCGACGGATTCATCATCTACCATGTAAGGATGGCGAATGTCATTGACACCCAGAAGATAGTCCAGAGACACATCAAAAATTGATGCGATTTTCTTCAAGTCAGGGATGGAGGGCTGATTGCGTCCGGATTCATAGTTGGCAATGGCGGTATAGCCATAGTTCAACATTTCACCCAATTTTACCTGAGTTAATTTTTTCTCTTTTCGCAGCATTTTCAGCCGATCTTTAAATTCCTGCAACCTGCTCACCTCTTTTTCATTTTTCTTTTACACACGATACTACAAGTGTAGAATACTAAGACTATTCTTTATTATATGGTTATTAAAGAGTCGAGAAAAGGTATTGTCACAGATAGAAAAATATTTTTGACAATATTCGCAAATTGCGAAAAAGAACATACATTAAAAATTAACAGGATACTTTTTGAATTCCTATTGACAAACTATGAAAAGTATGGTACATTTAATTCACATAAAACATATAAGAATACTATGATATATAAAGTGAGTTTTTAAAAGAGGAGGACAAGACTATGGCAACAAAAATTTATATGGATCATGCAGCAACAACTCCCGTCAGAAAAGAAGTTCTGGAAGCAATGCTTCCTTATTTTACAGAATATTATGGAAATGCTTCCGGTATTTATGGCATTGCAAAAGAAAGCAAAAAAGCCATGGAAAAAGCAAGAGAACAGGTGGCGGCTGCCATCAATGCCCAGCCTTCTGAAATCTACTTTACGGCTGGCGGCTCCGAAAGTGACAATATGGCACTGAGAGGTGTGGCAGAAGCTCTGAAAGATAAGGGTAATCATATTATTACCACGAAAATTGAACATCATGCTATTTTGCACACTTGTGAATATCTGGAAAAACATGGTTTCCGTGTGACATATCTGGATGTAGACGCAGACGGTAAGGTTAGATTGGAAGATCTGGAAGCAGCTATCTGTCCAGAAACCATTCTCATTTCTGTAATGTTTGCCAATAACGAAATCGGTACCATTGAACCCATTGTGGAAATTGGGAAATTGGCACATGAAAAAGGCATCTACTTCCATACAGACGCTGTACAGGCAATGGGGCATGTTCCCATTGATGTGGAAGAAATGCACATTGACCTGCTGTCTATCAGTGGTCACAAATTGGGTGCACCAAAAGGTATTGGCGCCATTTATATCCGTAAAGGCGTACGCATTACACCTTTGATCTTCGGCGGTGCACAGGAAAAGAAAATGCGTGCCGGTACAGAAAACATCCCCGGTATTGTAGGTCTGGGCAAAGCAGTAGAACTGGCTGCCGCAGAACTGCCGGAAACAAGAGCAACACTGGAAAAAATGCGTGACAGACTGATTCATGGCATTCTGGAAGCCATTCCTTACAGCAAGCTGAATGGTCATCCTACAGATCGTCTGCCTGGCAACTGCAACGTTTCCTTTGAATTTATCGAAGGTGAATCCATGCTGCTGTTGTTAGACGCTTTGGGTGTAGCGGCATCCAGCGGATCTGCCTGCACATCCGGTTCTCTGGATCCTTCCCATGTGCTTCTGGCCATCGGGCTGCCTCATGAAAAAGCCCACGGTTCTTTAAGACTGACTCTGGATACAGACAACACAGAGGAAGAAATTGATTTTATTTTGGAAAAACTGCCTCAGATTGTGGCAAGACTGCGGGAAATGTCTCCCCTTTATGAAGAAGTCAGCAAACAGGCAAAATAATATAGATACAAAGAGAAGGTTACAAATTGATTGTTTGAATACACAGGAGGAATTTTTTATGGAATACAGCGCAAAAGTAATGGATCATTTTATGAATCCCAGAAACGTAGGTGAAATTGAAGATGCCAGCGGTGTTGGTACTGTTGGCAACGCAAAATGCGGCGATATTATGAAAGTATATTTGCAGATTGAAGACGGTGTCATTCAGGATGCAAAATTCAAAACATTTGGCTGTGGTGCGGCAGTGGCTACCAGCTCCATGGCAACAGAACTGGTGAAAGGCAAAACCATTCAGCAGGCTTTGGAAGTGACAAACAAAGCGGTTATGGAAGCATTGGATGGTCTGCCTCCCGTAAAGGTACACTGTTCCTGTCTGGCTGAAGAAGCCCTGCATGCGGCTCTTTGGGATTATGCAGAAAAAAATCACATTGTGATCGAAGGTTTGAAAAAACCTGTCAATGACATTGATGAACTCCATCACCATACAGAAGAATAAAGTAAATCAAAAAGTCCGATTCTCTTTCGGGAGTATCGGACTTTTTCTGTATTTGGAAAGAGAAGGAAAGCCTTGTTTCCCAATGGGGAATATGGTACGATGAAAAACGAAAAAATGAAAATAACGTAAGGTCGGTGAAACTATTGTCAAAAGGAAAAGTAATTATCGGAATGTCTGGCGGTGTAGACAGTTCTACAGCTGCTTATTTATTAAAAGAAGAAGGGTATGAAGTGATCGGTGTCACCATGGGGATGTGGCAGGAGCCGGGAGAAACAGAAGGCTGCGGTAATCTTTCTGCTGTGAAAGATGCTTCCCATGTGGCGGACAAGCTGGGAATCGAATTCCATGTATTGGATTTTCGGAAAGAATTCCGCGAAAATGTTGTGGATTACTTCATCAACAGCTATGAAAGAGGCATGACCCCCAATCCTTGTATTGCCTGCAACCGTCATGTGAAATGGGCGGCGTTGCTGGATTATGCCAATAAGATTGGGGCAGACTATATTGCAACAGGACATTATGCCCGCATTGAAAAACATCCCGTTACAGGCAGATACTCCATCAAAGCATCTGTCACAGCGGCAAAAGACCAGACATATGCCTTGTATCGTCTGACGCAGGAACAATTGGAAAGAACTTTGATGCCCGTTGGTTTTTATGAAAAGGATGAAATTCGGAAAATCGCTGCAAATATTGATGACTTTATTGCGAAGAAAAGCGACAGTCAGGATATTTGCTTCATCCCAGATGGAGATTATGGCGCATTTCTGGAACGGGAAAGAGGAAAAAATCATTGCCCGGGAAATTTTGTAGATATGGAAGGAAACATTTTGGGGCAGCATAAAGGCTTAATTTATTATACGGTAGGACAGCGGAAAGGTTTGGGCATTGCTTTTGGCAAACCCATGTATGTATATGGGTTGGATGTGGATAAGAATGAAGTCATCCTTTGTGACAACGAAACACTCTTTTCCAGAACCGTATATGCAAATCAGATCAATTGCATGTCTGTACCGGAATTTAAAGACGGTATGCGGTTCCGTGGGAAAATCCGTTACAGTCATAAAATGGCAGACTGTACTGTGCGCATGATAGGAGAGGACTTACTGGAATGTACTTTTGATGAGCCACAGAGAGCCATTACACCCGGTCAGGCATTGGTGCTTTACGATGGGGAGTATGTGGCAGGCGGCGGTACTATTTTAGGAGCAAAACTGCCAATTAATCAAAGAAAGAACGAAGCTGAATAAAGATTTTGTATATATTTTCAAAAACTGTCATTTGTCGCATTTTGTAATTGCATGGAACCATTGTTTGTGGTATCATGTTTGATGGTATATAAACAAGGGTTATGTTCTATAAGAAAAATTTATGGGAGGCAGCGATGAATTACGCAGAAATGATTATTCCGTTTATCGGCGGTCTGGCTTTGTTTATCTATGGCATGAATATCATGGCGCAGGGTCTTCAGAACGCCGCAGGCTCCAAGATGAAGAGTATTTTGGAAGCACTGACACAGAACAAATTGATGGGGATTGCTCTAGGCGCATTGGTAACAGCCATTGTACAGAGTTCCTCCGCAACAACCGTTATGGTTGTTGGTTTTGTAAATGCCGGTTTGATGAACCTGACACAGGCAATGAGTGTCATCATGGGTGCCAACATTGGTACAACTGTAACAGGCTGGCTGGTATCCAGTTCCGAATGGGCAAAGATGTTCAGCCCCGCAACCATTGCACCACTGGCAGTTATGCTGGGTGTTATCTTGATGATGAGCGGCAAAAATGCTCGTCGGAAAGAAATTGCTTCTATTGTAATTGGTTTTGGTGTGTTGTTTATTGGTATCGAAAGCATGTCATCTTCCGTAGAACCTCTGCGTGATTCTGAAGCTTTCCGTTCCATGTTTGTGACACTGGGCGCAAACCCTCTGCTGGGTATTTTTGCTGGTGCATTTGTAACGGCTATCATCCAGAGTTCCTCTGCATCTCAGGGTATCCTGCTGTCCTTGGCGGCATCCGGTCTGGTGCCTTTCAATGCGGCAGTATATATCATCATGGGTCAGAATATCGGTACTTGTGTAACTGCCCTGATCAGTGGTATCGGTGCTACAAAAACAGCGAAATGCGTTGGTTACATGCACTTGATGTTTAATATTACTGGTACCATCGTATTCAGTATTGTGGCTATCGTATACTTTACAGTTCTTAACCCTGCTATGGGCGGCGAGATCATTACACAGACACAGATCAGTGCCATCCATACCATCTTTAATATTGGTACCACTTTTATGGTTATTCCTTTGTCCAATATCATCATCAAGATTGCAAAGAGAATCAACCATGTTCAGGAATTGGAACGCAAAGACGAAAGTCAGCTGGTTCATTTGGACAAACGTATTCTGGAAACACCCAGTCTGGCAGTAGAAGGCGCAAAACTGGAAACACTGCGTCTGGGTCGTATTGCGCTGGAAAACCTGCAGAACTCTTTTGACGCATTGATCAAGAAGGATCACGATAAGATCGAAGAAGTAAAACAGCGTGAAAATGTTGTGGATAAAGTTTGTGACAGCATTTCTGAATATCTGATCAAACTGTGTACTTTGCAGATCAGTGAAAAAGACAACCAGACAGTTACTTCCCTGCTGAATACCATCAGTGATATGGAACGTGTGGGTGACCATGCGGAAAATATCGCCGAACTGGCAGAAGAAATGGAAAGAGAAGATATCACATTTTCCAGCATGGCTTTGGAAGAATTGAGTGAAATGACAAAGGTAACATTGGCAAGTTACGAAAATGCCCTGAAAGCATTGGAAAACAACGATATTACCTATGCTATGAAAACCGCTGTACTGGAAGAACAGGTTGATGCGCTGGAAAAGAAACTCCGCGTAAGCCATATCGACCGTCTGTCCAATGCGGAATGTAATGTAAACTCCGGTATCCATTTCCTGGAAATGCTGGGCAATCTGGAACGTGTATCCGACCACGCTATGAATATTGCGCAGGTGGTTTTGAACGAAAACAGAGTAGAAAAGAATTATCACGACGAAGCGATTATGCCCGTTGTTTAAGAAAAAAAGAAAAAGCCCTTTGCTGTGTGAAAACATGGCAAAGGGCTTTTTTTGATGGATACAGGCACAAAACTATGGAAAGAGGAATACATAAGAAAAGAGAGCACAAAGAAAGGCGGAATGATTATGCCGCGCGTTTATCTGAGTCCTTCTTTACAGGAATACAATCTTTATGTCAATGGAGGAACGGAGGAGGAGATCACCAATCTTATTGCAGACGCCATGGAGCCTTATTTGTTGGCTTCCGGCATTGAATTTACACGGAACCGTCCGGAGATGAGTCTGGGGGAAGCCATTGCCGCTTCCAATGCAGGAAATTACGACCTGCATTTTGCCATTCATTCCAATGCAGCGCCGGAAAGTCTGGCAGGAAAATTACAGGGAGTGGATACCTACTATTTTTATAATAGTCCCTATGGCAAAGAAATGGCTGATATTGTTACGGAAAATATGAAGCAGGTCTATCCTGATGGAGAAAAAGTGCAGTCCGTGGCAACGGCAACCCTGCGAGAACTGCGCCGTACCAACGCGCCTGCGGTGTTGGTGGAAGTGGGGTATCACGATAATGTTGAGGACGCCCAATGGATCAAAGAGAACATTGAGCAGATTGCTGAAGCTCTGGCAAAATCCATTGCAGACTATTTTGGCGTACCATTCCGCAGGCCTCAGTTATAAATAATGTTAAAAAGTGAACAACTGTTATCACAAAAAATGACTGAAATTTTATGCTATCCTCCAAAGAGAAAGTTTTTTTATAAAAAATAAAGGGAAATCGTAACAAGTGCCGTATTTATATTACTATGTATATTGTGTAAATGCTCTACAATACTGTATACATGCTAACTGACGGGCAACTTGTCCGATTATTCAATACCAAGGGAGGTATCAGTATGAAAAGTTACGCAGCAGACAAGGTGAGAAACGTAGTACTATTGGGTCACAGCGGTTCCGGGAAAACCACATATGCCGAAGCAGCGCTGTTCTATTCCGGAGCAACAAAGAGATTCGGAAAAGTGGACGAAGGCAATACCGTTAGTGACTACGATCCAGAAGAAATTCGCCGTAAAGTATCTATCAGTACATCTGTACTGCCTGTAGAATGGCAGGATACAAAGATCAACTTCTTGGATACACCAGGTTATTTTGACTTCGTGGCTGAATCCAAACTGGCTATGAGCGTAGCGGATACAGCCCTGATCATGGTTTCTGCAAAATCCGGCGTAGAAGTTGGTACTGAAAAAGCATGGGAATATACCGAAGAAATGCATTTGCCTCGTATTTTCTTTGTAAACCAGATGGACGATGAAAATGCAGACTTTGAACGCACACTGGCAGACATGCGTGTGAAATTCGGTAAATCCGTTGCACCTCTGCAGATTCCTTTCAATGATGAGGACGGCAAATTCGTTGGCTTTATCAATCTGATCAAGAGAGATGCCAGAAAGAAAGTAGACGGCAAACTGCAGCCCTGCGAAATGCCTGAAGATAAAAAGGACGAAGTAGAAGTTCTGCGTTCCATGCTGGTGGAAGTTGCGGCTGAAAGCAGTGACGAACTCATGGAAAAATTCTTCAATGACATTGAACTGACAGAAGAAGAAATTTATGATGGTCTGAAATATGGTATCGAAAATCATACCATCGCGCCTGTTATGTGTGGTTCCGCTACACTGGGCTATGGCGTAAAACTGCTTCTGAATACCATCGTTCGTTTTACACCTCCCGCCAATGAAGCAAAACCTAACTTCCATGCGTTCCATAATGGTGAAAAAGTGGTTTACTGCTCCACAGATGACGAAAGATTCTCTGCATTTGTATTCAAGACCATTGCAGACCCTTATATTGGCCGTTTGAACCTGTTCAGAGTTATGACTGGTAAACTGGACGCTTCCATGAGTGTTTATAACGAAGAAAAAGATACAGTGGAAAAAGTTGGTCACTTGTATGTTATCAGAGGTAAAGAACAGATTGAAGTGGATGAACTCCATTCCGGTGATATCGGCGCTTTGGCAAAACTGTCCAACACCTCTACACAGGACACACTGTCTTTGAAAGAAGCAAACATTGTGATTCCCAAGATCAACCTGCCTGAATCCGTTCTGTGCATGGCGATTCAGCCCAAAGGAAAAGGCGATGAAGACAAACTGTCCGCAGCTCTTTCTAAGATCCGTGAAGAAGATCCTACCATTAAGATGGAAGTGAATAAAGAAACAAAACAGACATTGATCTATGGTATCGGTGAACAGCAGCTGGATGTTATGGTTAATAAATTGAAAAATAAATATAAGATTGAAGTGGAACTGAAAGATCCTATCATTCCTTATCGTGAAACCATTAAATCCAAAACTTCTGTACGGGGCAGATATAAGAAACAGTCCGGCGGTCATGGTCAGTTCGGTGACGTTGTCATGGAATTCGAACCCAGCGGCGATCTGTCTGTACCTTATGTATTTGAAGAAAAGATCTTCGGCGGTTCCGTACCCAAACAGTACTTCCCCGCAGTAGAAAAAGGTCTGCAGGAATGCGTGCAGTCTGGTGTACTGGCTGGTTACCCTGTCGTTGGTCTGAAAGCAACATTGACAGATGGTTCTTACCATCCTGTTGACTCCTCCGAAATGGCATTCAAGATGGCAACATCTGTGGCCTTCAAGGAAGGTATCCCTCAGGCAAAACCGACTATTCTGGAACCCATCGAACATGTGGAAGTTTTGATTCCTGAAAAATACATGGGCGATATCATGGGTGACATCAACAAACGTCGTGGTCGTATCCTGAGCATGGACGCTGTTGGTCATAAGAAATGCATTGTTGCAGAAGTTCCTACAGCTGAAATGCACAAATACGCAACAGACCTGCGTTCTCTGACCCAGAGCCGCGGTGATTACAGACATCGCTTCGAACGCTATGAAGAAGCATCTATGGAAATCCAGAAGAAGATCATTGCTGCAAGAGCAGAACAGAAATAAGAACATTGCAAACAGGATGACTTTGTGATATTCTCAATCTATAAAGAAAATCTAAAATCAAGTGCTCAAAAGGTTCCAGATGGACAATGGGCACATACTATGAAAATGAACAACGGTAAATAGGGAAAGGCGGGTTTCAGGTATTTACTCCTTGGGATCCGCCCATTCCTTATGAGATGTTCAGAAACAGGGATTTTCTGATTATGAAAGAATATCATTTGGTTATCCTGTTTTTATATGAAGGAGGAATGCACATGTTAGATGTAGCAATCATTGGCGGCGGCCCTGCTGCTTTATCCGCAGCGCTGAACTGCCGTCAAAGAAATAAAACTGTAACGATTTTTGGCAGAAGTCTGGACAGCTCTCTGCTCTTTGCGGCAGAAAAGGTGGACAACTATCTTGGTCTGCCGGATATGGGTGGGGAAGAACTGCTGAATACTTTTTATGCCCATGCCATGAAAAATGGCGTGGAATTTAAAGAAGCCCGCATCAGCCAGATCATGTCCATGGGAGATTCCTATATGATTAATGCGGAAAACGAGTTCATTCAGGCGAAAGCTATCATTCTGGCAACAGGTCTGAGCAAAAGCAAAGGCATTGCCGGAGAAATGGAATATCTGGGTAAAGGCGTTAGCTACTGCGCAACTTGTGATGGTATGCTTTATCGCGGAAAGAAAGTTGTTGTAGTAGCGGAAAACGAAGAAGGGGAGGCAGAAGCCAACTTCTTGGCAGATATCTGCGCGGAAGTGCTGTATGTACCTCTTTACCAGCCCGTTATGTCCTTGAAGGAAAATGTAAAAGTAGTTAATGGAAAACCCAAAGCAGTTCTTGGCGAAAATGACCGTGTGACAGGTCTGGAATTGGCAGATGAAACTTTGGGCTGTGACGGTATTTTCTTTGCTAAAAACTCTATGCCTCCAGAAAGTCTGCTTTTTGGTCTGGAAACAGAAGGCAAAAACATTGTGGTAAATCGTAAGATGGAAACAAACCTACCCCGTGTTTATGCGGCAGGGGACTGCACAGGCGCCCCTTATCAGATTGCAAAGGCTGTTGGGGAAGGTCTGGTAGCGGCTCTTTCCGCAGCGGCAGCCATTGACCAGCTGGATCGGGAACAGGCAAAGTGATGACAATTTGCAAAAGAGGACTTTATTTTTTCTGATTTTTTTAAAAAATTGAGTAAGTGAAAGAAAATCGAAGGAATTGAAAGAAAAAATTGGTTTTTTTCTTTGATTTCTTCGATTTTTTATGTATTTGTTTTGAATTGTTGGAATATAATCCTATATAGAATTTGAATATTCCTTGAAAAATGGATAATATAGTATCAGAAATTAGCACTCGGTTTTGATGAGTGCTAACAACAAGAATACAAGGAGGCAGAATAATATGAAACTTGCACCATTAGGAGATAAAGTTGTATTGAAACAGTTAGAAGCAGAAGAAACCACAAAATCCGGTTTGATTCTGACTTCTTCTTCTCAGGAAAAACCCCAGGAAGCCATCGTTGTGGCTGTAGGCCCCGGCGGACTGGTTGGCGATGTAAATGTGGAAATGGTTCTGAAAGAAGGCGACCGCGTTATTTTCCCTAGATACGGCGCTACTCAGATCAAATTTGAAGGGGAAGAATATCTGGTAATGCGTCAGAATGATATTCTGGCAATTGTAAAAGACTGATTTTAAAACTTCTCAAAATTTAGGAGGCGTTATAGAATATGGCAAAAGAAATTAAATACAGCACCGATGCAAGAAACGCAATGGCAGCCGGTGTTGACAAATTGGCAAATACCGTAAAGGTTACACTGGGCCCCAAAGGCCGCAACGTGGTTCTGGACAGAAAATTCACATCTCCTTTGATCACAAACGATGGTGTTACCATTGCAAAGGACATTGAACTGGAAGATCCCTATGAAAACATGGGTGCTCAGCTGGTAAAAGAAGTTGCAACACAGACAAACGATGTAGCTGGTGACGGTACTACAACAGCAACTGTTCTTGCACAGGCTATGATTCAGGAAGGCCTGAAAAATATCGCTGCAGGCGCAAACGCTATTATCCTGAGAAAAGGTATGCAGAAAGCAACTGATGCAGCTGTAGCAGAAATCAAGAAAATGAGCCAGGCTGTTACCACAAAGAAACATATCGCAAACGTTGCAGCAATTTCCGCTGGTGACGAAGAAGTTGGTAACATGATTGCTGACGCTATGGAAAAAGTAACAAACGATGGCGTTATTACTGTAGAAGAATCCAAAACAATGAAAACAGAACTGGATCTGGTTGAAGGTATGCAGTTCGATAAAGGTTATCTGTCCGCTTACATGTGCACAGATATGGATAAAATGGTAGCTGTTCTGGAAGATCCTTATATCCTGCTGACAGATAAGAAAATTTCCAACATTCAGGAACTGGTTCCCATTCTGGAACAGATCATGCAGACAGGCGGCAAAGTGCTGATCATTGCAGAAGATGTAGAAGGCGAAGCGCTGGCTACATTGGTACTGAACAAACTGAGAGGTACATTCACATGTGTTGCTGTCAAAGCTCCCGGCTATGGTGAAAGAAGAAAAGCACAGCTGGCTGATATCGCAGCACTGACAGGTGCACAGGTGATCTCTGATGAACTGGGCATTGACCTGAAAGACGCAACTCTGGATATGCTGGGTCATGCAAAAACTGTTCGTGTAGAAAAAGACCTGACCATCATTGCTGACGGTGCAGGCAGAAAAGATGAAATTGATGCTAGAATCATGCAGATCCGCAGAGGCATCGAAGAAACAGAATCCGATTTCGACAGAGAAAAACTCCAGGAAAGACTGGCAAAACTGTGCGGCGGCGTAGCAGTGATCAAAGTTGGTGCAGCTACCGAAACAGAAATGAAAGAAAAGAAACTGCGTATGGAAGACGCCCTGGCAGCTACCAGAGCCGCTGTGGAAGAAGGTATCGTAGCTGGCGGCGGTACAGCCCTGATTCACGCAGTAGAAAAAGTAAAAGCTGCATGTGCTGACCTGACAGGCGATGAAAAAACAGGTGCTGACATCGTTGTGAAAGCACTGGAAGCTCCTCTGCGTCAGATTGTTGAAAACGCAGGTCTGGAAGGCTCCGTCATCGTAAACAAAGTAAAAGAAATGGCAGAAGGCGTTGGTTTCAATGCCCTGACAGAAGAATATGTGGAAATGGTAGACGCTGGTATTCTGGACCCTGCAAAAGTAACCAGAAGCGCACTGCAGAACGCAACTTCCGTTGCTTCCACATTCCTGACAACAGAAGCAGTTGTTGCAGAACTGCCTGCAAAAGCACCTGCTATGCCTGATGCTGGCATGGGCGGCGGTATGGGCGGTTACATGTAAACCGAAATCCCTTTCATGCCTTGGTGCAGGGTTTCCTATGACGGACTGTGACTTACAAAAAGCAATATACAGACATATTCAGAAACCTGCTCCAACTGTGGTATTCAAAATAAAAAAGAAGCTGTTCCGCATGAATGCGGAACAGCTTCTTTTTGCGTAGAAATGATTGTTCCATCTTCAAATAGGATTTCTACATTGTCCATGGTTCTGTCGATTGTAATGTCTTTGATATCTAAGGAAGAACTTGTTCCAACATACTTAAATCTGATGAATTGCGCATCATCACTAAGCCATTGGATCATTGCATTCGTTTCACCATAATAAGATCGAGGATACCATTGTATTTTGAAGTCACCAACATAGGTGGCTCTTTCTGTGAACAACTCCTTTTTGATGGATCCATCTATAGAAATAGACGTTTCTTGGACTTCATCGTTGACAGTATAAACAACTGCTTCCAGTTCTTTGTTTATGGGTATGGGGCGTTGCAAAATATAAATGATCGCTAAAATGATACATATACCGACGATAATAGCTCCTTTTATTTTTTTAATTATCATAAGATGCCCCCTTTTTTGTTGTCTATGCAATTTCTATCAATACAATTCTAACATTTATTGGTAGCTGCTTCCAGCAGTGTCTGCAAAAAACAACCAACAAACTTTAGGCGGTAAGGCAGTCTTGTTTTTTTATTTAAGATGTTTTGTTTATAAATCTTATCCCGTTTAATATTCCTTAAAGAGCAGGGAAAAGGAGCATCTTGTCTGTTTCTTTTTTTGTGCAATCGTCTTTTTTGCACAAGGAGCAGGCTGTTGTTTTGGCTGGTTTTGTGTGGTCTGTTTTTTCGGATTGTGCTATACTATACCATAGCGAAATATTGATTTGAATACATAAAAGGGAGTGCAGATATGCAGAGAACGCAGACTAGAACCGTACAGGTTGGCAATTTGAAATTGGGCGGCGGCAACCCTGTTGTCATTCAGTCCATGTGTAATACAGATACCAGAGATGTGGCAGCAACTGTGGCACAGATTCATGCTTTGGAAGCGGCTGGCTGTGAAATGGTACGTGTGGCAGTGCCTGATATGAAAGCGGCAGATGCCATTGGTGAAATCAAAAAGCAGATTCATATTCCTTTGGTGGCAGATATTCACTTTGATTATCGTCTGGCACTGCGTGTCATGGAGTTGGGCATTGATAAAGTTCGTATCAACCCCGGCAACATCGGCGATGAAGACCGCATCCGTCAGGTGGTGGAAATGGCGAAAGAAAAACATATCCCCATCCGCATTGGCGTAAACAGCGGCTCTTTGGAAAAAGAACTGGTGGAAAAATACGGCGGCGTAACTCCTCAGGGCTTGGTAGAAAGTGCCCTGAAACATGTGAAGATTCTGGAAAAATATGATTTCCATGATATTGTGGTTTCCATTAAGGCTTCTGATGTTCCTTTCTCTCTGGAAGCTTATCGGATTCTGTCCGAAAGCATTCCGTATCCCATCCATGTGGGAATTACAGAAGCAGGAACCGTTTATATCGGTACCATCAAATCCGCGGTAGGCATTGGTGCCATTTTGGCAATGGGCATCGGTGATACCATTCGTGTATCTTTGACTGGTGACCCTGTGGAAGAAGTGCGTGCAGCAAAAGAAATTCTGAAATGTCTGGGACTGCGGAAGTTCGGCATTGAGCTGATTTCCTGTCCTACTTGCGGCAGAACACAGATTGACCTGATTTCCATCGCAAATGAAGTGGAACAGAAATGTGCCGCAATCAAAAAAGACATCAAAGTGGCTGTTATGGGCTGTGTAGTAAACGGCCCAGGCGAAGCAAAAGAAGCGGATATCGGTATTGCCGGCGGCAATGGTGTTGGTATCTTGTTCAAAAAAGGCGAACTCATCCGCAAAGTAGACGAAAGCCAACTGGTAGATGCTTTGATGGAAGAAATTGATAAACTGTAATGAAAATAATCGGAAAGGAGGGGCGATATGACAGCGAAAAAATTCCCGCTGGTCTTTGATAAGGTTTCTCTTTCCGCCCCTTTGCAGGAAGTCTTTCGAGAAACGACGGTGCTTTCCCTGACTATCCACCGGAAGGAGCGGGAAATTGTAACAGAGATTGCGGCAGATGAAGTCATTCCGCCTTTGTATTGGGAAAAACTGCGAAAAGAAATGATGCAGCAGCTTCCTGGTGTGAAAGAAGTGCATATTTTCCCCAAATATCAGTTAATGGATAAAGAGCCAAAGGCAGTTCTGGCAGATTTCTGGGATACCATCCGCAGCCATGTGGCAGCCCAGAGCAAGGTTTGCAGCGGTGTTATTTCTGATGCAGATTGGGATTATCAGGATGGGAAGATGCAGATTTTTGTAAAGCATAACATGGCTTACTATCTGTCCCAGAAAAAACTGGATGATGCTGTGGCAAAGCTGGTACAGGAAGAAACAGGACTAGCCATGTCTGTGCAGTTCAAAAATGTCCAGAGCAGTGAGGAAGACCGCGCCCGTATGGAACAGGAACAGCGGACAAAAACAGAGGAACTCCTCCAGCAGATCGCTTCTGCTACACAGGCGGCGGAACAGGCGAAAGTTTCTGCGGAAGTGGGAGCAGTCAGCGAAGCTGTTTCCAGAGGCATCCTCTTTGGCAAGGAATTTACTGGTACGCCTGTAAAGATTGTAGATACAAAAATCCCTGGGGAATCTGTCATTGTGGAAGGGAATATTTTCAATATCGAACCCAGAGAAATCAAAGGGGAAAAATACATTGTGTCCTTTGATATTACAGATAAGTCCGATTCCACAACGGTAAAATTCTTTGTGAAACGGTCTGTTTTTGACAACGAACTGAAAGATAAAATTAAAAAAGACGCTTACCTCCGGGTGCAGGGGGAAGTACAGTTTGATAAATACGCCAAAGAAATCAATATCATGGCAAAAGCCATCATGACGGCACAGGCGCCGCCGCCTCGTATGGATACGGCAGAGGAGAAACGTGTGGAACTCCATCTCCATACCCAGATGAGCAGTATGGACGGCGTAACACCTGTAAAAACTTATATCAAACGCGCCATTGATTGGGGGCATAAAGCCATTGCCATCACTGACCATGGTGTGGTACAGGCATTTCCCGATGCCATGAATGCGGCAGATAAATCTGATTTGAAAGTCATTTATGGCGTGGAAGCTTATCTCATTGACGACTTGGGCAATGCGGTATTCTCCCCCAGAGGACAGAATCTGGATGATACCTATGTGGTATTCGATATTGAAACCACAGGGCTTTCCAAAGAAAAAGAAATGATTACGGAAATTGGTGCTGTAAAGGTGGCAGACGGGAAAATCATTGACCGTTTCAGTACTTTTGTCAATCCCCAGCGTCCCATTTCTGCGGAAATCACAAAATTGACTGGTATTACTGACGATATGGTGAAAGATGCGCCTACCATCGAAAATGTTCTGCCGGAATTTTTGAAATTCTGCGAAGATACGGTGCTGGTAGCCCATAATGCTTCTTTTGATACAGGTTTTATCCGTATTGCAGCGGAAAGAGCAGGTCTAGGGGAACTCCACCATACCATTGTGGATACTTTGGAACTGGCAAGAGCTTTGCTGCCGGAACTGAATAAGCACAAATTGGACATTGTTTGTGAACACTTGGGTGTAACCCTCAATGGACACCACCGAGCTGTCAACGATGCAGAGGCAACAGCAGAAGTGTTCATCAAGTTTTTGGACATGCTGGCAGAAAAGAAGGTTTTCACTCTGGATGAAATCAATGTTCTTGCCAGCCGAACGGTGAATTATAAAAAACTTCGTGCTTACCATGCCATTATTCTGGTGAAGAATTATACAGGTCTGCGGAATCTCTACGAACTGGTTTCCATGGCACACATTGATTATTTCTTTCGCCGTCCTAGAATCCCTAAGAGCAAATTCATGCAGATGCGGGAAGGCTTGATTTTGGGCAGTGCCTGCGAAGCAGGGGAATTGTATCGTGCTCTTTTGGATGGCGAACCGAAACAGCGTATTGAAGAACTGGTGCATTTCTATGATTATCTGGAAATTCAGCCTTTGGGCAATAATAAATTTATGATTGACTCTCCCAGAGTGGAAAACATTCACTCCATGGAAGATATTAAAAACATGAACAGAAAAATTGTGGAACTGGGTGAAACTTACGGAAAGCCCGTTGTGGCAACTTGCGACGTGCATTTCATTGACCCTGATGATGCAGCATACCGTAAAATCATCATGGCAGCAGAAGGCTTCCCTGATGCGGACAACCAGCCACCCTTATATTTCAGAACAACTGATGAAATGTTGGCAGAATTTGATTATCTGGGCGAAGAAAAGGCAAGGGAGGTTGTCATTACCAACACCAATCTCATTGCCGACCAAATTGAAAAGATTAAGCCCATTCCTGATGAAACATTCCCTCCAAAAATCGAGGGTGCTGATGAACAGCTGCGGCAGATTTGTATGGATAAGGCACATTCCATTTACGGTGACCCTTTGCCGCCACTGGTGCAGGAGCGTTTGGAAACAGAACTGAATTCCATCATCAGCAACGGCTATGCGGTGCTTTATATCATTGCCCAGAAGCTGGTATGGAAATCCGTTGCGGACGGGTATCTGGTTGGCTCTCGTGGTTCCGTAGGTTCTTCTTTTGCGGCAAATATGGCAGGGATTACGGAAGTAAACTCTTTGCCTCCTCATTATGTTTGCCCGAATTGCAAATATTCCGACTTTGATTCGGAACTGGTGAAATCCTTTGCCATGGAAGAAGCCAGCGGATGTGACATGCCTGATATGAACTGCCCCAAATGCGGCACATTGATGCATAAAGATGGGCATGATATTCCATTCCAGACATTCTTGGGATTTGAAGGGGATAAAGAACCGGATATTGACTTGAACTTTTCCGGGGAATATCAGCAGACAGCCCATGCCTATACGGAAGAATTGTTTGGTGTAGGACATGTGTTCAAAGCTGGTACCATTGGTACCTTGGCAGATAAAACTGCCTATGGCTTTGTAAAAAAATACTTTGATGAACGGGAAATCACTGCCCATAATGCGGAAATTACCCGTCTGATGAATGGGTGTACTGGTGTAAAGAGAACTACAGGGCAGCATCCCGGCGGTCTGATGGTTGTACCCAGTGACCATAATATTTATGAATTTTGCCCCATTCAGCGTCCGGCAAATGATGTGAATTCCACAGTCACAACCACACATTTTGACTATCATTCTATCAGTGGTCGTTTGCTGAAATTAGACTTACTGGGGCACGACGATCCCACCGTCATCCGTATGCTTTACGACTTGACGGGCGTCAATCCCCAGACGGTACCTTTGGGGGATCAGGCAACCATGTCCCTTTTTGAATCACCGGAAGCGTTAGGCGTTACAGCGGAGGACATTGGATGTGAAACAGGGACTTTGGGTATTCCTGAGTTTGGTACAAAATTTGTACGCGGTATGCTGCTGGATACGAAACCGAAAACTTTCGCGGACTTGCTTCGTATTTCCGGTCTGTCCCATGGTACAGACGTATGGCTGGGCAATGCCCAGACCCTTATCGAAAATGGCACGATCACCCTGAAGGAAACTATTTCCACTCGTGACAGTATCATGATTTACCTTATCAATAAAGGTGTGGATAAAAAGAAATCCTTTAAGATCATGGAAAAAGTCAGAAAGGGGAAAGGATTGACAGATGAGGACATTGCGGATATGAAGGCGGCAAATGTGCCGGATTGGTACATTGAATCCTGCCAGAAAATCAAGTATATGTTCCCGAAAGCCCATGCGGCGGCCTATGTGATGATGGCTTTCCGTATTGCGTATTTTAAAATTAATTATCCAAAGGCATATTACGCAACATACTTCACGGTGCGTGCCTGTGATGATTTTGACTATAGCTGTATGTGCAAGGGCATGGACGTTGCCAAAGCTGCCATGCGTGAAATTCATGCCAAAGGTATGGAGGCAACGGCAAAAGATAAGGCGAAAATGACGGTTCTGGAATTGATCGTGGAATTTTATGCCCGTGGCTTCAAATTTCTGCCCATTGACCTCTATAAATCAGACTCCAGAAAATTCATTGTGACAGAGGAAGGGCTGATTCCGCCTTTCAACTCCTTGCAGGGGCTTGGTACCAATGCGGCACAGAGCATTGTGGATGGCAGAGTGGCAGGGGAATTCCATACCATTGAGGAACTGAAAGAACGCACCTCTTTGGGGCGTTCCCTCATTGATCTGCTGAAAGAAAACGGCGTTTTGAATGGCATTCCCGAAACCAATCAGCTGAGCCTGTTCTAAGGGGGAATTATATGAATTGCCCGAAATGCGGAAAAGAAATGGAAAAAGGATGGATCAACAGTGCAAGAGAAGTGATCTATACTCGTAAACTGAAAAAGTGGTTCATCGAAGCTTCAAAAATCGGTGATATTTCTTTGACGACCCATAATATGACATGCCCCAGATGTGAAGCTTATGTGTGCCGAGATTGTCGGTGGGTCATTGTACCCTATGAGGACGAAAATCAATAAATATAAAGAAAAAGCGACAAATCTTACAAGAAACGTAAGATTGTCGCTTTTTGATTGTATTTTTAGGAAAACTTTAGTATGCTGAGAAAAAGGGCGTTTTTGGTAATTTGCAAGAATGGGGGGATGGTGTGTGAAAAAGAGGATTTTTTTGCTTTGTTGTGTGGTGGGCATTATGATGCCCACAGCGGCGTATGGACAGGATGTTCCCGTAACAACTGCGGCAGTGGAGCAGTCGAATATGTATGAAGGAACCATTGTACAACTTAGAAATAACACAGGGCGCTGTTATTATTTGACACAGCCAGCGGCAGTAGCGGATTTTCTGACAGAATGGAAAAATGCCTGGCTGACAGGAAAGCCGACAGAACGATCCCTTGGATTTGACAGTTACGGATTTTATGTGCTTTCTGATGAACAGGCAGACAATCAGGATGTACAGTATGTGGTGTATCCAAACCAGAATATCCTTTCCAGAATCACTTACACAAAAGACAGAATTTCGGGCAGAATCACAGATATTCAATCAGAAGATCTGGAGGTTCCAGCAGAAAGAATGCAAAATTTTGTGACAAAGCTGGAGACCATTGAGAAAACATATCATCCATACGATGGGCTTTACATCCAAGGGGTAGGAGCAGCTTCCGTGAATTATGCGGATATCAACAAACTGGGAATGGCATTGAATCATTATCTGCATGTTTTCCAGAACGCGTTTATTGATGCCAATGGTACCTTACAGATATCTCTGGAGGACTGGAATACCATTTTTGTCACCCAGTATGGAAATACAAAAAATTTGACTTGCCAGAATGGCATTATCAAAAACAATTATTTTTCCACAAACATTTCCTGTGAGACTATCAATGGAAAAGTTTATATTCCTCTGCGGGAAGCAGTAAACCATTTCGGGCATTTCTCTATGGAATGGGATAAACAAATGCGGAAAGCGGTCATTGAGGATAAAGGTTTTTCCGTAGCGTAAATGGATGCGGAGGGCTTTCCTATGGTATCTTCACATTTTTGCTGACGTTGACAGAAGGCTTCGGATAGAGATACATCCATCAAAACAAACAATCAAAAAGGCACGAAATTCTTTGAAATTTCGTGCCTTTTATCTTTCCTATATTCAGGGCATGACCACTTTCTTTTCTTTCTGCAATTTGATAAAGAAAGCGATACACAAAAGCAGTTCAAAGAGTGCGGACATAGGTACCGCAATACCAATGATGAGCAGGTTGGTGCCCGGCAGGCGACTGAGGAAGTAGGAAAGGGGAATACGCACCAGAAATACGGTTAAGACCCCTTGCAGCAAAACAAACTTGGTTCTGCCTCTGCCGTTGAAATATCCCAGCATACAGAAGTTGATGGCTGTCAGCAAATATTCAAAGGAGCAGCTTTTCAGATACAGCTGGGTGGATGCGATAACTTCCGGGTCATTGGTAAAGATAGACGCCAGAAAATCCCCTTGCAGGAATGTCAACAGGAACACCATAAATCCACAGCAGAAAGAGATGCGTACTGCTACAAAGAATGCCTTTGTGGCGCGGCTAATATTGTTTGCCCCTACGTTTTGTGCAACGAAAGCAGAAAGGGCAGACATGAAACTCATGGGTACCAATGCCAAGAACACAAACATTTTTTCCGCGATACCAACGCTGGCAGAAGCCACAACACCCAGAGAGTTCAGGATTGCTGTGATGATCAGAAAAGATACAGTTACCTGAAAATCCTGTGCTGCAATGGGCAGTCCCAAAGAAATGATTCTGCGGACAGCCCCTTTTTCTTTGAAGTCAGAACGCTTCAGGCGGAAAGGCAGGCGATGCTTCTTGGTGTATTTCATATAGACAATGGAGAACAGGAAACTGCTTCCCTGTGCAATGACTGTTGCCAACGCAGCACCGGCTGTGGACATGTGCATCAAGCCGACAAATACCAAGTCTAGAATGATATTGATGGTGCATGCGATCAATACGAACAAAAAGGGAGAACTGGAGTTGCCCATACCGCGGAAAATGCCGCTGACAGCGTTGTAGGCAGTGATAAATATCATACCAGAGGCACAGATACGGATATAAGTGATGGTTTCCGGCAGGGCTTCGGCTGGTACATGCATCAATTGTGCTACCTGTTTGGCAAAGCCCACCAAAATGACAGTGATCATCAATGCGATGAAAATAAACAGTTTAATCTGACCAGCTACGATCAAGGCGGCATCTTCCGGCTTTTTCGCGCCGATGGCCTGCCCTAACAGCACAGTTACGCCCATGGTTAAACCAGTGATAATGACTGTGGCTGCCTGCATGATCTGTCCACCAGTTGCAACGGCGGAAATACTTGCAGTGGTGCCGAATTTGCCGACCACCATTAAGTCGACACCGCCATACAATGCCTGCAGTACCAGCGACATCATCAATGGAATCGCAAAACGAATCAAGGGTGCAGCAATTTTTCCTTCCAGAAATGTGTTGTTTTCCATAAAATCCTCCTTGCAAAAAAACGCTAACAAGAATATACCCTTGTTAGCGTTAGTGTATCAAACGAAGCATTCCGTGAATGCTATATCATTATAAGGGGTGGGACGAAAAATGTCAAGGAGAATTCGGAATGGAAAATCACGAATTTTTACATCTAAACTCTCTATTTTTTCAGCAGGAAAAGCCCATTTTCTTTTTAGAAAAACGGTTGACTTCATACAGGGGAATATGTTATGTTTTATCCGTTTCTATTAAAAAATTTATGAATGGGGGGAGCTTTATGCGCAGAGAAAACAATCTTGGAACAGACAGCATGGGTGGGCTGGTGGTGCGTCTTGCCATACCGGCAATGCTGGCACAGTTTATCAATGTCTTGTATAGTATCGTTGACAGAATTTTCATTGGGAATATTCCAGAGATTGGCGCCACTGCTTTGGCTGGGGTGGGAATCTGCGGGCCAGTTGTTACCCTCATCACTTCCTTTTCTATGTGGGTTGGCATTGGCGGTTCTCCTTTAATGAGCATTAAAATGGGGGAGAATGACCGAAAAGGTGCTTCTCAGATCATGGCAAACTGTTTTCTGATGATGATTGTCATGGCAGTCGTGATCACACTGCTGGTCATTTTGTTCAAACAGCCGCTGCTGATGCTCTTTGGTGCCAGTGAAGTTACTTTCCCTTATGCCAATACCTACATGACCATTTATGCGGCAGGCAGTATCTTTGCGATCTTATCCATGGGGATGAATACCTTTATCATCTGTCAAGGATTTTCTAAGATTGCCATGATGTCCGTTGTAGTAGGGGCAGTTACAAATATTGTTTTAGATCCAGTATTTATTTTTGGTTTTGATATGGGGGTTGCAGGCGCGGCAGTGGCAACTGTCATTGCACAGATGGTATCCTGTGCATTTGTATTGTTGTTCCTTTTTGGCAGAAGACCTCCGGTACGCATTACCTTTGGCGGCTATAACCGGACATTGATGTTTCGGGTTTTGCTGACAGGTCTTTCACCTTTTATCATTGTTGCATTGGACAGCGGTCTGATCATTGCCATGAATATGGTTCTGCAGCATTACGGCGGGCCGGGATATGGTGACCAGTTGGTAACCTGCCATACCATTGCCCAGAGCTTTTTCCTCATGGTTACACTGCCCATGGGTGGTATGACTGGTGCAACACAGCCGATTCTGGGATTCAATTATGGGGCTTGTCAAATGGATCGTGTCAGAAGCGGACAGAAGTATACATTGATTCTTTGCTTGATTTTTACAGCTGTGATGATGCTGTCAGCTCATGTTTTTTCACCTTATTTCGTAAGACTGTTTACGAATGATGCTTTTTATATGGATTTATCTGTGAAAGCAATCAAGATTATGACGCTGATGATTCTGCCTTTGGCTGTACAGTATACCATTGTGGATGGTTTTACTGGCTTATCTGCTGTACGTTATGCCATCACACTTTCTACATTCAGAAAAATGCTTTATTTTGCGGCAATGATGATTTTCCCTATACTTTTTGGGATTGAAAATGTCTTTTTTGCAGAACCTGCGGTGGATCTGGTCAGCGCAGCCGTATCTGTTTTTGTATATTGGAGATGTATGGGAGGCATTCTGCGCCGCAGAGAGGAAAAGATGGCTCTGCAAGTGCAGAAATCTGCTGTATAATAAAATGAGAATCCAAAACGCTTCTGTGTTTTGGATTCTTTTGTATCACAAAGGAGTGTGAAACATGGATAAGAAGCTGCTAAAAAGACAATATCGAAAAGAAGTTAGGGAAAGATTGCGTTCTCTTTCTGAAGAATATCGGGACGAAGTCAACAGGAAAATCTTTGAATTTCTGTGCAGTATGGAGACTTTTCGGAAAGCAGAAACAATATTTTGTTTCGTCAGCACACCGGAGGAGACCGATACCCGTTCTATCATAAAATATGCATGGAAATGCGGCAAAAGAGTGGCTGTTCCAAGATGTCTGGAAAAAGGCTGTATGGAGGCTTGTGTCATCACAAAAGAGGAGGATTTGGAATCAGGGAAGTTTGGGATTTTGGAACCGAAGGCTGGCTGTCAAGTATTGACGCCGGAGGAAATCCAGCTGATCATACTGCCCTGTCTTTCCTGTGATAGAAATGGCAACCGATTGGGGTATGGCGGTGGATATTACGACAGATATCTGGAAAAGTGTTCTGGGACACGAGTTCTCATTTGTCGAGAAAAATTGATGATGGCGGAGATACCAGTGGAGCCTTTCGATCAGAAAGTACATATTTTGGTTACGGAAAACGGTGTTTTTTCTATAAAATAGTAATTTTAAGCGGATTGTGCAAAATAAAAACAGGATTTTTTCATGACAAGTGTTTACATTTGTCGCAAAATAAAATAAAATGGGGTTTGGTAAAAAATCAAGTAAAAATATGTGAGGGAAGAGGACTATGAAAGACACAAAAGTTTTATCTGGATCGGCATATTCCTTTGAAGGAAAAATGCCTTTGCGTCAGGCAATTCCCCTGGGGCTGCAGCATGTACTTGCCATGTTTGTAGGGAACCTGACTCCGTTGCTGATCATCACAGGTGCATGTGGTCTGGGTGTAGGCAGTGAATTTGCAGATCTGCAGGTCAGCCTTCTGCAAAATGCAATGTTGGTTGCAGGCTTGGTAACATTGCTTCAGCTTTTTGCCATTGGACCTGTTGGTGGGAAAGTACCCATCATCATGGGGACAAGTTCCGGTTTCATTGGTGTATTTAACAGCGTTGTTGCCAATATGGGCGGCGGTGTCATTGCTTACGGCGCCATCATGGGGGCATCCATCATCGGCGGTTTGATGGAAGGGGTACTGGGATTTTTTCTGAAACCTCTGCGTAGATTTTTCCCGCCAGTTGTAACTGGTACAGTTGTACTGTCCATTGGTTTGTCTTTGATTTCCGTTGGTATTGGTTCCTTTGGCGGCGGCAGCGGTGCGGCAGACTACGGTTCCATTGAAAATCTGCTGCTGGCAACATTTGTGCTGGTTGTAATCTTGGTTGTAAAGCATGGCACAAAAGGCTTTACCAGCACATCTTCTATTCTGATCGGTATCATTGCCGGTTATATTGTTGCTTTTATCATGGGCTTTGTGCTGCCTACAACAGGTGTGACTGCTGAAGGTGTGGAATACACAAAAGCATGGGTGCTGAACTGGGATAAGGTGAAAGAAGCAAGCTGGTTTGCAGTACCTGCGCTGGTACCTGTTAAGATCATTTTCGACTGGAGAGCTATTGTACCGGTGTTGATTATGTTTGTTGTAACAGCTGTGGAAACTGTTGGTGATATTTCCGGCGTTATGGAAGGCGGTATGGGCAGAGAAGCAACTGACAAAGAACTTTCCGGCGGTGTTATCTGTGATGGTTTGGGCTCCACTTTTGCAGCTATTTTTGGTGTACTGCCCAACACATCCTTCAGCCAGAATGTGGGTCTGGTTGCCATGACAAAAGTTGTCAACCGTATGGCCCTTGCTACAGGTGCAGTTTTCCTGATCCTGTGCGGTCTGATTCCTAAACTGGGTGCACTGGTTTCTATCATGCCTCAGGCTGTTTTGGGCGGCGCTGCGGTTATGATGTTTTCCTCTATCGTAGTCAGCGGTATCCAGCTGGTTACAAAAGAACCCATGACCCCCAGAAATCTGACGATTCTTTCTGTAGCATTGGGTGTTGGTTATGGTATCGGTGCCAACAGCGCAGTGCTGGCAAGAGCACCTCAGGCGCTACAGCTGATTTTCGGCGGTTCCGGTATCGTACCTGCTGCAATCGTTGCCATTGTTTTGCATGTACTTTTGCCGAAAGATGATGGCGTAAAAGAATAATTCTTGTGAGAAAAAGGTGATAAAATCAAAATTGTTGATTTTATCACCTTTTTATTGCTGTGAAAAAGCACGGAAGAAATCTATTGAATGATAGAAATTTTAAATTGGAAAAATTAAATAAATTTATAAATTTATGGGAATTGGCGAAAAAAAGCTTATAAAATACCCATGTAATCATAAAATTTTCGAGAGTGTCTTTCGTACAAATACAAATGTTTGAGCAGATTGTTAAAATGTCCTTCTATTGCAAACTTTTTTTCCAATTTCTATTGACTTTGTAGAATTTTATCATATATAATTGTAGTGATATAAATCTTAAGATTTTAATAAAACTTTAAGATTTGAAGAAGGTTCAAAAAATGAATAGGGGAGGATATTATGTTACAGGCATTTGACATTATCGGCCCGATTATGATCGGTCCATCCAGTTCCCATACAGCCGGTGCTGTGCGTATTGGTAAGTATGCACGATCCATTTTAGGTGGAACACCTGTAAAAGCCCATATCCGCTTCAGTGGTTCCTTTGCAAAAACATACAAAGGCCACGGCACAGATAAAGCGGTAATCGCAGGTATTTTGGGAATGGATACAGATGATGCACGCATTCGTGTCAGCATGGATGTGGCAAAAGAAGAAGGTCTGGCATTCGAATTTGAAGAAGCAGATATCGATGGTGCTCACCCCAATACAGCAGAAATCACTCTAGAAGATGCGTCAGGAAGAATCGCACAGGTACAGGGTGCTTCTGTTGGCGGCGGCAACATCGTCATCAATAAAATCAACGGCACTGCGGTTTCCATTAATGGGAAATCTGATACACTGGTAATTCCTCATCAGGATATTCCGGGTATGATTGCAGTGGTTACCAAAATTTTGGCAGAAAAAGGCGTAAACGTTCATGGTTTCTCTCTTTGCAGAGACCACAAGGGCGGTACAGCTGTTATGACCATCGAAATTGATGGTGATATCAATGAATCCGTGCAGGATGCAATTCTTGAAAATCCTCATATTTTCTCCTGCACCATTCTGAAAGCAATTTAAGGAGAGAGGTGAAATTATGTTCAAGTACGATTCTTTGGCAGATTTGGTTGCAGCAGCAACACAGGCAAATGAACCTCTTTCCAAAATCATCCTGCGTGAACAGGCAGAAGCTACAGAAAGCACAGAAGATGCTCTGTATGCGCAGATGGAACGCTCTTTGGAGGTTATGCGTGAATCTGTACAGGAGGGGCTGGATCCCGACAAACGCTCCGCAAGTGGTTTGACTGGCGGTGACGCATACAAAATGATGCGCGCAGTACAGGAAAACAGAAACATTTGCGGCAAGATTTTCGGTGATGCCATGACAAAAGCACTGGCTGTTTCTCAGACTAATGCTTGTATGGGCAGAATTGTTGCGGCACCTACAGCAGGCAGCTGCGGTATTTTGCCTTCCGCTCTGCTGACCATTTCCGAAAGCAGAAACATTCCCAATGAAGATGTGGTAATGGCATTGTTTACAGCATCCGCTGTGGGTATGGTCATTGCAAACAACGCCAGCATTGCTGGTGCAGCAGGTGGCTGTCAGGCAGAATGCGGTGCGGCAAGCGCTATGGCTGCTGCTGCCATTGTAGAAATTTGCGGCGGCACACCTAAAATGTGTGAACATGCATGTGCCATTGCATTGAAAAACATTCTGGGTCTGGTATGTGACCCTGTTGCAGGTCTGGTGGAAATCCCCTGCATCAAGAGAAACGCAGCTGGTGTTGCAAACGCATTTGTTGCGGCAGAATTGGCACTGGCAGGAATTGAAAGTGCGATTCCTGCTGACGAGGTCATTATTGCAATGAAAAAAATCGGTGACGCTATGTCTTCTACATTGAAAGAAACAGCAGAAGGCGGTCTGGCGGTAACACCGACAGGTAAAAAGCTTTGTGAAAAAGTATTTGGTTGCTGCCAATAAAAGGGGAGGCAAAAATACTTTCAATATTTAGTTCGTACAACCTGACAAAATGCAATATTGAACATTTATAATTTAATAGGAGAATCATAATCATGACAAACATTCTTAGTAAGTGGAATAGCATTAGCTTAGTAAAACGTATTATTTGTGGCTTGATTGTGGGTGCTATCCTGGGTCTGGCTGTTCCTGGTCTGACAGGTATTGGCATTCTGGGTACTCTGTTTGTAAGCGCTCTGAAAGCAATCGCGCCTGTACTGGTATTTTTCCTGGTAATTGCAGCTCTGGCTTGCGGTAACGAAGGCGGCGGCAAAACCATGGGTCGTGTTGTTATCCTGTATCTGGTAGGTACATTCCTGTCTGCAGTAGTAGCAGTAATCGCTTGCCATTTCATCCATGTAACACTGCCTCTGGGTGACGTTGCAGCTGCTGAAGGTTACGAAGCAGCTGGCGGTATCGCAGAAGTATTCACAAACCTGTTGCTGAACCTGGTAGCTAACCCTCTGGGCTCTATCGTGAATGCGAACTACCTGGGTATTCTGGCTTGGGCTGTTATCTTCGGTCTGGCTCTGAAAGTTGCATCTGATACAACAAAGAAAGCACTGTTCGATTTCTCTGAAGCTGTTTCTCAGGCAGTTAGATGGGTAATCAGCTTCGCTCCCTTCGGTATCCTGGGTCTGGTATTCACAACAGTTTCCACAAACGGTTTGGAAATCTTCGTAGAATACGGCAGACTGCTGGCTATCCTGGTTGGCTGCATGGCTTTTGTTGCTCTGATCCTGAACCCCATCATCGTGTTCACACAGATCAAACAGAACCCTTACAAACTGGTATTCAAATGCTTGAGAGAATCTTTTGTAACAGCTTTCTTCACAAGAAGCTCCGCTGCGAACATCCCTGTTAACATGTCTCTGTGCGAATCCCTGGGTCTGGATGAAGACAACTACTCCATCTCTATCCCTCTGGGCGCAACCATCAACATGGGTGGTGCAGCAATCACAATCACGGTTATGACACTGGCTTGCGTAAACACAGTAGGTCTGGAAGTTCCTCTGGCAATGAAGATCCTGCTGAGCTTCGTAGCAGCAATTTCCGCATGTGGTGCTTCCGGTGTTGCCGGCGGTTCCCTGCTGCTGATTCCTCTGGCTTGCTCCCTGTTCGGTATCGGCAACGACATCGCAATGCAGGTTGTAGGTGTAGGTTTCATCATCGGCGTTGTTCAGGACTCTTGCGAAACAGGTCTGAACTCCTCCACAGACGCACTGTTTACAGCAGCTGCTGAATTCCATGATTGGAAAAAAGCGGGCAAATCTCTGCCTATCTAATTTCATAAAAAATAAAATTACAGGTTGTACGAAAACCCTGCTGGCTTTGGTCAGCAGGGTTTTATTTTTTCATACAATTTTCTTTGCCGCCTTGTTTTTTTCTAAAAAATTCATTATAATTTCTTATAAGCATCATGGCGAACAGCATGCAGAAAGGAAAGATGTCATATGATTATGCTGATTGCAAAAAATACTTTAATAGAAGGAAAACAAAAGGAATTTACAGAGCTGGCAGAACAATTGGTCTTGGCAACAAGAAAAGAGGCTGGCTGCATTGCTTATGATTTGGTTGCAGACCAGGCAGATGCCTGTGTTTATTATTTTGTAGAAAAATATGAGGATATGAAGGCACTGGAGGAGCATCGTGCATCAGCGTATTTTCAGACCATTGTGCCGCAGTTGGGGTTATTGCGGACAAAGCCTTCTGAAGTTTCTGTTTGTGAAGTGCTGCCATTTGCAGATTGATAGAAAAGGGGATTGCGTATGGGACATCCGGTATTATATAGAAAGCGTTTTATGCCACAGGAAACCATTTTGCTGAAGGATGACGTTTTGATTTATCAGGACGAAAAAGTGATTGTGACAAAATGGAACGTATTTCGTCCCAAAGCGAATTTCAGTCATGGGGTGTCCTGTTATTTTTTGGAAGAAGGATATAAAGTCAGCAAGTTCCTGAATGATCAGGAAGAATTGGTATACTATTATTGTGATATCATTGACACCACATATGATGCACAGGATAACAGTTATCTATTTGCAGATTTGCTGGCTGATGTCATTGTTTATGATTCAGGTTTTGTAAAAGTAGTTGATTTGGCAGAGCTGGCAGATATGCTGGATGAAGGGGTTATTACGGAAGATGTGGTGAAAAAATGTCTGCGTCGTTTGGAAAAGCTGCTGCACATCATTTACGAAGGCAAATTTGGAGAGCTGACAAAATATCTGGAAATTGAGGGAAGTAAATGAGTGAAAATGTGCACAAAGGACATCGGGAACGTATGCGTCAACGATTTTTCGCAGAAGGCGCCAAGGGCTTTGCCGATCATGAATTACTGGAATTATTGCTGTATTATGCAGTACCTCGGGGAGATGTGAATCCGCTGGCCCATAAAATGCTGACGGAGTTTGGCACACTTTCCATGCTGCTTTCTGCAGATCCTGCAGATATCAGCCGCAGATGCGGTGTAAAAGAAAGTACAGCCTTGCTTCTGGTATTGCAAAGTGCTTTGGGGCAGCGTCTGCAGCAGGAAAAATGGCGAGATAAGCCGGTTTTGGACTCGGTTTCCCGTGCAGGAGCCTTTGCAGTGGATTTGCTTTCCAATTACCACTATGAACGATTTTATGTGTTATGTCTGGATAATCGAAAACAATTGATCCATAGCTGTATGATCTCGGAAGGGACTGTGGATGAATCTGTGGTGTATCCCAGACTGGTGGTGGAAGCGGCATTGCGCTATCAGGCTTCTTCTGTGATCTTGATGCACAACCATCCAGGAGGAACATTGATGCCTTCTTTTTCTGATGTGGAATTGACTGCTCGTATGGCAAAAGTTTTACATGAAATCGGCATAGAAGTTGCAGACCATATTATTGTTGCAGAAAATCGATACTTCAGTTTTCTGGAACATGATTATTTGAAAGGAAAATAAATAGGAGGTTTTGTATATGAAAAAGTTATATCGTTCTAAAAGTAATGTGAAAATATCCGGTGTATGCGGCGGTTTGGCAGAATACTTCAACATGGACGCTACATTGGTACGTCTGGTTTGGGTTTTGGTATCCTTGCTGACCAGTGGCTTCATTGGCTTGATCGTTTATGTAGTATGTGTATTTGTAATTCCCGTTGATGACGGATATATTGATGCCGACTTTGACGAAAAGAAATAAGTTCTTACAGAAAGAGAGGAAACGAAAGTGGAAGAAAAGAAAAGAATATTCAGTGGCATGCAGCCTTCTGGCATGATTACTTTGGGGAACTATCTGGGTGCGTTGAAAAACTGGACGAATCTGCAGGATGATTATGACTGTCTGTACTGCATCGTAGATATGCACGCCATTACAGTCCGTCAGGACCCTGCAAAACTGCGCAAACAGGCAAGAGATCTGCTGACACAGTATCTGGCAGTGGGCATTGATCCTGAAAAGAATACAATCTATTATCAGTCTCATGTGTCTCAGCATGCGGAGCTAGGCTGGATTCTGAACTGCTTTACTTATATGGGTGAACTGAACCGTATGACACAGTTCAAAGATAAAGCTGCAAAACATTCAGACAATATCAACGCAGGACTGTACACATATCCTGTATTGATGGCATCTGACATTCTGCTGTACCAGACAGATCTGGTGCCTGTAGGGGAAGACCAGCGTCAGCATCTGGAAATCACAAGAGACATTGCAGGACGTTTCAATGGCATTTACGGCGAAACATTCAAGATTCCTGAAGCTTATATTGGTAAGGTTGGCGCAAGAATCATGTCTTTGCAGGAACCTACCAAGAAGATGTCCAAATCTGATGAAAATAAGAACAATACCATTTTGCTGATGGATGAACCTGCTGTCATCATGAACAAAGTAAAACGTGCTATGACTGACTCTGGCAGCGAAATCCGCCATGGTGAAGATAAACCTGGGATCACAAATCTGCTGAATATTTACTGCGCTTGCACAGGCAAAACCATGGAAGAAGCAGAAAAAGAATTCGATGGTGCAGGCTATGGTGCATTCAAGACTGCTGTAGGGGAAGCTGTTGTAGCAGAACTGGAACCTGTTCAGAAGCGTGTGAAAGAACTGGAAAAGAACAAAGATTATCTGGATGAAGTCATCAAACACGGTGCAGAACGTGCTGGCAAACTGGCAGCAAGAACACTGACCAAGGTACAGAAAAGAGTTGGCTTCCCTCCTGTAATCCGCTGATAAAGAAAATAAAAATGGATAAGGCATAGTGTGCTTTATCCATTTTTTGATGTTATAGAAAGCCCTTATATTTTGGAGAAAGTTGCATTTTCTGCCAAAATAAGGTATACTGAATCGGTATTCTGCGGAATTGAGGTGAAGCTGGTGAATCAAAAAACGCAAATGACGAAGCAGATATTGGCAGAGAGCTTGAAGAAATTGATGTTCCATCATAGTTTTGAAAAAATCACTATTAAAGATATTACAGATGCGGCTGGGTTTATCCGTCCCACATTTTATAATCATTTCAAGGATAAGTATGATCTGGTGGAATGGATTTTCACAGAGGAGATCATCCGTCCTGGAGAACAGCTCTTTGATGTGGGTTTGTTCCGTGAGGGGATTCGTTTGATGCTTGCCAATATGGAAAAGGAAAGGGATTTCTATATCCGTGCAGTGCGGATACAAGGTCAGAATTCTTTTCGGGATATTGTTTTTCAGGCATTTGTGACATTGATCCAGAAGGTTTTCGCAAAGCGCACGCCTTTTCCGGAAAGTGTACCTCATTTTTTTCGTCCGGAGATATTGGCTGAATACTATGCCAATGCAGAGACATTTCTGCTGATGAAATGGCTGGAAAGTGGTATGCCTATTTCTGCGGAAGAAGTGGAAAAAGCCCATTGGTCTCTGATCACTGTTTCTTTTGAAGATGTCGTGAAGGAAGTTTCCGGTGAAAGCAGAGGAAATAGATAAAAATCCTTGAAATATATGGACAAATATATATTTTTGTATCATAAATAAAAATGAACTGCCCCCCATTTATTGACAGTATGATATACTGAATAACAAGTGGGGTGATTTTTTATGCCCAAAGGAGTACCAAATAAACGATATACACCAGAATTCAAGAAAATGGTAATAGAAACT
>CABSIK010000011.1 GCA_902477755.1 uncultured Clostridia bacterium
TTACCATAGAAGAACCTCTTCAATTACATATTTACAGAAAAAGTTTCACACTGCCCCCTAAAAGGACACATTTTAAAAGTATTGGAGCATATTTTTTGTTTATTCCTTCTCTTGCTGTTTTCTATACTCCTGATACATTTCCTCCATTTCTTCTTCACTCAGACATTCTTCCTCATATGGCTTCCCATAGTTTTCAATAAATTTTTTAAATTCCCGTAACGCTATATCCAGCAATTGTGGTCTCCATTCCGTTCGGAAGCGATATCTTAATTCCAGTTCATATTTATACCATATTTCTTCAGGTATATTTTCCTGATATGTATGGATATATATATCTTTGCAATATGTCAGCATATCATAAGTAATTTCCGTAAATGGAATATGTTCATTAGATGGCGGACATTCAATATATACTTCATACTTTATGATTTCCTCTTTGATCTTGTCCGTTCCGAACCCTATGCTGCTGTAAGCCTCAATCAACGCTCGACGCAAAATAATTTTATCTTCTTCAGGAATTATTTCGAATTCTTGATTTTTTAATGCTTTTTTATAACGGTCGCAGAAATATTTTTCTAAATAGTCATACATTCTTTCAAACTCTTCTGTAATTTCATAAGTTTTCCCCACTTTGAAAGATTCCATTTCTAAACCTATAGACTGCAATGCTTTTTTGATCTGTGTCGTAATACCTCTGTAGGCATTTCGATCAATTGCTTTTGCCTCCTCTGAATCTTCCTCGATACTCATTTGCTCTAAATATTTCTCTCTGCTGTATTCTTCCATGCTCTTAATCTTTTTTTCTTTTTTCTGTTCATATTCCATGTTGTACACCTCCAAAATTCTTTTCTTGTTTTATAGGAATTGTATTTTCTTCAAGCATTTTTTTCCATTATAAGCTTATTTGAGATTATGTTCCATAAATTTTTTTGGCGTTTTCCTTGATAATTCAGGTAAAACTGGATGTGTGAAAATTTTTTCTCAATTTTTTTCACATACAGATTCAATTTGCCTTGCTATACTAACCGTGAAATCGGCCGATGGAAAATTTAATCAGGAAACGGAGGCTATTGCTATGTATAAACAAAAAAAGGCACTAAAAATTCTCAAAAAGAACAGAAAAAAATTAAAAAAGAATATGTACCATCCCATACAAATCGAAGAATATGAAAATGATGATTTTGAGGAATGCTTTTCCGATGATGATTCTTACGATTATGAAGAATATAAAAATGAAGTTATTTTCTCACATTATCTGCCTTTTCATTCTTCTGAATTAAATATCGAAAACACTCCTAACAACGACTGTGAAGAAGACGAAAACACCACAATCACATTGGATATTCTACCTTATCAATTAGGTGGGAAAAGAAATGTTATCTTGCATAATCTGATTGATTGGTTAATTGAAAGTAAAAAAATTATTTCTTTAAACGGAGACAAGATATTCGCATATCAACAGGAGTCCGGGTGCTATCTAAACATTGCAAAACCAGAAAGCTTTATTGCAAAGCACTTGAGTATCACCGGTCATTATCCATATCTTACTACGAAAAATTTGAAAGATATCTGTACCGAAATCTATTGGAACCCCTTTTGCACAGTGGAACACGATGCTTTCAACAACAATCCTCAGTTTATCAACATGGGAAATGGTGTTCTGGATTATGTAACAGACGAAGTTTTTCCTCATGATGAAAAATATCTGTTTACTTATGTAGTGTGCGCTAATTATTTATCTAATCCTGATTTGATTCATTGTCCATCTTTTGATCATTTCTGCCAGACCTCTCTGGCACCTTTGACTTATGAAGATGAGGACACAAAGCAAAAAATCATTGCAGAAAAGCGCCAGTTGCTTCTGGAAATCATCGGCTATATTTGCTGTGACAATCATGCGGGAAAATGTGCTTTTTTCTTGAAAGGTGAACCTGACAGCGGTAAAAGTGTTGTTGCGAATTTTATCACACAACTCTTTCAGCCGGAATTAATTTCTAATGTTCCGCTTCATAAACTTTCTGAACGGTTTTTTAAAGCAGAACTATTTGGCAAGAAATTAAATGTTGCAGGGGAAATTCAAGGGAAGCAGTTGACTGAAATTGCAACTTTTAAATCCATAACTGGCGGCGATGCGATCACAGGAGAATACAAAGGCAAAGATCCATTTTCCTTTACCCCTCGCTGTAAACTGCTTTTTGCAGGAAATGCCTTACCTGGTACCTCTGAATCTGATGCAACAAAGGCATTCGTTAATCGCTTAATTGTTTTGCTATTTAACCACAGCATTCCCAAAGAAAAGCAGGATAAGGATCTTCTGAAAAAGCTTTGGAACGAGCGTGACAGTATCTTTACGTTGGCAATGCAAGCACTTAAAGACCTCCATGAGAGAAATTATCGGTTTACTGTTCCGGCAGAAAGTTCTGAATTTATCAAGAGCTTCGTAAACCGCAATAATTCCTTGCAGATGTTTTTACAGGACTGCTGCATTTTTGGCGAAAAATATCGTATACATAACACGGATCTCATGAGAGCCTACACCAACTATTGTACACAAAATGGCTTAGATGTATTTTCTAAAAAGAAATTATATGAAATGCTATCCGGTTATCCTGGTGTTTATTATAAAAAGTTCCGCATCGGAAATCGGAACGCTATGGGTCACATCGGTATCGCATTAAAAGATTCCATTATTTCTGGAACAATGGAACAAACAGACGAAAATCATTGAAAAATCAACGTTTTTCTGTGTTCCAAAATAGTGGAAAAAGTAGAATTTGAAATCATGTATTGTTTATATAAATAGATAGTTAAAATGTCACTTATTTCAAAAATGATTATTCAAGGAGGAAAAATTATGTCTAGAAATAATAAAACCAACGAAACCATCATTCCCGTACTCATGCCTGCAAAACTTATGAGTAAAATTTCAGGTATTGGCGAAAACACTTTGAGGAAATTAATGGATCGAAGAGAGATTGAATATCTGCAGGTTGGCAATCGTCGTCTGCTTTGTATGGAAGCCATTTATGATTATTATCAGCGTTATAAAACGCCTGTAGAAGTTACCATCCTGCCTCTGGCAGATTTCAATGATTGATGAAAGGAGGCGAATATCATGGCTATTTCTGAACGAACTGTCCAAAACAAAAGAAACAGTGCCGGTGAATTAACCGGAAAACCCGGCACTGTCTATGATGTCAATATCAAATATAAATCAAATGGGCAGCCGAAAACACACGTAAAGAAAGGCTTTCCAACAAAGCGGGAGGCGCAGCAGTATGAAGCGGCAATGAAAACAAAGTTGGCTAATCCAACTTATGTTCCACCCACTGCTGCACAACGAAAACAAACCGTGCGGGAATATATGTTGGAATGGCTGGAGAGACATGGTGCTTCAAATCTACGTCCCAGTACCAAAGCCAGCTATTACAGCCACATGAAAAACCATATCTTCCCCTGCATTGGTGATGTATATCTTGGGCAATTAACGCCTGCTATGCTGGATGATATGTATGCAACACTGGCAGGAAAAGGACTATCTGCAAGTTCCGTTAGATATGCCCATCGCATCATGGGTGTTGCCCTGGAGCATGCCAGAAAATATCATTATATCGAAAGCAATCCAGCCAGAGATACCATCACAAAATTTGGCAAACAGGGCAAAACACCTGATCCATATACCATTGAAGAAATGCAGAAACTATTTTCCTATGCCAGTGGCACTCATTGGGAAATGATTCTGATTTTAGGCGGATTATATGGACTCAGGCTTAGGGAAGCTCTGGGGCTGCGCTGGAGAAATGTAGATCTGGATAAGAAAACCTTTTCCGTAATTGAACAGCTTCCTTTTCAATTACCAGCTTCTATTACGGAAATTCAGGAAATGGCACCTGTAAAAGCTGGAGAACGCACACTGCCACTGACAGACACCATTCTTCCCTATTTCCGGTGTCATAAAATGCAGCAGGAAAAACAAGAACAACTTCTCGCTGCATCCGGAGAACTGTATTATAATAACGATCTGGTACTGGCAAAACCCAATGGTCTGCCAGAACGGAGGGATCGGGTTTCTGCAAGCTTTGGGCAGTTTCTCCGGCACCAGGAAATGCGGCATATCCGCTTCCACGATTTGAGACATTCTGCAGCAACCAACATGCATCAGCAAAGCGGTGATTTCTACACTGTTGGGCAAATTCTTGGGCATAGCAGTTTGAAAGGTGTTGGGATTCAGTTAGGTATTTCCAACAATCTGGAATCTGTTACAGAACAGTACATCGATGTGAGAATGGATCGAAAACTGCTTCTGCTGGAAAATTATCATAAGGCTGTGCTGGGAGGATAAGAGAAACCCCCTGTTTGGATATAGCGTCCAAACAGGGGGTTCAAAATTTGCGGAACAAAATATTTTTTTGCGTTGCTTATGAAATTACACTACTCTCAAACCAGGACTACATGTGTCTGCCTTTTATCGACGTTTCAACACCTTATGAAATTACACTACTCTCAAACACGGAAAAAAGTGCACAGACTTGGGCGTGGGTTTTAGTACCTTATGAAATTACACTACTCTCAAACAAAAGCAAAAGGCGGTAAGCCCGTTGACAAGTTTTAGTACCTTATGAAATTACACTACTCTCAAACTGTTAATGCTGAGGATGAAGGTTGGGCATCTTGTTTTAGTACCTTATGAAATTACACTACTCTCAAACCTTCCGCAGCCGTTTCAATCTGCTGATAAAGTTTTAGTACCTTATGAAATTACACTACTCTCAAACGTATCTGCCTTTTTCCATGTCCAGCCATTTGTTTTAGTACCTTATGAAATTACACTACTCTCAAAGTATCATCCATAGTAGAATCACCAGAAATAGGTTTTAGTACCTTATGAAATTACACTACTCTCAAAGCTCAAATTTCAAATCCAGGTTTTCATCAAGTAAGCCATACCCACTACACAGTATGGGGCAACTCCATAAAGCTCACTTTGAATCTACCGCAAAAACACCGATTTGTCAACGATTTCGCACAAATCCTTATCTATGATGGAAATCTGTTCAACTGAAACAGAAGCAGAGACAGAACTTTCCAACATTAGCAGTGGTATCTGATGTAAAGCTGCTGATTCCAAAAACGGAGCCAGTTCTTCTGGTGCAAAATATACATACAGATTTGTCAGTACAAAACACTGTATGCCCAAATATTTCTGACATAACTGCAAAAAGAGCAGCAGATTCTCCAACTCTCCTTCCTGTTCTTCGTATCTTGGTGTGAAAGCCAGTAATTTCAGCCAGGAAGCAGCGGAAATCTCATCAGAAAAGGAAAAAGTAAATTCCGTTTCCTCAGACAGCCTTTCTGCAAAAGCCATCAAATGTGTCTGCAGCTCCAGCAATTCCTGATACATCTTTTCATTGGCAATGCTCTCTAACTCCGCATTTGTCTTTGTCAGTAATTTTTTATCCTGTAAAGGCAACCGCAGCGGATCAGGCAAAAACATTCCTTTTTTTGCAAAGGAAAAAGGCTTATACTCTTTTGAAAAAACAAAATAAGCTTCTTCTGTTTCATGTTGAAACGCATCACAAACCTGACGAAACAACTTCTTGTTTTCTAAAACCAAAAGCTGTATGGGATTTTCTCCAAAATAAATCGGTTCAGATAAAAAAGAAAACGCTGCTCTCATAGTATCAAAATCCTTTCATCAGAACAAACTACCTGACTGGTCCATTCCCCTGTGATCATTTCCATTTTTTGGAATTGTTTTTCCGTAATAGTCAACATCTGCACCAATCCCGCTGCCGGTTTATGACGGCGAACCTGTTCACAGATACTCTGGGCAGCAGTCTGATTCAACGCCAGTTTTACATAAACAGATTCCTGCATCATCAAAAAACCACTTTTGATTAAAAACTTTCGAAAACGTGTATACTCCCGCCGTTCTGAATCTGATAGTACGGGAAGATCAAATAATACCATCACTCTCATAAATCTATAACTCATCTTTCATAAACCGAATCTGGGCAATATCCTTTTCTTCCAATGCCCGAAAAATACTTTGACAATATACCTTAATCGCATTCATGCAACTTTGCTTTCGTTCATCAATCATCACATCCTGATACAGCACTTCCAGCATTTGCCGCTTCTCGTCTTTTCCAAAATCTTTTGGTTCCATTTGAAATACCATTGCGTCTACCAAAGGACGAAATGGTTCCATAAGGTCACAACTGAGATTGAATGAATTAAACATGTTATCATGAAACAAGCCCAATTCCGTATGATAACCACAGGCTACCACTTCTCGATTGAAGCAGGACAACAGCAGACTGTATCCATAATTCAAAGCAGCATTCACCGGATTTTCCTGTGCTCTGGAAAAAGATTTTCCAAAAAGTGCATTAAAATATACTTTTGCCGCATGACCTTCCCGATTGGTTGCATCCTTCCAAGAGATATCTGAAAGATAGCTATCCAATATAGCTGCCTGCGGAAAATCGTAACGGACAAGTAAATTCCGTTGATTTCTTATTTTTTCCGTTACGATTTCCGTCCAAACAGCTTCTTTGTAGAAAGGGTCCCATTGTATCTGTTTTTTCCATTTCAGACTACAGTCATGGCTACCATAATAGGGAATCAATTCCGCTTCAGGATTCCGTTTGTTATCACAAAAAATGACTTTCACCTTCTGTTGCATCAGTGCACTCAGGAGTGCCGCAGTTAAGCTGGTAGCTGTATTTTCTATCATTAAAACAGAAATTTCACTGATATGTACTTTGATGGTAGCCGTCACATCGCGCACCACCAGATATCCCATACTGAAATCCAATTTTGATGGTTTCGTAATGACAACCGTTCTCCAGCTCATACTGCGTACCTCCTTCACTCAATGGAGCAGATCTATCTCTTTTTCATAAAGACCTGTGACAGATTGATGAATCAAATGGATGGATGAAATTCCTTTGATTCCAAAGAGATTTGCTCCAAATGTTACTGCACCCGTATTCTTCGCCTCACCAATATCCGTTAAATCGCCCAATAATACATTCGCATGTAAAATTTTCAATACCTCCAATAATACATAACACTGTTTCATTGAACTTAACTGGTAAAACATTTCTCTTTTAGAAATCATCTTTTCGCCTAAAGCTGCGAATTTAATATTAAACTTAGTATCTACCATTTTATTACAAAGGACATCGTATAACGCAAGGTTATTTTCTTGCTTGATATTAATATCATTTTCTTTATGCTCTGCTACACATTTTGCTACCATACGTATATATTTTTCCTGGGGATAAGAGAGTATTAACTGTAAGCCTGGTTTGTAGCCAAGAATTTGTCCACCATTTCCCTTTTTAGAAATATGCGCTCGGAATCCGTCAAAGGACAGACAGGCACCATACTTGATGCAGGGAATCACAATTCTGGGATTTTTCAGTTCTGCATACTTTTCCATGTACGCAACAGGATCTTCTTCGTATTCCCGCAAAAGATACAAATCCACAGGGACTAATTTTCTTCCTGCTTTTCCTTTCTTTTCTTCGTATTCTACCAAAGCAAAGAACGTAGAACTCGGACGGTTATAAGCACCATACTTTTCTGTATCCCCACGAACACCTTTTTTCAAAGAAACCTGCCCTTTTCCTTTTTTCAGTGGATTTTGATCAAAAAGCCCACCCTTTTGACAAAAAGCATACCGTGTGTAGCGGATATTGTTTTTTGCCATGGTTTTCTTTACGATGCCTATGGACGTATCCTTGTCTGCTACCCAAGCATTATTGATATTATACTGGAACATCCGATTCAAGCTGTACTTACTTGTTTGCAGCCCTTTGATGAAATTTGCCCGGTTATGGGTAAATTTTTCATTATAGACGTTCCCAACCACAATATTCAGATAGGCATCCTTCGCATGGTGGAAATCATTGACTTCCCTGCATTTGAGCATGTCATATTCATGACGGAAGTCTGAAACCTGTCCTGCTTTGACGTATACAATTTCTGTCCCGAATCTTTCATAGATCTGACGCAGCAAGGTTGCAACAGCCTTTACGGATTGTCCAGTTTCTACCACCTGACGTTGGATAAAATCAGATAATTCTTCATCTGTCAGTGGATATGGACGTGTCAAGCGTTCAAATTTTTTCTTACTGATCAGTCCTTTTTCCAGTAAAATATGCCAGAATCCCATTTGTTTGGTACGTACATCTTCGGGAAGGGGATAGATATTATCTTTTTTGGCATTTACTTCTTTTTTTACTAATACACGATTATCCAAACTGTCATCTTTTACTTTAGATTGCGGGAAAATATGATCGATATCGTAAACATTGCGATCGAAAAGCTGTTCTAATGGAATGTTATCTCCTGTATACATACATTTCCCCATCTGTGTGAAATACAGATACAGGGCATCTCTACGGAAATCTTCATCAGAAGTATATGTTTTCTGCAAAGCTTCATAAAGTTCTGGCGCTTCCTTTTTACAAGATTCGTATAGTGCCAAAAGTTTATTTCTTCTGGAATCAGTACGTTTTTTCTCCTGAGGTCCTCTGGTGACTTCTACAAAAATCTTTTTGGGTGCATCCCCTTGGATTTTTACCAGTTCTTGCACAATTTGCATAGCCTGATAAATGGGACGTTTTATTTTTGGTGATACATAAAGGTTTTCCACCATTTCACGCATAGATTGACTTTCCTCGGAAACAGTCATTTCTTTTAAACGCTTACCAAAACCATATTTAGATCCTAAAAGCATCATCAGATTATCGTTAGTTTCCCAAAGGGCAGTGATGATATTAAAGATTTCTCCACTTTCAGGATCTACGCTTTCTACATTGGCCAAAAATGCTTTTGATAAAGCACCCCATCCTGTATACTTCAATCTGCTTATGCTTCGTATCTCGTCTGTATCCAGTTTTTCTCCATATTTTGCAGTCAATCTTTTTTGCAGTAAACGTCTATCATCACCAAAAATAGTAATGGCAGCAATCACATCTTCTTTTTCTTCCAATGTAAGTTCAAAAGGTTCCAGATCCAAATATGACTTCATATTTGCTTTGAAATCTCCATCAAATCCCGTAATGGTTTCAGCCTGTATTCCCTTTGCCTTAAAATAATCTGCAAGCATTTTGCGGGTCACTTTTTTGTGTGTCAGAAATAATGTATTGAAAATATCCTGTTTGCACGCAACTGAAATTTTCTCCCCATTGATTTTGAGATTATTGAGTTCATTTAATACCATATAACGGCTATACAAGATAGATTGTTTTGGCAGCACATCTTCCTGTGGTAAATAAGTACATTTACTGGTTAAGTTTTGAATAAAGGCTTCTGCGGATGCTTCAATATCAACCTTCTGATGGAAGTTCCATGGATAAATTTTACCTGTCTGGCGAACAATCCATGCTTTGTTGCTATGTTGATTCAAAGGTCCTACATAGTAAGGAATTCGATAATCAAATATAGCTATTATTTTTTCAGAAACAGTCATTCCTTCTTCGTCTTTTTCTTGTAAAAACGGCAAATAAGCTTCTGCATTCTTTAATATTGCAACCAGTTCTGCACGATGAATCTGCATAGGAATCACACCATTATCCTTTGTGATTTGCTTTGGCATAAATGTGCCATTTTCTATCCTTTCACGCATTTTCTGACCTTCCGGATCATCAGAAACTGGCAATATTTTTTTCAAATATCCACAGAAATCCTCTTGTGTGCAACGATTTTCCAAAACTCCGGTTTTTCCATTCTTCTTAATTTTGCCAGCATATGCAACATAGTTATTTAATCCGCTTTTACTTTTTCTAAAAATTTCAGATTTCTTTTCCGGACAGCGTAAAGCCACAAATTTTTTCAGCCATCTTAAATCGGCTTGATGTGTTTCATAGGTTTTTACTTTTGCATAAGAAATGTATTGCTCTCCTTGCAGAATATCAGCCAAAACAGCCCAGTCATAAATTGCTTTCAGCTTTTCCAATAATTCAAATTTTTCACCAAGAAGATTTTGTAACTCTACAGCTTTTTCTTCAAACTTATCACTAAAAGAAATAGATTTATATTCTGTATCATTCCAGGTATCTTCCTGGAAAATATCAGCTAATTTTACAGAAGAACCAGCCATTAAAGACAATATTGCTGCCATTTGTGGATTGGTTTTCTTTTTGATTTCACATAATTGTAAAATTGCATCTGTCTTTTTCTTTTTCCCTAACAATTTATTCAACAAAACATCAGATAGTTCTTTTTCATCCGTGCAGTGTAATTCCAAATCGTAATTATCTGCCAAATACCCTACCAATTCATAAAATACTTTTTCGAAAGAGGATATCTCACCAATCGTCAGGTTTTCAAATAAAAAATGACCTCGATTTTTTATAATATGATGTAATGCCAGAAAAACAATTCTGACATCATATTTCTTTTGATTCTCCAATATAGATTTTCGCAAATGATAAATAGATGGAAACTCCTTATGAAATTCCTTATCTGTATATAAGCGATCTGCAAATAATGCATATGGAGCTTCTTCTGTTTTATCCTGCATGTACAAATTGCTTTCTCTTAAACGCCGAAAGAAAGCCGGATCTATACTTGAGATTTCCTTATCAAAAAGGATTTCTAATAACTTCAAGCGCTCTTTTCTGCGTTCTGTGCGTCTACGACCAGCACGAAATGTCCTTCGTTCCTCAGCTGTATCGCTTTCTTCAAACAAACGAATCCCCCACATAGCATTTCCTCTATATTTTGGAATCGTATAATCCATGTTGGTTACAGCCCAACCAACAGAGTTCGTACCAATGTCCAGCCCTATATAATATGGCTTCATAAAAGTCCCCCTCTTCACATTGACAAATATAACAGTATCTGCTATGATGTTATCAATCTCAGTACCTTATGAGATTACACTACGAGTTCAAATAAAGATTTATCCAAATCGTTGTGGAAACACAACATCACAGTGTGTGGTGCAAAAGGCTTGCTTTGCAAGTCTTTTTTGTTTATAATTTTACTATATCATTGTGTGAAAATGAAAACAATTCATATTTTCATAATACATCGTCTGCCTAATTAATTCTGTAATTTAATTATTTTCCTCTGCATATCACCACACTAAATTCCATACCCCATTACAGCCCTTCGGCACCATTTGGGCACCACATCATTCATTTTTTTGAATATCATCCTATAACAATTTTTTCATACTTTTCTAAAATTTAGAAAAAAGTAATCATTCCATTGTTATTTCAAACATAAAAACCCCGCTGAAACACTTGTTTTCAGTGGGGTTTTTAGCGGAAGCGGTGGGATTCGAACCCACGTGCCCTTGCGGACAACTTGATTTCGAGTCAAGCTCGTTACGACCACTTCGATACGCTTCCATTTATAAATATTCAATTATTTAGCATTTTCAATATGATTTCGAGTCAGCCTCGTTATGACCACTTCGGTACGTCTCCAAAATAACCATTTTACAGAATCGCCTATATAGTATACCAGCCGGCAATCAAAATTGCAATCTTTTTTCCATAAATCTACATTCTTTTCGCTCCAAATCGAACATTCTTTCCCCTTCGCCCCTTGACACTCCCATGGAATTTCTGTAAAGTAGAGAAGATAAGCATATAAAAATAGGATTCTTTCCTATTATAATATAGAAACAGGTGAAACGATGCAATCGAATCAAAATTCTAACTATAACAATGAAAGCATTACCTCATTGAAAGGTGCTGACCGTGTCCGTCTACGTCCCGGTGTTATTTTTGGATCTGATGGACTGGAAGGCTGCGAGCACGCAGTCTTTGAAATCCTCTCAAACTCCATCGACGAAGCAAGAGAAGGCTTCGGCAGCAAAATCGAAGTAGTACGTTATAAGGACCAGTCTATTCTTGTAAAGGACTATGGACGCGGCATTCCCGTTGATTACAATCCCAAAGAAGAACGGTATAACTGGGAACTGGTTTTCTGCGAACTTTACGCAGGCGGCAAATATCAGAACAATTCCGGTGAAAACTACGAATTCAGTTTGGGGCTGAATGGTCTGGGTACTTGTGCTACACAGTATGCCTCCGCTTACATGGACGCTACCATCTACCGTGATGGCATGCGTTATGATTTGCATTTCGAAAAAGGCGAAAACATCGGTGGTTTGGTAAAAGAACCCACACACAAACGTGTCACAGGCACACAAATCCGCTGGATGCCTGACCGTGATGTATTCACAGACATTGCCATTCCCCTTTCCTATTTTCAGGACATTCTGCGCCGTCAGGCCATTGTTAATGCCGGTCTGACTTTTGAGCTTTTCGATGAAGAAAGCGGCGAAACCTTTACCTATTACTACGAAAACGGTATTCGGGACTATTTGGCGGAACTTGCCGGAAACACCTCTTTGACAGACGTTCATTATCTTCAAACAGAAACCAGAGGTCGCGACCGTGAGGACAAACCAGAATATAAACTGAAATTTGAAGCGGCTTTCTGTTTCAACAATCAGATCAATCTACTGGAGTACTACCACAACTCCAGTTTTCTGGAATACGGCGGCGCACCTGACAAAGCAGTGAAAAGTGCTTTTGTTTCCGCCATTGACAAATATCTGAAAACAAACAATCTGTATAAAAAAGACGAGAAAAAGATCACATTCTCTGACATTGAAGACAGTTTGATTTTGGTCATCAACTCTTTTTCTACTATCACAAGTTATGAAAATCAGACCAAAAAATCCATCACAAACAAATTCATCCAAGATGCCATGACGGATTTCTTCCGGGAACAGCTGGAAATCTATTTTATCGAAAATAAAATGGATGCGGACAAAATTGCCAATCAGGTGCTGGCAAACAAACGCAGTCGAGAAACTGCAGAAAAAACCCGTGTTTCCATCCGCAAAAAGCTCACTGGCTCTTTGGACATGAACAATCGTGTGGAAAAATTCGTTAATTGCCGTACCAAAGATGTAAGCCGTCGAGAAATCTACATTGTGGAAGGTGACTCCGCTTTGGGTTCCTGTAAACAGGGACGTGATGCGGAATTTCAGGCAATTATCCCCATCCGCGGCAAGATTTTGAACTGTTTGAAAGCAGACTACAACAAGATTTTCAACAACGATATCATTACTGACCTGCTGAAAGTACTGGGCTGCGGCGTGGAAATCAAATCCAAGCACAACACTGGTCTGAATTCTTTTGATATTAATCAGCTGCGCTGGAGCAAGATCATTCTCTGCACCGATGCGGACGTGGACGGATTCCAGATCCGCACCCTACTTTTGACTATGCTGTACCGTCTGGTACCCACACTCATTGAGGAAAAGAAGGTATACATTGCTGAATCCCCTCTTTATGAGATCGTCAACGGCAAAGATACTTACTTTGCATACTCTGATGCAGAAAAAGCAAACATTGTCAGCAAGCTGAAAGGCAAAGTTAAGATCAACCGTTCCAAAGGGTTAGGTGAAAACCAGCCGGAAATGATGTGGGAAACCACCATGAATCCCGAAACCAGACGTTTGATTTTGGTAACACCTGACGATGTACAACATACACAGGAAATGTTTGAACTTCTGCTGGGTGAAAATCTGGCAGGACGAAAAGAATTTATTGCCGAAGAAGGCTACAAATATCTGGATTTAACAGATATCAGCTAAGAAAGGTACGATTGTTATGGCAAGAAAGAAAAAAACAGTCATTGAACGAAAAGATAATTTCATACAGGAGCAGGCCATCACCCAGACACTGGAACAGAACTACATGCCCTATGCCATGAGTGTTATCGTTTCCCGTGCCATTCCGGAAATTGATGGATTTAAGCCCTCCCACCGGAAGCTCCTTTACACCATGTATCACATGGGACTTTTACGGGGCGACCGCACAAAATCCACTAATGTGGTTGGTCAGACCATGAAACTGAATCCCCATGGGGATGCTGCCATTTACGAAACATTGGTACGTCTCACAGAAGGCAACGGCGCGCTTCTGACCCCTTTTGTGGATTCCAAAGGGAACTTCGGGAAACAGTATTCCCGTGACATGGCATACGCTGCTTCCCGTTATACAGAAGTCAAACTGGCACCCATTTGTCAGGAAGTTTTTGCGGACATCGACAAAAACACTGTAGAATTTGTAGATAACTACGACGGCTCCATGCAGGAACCCGTTTTGCTGCCTACTACATTTCCAAACATTCTGGCAAATCCAAACATCGGTATTGCCGTTGGGATGGCAAGCTCCATTTGCAGTTTTAACTTAGCAGAGCTTTGCGAAGCTACTGCCGCTTACATCAAAGACAATTCCATCGACCTTTGCGATGTGCTCCCTGCTCCTGATTTCTCCACAGGCGGACAACTGGTTTACAACCGCTCTGCTTTGGAGCAGATTTACCGGACAGGTCGCGGCAGTTTCAAAATTCGGGCAAAATACCGTTACGACAAAGATGCCAACTGCATTGAGATTTACGAAATCCCCTACACCACCAATCTGGAAGTTATCATTGACAAAATCATCGCATTGGTAAAGGGTGGAAAAATCCGTGACATTTCTGACATTCGTGACGAAACTGACTTAAATGGTCTGAAAATCACCATCGACATTAAAAAAGGCACCAATCCAGATCTGCTCATGCACAAACTCTATGCTATGACACCTCTTTCCGATAGTTTCAGCTGCAACTTCAACGTACTGATTCAAGGAAAGCCCATGACATTGGGTGTCGGCGGTATTTTGCAGCACTGGACAGAATTCCGCATGGATTCTATCCGCAAACAGCTGGCTTTTGACATCCAGAAAAAACAGGAAAAATACCACCTCCTGCAAGGTCTGGCAGAAATTCTGCTGGATATTGACAAAGCAATTTCTATTATCCGTCATACAGAACTGGAATCCATGGTTGTGCCAAATTTGATGGAAGGCTTCTCCATTGACGAAGTACAGGCAGATTATATTGCGGAAATGAAGCTGCGAAACATCAATAAAGAGTATATCCTCAAACGCACACAGGAAATGGAATCTCTGGAAAAAGAAATCGAAGATCTGAAAGCAACTTTGGAAAGCAACACCAAAATCAAAAATCTGATCTGCCGTCAGCTGAAAGCTGTTGCGAAGAAATACGGCAAACCTCGTTTGACAGAAATCATTCAGGAAGAAGAAATTGTAACTCCCACCAAAGATGATTTCATTGAAGATTACGGGGTTCGACTGTTCCTGACAGAACAGAACTATTTCAAGAAAATCCCTCTGATCTCCCTGCGTTCAGCTGGTGAACAGAAAGTCAAAGAGGATGACTATATCATGCAGGAAATGGAAAGCACCAACCGCGGAGAAATGCTGTTCTTCTCCAATCAATTCAACGTGTACAAAATGAAGCTCAGCGATATTCCAGACAGCAAAGCAAGTGCCATGGGGGAATATCTCCAGAATCTGTTAGGCATGGATGCGGAAGAAAAAATCCTTTACATGACTGTTACACAGGATTACAACGGTTTCATGGTATTTTTCTTTGAAAACGGGAAAGGCGCAAAAGTACAGCTTTCTGCCTACGCTACCAAAGCCAACAGACGGAAGCTGGTCAATGCCTACTCTGCCCGTTCTCCGCTGGTATACATGGAAAAACTGGATGCAGACGCGGATTTCCTGCTCATGCGCAACCATGACAAAGCTACACTGCTCAACACGGAGCTGATTCCAGCAAACGCATCCAAAAGCGCATCTGGTGTACAGCTTTATACTCTCAAGAAAAACAGCAGCATTACAAAAGTCTGTCCTGCGGCAGAGTTCCAGACAGACAATCCTGAATACTACCGGACACGGAAAATTCCTACCACTGGGCACTTCATTCAGGAAAAAGACAAAACTTCCAATGATGTTCCCGGACAGATAGAATTATAAATTGTTACAAAAAAAGGATTTCTTTCAGTGCAAGAAATCCTTTTTCTTGTGAAATGTTCCACTTTTCTTTTACCAGTACTGCCTTTCATTGACTTATCTTTCACAATGGTGTTATAATGCTTTTAGGGTTTTTTATTAAAATTTCATTTGAAAGCAAATCAGGGATTATTCACAGAAAGAAGGATGCAACATGTACAGAACCCTTTACAGCCCTCAGGGTGCTCACATCAATCTGGACGGCAGAGATATCATCAATATGGCCTCCAACAACTATCTGGGTCTGGCTAACGACCCCGATCTGGTAGCAGCAGCAAAGGAAGCCATTGACAAATATGGTGTTGGTCCCAGTGCCAGCAGAAACATTGTCGGTAACTTCGCAGTTCACGACGAGCTGGAAGAAGCATTGGCAAAATTCAAAGGCGTGGAAGCTGTTCTGGTATTCAACAGCGGCGTAGCGGCTAACACAGGGGTTATTCCCGTTCTGGTTGGCAAAGGTGATACCATCTACAGTGACGAACTGAACCACGGCAGCATCATCGACGGTTGCCGTCTGTCTCGTGCAAATGTAAAAGTATATCCTCACATGGATCTGGCAAAGCTGGAAGAAATGCTGAAAGAACCCACAGAAGGCAAAAAACTGCTGGTTGCTGACGCAGTATTCAGCATGGACGGCGATCTGGCTCCCCTGCCTGAAATGGCAGCTCTGGCTGAAAAATACGGCGCAATGTTCATGGTTGACGATGCTCACGGTGACGGCGTTATGGGGCCTTACGGCAAAGGTACTGTTGAACATTTTAACCTGCGCGACAAAGTAACAGTAGAAACAGGTTCCCTGTCCAAAGCATTTGGTGCAGCTGGTGGTTTTGTAGCAGGTACAAAAGAATTTATCGAAGAACTGCGTCCCAAAGCTCGCAGCTTTATCTTCACCGCTTCTCCTCTGGCTCCCTGCCTGACAGCAGCAGCACTGGCTGCCATCAACAAAATTGCTGATGACGACACACTGGTAAAACGTCTGTGGGAAAACAGAGAATATTTCGCAAAACGTATGGAAGAAGCAGGTCTGAACACAGGCTCTACGGTAACACCTGTTATCCCCGTTATCGTTGGCGATGCGGAAAAAGCAGAAGAACTGAGTGCTCGTCTGTATGAAAAAGGTGTTTATGCACAGGCAATCAAATTCCCTGTTGTACCCAGAGGTACCGCTCGTCTGCGTGTCATGATTTCCGCAGCTCACACCAGAGAAGACCTGGAAAAAGCTGCTGATGCCATCATTGAAATCACAAAAGAAATGGGCATCATCTGATTTTGATACTGCGCCCCACTGCATTTGCAGTGGGGTTTTTCTTTTTTACACTATACAAAAAAGCCCCATAGGACTTGTAAAAGTCCATGGAGCTTTTTTTACTTAAAAAGTATATAGCTTACTGCTGCTGTTCCAGTTTTTTGTATTTTTCATTGAGGGCTGCGCCAACTTCTTTTTTATCCCGTTTATCAAACAGCATATGATACAGCACTACAACCATGAGGATGATGCCCATGTAACCGCTGAAAGGATAGATGGTGTTTACCAGCACTTTGAAGTCTGTCATGCCCAGGAAGAAAGCGATCACTGTCAGAACCAAAGCAACCAACATGAATTTCTTTGTTTTTTCCTGCGCGAACTGGCTGGTTACGCCCCACAGCATAGGTACTGCTGTTGTATAGATACCGCAGATCAAGATAACAGAGAATACAACGCCAACTGCACGATGGATGTTATCTGCCAATACCAGAGAAGGTACTGCTTTGTCATAAACGCTTTCGATGTTTACCAGCAGACCCAAGTTCATGCAAAGGATTGCCAAACCGAAAAGTATACCGCCCAGCAGACCGCCATACAGTGCTTCTTTGCTGCTGTTTGCACTAGCACCGATACCAGCAGAGAAAATCAATACGGCAATGGCATTAAAACCAGGATACAGGATACTGGAGAAAAGCCAGCCGCCGCTGTTCTTTGTGATTTCCAATGTAGGAATGACTTCAGCTGCATGACCCAATCCGCCTGCATTGCCCAGGAAGCTGATCAGACCAACGCCTACAGAAAAGACGATGATAACTGTACCAAGGCTGCCCAAAATATCTGTCAGTTTGTGCAGACCCAGAATAACTGTAAAGAATGCTGCCAGTGTCATACCGACACGACCTACATAAGGATTAATTCCATAGTATTCCGCCAATGTTGCGCCTGCACCAGAAATCATAATAACGAAAATCGCATACAGGAATGCTTGGAACAGAATTTCAAAAATTTTACCTACTGTATGACCAAAATAAAAACGTACAATGGCACCAGGAACTTTCAGCTGCAGTTCTTTCCCGTGTTTCATAAACATGCCGCCTACCCAGGCAAAAACTACCATTGTTACAATACTGCCAAGAATACTCATAATCCCCTGCGCTGTAAAGAACTGCATGATCTCTTGCCCTGTCGCAAAGCCTGAACCGATGGCGCATGCCACATATGCGCCGGCAAATTTCACAACATTTGCCATACTCACCTTGTTTTCCATACCTTTTTCCCCTTTCTCTTTTGCATTTCCTACATTATCTCTTTTGCATCAAGTGCACCAAGATTGTTTCGATTTGCATACATAAATCGAATATGGAAGATTGTACCATATCCTCCCATTTTCTGTAAAGAAATAGATTACACAATTTTTTCCATGTTTATGCAAAATCTTCTTAACTTTTTTCACAACATGCATCTCATTTTCTCTTCTGTTTTTTTATTATTTCTGCCATTGTCAAAAAACGGCAATGATGATACAGTATTGAGCAAGATTTATTTTTATACGTTGTATCTAATAAAAAACATACAAAGGATAGGGGTGTAGCAACAATGAACACACAAAAATGTACTTCATGGGTAGAAAGAGATAAGAAAGTAATAGCTCCCACACAGCATCTTTCTTATTTCCCACTAGTTGTAGAAAGCGGTAAAGGCTCCATCATTCGCGATTTGGATGGCAATGAATACATTGACTTCCTCAGCAGTGCTTCTTCCTTAAATCTGGGCACATGCAACGATCATGTGAAAGCTGCCGTGGAAGAACAGCTGAAAAAATACTCACAGTATACCATTGCTTATACATATAATACACCTGCCATTGAATATGCTGAACGTCTTGTCAGCACCTATCCAGGTGATGTACAGGCGAAAATCCTCTTTGGCAACTGTGGTTCTGACGGCAATGACGCTGCTGTGAAATTCGCCAGAGCATTTACTGGACGCACAAAAATCATTACATTTATCAACGGTTATCATGGTAATACTTATGGTTCTTCTTCCATGACTACTGTAACCACCCGTATGAGAAAGAAAATGGGGCCTTTCCTGCCGGAAATCTACCCCTTCCCCTTCTTCGGGTCTGACACACCGGATGATGTATGCGAAAAAGAATGCCTGAAAGAAATGCAGCGTGCCTTTGATACTTACCTGCCTGCAGACGATGTGGCAGCAGTGATTATTGAACCTCTGCAAGGCGACGGCGGTTTGATCCCTGCACATCCCATTTTCATGAAAAAACTGTATGAACTTTGCCAGAAACATGGTATCCTCTTCATTTCTGAAGAAGTACAGCAGGCTTTCTACCGCACTGGCAAAATGTACGGCATTGAACACTATGACATTGTGCCTGACGGCATCATTCTTGGCAAATCTGTAGGCGCTGGCCTGACACTGGGCGCTTTTATGGCAAGAGCTGAAATCATGGACTGCCTGCCTGCTCCTGCTCATCTGTTTACACTGGGCGGCAATGCATTGGCATGCTCTGCTGGTATCGCAGCCTTCGATTATATGCAGACAGAAGAATTCCAGAACATTTTGAAAACAAACTGCGAAATTTTGCAGGAATCCTTCGCTATGCTGAAAGAAAAACATGGCAATATCATCAGCACAACCAATGGTTTGGGCATGTCTTGTGGTATCGGCATTGTCAAAACAAATGCTGACGGCACCAAAGAACCTGATTTGGACGGCACATTCAAGATTCTCTATCGTGCATACGAAAAAGGTCTGCTGGTTATCTCTGTAGCAGGCAACATCCTGAGAATTCAGCCGCCTCTGAACATTGAACACGATCTGTTCCGCAAAGCATTTGCGATTTTAGACGAAGCAATGGCTGACTATGAAGCAGGAAATATTCCTGACGACGTACTGCAGTTCCAGAATGGTTGGTAATTTGATACAAAAAGAGAGAAGCACATTAGGGGCATCTTCATAAGAAAACATAGAAAGCCAAAATCCTTATGATTACAAAGGATTTTGGCTTTCTTATTTTATGAAGATTTTATTTGTTATGTTTTCTTATGAAGACAGCCGTCGCAATTCCCCTTAAGAAATCAAGGAAAAGGAAAATCAATGTTTTCTTAAGGGGAAGTTGCTTTGCTTCTCTCTTTTCTTGTGTATCCATATGCCCTACTTCCCCTGCATGGTATTTCAGCTTCCCCCTTAGCACGCCAAAATAACGCACAACAAAGTATCCACAAAGCCTCTGTACAACGGTCGCAATCGCCTATTAGAAGCCGCTTTTCCTGCTATGTCGCATATCAAAAAGCATATTCCCTTTGATTTTTCATATAGAAAACCACTATTTTTTCCCTTTCCAATATTGCAATCCGTTAGATAAATCCCTTCTCATTGGGCTTTTGTCTCGCAAATATAGCCTGAGACTGCTTTTCTTATCCCATATGATTCTATAGCTTCAAAAAAGTGCAGCAGAGTATCGCACAAAATCATTTTCTATCTGTCATTTTTATCATGGAAAGTATTTTTCTGCAAAAAAGATTGGATACCAGTATCCAGTATCCAATCTTTTTGCGGAAAATAACCATTTTCTTTTGTGCAATTTTTTGTACTATTTATTCGCAAAATTCCACTTTTTACATTGTTGTATGACATCAAGCACAATCACTTATTTTTTATTCTGCATAATTTCAATGATTTTCATATCTACATCTGCCAAACCTTCATGAGAAAGCTTCATGAGGTTTTTGGTTGTATCTTCTACACAGGTGCTGATGATGCCATCTGTTGCCTGAATAATGCTGTTATCCATTGCATACAGTGCTGCATAAACAGCTTCTCCTGCACAGATAGACAGTTTCAGGGCACAGCCGCCTTTTGCACCATCACAGAACATACCAGCTACGCCGCCCATCATATTCTGAACAGCACCGCAAATCTGTTCCAGATTGCCATTCATCATATAGGTGATGGCTGCCGCAGAACCGGAACCTGCCAAAGTTGCACCGCAGATAGGAGAAAGTCTGCCCACATGTTTTTTCATATACATAATGATCAGCATACCCAGCAATTCCGCACGCAGAAGTTTTTCCTCTGAAACCTGCAGATGTTTTGCCGCCACTGCCGCAGGCAGCATGGTTTCCAGACCCTGATTGCCACTGCCCAGATATGTCATTACAGAGCCGTTACCGCCACTCATACGGAAGTCACATGCTGCTGCTGTTGTCAGTTTTACATCTGTCACCATATCATTGGACAGCGTGCCATTGAGAACCATTTTCTGCATGCAAGGACCAATGCCAATGGCATATTTCATTTCCAGACCTCTCTTTGCAATTTCCAGGTTCATATCAATGCCTTCCTGAATAAATGCCAGCTCTTTCACGTCTACTTCATTTGCCATTTTCAGGAAATCTGCAAATGTATACTGTGTGATATCAAAATCTTCCTGTTTCACTTCTTCTGCCGCATCTACTTTCCGATGATCCAGCAGTACTTTTCCATCCTTTTCGGAATAAACCAGATTATCGTGAGCATCTTCTGTGATGGTATGTGCACGTTCTGTTTCATTTGTAGCTACACATTCAATATAGAACTGGCTGCTTTTAAGGACTTTTACAGTCACAAAGCCTTCTTCCACCAGTTTCTGACCTTCTTCTACATGTTCAGGTCTGATCTTTGCGAAAATTTCCATTGTATTGTCTGGATCAGACAGCAGATATCCCAGTACACAAGACAATTCAATGCCATTGGTACCTGCATTGGGAATCTGTACGCTGTAAGCGTTTTTGAAGATGTTGGAACTGATGATCATATCCAGATGTGTCGCAGGTTTTTCCAACAACGCACAAGCTCTGGAAACTGCCAGACCAATGGCTACTGGTTCTGTACAGCCCATGCTGGGTTTCATTTCACTTCTGATTGCTTCTAATGCTTTTTTCATATCCATTTTGAAATCCTCCTAAAGATTATCCGATTCATATTTTCTTATTCCATTATAGAGCAAAAAGCGTGCCAAACAAAAAATGCTGAATTTCCGCATTTTTTGACATTACATTTCTCATTTTTGAGAAAATAAAATTGTTCCTCTTTCTTTTTTTATCTGACACAAATAAAGAATGTACTTTTTTTCACACATTTTTTCTGTTTTTTGCAACAAAAAAAGCCTCTTTGGTATACGGCATACCAAAAAAGAGGCTTTTCTCTCCGAATATATAGAATTCTCATTTTTGAAAACTGTTTCTCAATTATGAGAATCAAATCAGATCATATTTTTTCAATTTACGATACAATGTGGCACGGCTTACCTGTAAAGTATCCGCAAGATGATTTTTTTCTTCCAAAGATGCTCCCGGTTTGACCATGCGCATCAAAATTCGTTTTTCATAATCTGCCATCATTTCATCCAAAGAACGAGGTACAGTACCACGGCTTCCATGGAGTGCAATATGATCCGGCAAATCTGAAAGAGCAACATGGGTACCTTCCACAATATTTGCCAAATACTCTACAATGTTTTTTAATTCTCTGACATTTCCCGGCCAATCATAAGCAATCATGGCTTCCAGCGCTTCTGGTTCCATCCCCTTCAGATGTTTATTCAGCTTCTGATTATAATACCCAATATAATGGGTAATCAACGCCGGCAAGTCCTCTCGCCGCATCCGCAGAGGCGGCAGTTCAATGGGAATGATATTCAAACGGTAATACAAGTCCTCTCGAAATGTACCTTCTGCCACCATCTGTTCGATATTTTTATGTGTAGCGCAAATAACGCGAATATCCACAGGAATGGGCTTCCGTCCGCCAATACGTTCCACCTGCTTTTCCTGCAAAACACGGAGCAATTTTGTCTGAACCGGCAAAGGCATATCACCAATTTCATCCAGAAAAATGGTGCTTTTATCTGCCAGTTCAAATTTCCCTACAGAACCATGCTTTCTCGCACCAGTGAAAGCACCTTCTTCATAACCAAAAAGTTCACTTTCCACCAGATTCTCAGGAATAGCTGCACAGTTTATAGAAATCATCAGTTTTTCCCTGCGGTCACTGAGGTCATGGATCATTTTGGCCATGATTTCTTTCCCTGTACCACTTTCCCCACGAAGAAACACTGTTGAATCAGACTTTGCCACTTTTCTGCCTATGCGCAAGGCTTCCTGCATTTTAGGACTATCACCTACAAAAGACCATGCGCTTTCTGCTGTATGGACTGCCTTCAACTGTTCTTCCAATTTACTTTTCGCTTCATCTGTATAAAGCTTACTTTCCAGAAGCATACTCATGTACTTGAGGAATTCTTCTAATTTTCCCATGTTTTCCAGAACATTCTTCCGCTGTTGTTCCCGAAAAGCAATGATAGAGATAATTCCCACCACCGTCTGATTCTGAAAAATCGGATAAGCCAGATTGGCAAGCTCTTTACAGTATGCCCTTTTTTCACAGCCAACACAGTTGGAATCATCATTCACATCCCGAATGATGCCACCTTTTCCTGTCTTGAGGATATTCTCAAAAAAATTGGCGTGGGAAACAGCATTTCCGATTTCATTCAGATAATCACCTGTACCTGCCACGCGAATCAGCTCATGGTCTACAATGGTAACGTCTGCTTCCAAAATAGAGGCAATGGCCTGCACATATGCCTGAATAAAAGGCTGTATTTTCATCAAAGGTGTCAAGTCTGTCACCTCCCTGTTTTTTTCACATGATTCCAATGAAAAATCTCAAGAAAACAAGAGCCGGAAACTCTTTTCAGTTCCGGCATCTGTTTTTCTGTATATTGATTATATCACAGCAGACTTTTTCTGTAAACTTCCAGAATATCCTTCTCCTCCAGACCATATTCCGGGAAAGTAGCCAGTTTTTTCGGATTTTCCATGGAGCGTTTTGCGTAGTAAGCAATATCTTCCGCTGTAAATGTTTCGGAAATATCCAACACATCTTTCATAAGCTGACCCATATCTTCTGTGGTTTCCAGACCCAGATAACCCAGAACTTCTTTCACTTTCTGATTATCTTTGCCAAAGAGTTCCATATATGCCTGCATGACCATACCATTTGCGCGGCCATGAGGAATCTCTTTTTCATAAGTCAGGAAATACCCCAGTGCATGAGGAATGGAAGTGCTAGTCTGGGCAATGGCAACACCGCCAATGTTAGATGCCAGCATCAATTTTTCGCGAACTTCCGGTGTATATTCTCTTGCCTTCAGGGCAGGAATACATTCTTTCCAGTATGACAATCCCATGGCAACAATTTTTTCGCTTACTGTATTGGAATTTGCGCTCAAATAACTTTCTACCAAATGGCTCATGGCATCTACAGCCGTATTGTTTGTTACTTTAGCAGAAAGTGTGTCCATATAGCTGGGGTCAAGGAAGGACACTGCCGCAAATACTGGCTGCATAATCCCACTTTTGGTACGCTGTTCATGGAGTGTCAGAATGGCATACTGTGTCACTTCTGAGCCAGTACCTGCTGTTGTGGGAATTTCTACAACGGGCAGCGCTTTTGCAGAAGGATCTGTAAAGAGGATTTCAGCGTTGGCTTCAGGATTTGCTGTCAATACCGCAATGGCTTTGGAAGCATCCATAGGAGAACCGCCGCCAATACCGATGATAAAATCAACTGCTTCTTTTTTTGCCATTTCTGCTGCACGGACAATAGTTTCCACATCGGGGTTTTCGCCGATTTCGTCAAACAGCACCCACTGCATGTCCATTGCTTCCAAAGCATCTGTTACATCTTTCTGAGAACCATTTTTCTTTGCAGAAGTTCTGCCTGTAACGATGAGGGCTTTTTTCCCCAGCTTTTTCATAACTTCTTTATGGGCAGCAATGCACCCTCTCCCAAAATATGTATCTACAGGCATAAAGTAACGAAATGTGTTCATAATTCTTTTCCTCCTTTTTCAGCACAAAAAGTCATACCAGTCCCAATCTACAGACAAAATGCCAACAGCTGTCTGTTCTTTTGGTTCTTCCAACAGTTCAAATTCTATTTCAAATTCATGATAACGCTCACCTTCAATGGTCGCCACACCGGAAATGATATAATGGCGTCCTTCTCCTTCCAGCCATTCACCTTCCATGAGCAGATCATCTTCCTCCAGATAGATCTTGTTCAATTCCTGCTGGATTTCCTGTTCCGTAAATGTCAAACGCATGGCAATAACCTCCTTTATGATGATTTTACCATTGACAAAATAGATATACAAGAAAATTTCTCTTTGTTGCAAACGTATTTCATGGTATACTATTTGAGTAGAACAAACAGGAGGTTTGGAGATGCAGTACATTGTATTAGACCTGGAATTTAACCAGTCCTTTCCATTTAAAACAGGAAAAAAAACAGAGCCTGTGGCAGAATGTCCTTTTGAAATCATACAGATCGGCGCCGTAAAGCTCGACGAAAATTTTGATATATTGGAAGAATTCAATTACATGATCCGTCCCCAGATTTATCCTCGTCTGCATCCCTTTGTGGAAAAAATCACTGGGATACGGGAAGATGACTTAAAGGGACAGCCTTCCTTCTCCGAAGCTTATGAAGCATTTCTGGGCTTTATTGGCAAAGAAGACGCCATCCTCTGCACATGGGGTCCCGATGACATCAAGTCTTTGTTCCGCAATATCCTTTATTACAATCTAGATGCGGACGCACTGACAGATCAATATCTGAATATCCAGCCCTTTGCTTCTGCGTATCTGCATCAGGAAGCAGGCAAAGCCATTGGTCTGAAAAACGCTGTTACTGAACTTGGCATCGAAATACAGGACGCATTCCACAATGCTTTGAATGACGCTGTATATACAGCAAAAATTTTTCGCATTGTTCATCCGGAAACCATTACACCGGATATTTTCCAGCCATTGACCATGCTTGCCAAAAAACCAAAACGTATGCGAACAGACAAAAAAGCTCTATTCCAGCATTTTATGACGCAGCTGAACCGTGAACTGACCGAAAGCGAAAAGAAACTCATCAAAGCCGCTTATACCTTGGGACGAAATCATACTTACGATATGGTCCCTGCCCCAAAGAAACACAAAGATAATAAAGGGGAAAACAAGAAAAAATCATAAGATAGATTGCAAAAACCAGAAAACCTAAAAAGGTATTCTGGTTTTTATTTTTCCAGCTGATTTCCACAGCAGAAAGACATACACTACTTCTCTTATGGATTTGTTTTTATTTATTTTAGATTTTTATAAAAGGTATCAATTATTTCTATATCTTAATTTTTCCTTCCCTGTTCCCAGAATATGTATAAATTTTCACAACAGGTATATCTTAACAATGCAAAAAGATAAATATTGTCTATAATAATTCTATTCAACCCTTTTTAATTTGCGTATTTATATCTAAAACTAATGTATAATAATAAAAAACACCACATTTGACTGCTGCAATTCATCATACTATAATCTTATAGTAATTTTGAAACAAATCAGTATTCTTTATATATGAGGAGGTATTTTATGTTTACTTCTATCGTTGGCATCAACTGGGGTGATGAAGGCAAAGGTCGTATGGTAGACCTGCTTTCTCAGGAATATGATATCGTTTGCCGTTATCAGGGCGGTAATAACGCAGGACACACAGTTATCAATGATCTTGGCAAATTTATTCTGAATCTGCTGCCTTCCGGCATTTTGCGCAGTGACGTAGTCAATGTCATGGGCAACGGTATGGTCATCGACTTAGAGCATCTGCATAACGAAATTTCCCGTCTGCGTGAAGCTGGTGTATCCATTACACCAGAAAATCTGAAGATCAGTGACAAAGCAGTCATCTGCATGCCTTACCACGTTATGCTGGACTGTCTGGAAGAAGACCGTCTGGGTGATGCAAAATACGGCTCTACTCGCCGCGGCATTTCTCCCGTTTACGGTGACAAATATATGAAAAAATGTCTGCGTATGGGTGACCTGAAATACCCCGCCATTTACCATGACACACTGAAACATGTTTTGGAATACAAAAATCTGATCATCGAAAATGTTTATCACGCTGATCCCGTAGAGCTGGCCGACATGACAAAATGGCTGGATACTTATGCCGCAGAATTTGCAGATTATATCACTGACACCAGCTTATATCTGGATCAGGCTGCAAAAGAAGGCAAGAAAATCATGTTTGAAGCACAGCTGGGCGCACTGCGTGACATCGACTTCGGTATTTATCCTTTCACATCTTCTTCCTCTACCATTGCCGCTTACGCACCCATCGGCGCAGGCGTACCCAATCATAAACTGGATCAGGTAGTAGGTATCATGAAGGCATACTCCAGCTGTGTAGGCGAAGGCCCTTTTACCTGCGAATCCTTCGGCAAAGAAGCAGAAGAACTCCGTGAAGCTGGCGGTGAATACGGCGCAGCAACAGGTCGCCCCCGTCGTGTAGGTCCCTTTGACGCAGTGGCATCTCGCTATGGTATCCGTGTGCAGGGCTGCACAGAAATTGCTTTGACAAAACTGGATGTTCTTTCCTATCTGGAAGAAATCCCCATCTGTGCCCAGTATGAGCTCAACGGCGAAATCATTGACGAATTCCCTTACGCCGCTGTTCTTCCTGAAGCAAAGCCTGTTATCCGCAAGGTAAAAGGCTGGCACTGTGACATCAGCAAATGCAGAACAAAAGAAGATCTGCCCAAAGAAGCATTGGACTACATTCATCTGCTGGAAGAAATGACTGGCTGTTCCATTCGCTATGTTTCCGTAGGCGCAGAACGTGACGCTTATATCCGTATGTATTAAACAAAAAGGCATGAAATCTCAAGTTAAGAGGTTTAGGGGCATCTTCATAAGAAAACAAAGAAAGCCAAAATCCTTATCATGACAAAGGATTTTGGCTTTCTTATTTATGAAGATTCTCGTCGTTATGTTTTCTTATGAAGACAGCCGTCGCAATTCCCCTTAAGAAATCAAGGAAAAGGAAAATCAATGTTTTCTTAAGGGGAAGTTGCTTTCATGCCTTTTTTTCTTTCAAAATATTTTAGGAAAAAGATGGACTGCTGTATTTCATAAGCAGCAATTCCACTGCCAGATCTTCTGCCATACGTCCACTCTTGATATCCAGATCCGTTTCCAGACAATCTGCCAATGCCTGTTCCAGTTCTTTTATGGAAAAGCTCTTGCTTTGGCGCAGATATTCCCGTACAGCAAAATCTCGCACTTCCAAACGACTGGCAATCTCCGCCTGTGCTGCCCCTTCTGCTGAAAGCAGGGCACTGCCTAAGATCATCCGAAACTGTCTTGTTAGCAGAGACAGAACCATATAAGGTGATTCCTTCAAAGACAGCAGATTGGAATAAATAGAAATGGCTTTTTCCGTTTTTTTCTCTCCCATTGCTCGTACCAGTTCAAATACCTTTGCTTCCAGAGAAACAGAACAAACAGAAGCAATATCCTCCTGGGTGATTTCCCCTGCTCCATCTTTATAAGCAATGAGTTTGTCCATTTCCCGTTGGAGATTTTCCATACTGTTATCCGTTGTCCGCAGCAGTAGTACTGCCATGGCTTCTGAAAGCTGTACGCCACCAGAGGCGCATGTTTTCCGCAGCCAGGTGATGATTTCCTTTTCTTTTAAAGGAGCAAACTCTACCACCTGCCCTTCTTTGGCAATGGTTTTATAAAGTTTTCCTGTTTTTTCCGCTTTTTCTTCCACAAAAAGGATGCAGGTACTTTCTGGACTGTCCTTCAAAAATTCAACCAGCCGCTCCCCTTCTTCCTTTCTGCCATTTCTGTGGAAAAACTCACTGTTGCGAATGAGAACCAGCCGCTTATCATTGAGAAAAGGCAGTGTTTCCGCAGCATCCATAATGGTTGCCGCCGTTGCCTTTTTTCCTTCCAGAATATCTGAGTTCATACTCTCTGTTCCAGACGGCAAAAGTGCCTGTACCAATGCTTCTTCATAATTTTTCATGAGATAGGTTTCTGTACCATAAAACAAATAGCATTTATGGAATTGATGTTCCTTCCATTGCTTCTTTAATTCTTTCATAAATCGGTTTCCTTTCTGCTGCCGTTGTCACCTTTGCCTCTCCTTCAGGCGATATGGTCACAACAACGCTTCCCATTTCATCGGTGCGGAAAATTTCTGCGCCGCAGGCAGACAAACGTTCCAACACTTCCTCATGGGGATGTCCATACAAATTATTGGCACCACAGGAAATGACTGCTGTGTTGGGAGCCAATGCCTGCAAAAACGCTTCCGTAGATGCTGTTTTAGAGCCGTGGTGGCTGACTTTCAAAATATCCGTTTCCTCAAGCATGCCATTGCGTACCAAGAGCATTTCCTCTTTATCTTCCATATCTCCGGTAAATAATGCAGATGTATCGCCATAAGTATAGCGCAGAACCAAAGAACGCTCATTTTCAGATTCCACTTCCTGATCTTCATAAACAGGAAACAGACATTTCACTTCTCCCAGCGCTGTGCCACCAACGGAATCCCCATGCTTCATAGTATATAATGAAATTTGATTTTTTTCCACGATTTCCTGCAGCTGATTCTGCATCTGTTCATCCACTTCTTTTGCGGCAGACACATAAACGCTCTCTACCGGCAGATCTTCCAGCAATTCCAGAATACCCATGCTATGGTCTCCATCCAGATGGCTGACAAAAACAGCATCAATCTGTGTCACACCCTTTGATGCCAAATAGGGTTCCAATATGGTCGTGCCTGTATTTTCACCCAGTTCTTTATTATACTTTCCTCCGCCATCAATGACAATGGCGCGATGGTCATAAGTGGTAAGCACAGTACAATCTCCCTGCCCAACATCCAGAAATGCCAGTGTATTCCTGTGCCAAAGGAGCCGATTTCCTAAAAGTATCCCCAAAAGCAAAATCGTACATACTGCTGTTCCCATACGAAAACGCAGCTGCGGACGATAAAAGCAAATCAGGCATACCAAGCTATAAAAACACAAAATCCCTATGACTGAAGGTTTTCCCACAGCCACATAACTATGGGGAATCATCGTCACCAATTGACACACTTTTTCGTAAATCTGAAAGATTACATAGACTGGTCCTGCCAGAAAAACACCCAGCGGCAGGCAAATCATACCGCACAATGCCGCCAGCATGGTACAGCCCAGCAACATCCCACTCAAAGGCAATACTACAAGGTTTGCCAACACACTGACTGTAGAAATATGATAAAAGTGATATGCTGCCACAGGTATACCAAAGAGGGAAGCGAAAAAGGAAATCCCCATCATATTTCCAATCTTTCCATACCATGTATGACCTTTGGGAACCACATAGGAACCTACATAAATGCCCAGTACTGATAAAAATGATAATTGAAATCCAGCACTCCACAAGTAGAGGGGATTGACCAACAATATCACCAGTGCCGCCAATGCAATGGAATTGAGCCATTCATGGCGATGATATACCATCTGCCCCAGACAGACCAGAGAAATCATGACAACAGCTCTTACTGATGAAGGAGAAAAGCCTGTGAGAAACAGAAAAATCATACAGATGCCCCATGTTGCCGCCGCTGTTTTTCGTTGGGACTGACGGAGTATCCGCCTCAGTATAACAGATATGTAAAAAGCAAGCAAAGACATGTGCAGACCGGAAATACACAAGATATGAGTTACACCTGCCTGCGTGTAAAGCTCCTCAATGCCAGCGTCAATATCATCCCGATCCCCTGTAATCATAGCTTCTGCCAATGCGCTTTCTTTCAGAGGCAATATGGTTTCCAATACCTGTTTCACTTTATGATTCCAAGCTGCTGCAACGGTGCCTGGCGTAGTATGGTATTCCCCTGTTTTTTTCAAAGATTCCGGAAATATCTTGCAGTCATAACCTTTTGCTTTCAAATATAGATATTCATCGTATCCACTGAAAATATCTCCATGGTCGAAAGGCTGTGCACTGCCAGAAAATATGATTTCTTCTCCTTCTGTAAACGTCCCCCGTTCCATATCAATCATATAAATCTTTTGATTTTTATGAGTCTGTCCCGTTTTCGTTTCTGTCAGTTCTGCATGAACTGTCAATTTCGGATAACCTCCAGAAGTTCTTTCCGATTTTGCTACATATCCTGTTCCTATCACAAAAACCGGTGATCCTGACACAAAGTTGTCCGCCGCATGATAGCTGGTCAGCAAAAATCCCAAAGGCATTGCCAGCAACAAAAGTAAATATCTTTTCCTTTTGGTATTTATCACGATATATGACCCACAAACAACGCATAAAAAAATACAGACCAGGCATACCCATGAAGATATACCCAGTCTGCAATAAATGCCACATATCATGAAAATCAATATCCAAAGCGCTGGTCGTTTCATTGTTTATTCTGTAAACGTATAGTTTGTAAACTTTCTACTGCTGTAAAAGGCGTGCTGAAATCCAATACCCCTTTATAATCTTCTATTTTTTCCCCTTCCATAAGGAACTGTACCTTGTCGACTTCTTCCAGTTCGCAAAGGGAATTTACAATGGAATAGACCGTCACAACATCGTTAATATTTGCTGTAGTTGTTTTCGTCAGGAAATCCTGGCTCAAATTCACATAACAGATACCATCTTTGGTTGTGGTAACATCACGAATCTTGGTATCCGCAGGAACAGTGGGATAATACCCTTTTTCCAAAGGACCAGCAATGAGCTGTTCCAAAATGGTTTTTTCCCTTGCCTGATTTGCATTGACTTCAACAACACGATCTTCAATCTGAAAATCTGTACCATCTATATTGGTGAAATAAAGTTTCAAAATGGCATATTCCGTTGTTTCTGCCGGAACATCCCCATCAATGCGGACATTTTCTCGATTCATGACACCAATCTCATCCCCCTGCTGGCTCCGTAAGGGACGTCCTTCCACAGTCAGTTCCACATTATCCACCATTTCTATGGATGTCAAAGTCCAAACAATGGCTGAACGGCAGATAACTTCCTGCGCATTCTCCAATGCGAGATAAGAAGATGATACATCTACCACTGCTTTTTTATCCTCCAAATGGACGGACAAAAATTCAACATCTTTTGGCACCGCACTGACCATCCCATCCTTTTTGGGATCTTCTTTCATTTGCTCCAACAAATGAAATGCCATGTTTGCTGCTTCTTCTTCCTGTTCTATATGCTGATGCACTTCCTTTAAGGAATTATTTGCTGATACCAGATAATAAACTTCCGCATCCTCCATGCTGGAACTGCCCAATTTACTTCCCAGCAAAAACAGACAGGGAAGCAGGATTATACAGACAATAACAGCAAGAGCAAGATGCAAAAGCCATTTTTTCTTTTTCATCAACCCCAATCACTTCCTTCCCTGTAAAGTCTGCTGTTTTTTCTTTCTGATTAAGCATTGTGATGCAGAGGAATCCGCATCTGAATGGAAGTACCTTCCTCTTCCTTACTATTGACTTTGATACTGCCGTTATGAATCATCACTGTCGCATAAGTGATGGAAAGCCCCAGACCTGTTCCTCCGGTTTCTCTGTCACGGGTTTTATCCACACGATAAAAACGTTCAAAAATGCGATTGATTTCATCCTCAGGAATCCCAATCCCCGTATCGGTGACAGTGATAAATGCATTTTGATGATCTGCATCCAATACCACTGTGACATTGCCGCCTTCCGGTGTATATTTGATGGCATTATCCACCAGATTGGAAATGGCAAGGGTCAGTTTCATCTCATCCGCTTCTGCCAGTACATCTTTTTCCTTACTGTAATGAATCTGAATTTGTTTTACTGCTGCCAGAGGTGTCATTCGCTTGATGATGTCCTCCATGACTTTATTCAAATCCGTTTCTGCAAAGTTCAGCGGAATTTCTTTCTGATCCAGTTTTACCAATGTCAGCAAGTCATTGATGATGGCAGACATACGGTCAATTTCAGAGTTGATGTCATGAAGAAATTCCACATACATTTCTTTCGGCACATCTTCCTGAAGGAGAATAGATTCACTCAATACCTTAATGGAACTCAAAGGTGTTTTCAATTCATGGGACACATTGGAAACAAACTGCTGGCGGCTGGAATCCACTTTTTCCAGCTGATCTGCCATGTGGTTACATGCCAATGCCAGATCCACAATTTCGTTATGGGTCTGATTTTTGATTTCCAAACGCTGTTCCAAATGCCCCTCTGCCATTTTCTGAATGACTTTGATCATACGCTTCAGTGGCTCTGTAAACATTTTAGACATGATGATCATCACAATGATTACAATGACCAAAAGGGTAATCATCATAATATAGGCTTTGCCTGCAATGTCCCTTACGGTTGCATCTACATCCTGCAAGGAATCTGCTATAAATACGACACCATCATGCTGGCTGCCGCTGCCCACAACAGAGGCTGCCGCATAAACAGTGCCGTTTCTCTGTTCTCTGGCAACATCCTTGTCCTGAAGTGCTTCCAGAACTTCTGGAACCAGATAAGTTTTGCCTACTTCTTCATAGCCAGTGTCATATACCACACGGGCAGAAGCATCCAGCACCAGAACCCGAAAATCCTCATCCTGACTGGTTTTCAGCACCATTTCCTCCAGACTTTCCTGATTTTCCGCATTGGTAAAAAAGTCATAAGAAGCAAGCTGTCCAGCAATGACATTGGCTTCACTGAGAAGTTCTTTTTTTCTTTCCTCTACAAAATATCCCTGAATGGAATGGAGTATGGTGTTTGCCATCAACAAAAGAGGGATGACCCCAATGATGACATAGGTCACCAACAACACCCATCGCAGGCTGATAAAAGGTGCCTCTCGTTTCTTAATTAAAATAATAACCAACTCCCCATTTTGTAAAGATATATTTGGGTTCACTTGGATTTGCTTCTATTTTTTCACGCAGACGGCGCACATGTACATCCACTGTACGCACATCGCCGGGATAATCATATCCCCAAACGGTATCCAGCAGTTTTTCGCGGCTGTAAACCTTTCCGGGATTTTCCATGAGCAGTTCCAGCAGATCAAATTCTTTGGCTGTCAGATTTACTTCTCTGCCATTGATGAATACTCTGCGGCTGTCATAAGCCAATTCCAGATCACGAGCTTTCAGTACATTTTTCGCCTGAGGCTCCGCTGTCACTTTCTTCACACTGCGGCGAAGAATTGCTTTGATTCTGGCCTTCAGTTCCAGAATATTGAAAGGTTTTGTGATATAGTCATCTGCGCCGTATTCCAGACCCATGATCTTGTCCATATCTTCCCCTTTTGCTGTTACCATAATGATGGGAATCTGAGAAAATTCACGCACCTGCTGGCAAACCTGCAAACCATCCATTTTGGGCAGCATTACATCCAGCACCACCAGATCGAAATTCCCTTCCTTGATATATTGCAGCGCTTCTTCCCCATCGTAAGCTGCTGTTACTTCCATGCCATCCTGTTCCAATGAAAATTTGATCCCTTTGACAATCAGTTTTTCATCGTCCACAACCAAAATATGATACGCCATTTTGCCCTTTCCTCCTGTTCTTATCTAATCTACGGTCAGTTCTCCTGCAATTTTTGCAAAGGTTTTTTCTCCGATGCCGCTGACATTCTGAATGTCCTCAATGCTGTCAAAGGGGCCATTTTCTGCACGATAAGCCAAAATCCTTTCTGCCAGTTTCTCACCTATCCCATCCAGAAGCATCAGTTCTTCTTTTCCTGCCGTATTTAGGTTGATTGCATCATCGACTGCAATTTCCACTGTTTCCACCATGGGTGCCGCTTCCTGCATGACTTCTCCATCATAATATAGATGGCTGTACCAGAAACCGGAAGCCAGCAGAAAAATCACAGCCAGTGCCACTTTCCATCTTTCCTGTTTCATAAAACATACCCTCTTGGCAATATTTTAAGAAAAAATAGTTTTTATTTTTACTTGTTTTCTGGTATACTTTTAAAGATATGGTATGCAGAACACATTTCCATACTTTTTTTATTTTACCACAAAAACAAAAATTATCATAGTAGGAGAATTTTATGAAGCACAAAATTTTCAGCCTAATCCTCGCAGCGACACTTCTTTTCACTGCTGCGCTTCCAGCTTATGCAACCGAAACAGAAGGAGCAGAAGCAGAAACGACTGAATCTGCAACAACAAATTCCGATGGAACATCTGGGAACACCACTTCAGAAGAACTGACTTTAACGGCAGAATCTGCCATATTGATGGATGCTACAACAGGAAAAATCCTATACGAAAAAAATAGCCGCACCAAACAGTACCCTGCCAGCATTACCAAGCTAATGACCATTCTGTTGGCACTGGAACACGGCAGTCTGGAAGATGAAATCACTTTCTCCCATGATGCAGTTTACAGCATCGAACCCGGCAGCGCACATATTGCCATTCAGGAAGGAGAAATCCTGACACTGGAACAAGTCCTCTATGGCATCATGCTCCGTTCCGCCAATGAATGTGCCAATGCCGCTGGAGAATATGTAGACGGCACCATGGAAAAATTTGCGGAACACATGACAGCCAGAGCAAAAGAATTGGGCTGTGAAAACACAAACTTTGTCAATGCCAATGGGCTTTTTGATGAAAACCACTACACCACTGCTTACGATATGGCGCTGATCGCTCAGGAACTTCTGAAAAATGAAACCTATCGCGGCATGATGTCTAATACCTACTATGTGATTCCTGCCACCAACAAGCAACAGGAAGAACGTTACCTTCATGGGCAGCATCAGATGCTCAACGAAAATTCCCTATATTATTATGAATCCGCGGAAGGCGGCAAAACTGGCTACACCGTAGAAGCCCAGAACACGCTGGTAACCTACGCCAAACAGGGAGATACAGAACTCATTGCTGTTGTGCTCAAATGTAATGGCGCACAGCATTATGTGGATACAAAAACATTATTTGATTATGGTTTTGCCAATTACCAGACAGTGAAAGCCTTCTCTGCCGCAGATCTGACACAGAATGTAGCGATCACAGAAACATACAAAAATGAAACCACTACTCTAGATACCATTGCAGCAGCACCTGCCGGCGATGTTTATGTGACCATTCCCAAGAATGCTTCTATCGAAAACATCACCAAAGCTGTTGACTGCCCAGAAACGGCCTCTGTTCCCATTGCTGTTGGTGATAAACTGGGTACCGCTGTACTTTCTTTAAACGGAGAAGCCCTTGCCACTGTAGATCTGACTGCACAGAAAGAAGTCGATGCCACCACAGACGAAGAACGCGCAGCGCAGGCAGCAGAAGCCAGAAATAAAATTCTCAAACGCATCGCCATTGGTGTCGGTGTTGTATTTGGCATCTTGGTCATTGTATTCTGCTGTTGCAGATACATCGGCTACCAGAGACGTCAGCGCCGCCGTGCTATAAGAAAAGCAAAACGACAGGAACGTTTGAGACAGCATGATTCTCATCATTCCTTCCGACACAAAAGATAATTGCATATCAAAAGAAGGTTGTACAAAAGCAGTTAAGACTGTCTGCACGAAAAAACAGCCCTCATAAAAACATAATAGCCGGAATCCATTTTCCAAGGATTCCGGCTATCTTTATTTTCTTATCAATTGCCCCTTGTATAGAAGCTTATCTTTTCTTTCTAATTTCGTTTCGATGGAGAAACGCCTGAAGTCTGCGGTGACGATCATCTCTCAGAATCTTACGCACATAAGCAAATGTTTCTTCTTCTCCACGCACTGCCAGCATTTTCAGCAAACGCTCCAAGAGGCGCAAAGAATCAGGATGCATCAATGTATGAACCCGGCGGCTCTGTTTATGATACAGCCAAGGGCTGGCATCTGTATAGTTTTCCTTCTGATATACCTTGCACGCCGCAATACGATCCATGAACATTTCCACTACAAAATGCACAGGCATTTTCATACCGCCCAGAATTTCACCAGGCTTCAAAGTATAATCAATCCAGTATTCAAAGTGGTGCTTATTCCGTCCTTTGTGATGGAGCCAAGAGGAAGAATAACCCTTTGCTTCACGTTCCGCATTATTGGGGCTGCGGTCTCCCTGAAAATATCTTGCACCTACCAGAAATTCCGTCGGAGAATATTTGGAAAGGTCGTGCATCAATCCCTGTCGATATAAACCAACACGAAAACAATACTGCCGAACCAATTTTCGATGGTATGTAATGGTGCGAAAATGTTCTTTACCCTTCCAGTTTTTCCAGAAACCCATAAGCCGCCTTCTTTCTGTTTCTTATTGTTGGAAAGGACACCCCTTCAGGAGTGTCCTAAAAATCCTTTTATTTTACCAGTTTGGAAATCACTTTGAAATGAGGAGATTTTGCGCCGCCTGTCAGTTCAAAAAGAACTGCTTCGCAAGTTGTCAGGTATGCGCCTTCTTTTTCCAGACGTTTGATACCCATTTCTTTGTCATACAGTTTTCTGGAACCAATGCAGTCTGCGGGAACGAATACGTTCAGGCCTGCTTCCATCAGATCCAGTACAGTCTGCAAAACGCAGATATGCGCTTCTACACCGCAAACGATGATGTTTTTCTTGCCCAGTGCTTTTGCCCAAGAAGCAAATTCTTCACATTCGCAGCAGGAAAAAGATGTTTTTTCCATATAGTTAAAATCAGCAAAAGCTTCTTTTACCGCAGGAACAGTATCGCCCAAACCTTTTGTATATTGCTGTGTCACAGCTACAGGCACGCCAAATTCCTGTAAACCTTTTGCCAGAATCACAGTTTTTTCCACGATTGCTTCATTATCATGGATAGCAGGAACCAGACGTTCCTGAAAATCAATAAACAATGCCGCTGTATCTTCTGCACGCAGTTTCATAAACAAATTCCTCCTTGATTCAAAAATATTTTATTTTACTCAAAAATATTTTACTCTAAAAAAGGACGATTGTCCATAGAAACTACATCCACAAACAGGAAAGCTTTTTCTATAAATCACACATATTTACGCATCCGCTTCAAGGCTGATTTTTCCAAACGAGAAACCTGCGCCTGACTGATGCCGATTTCACTGCTGACTTCTGTCTGGGTTTTCCCTTCAAAAAACCGCAGTGCCACGATTTTCTTTTCTCGCTCTGACAAATGGTGCATGGCTTCCTGCAAAGAAAGATTTTCCAGCCAGAGTTTATCGCCATTTTTGTCGTCACTGACCTGATCCATGACGAACAGCGTATCTCCGCCGTCATGATATACTGGCTCAAAAAGAGAAACCGGATCCTGTATGGCATCCAATGCCTGTACAACGCTTTCTTTTGGCAAACCCATTTCTTTGGCAATTTCATCTATGGATGGTTCTTTGGATTTCTCCGCTGTGAGCCGCTCCCGTACCTGTAAGGCACGATACGCCGTATCCCGCAGGGAACGGGAAACCCGAATGGTATTATTATCCCTCAGATACCGCCGCACCTCCCCACTGATCATAGGACAAAGATAACTGGAAGGCATCACATCCAGATCTGGATTAAAATTCTCAATGGCCTTCAAAAGCCCTACAACGCCTACCTGAAATAAATCGTCCATATCTTCATTGCGATTCTCAAATCGCTTGATCACACTCAAAACAAGACGTAAATTCCCCTCTATGAGCAATTCTCTGGCGCTTTCGTCCCCATCATGGTACCGACGGAACAACTCCTTTGCCTGCAATGCGCTCAGTACAGGAAGCTGTGCCGTATTTACGCCGCTGATCTCCACTTTTTTATAATATCCCATTGCCTACACCCCCGCTCAGATTTCTTGCGAAATTCTATGAAAGAATTTTCCCTGCAGACAGGCAAAATATACCTCGCAAAAACTGCCATATTCTTCTATGGAAACAGGAGCATACTTTTTCATAAAAAGGATATGCTGTTGAAAAAGGAGTTGATTTCATGCGCAGCAAAGAACAAACGGAAGCCATTACCAATTTACAGGAATGTCGAGACAGCACCAGACGCATTTCCTTCCAGAGTCACGGACAGCCCATGCAGGCATTTGAAAACGGCTGTGGCCGAACAAAAAACACAGACTTTGAACCCCTCCATTATCTGGACACATGAAAAATCCCCCGTGCATGGCACAGGGGATCTCACCTCCTTTCTACATCAGTTTATTCATTTCTTTTTTCAGCCGCCCCATAATCTTTTTTTCCAGACGGGAAATATAGGATTGGGAGATACCTAATATATCTGCCACCTCCTTTTGGGTGCGTTCTGTGGTTTCCGGCAAAATGCCAAAACGCATCTGGACAATCTGCCGCTCTCTGCCGGAAAGCTTTTCCATGGCTTGATGAAGCAAGTCTTTATTAACCTCATCTTCAATGCTTTTATAAATGGCATCACCCTCTGTTCCCAAAATATCAGAAAGCAGCAGTTCGTTCCCCTCCCAATCCACATTGAGGGGTTCATCTATGGAAACCTCTGCCCGGGTTTTGCTGTTACGGCGCAGATACATAAGAATTTCATTTTCGATACATCTTGAGGCATAGGTCGCCAGTTTGATATTCTTATCAGTTTTAAAAGTGTTGATGGCTTTGATAAGTCCAATGGTACCAATGGAAATGAGATCTTCCACATTGATGCCTGTATTTTCGAATTTTCTGGCAATATATACCACCAAACGCAAATTGCGTTCGATGAGTACAGATTTCACCTGCAAATCATCCTCACCACCTAGCTGTTCCAGTAGCAAAGCCTCCTCCTCTGGTTTCAGCGGCGGCGGAAATACATCACTTCCTCCAATATAAAAAATCCCTGTGGCTTTCTGCCACTTCTTCAGCCAGCTTTCCAGACGATATTTCCAGAAAAACAGTTGATACTTCCATGCTTTCATATGCCTTCCTCCTCCAACAAAACAGGCGGAACCAGTGCATCTGACCCACCTGTAAAACGATCCATATAAATGCCAATGGGCATTTGTTCATATTTCCTGCTGATTTTTCCTTGTGTTATAGTCAAGCGTTCTGCCGTAAACAATATCAGCATACCGGATGATGTTCCTACTGCGGTAAAAGGTATTTGAGAGAAAAATGCCGCTTCTTCCTCCGGCAGGGATTTTCCCAAAAGCAGACAAAGGGCACTTTCTTTTGGCAGAAGGGGCACACATCTTGCTAGTTCCAAAACTACCACCGGTTTTCCCGCTTCTGTACGCAGTTCATTTCCTGTATCCAGAAAACCTGTGCAATTCACTGTTTTTCCACCAGATTCCACAGTAATCCTGCAATACTGTCCTCTGTTTTTCCCATGACGTTCCAGCCATCCTGCTCCTGCTTTCAGGAGTATGCAGAACAGCAGACAGCCCCAAAGCAATCGCTGCCACGGCATCATGGAAACGGAAATGGTCAGCCCCTTTCCCAGAAATCGCTGGGCATCCGTAAAGGCAAAAAGCATTTCCAGAAAGCCGCCCAACAGAAATGAAGCCACACCCAATGCCGCAAGAAGCTGAAAAAAGCCATAAAAGCTTTTGGGAAAATATGCAATCTCCAGCCCCAGAATCATCATGACAACTGACAGCAGGAAGCCTGCATTTATGCCAAATACCAACAACAAGCAAAAGACCAGTGATGGAATAAATCCTCCCAAAATCAATCGCCACCAGCGACATCTTCTGGATAACAACCTTCCAGCTGTCCACAGTGCCAGACAGGAACAGATGCCATTGATGAAAAACACCACATCTATGTAAATTTCCACATTGTTCCCTCCTGTCCTTATTATAAAAAAGCTGGCAGGCAAAACTTGTCATATCGGCTGAATGGCATAAAAAAAAGACTGTCAAAATACGACAGCCTTTGACGAGTAGACAGAAGTATAAAGCCGTTGGGTCAAGCACTTTGCCTTGCAAAGTCAGCTTCGCTGCCCCCGTTTCTTCGGGGTGCAGAGTTCCATTGCTAAAAAGCTTTGAAACTTCGGTTTTTCCTCGTCGGAAGTCAATTCCGACTGCGGATTAAAAAAGGGAAACTCTTCGTTTCCCTTTCCCCTTCAGCGGTATCAAAAATTTAAAAAACAGGTATTTTGACAGTCTTTTGATTTTTTATTTCCATGTAACATTGGCTTTTTTCCGCGGAACCGTACGGCGATATTTCACAGCAGGATATCCCATGAGCATACAAACTACTACCTGTTCTCCTGTGATGCCAAGGAGTTCCTGAACTTCCGGACTATAGAAAATCCCTCTCTGGATAAAGCCGCTGTATAAGGAGCCCAAACCTTCCGCTTCTGCCATCAATTCCATGGTTCTGGCCGCCAGAGGGCCATTCCATGGGCCTTCGCATGTGAGCACCACCAGCACAGGCGCACCGAAGAATAACGCATCCTGTGTTTTATCTGCTTTTCTGCGGTCGATAAATCTCTGGAGCATCCCACGGTAATGAGGGATTTCTCCCGCTTCCAACATCCGTTCCAAACCTTCCCAGATCAGGTCTTTTACTCGTTCTATCTGTTCCTGTACCACCACAAAATGTACATTCTGGCTGTTGCTGGCAGTAGGCGTATAACGCCCTGCTTCCACAACACGCTCCAGCTTTTCCTGTTCCACAGCTTTTTGCTGATACTGTCTTGTAGAACGGCGGAATTTCAGAAAATTCAGAAAATTTTCCGCAGGAATTTTAAATGTTTCCGCATCGTAAGGCATCACATCCGCCATGTCATAAGCGCCATCCATGGTAACTGCCGCCACAGGACAGACGGCCACACAATGCCCACATTCCATACATTTCATTTTTACTCTGGCTTTGCCATCCTCCACACGAATGGCGCTTGCCAGACAATCTTTTTCACACATACCGCATCCGATACATGTTTCTGTATTGACACGAATCATATTTTACACCTCTTTATTACCCTTTCAAAAAAATATGATAGCAAAAATCTACACAAATCAGTACAAACAGACTCCCCGACAACAGACTTCTCCTTTTTTCTGTCAATGCACCATTGGCCTTTTCCAGAAGTGGCTGTACGCAATAAAGGAAAAACATACCGCCAATACCGAAACGAATACTTGGATTGAGGGCAATTCTGCCTTGAAAATTCCACGCAAAGCGTTCATAATCCCAAAGCCATCCCCCTGTGGTCCATTCCATGATATAACTGGTCAAAAGTTCCAATCCCGTTGTCAAAGCCACAATACCCAAAAATACCAGTATGGGTGTGACATTGATTTTGCCAAGGGTAATCCGTTTCTTTTTCAATGGATACAGCGTCAACAAAATGATGACAGCACCAAAACCATAAACCGGCAAATATGGCCCAAACAAAAATCCTCTGTTTGAAAATCCCCATCTATATACCACTACTTCTAAAAAGACTTCGTAAATCCAGCCAATGACAGCATATGCCATAAAATACAAAAACAAAGCCTGTCCCTTTTTGAATGCCCCCATTTGTGCCTCCTTTTACCTATTGATATTTCCGTTGCAGATATATTTTAACATAAATCCTACAAAAATACCAGAAATTTCATAGGATATAAAAACCCCTTAAGAAATGAGGTTTTGCTCCCATTTCCTAAGGGGCAAATTTACTTTATTCCATCCTGAATGGAAATATCAGTTAAGCATCTACACCGGGAACAATGGGATCAGGAACAACAGGTTCTGTTACAGGCGGAATACCAGCACAGTCAGTGCAGACATCTTCGGCTGTTGCGCCTTTGCAGTTTACATAGCTTTCACCAACAGTTGCCACAGCGCCAAAGGCTACGGGCACTGCCACACAGATATTCTGGGAGATAGTAAAAGAACAGGTACCATTTTTCACGCCTTCGCAAGTATCTCTGCCAGATACAACTACTGGATCACCACAGCATTTTGTAACTGTTTTGCCAGCCTCTGCAAAAGGTGTTACTGTAACGGGTACACATACGGAAGCCGCCTGATACCCCACTGCGGGACAAGTCTGATTTTCCATTGCATTGATTTCCATTGAAAAGCACTCCTTTAATTTTTTTATATTGACAAGATATGCCCCTGTTCCTTTTTGGTGACTGTAAGGCAAATACTTTTTCACAGTCCCCCAAGCCTTTCATACTATAAAGCAACAAAAGAATAACAGGTGATTCTATGAAAAAAAAGTGTCTCTCTCAACGGCTCCGTCATTCCCTGCGTCATATGCGGCTTTCTGACCGCTGTCTTTGTGTGTTTTTGCTGTTTTTACTATTACAATCAGCTTGGCACATTTTTTTGCCGCCTGACCTTACAAAAGAATTTGATGCCATGGATGCCATGATCCGCAGTTCCGCTGCCACCATATTTGGCTATTTCATCAGCAATGCTTTTGGAAGCATACCGGAAAAAAATGAAAATGAAACTCCTTTGGAAAGCCGTGAAAAAATCTCTACGGAATCTTCCTTAAAGGAAGAACCTCTGCCATTGGGCATAAACTGCCGTATCCGGCAACAGATTCTAATCGTTGCTGGTGTAGGTTTTTTCTCACTGATCATCCTCACCTTTGTACGCATGTATACTTCTCCATCTCAAGATGCCATAGCTTCCCTTTCTCAATTTCAGGATTTTCTGGTTGGCAGCATCGGTTTTTTGGTTGGACATGCAAAATATGAACGGACTTAAAAACGATAACAAAATCTCATTCCCTTTAAGAAAACATACCTGATAAATCCTGCAAAATTAAGAAAGCTGAAATCTTTTACAATTCCAAAGATTTCAGCTTTCCTTGTTTTCTTATGAAAAAGCCCCCAATTTTTCTCAACTTTCCGGCGGCGTTGTAACAATGCCATGCTCCATAAGGAAGGTCACCCATTGTTCATAGCAAGCTGCCTTCAAGTGGGCACTGTCAAAAGTATATTCTGTGGAAAGATTTCCTTTGCCATCGGAATATACCGTATTTACGTCAATGTAGAATGTGCGGCGCTGATCTGCTAATTTTGAAATATCCATATTACGAAGCTGGATATTCAGATTATTGATATACTCATCTTCTGCAGAACGTTCTTCTGTCACATACAGGATGCCCTGAATGAAGATAATCGCATTGGGCTGCAATTCTTTGATATGTTCCACCGCAGCTTTATATGTTTCCAAAAACTTTTCTCTGGTGCCAGTACCAAGTTCATTGATGCCCACCATCAGATAAATCTTGCCAAACTGCTTTTCTCTCAGAGCCTGTTCCAATGTGCCCATACTGCCATCCGCCAAGGGAGCTATGGGTTTATCAAACAGAGAATAAATGGTAAGTCCTACTTCCGCATAGTATGTGGCATTGTCCAAACCGGAATACTCCGACATACCTACCATACGAGAATCCCCAACAAATAATGCATCGTCAAAATAAGACTGATCCACCGTTTCAAACTCTCGAACCGGCCATTCCTCCGTCTCCGTTTCCTGACCTGTTCCAGCAAAAACATTCCATGCAGTTTCTGATTTGCCGTTGTCCTGCATACGGTTTTTCAGATCCAGACAGGCATAGGCAACACCAGGATGCAGCTTTCCGTCATTCATTTCTGCAATTCCTTGGACACGGACATACTGCCCATAGCATTCTGCAGCAACAATAGACAACACCAGCAGCACAAGCAGCGGATATTTGAATTTTCTCATTGTGCATCACCTCAAAACGAAAAATACATAAAAGGATTGTTCAACCCCATGGCAATCTGATAGATAGAGAACCAGAAGATCGCCAACAATATCAGGATGCCCAGACCACGGCGATAATTGCGCTTCAGCCATTTTTCACCAAAGGGAAAAGCGAAAAAGATACCGGCCAACAGGAACGGCCCATACATACTGCCATATTTCAGATAATCTCCTGCTGACACATTAATGCCCTCATATGGCACGACAGGACCAAAAAGCCGCAGGAAGCACCAAATAATATCAGATAATTCCGGCAGTGCGAAAAATACCCAGGACAAGGGAATCACCAACAATACATAGATATGCGCCAACCATGGTTTGTTTTCCAAAAATTTGCGCAGCCAGATTTTTTCCATAGCAATCCAGAAGAACAGGAACATTCCCCATATCAGGAAATTGATGCCAAATCCATGCCATAAACCTGTCAAAAGCCATACGGCAAACAGATTGATGATGGTTCTTGCAGTTCCTTTTCGACTGCCGCCCATAGGGATATAAACATAGTCACGGAACCATGCCCCAAGAGTTATGTGCCAGCGACGGTAAAATTCAGACACGGATTTTGACAAATAGGGACTGTCAAAGTTGGTTGGCATGGTGTAGCCCAGCATTTTTGCAATGCCGATTGCCATAAGGGAATATCCCTGAAAATCGAAATACAGCTGCAAACTGTAGCCGATGACCCCCATCCACGCAAGCTGTGTGGAAATACTAGGAAGTCCAATGGTCTGAATTTCACGCCAAAGCCCAGCCAACTGGTTTGCAAGAAGCACTTTGTAGCCCAGCCCAATGATGAAGCACGCGGCACCATACTCAATGTTCACACCGTTGCGAGGGGGTTTTTCCCCCATGAGCTGCACCCTTCTTGTTTCCATCTGCTCCAGACGGGCAATAGGGCCAGAAAGGAGCTTCGGAAAGAACAAAATATAGGATAACAAATCCAACAAACCTTTTTCTGTAGGTTTGCGATAAGTATCCACAAGCAATGCTAAAATGGTAAAGATGACAAAGCTGACACCGGGCATCAATTGATCTGACCCTTTATTCCAAACCAAAAACGCTGTAAATGCCAAAACAGATACGATCAGAGCCAACTTGCCTTTTTTACGCACCCAATAAGCCGCCGCTGCTGCCAGCACAGTAAGTCCCAGCAGATATGGCAGCCATGACAGACACGACACGCCATAAAAGAAAATACTGCCTACAACAATGGCAGCTTTTTTTCCCTGTGCTGAGGGTATCAAATAATATATGAAAACAAAAACAGGCAAAAACCATATGATAAACGGAATGCTTCCAAAATCCAACGCAATGCTCCTCCTATTTCTTTCTCTTTATATAGACAAAACAAACGCAAAAAAAGTTGTATTTTGTCGAAATTATTCCCAAAAAAATCCGATGCCTGCCAGCGGCAGACATCGGAGCCCCTTTGGTTGACAGAATATCGTCCTATATTATACGGCACAATGTGCCTGGAAACAAGTCCTCCAGACAGTTTCCTCCTTTTTTTCCATTTTACACAAAATGGAGAAGAAGTTTGCTGGTACGTCTGTCTTTTTTTCTGATGTAACTGTAAAAAAATAGAAATGATATCACTTCTTCTCTTCAGATGGTCTGCCTGTCTGTGTAGCCAAAAGGCAGCGCAATCTTTTTGCCTTTCTGCCCCAATGCATATTGCTGTTCCAAACAGGAAAACAAAATGGCAACATATTCGCAAATATCAAAATCAATGGTAGAAAACAATGGTTCCGTTCCAGGGTTCATAAAGAAACAATTCAGTGTCAATACCCCTACCTGCTCCGGTACTTTTTTGCCGCTTCCCCAAATGGCAGCCACAATGGACATGGCCGTGCGTTCATCCACAGCGAAAATAGCTGTTCGCTGATCTTCTGCTGTTTTCAGATACTCCTGAAGGTTTTCCTGCATCTCCATACGATTGTGACATGTCAGGAATTTTTCCGTAAAACCTCGTTTTTTCGCCATATACTGCCAATAATGATATACCATGCTTTCCTTTGCTTTTGTCTCATTTTCCGCAATTCCTGCATAGATCACACTTGTATAGGACTTTTCTACAAATTTGGCTTGTATCATATCTATCGCCATACGATAATCCGGTGAAATACTGGTGTACTCCGTCAAATCTGGTGAATCCCCCAGAAAAATCACATTATGATTGCAGGCAAAAAGCTGTTTTGCACTTTGGACATCAAACTGGCCAATTGCCGCAATTCCCATCAGATGCGGCATAGGTTCCAGTTTTTTGTTCCGATCCGCAGACACATAAACCCACCGAATGTCCCTTTGCCTACATAGTTCTTCCAAATATGTTTTCGCCTGCATTGCCATATAAAAAGCAGGTATGGATAATCCTGCCGTTTCATAGGCAATTCCAATGACCTGGTCTTTCTTCTCCTGCTGGCGTTCTTTATAATATCCCAATGCTTCTGCCGTTTCCAAAATGCGTCGGCGCGTCTCCTCTGTTACATGCATATCTGGCTTTTCATTTAAAACACGAGACACTGTAGACAGAGCCACATCTGTCTGCTTTGCAATGTCTTTCAATGTTGCCATACAATCCCCCCTTCATACCGAAAAAAATGCATATTCTTTCTTTTTACCCTATTATATCCGCAAATTATTATTTCTCCTATACCTATTTTGTAGAATATTTCCATTTTTTCATATTTTTTACCATAACCTATAAAAAAATGTATTTTTTCTTTTGTGTTATCTCTTTCATTTTCGTCAAAATTATTTTCCTTTTCCATAAAAAATTTATATTTTTGCATCTTGCTTGTATTATAACAAATGTTGTTGTATGATTACAGTAAGATAAAAAAATAATTAAAAAAGAAAGTAGGTCTCAGTATGAAAAAAGGCAATCCTTTCGCACTGATTCCCATTGTGGTGTTCCTTGTGCTGTTCATCGCAGTGGGTGTCATCGACAACTCCCATGGCGGCATGTTCGGCGATTCCCTGCCTGCCATCGTCGGCTTCGTCATCGCACTTGTCGTTGCTTTTCTGCAGAATCCAAAGGGACAAAAGCTCTCCTTTGAAGAAAAGCTGAACAACATGGCTCGGGGCGCCGGTGACGAAAACATCATGATTATGTGTCTGGTATTTATTCTGGCAGGCGCATTTTCCGCTTCTGTAAAAGCAGCCGGCGGTGTAGACTCCACCGTAAACTTTGGCTTATCCATCATGCCCGGCAGTGTTGCTGTGGTAGGTGTATTTGTGGTAGGCTGCTTCATTTCCACCTCTATGGGTACATCCGTTGGTACCATTGTTGCTCTGGCACCCATTGCCATCGGTATCAGTGAAAAAACAGGAATCTCCATGCCGCTGTGCATCGGCGCAGCTGTCTGCGGCGCTATGTTTGGGGACAACCTGTCCATGATCTCCGACACAACCATTGCTGCTACCAGAACCCAGGGATGCGATATGAAGGATAAATTCCGTGAAAACTTCAAAATCGCTCTGCCTGCTGCAATCTTAACAGCAATCCTGCTGTTCCTGCGTACCAAAGGCAATGATTACGTTATGGAAGAAGCACTGGAATATAACTTTATCCGTATTGTTCCTTATCTGGTGGTACTCATCGGTGCTTTGGCAGGTCTAAACGTATTTATGCTGTTGGTAGGCGGCACTGTACTTTCTCTGTGTATCGGTATCGCCTATGGCGATTTCACCCTCATTGAAAGCTTCGGCATTATGGGTGAAGGTATCATGGGTATGTACGACATTACTGTTATTTCTATTATTGTTGCTGGTCTGGTTTCCTTGGTGCGTCAAAATGGCGGTATCGACTGGCTGCTTTACATTATCCGTCGCTGCATCCGCGGCCCTAAAGGCGCACAGATCGGGATTGCCGCTCTGTCCTCTGTTGTAGACTGTTCTACAGCAAACAACACTGTTGCCATTGTGATTGCCGGCCCTATTGCGAAAGAAATCGCAGGAGATTACAATATCTCCCCTAAGAGAACCGCATCTCTGCTGGATATTTTCACTTCTGTTTTCCAGGGACTGATTCCTTACGGTGCACAGCTCCTTTACGCTTCTGCTGCAACTGCAACTGCTGCTGTCAGCGTATCTTCTGTAGAAATCGTGCCTTTCTGCTATTACCCTATTCTGCTGGGTATCTGTGCACTGCTATATATTATTTTTGAAAAGAAAAAATCCTGATTCTTTTGTCCTTACCCGTCTGGGTAAGGACTTTTTTATGCCTGCAAATTCCTCTTTCTCCCCTCTGCACAGCCCTTGCCTTTTTTTCCAAAAAGTGCTAAACTGACGGAAAAAGGAGGTTTTGAAAAATGTATACAACAAGTATTGCAGTACAGGTACTGCCTGACGTTACAGAAACAGAAAAGGTTCTTGCCATTGTAGATAAAGTCATTGCCTACATTGACAGCACAGGTTATCATTATGTGGTGGGCCCTTTTGAAACCACCATCGAAGGCGATCTGGAAGGTCTGATGGCTATCGCAAAACGCTGTCAGGAAATCCCCATTGAAGAAGGCGCTCCTTCCACAAAAACATATATCAAAGTATTCCACAATCCCACTGGAGTACTGACCATCAACGAAAAAATCGACAAATTCAATAAATAAGGATACGCGTATGACAAAACACATTATTTTCGATCTGGACGGCACACTCATTGATTCCATGCCTGTCTGGAGAAACACAGGAAAACGTTATTTGGAAAGCCACAACATTCCCATTCCCCCCAACCTGCTTTCCGTTATGAAAAAACAAACACTGCCGCAGACAGCAGAATTTTTCCGTCAGGAATTGGGGGCTACACAAAGTGTAAGGGAAATCTGTGACGAAGTCATTTCTTACGTTGCAGACCAGTATGCAAATTCTATTCCACTGAAGCCTTTTGTCAAAGAATTTCTGGAACAGGAAAAAAGCAAAGGTACAAAGATGTGTATTCTGACTGCTTCTGAAGCGGATTACATCCATCTTGCACTGAATCGTTTGGAACTGCTGCCCTATTTTGAATTTGTGGCAACATGTACCGAGGTGGGCGCATCCAAAGACAGTCCAAAGGTGTTCCAGATGATGATGGAACGGTTGGGCGGTACTTTAGAAGACACTGTTGTCTTTGAAGATGCTTACTACGCCATCAAAAGCGCAAAGGATGGCGGCTTTACCGTTTATGCCATTGCAGATACCATGTCAAACAGTGAAAAAGAAATCATTGCAAGTACTGCTGATCGGTATATCTACAGCTACGAAGAATTGCTTTAAGAGAAAAAAGCAAAACGAATCACCAAAAGAAGCTGTACTTTCATCTTCATAAGAAAACAAAGAAAGCTGAAATCCTTACAAAAACAAAGGGTTTCAGCTTTTTCTGTTGCTGCGATTTTATCTGATATGTTTTCTTGAAGGGAATTTGCTCTATTGTATGCTTTTTTGTCTGTCATTTGTCTGATATATTGGTATACAGTGATACGCCTTCTTTTTATTTTTCTTTTTAAAAAATCATAAATTGTGTCCAAAATTCTACCTTTGTGAATCTCGTCTTTTTATTCAAACATACATTTTGTTATTCACTCATAGTGTTAGTTATTTTTTTAAATGAAACCTTTCAAAATCCTGATAAATCAACCATTCTCGTCATACAACGTATCTATTTATGTACAATATGTATAAAAATCTTTCATTTTTTAACTGTAAATAAATGGAAATTACGATAACTTTATAGAAAAACTCATAAAAATATGCATAAAACACTTGTCATACATATCCTTTTGTACTATACTGGTATTTGTTAGCCAATCAAAAATTTAATAAAGAAGGAAGAGAAACATGAGCGAAAACAAAGATTTCAAACCTTACATTCCGGCGGAGAAAGTAACCCCGGAAATCACAGTGACATCCGTTATCGTTGGTGTCCTGTTGGCGATCATCTTTGGTGCAGCAAATGCATACTTGGGTCTTCGCGTTGGTCTGACTGTATCCGCTTCCATTCCTGCGGCAGTTATCTCCATGGCGGTCATCCGTATCATCATGAAGAAAAACTCCATTCTGGAAAGCAATATCGTACAGACCATCGGTTCTGCCGGTGAATCCCTGGCAGCCGGTGCAATTTTTACTCTGCCTGCTCTGTTCCTGTGGGCAGCTGAAGGCAAAGGTGAAAATCCTGGTCTTCTGGAAATCACTGTCATTGCACTTTGCGGTGGTATTCTGGGCGTTATGTTCATGGTACCCCTGCGTAATGCGCTGATCGTAAAGGAACATGCAACTCTGCCCTACCCTGAAGGTACAGCCTGCGCAGACGTTCTGCTGGCTGGTGAAGAAGGCGGTTCCAACGCTTCCACCGTATTCAAAGGCATGGGCTTTGCAGCTATCTTCAAATTCATTGTAGACGGCATCAAACTGGTTCCCAGTGAAATCAACTACACATTCAAAAGTCTGGGCGGCCAGATCGGTACCCAGATCTATCCTGCGCTGATCGGTGTTGGTTACATTGTAGGCCCCAGAATTTCCTCCTACATGTTCGTAGGCGGTCTGTTCGGCTGGTGTGTACTGATCCCTATCATTCTGCTGTTCGGCAGCGACATTGTTATGTATCCTGGTACCACAACCATCGCGCAGATTTTTGCTGAAAGCGGTCCCAGCGGCATTTGGGGCAGCTATGTTCGTTACATCGGTGCCGGCGCCATCGCAACTGGCGGTCTGATCAGCCTGATCAAATCCTTCCCCCTGATCTGCAGCACTTTTGCACAGGCAATGAAGGGTCTGAAAAACAGCGGTGGTCATGGTACAGCTCGTACTGAACAGGATCTGCCTATGAATGTGATCCTCATCAGCATCGCTGTAGTTGCTCTGGTTATCTGGCTGTTCCCTGCGATCCCTGTAAATCTGGCAGGCGCAATCATGATTGTCGTATTCGGTTTCTTCTTTGCGACCGTTTCCGCACGTATGGTTGGTCTGGTAGGCAGCTCCAACAACCCTGTTTCTGGTATGGCAATCGCAACACTGCTGATTGCAACACTGCTGCTCAAATCCATGGGTATGACAGGTATCGAAGGTATGACAGGCGCTATTGCCATTGGTTCTGTTATCTGTGTTATCGCAGCGCTGGCTGGTGACACTTCTCAGGACTTGAAAACAGGTTACCTGCTGGGTGCAACACCCAAAAAACAGCAGATCGGTGAATTGATCGGTATCCTGGCTTCTTCTTTGGCTATCGGCGGCGTTCTGTACCTGCTGCACAAAGCATGGGGCTACGGCACACCGCAGATCCCTGCGCCTCAGGCAACACTGATAAAAATGATCGTAGAAGGTATCATGGGCGGCGACCTACCTTGGTCTCTGGTATTCATTGGCGTATTCATTGCCATCGGCATTGAAATCGTTGGTGTACCTGTAATGCCTTTTGCAGTTGGTCTGTATCTTCCCGTTCAGCTGAATGCATGTATCATGATTGGCGGTATCATCAATCTGCTGATGAACAGAAGAAAGAACGTAGACCAGAAAACGAAAGACGCACAGCTCAACGACGGTACTCTGTACTGCGCTGGTATGATCGCCGGCGAAGGTCTGGTTGGTATCGCACTGGCAATTCTGGCAGTATTCACCATCGACCCTGCCAACATCCTGAACGGCTTCAGCCTTGGCGTGATCGGCAGCATCGTTGTGCTGGCTCTGATTATTCTGACACTGCTGAAATCCTCCCTTTGGGGTAAAAACAGGGTGAAGAAATAATCATGAAAAAGAAAAAAGAAACACAGCAAATCAATTATCTGGATATGATTCCATCCCATAACATCGAGAATTGGCAAACAGCAGAGGATGGTGTCGTAACTCTGATGGTGGAAAACAGCGGACTGTTCCACAGCATCGCACAAAAGTTTTTTAAAAAACCGAAATATACACAGGTTCATCTGGATACTATGGGCAGTTTTCTGTGGCCCCGTATGGATGGACAAAAAAGCGTTGCTGATCTGGCACTTGAAGTAAAGGCAGAATTCGGAAAAGAGGCAGAACCCCTCTATCCTCGCATTGCCAAGTATTTTCAGATTTTAGAAAGTTATCACTTTGTAAAATTGGTACCAAAGAGCAGTAATTGATTTCCATCTGATTGCTTTATAAAAAACAAATATAGCCAGAATCCATGATTTTGAACTGAACCCAAAAAATTAGACAATATTTTCAAATTAAAATTGTTTAAGAAGCCAGATGGGCTTGTTGTCTGTAAATTGCAGGCGGCAAGCCCTTTCGCTTTGCCTTGATTCGTCTGTTATTATAATAATTTAAATATTCCATCAGTTCCTGTTTGAAGTGTTCCATGGATTGGAACTTTTGCAAATAGAGAAGTTCACTCTTGAGCAATCCAAAGAAATTTTCCATAACAGCATTATCCAGACAGTTGCCTTTTCGACTCATACTCTGACGGATACCTCTTTGCTTGAGCATTTGGCGGTAATACTTGTTATGATACTGCCATCCCTGCTCGCAGCCGTTGTATTTCGTCAAGCAGATCATTTTCCGCCTTTTTAGGCAGTTACTTAGGTTCACCTTTACTTTACTTTTCTTGCCTCACCTTTCCACTGTAAGCCCCTCTGAACCTTCAGTTAAATAAATACGCTCCCAACTTTTTATTCGAGTGTCACAGCTGACCTCAAACCGTCTTGCTGTTTCGCAGCAGCCTAAATTCTCCTCCAGCATAGTTTCTATTACCATTTTCTTGAATTCTGGCGGATATTGCTTATATGGTTTTCTTTTTGACATAAAAATCACCCCACTCGTTATCCAGTATATCATGCTGTCTAACAAATGGGGTGCAGTTCAACTGAAAGGATTCCAGCTATCTATGTTTTCTTAATGAAAAAGCTCTAACAAAAGAGCTTTTCTGATTATTTTTTGAAAGGTTTATATTCCACATCCAAACCGAAATGTTTGGGGCCGAAGCATGCCAGACCTTCGGGGGTTGTCCAGATTTCAGGAGAAGGCAGTGCAAGGACTGTCATTTTCTGTCCAATACCGAAATTGGGAGATGTAAGCGGATTGCCGTCTTCGCCGATCATGCAAATCAAATCAGGCGCAACCACATCTACTTCACCATTGCGGTAAGAAATGATATTTTCGTTCTTCAGCCAGATTTTGTACTGTTCGCCGACATATTCTCCTTCACCTGCCAGATAGATTTCACCAAAGTTAAAGCCATCTCTTGTTTCCCAAGGGAAATCTGTCACAGCACCTTTGAACAGGATTTTGCCTTCTTTTGCGTCAGCAATGGCTTCTGCCACGTCTGCGCCTTTTTCTTTCGCTTCTCTCAGGATCTGACCAATTTCCTGCGCATAAGTGATCATATCAGGAATCAGGGATTCTTTGATAACTTTGCCCACGTTCGCATGGTCTGCAACGCCAACCATGTTGTCGCTGGCAACAGCAATGGCTCTGACGATATCTTCCGCTCTCAAGTCATTCTGTACGTTCTGGATAACGATCTTTTCACCGAAACGAGTAGCCACCCCCATGGGATAAATGGGCACACCTTTCACATAGTATGTGGAATGCTGGAGTTCAGGCACAGATCTGCCGGCAGGGTCTGCGTCCAGCAGAGGTACGCCTTTTTCCAGAGCCGCATGGAGAGCTTCCGCTGTGTTTGCACCACCCAGTTCTGTAGAACCTACGGCATAGATTTTTTTGCCCAAAGCTTCTTCCAGAGCTTCCATTGCCAGAACGGAGGGAACCACTTCAGAAACTTCCAAATCTTTAAATTTAGGATTCAAACCGGTTGCAGAAGGTGCACCACAGCCATAAGGTGTTACCACATATTCATCATCAGGCAGTTCATCCAGACTGATAAGCTGCAGTACTTCATCATTGTCAAAATGCTTCTGCATCATTGCCAGACCTTCTTCCAGAGGGCCGCCGCCGCCAGTGCCCAGTACGGCACAGCCGTATAAAATATCTATCATATCCTGTTTTTTCAATTCTCTCATGTTGCTACATCCTTTCTTTTTTTACTTTTCACAAATGCCGTCTCTTGATGTGGAAGGCATGAATTTTTCTAAAATGAGATAAACGATTCCGCCGATAAGAATACCGGAGAATTCAACCTTTACGATATAATAAGCGCAAAGTGTACCAATGATCCAAGAGATCACACCGCACCAGTTCACATTGTCTTTGGGTCTGAAATTCTCTTTTTTGCCCTTGCCTACAATCCAGTAATCGGCAATAATAACGCCGCCGATGGGGCAAACCACATAAGAAAGCAGACTCAATACCCCTTCAATATGGGACAGCACGCCAATGTTGCACAGCACAATGCCCAGAATACCTGCTACAAGAGTAGCTTCCCGTCTTTTATTATCTTTCAGTTTGAAGGCCATAACGATGTTCAGACCTGCACTGTAAGCATTGGTGGAGTTGGTTGTCCATGTGGAAATAATCATCGCCGCGATACCAAAGAGAGGCAGTCCAACTTCAATCAGTACCATGCTGATGTCATATTCACCGGAAATCTTTGTCAGCAGAATGCCCATAACCAGTGTGATGACACCCATGGGAAATACGCCATAGAATACAGATTTCAGCGTATCTTTTCTGCTTTTCTGGAATCTGGTATAGTCTGCCGCAGTAATGGTACCGACTGCTGTAAAGTTAAAGGACAATGCCACGCCGCCCATGAAACTCATGGTCTGTACAGTTTCTGTTTCCAACCCCTGTCTGCCATAAATCTTGAATGCCAGATACAGCCCAAAAAGCATGATAATCATCAGCAGCGGAATAGAAATCTTGTCCAGTTTTTCCAGAGCTGCCACACCAAAAACGGCAGTCAGCAACATGATGATGCCCCAAACGGTGCTGGATACTACTTCAGGAATATGAATGCCAGTCATGGCCTGTATACCATTGGTGAAGGCTTCCCCACAAACACCGTTCTGAATGCCGAACCATCCGATCATATTCACGGCAAAAATGATACTGACAATAAATCTTGCGCCCTTTTTCCCGAAACCAGCTTCACACGCTGTACAGGAAGCAACACCAAGGTCACAGCCCATCATACCCGTGATGACCATACCAATGACAACCACCAGATAGCCCAAAGAACCGGAAATGATTGCCGGCCAGATTGGCATCGCTTCTGCCAGCATGGCACCCAGCAGAAACGCCGGTACACAGACACAAATACCTGCCTGTACAAATGCCAAAGAAATCCAGTCTTTTCTCTGTTCAGCGGAAATCACCTGCAATGCGGTGGTTTCTTTCTGATTTTCTTTTATTTTCTTGTCTTTTGTGATTGTTTCTTTTTCCATAGCCCTCTTTTGTCTAATTCCTTTCTTTGTTTTTCTATATGTTATCATGTTCTCATTCATTTGACTTTGTGCACGCAGGAAAAAACACTACATATTCTTTATGCACATGCACAAAAAAGGTTGTTGTCCTTGCTATTCCATAGTATAATAACAGAAAATTTTTGTGCAAGGAGCATTTTTATGAGTATCACCATTCGAGATTGTCTGAACCTGCCCTCTTTCAGTTTCGGAAATGTTGTGGCAGGCAAAAACGGACTGGATAAAATCGTATCCTCCGTTTCTGTCATGGAGTTTTTCTCCCTATCTGATTTTGATGTATTCACACCAAACGAATTAATTATTTCCGCTTTCTACGCCATCAAAGACGATGTGGAAAAGCAGTGTAAAGCCCTGAAAGAACTGGCGGACACCGGTGCCATTGCGCTGGTGCTGTTTTACGTGGGTGCTGTCATACCGGAAATTGATGAAAAAGTCATCAATCTGGCAGATAAACTGGAACTGCCCCTCATTGAACTGCGTTCCGAAAATTATTCCATCAAATACAGCGACATCATCACCGATGTGATGACTGCCATCATACAAGACCAGAACGCCTCTCAGGACTTTATCGACACCACCAAAAAACGACTGGAACAGCTGCCCTTTGAAGTCCGCACCATGGAAAACCTGCTGAACATCATTTCCAATCATTATAAATGCAATCTTTTGCTGACGGGTGCTTCACAGCTTTATTTCCAGTCACAGTACCGCCCAACTTATATCTCTGGCAATTCCGACTTTTTTTATGAACAATTCCACAATGCACCTACCGGCTATTGTGAAAAAGAACTGCTGGTGCAGGATAAAACGGTACATATTTACAAAATGGACTTCTCCTATGCCTCCAATATCCGCATGACTATGTACGCCTCCTGTCATAACACGGTTTTGGATGAAAATATTCTGCACAACATGTGTACCTGTACCCTCTTTTTCTCCACACTTTGGGGGTACTCTCTGGATTTGTCATCACCGGAAACACTGCTTTCTCTGATCTTCAAAACAGAAACCGGTGCCGCAACTCGCTATCTCAATGCGGCAGGCATCCCCTTTTCCCGTATTGCCAATCTCATCATTGTTTCCCCCGGCGGAGGTGATATCCAACAGCTGAAAACACATTTGCTGGAGCTATTCTATGATTACAAAAAATACTTTTTGGAAGATATCATTGACGATCAGATTGTCATTCTTTCTGCATTTGATCTGACCAACAGCATGGATGCGGCTCTTTTCGAGGAATTATGGCGTTATACGGATAAATTCGATCCAAAAGCCACATTCTTTATGAATGAAGGCAGCAAAGACATTGCTGCACTGAAAAGAACCTATATGGATTTCCGCAAAAGCCTGCCGGCTCTATACAAAATCTTCCAAAACCGCAGAAACTGGGATACCCATGACATCATGCTTTCTCAGGAGATCATCGCACTGGCGGAAACAGAAAACAAGCGTACCAAATATCTTTCCAATCTGGCAGAAATACTGAAGCAAGACAGTGATGACCTGCTGACAACATTGGGGGTTTACATGATCGACTGTGACAGCAAATTAAATCTCACAGCCCAAACCCTTTTTCTCCATCGAAACACTGTTACCTATCGCCTAAATAAAGTCCGACAGCTGACCAACACCAACTTTACACTGATGCCTGCCGCCTATGATTTTTATATGGCTTTGGCATTATGGCGGTATCAGAAAATGGATGGCTGATTAAAAAAACACCTCATACCCGAAACAAAAGGTATATGAGGTGTTTTTCTTTGAGAAATATTAACGCAAAGGATATTTTGCTGCTTCTTGGATACCGTCTGCGATTGCCTGCGCCACTTGATCCTGATAAGCAGGATTAGAAATTTTCAGAGCATCCCCTGTATTTGTAATGAAGATTACTTCCACAATCACTGCTGGCACTGTAGTCCTGTTCAAGATCAGTACATCTGTCCGCAATCTTGCACCGCGGTTCGTATTGCCCGTTGCAGAAACGACTTTCCCTTGCAAAATTTCTGCTAACTGCTTGCTGGTCAGTCTTGCGCCATTGTCATTGGCATGAACTTGATACAGAGTTTCTGTGCCATTGGCTGTTTCCGGCCCAGAATTTATGTGGATGGAAACCATCAAATCGGCAATGTCATTGGCTGTTTTTGCTCTTTCACTGTTTTCTGGGTAAACATCGCTGTCTCTTGTGAGATAAACCTTGATGCCGCTGCCCTGTAATTTCTGGTTGATCTTCTGGACAATGGTCAGATTCAGATTCTTTTCTACCATGCCATTTCCGCTGGTACCTGGGTCTTTTCCGCCATGACCGGCATCCAGCAGCAATACTTTATCGTAAACCTCTTTGGGATTCTTCACATGGATGGCATAGGTATCTCCTTCGTCAGTCACCTCGTAGGCACTGATGCGGTTCTGGTGGAAGCGAAGTGTTGTATTTCCGCCTTTTGTAGAAACTTCCACATCCTCCATTACTGTTCCTTTCACATCATATACGCCATAACCATAAACACTTTCATAATCCCCTGGCAGTATCACATCAAAATATCCTTCCAGATAATGATCTTCAAATTTCACACTGCTTGTGTCTATCTTGTCTTTTTTATCCAGATAAAGCACATCAGCAGTTTTGTCATAACGGATATTTTTCAATGTTGTGGGATAGATTTCTAAAACTAGATTCTGATTTTCTTCCCGATAGCTGTGCTGCACCAAATCTTTCACCGTAAAGACCAGCTCTACCGTATTTCCCTTGGATGTATCCACTTTTCCGTCCAAAACATACTGGAGTTCATCTATATTGATCTTTTCACCCACATCACATTGACTATTAGGAATGGTCACAATGACCTGATTAGACGCTGTGGTCACAGCTGCTCCCAAGGAGCCTGTCCCTGCAATGGTGATGATGTCTTTATTCTGGCTATGGTCAGCTGTAATTTTGTTCACCGTTGTTTTGTCAAAAGAAATGATGATATTCTTCTTATCTGCACTCTGGGTCACCTGATAATCTTTTTTTCCGCTCAAATCAAATACTACACGGGCAAAAGAATCACCATTGTTTTCGTGTACCGCTGTGCGGATTCCTGTGACAATATCACTGTTCGTTTTTGTGATTTCGCTGGAAAGACTGCTTTTGGCTCCATAAATATCCAAAACAATCTTTTTGTCATCTACAAAAGTTTTTTCAAAACGTCCAATGGCATTGTCTGCCTGAATGGTAAATGTCTGTTCCCCATCTTTCGCAGAAGGTACCAAAACACCCGTCAATGTGCTTGCGGTACTTTGTCCAATTGCTGGTGTTTCCGGTTCTTCCTTCACATCTGTATCACTGCTGTTAATAAAAACCGTTCTGCTGGGATCATCCCATTTGATATTCAAATGAAGCGCATCTGCCAACGCACGAACAGGAAGCATGGTTCTGTCATTAATAATGGTCGCAGGAACATCCATAGTGAATTCCTGCCCATTTTCAAAACCTGTCTTGCTGTCTACAGCAAAAACAATGATGTCACTTCCCCGCATGACATAAATCTGTTTTGCTGCCTCATTCCAGTTGACTTCACATCCCAATTCCTGTGCGATTTGTCGCATAGGAAGCATAGTTCTGCCGTCGATGATGACCGCAGGCATATCTTTTGGAACCATTTCTTTTCCATCAACTCTGATCTTAACTTCCTTTGCTGTATAAGCATGATGCTTGCCATTATAAAACAAGTCCATCTTCACCTGCTCACCATATACGGTCGTTGCGCTCAATAACCCCAGCGCAAGAGTTGTAAACAAAAGTTTTTTGCAATTCATTGTCACACATCCTTTGCTTTTTCCTGTGTTTTCATAAACGCCCTAACTGCATTTTACCATCTTCCAGAGACAGAAAAAACAAAAATGAGAATTGTTAAGATTTTCTTTAAAAATTTTCTCATAAAAAGAAAAAAGACATTGAAATAAGCAGAAAATAAGCGACTGCGAATAACAATGTTTGTGGAAAAAATCTTGCGTTTTTCTTAACTTTATATACAGCCCAAATAAATTGTGATATGTTGAATGAAAAGAACTGAATGTCAGACATTATTCTTTGGAAAATGAATTATTTTACTATCATTTGTACATGGGCATAACACATCGGAAAAAAAGGGGGCATTTCCATGAAGAACAAAAGGATTCGAATCTATTCCAGTCTGACAGCATTGACATTCCTTTGCGCATCTGCATTTTGTGCCTGCGCCGACAATGACACGTCTGCCGCAGCCAAAACGGATCAAAGCCGATTCTATTTTCATGCGGCAGAAAAGGATGCAGACAACAAAAGAACAAATTTCTATATTGATACCGACAACAACCTTTGGGCATGGGACTCTGTTTACCCAGAAACCCCTTATATTTACAATGCCTTTCTGCCGCCAACGGAACCAGAAATCATAATGAAAAATATCAAGGAATTGGTTCCCACCGGTATGTATAACGATTTATTTTATGTATTGGATACAAACAATTCTCTATGGGAACTGCCCACGGATATGAACCCCTCTATCCCCAAGAAAAAACTGCTGGATGATGTAGCGGTACCAAATGTAGAACATACTATCACTGCCAATGGGGACTTATATGTCTGGGGTGATCAAACCAGATATATTTCAGGAATGGTTGGTCTAACGAAAGAGGAAATGAAAACCCCAAGGCGTATACTGAAACAAGCCGTATATACAGATTTAGATAGCAGCACCAGTTTCGCCATAGATCAGGATGGTTATTTGTGGTCTTGGGGTGAATGCCAATATGGGGAATTGGGTCAGGGCGAAGCATGCATCAGAAGTTCATCGCCAACGATCATTGCTGATCATGTGGCGAAATTCTATCGAAGCCATGACCGCGGCGAGCCTACCATGTACGCACTGAAAACAGACGGGACTTTATGGGCATGGGGATACAACCAATACGGCGCTGTGGGAAATGGCACAACGGAAACGGTATCAATACCCACCAAAGTTCTGGATCATGTGAAAACATTTACCTGCACTGCTTGTCCTAGCAATGGTGCCTTCGATACATATACCAACGCCTTTGCTCTGCGGGAGGATGACAGTCTTTGGGCATGGGGATACAATGACGAGGGTAATCTAGGAAATGGTACCACCGAATCTGTACTATCTCCCGTAAAAATCTTAGATGATGTAGCAGAAATTGAAACAAATGTACAAATGCATACAAATCTTTCTTTCGCAATCAAAAAAGACGGCAGTTTATGGGGCTGGGGCTATAACCTATATGGACAGCTTTGCACCGGAAATACAGAACCTGTACTTCTTCCCGTAAAAATTACAGACGATGTCAAAGATTATAGCTCTGTTTATGCAACACTATATTTTGTGAAACAAGACAACACCCTGTGGGGCAGTGGATTCAACATTTCTTCTTTTTCCAATGATCAGCCGGAACTTACGCCGCCTGTCCTTTTACAAGAGAATATTGACCACATCCAGACCATTGACGATACGGTCTTTTCCTTTGGCACAGATGGCAGTCTGTCTATCTGCGGCTATAATGATGTTGTAGAAATCAATGACAGTTTTGATTCTCCCTATGAAATCGATCGCAAAAAAATCCTTGACAACGTTGCATGGATCGACGGCGAGCGCGGAGATATCTTTGCCATGACAAATGACGGAAAACTGATGAATTTCTCCGTTGTGACCGTCTATGACGGAAAAGTCCAGTCGACAGAACCAGTGGAAATTCCGCTGCCATTGACCTGACAAAATGATAAAAACCCCTCTCTCACTGCAGAAAGGGGTTTTACAATATACAATACATTTTTTAATTGGTTTTTAATATTAAGTTTCTGCCGGAATTTGTCTGCCTTCATGGTCTACGGTATATTCGCCAGTATGTATGATTTCAGAAACAGGCACAATGTCATATCCTTTTTCTTTCAAACCTTTCAAAATAGTATCCAGCGCTTGAGGTGTGTACTTTGCATCGTTGTGGAACAACAGAATGGAACCATTTCCTAAATGTTTATGATTCAGGACTTGATTGATTTCTGCTTCAACTCCCTGTTCTTTCCAGTCAAGACTATCCACGCCTGAAACAAAAATACTTCCTGAATTTCCGGCATTTATCAATACTTCCCATGGAAGATCAAATCGGTTTTTCCATTTTTCAACAAATAACAAAGCAAACCTTCATGATCTACGATTGCGTTTTTAATCACATTGGGCTCCGATTGATCTGTTGTATAAATGTGATCCATGTGATATGCATTTGGAACATTTTGATAATGTGCCAGGAAGCGATACACTGGAATGGTATCCTGCACAGGCTTTTCAATTCCCCAGCCAGGCAAAGTTTCCCGTTTATAATTTCTTCGCTCTGCCGCTAAAAATTCTCCTGTGTCTGTGGTATAAAAATGATCGTGTATATTAGTTGCCCAACCTCTGAAGATAGGCACATCCACAGTCATATAATCCGTTACACCGCCCCTTTGAGAACGATCTACCAAAGCATATCCCATGCAACCTTCACAAATATACCCCAACTTTCCTAAAGTCTGAATCTCATCCAGATCGGTCGTATATAAATGGTCATGGTTTTCTCGGCAATAAAAACGGAAAAATGGAATCTTAATGCTAAATCCTTTTGGATAATAATGTGCCCGCAGCAGATCATTCAAAGTTTCATAATGGGCACGATCTTTTGTTTTTACCCGAAATTGCCCTGACTTGATGGAGCTGTACAAAAACAATGATGTAAGCCGTTCTGCCAAAAATGCCAGCAGACGAAATCTGGTTTTCGATGACTGCCCCGATTTAAAAGGAGGACGATACATAGGCAGTGCGTCGATGTCATTTTTCAATCTTGCGTAGACATTATCCAGCATAAAGAAAATAAATTCGCAATAAGCATCAAAAAACTTTTTATTCGCCATAGTCAGGCATTTATAATATCCTTTCTGGTCACTGTCGTAAAAATGGTGGGTAAAATGTTCTCCCATATCCATGTATGTATTATATTTGCTGTTGCGAATGATGGTCTTGCAGGCGTCGAATAGCTTTTCTCCCAAAGGATGGCACGCACAAAACTGATCATACAGACACTTTGTTCCTAACTCCTGCAGCGTCAATGGTGTGGAAGTAATGACATCGGCATCTGACATTTCTTCCTCTATTCTTGTTTGATTATATCCCAGATTATCCAGAAAAGAATTTTGTGGATGATATTTCTTATCATTCAAATCCAGAAAAGAACGATAGTGCATCAATCCATAAATGTCATGGGAACGATTTTTCCAAATCCAGTAGACACCTGTAAACTCACTGTACAAATCATGTTTTTCAATGATATTGATTTTCGTATCATCCCGTAAAGCAAATCGAAAACCATATCTTCCTTCAGGACCACTGAGAATGGAGAAGACACAGTTGTTTTCAAATTCGGGATAATTTTCAGCACCATGATGGATTACATAAACACCACAATTACTCATAAATACCGACTCCTCTCATAGAAAAATACATAATATTATTTCTTTAACATTACTATAATTGCGAAAGGCACCTGGAGTAAAGTTATAAAACCCTTAAATATCGGTATTTTATCGCAAAAATCGACAAAAGGAGAAGGCAAAGCCTTCTCCTTTAAAAATTTCTGATAATCAATTCTTTGTATCTTCTTTCGCCGCCAGCAGCAATACCCATGCTATTGCTTCGCTCCACTTCTTCCATAACAAATCCTTGGTACAGCTCCCGAATGAACGGATGGTCATTATAGGAAATCACAAATTTCCCTTTGATATTCGCCAGCTTGTCCCGCAGAATGATGTGCTGACTTGCATCAAAAACAAAATCTCCTGTATCATAGTATTTTTCTGTTTCATAGTATGGCGGATCACAATAAAATAAAGTGCCGCTTCCGTCATGCCTCTTGATCAACTCCGCAAAGCTTCGGTTTTCAATCAAAACCGTGGACAGACGTTTCTTGACTTCGTCCAAATTTTTCAGCTTAAAAACATCTCGTGTCTGGCAACCAAAAGAGGATACATTGCCACTATATGATGTTTTGATCAAGAAAAGAAAACGTGCAGCACGTTGAATTTCGGTCAAATCTTCTCGATCGATAGTTTTACGACACATCTGGTACATTTCTCTGGAATTGAGCGCATATTCCAATTCCTTCTCCACCGCTTCTGGGTGATGCTTCATCATGCGGAATAAGTTTACCAGATTTGAATTGATGTCATTATATACTTCTTTCGGTGCATGCTTGTCCCGATGAAACAGAACCCAGCCGGCTCCACCGAATACCTCTACATATTTCTGGATGCCTTCTTTCGGAAATCTAGAAACGATGGCTTCACGCAACTGCTTTTTGCCGCCGATCCATGTGATAAAACTGTTCATGGTAGTCCTCCTCTCTGTTTTTAGAGGTTTATTATGACAGAGAGGAAGTCCCAAAGAGTATCAAAATTCATTCCTCTATCCCAACAAAACAAACTATCCCTTTTATGATTGTTTGTTTTGTTTTTTATTGTTATAATAAAGTAAATTTTGTAATTAAGAGGTGGATTATGTTTTTATTATCTACAGTTTCTCAAATATCAAATAATTCTGAAATTACTATACTAAGTATATTGGCAATATTCACGGATATTTGTCAAATTATAGGTACTATCGTTTTAATATGGACTGCACATTATGCAAAAAAACAATACGAATCACAAAAAACACATGCAAGAATTACTAAAGCCGCTGAGTTATCGAAACATTTTTGTGATAGTTTGATTCCTATTATGGGAAAAATCGTACTATTAAATAACATTGCGGACGTAAAACCATTACTAGAAAAAATTCCTTTGGATGAAATTCGATTATTCAATTACAATGAATTATCTGAAATAATAAAAGAGAATGAATTAGAAATATTTAAAGCCGCTTTATTACTTAAAATTTCTGATGTAGATTCGAATTCTCAAGATGATTCAACCTTTGGTTCAAAACTTAGTAGTTGTTTGAATGATTTAGAATACTTCTGCATAAATTTTAACAGTAAAATCGCAGATACAAATACAGTATATCAATCATTACATCAAGGAATTTTTACTATTATGCCAATAGCTTATATTTACATTTCGTCACTCAATAAATTTAATGCAGATAAATATTATACTAATATTACAGCAACTTATTATGAATGGAGACAAATATACATTAGACAATGTCAAGCAGAAAAAATTCTTGATCATCAACATAATCAAAGTTGTGTAAATACTACAGTTATGGCAGTGTGAAACTTTTTCTGTAAATATGTAATTGAAGAGGTTCTTCTATGGTAA
>CABSIK010000012.1 GCA_902477755.1 uncultured Clostridia bacterium
ATGTTGGTACAGAACTGATGGTTTATGTAGACGGTGACATCAGCTTGTTCCTGGGCTATGAAAAAGTAGAATTCCTGGCACCCGTATATGTAGGTGACTTTATGGAATATCATGGCTGGATTGAAAAAGTTGGCAACCAGTCCTATACATGCAGATTTGAAGCATGGAAAGTAGCAACACAGCTGGATAGAACAGACGCTGATCTTTCTGGCGTAGCAACACCTGAAACAGCAGCAACAGCATGTGAACCTCCTATCCTGTGCGGCAGAGGTATCGGCAGCCTGTATATTGCGAAAAAAGATCAGAGAGGTCCTCAGGAATCTTCTTTCAAAGACAGAAAACATCCTGGCGAATAAACTGTCTGTGAAAAGATTTCTGATGTAAAATTCATTGCTTTAGCCAAGGAAGGCGGACGAATTTCATTTCGTCCGCTTTCTTTGAGAATATGATATGGCGGAAAGGAGTGGGGGAATATGGATGGCAGTAAAGAAATACAGGAAAAACTTATAGAGAAAATCAGACAGATTGTGGTAGATGAAAAATTCAAATTGGATGCGTTTTATCTCTGTGGCGCAGCATCCAGCCTGCCAAACCAGAAATTGCAGAAAGCATGTGAGAAATATTTGGAAATGGCAGACAAGAAGCAGAAAGATGCAGAAGTGATCAATGGTTTGATTACGGAATTGGAAAATGCCGTGGCGGCAAAATCCAAAGTGACAGTGGTGGGGGATCTTGTGAATAACAAAGCAGATATTCAAGAGGTTTTTGATCACAGAGAATATCTTTGGAAAGTATAACTGAATGTGCCTGCAAAAGGGGCGTCCTTTATGAACGGCAAATGCAGTAAAGTCACGGGGAAATATAAAAAAGAAAGTGAGAATTAGGGGCATCTTCATAAGAAAACAAAGAAAGCCAAAATCCTTATCATCATAAAGGATTCCGGCTTTCATATGATAGTGGGATTTTATTTGGCATGTTTTCTTCTGAAGACAGCCGTTGCAATTCCCCTTAAGAAATCAAGGAAGCGAAAATCAATGTTTTCTTAAGGGCAAGTTGCTTTTTCTCACTGTCTTTTTTTGTATGTCTGAAAACCATACGTTAGATGCGTGGTTCAAGAGAGCCTGCTGGTGATAAGTCTAAGTGATCATGGGAGATGTTTACCCGTTTACAGGCAGCAAGTAAAGGTTTTTATGCAGTTGACAGGCTGATATTATATGCTCTACGCATTACGCAGAGAACATAGTGCCATGCCAGACAGAGAAAAAGCGGCGGATAGTTTTTGGGAAAAGTAGGGCGAGTGATCGTATTTTATGATGTGAAAATGGTTTTGGGAAGAGTATTGTCCTTTTTAATGTGATGCGGTATAATAGCTTGTAAAAATGCGCTGGATCATAACAAAAAAGGCAATGATCCGCCTTTTCAATATTGGAATGTGGTATCAAATAACCATAAAAAAAGGCGTATTATACCATTTTTCCATTATTTTATTTGGTTCGGAGGAAAGATTATGATTTCAATTGCGGTTTGTGATGATTGTAATGAAGAAAGAGAAGATTTGAAGTCTAGGCTTTTTTCCATTCAAAACAACGAATTGGAATGGGAGTTTCGGCTTGCTTTATATGAGTCGGGAGAAGCGCTTCTTTATGATTTGGAAGAAGAAAAAGCTTGCTTTGATTTGATTTTCCTTGATATTTATATGAATGGCATTGATGGGATGCAAACGGCAAAAAAAATCAGAAAAAATTATAAAGATATTCCATTGGTATTTTTGACTTGTTCGGCAGATTTTGCTGTGGAAAGTTATGATGTGGATGCAACGGGATATTTGCTCAAACCGGTTTCCGAAGAAAAACTGAAAACAGTGTTAAACAAAGTGTTTTCCAGCCGCGTGAGAAAAAGAATCTGTATTCAATCTCAACGACAAAAAAAGTATTTATATTTGGATGAAATCATGTATATAGAAAGCCGTGGTCATAACTTATATATCCATACTTCAGATCAAAGCGTTTTTCCGTGCAGAGAAAAATTGAATTCTTTTGAAGCGATATTGGATGAATGTTTTTTGAGATGTCATCAAAGCTTTTTTGTCAATATGGATTACATTGCCGATGTGAAAGAAGATTTTGTTTTAACCAATGGGGTCAAAATTCCCATTCGTGTTCGCCAGCATAAGCAGATCACCGAAACTTATTATCGGTTTTTTGTCAAAAATAGATCTTAGAATGAAAAAAAGGAAAGGAAGATTGGGGTGAATGAGTACAATGTGATTGGGACTGGATTGGTTCTCTTTGGCCATTTTACATGGTGTTTGAATCTGTATGACAATAGATTGGATAAACACTTATTCAAAGGTCTCTATCTTATTGCCAGCGTATTGACCACATTCCTTTGTATTTATTTAGGGTTGAACTATAGTGGTAATTTCGATAAGATGGTAACGCTGCTTTTTTTTGTGGCATTTGTCAGTTTCAGCGTTAGCTTCTTTTTGTTTTCCAAAGGATTCTTTTTAAAGAAGCTGTTTTTATTTTTTACATACGACATTTTTTTCTGCATTATTCATAACTTGTCTTATTTGATTACTTCCTGTTTCATCTCGCCGACGGAGAATCTGTTCTACTTGGTAGGAATCATTATACGAACGGTGCTGCATTTTGGTACGTTGATCTTTTATGTGTGTTGGATGAAAAAGAGGATTTTAAAAATCCATATTTATGACAAAAAACAGTGGCTTCCCTTGTGTGTGGTCAGTGCTTTGTTTTTTTGCCTGCATAGTTTCTGGATGGCCATTGGAACCAATGTATGGAGTTATCATTTTTATGACAAGGTTATTTTTCTTTTGCTTTTTGTAGTGACCGTTGGTTTGTATGTGATTATCATTTTTACCATCAATTATATGAACAAATATGCAGAAGCAAGCCAAGTGGAAATGCACAGCAAGTTTTTGTTGGATCAGATCAAAAATTATGAAAGATCCGAAGAAAAGAATCGTCGTTTTCGACACGATGTACGACATCATATGCTGCACTTGGCCAATCTTATTGACGCCAAAGATCCAAAAGCGGCATTGGATTATATTGAGGAATATGATAAAGCGGTTTTGAGCTTTTCGCAAAAAAGATATTGTCAAGATGCTGTCATCAACAATATTCTTTCGTCTTATGGCGCGCGGTTTCAGGAAAACAAGATTGCTTTTTCCGTCAAATGTCCTATGGATGAGGAGTTGAAGATGAAAGACATTGACCTGGTTTCTCTGTTGGGGAACCTTTTGGAAAATGCGTTCAATGCCTCTGTAAAATCCACCCAGAAAGAGAAAAAAGTTGGGCTTTATTTGGCAAAACAAAATCAGAAATTTATGATTGTTTGTGAAAACACCTGTGATGAGGTATTGGAATTGACCGATGGAATCCCGCAAAAAAAGGGAATTGGTATTTTGAGTATTTTGCATGTATGCGAAATTTATCACGGCCAAGTCAGTTATCAGGTGGAAAATGGAATTTGCTCGGTTTGTATTGTTCTTTCCTTGCTGTAAGCAGTTCCTTTTATTTTTCATTTTTCAGTTTTATGAAATGAACGGATAGGATGATTTTCCTATCCGTTTTTTTATTTGATGAAAATGCACTTAAAATAGACGATTTTGACAATTTGGTGGATTTTTGCCTTTTTTGGTATAAGATAATGAAAGCAAGAACATGGTTCAGAAAGCAACAAGGAGGAATTTGCATGATGAAGAAGTTGCTGAGTACAATGTTGATCTTTGTGATGAGCCTATCCCTGTTTCCTGTCCAAGGTTGGGCGGAAGAAGTGGATAGGGGGAAAATAGAATTTACCAATGCTATTATCTAGGAAACATCTGAGCAGATGGAGCTAGGGCGAAGCTTAGACTCCGAAGAGCCAAATCAGCTGCAAGGGGAACAAGAAAAAGACTCAAAAGAGCCGCAGCAGATGCAATTGGCGCCACAGAAGGACAGCATGGAAACGCTGCAAGAGCCTGCAAACAGCACGTTGCTCCTTTCTGGTCAACAACCATTGGCCCAAAGTTATGGCATCTGGGTCAATGGGGTGGAACTGACCACAGAAAATGCGGAAAATCCTATGGATGGGGTTTCTTATGATGCGGAAACCAATACATTGACATTGCAGGGGGCTTATCTGACTGAATGCTACACAGGAGATCGTTACCATAGTGCTGTTATCTATGCAAAAGGAGATATTTGCATAGATCTGGTGGGGGAAAATGAGATTTATGCTTTTAAAATAAACGGCAGCACTTTTGTCGATGGGATTTACGCAGAAGGCGTAGTGACCATTGAAGGGAATGGATCTTTGGATGTAAGCGTAACTGGTGTGCAGACTACGGGGGAATATGGCTATGGCTGCGGGATTGCGACATTTTTTGTGGAAGATGAGGCTGGTGTCATCATCAATAGTGGGGAAGTGACTCTCTCTGGCGATGGAACTACTGATGGATACGGCATTTATATCGATACCAGTCATGGTGGAACTTTGCCCCCACGCTATATTCAAATCAACGGCGGTACTGTCACATTAAAAGGTACATCGGCAGCTACATTAATGGCGCCGGATTTCAGTGAATACGAAGGAGGTGTGGTAACTGCGGCGCTTGATGTGGATGGTACAGATACACAAGATTATGTAGAAGAGAATGTATGGTTATATAAATATTTGAAAATTGGTGCGTTGGAATACGACGAGGATGGTTTTGCCGAAGGCAATCATTATCAGCCGCCTATGTTAAACGACAATGGGACAGCGAACGACCCGACGGATGATTGGTACGAAATCAAAAACGCCGGCAATCTCTTTTGGTTTTCCAAATATTTGGCTGATGACGAAAACCACATTGGGGCAAACGCGAAGCTGGTACAAGATATTGTGATACCAAAAGGGCGAATTTTTGACCCCATTTCCGCTGGAACGTATCATAGCGGTTTTGGTGGGACATTTGATGGTCAAAACCATACCATCAGCGGTGTAGTGATTCAGCCGCAGGTTGGGTTTGCTTCCACCGGGTTTTTTACCATGGTGACAGAAAAAGGAGTTGTGAAAAATGTGGGTGTTATCAATGCACAAATTTATAGCAGCACTTCTACTATAGGCACCATCTGCGGTAAAAACAAAGGCACCATCGAAAACTGCTATGCAGTCAATACAACCATAAATGGCGGAATGGAGATGATTGGCGGTATCAGCGGAGAAAATGTGGGGACTATCCAACAGTGCTACAATGCTTCTAACATCACCGCATCGGGATACAACAGCGGCGGTATCAGCGGAAAAAATGAAGGCACCATCGTCAACTGCTATAATACCGGCGACATCAGCGGCAAAAAGTATGTAGGCGGAATTACCAATAATACAAGCCAAACGGCAGAGGTGAAGACTTGTTATAATATTGGAATGATTCAAACATCAACGGGCAATGAATCTTGGGGATATGGTATTGCAGGTATGCAAAATGGTGTCAGCACAATCACTGATTGTTATTACTTGGCAGAATCCGAAAAAGCTGATGGCGGCAAAACACAGGCATCATTCGAAAGCGGTGAAGTAGCCTACTGGCTGAACAAAAACCAAGAAAGCGACGACTATTTCTGGAGGCAAACTTTGACCGGGAATGATCGGCAGCTTGCGCCTGCCTTTGATGGGGAAAAGGTCTATGTCGGCTATGCCCATTGTTACTCCACAGAAATTTCTTATTCCAATGACAGCACCATTTCTATGGAAAAACCGGAGCATCGTTTTACTACCTATAATTTTGATACAGTTTCCCATTGGCAAGTGTGTGCCAATGAAGGCTGTGCCGAAAGCAACCGAGAGGACTCTTTAGAAGAACATCAGTTTCAGCCTGTATCAGGAAAAAATTATGAAGTCTGTGGTATTTGCGGTGCCCAAAAAGAAGTAGAAGGAGATTTCTCCATCAGCGGACAGGTGGTATCAAATAGCAACACCGCCATTTCTGTGTCCTTGGTGCAGGGAAATAAGCAAATTTCCAGCCAAACCATAAGCCCGACCATGGTAAATGGGCTGTTTTCGGGCAGTTTTTCCTTTGATCAAATCAAGCCCGGTGTTTATAATATTGTGGCAAAACAGGACGGTCAGGAAATGACGGTTTTGGTTGTTATTGAGGGAGAAAATGAAACTGTTGCCATTCAAATGCCCGATGGCAGCAAAAATTCTGTGATCAATAATGAAAACGCAGAAGAATACGCCAGTGTTGTGGGCGGCCTGGATGACATTGCCGAAAAAGAAGAGGTACAGGCGGGAGAAACTGTTACCATCGAGCTGACGGTAACGAAAGTGGAAGATATGGCCAATGACACTTCGGAAGAAAACCAGCAATGGAAAAAGGAACAGACGGCTATAAAGGAGGCAGTGGGAACAGGAAGTTTTGATTTTGTGGACTTTACATTGACAAAAATCACGGAAGGTGAATCGGAAGAAATTGGAGATCAAAATACAGAAGTCTTGGAAATCGTGTTTCCCTTTGACTTTAGCAGAAAGCAAAATGTGGCACTTCATCGGTATCATGGTGATGGGGTGGAAGGTCTGAATGAACTGGAAACCTTGCCAACAGAAACTTTGAAGGACGGTACGGTGTATTTGGATAAGCAGCATGGCCTCATTCATGTCTATGCCTGCAAATTTTCCACCTACGCCATCAGCTATACCAAGCAGTCTTCTTCTTCCTCTTCCTCTGGAGGTGGAAGCCATAACGTTTCCTGGAGTCCAAGCGTAGAAGAAAGCGAAAACGGCAGCATTTCTTTTGACAGGGAATCGCCGAAAGAGGGGGATAAAGTGACCATTATCCCCAAACCCGATGAGGGATATGAAACTGGAACAGTGACTGTTTTAGACAAAAATGGAAACGCCATTGCAGTGGTGGATAATGAAGACGGAACATACACCTTTGTGCAGCCGGAAGGCAAGGTGACCGTTGCGGTGGACTTTGTCAAAACAGCATCCGCTGGTGAAGATTGGAAATCATTCCCTTGTTTTTTGGATTGCCCCAAAGATGCAACCTGCGTCATGGAACCTTATGTTGATTTGGACAAAAACCAGTGGTACCATGACGGCGTGCATTACTGCATTCAAGCAAACATTATGACGGGCATTTCTTCTACGGAATTTTCGCCAAATACCAATATCACCCGTGGCATGATTGCCATGATGCTGTGGAATATGGAGGGAAATCCCAAAGGGGAATACAGAAACTTGTTTACAGATGTTTTGCCTGGGGACTGGTATGAACCGGCCGTTAGCTGGGCCGCAGCAGAGGGCATTGTCCATGGCTTTGGCGATGGTACCTTTGGCCCCAATGACCCAATCACTAGGGAGCAGCTGGCAGTGATTCTTTATCAGTATAGTTCATCCTCAGAAACAAATTTTGATGAGATGTCGTTTTTGGACGCATCTCAAATAAGCGCATGGGCCAAAACTGCTGTGCAATGGGCTGTACAAAATAATGTCATCAACGGCATGGGTGATGGTACGGTAAATCCACAAGGAAATACAACACGTGCGCAGGCGGCAACCATGTTTCGAAATAGCTGCTGCGGCGTTTTGCAAACAAAATAAAATGGGATCAACCGATGGAGGATGTTGTCACCTCCATCGGTTTTAAAGAAATGTTTGTGCTTTATTGAAAGAGACTAGAAACGAAACAATGGGGATCATCCTTGATTTATTATCTTTTCATAATACTTCTTTCTTGATGTTATTGCGCCAAATGAATTTATTTATTATAATTAGAATACAAAGGTAATACAGACAGGGAGAAGTTATCTATTTTGATATAAGAAATCAATAGATAAAATCTCCTGTTTGTTTTTGTATGAGAATTTGCGATTTTTTTTATTTGAAAAAGATGCAAGGTGGGCGTATTCAATCAGAGTAATTACCGAAAAGAGGAAAGTTTATGACGGAGCGTTTTTGGGAGCATTATGAAAAACTGGATGAAATGGTATATGTTTCGGATGTAGAATCTTATGAAATCGTTTATATGAATGCACATTTGCGTCATTCATTGGGCTTTAAAAGCCATGAGGATTATAAGGGGAAAAAGTGTTATAAAATTCTTCAGGGGTTGGATGAACCATGCTCCTTTTGCACCAATTGTTCTTTGAAAGAAAATGAATTTGTTTCATGGAAACATACAAACCCCATTTTGAAAAAACGATTTTTAATCAAAGACAGCTTAGTGCATGACGAGGACAGACAATTGCGGATCGAAATTGCTATTGATGTCGACTCCGAAACTGCAAATAATACACCCTATTATTATGCCCGCAGTGAAACCATTTTAAATGAATGTTTGCATCAGGTTTTTTCAACTAATAACCCCACAGAAGCCACAGAAAAGTTATTAGAATATATTGGGAAAACTTTTTTGTGTGACAGAGCCTACATTTTTGAAATTCATGATGGAGATCGAATGAGCAACACCTATGAATGGTGTGCCGAAGGCGTAGTTCCTCAAAAGGATATTTTGCAAAATGAGCCGCTGATATCTGTTGATTGGTGGATCAAAGAATTTGAAGAAAATAATATTGTCGTTATCAATGATTTGGAAGAAATTAAAACAAAATATCCTGCGGCCTATGCAACCTTAAAGCCACAAGACATTTCTACCCTTGTGGTAGGGTCCATTGTCATAGAGGGTGAAATTGTGGGCTTTATGGGGGTGGATAATCCTCATCCAAACATGATGTCAATGATTACATCGTTGGTCAAAGTCATTGGATATTTCACTTCTTCCCTGTTAAGAAGAAGGGATTTGCTGAAACTTTTGAATAAACTAAGTTATTATGATCAGCTGACCGGAGCCTTAAACAGAAATGCCATTGCTAGATTCAGCAAGAATTTTGATGTGGAATCTTTAGGGGTGATTTTCTGTGACATCACGGGATTAAAGCGGATCAATGACTCCTTGGGTCATGAGGCAGGGGATAAACTCATTTGCGATTGTTATGAGATGATTCGTTCTACGCTGGAAACAGAGATGATTTACAGAATGGGCGGAGACGAATTTATTGTGCTTTATCCAGGATGTGACAAAGAAGAATTTCATAAAAAGTTTCTTAAGCTGCAAGATGCCGTTGAACAGAGTCAAAATCATATTGCCATTGGTCAGGCATGGAGTGACGCAAAACCTATTAGCGTAGAAAAATTGATTTCTCAGGCGGATCAGCAAATGTATTTGGATAAGGAACGCTATTATAAAAAGTATCCAAAGCTTTCTTCTGATAAATTTGAAAAAATTTTCAGGCCTGACATGGTAGCGTTTCAGTGTCAATCCCAATTTAATAAATTCCTCAGTACAGCGTGTTTTGATGCAGAATCTCTCTTTCAGTCAATTTCCCAAGAAAACTCTGCAAGTTACTTCTATTTTGGGGATATACAAAAGGATATTTTCTATATCTCTGATAATTTGAGAGATGATTTTGGCTTTGCCAGCAACGTAGTATCAGGTTTGCTGGAACATTGGGCAAAAAGAATCAGTACCCCGGAATTTCAGGAATTGTACTGGCAGGATTTGTCTAGCATGATGAAAGAAAAACGGACAATCCACGATCTCAGATATCAAGTAAAAGATGTCCACAACAGAACAGTATGGATTCGCTGTTATGGAATTTTAAAATGGAATGAAGATAAAACAAAACCATTGTTCTTTTCCGGTCGTGTGACCCATCAGGATGAGTTTTTTGTGGTTGACCCAGTGACCAATTTCCCTCGGGAACACACAGCCTGCATTCACCTCAAAGAATATGCTCAAAGAAAGGAAAAGAAGCTGCTGATTGGTTTTACTTTCAGCAATATTGTTGAAATCAATGGTACAAGGGGCAGAAATTACGTAGACAAGCTGATTAATAAAATTTCGGAAGAATTGATGGAAAAACTTTCCTGGAAAATGGATTTTTATCGGCTGGAAGGTATGCGGTGTATGGCTATTGTGGACACACACAGAATCACAGATACCACAGAAGCCCTGATCAAAGAAATGAAAACCATTGTGGAGGACTGTTATCATCGCTATGGTATTGATCTGCCTCATTGCTGTGCTTTTGGTGTGATGGAATATCCATGTGCTTCCCTTATGCCGGAAGATGTGGTGGAAAACATTGTGTCACTGCTTCGTGTTGCAAAACAAAACACAGAAGTGCTTTACACTGACTATTCCGCACAAAACATTTGCCAAATTAAGGAAATGTCTGAAATGTCTTTGACGCTCATGAAGGATATTTTAAATGGTATGAAAAATTTTAGAGTTGTTGTTCAGCCAGTGGTTTCTGCGAAAGATGGAACCATTGTAGGAGGGGAAATACTGCTTCGGTGGAAGTTTAAAGGAAAAGATATATCGCCAGCGGTATTCATTCCCATTGCAGAAAAAGAAAGACTGATTGATATTGTGGGGAAATGGGTATTTGAAGAGGCTGCCTGCACTTGTTCTCGTACTGTGTTTTATAATCCGAAGTTTTACGTAACATTCAATGTAAGTTTGCAGCAGCTTTATGACGATACTTTTTTAGATTTCATGCAAAACACCTTGAAGAAATATCAAATTGATGGTTCCAATTTGATTGCAGAGCTGACAGAAAACTTTATGGACGAACAAAAAGATAAATTGGAACACTTTATAGAAGCTTGCAATAAAATGAATATCAAAATTGCTTTGGATGATTTTGGCAGCGGCTATTCCTCTTTCCGAATGCTGTTACAATATTCGTTCTACCTGATTAAACTGGATAGATCATTATTGAGTGAAATGTCCGTATCAGAGGAGAAAAAGAATTTTATTTCCGGTATTGTTTATTCTTGCCATAAATTTGGTAAGAAAGTTTGTATGGAAGGCGTGGAAACACAGCTCCAAAACGAAATCATCAAAGAGGCTGGCTGCGATGTAATCCAGGGGTATTATTATTTCAGACCAATGGAATTATTTAATTTGTATCAGTTGCTTAGTAGCATTTCATAATTTTTGGTTTTCAATAAGGAGGATGTGAATGTCAGAAATAGAAGTAAATGAAATTTCATACAAAAGATCTACGGAGGTTTATAAAACGCTGATTCGATTTTTTGATGCTTATTTTAAGCAGAGAAATGCAAAAGCCACATTGGATATTCTTTCTGACACAGTTTTCAGTATTGGTACCGGGGAAAATGAAGTTGCCATTGGAAAAGAAGCCTTTGAACAACTTCTTTTGGAAGAAATACAGCAAATCCCATCCCCCATTCTTTATGAAGTGGCCGATTTTTCTCAACGAATGCGGGGAGAAAATGGGTGGGATTGTTATTGCAAATTAAAAATAAATGTTACCACATTAGATGGAATTGAAGTTCTGTACTGCATGCGTCTGACGGCAGGGATGCATTTGGAAAATGGAGCATACATCATTGATATACTCCATGCCTCTGAAGCCAGTGAAAAACAAGAGGCTGGAGAATACTTCCCGCTGAAATTTATTTCTCAAGGCCTAAATCATATGAATAAACAAACTGGACAGGAATTGATGGAAATCATCACACAGCTGATGCCAGGCGGCATTGTTGGCGGATACATGGAAGAAGGTTTTCCACTTTTTGTGGTAAATGAAAAAATGCTTTCCATGATGGGCTATGCTTCATACGATGAATTTAATGAAGCGATTCATGGTATGGTGATCAACAGCATTTATGAGGAGGATCAGCCGCATGTCAATAAGTTGTTAGAAACGCTCACCAATTTTGGGGATCAGTATGAAATAGAGTATCGGATAAAGAAAAAAGATGGCAGTTGTTTTTGGGTTCATGATATTGGCAGGCTGACGGTGGATGCCAATGGCAAAGCTGCCATTATCAGTGTCATCATTGATGTTTCCAGACAAGTGAATGCAAAGAAGATGCTGAAAAAACAAGCTTTGACGGATTCTCTGACAGAAATTTTAAACAGAAAAGCGGGTATGGAGCAGGTGGAACAGCGCCTGAGAGAATGCCTGAATTGTATGTTTTTTATTATTGACATTGACAATTTTAAACACATCAATGATATTTATGGCCATCAGCAAGGGGATCAGGTGCTGCAATATTTAGCCCAGCTGATGCAAAAGTTTTTTCGCAAATCTATGGATATTATATACCGATTGGGTGGAGATGAGTTTGTGATTTTCCTTTCTGATTGCGATGATGTCAGTGCCATCGAAAGAAAAATTCAATCCATCATTGATTCCTATTACAATATGGTACAGGCGGAATATCCTTTGGCTCAATCGACACTTTCCATTGGTGGAATTTATACCGATAAAGCACATACATTGGATGAAATATACAGAGAGGCCGATGAGGTTTTGTATGCCATCAAAAAACAAGAAAAAGGCCGATTGAAGCTGAAAATGATTTAAGACGGGGGTTTGTTTGCAAACTGCGTCAGAAATGAATGAGGGATGGGAATGAGAAAAACTTGGGGTCATCAATCAGGTTTTACGCTGATTGAAATGCTGGTTACTGTTTTGATCACAGTCATATTATTGTCTGTGTCCATTGTTGGTATCAATGTATACAGAAATCAGCTGAAAATCACAGAATTGGATAATGCTGCAAAACAAATTTATATTGCAGCCCAAAATAGAGCCATTTTGCTCAAAGGCAGCCAGCGTCTGGATCAATATGTGATTCATCCAGACGGGGATAATCGAATGGAATTTGTGGAGGTCATCCCCAATTCTACAGGCAGTATTCAGACAACAGCCTATTTTATTCACTGTTCCGATGAAAATATCAAAGAGCTGTTGCCTGAAGAAACCATAGAATCTCTTTTATGGGAGGGCGATTTTTACATCATCTATGAGCCGGAAAGCGGCAGTATCATGGATGTATTTTATAGCGAAGAACCATTGCCGGTGGATGGAGATTTCCGCGGTTTTTATGACCAATGGCGGGCAGAAGAGAAGGAAAAGCGAATGAAAAACAGCCCTATGATTGGTTATTATGGCGGAGAGGCGGCCGAAAGCGGCAGTACCCTCTCATTGCGCACGCCTGTCATCAATATTTATAATGAGGATACCTTGCGGGCAGAAGTAACCTATTGGATTCCAAGGCTGTTATATACTATGGGCGAAGAAGATCATGTGTCCATTCAAATTGTGCTCCGCTATCAGGATCAAGAAGTGGTTTTGGATGAAACAAATGCCCAGCAAAATAATCAACAGGAAGGAATTTCCTATTACACCTTTACATCTACATGGCTATTGGATTCTTTGGAGGAAGGAAAACAATTTCAAGATCTTTTTTCAGATGATACCATCCAGATGGGGGACGATTTTACCATAGAGGCAGCTGTGGCTTATACAGGAGATCTGAAGGTCAATGGGGCACAAAAAACGGCAGTGGATAACAGCCTGTTTGCAAAAAGTTCCACTGCGGATACAGCTTCCATTGAATATCTGCGCCATCTGCAAAATTTGGATGAGGCGTTTTCCCATGTATCGCCGGAGAAAACCCAAGCCACGCAGATCAAAGACATTCAAGCTGCGGCAGAGTATGAATTTTTGCCCATCCAGAATGAGTCTTTGCAAAGCTATGATGGGCAAAACCATAAAATCTCTGGTCTGACGTCAAAAGCGGCAACCGACAGGCCTTCTGGGCTGTTCAGCCAGTTCTATGGCAGTGCCGAAAAGAAAAAAGAGCTGAAAAATATCCAGCTGGTCAATACCAACATGGAAAATGCTTCTTATCCCACAGCGGCGCTGTTAGGAGAAGGGCAGTTTGTGCAAATTGAAAACTGCCAAGTGTATTGGCAAAACACTTCAGAACACACTACAAACTTGAGAGAGCTTCTGGGTAACAGCACCGATGGTTTTCAATATAAAATCAAATCGGGAGCAGAGGCAGGGGGCTTGGCAGGCAAGTTATCCAATTCGGAAGTGACACAAAGTTTTGCGGCCACACTGATTGAAGGAAATACCGCTTCCATTGGTGGTTTGGTGGGAGAGGCGCAACAAACTACCATCAGCCAATCTTATGCAGCTTCTTATTTGAAGGGGGAAAATGCGTCTGGGCTCGTTGGCAATGTGTCTGGTAACATTGATATTTCCAATGCTTACGCAGTAGGATTTATCGATAGCTTGGCAAATGGAAAAGCAGCAGGCCTTTGCTTGGGCAATGGTACTGCAACTATCAAAAATGCCTATAGTGCCATGTTGTTTACATCGGCCAATCAGGTCACCAATTATCCTCTGTGTGAAACAAGGGGCAATTATGAACGTACTTACTATTTGAAATCAGATTTGTTCCATTTTGTCAATGAGGATGCAGAACGTGGTCTTTCCTATGAAGATTTGACTGATATGGCGTTGCTTGGTCAGCTGTTTGATTCCGGCGCCTTTGAGGAAAAAGATGCTCTCAGCTCCAATCCCTACAATCTGCAAACCACATTGTCTCTTTCGGTGTTTATCTATCCGGGCTTAAAGGGTATGGATCATTTTGGAGATTGGGGTGCCCAGTTCCAAAATGGCAGTTTGGTTTATTTTGAAGAATACGATGAAGGCAACGGTACTTATTCTTGTGGCGTCGGTGGCGGTGGTCTGGATTCGCTGAAGGATAAACCACCTGTCAAAGATGGCTATGGCGTTGCCTACCTGGGTACAGATTTCATTCAAGGGATTGATGTTACCTTAAAGATCACGTATGAAAGCGGTATTTTGCCCAAAACACAAACCATTACCTATGGAGCGGACAAAATGCTGAAAATGACTGCGGAAAACAAAATCACCGGAAAAATAGAAACGTATTATGTTCTGCCATTGCCGGATGATATTGTCAACAGCGATTATGCTTCCTCTGATTTTTATCAGAAAATTACCATTGAAAAAGATGCAGCGCAAAAATCTTATTACTATAATCCGCACTTTGCTTATTTTACCAATGCCATATTGCCCTATGAGTCGGCTACTGATTTATCGCAGTTGGCAGAAGGGCTGACAGTGGAACTGAGAACGCCGCGTCATTTGTATCATTTGAGCCAATTTGATACTTATTATGCCAGCAGACATCAGTATCATTTTTCCCAAAAGCTGGATTTGGATTATAGTTTGTATACTGGTTATGACCTGTTCCCTAATGGAATTGGAGAACAGAACCCCATTGGCATCACTGCCCACAAGCCATTTCGAAATGACTATTATGGCAACAGCCATATCATCCGTGGGGTGAAGGTCAATACTTCCGGCAGCACTGGAAAGTATGAATATATCGGGCTGTTTGGATATAACACAGGCGTGATACAAGATGTGGTTTATTTCATGGATGAGACTACAAAAACGACGGTTACACAATCCGGCAGCAGCAGCAAAACCACTTATATGGGCGCTTTGGTGGGGTATAATGGTGGCGGTGTGGAAAATTGTGCCGCGGCAGATGTTTGGTTGGAAGCTGACTGTTATCAGTACAGTACCATTTATTTGGGAGCAATGGTCGGTCTCAACCAAGGTACCATTGAACAAAGTTTAGCTGAAGCCAAAAGCATAGCGGTAACGGCAACCATGTCCAATGCCTATGTGGGCGGTTTTGCGGGGCTCAACAATATTGGCGGTATCATTGAACAAAGCTATTGTGTAGGTGCCGTTAGTGCTTCCCGTGCTCGCTATGGCGATGTGGTTGCAGCAGGTTTTGCTCCTGAAAATAGAGGCATTATCATGAAAAGCTATTGCGCTATGTCCATTGGCACCGAAGGTGGGGCAGAAAGCTATGGCTTTAGCAAAGATGACACCAGTCAGTGTGTCTACTTAAATGACGGGAATTTTTCTTACAATGGCGAAAATTTTACGGCTCAATATAACGATCCTGCGGCGAAACCCGTGAACTGGGAGCAGTTGACGGGAAAAATGGAAAGTGCAGAGATTACGCAGCTGGGCATGACATTTGGTACGCAGGTTTATGGAAATCCAACAGAAAACTATCCTTACCCTGGTGTGGTGACCGATCAGGAAGAGAAGCCCATCCATTATGGAAGCTGGCCAAAGGATATGATTCTTGGTGACATGGGCATTTATTATTGGGAAAAAACCACTTTGGAAGGCCATACATCTTATCGGATCAGTGTCCTTGGTGTTGATTTGGATGCAAAAACCATATCAAAGGACTCCACGTTATCTACGGCCCATGATGATGGGATGGTTGTAGAAGAGTATGGTTATGGATTTTTCCATACCAATGACATCAGTCCTGTTTTAAGCAGTTCCAATATTGGTTATGGATGGGATTCTGCTTTTCAATATGGACTTTCTGAGGAAAATGAAGCGGCCAATGAAAGCTTGAAAAAACTGGTGTCGGAGGAATATGTATTCCATTCCTACCATACTTGGAATACGGATGCTGCTCGTCCACAAAGTGGATTATATTTAACAGAGCAAGCGCAGAACAATGATGAAGTTCCTTTTGGCACATGGACACTGGGCAGCGGCGGAGAGAATTTCATATTCCGACTGAATCCGTTTTTTGCAGATTCCATGTCATATGTAACACAATATAATGGTTTTATCTGCGACCCACAAGTGTCTTTGGATACACCTGGCAGTACGGAGCAGAATCCTTATCAGGTGCGGTCTATCCAGCAGATACAGTTTATCAACTGGAATATGAAGAACAAGAATACCACGACAGTCATTGAAAATGGCTTTGAACGGCGGTATGAATGGGGGAAAGAAATAAGAGACCCTGCTCAGGGCAATGAACCAGAGTTTATGTTCCTGTCCTATGTGGATTTTGCAAAAAATAAATTTGTGGTCAATAAGGATTTTTATTGGCTCCAAACCCATGACCTGTATGGGGAAGGGGTCAACTATACGCCTATTGCCGCATTTCGTGATACTGTTGTAAAAGATGGTATTGAAAAATCTTGGGCCTATGGTTGGTTTGGCGGTCACTATAATGGCAATGACTACACGATTCAGGATTTGGATATTGAGACAAGTGATATCAATACCACTGGATTGTTTGGTTTGACAGTGAATGCGGAGTTGAAAAATATCATCCTTTATTCTCCAGATGGAACCGGCATCATCCGGTCGCATAATACAAAAGAAAACAGTACAGATGGAAACTGGTATGCCATGGGTGGCATTGTGGGTCTGGCTGCAACTACAACAAACACAACAGAGAGCATTTTAAACTGTGCTGTGGCAGGGTACAAAATCATTGACGAAAATGAAACATGTGCCTTTGGCGGCGGCGGTGTCGGTGGTCTGGTTGGTATTTGCAATTTGGAACTGAAACAATGCACTGCTGTGACCGATATCTTGATTGACTTCCAGCATAGCAGTTCTGCCAGAAATGTCCGTGTGGGCGGTCTGGTGGGCTCCTGCCAGAAAACCATTTCCCAATGCTATGCCGGCGGAGAAATCCAGGTGGGCGATGCCATTAAAAACAAAGAGTCCAAAACGCATATTGGTGGATTGGTAGGCGGTTTCTATATGAAAACGCTGGATATTACAAGCAGTATGATTATCCAAAGTGATGCCAGTCAACCGTCGTACATCAATGAGTCTTATAGTTTTGTGACACTTCCAAATGCAGATAAATTAAATAAAGATTCCAAGCTGTTTGTTGTTGGCGGCCGAGGTGAAATCGCGTATGGTGGAAAATTTTTATGTATCTATCGAAACTGTTACTATTTGGATCAGGCATTAAGGAATAACACAACAAAAGAACAGAGAGACAGAATCCTTGATTATACAGCCACTGGAGTGACAAGCTGTACTTATAAGGAGTTATCAACAGACGGCGCTGTATTTAAAAAGTTTGTCAATGACTTTGGTTTTGGTGCTGTCACCACACAGTCTTCTTTGGGCGCTGTGATTGATGGGCGGTATAGTTTTGGTACCTCCAACTATCTGCTGGGGCAAAATTATCCGTTCCCGACCATTTTGACCCAAAGCAGTGACTTGGTGAAAGATGGAAAAGCCAATGTCCATTATGGAGATTGGATTTATCCCGGCATCAAACGAGAAGATGGCGCTTTGCCCATTAGCTTGGACTTGTTTGCTGACTATCGTGAACAAGAAGGCGCTGCCATCTGGACAGAAACCCTTTACCTCTCTAATCTGAATTCTGGGGGTTCCTGGCAGGCAGAGGCAGAAGATCAAACCATTGCAGATGTCTCTTTAAGCCCGGCTGGAGAAGGCCAACAGACGCTGAAAGTAGTTGCTAAAAAAAGCGGCAGTACAAAAGTGCAAATAACTTACACTGCAACGGATGGAAAACCCTATCCTTTGACCATTGATGTGAATATTTCTGCGAATTTGCAGGTAATGGCGGAAACACTGCCGGTCATTGTATTCCAAAATGAAACGGCAACTATGGATTTGAAGCTGAGGGACACAGCTGGTGCTAATTTGCCAGCTTCCCTTGCTGAAAAAATCACCATAGACGAAATTTCGGCAGAATACGACAGCACTATGCTGCAACGGGTAGATGTGACAAAAGACAGTGGCTATGGCCTTTTGGTAGAAAGCTTGGATCAGACTGGGTTTACGCAAGTCAACTTGTCTTACCAATATCAATATCAAGGTGTGCCTTATTCGGGAAGCAGTGTGGTATCCCTCCAAATCCTGAAGCCTAATATCACCTTGAACCCCATTACCATTGAATTTGGGCCAAATGAGGAAAAACAAAATTATGCCTATACCAGTGAAAGCATTGCCATTCAGGTGGATGGCAGCAACATTCAGGATATTTCCATTGTGGATTTTGAAATGATCCCAGAATATACAGAATATGTATGGGCAACACCTTGGCCGGAGGGAACGACCAGCGACACTGTCTTGCTGGAACTGAACGCACCTCCTGGTAAAGAAATGACTGTTGAAATCCGAATGCAGTTTCAATTTATGTATGGGGGCAGTACCCATATCATGTGGCAAAACCAACAGCTGATCTTGAAAAAGCAGGAGTAGGATTTGCCTTACCATGGAATAGGTGGCGCGTCTGCGCCACCTATGATTGAAAAAAAGGGGAATGTTATGACAAAACGGGTGTTTAAAAAATTAAAAAGCCGCCGCGGTGCATCTTTTTTATTGGCGCTTTTGTTTTTTCTGCTTTGCTCCATGGTGGCTTCTTCCATACTGATGTCTTCCGTTTCTAACGCGGGAAAGATCAACAGCAACAAAGAAGAACATCAAACCTATTTCATTCTTTCTTCCGCGGTGCAGTTGATTTGTGATGACTTAAATCAATCAAAATATCGGGGAAAGTATACCTATACCGTGTATACGGAAGGCGAAGGGGATGAGCTTCGTGAAATAAAAAAGATCATACAGAAAGAAGGAAGCTATGATGGCATTTTGGCAGGCAGCCTGCAAAAAGATTTTGACAGCCTCTTTGCCAGTGAAATGAAAAAGACAAAGCCTGACGATGTTGTGGCTGAGGGCTTGAAAGAAGCAGCCATCTTGCCCCATACCTTAAAGATCAAAACCCAAACGGGCACAGCTATGGATGAAGCGGTGGTGCAGGTGGAACTGAAAGTGGTGGATTCTTATGCGGTGGAGATGGTAGCTTCTTTAGATGGTTATACCATATTGGCTGAAATCACGCCAAATTCCACAAAGCCAACCCTTTCTGCACTGTTGACACTAGGCACTTATGAAACGGAGCCCATGGAGTGGAAAATCGGCTGGATCACCGTGGATGGATACGAATAACAATGGGGGAGTTGGTATGAAAAAAGTACAACGCAAATTGCGAAGCAAAAAGGGAGAAACTCTGGTGGAAGTGATTGCTGCTATTTTGATCTGTGTCTTATCCGTTTCTTTGCTGATGGGTGGGGTTGCGGCATCTGCGGCAATCAATAAGAGTGCGGAAAGTACAGATCAGATGTTTTATGAAACCCTCAGTCAGGCTGAAACAAAACAAACGCCGTTGTCCATTGAGGATGCTAAGGTGGTAATCAAAGAAGATCTGATGGAAACAGAAGTGCCCATCAAGTTGTATGGCGGAGAAGGAATGTATTCGTATGGAATTTCTAAAGAATAAGATCAAATGTAAATTATTTCATAAACAAAGGCGAAAGAAGGGTCTGACGGTGGTGGAAATGCTGGCGGCGGCAGCCATACTGTCCCTGCTTTCCATGATCCTTTCTACGGGTATATTTCTGGCGCAGGATAGTTACAACGAAATGACATCCGAGGCCGAAACGGAACTTTTGCTTTCCACCATCAGCAATGTCCTTTCCAATGAACTGCGCTTTGCCAGAGATGTGGTGGAGGATGAGGGCGTATTGCAGCGGTATACCAGCATGAACTATGGTAAAAATACCACCATTTCCATCAGCGAGCAGGGGCAGCTTTTGGCTAAGGAAAAACTGATGCTGGCTTCTGGAGCCTATGGCAATGGGGATTATAAAATCACGGATTTGGAAATTTTGTATGATGCGGAAGGTAATTTCCGTGTTTCTGTTCTTGTGGAAAGCAAAACAGGCACTGTAGCGGAAACAAACTTTGACATCAGATGTTTAAATAAGTCTTAAATGGGGGAAACGAAATATGAAATATACTAGATTGGGCGACTTGCTTGTGGGCAATGGCACCATCACACAAGAGCAGCTGCAAGAAGCGCTGCAAATGCAAAAGGAAAACGGCAAACGACTTGGGGATGTGCTCAGAGAAAATCATATCATCACCGAATCTCAGGTGATTGAAGCCTTGATGACCCAGTTGGGGTTGGAATTTATTGATCTGAACGCCCAGAATATTTCTTCAGAAATGGCGCAGGTTTTGCCAAAAGGCATTGCAAAAAAATATAATGTTCTCCCCATCAAGGCAAATCGAACGGAATTATATCTGGCCATGGCAGATCCCTTGAACTTTTCGGCCATCGAAGAAGTTTCTGCCGCCACAAGAAAGCAAGTTATTCCCATGATTGCCACAGAAAGTGCCGTGGAAAGAGCCGTCCAAAATTTGTACAGCAACCAAGGCACCATGAAGGCCATCGAGGATATGCGGAAAGACTTGGTGGGGGATCAAAGTATACCAGCGCCTATTTTTGTAGGTGATAATCTGCAAATTGCTGGCGACGATGAGGACGAAAACTCCGCCCCCACCATCCGTCTTGTCAATTCCATCATTGATCGGGCATTTACGGAAAATGCCAGTGATATCCATTTGGAGCCGACCAGCTCGCAAATTGTGATTCGTATGAGAATTGATGGCGTATTAAGAAAAATTATTGATGTACCAAGACAGCTGCAAATGTCAGTGATTTCTCGTATCAAAATCATGGCGCAAATGGACATTGCACAAAAAAATATTCCTCAGGATGGCCGCATCAATATTTCTGTCCAAAATCAAAAAATTGACTTGCGTGTGTCTTCCATTCCCACCATTTTTGGCGAAAAAATTGTCATTCGTCTGCTTCGGCGAGATACGAATATCATCTCCATTGATGGGATTGGTCTGGAAGGAGAAAACAAAAAAGCCTTTTTACAGCTTTTGGATAATCACAAAGAAGGCGTATTATTGGTGGTGGGGCCCACCGGTTCCGGTAAGACGTCAACCATGTATACCATGATTAACTACAAAAAAAGCGAAGAAGTGAACCTGATTTCTCTGGAAGATCCTGTGGAATACCATATTGATGGGGTTTGTCAGGTGCAGATCAATGAAAAAGTGGATTTGACCTTTGCCAATGCCCTGCGTGCTGTGCTGCGTCAGGATCCAGACATCATTGCTGTGGGGGAAATTCGTGATGGCGAAACGGCAGAAATTGCCATGCGAGCGGCTATGACCGGACATATGGTGATGACCACCATCCACACCAATGACGCTTTGTCCTCCATAGACCGTCTGTTGGATATTGGTGTGGAACCATATCTGATTTCCGGTGCCGTTCGGGGTATCATTTCCCAGCGGCTGGTCAGAAAAATTTGTCCCAACTGCAAACGGCCTTATTCCCCTTCTCAAGAGGAAGTGGAGCTTTTGGGTCTGCCCTTGGATGGTCAGTACACCTTCTATCATGGGGAGGGATGTTCCGACTGTTTCCAGACGGGGTATCGAGGCAGAACAGCAGTCTTTGAAATATTGACCATGACACCGGAAATCAGAAGGGCTATTCACAGCCGTTCCCTTTCCCAGATGGAAGAAGCCGTCGGCAAATCCACCTTCCATCCCATCATGGAAAACTGTGCCACATTGGTGCAGCATGGAGTCACAACAGTGGAAGAAATTTTACGAGTAGTGGGGAGAGAATCATGATTGGTATTGAAGAATACATAAAAAAAGCAAGTGAGGAAGGCGCTTCCGATGTGCATCTGGTGGCAGGCCTTCCGCCTAAATACCGTTTGGATGGGGCTATCGTCAACTTGGATCAGCAATGTTTGGATGGGCAAAAATGCAAAGAAATTGCCAAAGAATTGGCTGGTGAAGCATTTGAAACATTGGAAAAAGTGGGCGAAATTGATATGGCCGTTACGGTGGCCAATGTGCGTTGCAGAGTGAATTTGTTCCGGCAGCAGGGTCATTATTCCGTAGCCATCCGTTTGCTGAAAGACCAAATTCCTGCACTGGAAACATTGGGTCTGCCGGAAGTAGTAAAAGAATTCGCCCAATATAAACAGGGGCTTGTGCTTATTACCGGCGAAACTGGTTCCGGCAAATCCACCACATTGGCTGCCCTGTTAAACACCATCAATCATACCAAAAGTCTGCACATTTTGACTTTGGAAGACCCAGTGGAATATATTTATCAGCCGGAAAAATGCGTCATCAATCAACGGGAAATCGGCAAAGATACCATGAGTTTTGCTGCAGGGTTAAGAGCGGCGCTGCGAGAAGATCCGGATGTGATACTGGTGGGAGAAATGCGGGATCTGGATACCATTCAAACGGCATTGACTGCCGCCGAAACAGGTCACTTGGTTTTTGGTACTGTGCATACCAATTCCGCTGCTGACTCCATCGACCGCATTGTGGACGTTTTCCCAGCTGAGCGTCAGCAGCAGATTCGTTTGCAGCTTTCCATGACTTTGAAAGCCGTGCTGAGCCAGCAGCTTTTGCCCAGAAAGAATCAGCCAGGGCGGGTGTTGGCCTGTGAAGTGATGAAAACCGATGACGCCATTCGCAACCTGATTCGGGAAGGCAAAACACCGCAAATTCAAAATGCTATCCAAACAATGGGCAGTGTTGGAAATATTTTGATGGATCGCGCATTGCAAAATTTGTACCGCAATGGCACCATTTCTTTGGAAACGTATGAGGAGGCAGCCAATACGCCTTTGACGGCGCAAAAGGGCATGATGCCTTCTGGTCAGCCACCTCGTGGTTTTCTGCGATAAGGAGGGGGAAAGATGCCAGCTTATCATTATGAAGCCCTGCACGCCAATGGTGATGTGGCCGAAGGCGTTGTGGAGGCCAGAAATCGGGATGATGCCGTAGCCCAAATCCGCAGAAGCTATGAGGTCGTGCTGCGGCTGGATGAAGTAAAGCAGTCCATACCGGATCCACTGCAAAAATTTAGAAAGCTGAACTGGAAGGCTCTTGCCCTGATGTGCAAACAGTTTTCCATCATTTTAAAGGCGGGGTTGCCCTTAGTGCAGGCCGTGGACTTGGTGGCAAGCCAAGTTTCCGATAAAGTGCTGAAAAATTTGCTGACAAAAGTGTCTGAAGACATTGCCAATGGTTGGAGCTTGGCATACAGCTTTTCCCAAGAGGGCATGGGCCGCCTGCCGCTGACATTCATTGAAACCATTCGTGCCGGCGAGGAATCGGGGGATTTGGTCAGAGCCTTTGAGCGGATGAGCATATACTATGGCCGAATCACAAAAACAAGAACCAAGGCCACCAGTGCTATGGTTTATCCGGCGTTTTTGATGGTAGCGGCGGCACTGGTCATTACGGTGATTATGACCTATGCGGTGCCCAGTTTTTCGTCCGCATTCCTTTCCATGGGGATGGAATTGCCCCTGCCTACGCGCATTGTCATTGCTGTTTCCAACTTTTTTAATCGCTATTTATGGATTTTGATTTGTTTGCTTGCTTTCATTGGATTTCTGCTTCGGCTTTATGGCAATACGGACAAAGGCCGGGTGAAATTTTCTAAGGCGAAGCTGGGCGTACCCATCATTGGAAAAATCACTGTGATGACATCGGCAAGTCAGTTTGCCCATACCATGTCGGCCATGCTTTCGGCAGGTATGCCCATATTAAACGCCTTGGACATTGCCTCCCGTTCGGTGAGCAATGCCCATTTGTCCAGACAGCTGCAAGACATTATCCCCGGTGTGGAGTCCGGCCAGTCTTTGGGCAGCTGTATGAGATATTGTCCGGATATGCCTCCTATGCTGGTTCACATGACAGCCATGGGGGAAAGCACCGGCACCTTGGAATATACGCTGGAGGTGCAGGGAGAATATTACGATAATGAAGTTGATACACTGACGGCAAGGGCACTTTCTCTGTTGGAGCCCATCATCATTTGTATTATGGCCGTGATTGTCGTTTGTATTTTGGCGTCCATTTATCTGCCATTGTTCAGTTTGTATGGCGCCTTGTAATGGAGTATTTTGGTGGCCACTCCCACTGAAAATATATTTAATAAAAAGAATACCAAAAGGGTCCTATATATAAGGAGGGTACGTTATGAAAATCAAAGAAAGACTGAAAAAATCCGGCGGTTTCACCTTGATTGAAATGCTGATTGTCGTAGCGATCATTGCTATTTTGGTGGCTGTGTCCATTCCTATGGTAAGCTCTAATTTGAATGAAGCAAAGGATGCTACAGACGAAGCAAACGAAAGAGCCGCGAAAGCTGCTGCGATGATTACTTATATGACATCAGAAACAGAAATTGCAGAAGACGCAACTTATAACTATGATGCTGCAAAAGGGATTTTGGTTGCTAAGGAAACAGAGCCAACAGGTTATGGTCAATGCAGTGACCATAAAGATGATTATATCCAAGTTAAATTTGAAGATGCAACTCCTTCAGATGACACGGATGATACACTGGTACCAAATTTAACTTGGACAGGAGACGGTTCTGGTACTACTGGTACTGCTCACGGGGATAAAACAACTGAGTAATTAATTTATATCTTTTTCGCCGCCGGAGGGGTGGTTCCGGCGGCGAAATCAAACTAACTTTGCATAAGGTCAAAGATGCTTTGGGTTTATGCAAAATGAGTTTACAAAGGATGGAAGAAACATGGATTGGGATTTCTTTTTGAAAGTATATACGGGTTTTTGGATGTTTCTGCTGGGCAGTGTCATGGGCAGCTTTTTGGACTGTTTGGCTGACCGCTTGGTTCGCGGACAATCCCCTTTTCGGGGCAGGTCCCATTGTGATGCCTGCGGCCATGTCCTTGCCCCTAGGGATTTGATTCCCATGGTCAGTTTTCTGGCATCTGGTGGCAGGTGCAGATATTGCAGTCATCCCATTCCCAAAGAGTGTTTTTGGGCAGAAGGGATAATGGCGTTGGTGTTTTTGGCCTTGGGGCTGAAAATTGGGCTGAAATGGCAGCTTTTGATGGTTGTCATCCTTGCCTGTGTGCTTTTTGCCATTGCGCTCATAGACTGGAAAACCCATACCATCCCTGATGGGGCACTGGTGTTGCTTATCCTCAATCGACTGGTATTTTTCCTCTGTTTGGAGGGATTCTCTTTGGAGGGATTGGGGCGGATGGCCATTGGAGCATGCAGCATGTCGGTGCCACTGTTGTTTCTTTCGCTGGGTATGGATGCCTTGTTGAAAAAAGAAACCATGGGCGGCGGCGACATCAAGCTGCTGTTCGTTTTGGGGATGTACCTTGACTGGCTTCAAATGCTTCTTTTGATTTTTGTTGCCTGTTTGCTTGCTTTGCTGTATTATTTTTTTCGATATAAAAAAGAAATGCGGACGGAAATACCCTTTGGGCCATTTTTATCTGGTGCATGGGTAGTGGTGTTTTTGTTTGGAGAAGGCTTTCTCCAATGGTATCAATCATTGCTATTTTAAATTTTGGGGGATTTGTTTATGAACAATATAAAAACAGCTTTTGACATTGGAAACAGCAGTTTGAAAATTGCATCCGTCAAACAGGGTGCCCTGCATCTGTACGAAGTACCTATGCCGGAAAATATGATGGAGCAAGATCTGATTGCTATGCCCAACGCTTTTTCAGCCTTTTTGAAAAAGGTAAAAAACCAGCTGCATTTGCCAAAGGGTCCAGCGGCTTTGATTTTGCCGCCAAGTCAGGTGATTTGCCGCCTGGTTACCATGCCCTATATGACCGTTGACCAATTGCTGCTCAATTTGCCCTATGAGTTTAACGACTTTATCCATGGGGAAACCAATCAATACTTTTGTGACTATGCCCTCTGTGAAGAGGAAAATGCTGAGATGGATGATGCATTGGAAAACAAAGAATTGACCATGATGGCGGCTGTTGCGGAAAAACAACAGATTCAGGAATATATCAAAATTTTTGCCGCCGGGGGCTTCTCTCTGAAACGGATACTGCCCCAGGAAATGGCCTATATTCAACTGGCTCAGTATCAGATTCAAAACAAGGAAAATTCCCAGAGGGAGTATTGCTTCATTGATCTGGGGCAGCTTTCCAGCAGGGTTTATATTGTGAATCATGATAAAATCCAGGCCACTCGTCAAATTCCAACGGGGATGCGGGAATTGGATTATGTCATTGGGGATTTGCTCAACATCGATCCTTTCCTTGCCACTTCCTATAAACGGAACAATTATATGGAAGTGCTGGATCATCCCAGATGTATGGAAATTTATGAACAGATTGCCGTTGAGATCTTAAAATTGATCAATTTTTATCACTTTACTTATCGCCAAAATCAACTGACCAGCCTTTATGTCACAGGCGGGGGAAGTGAAATTTCTCAGCTGGTAAAGGTGATTGAAGAAGCCATTGGGCTGCCGGTGCTCCCTGTTTCGCAGTTGTTGCCTCAGACAGAAGGGGAGCAAAATTTGCACAATATTTGTTCACGGGCCGCAGCCATGACTTTTTCCAGATAAGGGGGAGAGAAAAATATGAACTTAAATACGGATATCAGCGAGCTTTTTAAAAAGAAAAAAGAAGTATATCCCACCAAAAAAGAAATGAACTTATATTTCAAGGTGGACAAAACCGCTGCACCAGCCACAGCGTTTCTTTACATCCTGTTTGCGGTCGTTTTGCTTTTGGCCGTGTCCAAGGTGCTCATCTATGATAAAATGATGTATGTCAATGAATTGATGGAAGTTTCTCAAGAGCTGGATGACCAAATTGCCGAAGACAGCGCCTATTTAGAAGAATATAAAAAGACATTGGAAACATATACCAGATATTCGCCTACCCAGCAGGAGTTGGAACTGGTGAATCGGATGGAAATATTGGATTTGGTTGATGAAAAAATACGTGCAGTTTCCAATGTTTCGGAGGTTTCCATTGAAGGAAATCAGGTTTTGGTGTCATTTTCGGGTGTGACACTGGATGAAACGGCGCAGATTGTGGCATCCTTGGAGGAATCCCCCCTAGTGAAAGGAACCAGCGTGGATACGGCAAACTCATCAGAAGGAAACAAAAATGTGGTTGATGTGAGTATTCTGATTGAGGTTTCGAAAGGGGGTGCCCAGTGACATGAGAAAATTAACACAGAGAGAACGAGTTTTGCTGGTTATTTTGTTGATTTTATTGTTGATCAGCGCTTATGTACTTTTATTTTTCCAGCCTACACAAGCGAAGGTGAAACGCTTGCAGGAAGAAATTGCGCAAAAAAATGAAACCATTTCACAGTTACAAGAAATGGTGGATCAGCAGCAGGAGATGCAAAGACAATTGGCGCTGCTGCAAAAAGAGGATAGCGGCCGCAATATTATGCCATATTATGATAACATCCAAAATGTCATTTTCCAGCTGAATCATATTTTGGATCAAACAAATCAGTATGCGGTCAATTTCAGTGCTAAAGAAAACGAAAATGGCGTGGTGGAACGACGGGCAGGAATTCCTTTTTCCTGCAACAGTTATGAAGAAATCAAAGGGGTGCTGGAACAAATCAATTCAGGTCAGCTGCCTTGTTTCATTGATTCCGTTCATATCGGCGAAAGCAAAGAAGGGCAAGTGGAAGCGGATATCAATGTCATTTATTTTGAATATAACCAAGATCAGACGGAAGCGGAAAAGTCTTGATACCACAATAAACCAGATGGTTTAAAGGGTTTTTGAAGAAGAAACATTGTTTTTTGATTTCTTCCTAGAAATTGCCATTGCAGTCTTTCAAAGAAAATGATCTTAGTAAAAAGAAGATAGCTGAAATCCTTTGTATGTAAGGATTTCAGCTATCTTTGTTTTCTTTGGGTACTACGGCAAAATCTGTCTGCTTTTTGCAGCATACCAAGCAGGGTGTCCCCTTTATTTTTGGCGTCAATAATTCCCAAGTTTCTAACAGCCACACCCTCTTGAAAGGGCAGAGAACCATCATAGAGAAAGGGAATGACCACTTGGGATGTGGACAGTTGATATAACCATATTTTCCTGTGGTACGATCCAAAGCCGGCAGGCAATGAGGCTTCTGTCAACAGCCGCAAGTTGTTTTTAGCGGTGAAATTGTATATGGTTTCTTTGTACAATATGGAATGGTGTGCAAAGGGACAAGAATAAAATTTTCATTGGCAAAACCATTCCCCAAAAAGTTTGATTTTATTATACCATACCGTCCGTCTATGACAGGAGGCCGTATTCCATGAAATGTTTATTTGAATAAGATGTTACTTTCTTCTGGCGCGCAGTTCTTCTCTTTGCAGGGCAAAAATGTCGCTGAATAAATTATTTTCTTCGGACTCCGACAAATCCAAAAATTTACAGCCATAATGGTAGCAGTTTTCTTCTTCTAAATAGATTTTTCTTACAATTTGGAATTTCAAATTGTAGAGGGAACCGTTGGTTCTAAAAGGTTGATTGGATAATGTCAAATAAGCACCTTCCGAATACTCTTGACTGCTTTCAATTCCAATGCCTGTCACGCTTAGATCCAGTATCACGCATGGTTTTTCTTCTTTGCTGTCTAAAAGAGAAATGGCAGATTTCAGCATTACCGTTTGTCTGAAATTTCCGCGGCCTTCTTCTTTTGATATGATATTTTCGATGTGCAGCAAGATATAAGAGCTGGATGATTTGATGGCTTTGCCTTCAAATACAATCACATGTTTTGTGCTGGAAGGGTTATGTGCGTGGATTTTTAATTGATGACGAAACTGCTCAGTATAGACAGGGATGATGTCATCATTATAATCCTCCAGTTGTATGGTTTCGTTATATTCATCAAATTCTGTTATTTTTCCGATGAAAAGCAGCTGATTTTCTGCGGTAAGAATTTCACAGCGTGTCATCATGCTGCTTAAGATCAGTTCTTTTTCGCGAATATCCATGGCTTCTCCTTTCAAAATATGAAAAGAATCTTGTGTTTCAAAACAGGATTCCCCCAAGTATCTTTATAACCATTGTTTCTGTTTCCAATATCCTTTTTTTAAACACAATGGAAACAAATGAGAAAAGTGAGTTTCCATTGGTTTATAAGGCAGTTTTCATCAACCGATAGTCGCGCATCATTTTGTCATAGATTTCCACTGCTTCTCGGTTGGCAGACTTTGCTGTTTGGATGATGATATCATAATTTTCTTCCACGGTATTTAATACTTCACCACATATTTTATTATTTTTGCTCATTTCTTTCAATATGCTCAATATTTTTTCATTGGAAAAAGGTTGCTTATAACTGCGTTCTTCCGATAAAGCACTGATGATATCAGCAATGGTGGTGATTCTTTGGGTTTTTGTGATAACATCGCCGGTCAATTGTTTGGGATACCCAGTACCGTCCAATGTTTCATGATGCCGGATAGCTACTTCGAGAATATCGTCGCTGACCCTGTTTTTCAGTATTTCTTCCGTGATGGTAACATGGGATTTCATGATTTCCCAATCGTTATCGTATAGTTTGCCTTGGGATTCCAAAATCCTTAAAGGAATGGATATTTTACCCAAATCGTGGAGCATGGAACCAATATGGAGCGTTTTCAATTCATAAGAATTCAGTCCAGCCAATTCTCCGATTTTGTCGCTGACTTTTACCACAATGGAGCAATGGATTGCAGTATAACGGCTTCGAAAATCAATGGCGCTGATGAGAGTTTGGAGCATGGCTTCTGTCTGGGCAGGTGTGGCCTTGATTTCCTGCAATTTGGCAATGATACTGCGGTGAATGACTTCCGGCTGTGTCAATTCTGATGCGGAGGAGATTTCTCGAATTTCTGCTTCCAAATCTGAATTGGCAGGTTCTTTTAAAAATGTTTCAATGACTTGCTCATCTATTTTGCGGTTGAAATTTTCGCATTTCAGTTTATAAAGATCAATCTGGTCCGTTGTTTTGATGACACGAACCACTTGTTTTAAATCTGAAGAAAGCTCGTCTGTTTCGTCTATCATATGCCATGGTGCATGATGATATCGTACAATGGTGGCATATTCTGGATAGGGACTGAACTGCTTTAAAAACAAATATCCATATTCCGAATGGGAAAACTTGTTTCCTGATTCCGAATCATCCCAAGGCGCCTGATCCACCTTGTGCAGCAGGCCGATATCATGAAATAATGCAGTCCAAGTCAATTTACAAACTTCTTCGTTGGTAAATTTGCCGCAGCGCTGGGCATAAAGCATGGTCATATAGGTGATTCTTTCGCAATGACCAATCAGCTTTTGATCCATTCTGCCAAGAATATCAATGACAATTTCAGGCAAATTAATCAATAGTTTTTCCATAAAGTACTCCTTATCTTGATTAAAATTCATTGCTTTCATTATATCAACTTTTGCAAAGGATAATCAATGCTATTTTCTTTTATTTGCCATTTCCTTTTGAAACAGTGGCATCGTTTTGAACGGCAAGAAGGAACTTTTCGGCGGCCTTTGTAAAGAGCGGATATTTTTTCCACGCCAGCCGCAGTGTGGGCCGAACGTCGGTGGAAAGGGGGCGAAAGCAAAGGGGGCTTTTGCCGGTGGTGTTGATGATATGGTCCAGACAAATGGCGTAGCCCAATCCTTCTTCCACCATTAAGGAACCGTTGAACAGCAGGTTATAGCTGCCGACGATATGAAGCTGCTGTTCCTCACAGCCCAACAAGGCTGGCAAATCATGGTCTCGCAAAATCTGCCGGGAAACGATCAAAGGCTGATCCAACAAATCTTTGGGAAACAGGACATCCTTTTTTGCTAATGGGTCCTCTTTTTTCATCATTACGCCAAAACAGTCTGCTGACGGTAAAGAAATGCTATCATATCGAGTATGGTCCAAGGCGCCAAAGACCAAAGCAAAGTCAATCAATCCATGTTCCAGCTCCTCCAATACCGAAGATTTATCTCCGCTTAAAATATGAAAGCGCACCTTTGGAAAAGCTTTCCTCATTTGCTGCATGATTTTGATCAACCATCGAATTTCTTCTGTTTCGCCGGCGCCAATATAGATGTCACCAGAAAGCAGATCATCGGCCAGGGCGATTTCTTGCTGTGTTTTTTGCATCAATGCCATGATTTCTTCTGCCCGTTTTTTTAGCAGCAACCCTTCTTCCGTCAACGTGATTTTTCGATTGCTGCGAAGAAAAAGCTGTTTACCCAGTTCGTCTTCCAGATCTTTTAATTGGCGAGAAAGGGTGGGTTGGGACAAATGCAGGGCATTTGCGGCAGCAGAAATGCTTTGCTCTCTTGTTACGGCTAGAAAATAACGCAATACACGAAACTCCATGGGCAATCCTCCTTTTCCCCCATTGTATCATGGTTTTCTATGCTTTCAAAGCATGAAAATATATGTATCATGAATATTTGCTTTAGGAAGAAATGATGGCATTTGTCAGCATCATCAAAGCTTTATCGGCTTTTTGGAAAATAAAAGTCCTGGAAATATATGGATATGGCAACCACCGAAAATGCACTGCTGCGTGTCAGTCTGGCTCCAAAGAGTATTTTGGAATTATGCGTGTAGGAAAGGATAAATACTGCAAGGTTTCCCTGGAACATCAAATGGGTCATAGTCGGCGAAAATTTATAGGAGATTGCAGCAGAGAATGGCTTTGCCGTTAATGGAGGCAGTGATGTCTGTTGTGACTGCATTTGTTATGGGGGCTGCCCCGTAAACAGTAAAACTGGAAAAAATCAGACTGAAAAGAAGTCCTGAAAGCATTGCAAGTTTTTTCATACATATTTCCCTAAAATATAACTTTATATTTTGTGCGCAGCACGCGGAGAAAGGGAAAACGATGACATTTGCCTTACCAATAGGCAATTGTGAGATGGATTTGATTTTATGCAAAGGAATAAGCAGGGGAGGGGATCAAACAAAGAAATGCATGTGCATAAAAAATCCCCTCCTTAGGGAAGTATTTCCAAGGAGGGGAAAACATCAAAAGTGATGTATCAGATGCCGTATTTCTGGCACAGACGCATAAAGATGGAAGCAATTTCCGCACGAGTGATTTGTGCATTGGGGCGGAAATTTCCATAATCATCACCGGAAAGCAGACCTGCTTTCTGCATTGCGCCTACGCTTTCTTTGGCATAGGTGCTGATGGAAGCAGTATCTTGGAAGTCAGGTGTGCTGTTTTCCAGAGCAATACCGGAGAATTTCAGGTATCTTGCAAGCATGACAGCTGCCTGTTCTCTTGTGATGGGAGTATTGGGCGCGAAGGATGTATCACTGACGCCGGAAACCAGACTGTTTGTATATGCCCAGCTGACAGCGTTGCCATACCATGCATCGCTGGAAACATCGGCAAAGGGACTGCTGCCTGCATGAGATGTGCCGTTGAAGCGGTAAAGTACGGAAACCAGCATACCTCTTGTCATGGACTGACTGGGGGCGAACTGTGTTTCACTGACACCGGAGAACAGACCTCTTTGTGTTACATAGGAAACAGCAGATGCATACCACTGATTCGCAGGTACATCAGTGAAGCTGGCAGAGCCGGAAGAAGGCTGCTGCACAGGTGCGAAAATTACTTCTACCACATCGGTAGATTTCAGATGCAGAAGCTGCAGCGCTGGACCCTGAGAAACACCGTTGACCAATACATCACGCACTTCATAGCCAGCATGTGGCTGAATGGATACGCTGCCGTCATTGTTTGCAATGATCATGCCGTTGGTCTGATCACCTGTAATGGTAGGGCGTCCTGTCGCTGTGCTGCTGTTATTATTATTGTTATTGTTACTGCTGCTACTACTGCCGCTACTGCCACCGCTGCTGCTGCCGCTGTCATCAAGCGTATCTTTCAGAGATACCTGAGTATAGGCAGTGGATACGTCTTTGCTGTTTAATGTGATCATCTGGGATACGCCTGTAAAAGATACGTCATCCGGCAATGTCAGATTCCCCAGATAGATCTGGTTGTTCTGGCTTTCCAGTACGGAAAGGGAGTCTGCATAAATAGTCAGAACGCCGTCTTTTTCTGTATGATAGCTGTAAGCCAGATCTTCGGAACCAAGGAAATGGGCATTTTCCAGATTTTGTTTGGATTTCAGTGAGATTTCTACACTAGTGGTATCTTCAGAAACACCTGTCAGATACAGACGGGCGTTATTGCTGTCATTTTCCCGTTGGATGATCACGCTGGGGCCTGCGGCAAAGGCAGTGGTGGACATCAGCAATGATGCCACCAAAGCACCTGCCCAGAGTGTATATTTCTTTTTCATGGGTAGGGTCCTCCTTATCATTCATGTTCCAGTACGATGGAGGGCATACCGTCAGCGTCGGGAGAAGAAATCCACATTGTCTGTGCGGTGATGCGGCCATCTGTGCTGGAGATATTGTCTGTACGGTACAGGACTGCCTGAATGCGGTCGGGCAGTGCACTGGGGTTATCGCAGTCTACATGGTCGTGCTGCAGATCACCTTCCGCTTCTTCGTTGATGACGTAAATGAACATGCCATTGCTGATGAGGCTCACTTCGCCGTCTTTGGGAACTTCCGCCAGAAGATATGTTTCGCCGTTGATAGGTCTGGTTTCTTTTGTTTCTGTACCGGTTGCCAGATCGCGAACGGTAAATTCGCCGTTGACCTGAACATAATTGTATCTGGGATCGCCTACATAAGTGCCGATGATGACCAGAGAACCGGCAGGAATCACTTCCTCGGAAGTATCACCCCACTGATAATCTGCGCTCAGTCTGCCGATGGCTGCGCCGTCCTGCAGGAATGCAACGTCATCATTGACTGCGCCAATAAGCTGTAGGGAAGCACCTTCGGGAACATTCTGCAGTTCCAGTTTGGTGATGTCATAAGTCCAGATGCGGCTGTCTTCTGCATTTGCACCGGGTTTGGTGAAGTATGCTTTGAAGGTGCTGCCATCGTTAGCCATATTTTGTGTCAATGTCAATGTGGTTTCTTTGGATACGCCATCCACATTTGTGGTCAAAACTGCAGTGATGCTTTCCACATCGGAAACACCTGTCAGTTTGATGCCGCTGACAGACTGTGCCTTGTCATTTTTCATGGTCACAGTTGCAGTTGTGCCGGACTGTGTAAGGTCATACAGGCTTGCATCCAGTACGTTGTCATAAGAGATACGCACCTGCTGTGTTTCTGTTGCTTCGGAAATGTTGCCCTGTTTGTCTACAGCGCGAACAGAGTAGGTCAACACCGTATTATTTGCAGTACCGATATGTTCGGTAAATGTGTTTTCACTTGTAAAGGCAATGGATTTGCCGTTTTTCAGAATTTCATAACCCAGAATGTTTTCACTGTCTGTATGGGAGAAGGTCAGTGTTACATCCTGACCGCTGGAGCCAATGGAATTGGCTGCTGTGACGGAATCCAGTGTCAATGTGCCGTTTGCAACGCCGGTGCCTTCCAGACGGTTCCGACGAGAGTTATCATTGAGATACCAGATGGCTCTGTCTTCTGTATCATAAGATTTCAGCTTGCTCTTTGTGCTTTCTGTCAGTTCCATGCCCCAGCGAGTGAAGAATTCTGTCAGGTCTTTCTGTGCTACTTCAGATGCAATGAGGGCAACGCGGTTGTCGTAGTCATTGCCGTCGTTATAAGCATTGGATTTCCACAGTTTGAAGAACTGGTTATAGAAAGCCATAGGGTTTTCTGCATTGTCATAAGCCAGATGCAGCTGCCAGTACATGCCAAGCTGAACGAAAACATTGTTGGCTGCGCCGGGACGGGCTTCTGCCACTTTCTGGAAGATAGCAGAATATCTGTCTTCGCTTTCCAGACGAGTGGTCAGGGAAGTCATATCACCGCCGTCATAGCTCTGTACCATGAGGGAATAGAGGTTGTTGGTGATTTCTGCTTTGCCCAGTTTATCCATGTTATGACCGATTTCATGAGCGATACCCCAGCCATAGAGACCGTTTGTATCAGCTTCGCCAGACAGCATGGAGGCTGGTGTGCCTTTTACCAGATCAGCAGCGGAGCCGTAGCCAATACCGATATGATCACCGGCAGCATACATGAAGGCAGAACCGAACATACGCATATAACGGATGTTCTGGCGGCTTTCCATAGGATATTCGTAAGAATCTTTATTACCATCTACAATGCCCAGTGTGGTGTTTACGACATAAGAAACGTCTTCCCAAGCAAGAATGGCATTGTAAAGGGATTCTGTTGTCAAACCAGCTGCTATTTCTTTTACAGGGATAGACAGCAGGAAGCTGGGTGTTGCAATATCTGTATGGTTGCGGATGCTGGTCTGTCCCAGACGATTGCTGTTTGCCTGTACATAAGCATTTACTTCGGCCACATAAGCAGAAATTTTTTCTTTTCTTGCAGATTCGGACAGTTCGTACCAGTCAGACAGTTCCAGCAAAGGTGTTTTTACGCTGGTGTTATTGTCTGTCACAACACGCAGGGCGATTTCGTCTGCATGAGAACCGCTGTATGTCAGATACAGTGCGCCGCCTTTTTCTGAGGAGACAGAAGCAATCTGTTCAACGGAAATGACATTTCTGCCGGACTGGAGCTGGATGCCTTTGCCTTTCCATGCGCTGTAATCAGCGTAGTACTGTGTAGGTACCAGAGTTACGGTTTCACCAGCGGGAATATCTGCATAAATCACAACATCACTGCCGGAGGACGCCACAACGCCCAGAGGCTGCAATACGCTTGCAGTCTGACCATATGCGCTGTCCTCTGCGGTGCTGCGAGACTGGAAACCAGTCTGTTCTTCTAATTTGCCGCCTTCTGCTAATGTCTGTGCATCGTTCAGCTCACGCAGCATCATATCTTTGTTCAGATAGAATGCGTTTGTGCTTTCCACTCTGCTGCGAAGGGCTTCCACTTTTTCCAGAGTTTCTTCTTTGCTGTATTTCAGTTCTGTGAATGTGCCGTTAGAGAACAAATCTGCGATTTCCGCAGGTGTGTTATCCAGATGATAGAAGGCTGCTTCGGACAATGTAACGGATTTTCCGCCTTCGACCTGACCAACATTGACTCTGATTCTGGAAATGTCATCTGCTTCAGGCAGTTCCAATACCAGATAGCCTGTGCCGTCTTTGGTGACTTTGGCAGTGATATTTGCCTCGATGTTTGCAATCTTTTCATATTTGCCATCAGCTGTTTTGCGGTAGGTGGTTACGTTGTAATCACGCATGCTTGTTGTATAGCTGATGTCACCCTGTCTGGGAACATAGATCATGTAGTTCATGCTCTGGGGCTCTGCAAAGTCAAAGGTAAAGGACTGATCTCCCCACCAAGCGCCGGACTGCCAGAAAGTCGCATAGTTGCTGTCCAGAACATGTTTGATATTAAAGTTCGGGCATTCACTCCAGTTGACATTGCCTGCTGCGCCGCTGTCAGAACGAACGGTGATCAGTTCGTTGGAGATGCGGTTTTCTGTAGGCAGGTCAGGGCCGTTTATTGTCTGAGATTTGGGTGCGCCTTCTGCTACAACAGAACGAGGGCTGATGCCGATCTGATTATAGGCTTCTACGCAGAATTCGTATGTAACGCCATTTTTCAGATTGCCAACAGTGAGTGTAGTGGAATTGCCTACATCGGAAGAAGTCCATGGGGATGTACCTTTTTCACGATAATATACCAGATAGCCCATGGCATTTTCTGCTTTGCCCCAACTGAAGCGCAGGGCGGAATCCATGGAGGTTACCTGCAAAGTAGTGGGAGCCAATGGTTTGCTGTCAGGCATTGGTGTGGCAGAGACAATGGCGGAAGCTGCACTTTCCCATTCGCCGCTGGTGCCTACGACCACAAAATAATATTTTTGCAGATTATCCAGACCGCTGATGGTGATACGGTTATTTTCTGTGGTCTGTGTCTGCGTCATGCCGTTTTGTGTGGTGCCGTAGTACACTTTATAGCCGGTCACGTTTGCCATGGCATCCCAAGAAAGGGTTACGCTTTCGCTGCCAGCAGATGCGGAAACATTCTGAGGTTTTGCTGCTTCTGCTTCTGGTGCCTTTGTCAGTGTGTTTTCCACGAAAGCAACCTGTTTGATGACTGCAATTTCATCATCCTCTGTTTTGGTAACCTGAATGGTGATTTTCTTTACAACTTTTCTGGAACCCAGATTTACCACCAGTACGTTTTCGTCGTCACGAGCAGAACGGGCTGCTGTAGTCAGTTTGCTGTAAGGAATGGTTTCTGTAACAGTGTCTCCGTCTTCGTCTACTTCCAGAACCAGATTGAAATACTCAATGCCGCCGTTTGCAGGAGTAGCAATCTGTACTTCGCTCATGGCAACCCCTTCATTAAAGGCAATGGGGATTTCCAAAGGAGATTCAGGAGAGATTGGTGCGTCATTCTTTTTGCTGAATGTAAGAGAATCTGTTTCTGTAAACAAATCAGCAATGTTTTTGCCATCGGAAATCTCAACTGTGGACAAGTCTGTTTCACTAACATTGATATTTTGTACAATGGCACCGGATACCATGGCACCATTCTGTGCAACGGCTTTGCCGGTACCCTGTATCATCATGCCCCGGTTTACATAGGAAATGTCAATGATGTTGATGATGCCGTCTTTATTCAGATCATAGGTGTCGTTTCCTGTGCCAAGATTCGCTTCTACCAGACGCTGATCTTCCTGATTGACGCTGCCGTCTCCATTGACATCTCCCAATGTGAATGTGCTTTCTTTGGTGCCAATGGTGATGATTTTTGCGTATTCTTCCAGAGAAAGTTCGTTATATGTGTAGGTGCGGTAGCCGTCACCTGTTACTTCAATGCGATATACGCTGTCTGCTGTGCCGGCAGGCAAATCGGAAGCAACGATATCGATGGCTGCAACCAGATCACTGCTGCCGCATTCATTACCTCTTTCATCCAGATAAGTATAGGAAATGGATGCAGGCACTTCTGCTCTTGTGTTAGCGTTGGAAACAGACATTTTGATATTCTGCTTTTCAACTGTTTCCCGTTTCAGCGGATAGTCCATGCGGATGCGGACAGAAATTGTGCTGGTACTGTCCACAGCTGTCAGGGAAAGGGGTTTTTTTTCGGTTTCCTCTTTTTCGGTTTCCTCTTTTTCAGTTTCTTCTATTTTATCTTCTTCAGAAGGCGTTAAAGTGGGCTGTTCTGTAGAAGTATCTGTATTTGCTGTGTGATCCCCATTATCTTCATCCGTTTTTTCTCCAGTTTCTTCTGCGGGAAGTTCAGGAGTGGCAGTATGATCGGATTCTGTAGAATCTGTTGCTGATGTGTCAGACGGTGTTTCAGTATCTGCTGCTTTTTCCGGACCCGGTGCAGAAACGGCATCGCTGACGATTTCTTCGGCATAAACACTGGGCAGGGAACTGCTTGCCATGACCGCTGCCAGTACCAGGCAGGGCAGTGCATTTTTCTTCATAAATAATACCTCTCTTTCTTCTTTTTGTTTTTGGGTAGTTGCTTGCATCGTCTGAATCTCACATTGTGGATGCATTGGGTGTTAGTATAGCATATAAAGAATTTAAATACTATAGTTTTTCTAGGATATTTGTAAAACAGGCATTTTTGACAAGTGAAAAAGTTTTTATTGAATGAAAATATGCAAAGTATGTATAAGGTGTCAAAAGAAAAGGAAAGTGGTGTTGAAAACCACTAAATGGAATTTGATGAAATCCATGGCAGTTTGGAAAAAAGGTGACGGAAGCAGGAAACAGAAATGGTAATATTTTCTATTTTTTGTATAAAAATAAAATATTCTGTCATAACAAAAGGTTATAGATGTATAGTATCAGGGATGTTGTATGACAAATACATCGGGCATTGATATTCAGATTTTGGCTGTGTAAAAAATCATGATCATGTAATGTTTTGGTAAAAGGAAGGAAACACTTTGGAAATGTTTTTCTGTTATGATAAACAAAATGGCATAGGACAAGAATGGGGGGATTTATATGAAAGGAATGTTTTACAGAACATTATGGGCAGCGGTTATCATGTCTTTTGTGACAGCAGTACCGGCTTTCGCAGGGGAATATCAGGAGAGTCAGATTGATGCTGTTATCAATGGGCAAAGCGTGAAAGAACACGGTGGGAAAACGGTGGAGATTGACGGACAAATCTATGTGCCTTTGCGCACCACATTTGAAATGCTGGAAAAAGATGTGGAATATTGGAAAGATTCCAGAAGGGTTTTTGTCAATGAAGCAACGGAGCCCAGCAATTCGGAATATGCTTTCAAACAGGATTATCATCTGATCGCTTCCATTCCACAGGAAAGAATTTTCCTGTATGGACTGCAGCCCAGAGGGGTTGTGGTTTCTTTTGACGGAGATGCGTCTTATATTGATGCGGATTATGCCACACCGCAACGGATTTTGCCGGAAATCGCTTATGGAGATTATGACGGCAACGATATGAAGGAAATTGCTGTGAGCTTCAATACAGATGCAGGGACAGGCGTGGATGTGGATACGCTGCATGTTTTGACAACAGACGGAACTGAGCCGTATGTTTTTAAAGATCATGTCTTTGACAATTCCCTTTTCCAGAATCTTTTTGGCAAAGAAATCCTGACAGAAATCAAAAATAATAGGGTGATATACGAAATCAACGGAAAGAAAGAACGGCAGTTTCGGCTGGATTTGCCTGATGGCAAAGAAATCAAGGATTTGCAAGTGGGCAATATGATTGATTTTGATGTGGCAAAATCCAATATCCTCTTTTCTGTATCCTTAGGTGCTGTTTACGACGGCGTGCCGGAAGGAAAAGTATTTGGATATTTGACAGGAGAGATTACTTTTGATGGGAAACAGTTTGCTGTGCAGAATCTGGACATGATTTCTGTGGAAGCAGAGGAAACAAACGCACAGCTGAAAGCTGTCGCGCAAGATTTGCTGGAAAGGGATTTGGAAATTGAATTTATTTTTAACGCAGGCTTGCAGGGGGACAGTGACTATAGTCATCAATGCTCTTTGATCTGGGAAGAAACAGGACAGAAGTATTTCCCTGCCGTTTCTGATACTTACAAGACAGTGGCTGATCTGGAAAACCTTCTGCGCAGTACATATTCCAGCGAGGAAAGAATCCAGCATTTTATACAGAGTGGTGTTTACAGTGAAGAACCATATTTCAAGGAAGTGGATGGGCAGTTATATGTGAATATGAATAACGGCGGCAAAGGAATGCCCATCATTGTGGATTTCAACAGTGTGCAGGTAAAACAGACCAGCCCTGCCAAAGCGGACATCACCTTTGATTTTGATGAATTTGATTATAAAACAAAATTAGCAAAAACATCCATGACACTGGTGGATGGTACATGGTATCTGGATCAGGGCGTTTATGAAGTGGCAGAAACAGTATAAATAAAAAGAAGAAAAGAAATGTCTGTCTGCTGAAGAAAACATGGCTGACGAATATTATAATCATAAGAAAGCTGAAATTCTTTGTATTGCAAAGATTTCAGCTTTCTTTGCTATCTTTTTATTAAAGAAGAATTTGGCTTTTCATTTGCCATTTGATGGGATTTGCCTTAGAATGAAAGAAAAATCGGAAAGAAAAGAGGAATTCCTTTGAAAAAAGTCATATTAGCGGCACTGAATGCAAAATATATTCATTCCAATCTGGCATTGCGTTATCTGTCTCGTTTTCAGGATAATAACCAGAAGCATCATATGGAAACCATGGAATTTACCATCAATCAGCGGCTGGATTTCATTGCGGAGGAGTTGTTCCGCAAACAGCCGGATGTTGTACTGTTTTCCTGCTATATCTGGAATGTGGAGATGCTGCGGCAGCTCTGTCCGATTCTGAAAAAGATCATGCCGGACTGTGTCATTGGCTTCGGTGGGCCAGAAGTGAGTTACGAAAGCGAAACCTTCCTGGGAGAAAATCCAGCGGTGGACTTTGTCATGCGAGGGGAAGGGGAGCTTGTTTTCACAAAATATCTGGAACATCTGGATACAGGAATCCCTGCAACATTAGGCGAAATCGAAAGTCTAACGTATCGGCAGGGAGAGGAAATTTTCTCCACACCGCAAATGCACCCTATGGATTTGGCACTTTTGCCTTTCCCTTATGAAGATGATTTCAGTGATGTGCAGAATCAGATCATTTATTATGAATCCTCCAGAGGATGTCCTTATCATTGCGGATACTGTCTATCATCGGTGGAAAACGGTGTACGATTTGTGCCCTTGGACAAGGTGCTGTCGGATTTGCAGAAATTTTTAGACAAGAATGTACCGCAGGTGAAATTCATCGACCGTACTTTTAACTGCAAAAAAAGTCACGCCATGGCAATCTGGAAATATCTCCATGAACATGACAATGGTGTCACCAATTTCCATTTTGAAATTACAGCGGATTTGATCGATCAGGAGACCATTGATTTCCTCAAAACTGTGCGGAAAGGCCTGTTCCAGTTTGAAATCGGTGTACAGTCCACCAATCCCCAGACAATCCGTGCCATCAATCGTAATGTGGATTTTGCGGCGCTGTCTGAAATTGTACAGCAGATCAAAGACGGTGGAAATATCCATCAGCACTTGGATTTGATCGCAGGGCTGCCCTATGAGGATTATGACTCTTTCGGGCGTTCTTTCAATGATGTGTATGCACTCCATCCAGAGCAGTTACAGTTGGGATTTTTGAAGGTGCTGAAAGGCTCCATGCTCCACCAGAAACAGGAGGAATTTGAAATCGTTTATCACGACACAGCACCTTATGAGGTGCTGACCACCCATGAACTGCCTTTTGCGGATACTTTGCGTCTGAAATATGTGGAAGAAATGGTGGAAACTTATTACAACAGCGGAAGATTTTTGCATACCCTTGCATATCTGGTGCCGCTCTATGAAAGTCCCTTTGCCTTTTTTGAAGCGTTATCCCAGTTCTGGATAAGGGAGAATTATCATTATCTGGGGGTATCCAGAATGGGACTTTTTGATGTGTTATGGCGGTTTGTGGAACAGAATCCGAAGGTGGAAAAACGGAAATTGCAGTGGGAAATGAAGTTCGACATTGCCCTTCATGAAAAACCTAAAAAACTGCCAGCATGGCTGACTGTCACCAATGAAGAACAGTGGCATGACAAGGTTTTTGCCTTTTACGGCAATCCTGCGCTGTGGCAGAAATGCCTGCCCCATTATAAGAGCAACAAGGAGGCTATTCGCCAAACCCATCTGGAGGTGTTTGGGGATGAGGCGCAAAAGGCGGTGCTCTTTGATTATGGCAAAAGAGATCTGCTGGGCAACGCGGAGTATAAAATCATGGAAACGGCGGAAATTCAGGCTTGAATGAATTCTCGTTCTTTATGAATAAAAAAACGTTCAAAAAAATAATAAAAAACTGTTGACAAAAGAAAAAAACAGAATTACAATAGGAACAACTTTTCAAAAAGAACAAAGACGCAGAAAAGAAGAGTAGTCGGCAGAATACCTTTCAGAGAGTTTCCCCTTGGTGTGAAGGAAGCAGGGATATGTTGATGAAGATGGTCTTGGAGTCGTATGGTCGAGCCGAAAGGGTTAGATCATAACGGGTGCACCCGTTACAGTGCCAGAGTATAATCCGTCATTTGACGGCCGTACTTGTTGAGGTCTGCTTCGTGAGGAGCGGACGAATTTAGGTGGTACCACGAAATTACGCTTTCGTCCTAATGTGCATGAATATGCAATAGGACGGAAGCTTTTTTTATTGCCGAAAGGAGAAAAATACACATGATACAGTTGGAGAAGGTAAGTAAGACCTTTCGCACAGGCAGCGGAGAAGTCCATGCCGTAAGGGAGGTAAGTTTGAATATTGAACAGGGCGAGATTTTTGGCATCATCGGTTTTTCCGGTGCCGGAAAGTCTACTTTGGTACGATGCATCAACCTGTTGGAACGTCCCACAGAGGGCACTGTGACCGTAGACGGCACAGAACTGACAAAGCTGGATGAAAAACGGCTGCGTGAAGTGCGCAGAAAGATCGGGATGATTTTCCAGCATTTCAATCTGCTCCGTTCCAGAACCGTATACGATAACATCGCTTTTCCCCTGAAGAAAAGCAATTTGTCCAAGGAAGAAAAACACAAGAAAATCATATCTTTGCTGGAACTGGTTGGGCTGTCTGATAAAAAAGATGCTTATCCCTCTCAACTTTCCGGTGGGCAGAAACAGAGAGTCGCCATTGCAAGAGCATTGGCAAATGACCCGAAAGTGCTGCTGTGTGACGAAGCCACCAGCGCACTTGACCCTCAGACTACAAAATCTATTTTGCACCTGCTGAAACAGGTTAATGAAAAACTGGGAATCACCATTGTGATCATTACCCATGAGATGGCAGTTGTCAAAGATATTTGCGACAGAGTAGCCATCATGGAACTGGGACGTGTGGTGGAAGAAGGTGCAACAGAAGATGTATTTGTTCATCCCAGAGAAAAAGTCACCAAAGACTTCATCAGCACTGCCGGCAATGTAGACAAGATTTATGAACTCATTGAACAGGGCAATGACCTGACAAAATTGCAGGAAGGCGAAAAAATGGTAATGATGACTTACTCCGCCAACAACGCAGGGGAACCGGTGATTTCCTATCTGGCAGAAGCTTTTGATGTGAAAGCCAATATCATTTACGGAAACATTGACATTCTCAAAGGCAAGACCATTGGGAAACTGGTGGTAACCCTCAGCGGAAAACCAGAAAACATGGAAAAAGCATTGACATATATCGAAGAAAGAAAAGTAGAACTGGAGGTCATTAAGGCATGAATATCTTATATGAAATCGCACCGAATCTGGAAGCACTGGGTTCGGAACTTATCAAATGTATCGGGCAGACCTTCCAGATGCTGATCATCTCTGGTGTCATTGCCTTTGTGTTGGGTCTGTTTTTGGGGGTGCTGCTGATCGTTACAAAAAGCGGCGGCATCATGGCAAACCCGGTATTGTATAAAATCCTGGATAAGATCATCGACGTGATTCGTTCCATCCCCTTTATCATCCTGATGGTGCTGCTGATTCCTGTGAGCCGTGCGCTGGTAGGAACAGGTTCCGGCGTTACCGGTTCTTATGTGGCACTTATCGCAGGAACAGTTCCATTCTTTGCCAGACAGATTGAATCCGTACTGGCGGATGTGGACTACGGTCTGGTGGAAGCCAGCGCTTCCATGGGATTTTCTCCGCTGGAGATGATCTTCAGTGTATATCTGAAAGAAAGTATCCCTGGTATCACCCGTGTGACCATGATTACTTTCGTCAGCCTCATCGGTATCACAGCTATGGCTGGTGCCATTGGTGCCGGCGGCCTGGGGGACTTCGCTATCCGTTACGGTTACCAGATGGGGTACCGTGACATGATCTGGGTAACTGTTATTATTATTCTGATCATCATCAGTGTGATTCAGGGTGTGGGAAATTTTATCATTCGGAGAACCACACATTGACCATTGCTTTGAAATGGGAAACTATTTTAAGGATATAGAACATAAATAACATTTTGAGAAAAAGAAAGGGAGTAGAAAACTATGAAGAAAAACGCAAAAAAATGGATTGCAGCAGCTTTGGCAACAGTAGCAGCAGTATCTCTGACCGCTTGCGGCGGCAGTGCAGACACACAGGAAACAACAGCAGATGGCGGCGAAACCACAGTTGTAAAAGTTGGTGTTGTTGGGGAATACAACGCCCAGTGGGATACCATCAACGAACTTTTGGCAGATGACGGCATTCAGGTGGAACTGGTGAAATTCACAGATTACGCAGCACCTAACCGTGCACTGAACGACGGTGAAATCGACCTGAACGCATTCCAGCACAAAGCATTTCTGGCAAACGATATTCAGCAGAAAGGCTATGACATTGTAGACATCGGTGATACCATCATCGCCCCTCTGGGCATCTACAACAACAAAGACAAGATTTCTTCCATTGAAGATATCAAAGACGGCGATGTTATTGCCATCCCCAGCGACTTGACAAACGGCGGTCGTGCCCTGAAACTGCTGGAAGCAGCTGGAATCATCGAATGTGACCCTGCAAAAGGTGTTGTTCCTACAAAAGCAGATATTACAAAATACAACAAACAGATTGAAATCATGGAAGCAGAGTCTGCAACACTGGCAAATATCCTGCCTGACTGCGCAGCGGCCATCATCAACGGCGGCAATGCCTTCACAGCAGGTTTGAGCCCTGTGACAGATACCATCTTTGTGGAAGATGTAAACCCTGAAACAAACGCAGCAGTGCCTGATCTGGTAAATGTCATTGTTGCTCGTACAGAAGATAAAGACAACGAAGTATACAAAAAAATCGTAGAAGCATACCAGACACCAGAAGTGCAGAAAACCATTGAAGACGAATATCAGGGCGCGTTTGTATGCGCATGGGAAGGTGCAGAATAATCCAAAAAATATGAGCAGGTCGGAATGCCCGGCCTGTTTTCTTTGAAGGGCAGGAAAGGATGAAAGACCATGACAGTAAAACCCTATGTATTGGCAGAAAAAGCATATTTGACAGATTTGCGGCGGCATTTTCACGCACATCCGGAAGTAAGTCTGAAGGAATATGAAACCTGTAAGAAAATCGAAGCGGAATTGGACAGCATGGGTATTCCTCATAAACGCATTGGGGAAACAGGCGTTTATGGCTGGATTGACGGGAAGAAAGCAGGAGACGGCGTGGCTGTTGCCTTGAGAGCGGATATTGATGCGCTGGCAATGGAGGATTTGAAAGAAGTATCTTATCATTCCCAGAATGCAGGTGTTTGCCATGCCTGTGGACATGATGCCCATACGGCAACACTGCTGACAGCGGCAAAAATTCTGAAAGCAAAAGAAAATGAATTTTCCGGTCAGGTGCGTTTGTTCTTCCAGCAGGCGGAAGAAATCGGACAGGGTGCCAGACAGTTTGTGCAGGCAGGTCTGCTGGATGGTGTTACCCGTGTGTTTGGCGCTCATGTGAGCAGCCGCTTGGACAGCGGAAAGATTTCCCTGACGGCTGGCCCCCAGAACGCAAGCTGCGATTATTTTAAAATTCAGATTCATGGCAAAGGTGCCCATGTTTCTACGCCGCAGCTGGGAGTAGATGCGTTGTATATTGCTTCCCAGATTGTTGTGCAGCTCCAGACCATCGTTTCCAGAAATACAGACCCTCTGGAAACTGTTGTAGTGGGCGTTGGCAAATTGCAGGCAGGTACCCAGTATAACATTGTGGCAGAACATGCGGTACTGGAAGGCACTACTCGCAGTTTTCTGCCGGAAGTGCGGAAATTTACCAATGACCGAGTGGTAAGAATCGCAAAGGAAACAGCTGCATTGTACGGCGCGGAAGCGGAAGTGGAATTTTTGGATTTTGCAGCGCCGCTGGTAAATGATGCACAGGCAGTGGAAGAAGTAACTGCTGTAACAGCGGAATTTTTGCCGAAAGAAAATATCATTTCCGATTTCCAGAAAGCGTTGGGTGCTGATGACTATGCGGATTATCTGGCGGTGACAAGAGGCATGTATGCCTTTGTGGGCACCAGAAACGCAAAAGACCCTCATACAGCCGTTGCCCATCACCATGGGTTGTTTGATGTGGATGAGGAAGCGCTGCTGCTTTCCTGCAATGTATATGTAGATTATGCCCTTTGGGTATTGCATGAAAAACCGGAAGCATAAACAGAAAGAAAAGCTCGGACAGTGAAAGCAACTTCCCCTTAAGAAAACACTGATTTTCCTTTTTCTTGACTTCTTAAGGGGAAGTGCGGCGGCTGTCTTCATAAGAAAACATATCAAATAAAATTTAAAAAAGTAAGGAAGCTGGAATCCTATGTATCATAAGGGTTTCAGCTTCCTTTGTTTTCTTATGAAAATGCCCCTAAAGCTGTGGGCTTTTTTCTTGTGGAAAAAGGAAATCCTATGGTACAATGACAAAAAAAGATTGGGGGATAAGAGATGAAAAAAACACCTTGGATGTTGGGATGCTGGACGTTGTTACGGATGTCTATCAGAATGAAAAAGAAATTGCCGGTACATATGCCCACAAGAGAATTTATTGACGGGTGCTGGAGATTGGCATTTTTGGATGATATGGTCTGCCGCCATGAGTTGGATGGTGTAGTGATCAAAGGGGAGCCAGTTGTTTTTCCGCCGAAAAAGGAATCGATTCCTTATCGGTATAAGCTTTTTCTGGAAATGTACGGGGAAGATACGGCAGAGGAATGGGAGAAAGCATACAGTAAAACATGGAAGCGGGCAAAGGCATTGAGGGGAAAATGACAATGAGATATACTAAAGGCATGTATTTAGACAAAAACAAAGAGGAGGTTTTCAAATGAAGATCGGTATTTTGGGCCCTGGGAATATTGCGGAAAAAATGGCATACACCATCAATCAGATGGATGATGCCCAGTGTTATGCCGTTGCGTCCAGAGATTTGGAACGGGCAAAAGCTTTTGCGGAAAAATTTGGGATTCCAAAGGCATATGGTTCCTATGAAGAACTGGCAGAAGATCCCGATGTGGAACTGATTTATATTGCGGTGCCTCATTCCCATCACTATATGTATATGAAAATGTGTCTGGAACATGGAAAGCCTGTTTTGTGTGAAAAAGCCTTTACAGCAAATGCTGCCCAGGCGAAAGAAATTCTGGAACTGTCCAAAGAAAAAGGCGTTTTTGTAGGAGAAGCTATTTGGACAAGATATATGCCCTCCAGAAAAATCATTGATGATGCCATTGCTGCGGGAAAAATCGGGGAAGTCAATTTTGTAACGGCAAATCTGGGATATAATATTCACCATGTACGCCGTTTGACAGACCCGGAACTGGCGGGCGGTGCTTTGCTGGATGTAGGGATTTATCCGTTGTCCTTTATTGCCATGATTCTGGGGGATGATGTGGCAAGCATCACTTCTTCCTGTGTGAAAACAGAAACAGGCGTGGATGCTCAGAATGCCGTTATCCTTACATACAAAAACGGAAAAATGGCAATCGCCCACAGTGGTATGCTGGGTGCGACAGAACAGTTTGGCATTGTGTACGGTTCCAAAGGATATCTGGTGGCAGAAAACATCAACAATGTAGACCGTGTCTGCATTTATGACAACGACAGAAAATTGGTGGAAGCCATGGACATGCCGGAACAGATCACCGGTTTTGAAGATGAGGTGCGTGCATCTATGGCGGCCATCAGAGAGGGCAAAATCGAATGCGAACAGATGCCGCACAGTGAGATATTACGAATGATGGAGCAGATGGACAGCCTTCGGGAAGCTTGGGGCATCCGCTATCCTTTTGAATAAGACGGTGCATAATGGAAAAGATAGACTGTATGGATTCATGCAGTCTATTTTTTGGAAAAAATTAGGCAATTCTAAGAAAACTTTTCTTCTCAGTACTTTTTTTTATGGTAGATTTATAGTATAATTCTGTAGAATATTTGTATACGAAGGATTAGAAATAAGGGAGAGATTATGGCGACATTAAAAGATATCGCGGCATTGGCCGGTGTATCACCGTCTACGGTTTCCCGGGTATTGCAGGAAGATGCTACGTTGTCGGTGACTCAGCAAACGCGGGAGAGAATCCTGCAGGCAGCCAAACAGCTCGGCTATGTCAAGCCGCACAAAAAGAATATAAAGAAAAATATTTCCGATGAAAAAAGGGGATATTGCGTAGGGATTGCCCAAATGGCTTTGCAGGAGGCTAACGAAGAATGGTATTATATGGTGCTGAAAAATGCAGTGGAACAGGCATGTTTTTCCAGAAATTTGGAAACGGTATCTCTATTTTTTTCTGAAGAACTGCCTGCTAAAGAAATAGGCAGAGAATTGCAGGGAATCATTGCCATTGGTGCATTTCCGGAAAAGGTGATCCGCAGATTACAGACATATACGGAAAATATTGTTTTTTTGGGCTATAGTCCTGACGACAGCAAATTTTACAGTGTTTTGCCCCATCATACACTGTCTGTTGAATTGGCGCTGAATCATTTGTTTGCTCAAGGACATCATAAAATTGCTTTTGTGGGCAGTAAAAATAAAAAAGAAGCTTCGTTGTTTGAAATGCAGATTTTTGCGTTCCTCCATGCCATGGCTTCCAAGGGGGAAGTGGGCAGCGTTGTAGAGTATGGCGGGGAAATAGAAGAAATGAAAGCTACCTTGAAAGATATGTGCGATCATATCCAGCCTACAGCACTGCTGTTGGGTGCAGGGGTATCTGTGGGTGCTGTGGTGTATACACTGCGAGATATGGGTATCTCCATTCCAGAGGACATGAGCGTTGTGTCCTGCACCATCACAAGACAGCAGGATTGTTACTGCATTCCGCTTACTTCGGTGCAGATCATGCGGCAGGAAATGGCAGAAGCGGCGCTGTTTTGGTTGGAACAAATGTGGGCAGGAGACCACTATCCCAAAAAAGCACTGGTGCCCAGCCAATTAGAAGAAAGAGGCAGTGTACGTCCATTGTTTTCATAAATCAGATTTTTACAGAAGTATTTCTTATGGGAAATACTTCTTTTTTTATTTCCTTTTTTGTTGGAAAAACAACGGAATTTGCAGAGAATTTGTCATAGAATAGAGCCATAGAAAAATGATAGGAATTCAAAAGGAGGCAGAAGCCATGGGATATATCAAAAACATTCCACATGAAAATATACTGCGGCTGGCAGAGCAGGTAAGCATCCAGCCGGGACAGGTTGTCAGCAAAACCCTGGCACAGAATCAGGCAGTCAGCTTGACCATATTTGCTTTTGATAAAGATGAGGAAATCAGTACCCATGCATCTCATGGAGATGCCATGGTGACAGTGCTGGAAGGTACCGGGAAATTTACAGTAGATGGCAAAGAATATATTTTGCAGGAAGGGGAAACATTGGTAATGCCAGCAGGAAAACCCCATGCTGTTTACGGTCAGGAAGCATTCAAAATGTTATTAACGGTTATTTTTCCTTTGGAAGGATAAAGATAGAGAATGAAAAGGAGAGAAGAAAGATGAATATGTTTTGTTTTCAGTGTCAGGAGACAGCAGGCTGCAAAGGCTGCACAAGAGTGGGTGTTTGCGGAAAAAGTGCACAGACAGCAGGCTTGCAGGATTTATTGATTTATGTGACAAAAGGACTTTCCGATGTGGCAACAAAACTGCGGAAGGCTGGAAAAAAAGTTGGAGCAGATGTGAACCATCTGGTGACAGAAAATCTGTTCATCACTATCACAAATGCCAACTTTGATGATGAAAAAATTACAAGACGCATTGTGGAAACACTGGCTTGCAAAGAAGCACTGCTGGCGGAGCTGGACAGTGACGCTGATTTGACAGAAGCTGCAAAATGGAATGGAACAGAAGAAACATTTGGGGAAAAAGCGGCACAGGTAGGCGTCCTTTCCACAGAAAATGAAGATATCCGCAGTCTGCGTGAAATGATTGTATACGGTCTGAAGGGGATGGCAGCGTACAACAAACATGCCAATGCGCTGGGTAAAGAAAGCGAAGCCATTGACGCCTTTTTGCAGGAAACACTGGCTAAAACACTGGATGACAGTCTGGATGTGGCAGCCCTTGTGGCACTGACCATGGAAACAGGCAAATACGGCGTAGATGCTATGGCAATGCTGGATGAAGCCAATACAAGTGCTTACGGCAATCCACAGATCACAAAAGTTGCCCTGGGTGTACGGAAAAATCCTGGTATTCTGGTTTCCGGTCATGACTTGAGAGATCTGGAAATGCTGTTGAAACAGACAGAAGGCACAGGTGTAGATGTATATACGCACTCTGAAATGCTGCCTGCTCACTACTATCCTGCATTCCAGAAATACAGCCATTTTGCTGGCAACTATGGCAATGCTTGGTGGAAGCAGAAAGAAGAATTTGAAGCATTCAATGGCCCTGTGCTGCTGACAACAAACTGTTTGGTACCTCCACTGGAAAGCTACAAAGATCGTGTGTATACCACTGGCGCAGTTGGGTTCCCCGGATGTAAGCATATTCCCGGCGGTGTTGGGGAAGAAAAAGATTTCTCCGCGTTGATTGCCCATGCAAAACAGTGCCCTGCACCTACAGAACTGGAAACAGGAGAAATCGTTGGCGGTTTCGCCCACCATCAGGTATTGGCTCTGGCAGATAAGATTGTAGAGGCTGTAAAGAGCGGCGCCATCAAGAAATTCGTTGTTATGGCTGGTTGTGATGGCCGCAGCCCCAAACGGAATTACTATACAGATTTTGCAAAAGCTCTGCCCAAAGATACCGTGATCCTTACAGCAGGCTGCGCGAAATACAAATACAATAAACTGGACTTGGGGGACATCAATGGCATTCCTCGTGTACTGGATGCTGGTCAGTGCAATGACAGCTACTCTCTGGCGGTGATTGCGCTGAAGCTGAAAGAAGTATTTGGTCTGGAAGATATCAACGATCTGCCTATTGTATACAATATTGCTTGGTACGAACAGAAAGCAGTCATTGTGTTGCTGGCACTGCTGTATCTGGGTGTGAAGAATATCCATCTGGGACCTACACTGCCCGCATTCCTTTCTCCAAATGTGGCAAAAGTGCTGGTGGAAAACTTCGGCATCGCAGGCATTGGTACTGTGGAAGAAGATATGGAACTGTTCTTTGGGGCATAATTAAGAAAAGCAGAATTTCCGAGAAACTAGCTTTCTCTTAAGATTTAAAGAAAACAATCCTTGTAAAAAAATATCCGGAATCCTTTGTTTAGAAGGATTTCGGATATTTTTGTTTTCTTATGAGAAAGAAATTAATGGAAACTCAGGTTTTTGTATTAAGTATCTATGGTTTCTGCTTTTTCGTATTCTGCCAATTTTTCCTGCAAAGCATCCACTTGGGCTTTCCATTTTGCATTGACAGCGGAAATTTCTTCGCTGCGCTGAGAAAGAAGGGCACGCAGTTCCTCCAGTTCGTTGTTTTCTTCCTCTCGTATTTGAGAAGGGGCAGAAGCGGCATATAACTGAGGCTGCGAAATGGCAGGCATGTTTTCCGAGAAGATGGCAGGATGGAAGTTGTTCTGTCTATCACCGATGGCTTCCACGGCGAAAGGATCAGACGCGCCTATAAATTCGCCTTTCAGGCTTTGCAGAGGAAAGGGGAATGTGCAGCGTTCCGCAGGACTGATGGAGGAGCCGTTTTCACAGATGCATTGCATGGGCAAACCATTTGCGCACCAGAACAGTATCATCTTATGCTGCTGGCGGTAGACCAGACAATGGTCACAGGCAGAGCCGCTTTCCCAAAGGACGAAGGGGCGTCCCACAGAAGAACCCTGTTTGCAGCGGTAAACCACCTGATTACGGAACAGATTACGATTCAGATAAAGAATGTGCAGCTGCTGGTTGTCTTCCAAAATGGAAAAGTCTGTGCAGGTGCCGCCTGTCTGGATGAGAGGAGAAAGACTGCCCATGGTGAAAGGAGAAAGAAGAATTTCTCTGGCGCTGATGGTGCTGCGATGGGAACGATAGTACAAAATCACATGATTTTCTCCCAATCTCCGCCCCAGAAAAGGGGCTCCCGACAGAGGCAGAAAATGGTCGATTTGATAAGGCGGCTGCCACTGACCTTTTTGGAACAAGGCGTATTCCAAAATGTGATTTCCGCTCTGTGGCTGGGATACGCCATAAAAAAGATGAAAAGCGTCTTTTTGCGGTGCCATGAAACAATAGGTGTTTTGCCAGCGTTTGTCACCTGCCTGCCACAAAGGGCGCGGTTCCCACTGGATCAAGTCGGAGGAGGCTGACAATATGAGCCGTCCGTCGGTGGTGGGATAGAGCAGATATGTATAGGATTCATATTGGCAAAGAGAAAAGGCAGAAACGCCTTCCGCAATACAAAAGGGTGTGTATCTGCCGTCGGTGGTCTGCCTGCGGCACCATAAACGGTTATGCTCCAGTGAAAAAACAGCAATGTCCCCTTGTGGGGTTTTCAGATATTTCACATTGGGATTTTGCATGATTGACACTCCTGTGGTTTTTATCATCAGTATATGCTGGAAAATTAAAAATAGAATTAATAAAATGAAAATAAAAATATATATTGACTTTAATAATGTTAAATGATATTTTAATAATATAAAAGGCGGTGAGGATATGGAACGAATACCTGACTGGATTATGCAGTTGGAAGAAGAAGATTTGGCATTTATCAAGAATTTTGTACTGGCTTCAGGTTCTTTGAAAGAAATCGCAGGGATTTATGGAGTTACCTATCCTACGGTGAGATTACGGCTGGATAAACTCATCCAGAAAATACAGTTGACGGAACAGAAAGAACAGGAGCCTTATGTGCGGCTCATCAAAGAGCTTGCCATGGATGACAAAATGGATTTTGATACGGCGAAGCTGCTCATTACAGCATATCGGAAAGAGAAAGGAGAGAAATAGGAATGGCAATGGCAAGTGGTGTTTTGTTGTGGATATTATTGATGGTATGGTTAGTGCCTTTTGCACTGTTTATTTTATTACAGATTTTTCTCTGTCGGAAGGAGAATAAGTGGCTGGGATTGATTTTACCAGCAATTTCGTTTTTGGGAAGCCTTGGCTTTTTGATGCAGGCAACGGAAGTACGGGCGATGGTACTCGCTTTTTTGGTATCAAATATCGGAACTGTCGTTTATCTGCTGATCTACGTTGCGATTAGGAGAAAAAAGAAGAAGAACAGCGATATGGATCAAATGAAAATCAAAGATTTATAAAAAAATGGAGTCTTTTTGGGGGCATCTTCATAAGAAAACAAAGAAAGCTGAAATTCTTGTTATATAGAGGATTTCAGCTTTCTTATTTTTAATGAGAATTGGATATGTTTTCTCCTGAAGGCAGTCGTCGCAATTTCCCTTAAGAAATCAAGGAAAAGGAAAATTAATGTTTTCTTAAGGGAAAGTCGCTTTTGGGACTCCAATTTTTTTTGTATGAAAACAAAAAAGACAGAACAGATTGCTGTTCTGTCTTTGATTTTATCAGGATTACAGTTTTTCCACTTCTTCCATCCATACACGGTTGAAAGCATCAGAAGGCATCCGCCAGTCACTGCGAGGAGACAGGCAGAGAGCGCCAACCTTAGGGCCGTCAGGCAGGCAGGAACGTTTGAACTGCTGCACGAAGAAACGGCGGTAGAAGTTTTTCAGCCATTTCAGCAGTGTTTCACGGTCATAGCTGCCGTCAAAGGCGATTTCCGCCAGATACAGCACTTTGGCAGGGCGGAAGCCAAAACGGAGAATATGGAACAGGAAGAAATCGTGGAGTTCATAAGGCCCAACGAGATCTTCTGTTTTTTGATTGATTTTGCCGTCTTTATCAGGAGGCAGAAGTTCAGGGCTGATGGGGGTATCCAGTACATCCAGCAGGATACGGGAAGCGGTTTCATCCACTTCTTTAGAGTGTGCTACCCAGTTTACCAGCACCCGTACCAGTGTTTTCGGTACACCGGCATTGACGCCATACATAGACATGTGGTCACCGTTATAAGTTGCCCAGCCCAGTGCCAGTTCGGACAGGTCGCCGGTACCAACTACCAGACCGTTTGTTTTGTTTGCCAGATCCATGAGAATCTGGGTACGTTCACGAGCCTGTGTGTTTTCGTATGTGACATCATGGATTTCGGGATCATGTTCGATATCCGCAAAGTGCTGGAGAGCAGCGTTTTTGATGGAAATTTCTTTCATCTGGATGCCAAGAGAGCGCATCAGTTCCAGTGCGTTGTTGTATGTGCGGTCGGTGGTGCCGAAACCGGGCATGGTAACACCCAGAACATGATCTCTGGACAGACCAAGGTAGTCGCAGGCTTTTGCCGCAACCAGCAATGCCAGTGTGGAATCCAGACCGCCGGAAATACCGATAACCAATGTGTTTGCATGAGCATGTTCCATACGGCGTGCCAGACCGGTTACCTGAATCTGGAAGATGTTCTGACAGCGTGCGTCCAGATGGGCATCATCCGGTGTGAATGGTGCAGGAGAAATATGACGATCCAGTTTGCCCAGAGGAGATTCTGTCATGGGGAAATGGATTTCACGATAGAACCGCTGTGCTTCGGGCTGAGAAAGCTGACCCATGAATGTGGTATGGTGGCGGCGTTCGTTGGCAAGGATTTCCAAATCAATATCTGCCGCAATCAGCTGGCTTTCTTTAGAGAAAGATTCTGTTTCACAAAGGAGAGAACCGTTTTCGCAGATCAGACTGTGACCGCTGAAAACAGCATCCTGTGTGGATTCACCGATGCCTGCAGCAGCGTATACATAAGCGGCAAGACAGCGAGAGGACTGCTGGGAAACCAGCTGATGACGATATTGGGGCTTGCCTGCCAGTTCGTTGCTGGCGGAAGCGTTCAGCAGCAATGTAGCGCCATAAAGGCTCTGATAAGAGCTGGGTGGGATAGGTACCCATAGGTCTTCGCAGATTTCCACACCGATTTTCAGGAAAGGAATGCCGTCGGCTGCAAAGAGCAGGTCTGCGCCAATGGGAACCATCTGACCTGCATAGGAGATTTCCTCACTGATGAGATCTCCGGCAGATGCAAACCAGCGTTCTTCATAAAATTCACTGTAATTGGGGATAAAGGTTTTTGGAACCAGACCCAGAATTCTGCCCTGATGGAGCAGAGCTACACAGTTGAAAGTCTGGTTGTCCGCCATAACGGGAACACCGATGGCAATAACCATATCCAGTGTGGCTGTTTCGGCAGCGATTTCTTTCACTGCCTGTTCTGCTGCCTGCATAAGAGGAAGCTGGAAGAACAGGTCTCCGCAGGTGTATCCTGTCAGTGCCAGTTCCGGAAAAGTCAGCACGCGGATGCCTTTTTCGTTTGCTTCGCGGATTAGTTTGAGGATTTCTTCTTTATTGGAAATACAATCGGCAAGTTTCAGCTGGGGAACAGCGGCGCCGATTTTCACATAACCGAACATAATTTCACTCCTTAGAATTTTCTGAATAGACCGATGACCTTGCCCAAAATGGTTACGTCCCGAACAATGATGGGATTCATGGATGCGTTCTGGGGCTGGAGACGAACAAAGTCTTTTTCTCTGTAAAATGTTTTAACAGTGGCATAGTCTTCGATGAGAGCAACAACGATGTCACCATTGGAGGCGTTGCTCTGCTGGCGAACAAGGATCAAGTCCTTATCGAAAATACCTGCCTCTACCATACTATCCCCACGCACTTTGAGCATAAACACCGTATCGTTATGGACATAATCCACGGGAACGGGGAAGGTATCTTCAATGTTTTCCACGGCAAGAATGGGTGTGCCGGCGGTGATGTTGCCGACGATGGGTACTTGTACCAATTCTCTTGTGGGAAGATCGGGATTGTGGGGGGCTTCGTCCAGAATTTCAATGGCACGGGGTTTGGTGGGGTCTCGGCGGATATAGCCTTTTTTCTCCAGTCGTGCCAGATGTCCGTGAACGGTGGAGGTGGACTTGAGCCCAACGGCTTCACAAATCTCACGAACAGAAGGCGGATAGCCTTTTTCCCGTACTTCTGCTTTCATATATTCTAAAATCTGCTGTTGTTTTGCGGATAAATCGTTCATGTATTCACTTCCTTATAGATTGCCCAATGGGCAGAAAAATAGATGTAACCATATTGTAACATAGGAAGGGAACAAAATCAAACCTGTGTTCGTTAAAGTATAAAAAGTAGTTGACAAAGAATGTATGTTCGTATATTATAAGAACAAATAGAAAATATGTTCGGTATTTAGGAGGGGTGAACATGGACGGAAGAAAAAGAAGACGTATGGTAAGGAGATCAAAAAAAGCAAGAAAGAATTTTTTGATTCTGCTGACAGTTGTACTGATTACAGGCATTGGAACCATCGCAATGGGGGCGCAGACACAGAAAACAGGGGAGGTCTACTATGAATCCGTTCTGATTCATTCCGGCGATACTCTGTGGGACATTGCGGCAGAGTATAAAGCAGATGGAGAAAAAACCGAACATATGGTTGACAAAATTCAGAAATTAAACCAGATGCGTTCAGAGCATATCCGTGCAGGGGAACGGATTCTAGTTCCTGTGACAAAAGAAGCAGTCTGAATAGAGGGGCTACATGAGCACGACAAAAATGGCAGTTTTCGAAAGCAACTACCCCTTAAGAAAACATTGATTTTCTTTTCCTTGATTTCTTAGGGGAAATTGTGACGGCTTTTTTCGGAAGAAAACATATCAAATAAAATTTCAATATAAGAAGAAAGCCGGAATCTTTGTCATGATAAGGATTTCGGCTTTCTTTGTTTTCTCATGAGATGCCCCAAAGCCGAAATACTGCCTTTTTGGATTCTTACGCATTTTTTAATCTTTGTAAAGCAGATATACATTTGTCTTTCGGTGTGATACAATAAATGCATCAAACAGATATACTTTTCATGGAGAAAAATGGATGCACATTTTTCTTGGGAAAGGGCATGTTGTTGAGAAAGGAAGGTGGAGTATATGCTGCCTTGGATTATCCTGCTCTGTATCGTTGGATTGGCATTGGTTTTCGCGGAAATGCTGATTCCGGGCTTTGGCGTTTTCGGTATTTTGGGCAGTATCTGTCTTTTGGGAACGGCGTTTTTGGTGGCAAAGGTTTATGGCATTACGGCGTTTTTGATCACGGTGGTATTGCTGGTCATTGCTTTTGCACTGATGATCGTTTTGGCGAAAAAGAGCGGTTTTTACAACAAGGTCGTTCTGAGGGACAAACAGGAAGCTCAGGATTTTGACGAAAGCACGTTGCAGGGCTTACTGGGGGCAGAAGGTGTGACACAGACTACGCTGCGTCCCTTTGGAGTGGCTGACTTTCAGGGGAAAATGGTGGATGTGTGTTCCAACGGGGATTTCATCGACCGTGGAAAGCGTGTGCGCGTGACACAGATACAGGGAAAAACCGTTACAGTGGCAGAGTGTTAAATAAAAAGAAAAAAGGGGATGAATCGTATGGGATTAGATATTCTGGCGTTTATTGTGCCGATTATACTGATTTTAGTTGTTGTAGTGATCTTTTTGAGTTTTGTGCCTTTGGGACTTTGGATTTCGGCAATTTCCGCTGGGGTAAAAGTCAGCATCTTTTCTCTGGTTGGGATGCGGCTCCGTCGGGTACGGGCTGACAAAATCATCCGCCCTCTCATCAAAGCCCAGAAAGCTGGTATGAATGTCAACGCGAATCAGCTGGAATCACATTTGCTTTCCGGCGGTCGTGTAGATAATGTGGTAGATGCCCTCATTGCGGCACACAGAGCGAATCTGGATTTGTCTTTTGAACGGGCAGCAGCCATTGATTTGGCAGGGAGAAACGTATTTGAAGCGGTGCGTATGAGTGTTACACCGAAGATTATTGAAACACCTTGGATTTCCGCTGTGGCTATTGACGGTATCGAAGTAAAGGTCATTGCAAAGGTTACTGTAAGAGCAAACCTTGGCAGACTGGTGGGCGGTGCTGGTGAAGAAACCATCATTGCCAGAGTTGGGGAAGGTATTGTCACAACAGTAGGTTCTTCCCAGAGCCATAAGAGTGTGTTGGAAAATCCTGATTTGATTTCCAGAACTGTTTTGTCAAAAGGTCTGGACAGCGGAACAGCATTTGAAATTCTTTCTATTGATATTGCGGATGTGGATATCGGCAGAAACATTGGCGCACATCTGCAGATCCAGCAGGCAGAAGCCGACAAACAGATTGCTCAGGCAAAGGCGGAAGAACGTCGTGCAACGGCAATTGCCATGGAACAGGAAATGAAAGCGGAAGTAGAACGCATGAAAGCAAAAGTAGTGGAAGCGGAAGCACAGGTGCCTATGGCTATGGCAGATGCTCTGCGCAGCGGTAACCTTGGGGTAATGGATTATTACAAATTCCAGAATGTACAGGCAGATACCAAGATGAAAACCAATTTTGCCGACACAGATCTGACAGGCATTCTCCATAAAGAAGCACCCAAAGATCAGAAATAACATAAAAGGATGACGATAGGAGGAAAGTGTTCTGGATAAAAGGAGTGCTTTCCTCTTTTTAAAGAGAAGAAACGAAGGTCGATGGAGTATGAAAATAAAAAATGGTATTGAACGAGAACTTGGGAAAATCAAGCGAAAGGAAGAACGTTTTCTGCGGGAAGAACCCAAAAAAGAAAATGAAAAACTGGAAAGTGTAAAGGGAAAAATAAAAGAAAAGATTCCGCCGAAACTAGTAGATACATTGAATAAAGCATTTACCAAGGCTTTTTATCTGGTATTTGAAAAGGGAACAGCAGTGGTGGAGAAAACATTCCGCAAAGAAGATTTGAGTTTGGAATTTTCCGTAAATGATTTTCGTGTGCAGAAAAGTCCGACGGGACAATCCGTGAGAAAGGTTGATCGGCTTGCAAAGAAAAGCGGATTGGTCAATGCTTGTATTACCACAGCGGAAGGTGTTGGATTGGGGCTTTTGGGCGTTGGTCTGCCGGATATTCCTCTTTTTATTGGTGTATTGATGAAGGGATTGTATGAAACGGCAACGAGCTATGGATACAGTTATGAAACAGAAGCGGAGCGTGTATTTTTGCTGCGGCTGATCCGTGGCGCATTGTCTTCTCCAGAAAATCGCAAGGAAGCCGATGAAGAAGTAGAGGAATGGATTCGGAAGAATGGGAAGGCTTCTATGGCATATGTGTTTTCTGATGAAATCGAGAAAACGGCAGCGAGCCTTTCTATGACCATGCTGACGGCAAAGTTTATCCAAGGTCTGCCGGTGGTAGGCGCCGCAGGCGGATTAATGAATCCGGTAATCTATCGGAAGATACAGAAATACGCCGCGACAAAGTATAAAAAAAGATATTTGCTGGAGCGCCAAGAAAAACGTGTATAAACAAAACCAAACGGGTCATACTAGGAGTGCAAGGGAAAACGGACTTGCAACTATAGACCGGGGAGGTTTCAAACATGGAAAACATGAAGAAAAGCAACGAAAAGAAACAGGAAAAAGGTATGAACAGAACAGAATTTGCCCAGGAATACAGCATGGATCACTGCAAATCCAACGGCAAACAGGCTGAAAAACAGCAGAAAACAAAGAACTCCAAAGCGTGAGGAACAGAGAGTGCTTCTATATAAAGAAGCACTCTTTTCCTAAATAAAAAAGTGTCGAATTGTACAAGATAAAGTACTTGACGAAGTGAGAGAATCTTGGTAATATATGCAAGCACCACTGCTCCGGCAGATGGGAGGCAAAGCAATAGCATCGAAAAAACGAAAAGTACTTAAAAAAGTACTTGACGACAGAGAGAAAGTTTGATAAGATAATCTGGCGTCGCTGAGAAAACGATGCAACAAAATAAAATATCAGAAAACTTGATTTCAAAAATAACTGAAAAGTACTTAAAAAAGTACTTGACAGAATGAAACAAGCCTGATAGAATGAAAAAGCTGACACCGAAAATGGTGTGAGTAATAAACAAGACTGATCCTTGAAAACTAAACAGCAGAAATAAACTTACAACCCATAGT
>CABSIK010000013.1 GCA_902477755.1 uncultured Clostridia bacterium
CTATGGGTTGTAAGTTTATTTCTGCTGTTTAGTTTTCAAGGATCAGTCTTGTTTGCCCCGCTTTTCAGCGGCGAGTGATATTTTATCACATCGTTTTAGGCTTGTCAAGTATTTTTTCATCTTTTTTCGAAGTTTTTGCTTCGAATTTGATAAAAATGGCGGAGAAGGAGGGATTTGAACCCTCGCGCCGCTATTAACGACCTATCCGCTTTCCAGGCGAACCCCTTCAACCACTTGGGTACTTCTCCAAATGCTCTCTGATGAAAAAATATTTAATTGGCGGAGAGAGTGGGATTCGAACCCACGGCCCCTCTCGGAGTCACTGGTTTTCAAGACCAGCTCCTTAAACCACTCGGACACCTCTCCATGCTGATTTAGTTTGCTTTTCTTGAGCAGCGAAACCTTTGTTATTATACTTCGTAGCGTTTTGTTTGTCAACACTTTTTTTGAAGTTTTTTTATTTTTCTTTTTTGCTGTTTCGTGTTTTCCGAAGCAGTGGTGTTAGTATATCTTAAAATCCCCCCCCTGTCAACACCTTTTTTGAAAATTTTTTCATTTTTTTCATATTTTTTTAACATTCCCCAGAAATCCAGCTTTTTCCCTGGTTTTCATAAACTTTTTTATACTTTATGGTTTTTCTCGCCTAAGAATGGTACAATAAAGAAAATGGTTTTACAGTTTCTTTATGCTGTCAAAACATTTCTACGATACAGAAAGGAGTTCTTCTATATTATGAAGTCAGTCAGCGAACGTTTTTTAACATATATTAAGCAGCCTACCACCTCTGATGAAAGTTCTTCTTCCGTTCCCAGTACGAAGCAGCAGCTTATTTTCGGAGACTTTCTGGTAAAAGAATGTCAGGCCATTGGTTTGGCAGATGCGGCAATGGACCGTCATGGATATGTTATGGCTACCCTGCCTGCAACTGATCCCAACGCTCCCACCATCGGCTTTATTGCCCACATGGACACCAGTCCCGATGCCAAAGGGGAAGGCATTATGCCACATATCGTCCATCATTATGATGGCGAGACTATCCGTCTCAACGGCATTTCTCTTTCTCCTGAAGAATTTCCGGAATTAAATGATTATATAGGAGACACACTCATCACCACCGACGGCACAACTCTCCTGGGTGCAGATGACAAAGCTGGTATTGCTGAAATTCTTTCTGCCATGGAATACCTGATCACCCATCCTGAAATACCTCATGGAAAAATCCGTATTGCATTCACCCCTGATGAAGAAATCGGCGCTGGTGCAGATCATTTCGATGTTAAAAAATTCGGTGCCGACTTTGCTTACACACTGGATGGGGGCAAAATCGGTGAATTGGAATATGAAAATTTCAATGCTGCCCAAGCAGTCATTCATATCAAAGGCCGCAGCGTTCACCCCGGCACAGCGAAGAACATCATGCAAAATGCCGCATTGATCGGTACAGAAATCGCATCTTTACTGCCGGAAAAAGAAATCCCTTCCAAAACAGAAGGCTATGAAGGGTTCTTCCATCTTTGTTCTTTTGAAGGCAATGTATCCGAAGCCACTCTGACCTATATCATTCGGGATTTCAATGCAGAAACTTTTGCTCACAGAAAAAATCTTATCCAGCTCATTGTGGAACGGAAAAATATCCAGTACCCCAATGCCATCACATTGGAACTGAAAGATCAGTACTATAACATGGCTTCCAAAATTGCCGACTGCATGGAAATCGTAGATCTGGCAAAACAGGCTATGGAAGCCTGCGGCATCACTCCCATTGTGCAGCCCATTCGCGGCGGTACCGATGGGGCACGACTGTCTTTCATGGGTCTGCCCTGCCCCAATCTCTTTGCCGGCGGTCATAATTTCCATGGGCCTTATGAATATATTCCCGTTTCTTCCATGGAAAAAGCAGTGGAAATGATTGTAAAAATTGCAGAATTAAGTTGTGGGGTTGACTTTCAAAAAAAGTTGTGATAGGATATGCTCATAAATAAGCAAAACAGCGATGATTGAGTATATGGGCAAAGCTGGTTACAGCCGCAGAGAGCAGTCCGGTTGGTGAAAGGATTGCAGTACAGTATTTGTAAATTACGCCTCATGAGCTTTGTGCAGGAAATGGCACAACGGTTGTCTGCCGTTACCCAGACCGAAAGATGTTTGTCTTTTCGTTATGATAAACATGAATTAAGGTGGTACCACGGGTTCTCTCGTCCTTTCGACGATAGAACCCTTTTTATTTTGCAGAAAGCCTTCGCTGAAATACAAACTAATAAAGAAAGGGTGTTTTCTCATGAATGCTTACGAAGTTCTGAAAGAAAGAGGTTTTATTGAACAGCTCACACACGAAGATGAAATCAAAGCCTTGTTTGAAAAAGGCGGTGTAACATTTTATATTGGCATCGACCCTACCGCAGACAGCCTCCATGTAGGTCATTTCCTGACTGTTATGGCAATGGCACACATGCAGCGCTGCGGCAACCGTCCTATCTGCCTGATGGGCGGCGGCACAGGCATGATCGGCGACCCTTCCGGCAAAGCTGACATGCGTAAAATGATGACAGTAGAAACCATTGACCATAATGTTGCCTGCATCAAAAACCAGCTGTCCCACTTCATCAAATTCGATGAAGAAAACGGCGGCGCCATCATCGCAAACAACGCGGACTGGCTGAGAAACCTGAACTATATCGAATTCCTGCGTGACGTTGGTGTACACTTCTCTGTAAACCGTATGCTGGCTGCGGACTGCTTCAAAATCCGTATGGAAAAAGAAGCTGGTCTGTCCTTCCTGGAATTCAACTACATGATCATGCAGGGCTACGACTTCTACGAACTGAACAGAAGATATGACTGCGTTCTGCAGATGGGCGGCAATGACCAGTGGTCTAACATCATTGCCGGTGTTGAACTGATTCGTCGTAAAACAGGCAAACCCGCTTACGGCATGACATTCAAACTCCTGACAAACAGTGAAGGCGTAAAAATGGGCAAAACCGTCAGCGGCGCTGTATGGCTTGACCCTGAAAAAACACCTCCTTACGAATTCTACCAGTACTGGAGAAACGTGGGCGATAAAGACGTTGAAAAATGTCTGGCTCTGCTGACATTCCTGCCTATGGATGAAGTACGTCGTCTGGGCGCACTGGAAGGCAGCGAAATCAACAAAGCAAAAGAAGTTCTGGCATTTGAACTGACCAAGATCGTTCACGGTGAAGAAGAAGCAATCAAAGCACAGGAAGCTGCAAGAGCACTCTTTGGCGGCGGCGCTGCAGCTGGTTCCGCACCTACAACAGAACTGCCTGCTGCTGACTTTGCAGAAGGCATGGATATTCTGACACTGCTGACCACCATCGGTGTTGTTCCTTCCCGTTCCGAAGGCAGACGTGCAGTACAGCAGGGCGGCGTAAAAGTGGCTGAAAAACCTGTAACAGACGTTGACTTCAAAGTAACCGCAGATCTGTTCACTGATGGCAAACTGATGGTACAGAAAGGCAAAAAAACATTCCACAATGTTGTTTTGAAATAAACGCTCATACTTCCATTCCAATAATGCAAAAACGTCGGAAATATTTCTTTCATAGAAACATTTTCCGACGTTTTTGTTTTTAATCAATGATATAAAAACTTCCAATCCTTTTTTCCAACTGATTTTCTTTTATAAGGATATAATCTGTCTGATATGTAGACACTGCAAAAATCCTCACGCCTGCTTCTGCCAGCACACCGGGAATGCGACATAATATCCCGATCTATATAATATGCCGATCTATAAAAAATCCAGCATTCCCACAACACGGAACGGTCTCCACCTATCTGCTCTTTCCAGTGTTTCTTTCGGCACATGCTCCGTCAAGCACACCAGAGAAAATTCTCTGTCCGTCTTTGCAGCAAAACAAAAAGGCTGTGTCCAATCCACTTTTGCCTTATCACAGATATGACATACAGAAAATGAATATGGCAGCACTTTCAGTCATTCCCCTACTTTTCTTCCAATAAATACCGTTCCAATTCCTCCACATCATCAACTAAACAAGATGCCCCAACTTCTCTCAACTGCTCCTCTGTGCGGAATCCCCATGTAACGCTGACACAATCCATACCTGCCGCCTTTGCCGTAGCCAGATCCACTTCTGTATCCCCCACATACAGACAATCTTTCAAAGATACCTTCAGCTGCTCTGCCGCCGCTTCCACCATATCTCCTGTCGGCTTGGGACGCAGACCATTGCCTTCCCCTACTGCCAGATCAATGGCATCTCCAAAGTATTTGCTGCATAATCCCTTCACAGCACCGTCAAATTTATTGGATACCACCGCCGTTTTTACTCCAGCCTGCCGTAAGTCATGCAGCAGCCGCAAAACACCATCAAAAGGCTTTGTCTTGATTTCCATATGTTCCTTATAATAAGCCTTGTATTCTTCCAGACAAGCTTCAAAATCTGTCAGCGGCTCTCCTGCCGCCAATCTCAGATATACAGCACTGCCATTCCCCAAAAAAGCTGCCGTTTCCTCCCTTGTCCGCTCTTTTTTTCCATATCTGCGTAAAATCTCGTTCATGCTGTCTGTCAGATCATCCAGTGTGTCCAACAGGGTGCCATCCAGATCAAAAATCACAGCCTGATATTTCATCTTCATCCGCCTTCTTTCCCCTCAAAGATTTTTACAATAAAAAAGCCCTCGCATTTGCGAGGGCAAAAAGCTACTGACGGGACTTGAACCCGTGACCTCCGCCTTACCAAGGCGACGCTCTACCGACTGAGCCACAGTAGCATAGGAAGAATCTGTTTCTTCCGTCAGCTTTTATATACTATCACACAGATTCCATTCCGTCAAGATTTTTTTTCAAAACAAATTTCTCCAACTTTTTCTTTACTCGCTGAAGGGCATTGTCAATGGATTTTTCCGGCTTATTCAGCATATTTGCAATCTCAAAATAGCTCCTGCCCTGTAAATATAATGTCAATACACGGCTTTCAAAACTGCTGAGATTCTTCTCCATCTGATTTTCCAGAAAATTTTTATTTTCTTGTCCAATGAGCAGAGCTTCCGGATTCAAAAGTTCCCCTTCCTGAAGCAAATCCAAATAGGTTTCCTCAGAATCCTCCTCGAATACAGGCTTATTTAAGGAAATATAAGAATTCAGCGGCTGATGCTTCTGTCTGGTCGCCGCTTTGATGGCTGTAATCATCTGACGATTGATACACAACTCCGCAAAGCTGCGGAAAGAAGCATTCTTTTCCTTATCATAATCCCGAATGGCTTTATACAGTCCAATCATGCCCTCCTGTATGATGTCCTCTGTATCCGCCCCAATGAGAAAATAAGCCCGGGACTTTGCCTTCACCAGGGGTTTATATTTGTCCAACAGGCGCGCTTCCGCCTCATGATCGCCGCTCTGTGCCTGACGCACCAGCAGTTCGTCCTGTTGGGTGTTTGCAGTTTGTTCTGTTCTTTCACTTATCATATAAATCCTCTGTTCTCCTTATTTCTGCCGCCGTAAATTTTCCAGCCAGTTCAAGGCTTCTTCATCCAAATTGTCTGCAAGCATATTGTTTTTGGGCGGTCTATTTTCGATGTACTGCCGGCGCAGTTCTGTTTCTGCCTGATGTACCTGATTATGCAATTCTTTGGCACTCATGCGCACAGCCCCCTGACCGGAAATGATGATCTGTTCCAGTCCGTCTGTGGTTGCCACTCGCACCCGATAATGCTTTGGCATAGATGTTACCACTCGTTCAATATAATGATCCGCCGTTTCCGCTTCTTTTGTATAGACCACATAAATATTATGATACTTTGATACAGAGCCAGGATTGCCCTTGACCAGATACGCGTCAAAAACGACGATAATGGTCGCTTTCTGTACACCTTTATAATTGGAAAGGGTATCAATGAGCTTTACCCTTGCACTTTCCAGACTGACATCTTCCATCAACTCCCGCAGCTCGTCCCATGCGTGGATGATGTTATAGCCGTCTACCAGCAAAAAATCCTCCTGCAACGGCAATCCCCTCCCTTCTCATCGTATCATCATATCATAGAAACATAGAAATTGCAAAAGATTCTTCTTTTCCGCAAAATCCGTCAAATCTTAAAATCTTCTCTGTCTTACCACTTCATACATGAGCAGCGCTGCCGCTACAGAAGCATTCAAAGAAGAAATTTTGCCGTACATGGGAATAGATGCTGTAAAGTCGCAATTTTCTTTCACCAGACGGCTGACACCATCGCCTTCGCTGCCAATGACCAATGCAAGAGGGCCTTTCATATTGGTATCGAAATGATCCAGACCTTTCATATCAGCGCATGCAATCCACAGACCTTCTTTTTTCAGATATTCCATGGTCTGTACGATATTTGTCACTCTTGCTACAGGCATATATTCAATGGCGCCGGCAGAAGTTTTCCCAACAGTTGCATTCAGCCCAACGGAACGGCGTTTGGGAATGATAACCCCATGGACACCAGCACATTCCGCTGTACGCAAAATAGCACCCAGATTATGAGGGTCAGTGATGCCATCCAGCAGCAGCACAAAGGGATCTTCCCCTTTTTCTTTTGCCGCAGCCAGAATATCTTCTACCTCCACATAATCATGAGCAGAAACCAGCGCAATAACGCCCTGATGATTTTTTGTCTGAGAAATTTCGTCCAGCTTCTGACGGCTCACTTCCTGAATGACTACGCCTTTTTCCACAGCTATGGCAATGATCCGTTTGATTGTGCCTTCCACATTGCCTTTTGCCACCATGATTTTTTCAATATCTCTGCCGCTTCTCAGGACTTCCAGAATGGCGTTTCTGCCTTCCAGCTGGTTTTCATTGATTTCTCTGTCCATTTCCCGTTCTTCTCTGGCGGTGCGGAAAGGTTTACGTCCTCTGTTTTCTTCCCCATCTCTGCCTCTGGGTCTTTTTTCTTTCCATTCCCGTTCGTTTCTTCTTTTTTCCACGGAATAACCTCCTGTTTTTTCTCTTTTTTCCAACACAGCAAAAAGCCGATGTGCAAAATCAGTGCATCGGCTTCTATTTTTATTTCTCTATTAATTCTGCCATACCCAGACGGAATAAGTCAATGGCTCTTTCCATTTTTCCATCCAGATACAGATAACCGAATACCGCTTCTACCCCCGTTGCATGGCGATAGTCCATCAAATCGGCGTTCTTCGGTGTGGTGTAGGATTTTGCGTTGCGTCCTCTGCGGAACACAGCCGTTTCCTCCTCTGTCAATTCTTCAGCCACACGGAAATAAAATTCCGCCTGTGCTTTTGCATTGACCATATCTCTGGCGGTTTTATGCAAACGGTTCACCGGCGCATTTCCCCCTGTCAAAACAGTGGTACGCACCAACATTTCATAAACCGCATCTCCAATATAAGCCAGCGCCAAAGGGGACAGCTCCTTTGGATTCACTGTCCCCTTCCGACCCAGCATTAAGTCTAATGCCTGTAAATTCATAATTAACCTCTGAACCACTGTACGCCCTGACGGGTATCTTTGATGGTGATACCCATAGCTGCCAGTTCGTCGCGGATAGCGTCTGCTGTTGCAAAGTCTTTTGCTTTCTTTGCTTCTGCTCTCTTTGCGATAAGTTCTTCGATTTTTGCTGTTTCTTCATCAGATACAGCGTCTTCTTTCAGTTCTGCTACACCCAGTACGCCGCACAGGTGATCCAGCATATCCTGAATCTTTTCTGCGTATTCTTTGGAAACGCCTGCTTTTACCGCAATGTTGCTGAAACGAACCAGTTCGTAAATTACGGAAATAGCATCAGCTGTGTTAAAGTCGTCATCCATAGCTGCTTCGAACTGTTCTTTGTATTTTTCCAGTTCTGCTGCCTGTGTATTTTCTTCTGCTGTCATCTTTGTGTCAGCGCTGTTTTTGATATAGAAATCCAGTTCTTTTCTTGCGTTTTTGATTCTTTCCAGACCATTCTGGCAAGCCTGCATCAGATCTCTGCTGAAGTTAATGGGGCTTCTGTAATGACCGTTGAGAATAAAGAAACGGATAACTTCATAAGGGAACTGAGCCGCAATATCTCTAACGGTGAAGAAGTTGCCCAGAGATTTGGACATTTTTTCATTGTCAACCGTAATGAAACCGTTGTGCAGCCAATATTTTGCAAACTGGCAGCCATTTGCAGCTTCACTCTGTGCGATTTCGTTTTCATGGTGAGGGAAGATCAAGTCTTCGCCGCCGGCATGGATGTCGATGGTGTCACCCAGATGATGTTTTGCCATAACGGAGCATTCAATGTGCCAACCAGGTCTGCCTTCGCCCCAAGGAGAAGTCCAGCTGGGTTCGCCTTCTTTTTTGGGTTTCCACAGTACGAAGTCTGTAGAGTTTCTTTTTGCATCGTCGATGGTTACACGATCACTGGCACCAGCAATGAGTTCATCCAGATTCTTTCTGGACAGTTTGCCGTATTCAGGGAATTTTTTTGTATCATAGTAAACAGTGCCGTTGTCTTCATAAGCAAAGCCTTTGTCGATCAGTTCCTGAACCATGGCAATGATGCCGTCCATTTCCTGTGTTACACGAGGATGCACAGTAGCGCGTTTTACATTCAGACCGTCAGCGTCATGGAATGCTTCTTCAATATAACGGTTGGAGATTGCTTCCATTGTGCTGTTTTCTTTGTTTGCACGGTTGATGATCTTGTCGTCAACGTCTGTGAAGTTCTGTACATAAGTAACATCATAACCTTTGTATTCCAAGTATCTTCTTACGGTATCAAATACAACGTAAGGGCGAGCGTTGCCGATATGGATATAGTCATATACGGTAGGGCCGCAAACGTACATTTTTACCTTGCCTTCCTCACGGGGAATAAATTCTTCTTTCTGTCTTGTCAGTGTATTATATACTTTCATGGTCGTTCATCCTTCCTTTTTTAAACCATATCTTTCTAAGTTACATTATATCACAAAAACGGGCTGTGCAAGCATATTTTCCATAATTCTTCCCGTTTTCTTTTCTGTTTCTCAAACTGCGTGTTTTTTCGCCTTTGTAAATTCAGAAGGGTCTGTAGGTTTGATGCGCATACCGTCTTTTCTCACAATCTTTGTGGGAGAGCCAACAGCTGTTACATTGGCAGGAATGTCTTCCAATACAACGGAACCTGCACCAATCTTTGTGTTAGAACCAATGTTGATGGGCCCCAGCACAATGGTTTCCGCACCGATGAGCACGTTATCGCCAATGGTAGGATGGCGTTTGATTTTGTCTTTACCGGTACCGCCCAGTGTTACACCATGGTACAGCATCACATTGTCGCCGATTTCGGCTGTTTCCCCAATGACAACGCCCATGCCGTGGTCAATGAAGAAGCGTTTGCCGATCTGTGCGCCGGGATGGATTTCAATGCCTGTCAGTCCTCTGGAAATCTGAGAAATGGCTCTGGCAATAAAAAAGTGTTTCTTTTTGTAGAAGCTGTGGGCAATTCTGTGGTTGATCACTGCCCAGAAACTGGGGTAGAGAATCACTTCGATGTTGCTTCTGATGGCAGGATCTTTTTCCTTAATGACATCAATCATTTCTTCAATTCTTGCTTTGAGTTCTCTTGTGTTCATGTTGGGTTTCTCCTCTCGATACTGATATTCTTTTTTATGATATTACAGCACGAAATAAGGTGTTCCTGCGCTTTTCTTCTCTGTTTCCCCAAAAAGAAAAAGCCCCGTCTTTACAAACACTGTAAAGACGAAGCTGTTATACTCCGTGGTTCCACTTTACTTAGACGGTCTGTTTTTCCTAAGAAAAAAGATACCGCCTCACTTGATCGACTGTAACGTTGTCATCGGAATCAGGCTACTGCAAAATAAAAATGGTTCGCCTGTTCAGTTCAGGAACGCACTTCATCCTCCTCATTCTGTAAACGGCTCTCACCCATGTATCTTAAGACGGTGCCACTCAAACTCCCAGTTCCCTGGAAACTCAAATTTCATCGCCTTTCACCACGGCCGTTATTCTCTGGCAGGTGATAAAAGGACTACTCTTTTCCATCATCACTTTTGGCTTATTTCGTTTTTTCCAGAAGACATACAGCCGAAGCAGCAATGCCTTCTCCTGCGCCGGTAAATCCCAGCCCTTCCTCTGTTGTGGCCTTCACATTGACCTGATCTATATCTATGTGGAGAATATCCGCGATATTCTTCCGCATCTCAGGGATATAAGGCTTCAATTTCGGACGCTGAGCAATTACTGTTGCGTCGATGTTCATTATACAATATTCTTTCTGGGAAATCAAGTCCCAAACGCAGGATAATAATTTTTTACTGTCTGCGCCTTTGTATGCCGGGTCTGTATCGGGAAAATGTCCGCCGATATCCCCCAGTGCTGCCGCTCCCAACAGGGCATCCATAATAGCATGAAGCAGCACATCCGCGTCGGAATGTCCCAGCAGCCCTTTTTCATAAGGAATGTTGACACCGCCCAAAATCAGATCTCTGTTTTCCACCAGTTTATGTACGTCATATCCTGAACCAATTCTCATGAAGCATTTCTCCTTTTAGTGTCCACGATGTTTTTCGCGTTTCTTTTGTTGTTTCTGCAAAAACCGTTCTTTTTCTTCTGCCAGCTTATCTTCCTTGCGGATGATGCGTTTTTGGAGCTTTCTCTCCTCTCGCTGCGCCTGTATGGCTTGCTGGGCACGGGTGCCTGTTCCCTTTTCTCTTGTCTGCTTACGGATTTCCCGTTGTATTCGTTTGGGATTCTTACGGGTCTGCCTGTCAAAAAGCTGACTTTTCTCGCCTGTGCCAAAAGAAAGATGATACACATTTTTCAGCAGATATTCCTGCACTTCCAGCCCCTTTGGCTCCGCACCAAAAAGGATCTTTGCCGCTTGATAGCATTCTCCATCCTCGCGCTCGTAAATGCCGATCCAGAAAGGCTCCTCAAAAAGTACAGTCATTGTCACTTTGACCTTTTCCATGGTCATTCCTCCTTTTGTTTTTACTGCACAAAGAAGGGACAACCAAGGAGGCAGGTTACTGACGGCTTTTGCCGCATCCGGACTACCAACCGGATCGTGTTTTTATCTCTGCAAGACCATAGTATGCTTTTTTTTCTCTGCTGTCAATGGCGCCATTTTGTCTGACATTACTGTGTATCTTTTTGGTATACAGTGTTTTTTTGTGAATTTTTCATCAAACTCTTGCATTTTACTTCCAACAGGTTTATACTGTATTTATATAAATACATAACATATATTCACATAGAAATATATGTGCCCTTCGGGGCAACAAAGGAGGAGATTACAATGGGAAAGAAAGTTTTAATGTTGGCTGGAGATTTTACGGAAGATTATGAAACCATGGTACCTTTTCAGGCTCTGCAGGTTCTGGGTTATCAGGTTGATGTAGTTTGCCCCGAAAAAAAAGCAGGTGACATTATCCGTACCGCAATTCACGACTTCGAAGGAGAACAGACATACTCCGAAAAAAGAGGTCATAACTTCGCTTTGACAGCAGATTTTGACGCTGTAGATACAGCCGATTATGCTGGCTTATTCATCACCGGCGGACGTTCTCCCGAATACCTGAGATTGACACCCAGAGTAATTGAAATTGTACAGGAATTCTTCGCTGCAAATAAACCAGTTGCTGCAATCTGCCATGGTCCTCAGATCTTGACTGCAGCCAACGTACTCAAAGGTAAAAAAGCAACTGCTTATCCCGCTGTTGGCCCTGACATCACATTGGCAGGCGGCGAATATGTAGCTGTAGACGCAGACAAAGCAGTTGTAGACGGCAATCTGGTTACTGCACCCGCATGGCCCGGCGACGCTGCTATCGTTGCTGAATTTGCGAAACTCATGGGGGCAAAGATTGAGATCTAAAAGATCTGCAAGTATATATCAAATTTGATATAGATGCGCAACTTACAAGAGAGGATTTTCAAAATCCTCTCTTTTTTTGCACAAAAAAAGCTGAAATCTTTGCAGTTCCAAGGATTCCAGCTTTCGTTTTTATGTACTCATGCCCGAGGATGGGCTTTTGCATATACACTTTTGATTTTGGTATTGTTCAGCTTCGTATAAATCTGAGTTGTGGAAATATCCGAATGTCCCAGCATTTCTTGTACAGAGCGCAGATCTGCCCCATTTTCCAGCAGATGCACCGCAAAAGAATGGCGCAGAATGTGGGGAGTGATCTCTCCAGAAATCCCTGCTTCTTCGGCATAATTCTTGACTATCTTCCAGAATCCCTGTCTTGTCATTTTCTTGCCGCCGTAATTCAAAAACAGCACCGTTTCTTCCGGATCATGAATGAGCTGTACCCGTCCTTTTTTCAGATATTCCCAAAGTGCCTCTTTGGCTTTTGTGCCAATGGGAATCATCCGGCTTTTATTGCCTGTGGTACAACGGATGTATTCAAATGGCAAATTCACATCATCCACATGGAGAGAGACCAGTTCCGATACACGGATACCTGTGGCATAAAGGACTTCCAGCATGGCTTTATCCCGCAGACCTTTTGCATCACTGGTCTTAGGCTGTTCCAACAGCTTTTCCACCTGCTCCAAAGTCATAATCTTCGGCACTTTCCGTTCTTCTCTGGGCAGTTCCAAATCCACAGCAGGATTTTCCTTCACAATACCCTGCCCCATAAGAAAATAAAAAAATGCACGGATAGACGCCAAATTCCGAAAAATGGTGGTAGATGCCTTATGCTGATTTTGAAGTTCATATACATACGCCATAACATTGGTGCGGTTGATTTGGGAAACCTCACATACGCCCAAGTTTTCCATAAAACCGCAGAATCCCCGCAGATCCCGCAAATATGACAATATGGTATTTTCAGATGACTTTTTCACATTTTGCAGATACATGCGAAAAGCAGCCAGATTTTCTTTCATATTCATAACCCCTTCAGATCAGAAAGACAATAATAGTCTTTCATAAATTATAAATACTTTTTTCATAATTGTCGATATTTTTTTCATAATTTTCCACTGTATCCTGCAAAATTCGCCATTCTGACCTCTTTTCACCGTCACTTTTAGGTTAAATACGCCATAAAAGCAGGAATCAACCCCACTTCTATGCCACTTGCCACCACTATAGGCAATACAGAAGCAATCAATAATATGCAGTATTCTGTCTGCCGACGCCGTTTTTCTCGTTTGCTTGCATTCTTTCTGGCACCTTCTTCTCCCCATGCAAAAAGATAATAAACCGACACCGTTGTCATGGCAACATAGGCTGGAATCAACAGTAAATTCTGTGGCAAAATCCCCAATATGGTCAGCCAGACCCCTTTGCCACCATAGCTTGCCATGAGCATTGCCGCCGTAAAGCCCAGAGAAATCCCCCGAAACAGGCAGACACACCCAGAAATGAATACCCCCATGGAAAGCCATCCTCCTGCCCAGATAAGCAGATCATACTTCATATATTTCCAGAAAGTATACCAGAAAGAGGAATCTCCCCCTGCCGTCAGATGCTCCTGCAAAAACCGCACCAGCGTTTCTTCACCGCTTCGTCCTGCTAAATTGGCAGCCACCGCACCGCCTACTGTCCCTAACAAAAAAGAAAGGCAAACAATCATAAAAATCATTTGCCCTCTTTCTGCCGATGTTTTCTTTTTTGGATACATAGCCTCACCTCATCACATTTTATCTCCTGTTATAAGGTTATGGCTCGTCTTTTTTATTTATGTCTGGTCATGTACGCAAAAATTGCAGCAACAGTCTTTGCGTCCTTGATTTCCCCTTTGTAGATCATTTCCATGGCTTCTTCCGGTGTATACCGTTCCACTTCAATGAACTCATCCTCGTCAAAACAACAAGGGCAAGGTGTCAGATCAGAAGCAAAATACAGGAAAATCTTCTCTGTACAGAATCCTACTGTAGGATAGATTTCACAGATAAATTCCATATTTCCTGCCAGATTGCCTGTTTCTTCTGCCAGTTCCCGTTTAATGCCTTCACTGGGTTCTTCCCCTTCTTCCAGCACCCCTGCGGGAATTTCCAGCAGCATTTCTTTAAAGGCATGACGATACTGTCTCACAAAAATGATCTTGCCTTCTGCATCCACAGCAAGTGCTGCCGCTGCGTTTTTGCCGCGGATAACTGTTTCCCGATAAGCCGCTTTGCCGTCAGGCATCTGCAGCTTATCCACTGTTACTTTCACAATCTTGCCTTCATAAGTCAGTTTGCTTTCCAACACTTCATAGCTCATATTGCCATCTCCTTATGGATTTATGCCAATGCTTTTACCATTTCTTCGATGCGGTCCATACCTTTTTTGATCTGTTCCATATCTGTTGCATAGGACAGACGGATATAGTCAGGCATGCCAAAGTCTGCACAAGGAACCACTGCCACATATTTTTCCGCGATCAAAATTGCAGCGAAATCTGCCGCAGAGTGGATTTCTGTACCTTCATAGCTTTTCCCGTAAGTGCCGGATACATCCACAAACAGATAGAATGCACCTTCTGGTTTCAGCGCGGAAATCATGGGGATTGCTTCTTCTCTTTCATAGATATAATCTCGTCTTTTCTTAAATTCTTTGCACATTTCAGCTACACAGTCCTGAGGACCTTCCAGTGCTGCCAGGGTTGCTTCCTGTGCGATGGAGTTAGGATTGGAAGCCATGTGGGACTGCAAAGAAGCCATGAGTTTTGCCACTTCCAGAGGTGCAGCCGCAAAACCGATTCTCCAGCCTGTCATTGCATAGCTCTTGGAAACACCGTTGATAACGATGGTTCTGTCATAGATTTCTTTGCTCAAAGAAGCAATGCTGATATGTTTTTTGCCTTCATCGTAAATGAGTTTTTCATAAATTTCATCGGAAATTACGAAAACATCATGGGATACCGCAAAGTCTGCCACCATCTGTAGATCTTCCAGAGAAGAAATCATGCCAGTAGGGTTGGAAGGACTGGTCAGAATCAGTGCTTTTGTTTTTGCTGTATAAGCGCCTTCCAGTTCTTCTTTTGTCAGCATAAAGTTGTTTTCTTTCTTTGTATGCACCACTACAGGCATACCGCCTGCAATTTTCACCATTTCCGCATAGCTCAGCCAGAAAGGCGCAGGAATGATGACTTCATCCCCTTCATTCAAAATTGCCATAAATGCGTTCATCAGGGAGTGTTTTGCGCCGTTGCTGATAACAACCTGTGCAGGTTCATAATCCAGACCATTATCTTTTTTCAGCTTGTCACAAACAGCTTTCCGCAGTGCAGGAGTACCTGCCGCAGGTGTATATCTTGTTTTGCCTTCGTCAATGGCTTTTTTCGCTGCTTCTCTGATATGTGCAGGGGTATCAAAATCCGGTTCCCCTACACCAAATGTAACCATATCCTTACCCTGTGCCTTCAATTCTGCCGCTTTTGCAGAGATTGCCAGTGTGCTGGATGCTTTGATGCTCTGTGCTCTTTTAGATACTTCCATTTTCTCTACCTCATTTCTTTTGTTTAATCAAATTTGCCTTTTCTGGCACCATTCAGCACCAGATTTGCAAGAATTACCATAATACCAAAACTCAGGGACAGCATTTTCAGGGACAGTACAGACTGTGCCTTTTCAGAGCCTTCGATGGAAAGATCTCCATCAAAAGACACTGTGATGTCATATTTCATAATGCCGTCATTTACCATATAAGTATAAGGGCTGCCTTCCACTAGATTCATCTGATCTGTATAGAAATCATAAGATTTATACTTTTCATTCAACGGCGTCATTACATAGGTTCCCCATGCATGATTGCCGTTGACATCTTCCATCAGATAAGTCATGCTGTTGGCATGTTTTTTCTCAACCACTTCATAGCCTTCTTCCAGAGAAAGCCCGTTTTCCTCAGCCTTTTCCAAAAAGACCGTTTCCAGCTCCGCCTCTGTATAAGGATGAGGAGCAATGCCGTTGATGCTCACAAGGAACAATCCGGCAATGACAAAAAGCAGCACAACGCTGATAATAACCCGTTTCATGTTACCTCCTTATTTCCATACCCTTTCTGCCACCTGCAGGAAATTTTTCTCTCGTATTTTTTCTGCCAGTTGGCTGCCAAATTCCTGTTCCATCCGTTCCAGAAAAAGTGCCATATCCTCTACCGCTCGCAGGTCTGTCGGCGTCACATCAATGCCGTCAAAATCACTGCCCAGTCCCACAGCATCCTCACCAGCCAAATTCAGCATGTGGGTCAGCTGCCGCAGCAGATCATCCTGTGTCACTGCGTTTTTCTCCCCTACAAAAGGCGGATAAAAATTCAGCCCCACAAAACCATCCATTTCACCGATGATTTTCAGCTGCTCGTCTGTCAGATTCCGTGGATGGGGACAGATTGCCCGTGCATTGGAATGACTTGCCACAAAAGGCTGTTCTGCCATTTTTGCCACATCATAAAATCCGACGTCTGTCAAATGGGACACATCCACCATCATGCCCAGCCGTTCCATTTCTTTCACAACAGCTTTGCCAAAAGTGGTCAGTCCCCCACCAGTGCCTCTTTCTGCCACACCGTCTGCCAGGGCGTTTCTATGGTTCCATGTCAATGTCATAAGTCTCACACCCAAACGATGATACATCCGCAGAGCTGAGATTTCTCCTTCTAGGGCTTCGCCGCCTTCCAGAGATAATATAGCAGAGAGCTTACCATGTTTTTTGTTTTCCAGAATATCCGAAAACTTTCTCACCATGCCAACACGTTCTTTGTACCGCTCCATCTGTTCCAGATAATAGTCCAGATATTTCACAGTCTGCCGCATGGCAATGGGATAGTACCTCGGTTCCAGCCAAATGGCAAAAATCTGTACTGCCGAACCATAGGCAGCAAGCTTTTCCAGATTCAGCTGTCCTGAAAATTCCAGCATATTCTCTCCTGCTTCCATGGCTTTCACCACAGTATCACAATGGGCATCTGCATAGCTTCTCATAGGCTCCTCCTTTTTCTGCACTTCTTTTCCATTTTAAATGTTTATGCCAAAAAATACAATACAAAACAAAAATCCTGCCGAAATATTGCGTCTTTCCTTCTAATATCCTATGATGAGAGATAGAAAAATCATGCGCCATCAGAAAGGAGAATGGATATGTTTCCCTGTGATTTTGTGAAAGAAAAAGCCCTTGCCTTGGGGCTTCATCCCAAACTGAAAGGAAAACTATTTCTTGCCGGCGGTCTTGTGCCTTGGGTGATTTCCGGCGAAGATTCCCACAGACTCCATAGTGATATTGATTTCGTGGTTCCTCTTTCGGAAATGGAAACCATCCGCGCTTTCCTCAAAGAACAGGGACTTTATGACCAAACCCATGATTCTCTGTTCCTCCCCTGCAACAAAGAAAAGATAGATTTTGGCACAGAAATCTTTCTGAATGGTCTGCCTGTCAGCTTTACCCCTTTTTTCACAGAAAACAGCAGTCTTTTCCAACGGGATTTCACCACTGCTGATTTCAGCACCAAAGACAGCCTTGTGACCCTCTGCCTGCCCAATCTTGCGCCAGAAGATTATATCACTGCATATTCCCTGCCTAATGGGCAAAAACTGTACTGCACTTCTTTGGAATTTGTTTACGCCAAAAAGAGCCGAAAGAACCGCCCAAAAGACCAAGGAGATTTGCAGCAAATGAAACAGATTGGATTCGCGGAAAACCGCCTCAAACACATTTCCACTTCCTTTTCCCGTGCTATTTTGGAAATCAAATAAATAAAAAACTGTCGTAAGACAGTTTTTTTATTTATTTGATTTCTTGATAATGGATATGATATTCAAATAAACGCATATTTTTATCATTTCTTACTTTATCTATCAACTCTTGCGTAGGTTGATTTAAGCAAATAATCCCATATACTTTTTGACTTTTCTTTGCCATATTTTTTTGAATCCATTTAACATAAGAAACTGTTTGCTCATATGCGTCTTTATATCCCGAATCTTTTTTTAATTCAATTACATAATAATTTCCATGCTCATCAACAGCCAACAAATCTAAACGCCCTACTGGTATGATGAACTGTCTTCCGTAACCTTTTGGACCCTCATAAATTCTCAAATGCATTCCAAATACATCTTTGCCCTGTTCCAAACGATTCCATAACTCCTCTTCCAAAAGCCTTTCATTACTGAACTGTGTTTCCTGACCAGAACTATGTATATTCTTTTCTTCTGGTTCCTGTTTTTCCTTTTTATCAAAATCAAAAGTTAACCCCGTCTTTTTTTCTATATTTTTTAATTGCCATTTTCCAATTTTATGATGATAGCTATTTACACAAACAGTTAAATCCTCTAATTTTTCCTGACGCATCAAACTTTCACACAGATTATTGATTGAGTAAGGAAAATCCCGTTCTTCTTCTACGCATTCCCTTAAAACCTGCTCCGCTTCCTCATATTTCTTTTGTTTCAGCAAAGACCATCCCAGATTATTTTTCGCATTGGGATAATTGGGCATCATATCCAAAGCTTTTCTGTAATATAATTCTTCCTGCTTATAATCTCTTATTTTCGAATATGCCCATGCGATATTAAAATAAATTGCTTCCGGATAAACGATTCTCTCATTGATTTCCAAATCTTCAACCTGCTGATAATAAAAAATCGCGTTTTTCCAATATTTCATTTCATAATACACATTTGCAAGAAGCTCTTTTGCTATCGAAAAATCAGGATTCTTTTGTAATACTATTGCTAAGACATCTGTTACCTCTTCCCATTTCTCATGGTAATAATATTTCTCCAGAGCATAGCACATTGCAACGATATCCTCACTAGTTCCATATTTTTTCAACAATGCAGCAATCTGATTCCACATTCCAGAATATCCATTTTTCAACGGAAGTACAAAATTATTCAAAAATTCAAACTCTGTCAATGGCTTTATTCTGATATCTTCAAAACCATCTAAATATTCCGCTAATAATGGAAAAACTTCGCTATTTTCTTCATTCCAAAGATGCAATACCGCCCTATAAAGAAAATGTTGTACTTCTGCTCTTCGTAATACTCGCTTAAATGCTTGATACTCTAGTCGGGATTCTAATTCTTTTATATTATAGTTGGTATATCCTCTTGAAATACCTTCAAGTAGTGTACTAAGATATAAACTTTCCCATATTTCTTTTTCTTCCCCTTTACTAGCAATAATATGTTTTTCTACTTCTTTACAAAAAATCTGATCTGATATTTGACTAGTTGCTATATTCTGATATTTTTCATTTACTTTCTCATAAAGCATCTGATTATATTTCATTTAGCATCCTCCTTTTCATTTTATTTATTATAGCAAAAAGGAATCTTTTTGACAAAACATTACAAATCCATCAAAAAAGCACAAAACCTCTTATCATAAGAGACCTTGTGCTTTTATCATAATCTTTTTTAGAAAAAACTAAATTACGCTTCTTCTGTTTCTGCCGCAGCAGCTTTCAGAATTTCTTCATTGAAGCAGATTGCCAGTTCATCCAGCTGTTTCTGGTCTACAACGTTAGGCGCATCTGTCATAGGGCAGGAAGCATCCTTTACCTTAGGGAATGCGATAACGTCACGGATGCTAGGCGCATTGCTCATGAGCATGATGATTCTGTCCAGACCGAATGCCAGACCGCCATGAGGGGGTACGCCGTATTTGAAGGCATCCAACAGGAAGCCGAAACGTTCCTGAGCATCTTCCTGTGTGAAGCCCAGCAGTTCGAACATTTTCTGCTGAATATCTCTGCGGTGGATTCTGATGGAGCCGCCGCCCAGTTCGTAACCATTCAGTACGATGTCGTATGCTTTCGCACGAACAGCGCCGGGGTTTGTATCCAGCAGTTCCAGGTCTTCGTCCATAGGTGCTGTGAACGGATGGTGTACTGCCACAAATCTGTTTTCTTCTTCGTCCCATTCCAGCATAGGGAATTCTGTGATCCAAAGGAAACGGAAGTCATCGGGTCTGGTCAGTTCCAGCATCTTGGACAGTTCCAGACGCAGAGCGCCCAGAGAGTCGAATACTACTTTGTCCTTATCTGCACAGATCAGGATCAAGTCGCCAGGTTTGCCTTCCATTTTATCCACGATTTCCTGCAATTTTTCAGGTGTGAAGAATTTTGCAATCTGGGATTTCAGGCTGCCGTCTTCGTTGACAACAATCCAAGCCAGACCTTTTGCACGATATGTTTTAACAAATTCAACCAGAGAGTCGATTTTCTTTCTGGGGAAAGAACCGCAGCCTTTTGCGTTGATGGCGCGTACACTGCCGCCAGCTTCCAGTGCGGATTTGAATACCACAAAGTCTGTACCGGCTACTACATCGGAAATGTTTACCAGTTCCATGCCGAAACGTACGTCGGGCTTATCGGAACCGAAGCGTTCCATAGCTTCTTTATAGGTCATGCGCTGCAGGGGCAACTGCACGTCTACATTCATGATGTCTTTGAATACTTTCTGCATCAGTCTTTCGTTGATGTCGATGATATCGTCCACATCAATGAAGGACAGTTCCATATCCACCTGTGTGAATTCAGGCTGTCTGTCTGCACGCAGGTCTTCGTCACGGAAGCATTTTGCAATCTGATAATAACGATCCATACCGGAAACCATCAGCAGCTGTTTGTACAGCTGAGGGGACTGGGGCAGGCCGTAGAAGTTACCAGGATGCACACGGCTGGGAACCAGATAGTCTCTGGCGCCTTCCGGTGTGGATTTACCCAGGATAGGTGTTTCGATTTCCAAGAAGCCTTCGTTGTTCAGGAAGGCACGGAGAGCCTGTACCACCTGATGACGCAGAACGATATTCTTCAGCTGGCAAGGTCTTCTCAAATCCAGATATCTATATTTCAGACGCAGATCGTCTTTCACTGTAATATTGTCCTCAATCTGGAAAGGTGTTGTTTCAGATTCAGACAGGATACGCAGTTCAGAAGCAATGATTTCGATTTTCCCTGTTTTCATGTTAGGGTTGATATTGCCTTCTGTTCTGGCGGTAACAATACCGCGTACAGCCAGTGTGTACTCACTGCGAACGGTTTCAGCTTTTTCAAAAATTTCTTTGGGTGCGGTATTGCCGTCGATGGCAATCTGTACCAGACCTGTTCTGTCACGCAGAGCGATAAAGATCAGCTGACCCAAGTCACGGCGACGCTGTACCCACCCCATAACGGTCACTTCCTGACCAATCATAGTTTCATTGACATGGCAACACATGTGGCTTCTTTTCAAGCCGGTAATTGATTCTCCCATATTGATAAATCTCCTTACAGATAAAAATTTTCCTCTATTATCATACCATTTTTGCGGAAAAAGTAAAGTTTAACCGCAAAAAAACATGGGTTTTCTGCGAAAAGGCCTTAAAGTGTGTTCTTTTCCACCTTCTGAACAAATTCTACCAGCAGTTTTGCACAGTCTTCCACGCCGCAAAGGGAGCTGTCCACAGACAAATGATAGTTTTCTGCACTGCCCCAGCTGCCGCCAGTGTATTTTTTATAATGTCTTGCCCGTTCTTCATTGATGGTGCGGACTTTTTCCGCCGCTTCTCCTTCTGTCAAACCATAGCTGGTTTCTGCCCGATGTCTGCGAAATTCTTCTGGCGCATGAATGAAAAGACGGATGGTATGGGGACGATGACGCAGAATGACATCGGCACAGCGTCCTACAATGACACAGCTTCCCTTTGCCGCAATTTCGGAAATGACTTTCCACTCTGCCAGAAACAGTCTGTCTGCCGGCGGCACATCATCACCGGAATAAGCATAGAACTGTGCCAGTACTTTCTGCAGCACAGGGTTATGTACCGCCTGTTCGTTTTTCTCTACAAAATCTCTGGAAAAACCACTTTCCTTTGCTGTCATGTCAATGAGGCTTCTGTCGTAAAAAGGAATGCCCAATTCTTTTGCCAGTGCTTTGCCGATGTCATGTCCGCCGCTGCCATATTCTCTGGCAATGGTGATGACAAGACCATTTTCCGGTTCTGCCTTTTCTTCTTCTTTTTCGCCTTCTTCAGCTTTCTTTTCACCAAAAAGCAGTCCGGGAAGGAAAGAAAGTTTTCTGCCGTAAAATCCAGCAATGGTGCCGATAAGCAAAGCGGAAATGATGGTACCTTCTCTGACGCCTTCCAAATGATGGAACAGTACCAAAGAAATCACTGCCGCACCGATGGACATACTGGCGTCAAAACATACTTTGGTCTTACCAAATTCTCGGTTAAAAGCAGTACAAACTGCCTTTACAAAACCTTCGCCTGGCAGCATAACTACGTTTGCCAACACTTCTGTGTATACACCAAAGCCCAGAATCAAACAGCCGATGAACAGAGAAACCAGTTTTGCCGGATAACTCTGTGGTGCCAGAAAGAACAGCAGATTCATGGTAAAGTCGATGAAATACCCAAAAATCAAAGATACAGGTATCTGCAACAACTGTATCTTTTCAAATCTGCTCCGCAGCAATAAAATCTGCAACAGAATCAAAAATACACTGAACGCCACCGTAAATTCCCCTAATGTAAAGGGGAAATATAAACTCAATGTATAGGGGATACTGGAAATGGGTGATGTCCCCAAATCCGCCTTCGTGATAAAACTAATCCCTAGCGCATTGATGAATAGTCCAATAAAAAATACAATATATCGTTTTGCTTTCTCCATTATCTTTTGCTTCCCTTCGTCATATTCTCGTAAATTTTCTTCAGCCCTTTCAACAAAATGGCTTTTTCTTCTTCTGTAATTCCATCCAAAGCCTGTTCTTCACAGGATTTCATAATAGGGCGTACTGTTTCAGCAGCCATCTTCCTGCCCTTTTCCGTCAAAAACACATATTGGGATTTCCGATTTCCCTCTTTTGCATGCTTTTCGATGAGTCCTGCCTCATCCATTCTGCGGAGGATACCTGTCACTGTTGCAGCCTCCAGATGAAAAGCTTCTCCTAATGCTTTTTGTTCGCATCCGTCATGACTGAGCAGATAATCCAGTATTTTTGACTGTCCTGGCAGAAGCCCCTGCTCTGCCGCTTCCAATACCACCTGTTTTTGAAACACCGTCTGTGCCAAAAGCAGGCAGTGATGAAAACTGTTATCCATAAAATTACACCTCTTTTTATTTAGCTTGCTAAACATATTATGAACCTTTTTCTCTCTCTGGTCAAGTCACAATTCTTGATTTCGGTTGTAAGTTTTTTGTATTTATTGTATAATAAAAGTAATAAAATTTTGGAAGAACCGTCCCATTCTTTGGCTGTGCGGTACTTTGGAGGGGGAGTCATTATGGATCACAAAATCATCACCATCAGCCGTCAATATGGCAGCGGCGGCAGAATTATCGGGCAAAAACTTGCAGAAGCGCTGAACATTCCTTTTTACGACAACGAACTGATCAATCTGGCAGCAGAAAAAACTGGTCTGTCTAAAGAATGCTTCAAGGAAGCGGAATCTGTTTCCACAGGCAATCTGCTCCTTTCTTTGACTACATTAACACCCACTGTAGATTCCTACGGTCTGCCTTTGAATGAAAAAATCTTCTTGGTACAGTCTCAAGTCATCAAAGAAGTGGCTGAACAGGGCAGCTGTGTCATCGTTGGACGCTCTGCAGACTACGTTCTGGCTGAAAACCCCAACTGCATCAACGTATTCATCCATGCGGAACTGGAAGACCGCGTCAAACGTGCTGTTGAGCTGTATGGACTGGATGCAAAAAATGTGGAAAGTGCCGTTTTGAAAACAGACAAAAAACGTGCCGGATACTACAACTACTTCACAGGCAGAAAATGGGGCAAACTGGAAAACTATGACCTGTCCATCAACACCTCCAAGATCAGCCTGGATGATGTGGTAGAAATCCTGAAAACTTATGTAGAAAAAAGGTGATACACACAAAACAGCATGGAAAAATCCATGCTGTTTTTTATATCAGTATTTTTTAAAGATAAAACCATATAAAAAAGGGATAAAACCTTTCGGTTTTATCCCTTTTTTTCATCTCATTATTTCTGAAGCTGTGCCAGACGTTCTTCCACCTGTGCCAGTGTTGCTCTGTATTTTTCTTCTTTTGCCTTTTCTTCGTCAATGACTTTCTGAGGCGCTTTGGATACAAAGCCCTGGTTTGCCAGTTTCTTTTCTACTCTTTCGATTTCTTTGAGCATCTTTTCTTTTTCTTTTGTCAGACGCTCTACTTCTTTTTCAATGTCAACCAGTTCTGCCAGAGGCATGTAGATGGTTGCATCGCTGGTCACTACGGAAACAGCATCTTCACCGATACCTGCTTTATCAGCCTGTACAGTTACTTCGCTGGCATGACCCAGTGTTTTGAAGAATACTTTGCTGTGTTCAAAGATATTTCTTACTTCTTCCTTATCGGAAACAACAAATACCTGAACTTTCTTAGAAGGTGCAACATTCATTTCAGCACGGATGTTACGGATGTTGCGAACAGCTTCCTTGATGGCATCAATTTCTTTTTCGTTTTCCTGATAGTTCCATTCTTCTTTATAAACAGGCCAATCGGAAATCATGATGCTTTCTTCTTCGTCCTGGATATGCTGGAACAGTTCTTCTGTAATATAAGGCATGAACGGATGCAGCATCTTCAGCGCATTGATGAGAACTGTTTTCAGTGTCCACAGTGCTGCTTCTCTTGTGCTGTCGTCTTTGTTGTACAGACGAGGTTTTACCATTTCAATATACCAGTCACAGAATTCATCCCAAAGGAAATCGTAGATCTTCTGTGCTGCCAGACCCAGTTCATAATGTTCCAGATTTTCGGAAACATCTTTTGCCAGTGTGTTGACTTTGGACAAAATCCATTTATCTGCGGATGTGAGCATCAGCAGTTTTGTTTCCTGTTTTTCGTCCATGTTCATCATCACGAAACGGCTTGCGTTCCAGATCTTGTTGCAGAAGTTACGGCAGTTGTCCAGTCTTTCCCAATAGAAACGCATATCGTTACCGGGTGCGTTGCCAGTAATCAGCATCAGACGCAGAGGGTCAGCGCCATAGTTTGCAATAACCTCCAGAGGATCAATACCGTTGCCCAGAGACTTGGAGAATTTTCTGCCCTGATCGTCACGGATCAGACCATGGATCAATACATCATGGAAAGGTACTTCGTGCATATTTTCCATACCGGAGAATACCATACGAACAACCCAGAAGAAGATGATGTCATAGCCAGTAATCAGTGTGCTGGTAGGATAGAAGTGTTTCAGATCTTCTGTTTCATTGGGCCAGCCCAGTGTGGAGAAAGGCCACAGAGCGGAGCTGAACCATGTATCCAGTGTATCTTCATCCTGATGCAGTTTTGTGCTGCCGCATTTTTCACATTTTTCAGGTGCATGTTTGCTTACAGTGATATGACCACATTCTTCGCAGTAGTAAGCGGGAATACGATGACCCCACCACAGCTGACGGGAAATACACCAGTCACGGATATTTTCCAGCCAATGCATATATACTTTACCGAAACGATCGGGAACAAAACGCAGTTTCTGCTGTTCGTATACTTCCATAGCAGGTTTTGCCAGTTCGTCCATGCGTACGAACCACTGCAGTTTGATGAGGGGCTCGATGGGAACATTACATCTTTCATGGCAGCCTACTGCATGAGTAATGTCTTCGATTTCTACCAGATAGCCCTGTTCTTTCAGGTCTGCTACCACTGCTTTTCTGGCTTCCATACGATCCATGCCTGCGTATTTGCCTGCTTTTTCGTTCATGGTGCCGTCGTCGTTCATAACATTGATACGAGGCAGGTTATGACGTACACCAACTTCAAAGTCGTTAGGGTCGTGAGCAGGTGTGATTTTTACAACACCAGTACCGAATTCACGGTCAACATATTCATCCGCAACAATGGGGATTTCTTTATCCATCAGAGGCAGGATACATGTTTTGCCGATGAGGTGCTGATAACGTTCGTCTTCAGGATGAACTGCAACAGCAACGTCGCCCATCATTGTTTCAGGACGGGTAGTTGCCAGACGCAGTCTTTCATCAGAGCCTACGATAGGATATTCAATGTGGTAGAAATGACCTGCTGTTTCCACATGGTTTACTTCTGCGTCAGAAATGGTAGTCTGACATTCAGGGCACCAGTTGATGATCTTTTCACCACGATAGATATAACCTTTTTCATACAGACGGCAGAATACTTCCAGAACGGCGTCGGAGCAGCCTTCGTCCATGGTGAAGCGCACTCTTTCCCAGTCACAGGAGCAGCCCAGTTTCCGCAGCTGATTCAGGATGATGCCGCCGTATTCTTCTTTCCAAGCCCAAGCACGTTCCAGGAAACCTTCACGGCCTACATCATCTTTTGTCAGGCCTTCGGAAGCCATTTTCTGTACAACCTTCAGTTCTGTGGAAATACTTGCATGGTCAATGCCGGGAACCCACAGTGCATTGTAGCCAGCCATTCTTTTCCAACGGATCAGGATATCCTGCATGGTGTTGTCCAGTGCGTGACCCATGTGCAGCTGCCCAGTGATGTTCGGGGGCGGCATTACGATACAATAAGGTTTTTTGCTTTTATCAATTTTTGTGTGGAAATATTTCTTTTCCATCCACATCGCATAGAGTCTGTCCTCTACTGCTGCGGGATCAAAATTCTTTGCCAGTTCTCTCACGTTTTCTCCTCCTTCGTTTCATAAAAAAAGAGCTTTCCTCCCAAAGGACGAAAGCTCGCGGTACCACCTTATTTCCCGTCAAAAAAATTGACGGACACTCTCGGTCTGTAACGGAACCACCCGTTTCTGCCTACTTTTTTTCAGCGGAACAGCTCCAAAGCTACCTTCTGCGTGCCAGCTCCCAAAAAACCTTGCAGCCCATGGGTTTTTCTCTCTGATGGGACGGAATCCGCATACTCCTCTTTTTCTTTGCTTTTGCTGTATGGAATCTTATACTTTAGCATTTTATTCAATACGAACAAATTTGTCAATAGCTTTTTGTAAATTATTCTGTATTCTTCATATCCTTTGGATATTTTGATATGTTCAATAATATCCCCATCATCCCCATCAGGAATACCAGCGCTGTACCACCGTAACTGATGAACGGCAATGGCTGCCCTGTATTGGGAATGGTATTGGTTACAACGCCAATGTTAATGAGTGCCTGATAAGCCACAACAGATGTAATGCCCGTTGCCACCAGCATGCCGTAATTATCCCTTGCGTTCATGGCAATGCGGATACCTCGCCAAACCACCACCGCAAAAAGGATGATGACCAGCCCAGCACCGATCAGCCCCAATTCTTCGCAGATAATGGCAAAAATAATATCGTTATGGGCTTCTGGGATAAATGTTTTCTGTCGGCTCTGTCCAAGTCCCAGCCCAAAAAGGCCGCCAGATGCCACTGCATACAAAGACTGTACCGTCTGATAGCCGGAACCCTGCAAATCAGACCAAGGGTCAAGCCATGTGGTGATACGAGTCAGACGATAACGGAACTGCGGCAGGATAACCATGACCGCTGCAAAAGGCACCAAGGCGCCAACGCCTGCCACAAAGTACCAAATCCTAGGACTGGCAACAAACAGGATGGTCACACCAACCATGAGCAGCAAAAGGGCTGAGGAAAAGTTAGTCATAGCAATAAGAACTACCGGAATTGCCAAAATCCCTGCCGCCTTCGCAAATCCTTTCAGATTGCCCAATTCCTTCCGGTGGTTGATAACATAATAGGACAGATACAATATAACGGCAACCTTCGTAAATTCTGAAGGCTGGAACTGCAAAGGCCCAATTTCAATCCAACGGGTCTGCCCTTTGACGTTTTTCCCGACCAAAGGCAGGATTGCCAGCAGACCATTGGAAATCCAGTACAGCATTCTGGAAAACTTTTTCCAAAGCTGGTAAGGCACATTCATGGCAACGATCATGCCCACTGTCCCCACAACAGCCCACATACCCTGTCGTTTCAGGTAATAAAACATATCATATCCATATTCCTTGCTGGACATGGTGTCGTAATAACTGGCGCTGAAGATCATGACAACGCCGAACAATACCAGCGTCAGTACCACGAAAAACAGCCCGAAGTCATAGGTATCCGCCTTAATCCGTTTCTTACGGGGCTTCCTTCCCGCCTTCCCCTGTCTGGTCTGTTCCATGTTACCACCTCGCTTTGTTTATTTCTGCAGATAGGAGCGAACCTGTTCTTTGAACATTTCGCCGCGCTGTTCGTAGTTATCAAACATGCCCCAGCTTGCACATGCAGGAGAAAGGAGCACGCAATCCCCAGGTTCTGCCTTTTCTCTGCACAGGTCTACAGCTTCCGCGAATGTTTCGCAGTCTGTCATTGCTGTAAAACCAAATTTTTCCGCGGATGCACGAATCTGCGGTGCTGTTACACCGATGAGCACCAGATGTTTCACTCTGCCGGGGAACAGTTTTGTCCAGTCGTCAAAAGAAACGCCTTTGTCATAGCCGCCGCCAATGAGCACAATGGGTTTCTGCATCGCAAGGACAGCACGGATGGATGCATCTGTATTGGTGCCCTTGGAGTCGTTGTAGTAGTCAACACCATCCACGGTTGCCACATACTCAATACGGTGTTCAACACCTGCAAAAGATTTCAGTACCTGACGGATGGTATCCAGTGCTACGCCTGCGCAAATGCCCATGGCTGCCGCCGCCATCACGTTTTCATAGTTATGAACGCCTAAAATTTGCAATTCATCCACAGAAATGAGTTTTTCGTCAATGCCCTGCCATTTTACAAAAATATCTTTGTCATGCAGGTAAATGCCTTCTGCCAAAGGCTGAGCGCTGCTGAAGAAAAATACCTTTGCAGCAGTTTTGTCTGCCATTTTGCGGCATGCTTCGTCTTCATAATTCAAAATGCAGAAATCTTCTGCTGTCTGTTTTGCAAAAACACGTTCTTTCATGGCAATGTAAACTTCCATGGTTTTGTGTCTGTTCAGATGGTCAGGGGTGATATTCAATACCGCGCTGATGTGAGGATGGAATTCTTTTGCTTTTTCCATCTGGAAGCTGCTGATTTCCGCAACGACCCAATCCTGCTCTGTCAAACCCTGTACCTTTTCGCTGTAAGGCACACCAATGTTCCCTACCACTGCTGTGTTCGGGCGAACAGCTTTCATGATTTCCCCTGTGAGTGTTGTGGTGGTTGTTTTCCCATTGGTGCCTGTGATGGCTGTGATGGGGCAAGTGGTTTCTCTGTATGCCAGTTCCACTTCACTGATGACTTCCACACCTGCTGCTTCTGCTGCAATAATAAAAGGCAGGTCGCAGGGGATACCGGGACTGAGTACAATCAAATCCTGCTCACATGCAATATCATCGGGATTTTTTCCTGTATAGAGTGTAACGCCTTCTTTTTCCAGTTCCAGTGCTGCCGCAGGAACGGCGTCACGTTCTTTCATATCCTGCAATGTAACCACTGCACCCAGTTTCTGCAGCAGAGCCGCTGCCGCAATACCGCTTTTTGCCATGCCGCATACCAGGGCACGTTTTCCTGTATATTTCATGGATTTTTTCCTTCTTTCCGTTAAAACATTGCTTTACTGCCCAAGAAGCCCAGCAGGCACAGCAGAGCAGTTACTACATAGAACAAAGTTACAACCTTTGTTTCTCTCCATCCGCATTGTTCCAGATGATGATGGAAAGGCGCCATTTTGAACAGGCGTCTGCCTTCGCCATATTTGCGTTTGGTAATCTTGAACCAACCTACCTGCAGCATAACTGTGATAGATTCCCACAGATAAACAAAGCCGACAATGACAATGAAAATAGGCATTTTCAGCACAAAAGCCGTTGCCGCCACAAAGCCGCCCAGTGCCAGAGAGCCTGTATCCCCCATGAACACTTTGGCAGGATAGCAGTTAAAGAGCAAAAATGCCAGCAGTGCGCCAACGATTGCCCCGCAGACAGGAGAAATCATGCTGCCTGCCGCCCAAGACACAATCATGAAGAACGCCGCAACAATGAGGGTTACGCCGCCAGCCAGACCATCCAGACCGTCTGTCAGGTTGACACCATTGACAGTCCCCAGTACCGCAATAAAGAGGAAAGGTACAAACAAAATGCCCAGATCCAGTTCCATGCCATTGGTAAAGGGAATGTAAATAGCTGTGCCAATACCGCTGTGCATAACCACATACCAGCAAAATACAGCTGTTACAACAAGCTGCAATGCCAGCTTCTGCCAAGCACGCAGACCCAGAGAACGTTTTTTCACAACTTTGATATAGTCATCCAAAAATCCGATGATACCATAACACAATGTCATCAGTACCACCGCAATGCCGTCGGTGTTCCCCTTCAAAAAGAAGAAGGATGCCACCACAAAGGCAATCAAAAAGGCAATACCGCCCATGGTAGGCGTACCCTGTTTCTGCAAATGTGTCTGAGGGCCATCATCCCGGACATTCTGCCCGAACTTCATTTTATGCAGTACGGGAATCAGAATGGGACACAAAATCACCCCAATGACAAAGGCTATCAATATGGCGTAAACCGCCTGTTCCAAAGAACCCACTTTATTTCACTCCTTGCAATTTCTCTACTGTTTTTTCAAATCCCATGCTGCGGGATGCTTTCAACAAAATTGTATCTCCTTTTTTCAGCAAATCCAGACCTTTTTCCCAGAATTCTTCCTGTGTGTCAAAACGATACACTTCTTTCATGCCGGCATCTTTCGCCCCTGCCGCCATCTGGTCGGAATGGTTGCCAATACAAATCAAAAGGTCAATGCCTTTTTCTGCCGCGTAAGCCCCAACTTCCCTGTGCATCTGGGGAGCAAATTCGCCCAGTTCTCCCATGAAGCCCAAGAATGCCACGCTTCTGCCTTCCACGTCTTTCAAGATATCCAAAGAAGCCTTGGCAGAAACAGGATTAGAGTTGTATACATCATTCAGCAATGTCAGACCGTTTTCCAAACGCATAATGGTCATGCGATCTTTGGTAGGCACGAAGTTTTCAATGCCTCCTTTGATTTCATCCAGTGTAAAGCCCATTTCCAGCCCTACAGTTACGGCAGAAAGGGCATTGAGCACCATGTGTGCGCCGGGCATAGGAATCACTACATCCATGCTGCCCACTGGTGTATGAATGGTGCATCTGGTATGTTCCAGACCAACAGCCTCGATGTTGTCAGCGTAAACATCCCGTTTGTTTTCCACACCAAACCAGCGTACTTTCTGAGAAAGCTTGCCGTCCAGTGTTGCCAGCATATCGTTATCACCGTTCAGCACAGCAACATTCTTTTCATCCATAAAATCGAACAATTCACATTTTGCTTTCAAAATGCCTTCCCGACTGCCCAGATGTTCAATATGCGCAACGCCAACATTGGAAATGACCCCAATTTGAGGACGTACTGCATCCACCAGACGATGGATTTCGCCAAAATGGTTCATACCCATTTCAATGACAGCAGCTTCATGACCTTCTTCCAGACGGAACAATGTCAGAGGCACACCAAGGTCATTATTGAAATTTCCCAATGTCCACAAAGTATTGTATTTCTGAGAAAGTACAGAAGCGATCATATCCTTTGTGGTAGTCTTGCCCACACTGCCGGTGATACCCACAACGGGAATATCAAACAGGCTGCGGTAATATTTCGCCAGCTGGAGCATTGCGGCTCTCGCGTTTTCCACCAAAAGCAGCACACAGCCATTTTCCGGTGTCATTTCACGTTCTGTAAAACATGCGGCAACGCCTTTTTCCATGCAGCTTTTCAGGTAATCATGTCCGTCGGAGTTTTTTCCTTTCAAAGGCACAAAGAGGCTTCCTTCCCCAGCCTGACGGGAATCCTGTGTCACATGGCTGATGGTTTTCTGCTGTGCTCCTTCCATATCCGCTGCCAGAATCCGTGCATGGGTGGCATTGGCAATTTCCTGAATGGTCAGTTTTTTCATAAGCAATCATCTCCAAACGCGTTTCGCACTTCTTCTACATCGTCAAAATGAATGGTTTTATCAGGGAAAATCTGATAAGTTTCATGGCCCTTGCCGGCAATGAGAATGACATCTCCTGCCTGTGCCAGTTCTACGGCACGCACAATGGCTTTTCTGCGGTCGACCTGTTTTTCGTAAGTGCAGCCTGTTTCCTGTGTGCCAACTTCCACTTCCCGCAAAATCTGTTCTGGGTCTTCTGTACGGGGATTATCAGATGTGATGATGCAGTAATCCGCGTACTGTCCGCCAATGCGTCCCATGATGGGGCGTTTTGTCTTATCTCTGTCACCGCCGCAGCCAAAGACCGCAATCAGTTTGCCTTTGGTAAATTCTTTGGCTGTTTTCAGCACGTTTTCCAGTCCATCAGGTGTATGGGCATAGTCCACCACTGCCTGACAGCCTTTTTTGCTGCGTACTGTCTGGAAACGACCTGCCACACCTGGGTTTTCTGCCAGCCCAGCCAGAATATCTTCCATTTCCACGCCCAGACACAGGCAAGCGCCAATGGCACCCAGTCCATTATATACGCTGAATCTGCCGGGTGTGTGCAATTTCACACCATAACGGTTCCCTTCATATACCACTGTAAAGGCAGTGCCTTCCGCTGTAATGGAAATGTCCTCTGCCTTCAGGTCTGCTTCTTTGTCGATGGCATAAGTCAGTACTTCCCCTGCGGCTTTTTCCACCATAAAATCACCTGCGGCATCGTCAATATTGATGACGCTTTTTTTGCTCCGTTCAAAGAGCATGCTCTTGGCGATTTTATAATTTTCCATAGTTTTATGATAATCCAGATGATCCTGTGTCAAGTTTGTGAACACTGCCACATCATAAGCAATGCCGTCTACACGATGCAGATCCAAAGAGTGAGAAGAAACTTCCATGATCACATCTGCCACATCTTCCTGACGCATCTGTTCCATCAATGCCTGTAATTCCAAAGATTCTGGTGTTGTACGTTCTGTAGGGATGACTTTATCCCCAATGCGGTTTTCGATGGTGCCGATGACACCTGTTTTTCTGCCTGCCCGTTCCAGCACAGAACGCACCAGATAGGTGATGGTGGTTTTGCCGTTAGTACCTGTGACACCTGTCACGCGGATTTTCTCTGTGGGATGGTCATAAAAATTGGCAGACAGCGCCGCCAACGCCTGACGGTTGTTTTCTGTCTGAATCACTGTGATGTTTTCCGGTACATCTTCCACAGCGTGTTCTACCAAAAGAGCCGCCGCACCTTTTTCCAGCGCCATGGGAATATAGCGGTGACCGTCTGTCTGAAAGCCTGTGATGCAGACAAACAAGTCCCCCTGCTGTACTTTTCGGGAATCGTAAACGGGCATTTTGATTTCTGCCCCATCGGTTCCCTGTAACATTTTATAAGGAATACCCTCTAACAGTTTTTGCAATAACACTGTATTTTCCTCCTTTGGGTGTTGCTTTTTTTCGCATCTGTTTATTATATCATAAAAAACTGGAAGGAACGGAAAAAGTATGATTTTTTTTCGATTCTTCCCCATTTTTATTCCATTTTTCGCTTATGTCCCGTAGAGCAGAACTTTTGTCCCTCTGTTGACTTCCTGTCCTGCGGGAGGGAGCTGAGAAACCACTGTTTCTCCCTCACCCGTCTGGGCTGTCAGTCCTGCCTGCCAAAGAGCGTTCTTCGCCTCCGACATGGTCATGCCAGTCACATCAGGCACAACCACCACAGCATCCTCTGATATTTCCCCTTCTTTGGGAATCCCCAGATAAGGCAGGATATTTTGGAGCATTTCCTGCATAGCAGGGCCACCTACAGTACCGCCGTAGTATACCCCTTGGGGTTCGTCAATCATCAGGAACACCATGACCTGCGGATCATCTGCCGGTGCAAATGTCATGAAGGAAGCGATGTACTTTCCGCTTCTGCGGGGGAGTTTTTCTGATGTAGCTGTTTTACCGCCAATGCGGTAGCCTTCCACTGCCGCCTTTGTTGCAGTGCCTTCTGCCACAACGCTTTCCAATATGGTTTTCATGGTTTCAGAAGTTTCCTTGGAAAGCACCTGTTCCCCTTTTTCATAGGAAAAGGTCTCAGTCAAATTGCCATTTTCATCGGCAATGCCATAGCCAATGTGGGGTGTTACCAGATAGCCGCCGTTTACTGCCGCGGAAACAGCTCGCATCAATTGCAGGGGTGTAATCTGGAAAGACTGACCAAAAGACATGGTGGCAAGTTCCACAGGACCCACATTTTTCAGTTCATGGATGATGCCTGTAGCCTCCCCTGCCAAGTCAATGCCTGTTTTTTCCCGAAAACCCAGTTCTTCCACATACTCCAGAAAAGTTTCAGCACCCAGCCGCTCCGCAATTTCCATAAACACAGGGTTACAGGAATTTTGTACCCCTTCGGCAAATGTTTCTGAGCCATGGGTTCTGGGATATCGCCAGCATTTGATCTGCCGATCCCCTGCCACATGATACCCTGGGCAGTAAAAAGTGGATTCCGGCGTCACAACGCCTTCTTCCAGACCTGCTACGGAAGTGATGATCTTGAAAATACTCCCCGGCTCGTATGTATCATTGATGGCAGCGTTGCGCCACATGGTATTGAGGGCGTCGCTCTGCTCCTGAGAAGAAAGCCCTTCCCACACAGCCGCCAATTCCGAGTCATTGATGGTAAAAGGCTCATTCAAGTCAAAAGAAGGATAATTGGCCATGGCATAAATCTCCCCATTTTGCGGGTTCATTACAATGAGAGAGCCTTTTTTCGCCTGCTTGGATTCCACTGTTTTTGCCAAGGTCTGTTCCGCATACTGCTGTATGGTCACATCCAGCGTTGTCACCAGATTTCCTCCATCCACTGGAGGAATCCGTTCCTGTTCCTGAGACAATTCCTGCCCCTTTGCATCTGTCAGGGTCAATATTTTTCCTTGCTCCCCTTCCAGCACATCATCATACTTGGCTTCCAGCCCGATGATGCCCTGATTATCCTTGCCCACAAAGCCAACCACCTGTGCCGCCAGCTCCCCAAAAGGATAAATCCTCTGGACATCTTCGTCCACTTTTACCCCGGGCACATCTGCCTGCCGGATGGCCTGCGCTGTTTCCCCATCCACTTTTGACTGAATCCGTACCAGCGCCACTTTCTGCTGTACTTTTTCCAGCACTTCATCATAATCCAGTTCCAGAGTATCTGCCAGAAACTTTGCCGTTTCTTCTTTTTCCTTTACTTCTGCCGGAACAACACTGACTGCCGCCACCGTCTGGGTTTCTGCAATGCCTACGCCGTTTCTGTCCAGAATATCTCCTCGTCTGGCAGTGATGAGCCGATCTCTGGTCTGCTGTTCATAAGCCATTTCCTGCCACTGTGATGCACGAAATAATTCAATATAAATCAAACGCCCCACCAGCATCAAAAATGCCAGCATACAGCAAAGCAAATAAATCAAAAGCCGGCGTTTCTCACCGACCGTTGGTTTTTCCATAGAAAACTCCCTGCCTTTTCCAATGTCCTTATTAGCAAATATATGGAAAAAGCAAGGAGTCTATGCGTTTTCTTTCAGTCTGGTTACTGTGTCGTTTGTGTGCCCGTTGTATCCGTAGATGTGTCTGTTTTTTCTGGAATTTCAAGGGTCAGCATGACCTCACTGCCCTTGGCTACAGATACGCCATACTTGGGATCCTGTGCGGTGACAGTTCCCGACTGATCTCCTTCAAATGCCACCGTAAAGCCTGCATTCGTCAGAGTTGTTTCTGCCTGTTCATAGTTTTTGCCGACAACATTCGGCACACTGACAGTGCCTGCATCTTCTTCGGAACGCTGTACATACAGGATCACTTCACTGCCTACATCCACCGTGGTTCCGCCTTTGGGCACCTGATTCACAACGGTATTGCCATTGCCTACCACTTTATAAGTCAGTTCTTTCCCGTCCAGATCACCAATGACATCAAAAATAACACTGTTTGTATAATCAGCAACAGTCACTGTTTTGTTCTGGGACAGATTTGCTTCATCTTCTACAGGCTGTGTAGGTTCCAGATTATCATATTTGATGATGCCTTCGATGAGTTTTTTGGTCATAGGCGTCGGTGTCTGTACACCTTCCACATAGTCACTAGGCTGGTTGATGACAGTAAACACGATATATTTCGGATTTTCCGCAGGGAAATAAGACATGTTGCTCAGTGTCCACAAATCATCATTGGCACGAGAACCCTGTTCCGCGGTACCTGTTTTACAGCCGATGGAATAACCGTCGATTTCTAGTTTCTTTGCCAGACCATTTTCAACAGTGGCCTTCAGTGCTGTCCGCATATAAGAAGACGTTTTTTCGGAAATAACTCGGCGTACTACTTCTGTATCGTTTTGCATGACCACATTCCCATCTGCATCCACAATCTGAGATACTACATGGGGCTTCACCAGATTGCCGCCATTGATCAGAGCGGAAAACGCCGAAATGACCTGAATACTGGTACAGTTGAATGTCTGCCCAAAGGACATAGTTGCCAATTCTGTAGGACCAATGGCTTCTTTGCTGTGAAGCAGGCCTGCCGCCTCACCAGGAAGGTCGATGCCCGTGTAGTCGCCAAAACCAAATTCTCTCTGGTATTCGTAAAATTTGTCCACACCCAGCAGATTTGCAATCTGGATGACACCCATGTTACAGGACTGTGCCATAATCTGTTCTACGTTGATATTTCCGTGACCACTCTTAAGATGACACCAAATGCGATATCCACCGATGTCTGTATAACCGCCGCAGTCAAAACTGGAGTTGGGTGTAATAACCCCTTCCTCCAAACCTGCTGCAATAACGATTGGTTTGAAAATAGACCCAGGTTCATAAGTATCGCTGACGCAGAAGTTTTTCCACATGGTATTGAGATAATTCACTTGTTCCTCACTGCTGAGCTGATCCCAGTTTTCCGTATAAGTGATATCTGTTTCCCACGCAGGAATTTCATTTGGATTATTCAAATCAAAAGAATGAGATTCTGCCATGGCGTATACCTCACCGGTATAGGGATCCATAACCATTGCCGCCACATTTTTTGCAGGCCATTCTGCCGCCGTTTCCGCCACCACTTCTTCTGCAATCTTCTGGATATTATAGTCAATGGTGGTGATGATGGTATCCCCGTCTTTTGCGTCATAATCCTGATGGACAACGGAGTCCGCACCGTTGTAAAGGATGAAGGAACGTCCCGGTGTTCCCTCCATATAGCTGTTGTAATAACCTTCCAGCCCCCACTGAGCATCCCCACGGGTAAAACCAACCAGATGGCAGGCGGAACTGTTCAGCGGATAAGAGCGTTTACTACTTTTTTCAAAATAAACGCCTTTCAGATTCATGGCTTCCAGTTCTTCTTTCACACTGCGCTCAATGCCTTTCACAAGGTATTTCCAGTGGTTATTCATATAAAGTTCCCCAGTTTCCGGATTGATAGTTACATACTGTTTCAATGTGTTGTAATCCAGTTCTGGGAAATATTCGCAAAGAGTGGTTAACGTCTTTTCCTGTTCCTCAGGGCTTAACTCTGCAACTTCTGCCAACTGCAAAGAGTCCAGCGCCACATTATAAACTGTGGTACTGATGGCAAGCACCTGATTGTTTCTATCCAAAATGCTTCCTCTGTTAGGTGGAATGGTAATGTCGTAGCGGTTGATCTGCTGGTTCTTTGCCGCAGCTTCGTACTCTGCACCATGAACAACTTTCATATACAACACTCTGCCAAACATCAGAGCAAAAGCCGCAAAAAATGCAAAGAGAATAAAAGCAAATCTTCCATTTGCCTTTATTCCCCCGTTAGATTTTCTCATTTACATCAATCCTTTTTAAATAAATTCAATATGGATGCAATGAAGGAAGGTTCTTCCTCCACCACTTCATCAGCAGCATACTGAATGGTATAACTGTCTTTCGGAACATCAATATATACAATCTGATAAGGCTGTGGTTCCGCCATACCCAGCCGATTGATGGCTTCCTGTTTGATGTATTCCAGATCCACCTGTTCCGCCAGTTCCGCTTCCAGAATGGCATTCTGGGATTTGAGCGTTGCCAGCTCATCTTTCTTTTCCCGAATCTGCACTTCCTGATTTTTCACAATAACAGTTGCACCCATAAAAGCAATACATCCTGCAAAGATCAGCAGCATGACCATGCAGACATGCACTGCATGCACACGGTTTTCCCTGCGTTCTACCGCTGCCTTGCGAATGGCTTCTTTGGCATCCTGCTGTTTTTTATCATCTTCATAATAGGGTGCATAATCCGGCTGCAGTTCATAGGCTACGTTGCCGTATGTATAATAAGAGCCTTTATAGGCATTTCTTTTATTTTCTTTTCCCTGTTTTGCTGCCATATCCGACACCTCTGTTTTTTATTCTCCCAATCCCTCCAAAATACGCAGTTTTGCACTGCGGGAGCGATGGTTTTCTGCCAGTTCCTCTTTGGATGGCACAATCGGTTTTCTTGTGATAACCCTGCCAACAGGTTTCCGCCCACAGACACAAACAGGAAACTGCGGCGGGCAGATGCAGGGATTTTCCTGTCTGCGATACGCTTCTTTTACAATACGGTCTTCCAGAGAATGGAATGTAATGATGCAGAGTCTGCCGCCTTCTGTCAAGCGGTGAGCCGCCTGGTCAATGGCTCTTTCCAGTACATCCAGCTCTCCATTGACTTCAATACGGATTGCCTGAAATGTACGCTTTGCCGGATGGGGGCCGTCTTTTCTGGCACCCTTTGGCACTGCTTTTTTGATGACATCCACAAGTTCTCCGGTGGTTTCGATGGGCTTGTTGGCACGTTCCGCTACAATAAACTGCGCAATGCGTTTTGCCCAGCGCTCTTCGCCATAAGTAAAAATGATCCGATCCAAATCGGCTTCGCTGTATGTATTGACTACATCATAAGCACTGAAAGGCTTTGTGGCGTCCATACGCATGTCCAAAGGCGCGTCCTGCTGATAGGAGAAACCGCGCTCCGCTTCATCCAGCTGATGAGAGGATACGCCAATATCCATGAGCATACCATCAATACGTTCAATGCCTAGCTCGTCCAATATAGAACCAATATTTCCAAAATTGTCATGGACAAAAGTAATCTTGTCCAAATGATCTTTCAGCCGCTCTTTTGCAGCCGCATGGGCATTGAGATCCTGATCGATACAGATCAGTCTGCCGGTGGTAATCCGCTTTGCGATTTCCAGCGAATGGCCACCGCCGCCAGTGGTACCGTCTACATAAATGCCATCAGGGCGAATACAAAGTCCGTCGATACATTCCTGCAGCAGAACGGAAACATGATGAAATTCCAATAATAACACTCCTTTTTTTCTGCCGCATCAAATGCCCAGATTTTCCATTTCAAAAGCAAGGTCATTGCTGATGAAATTTTCTTCTTCATTATATTCTTTCCAGTTTTCTTTGTTCCAAATTTCAATTCGGTTGTTGACACCAATAGAAACGATGTCTTTTTTCAGTCCGGCATACTCACGCAGGTTAGAAGGCAGGATGATACGCCCCTGATTATCCAGATCACATTCCACAGCCCCCGCAAAGAAAAAGCGGACAAACTTTCTGGCACCAGTGCTGGTCAAAGGAAGCTGTTTGAGTTTTTCCTCAAAAATCTTCCATTCTTCCTGAGGATAAGCAAAAAGGCAGTTATCCAGACCTTTGGTGACCACAAAATGTTCGCCCAGTCCATCACGGAACTTGGCAGGTACGATCAATCTTCCTTTCGCATCAATGGAATGTTGGTATTCTCCCATGAACATCTTGTCTCACCACCTTTCGCCCTTCACTATGCCGATTCGCAATTTTTACTCCCTTTTCAGCCACTTTTCGCCACTACTAACCACATTGTAATATAACCGCCATAAAAAAACAAGTCCTACTGCCTCTTTTTTTCTTCTTTTTTTCTCCAGAAAATGCCGATTTTTCAAGGTTTTTTCACATATTCCCCATCCAGACATTACCACATTTTTCCTTCCCCCACCCTTTTTCCACCGCTCCACCCACCACCAGCCTCCACTGACGGCAAAAACCCCTTGAAAACAAAAACAGAAACGCCCCCATCTTCCTTTTGCATAAAAAAAAGATACTGTCCGAAAACAGTATCTTTCACAAAAATAATTTTTATTTTTTATAGGATTCTGCCAATACCTTGAATGACGGCAGGGAATTTTCAATGGTTTCCCGTGCCACACAATAGGAAATCCGCACATATCCTTTGCAGCCAAAAGCACTGCCTGGTGTCACCAGCAAACGATATTCCTTCGCCTTTTCGCAAAATGCTTTATCATCTTCCTCCAGAGCCTTTACAAACATATAAAAAGCGCCCTGGGGTTTCGCACAGGTATAACCATATTCCTGCAAAGCATTGTACAGCAGTTCTCTGTTGGCATTGTAAAATGCCACATCTGTGGTTTCTTCACAGCATTTTGCCACCACCATCTGCTGCAAAGCAGGTGCGTTGACAAAGCCCAAAACGCGATTGGCAATGGCTGCCCCCATGGAAACTTCCGCAAAATCTGCTACAGTGGAGGGAATGACCAGATATCCGATACGATCCCCCGGCAAGGACAGGGATTTGGAGAAAGAGTATGCCACAATGGTATTTTCATAGAAATGAGGGATATAAGGCACTTCCACCCCATCATAAGCCAGTTCCCGATAAGGTTCGTCGGCAATGATATAAATATCGGTGCCGTATTCCGCGGATTTCTGTCGCAAAACCGCCGCAATCTTTTCCATGGTTTCTGCATCATAAATGACCCCAGTGGGATTGTTTGGAGAATTGATGATGATTGCCTTTGTTTTGGATGTGATGCAGGCAGAAAGTACGTCTACATCCGGCAGAAAATCCGGTGGATTGGGTGGAACCGGGTGGAGCACGCCGCCCACATTCATCACATAATTGTCATATTCCCCAAAGTAAGGGGCAAATGTCAGCACTTCATCTCCTGCATCCAAAAGGACTTTCAAAATCACATTCAGCCCACCTGCTGCGCCTACTGTCATAACCAGATTGTTTTCGTCATAATCTGTGCCAAAACGGCGGTTCAGGCTTTCCGCAATTTCTTTCCGTGCTGCTGGGATACCGCTGCTGTCTGTATAGCTGTGCACCTTCAAAGAATCCATATTCTGCAAAATTTCAATGGCTGTTGCATTGACAGAAGCAGGTGCTTTCACATTGGGATTGCCAATGCCGAAGTCGTATACATTTTCCGCCCCATAAATGGCTGCCAGTCGTTTGCCTTCTGTAAACATGGCACTCATGGCCGCACTCTGTTCTACCATCTGTTTCATTTTCTGAGAAATCATAACATCTCTCCCTTCTGTAATTTCCGATGCTTTCCCATCTATCTTTTGTAATGTGTATTGTTATTTCTGATATTTTTCTTTTAAATATGCCAGTGCTTCAATGTACCCCTGAAATCCTTTTCCTGTAATGGTCTTTTCACAAGCCATACCTGCATAGGAAATCTGGCGGAAATCTTCTCTGCTTCCCACATCAGACAGATGCACTTCAACCGCCGGCAGATTGACAGCTTTCAAAGCGTCCAGTATTGCCACACTGGTATGGGTGTATGCCGCCGGATTGATAACAATGGCATCAGTTTCATTGAAATAAGCTGTCTGGATATGATCCACCAGCGCACCTTCGTGGTTGGACTGGAAAATATCCACCTCAATGCCTTCTTTCTGGCAATAGTCATGGATCATATTCTTCAGATCCACATAGGTTTCTGTACCATAAATATGTTTTTCACGAATCCCCAGCATATTCAAGTTGGGGCCGTTGATGACCAATACTTTCATTGCAGTGCCTCCTTAAACGATTTCAGAATAGCAGCCTAAGAACGAGAACTGCTCTGCGGAAAATTCCATATCCTTCAAGAGGGTAATGATGTCTTTGGAATAAACAGATGCTTCCATATCGAAATAGAAACGGAATTCAAAATCTTTTCCGGGAATGGGTCTGCTTTCCAGTTTGGACAAATTGACACCATTCGCCGCGATTTTCCCAATCATCCGATACAAAGAACCTGGTTGATGGGAAACAGACAGCATCAGACTGATCTTATTGGAACCAGCATAGATTTCCATATCTTTGGCAATGCAGATAAAGCGTGTATAGTTGTTCTGGTTATTCTGGATATCGTTTTTCAGCACCTGCAAACCATACAGTTTTGCGCATTCAGGAGAAGAAATGGCTGCAATATCATCCCGATCACATTCTGCAACGTATTTAGCCGCTGTAGCTGTATTTTCAAATACAGTCACTTTCACATGGGGCAGAGATTTCAAAAATTCGCTGCACTGGCTCAAAGCCTGTTCATGAGAAATGATTTCTTTGATATTGGAGAAATCCGCGCCGTGTTTTCCCAACAGCGCATGATTGATGTGGAGTTTCAGACTTCTAACGATATGGAATTTATGACGCATCATCAGGTCATAAACTTCTGTCACAGAGCCTGCGGAGCTGTTTTCGATAGGCAGCACCCCATAACGGCACAGACCGCTTTCCACTGCATTGAATACATGTTCAAAGCTTTTGAAGAACATGGTATTGGGCATGGTGAACAGTCTGCTGCATGCACGGGCTGCATTGGAACCTTCTGTTCCCTGGCATGCTACCACTGCTTTTTTCGGGAATTCCATGAGAGGGTTTTCAATGCTTGCTGTGATTTCTTTGGACAAAGGTGTTTCCTGCATCAAAATCCCTGCCTGATAGCTTTTGCTCACATCAAACATGGTACGGTAAAGGGTATTGGCATAAAGCTCAAACTCCTCTCCTGCCTTTTCCATAACTTTCTGCAGCACGGCATTTTCTCTGCGCATATCCAGTACAGGCAGATTTTTTTCTGCCTTTGCGCCTGCGATTTCAGAAGCCACTTTCATCCTTTTTACGAATAACTCCACAATTTTATCGTCAATATCGTTGATCTGATTTCTCAATTCGTCCAAATACATACATTTGCTCCTCCCGATCATTTCTTCTGCTGTAATTCATACAAATCCAAAATTGCCACTGCCATAGCCGCTTCCACACAAGGCACTGCCCTTGGCACGATGCAAGGATCGTGACGGCCAATGACACGAACAGTTTCATTCTGTCCTGATTCCATGCCAATGGTATTCTGTTCTCTGGAAATAGATGGCGTGGGTTTAAATGCCGCTCGAAGAATTAGAGGCATCCCACTGGAAATACCGCCCAAAGAACCGCCATGGTGGTTGGTTGTGGTTTTTACATTGCCATTTTCGTCAAAGTAAAATGGGTCATTATTTTCTGAACCAAAAAGTTCTGCTACGCCAAAACCATCGCCGAATTCCACACCTTTCACTGCTGGAATGGCATATAAAATGGAAGCCAGCTTGCTTTCCAATCCATCAAACATGGGCTCACCCAGCCCAACAGGAAGCCCTACGATGGCCGCTTCCACCACACCGCCGACGGAATCCTGATTCAGCCTTGCGTCCTCAATGACTTCCTGCATCCGCACCCCTGCTTCGTCAGAGAAAACAGGGAATGTTTTTGCGGTCACCGCCGCCAGTTCTTCCGCCGAGATTTCCACGGGATTCATGGATGTATCAGAAATCCCATGGATAGACTTGATATGGGCGCCAATATGGATACCCCTTCTCTCCAAAATCTGCATACATACCGCCCCAGCAAAGCAAAGAGGTGCTGTCAGTCTGCCGGAAAAATGTCCGCCGCCTCGATAGTCCTGAAAACCGCCGTATTTTACCGCCGCTGTATAGTCCGCATGACCGGGACGGGGGGTTTTCACCAGATTGCTGTAATCTTTGGAATGGGCGTTTGTGTTGTGTATCATGGCGCATAATGGCGCGCCGCATGTTTTCCCTTCAAATAGACCAGACACCACTTCCGAGACATCTCCCTCTTTTCTTGTGGTGGAGTATTTATGCTGACCAGGTGCCCGTCGTTTCATAAATGCCTGCACCTTTTCCAGATCAATTTCTTCTCCCACAGGCAGTCCGTCAATGACCACCCCGATGGCTTCGGAGTGGGACTGTCCGAAAATGGAAATTTTGATCCGTTCTCCAAAATTAGAGGACATCTGCGCCACCTCCTAATCGAATAAATTCCGCGAAAAATGCTGGATAAGACTTTGCAACAGCTTCGGCACCTTCGATAATGGTTTCTCTGCCCAATAAAGCCGCACCTACTGCCGCTGACATGACGATTCGATGATCACCGTAAGCGTCTATACGGATTTCTCCTTGCTGTTCTGTCAATTTTCCGCCATGAATCACTAAGCCGTCCTGTTTTTCTTCCACCAGAACGCCCAGCCGCTTCAGGCAATCTGCCATAGCCGTCAGGCGGTCACTTTCCTTGATTCGCAGCCTGCCGGCATTTCGGATTTCTGTTTTTCCTTCTGCTGCCGCTGCTGCCATGCACAGTATAGGTACCAGATCAGGAATCTGTGCCCCATCAATGACACAGCCCTTGAGTTTTCCATGAGAAACTGTCACCCGTTCTCCTTCTACTTCCACATGTGCACCAAACTGTTTCAATATATCTAAAATGGCTTTATCTCCCTGAGGAGAATCCATTTGCAGTCCACAACATGTTACTGGCTGACCCATGGCACCGGCTGTGAGCCAGAAGGCACCATTTGACCAGTCTCCATCTGCCTGCATCACACCGGGGGAATGGTACTGCTGTCTGCCGGGAATGAAAAATCTTCTTTCCCCTTCCTTCACTTCAATGCCGAAGCGTTTGAGGGTATGCAGTGTCATATCAATATATCCACGGGATTCTACTTCTGTTGTCAATATGATTTCGCTGTCTTCGGCTAACAAAGGCAATGCAAAGAGCAGCCCCGTAATAAACTGAGAACTTACATTGCCCGGCAAAGAAAATGTGCCGCCTTTGAGCTGTCCAGACATCTCCAAGGGCAATTGGTCACTGCTGACAAAACAGCCGTGATCTCTCAGCAATTCCGTTAAGATACCAATAGGACGCTGAGGCAGTCTGCCTTTGCCTTCCACCAGCACATTTCTGCCCAATGCCGCCGCCACTGGCAGCAAAAAGCGAAGGGTTGAACCGCTTTCTCTGCAATCCATCACAGACAGATCTTCCTTTTTTTCTACTGGGAACACTTTGATTTTATCTCCCTGACGGAGGAAGTCTGCTCCCAATGCCTGCAAACACTGAAGGGTAGCTTCCAAATCCTCGGAACTGCCATTGAGCACCATTTCTGTGGGCTGATCCGCCAGCGCCGCACCAATGAACAATCGATGGGCATCGGACTTTGAGGAAATCATCTGCACCGTTCCTCTCAGAGCCCCTTTTGCTATTCTGATGTTCATAGCCTCCCTCCTTTACGATTCCATAGCCGTTCTTGCTAATTCTTCCACTTCATCCACTGGTATTTTTACGATTTCACAAGCACCGATTTTCTTGGGAAATACAAAACTGATGGTTCCGCCCCGACGTTTTTTATCCCGAAGGGTGCCCTCTGCCACTTCTGCCGGAGAAAATGTCGTTTCTTTCGGCAGACGATTCTTTTCCAGTGCCTTTGCAATGGCTGCCGCTGTGCCTTTCTCTGCAATACCTTTTGCCTCTGCTGCTTTTGCGATCAGATGCATTCCAATGGCAACGGCATGTCCGTGAGTCATCTGAAAATGGCTTTTCTGCTCAATGGCATGGCCAAAAGTATGTCCCAGATTCAACAGCTGGCGCTTGCCTGTGTCAAATTCATCTTCCTCCACCACGTCCCGTTTCATGGAAACGCAGGTTTCAATGATTTCTTCCAAATCCTGCCGGAAATCTCCTCCGGCGATTTTTTCAAATAATGGTGCGTCACCCAGTACGCCATATTTCAATGCTTCCGCGATGCCATCTGCAAAAACAACTTCCGGCAATGTCTGCAATACATCCGTATCGCACAGCACCAGCTTAGGCTGATAAAAAGCACCTGCCAGATTTTTTCCTGCCTCCAAATCCACAGCCGTTTTTCCGCCTACGGAAGAATCAATGGCTGCCAGAAATGTGGTGGGAATCTGAGCAAAGGGGATGCCACGCAGATATACAGCCGCGCCAAAGCCCGCCAGATCTCCTGTCACACCGCCCCCCAAAGCCACAATCAAATCTGATCTGGTCATTTCCTCTTTTGCCAGAAATTCCAGCAAATGACTGAGGGTATGGATATTCTTGGATGCTTCGCCTGCTGGAAACACAAATGTACAGACAGAAAATCCGGCTTCCTCCAAAGACTGACGGACGGTTTCTTCATATAAATGCACCACTGTACTGTCTGTCACAATGGCAGCTTTGCAGGGAGAAATGTATTTTTTCACTGCTTCTCCCGTTTTCTGAAGAAGTCCGCTGCCAATGAGCACCTCATATGTTGCGGAAGTTTTCACCGTTACACTTCTCATAACCCCACCTCTTACTCAAACTCTTTTACAACGTCAACAGCAAGGCGTTTTTCCTTACCGTCTTTCAGCATAGCTTTCAAGGTATCTCCATCACCGCTGCGGATGACCTTGCTGTAAGCCTGAAGCCGTTCCACCAGACCGTCAATTTCGTCTGCCAGATAATCTTTGTTTACCAAAAACAATTCTGTCCACATGGTTTCGTTCAGCTTTGCCACACGAGTCATATCATGGAAACTGCCTGCGGAAAATCCCTTAAATTTTGGAGACAAATCGCTTTTGATATATGCGCTGGAAACCACGTGTGCCAGCTGAGATGTGTAAGCAATCATCTGGTCATGTTCCGCATCTGTTGCGATCTGCATCCGCGCAAAACCAACGCTTTTGAAAAACTCACTGATTTTATTGACATCAGCTATATCGGTTCCTTGGAAAGGTGTCAGAATCATTGTTGCTCCTTCAAAAATCTTTTCACTGGAAAAGTTAAAGCCAGAACGCTCAATCCCTGCCATGGGATGGGCACCAATGAAAATGAAACCATTTTCAGCCGCAATTTCCTGCACATTCTGGCAAACCAGCCGTTTCACCCCTGCACAGTCCACTACCATGGCGCCTTTTTTGAAATCTTTTGCATGTTGGCGCACATAATCTACTGTTGCCTGTGGATAAAGGGCAATGAGCACCAGATCGCAATCTTTGGGATTGCCGTCAACCATGAATTCATCTGCTGCATCCAGCAGTTTTGCGCTGAGCCGTACTGTTTCCGATGCGTCCCAGCCAATTACTGTATGTTCTGTTTTTTTATGGATGGCTTTCGCCATGGAGCCGCCAATGAGCCCCATTCCTACAACGCCGACTTTCATTATGTGTCACCTCTTTTTCTATTTTTCTGTTATGCTTCGTTGTATCTGCAGGCAAAAGGTCTGATTTGGAATACAGCCTTTGCCACATCGTCAAACGCTTCCGGTGTCAGAGACTGTGCGCCGTCACACAGTGCTCTTGCCGGGTCGTTATGCACTTCGATCATGAGCCCGTCTGCCCCTGCCGCCGTAGCTGCCATTGCCATGGGTTTTACCAAATTGGAATGTCCCAATGCATGGCTGGGGTCTACAATGACAGGCAGATGTGTCAGTTTTTTCAAAACAGGAATGGCAGATAAATCCAGTGTATTTCTTGTTTTGGTTTCAAATGTGCGGATACCTCTTTCGCAAAGGATAACATTTTCATTGCCCCCTGCCATGATGTATTCCGCACTCATGAGCCATTCTTCAATGGTGTTTGCCAGCCCACGTTTCAGCAGGATAGGTTTGTCGATGGTACCCAGTTCCCGAAGCAGATCAAAGTTCTGCATGTTTCTTGCCCCCACCTGAATCACATCTACAGATTCAAACATAGGCAGGTGGCTGATATTCATGATTTCGGATACGATAGGCAAGCCTGTTTTGGCCTTTGCTTCTTCCAAAAGTTCAATGCCTTCACCCTTCAGCCCTTGGAAAGCGTAAGGAGAAGTTCTGGGCTTGAATGCGCCGCCTCGAAGCAGGCCTGCACCGGATTTTTTCACGCATTCCGCAATGTAGCACACCTGCTCTCTGGACTCTACAGAGCAAGGCCCTGCAATGATCTGGAAATTGCCGCCGCCGATTTTCACGCCGCCGATATCCACCACTAAGTCGTCATTGTGAAACTTTCTGTTTGCGTTTTTGAATGGCTCTTGAATCCGCTTAACGTTTTCCACGATATCCAGTGCTCTTACCAAATCCATATCCACCTGAGAGGTATCCCCCACCAGACCAATAATGGTGTGGGTTTTGCCTACAGATACATGGGTTTCTATGCCCATGCTGTGAATCCATGCCTCCAAATTTTCCAGTTGTTCTGGTTTTGTATTTTGTTTCAGTACAATAATCATACCGCTTACCTCCTTCATAATAAAATCCATCCTTTCACCGCTGCTCCTCCTCTTTCCAACAAAAAAAGAAAGACTCCGCAGCGAATTTCACTGCGAAGTCCCATATGTCCTTCCAAAGAAAAAAACAACAAAACGAACCGTCTTTTCCTAACAGCAAAATTCACTTTGAATCTCTGAAAACACGGTAAAAATAAAAGTATGCAGTTGCAGCAAAATTATTCTGTATCATCATCATGCAACCCTTTCGTCTGGTTATTTTTTCTCATACTATCACAAAGGATTCATGATGTAAACCCCAAACATTGAAAAAGATGCGCTTCTATGAAACCTGTTGAAAAATCAAAAGTCCTCTGCAAAAATACCGTCATTTTGCACGCCTCAGAAAAACACCTGTCTTTTTTGACAAATGGATATATTCTTTTTTGTGCATGTTTTATGGAATTTGTACTTTTTTGCTTCTCTGACCCTTTGGTTATTTTTTAAGCATTTTTCAGGGAACATCTTTGTTTTGTCCTTCTCTGACAAACGAACCCTTTTGGTTTGCCCTCTTTCTAAAAACAGCAAATGGGATACCATTAGAAGCTTCTTCATAAGAAAACAAAGAAAGCTGAAATCTTTGGCGCGTACAAAGGATCTCAGCTTTCTTAATTTTATGAAAGTTTTCTTCTAAAGACAGCCGTCACAACTTCCCTTCAAAATCTATGTTTTCTGAAAGGGAAGTTGCTTGAGGTGTCTCGTTTTTTATCTTATTCTGATTCTCTGGGCATTTTCCATGCCGTATGATCTGTATGGAGCAAGTGATGGGCTTTTTCTCCCAAAGGTTCCCCAAGGAAATCTTTATACAATGCCTGAATTGCCGGATTTTCATGGCTGAAACGCAGATTTGCCATATCATCCAGGAAATACAGATGATTTCCGCGGCGTTCCGCCTGTTCCACTCCATCTTTGATGGGCTGACCGCCGCCGCCGGCACATCCGCCGGGACAAGCCATGATTTCTACAAAATCATAATGTGCTTTGCCTTTGCGCAGGGCTTTCACCAGCTTTCTGGCATTGCCCAATCCGCTGGCAACAGCCACACGGAGGGTTTTGCCTGCCAATTCAAATTCCGCTTCTCTCCATCCTTCCTGTCCACGCACATTTTGGAACGCATCAGGTGCCGCATTTTCGCCATTTACCAGATAATAAGCGCTGCGCAGTGCCGCTTCCATAACGCCGCCGGTAACACCGAAGATCACGCCGGCACCCGTTGCTTCCCCAATGGGATCATCAAAAGGTGTACTTTCCAGCAGATCAGGACGAATATGTTCCGCACGGAGCATCCGCACAAATTCTCTGGTGGTCAATACCAGATCCACATCTTTTTCTGTTCCAGCGTCGTTCATGGTAGGCAGGATATGTTCGCTCTTTTTGGCAATACAGGGCATGATGGACACGCTGAATACATCTTCTTTTGCAATGCCTAATTTTCCTGCATAGTATGCCTTCACCACTGCCCCGAACATTTGCTGGGGAGATTTTGCTGTGGAAAGGCATTCTGTCATATCAGGATACTGGCTTTTCATAAACCGTACCCATGCAGGACAGCAGGAGGTAAACATAGGATACTGATGTTCTCCTTCACTCAGACGGCGCAGCAGTTCACTGCCTTCTTCCATGATGGTCAAGTCTGCCGCAAAGTCTGTGTCAAAGACATAATCTACGCCCATCATCTTCAGCGCTGTTACAATTTTGCCAACATCCGCATCTTCCTGAGAAAGCCCCATTTCTTCCCCCCAAGAAGCTCTTACTGCCGGCGCAACCTGCACGATGACTTTTTTCTTAGGATTTGCCAATGCTGCAAAGAATGGTTCTGTATCATCCCGTTCACTCAATGCCCCCACAGGACAGTGAGTCACGCACTGCCCACAGAAAGAACAATCAGAGTCCATAATACGATTGTTATAGGCAACATCGACAGTGGTTCTGGCACCAGTACCTTCTACGTCCCAGATATGCAGATCCTGCACCTTATCACAAATCTGGATACAGCGCATACACTTAATGCACTTGGAAGCATCTCGAATCAAAGGAGAACGAGGGCTCCACTGATACAGGGGCACCTGCATTTCGTAAGGCTGACGGCGAATGTCTAAATCATTTGCAATGGTCTGCAAGGTGCAGTTGCCGCTGCGCACACACATAGTACATTTGCTGTCATGCTGGGAAAGAATCAGTTCCACATTTGTTTTTCTTACCTCTCTGACTCTGGGGCTGTTGGTATAGACCACCATCCCCTCGCTGACAACATTGTTGCAGGAGGAAATGAGTTTGTCTACGCCTTCCACTTCCACCACGCAGACACGGCAGGCGCCGATTTCGTTGATATCTTTCAAATAACACAGGCTGGGCACATGGATACCGGCAGCTCTTGCTGCTTCCAGAATGGTGGTATTTTCTTTTGCCTGTACTTGTTTTCCGTCTATGGTCAGATTTACCATTTTTCCACCCTCCCTCCTTTGAAGTTGCCATAGCCATAATGGTCGCACCGCAGACAGCGGCAGCTTTCCTGCATGGCTTCTTCATGGGTCAAGCCGCATTCAATCAGATTAAAGTCATGGTTTCTTTCACCGGCACTGCGTTCTGTGGTATTGACTCTGCCGCCGGCAGGCATTGCGTTGAGGCGTACAGGAGGGATTTCCACATCCACTGTGATCTGATGATTGTAACCCAGATATTCGTCGATATTTGCAGCCGCTACCTTGCCTGCCGCAATGGCACGAATCACGGTTGCAGGGCCTGTTACACAGTCACCGCCAGCAAATACGCCTTCAATATTTTCCACATCACTGCTTGCCATAGCATCAATAACACCCCGTTTGATGGGCACGCCATATTCTTCAAAGGGCTGTGTTTCAATGCCCTGCCCAATGGCAACGATGATGATATCGCAGGGAATCCGCACAGGAGGTGCATCCGCAGGCATGGGACGAGGTCTGCCGCCGCTGTCCATAGGGCCAACAATCTGGGGCTGTGCCCACAGTGCTGTTACATTATCGTCCTCATCACCAGAAATACGCAGAGGCGCATGCATACACATGATTTCACAGCCTTCACCCAATGCGCCTTCGATTTCATCGGGCAGGGCTGTCATATCCACTTTTCTTCTGCGGTATACGCAGGTAACGCTTTCCGCCCCCAGACGTTTTGCACTTCTGGTACAGTCCATAGCCACATTACCACCGCCTACAACGACTACACGTTTTTTCTTGAAATCAGGCAGTGCACCGTCACCAATGCTGCTCAGCATCTGAACCGCAGACATTACACCGCGTTTGTCCTCGCCTTCGATGCCGATCTTTTTATCACTCTGGGCACCAATGGAAATATAAATACAGTCAAAAGCTTCTTTTAACTGGGGCAGTGTCACATCTTTGCCCACTTCCACGCCTGTATGTACCGTAATGCCTGTGGAAAGGATTGCCTGCAGATCTTCCTCCAGTCTTTCTCTGGGCAAACGATAGCTTGGAATGCCATAACGAAGCATACCACCCAGTTTTTTATGCTTTTCAAATACTTCTACATGATGTCCCATAAGGGCCAGATAATAAGCCGCACTCAAACCACCAGGGCCTGCGCCCAAAATAGCAACTTTCTTGCCTGTTGGTTCCGCACAGGGGGGTGTGGGCACCACGCCGGCATTATCCACGGCAAACCGCTTCAAGGCGCGAATGTTGATGGCATCGTCCACCATATTTCTGCGGCACCGTGCCTCACAAGGATGTTCACAAACCATGGCACAGGATGCCACAAAAGGATTGTCCTTGCGGATCAGCCGCACTGCGTCCGCATAGCGTTCATGGGAAATCAGCGCAATATACCCGGGAATATCCACATCCGCTGGGCAGAGGGCCACACAGGGCACCGGCTGATAAATATTGAACAGACAACGCTTATTGTGGATATGCTCCAGATAATCATCCCGGAAACCTAATACACCACGCAATACCATTTCTGCCGCTTCTGTTCCAATGGCACAGTCTGCGGAATTTTTGATGACACGAGCGGTTTTTTCAATGAGCTGCAAATCCTCCTCACTGCCTTTGCCATCCAAAACTCTCTCCAACAGCACCTGTAACTGTCCCAAACCAACACGGCAGGGCACACATTTCCCACAGGTCTGGGCATGACACAGCTTCAAAAAAGCTGATGCCATATCCACTGGACAAAGCCCGGGAGGACTGGCAATGATTCTGCGTTCCACATCCCGATAAAGCCCTTCCACAACGGTCTGCGCCTTATCGGGCGTAATGATACTCAATCTGCTCATATCGCACCTCCTTACCAAACATCTGCCTGATAAAAAAAGAGTGCCCCCTCCCAGAAGGAATCCTATCTTTCTTTCTGGCTCCAGCACTTTTCCAACAGGCTCCTATTTACAACAATCTTCTTTCTTCACCGAAAATTCCCTTTTCGGCAAACAAACAAAGGACTGCATATTTTCCATAAAAATAATTATAAAATATCACTCTGTTCCCCGTTTGTATTTTTTATTATACCATAAGATTTCTGTTTCTTCTAATAGAAAAAAGGAATCCTTTGATAAGGATTCCTTGTGTTTTCTACTAAAAATCATTCAAACTTCCTGTATGAAGGTTCTCGTTTCCCTTTCATAAACATAGCCTTCTGCGGCCAATACCGCCTGCAGATCCTCCAAATTGGCATACAGCTTCTGGCCATCATAAATGCAGGCAATTCGCATGCCCTCTCCCGTCAGGACATAACTGGAGATCAGACGCTTTTCCAAAAAATCCTGAGAAATTGTCTCCATAGGCACCTGATAGCTTTCCACCGCATCCTCCTGATGCATGTGCAGGATGCCTTTATGCAGCGCAAAGGATAGCCCCATATTTTCCGCTAAATCCGGCAGGCTCACATATTCCTCCTGAAAAGATACCTCTGTAAAAGGAATGTCATCCGTCAAAGCTTTTTCAAAAAGCACACAACCCCATGAAGTCTTTAGGGGCATTGTGGGCCGCAGCGGATATAGTTCCCATCTTTCATCTTCTTCCTCTTTTTTCTCAATGAGATAAGCCCCGTAGCGAGTATGCTGCAATTGTTCCGCATCCTCCCATATACCGCCATAAGTCATATAAGACTGTTCTGGATTTTCCCCCACAAGATTTTCCACCGCCACCATCAACTCACCGTTGATGACTTCTGTTGGTATCAGCAGCCCGTTGCAGTACACACTGTCTGTTCCAGAATCACCGTTGATAATAAATGACTCTTTCTGCACCGTTTTCATATCCGGTGCCAGCGGATACAGCTCCCATAAGTTTTCTGTACTGCCGACAGGCTGTGCCTTCTTTTGCAGTGCAAAGCCGTGATCCTGCAAACTTTCCACGGATATCCAATGTTTTTCTTCCATTTCTGTTGTTGGTACTTCTGCGCCACCAATGGCAATGGTCACGGACTCTCCGCATCCGCTCAGCCCCAAAATACAGAACACTGCCAACAAAAAATAGAAATGCTTTCCCCTTCTTTTCATTTCTTCCTCCTAAATATAAGAATACCCCCGAAACATAGTCCTGCTTTCACTATATGCCCACTTTCCCACGCTGTCAAGACAGCATATTTGACAGGGTTCTGGGATTGTGCTATGATTTCTGCGAAAAACCGATATTTGAAACAAAAGGAGTTTATATCATGCTTTTGCCAAGAAAAATATACTGCAGAGCATTTCAGGAAATTTTTCATATAGCAATTCCTTTCCTGCCTTATCGAAAGCCTGCTCTGCTCCATCATACAGACGCTCTGGTTCCCTTGTTCCAGCGAAAGGGCATCTCCTGCATCCTGCTGGTAACAGACCCTGTAGTAAGGGGAAATCAGATTACACAGCCCTTAGAAATGTCTTTAAAACAGGCTGGCATTACCTGCATCGTTTATGACCAGACTGTATCCAACCCTACTACCGATCAAGTGGAAGAAGCTAGGGCATTATACACTGCCCATCATTGTCAAGCCATCATTGGCTTCGGCGGCGGTTCTTCCATAGACTGTGCAAAAGCTGTTGGGGCAAGAATCGCACGACCCAGAAAAACGCTGGATAAAATGGAAGGCATTTTGCAGGTATGGAAAAAACTGCCCCTGCTCATTGCCATCCCCACCACCGCTGGCACCGGCAGCGAAACCACGCTGGCGGCAGTCATCACTGACAGCCGCACACGGCATAAATATCCCATCAACGACTTTGTACTCATTCCCAGATACGCTGTTCTGGATCCAGAAGTCACCAGAGGACTTCCACCTGCTGTTACAGCAACCACAGGCATGGATGCATTGACCCATGCTGTGGAGGCTTTTATCGGCAACTCCACCACAAAGGAAACCAGACATGACGCCATCAGCGCTGTGAAACTGATCTTTGCTTATCTGCCCAAAGCCCATGCCAACGGCAACGACATGACCGCTCGCCGTCACATGCTCCACGCAGCTTATTTTGCCGGAAACGCTTTCAGCAAATCTTATGTAGGCTATGTTCACGCTGTTGCCCATTCCTTAGGGGGACGGTATAATACCCCCCATGGTCTTGCCAACGCCGTATTGCTTCCCTATGTTTTACAGGCTTATGGCAAACACGCTTACCGGAAACTCCATCGTCTGGCTGTTGCTATCGGCATTTCAGACCCTATGGAAAGCCATAGAGCCGGTGCGGAAAAATTCATTCAGGCAGTACGGGATTTGCAGGATATTCTGGATATTCCCAGAAAACTGCCGGAAATACAGGCGGCTGATATTCATTCTCTTGCCAAAAAAGCAGATCACGAAGCCAATCCCCTGTACCCTGTTCCTAAACTTATGAATGCTAAGGAATTACAGCGTTTTTACTATGATATTATGGAGGACTAAACCATGAATAAAGCAGATACCACCCATTTGATAGAAAAACAAAAGGCTTTTTTTGCCACAAGGAAAACACATTCCCTTGCTTTTCGTATGCATGCATTGGCAATGCTGAAAAGAGCCATTGAAATCCACGAAAAAGAAATCCATGCCGCATTGGAAGCAGATTTGGGCAAAAGCCCCTTTGAAAGTTATATGTGCGAAACAGGCATGTGTCTGGCAGAAATCACTTATCAGATGAAACACCTGAAAAAATTCGCCTCTCCCAGACGGGTAAAAACACCTCTGGCACAATTTCCTGCAAAAAGCTATGTTCAGCCCAGTCCTTATGGCGTAACACTCATCATGAGCCCTTGGAACTATCCATTTCTGCTGACCATTGAACCGCTGGTAGACGCATTGGCGGCAGGGAATACTGCCGTTGTAAAGCCCAGTGCCTATTCTCCCTATACCTCTGCATTGATACAGGAATTACTGGAAGAATGTTTTGATCCTGCCTATGTAGCCGTTGTCACCGGCGGCAGAAAAGAAAATGGCTTCCTGTTGGAACAGAACTTTGACTATATTTTCTTTACAGGCAGTCAGGGTGTCGGAAAAGAAGTTCTCCGTCATGCCGCAGAACATCTGACTCCTGTTACACTGGAACTTGGCGGCAAAAGCCCCTGTATTGTAGACAGCACCGCCAATGTGAAACTGGCAGCGAAACGTATTGTATTCGGCAAATTCCTCAACTGCGGCCAGACTTGCGTGGCACCTGATTATATCTATTGTCACGAAAGCAAAAAAGAAGAACTGGTCAGCGAACTGAAAAAACAGATCATGAAGCAGTTCGGCAAATATCCTCTGGAAAATCCCAATTACGGCAAAATCATCAATGAAAAACACTTCCATCGTTTGCAAAACCTGCTCCATGCCTCTCAGCATGTCTGGGGCGGTCAATGTGATGCAGGAGAACTGAGAATCGCACCTGCTATTTTAGATAATGTTACTTGGGACGATGCTGTCATGCAGGAAGAAATCTTTGGCCCCCTGCTTCCCATTTTGACCTATCGTCACATGCGAGATGTGATGAATACCATCAACGAAAAACCTCATCCCCTCGCCCTGTATCTGTTCTCTGAAAATCCCAAAACCATCAGAGCTATCACAAAGCATTGTCAGTTCGGCGGCGGCTGTGTCAACGATACCATCATCCATCTGGCAACCAGTGAAATGGGCTTCGGTGGTGTCGGTGCCAGCGGTATGGGGTCTTACCACGGAAAAGCAGGCTTTGATACATTTTCTCATTTCAAAAGTATTGTTGACAAAAAAACATGGCTGGATCTGCCTATGCGCTATCAGCCTTACGAGGAGCTTTATGCATCCATGATTCGCATGTTTTTAAAATAAAAAACAGAAAGAACCGGAAGCTTTGAAAAACGAAGTTCTCCGGTTCTTTTTTGTGTGCATATTCTGTCAGGTTATATCTGATTTTCGATGACAAATCTCTGTTTTTGTCTATGGTTTTTTCTTCCCTATCTGCTAAGATATTCTCTAAAGATATAGACAGGAGGAATGTTTGTGCATCTTTTATTTACCATCAATGAAAATTATGTATCTGCATTAGAAACCTGTATCCGTTCCATCCTGCGTTTTCCCTGCGAAGAAGGATATGACCTTTATATTCTCCACGACCAGTTATCAGAAGCTGTCCAGCAGAAACTGACTCGAAATACAGCCGAAAATGCAAGATTTCACTTTATTTCCGTACCGAATACAGCTTTTTCTGATTTCCCACAAAATACACGTTATCCCAAAACCATGTATTACCGGCTATTGGCAGCCGAATTTCTGCCCGAATCATTAAACCGTGTGTTATATCTGGACCCGGATATCATCGTCATTCGTCCACTGGAAGAACTCTATCACATGTCTTTTGACGGCAATCTTTTCTGTGGTGCCACCCATGTCCGCAAATTTTTAACACGACTGAACGGTGCGCGCTTGCAAATGCCAGAAAATGCTCCGTATCTCAATTCTGGCGTACTTCTCATAAATCTGGAAGAACTGCGAAAACGCTCCTGCCGACAAGATATTCTAGCTTATATTGAAAAGCGTCAGGCTTATTTTACATTGCCGGATCAGGACATTCTTTCTGCTCTGTATGGAAACGAAACAAAACTTATTGACCATTTGCGTTATAATCTCAGTGACCGTATGTTCTTCCTTCATAATGCCAATCTTCAAAATGAAAAAATCGACTTAGATTGGGTTAGACAAAATACCTGTATCATCCACTACTGCGGAAAAAACAAACCCTGGAAAGAAAATTATCGAGGTATATTAGATTGCTTTTACCATGAAGTTCTCTCTTTAAAAAATTGAATTCTTCTCATTGAAACTTTACGAAAAACTTTGTCCGTGATATGATAAACGTAATCGTTTCAAAAAGAGGAGGATTTCTATGAAAGTTGAAACAAGACTCATTATCGGTCTAGTTTCTGCCGTTTTGGTATTTCTTTATGAATGGCTGTTTAAAAACACATTAGACTGGTATCCATCTATTGTAGCATTTGCTGTGGTTTATTTTATTTCCCCCTATGTATTCACACGTTCTTTCTTTTTGGGGAATCGAGGGGAGCAAAATCAGCAGAATAAAAATAATTCTAAAAAATAATCATAAAAAATCACCCATTAGTTGTCTTGTTAAGGGGTGATTTTTTTGTTTCCGAAAATAAAAAAACGGACAATTATCTGTCCGTCAAATAAATGATCCGTGCGGGATTCGAACCCGCGTTACCGCCGTGAAAGGGCGGTGTCTTAACCCCTTGACCAACGGACCGTATAAAATAAAGTAGCGGAGGAGGGATTTGAACCCCCGACACTGCGGGTATGAACCGCATGCTCTAGCCAACTGAGCTACTCCGCCATACTTTACAAAAAACATGGGAGTTACAGGGCTCGAACCTGTGACCCTCTGCTTGTAAGGCAGATGCTCTCCCAGCTGAGCTAAACTCCCATGAAACGACTCAGATGGGGCTCGAACCCACGACCTCCGGCGTGACAGGCCGGCGCTCTAACCAACTGAGCTACTGAGCCATATTTAGTTTTAAATGGGTCTTCAGGGACTCGAACCCGGGACCGTCCGGTTATGAGCCGGATGCTCTAACCAACTGAGCTAAAGACCCGTGAAAACCTTAACTAAAAGCCGATGATCGGACTCGAACCGATAACCTGCTGATTACAAGTCAGCTGCTCTGCCAATTGAGCCACATCGGCATATTGGATTCTGGCGACCATCTACTCTCCCAGGCAGCTTCCCACCAAGTACCATCGACCGCTCAGGTCTTAACCGTCGTGTTCGGAATGGGAACGGGTGTGTCCCCTGAGCGCATCATCACCAGAAATCTCAATGATCCGTGCGGGATTCGAACCCGCGTTACCGCCGTGAAAGGGCGGTGTCTTA
>CABSIK010000014.1 GCA_902477755.1 uncultured Clostridia bacterium
GTGCATCTTTTGCGCTCATCATCAGATGATGTACCACTTTTTTACCTACCATAATAAATTCCTCCTTATTTCATCAAGTGATTTGTCATATATTCATTTTTTCGTCATTTATATAAGTAAGTTTTCCACAAAGACTTTTCCGAAAACGCCTTTGTGATCCATCCCCCATTTTCCTTGTTTCACTTTTCAAAAAACCTCGGCTGCTTACATCAGCAGCTTATGTGGGACTCTTACATTCTATGGAAGTGAATGCCCCTAATGGTCATATGTAAGCCCTTAACCGTACAATACAAATCCGAGAATCAGATAAGCAATGGCTGAGAAAACACCTGCAATCAAACCAAATGGAATCTGACTGGTGGCGTGTTTGAAGTTGTCACAGCCTGTAGAAGCAGATGTCAGAATCGTTGCATCGGAATAGAAGCAGCAGTGGCTTCCCCAAACGCCTGCAGCTGCAACCGCACCTACGGTTACACCGATGTCACCGCCCAGAGCGATGGTAATGGGAGCAACGATAGGCAGTGCGATGATGTACATGCCCCAGTTGATACCCATGATAAATTCTGTACATGCAAATACTAAGAATACAGTGATCGGCAGCAGTGGCAGAGAAATATTTCTTACCGCTACGTCGATAACATAATCGATAAAACCAACCTGCTGGCTCGCTTCTGCAAAACAGAATGCCAGAATCATCAGCAGGATAGGCATAACCATGTTCTTCAGACCTTCCACAACTGCATCGGCATATTCTTCAGGATCCATCCCCTGGAATACGAAGAATACAAAGCCCAGCAGGATTGCAACGATGATACCGATCTGCATGTTGAAATCAAACATACAAATGGCTGCAATCAGGATAAAAATAGGTACAAAGAAGTTACGCAGTTTGGGTTTCTTGCAGGATTTCATTTCATCTTCTACATCGTCTTCAAACTCTACCATTTCTTTGCCGGCACGAATGTCGATCTTTTCAGATCCCGGAGGCGCCAGAGGCCCACCTGCAGCAACTCTTTCATAAGCTTTTTTCATGGGGCCGAATTTGGGAATAACTCCCAAAATAACCAGCACCAATACCACTAATGTGGAGAGTGCGTAGAAGTTGAAGGGAACCGTTTTCATGTATGTTGTCAGCTGCTGACCTTCTTCTGCCAGACCGTTGGCAACCATCAGACCGCCGATGAATACTGCCCATGTGGAAATGGGATTCAGAACTGTTACTGGTGCTGCTGTTGTATCAATAACATAAGAAGTCATTTCTCTAGGAACTTTATATCTGTCTGTTACTGGTGTCATAGCGATACCAGATGTCAGAGAGCTCAGATAGTCGTCCATGGAGAACAATGCGGAACAAAGCATTGTGCCAAATAATGCTGACTTTTCAGATTTTGCTTTGGAAGCTACAAACTTACCAAATGCAAGACCGCCGCCATTTTTTCAATAACCGCAACCAAGCTGCCCATAAGGCCGCAAACAATGATCAAGAATGCAATATCTTCATCCATCATTGTATTTTGCGCAATGTTCGCAAACTCAACGATAAAGTTCTGCTTATGTACCATGATGGTACACAAAACAACAGCTAATGTAAGCCCTTCAACGATTCTTTTTGTCTTAAAGATAAAGAAAATCATGAAGGCAGCCGGAATACATGTCAATACACCAAAATCATCCGGGTTATCCGGTACCAAAATACCTACCAGAGCAAATCCCACAAACAATGCTATGTAAAAAATCAACGTTCGTTTTAATTGATCTTTCTTTTGTGCTTCTCGTACACTTTCCATAGGCCAATCCTCCCTTTTTTATCTTAAAATTAGAGGTCTTTCATAAATTCACTTCTTTCTTTTAAGCATTCCGAAGCAGCTTTCTGCCTCGGAATGCAGCCTTGTATTTTTATTTTGTTTCGATATTTAAATCAGCTTCTGAAAAATTTTTCGCCATCAGGCAGTTCTACATCCAAAGGCATAGCGATCTTAGAAACATTCAGCATATGGATATAGTCAACGTTGCCTGCCAGAATATTGTTGCCCCATGTGCCACAGCCTTCAGATACCGCAGGAGACAAGCCGTTTGTGGCAGGGCCCCATGCGTCAGGTGTAGGCTGGTTTACAAGCAGACGTGCAACAGGAATTCTTTCACCGGCATATTTGATATGTTCTTTGTCGTTGGTGAACAGACCTGCTGTATGGCCGATACCGCCAGCTTCCTGCATATTTCTCACTGCCATTTCTACAGCGTTTTCGAATGTATCATAGTCCTTCAGTACCACAACGGGACCCATGATTTCTTTACACATGATGTCTTCTTTCCCAACGCCTTCGATCTTCAGGCCCAAAACCTTTGTTTCAGCAGGAATGTCAAAACCTGCTGCGCGGGCAATGACATCCGCGTCTTTCCCTACCAGATCAGAATTGATCTTGCCGTTGCTGAAAAGGGCTGCTCTGAATTTTTCAACATCATCCTTATCTTCATAGATCAGAATGCCTTCATCACGCAGGGCTTTGAAGAAATCTTTTTCTTCTTCCTGAGGGTACAGCATCAGGTTATCGCCGTCGCAAAGGATACCGTTGTCACTGCCAACTGCGATAAATGTTTTCTTCGCTGCATCTACCAGGTCATAACCTCTATCCAGAATTACGGGAGGGTTGCCTGGGCCAACGCCGTATGCAGGTGTACCGCTGGAATAAGCTGCTTTTGTCAGCCCAGGACCACCAGTTGCAATAACCAGGTCACATTTTTCCATAAGCTCTGCGGATTTTTCAATTGTGATGTCTTCGATGATCTGGATCAGATCCGCAGGTGCGCCGCATTTTTCCAGAGCTTCACGCATCAGTTCTACGGTTCTTGTGGAAGTCTGTTCTGCACGGGGTGCAGGTGTGATAACCAGCGCATTTTTGCCCTTCAGTGCATGCATAGCATTGCCCAAAGGTGTAACAGTCGGGTTTGTTGCAGGTGTAACTGCACCGATCACGCCGATGGGATGTGCAACTTCGATGATGCCTTCTTCAGGGATTTCTCTGATGACACCAACGGATTTTTTATCTTTCAGGTAAGCCCAGAACGCTGTAGGAGTATCTGTGTTCTTACCGATTTTATCTTCATATTTACCCAATCTGGTTTCTTCTACAGCCATCTTCGCCAGAGGCTCTGCATTTAAGTAAATCACCTTCGCAATTTCAAAAACCAGTTTGTCGACCTGTTCCTGTGTATAGTCTAAAATCTGCGCCTGCGCTTTGCGGGCAGCATCAATTCTTTCTTGAATCGTCATAATCTGTTCATCCTCCTTTATAGGGTTTTCCAACGGAAGTTTCTTCCATTGAGCAAGCTATAAAAAGTTCCCCGCATGGGAACAATCAACGCCACGCGGGGAAACTATCAATTCTGTCCCATGTTTATTTTATTTCATAGCTGCTCTTGTATCAGCCAGAGATGCATCCATCCGTTCGATTACCTTTGCAATCTGGTCTTCTGTGATGACAGCAGCAGGTTCGAAACGTACACATTTTGCGTTAACCAGTGTACCAGCTGTGATAACTTTGCGAGCGAACATGCCTTTCGCAACTTCATAACCGATTTCGGAAGTCTTGAATTCTACCGCCAGCATCAAGCCGATACCGCGTACATCATCAATCAGATCAGGATATTTTTCTTTCAGTTTGTCCAGACCTTCTTTGATCAGGGCACCCTTCTTCGCGCATTCGCCAGGGATGTCGTGGTCAATCATATATTTGATGGTTGCCAGTGCTGCGGAACAACATACGGGGTTACCACCGAATGTAGGAGAACCCAGCAGCCAAGGGTTGTCAACCAGTTCCTGTGTCCACATATGAGGACGGCAGATCAAACCTGTGATTGGCATAATACCGCCGCCAAATGCTTTACCGAATGTGAGGATATCGGGAACGATGCCTTCGCCTTCACATCTGAACATATGACCTGTACGACCCATACCAGTCTGGATTTCGTCACAGATCAATGCTACGCCGTATTCGTCACAGATTGCTCTGATTTCTTTCATGTATCCTTCAGGAGGAATGATGATACCAGCTTCGCCCTGAACAGGTTCTACGATGAAGGCTGCAACTTTTTCGCCAACTGCAATCAGGTTTCTGATGGCTTTTCTTGCGTCTTCCGCGTTGCCGTATTCAACGTGAACAACCTGCTGTACCATTGGTGTGTAAGGAGTACGATATGTGCTCTTACCGCCCATGGAAACCGCACCCATGGATTTGCCGTGGAACGCATTAACTGTAGATACAAACCAGCGTCCGCCTGTTGCGATTCTCGCTAATTTCAGAGCCATTTCGTTGGCTTCTGCACCACCGTTTGTAAAGAAGCAGTACTGCAGGTCGCCGGGTGTGATTTCAGAAACAGCTTTTGCAAGATAGCCGCGCAGGGGATCCAGCAGTTCCTGAGAATGCAGTGCCTGATGACCCAGCTGAGCTTTTACTGTATCAACGATATATTCATTTCTATGTCCACATGTATAGATACCGAAACCGCCAAGGCAGTCGATAAAATCTTCACCATACAGATCCACTACGCTGCTGTCGTGGTCAGTCCATTCCAGCAGAGCTGCGTTTGTAGATACAGATTTACGATATTTCAGCCAGCCGGGGCTTACATAGTTATCGAAATGATGAACAGTTTCTTTTGTCATTAATTCTTTATCTGCATCGCTGATATTGTCAGAGTGAATATAGCCAAGGATTCTTTCCAGATATTTACTTGTTTCTTCGAATTGTTTCATATGTACGCCTCCTCATTCTTGTTTTTTACAATCGTCATCTTGATATCTTTCTAAACTGTGTCTGATACAGGTCTTTTCCTGCATCTCTTATTTTCGGTTAAGTTTTATCCCTCCGCCCTTCTTATTCTTTACGGAATAATGACGTCATTTTCGGAGTATCACCTCATATCTGATTTGCAACAAAAAATTATGGACATGGTATTTCATAATTTTTGTTTATTTGAAGCTGCCGCCATTTACGCCGCAGCCATTCATACTTTTTTAGGGTTCTTTTACCATACAGAGCAGCTGTACTCTGTTTTTGATGTTCAGTTTCCTGTAGATATTCAAAATATGTTTTTTTACTGTGTTGCTGGAGATGACCATTTTGTCACAAATTTCTTTGTTGCTGTAGCCTTTTACCAGCAGATCCAGAATATCGCTTTCTTTTTTTGTCAATCCAAACTGTTCCACCGCTTCCTCAACAGAGACTTTATCTTTGTTTTTGGAAGACACTTCTTGTTCCTTGTTGATCCGGTAAGCCAGATGGTTTTCGATCAATTGGATTTTGAAAATATCCGCATATTTGAAGTCTTCCTTTCCCTTGTTTTTGTAGAAAGTGATGACACCCAAAAACCGTTTGTCATATGCCAGAACCAACTGCAGGGAGTAATGCCAATTATTTACTTCGTAAATGCTTTTGTAATACTCTGTCTGCACTCTTTTTTCATCGGGCATCAAATCTGTTTCCCGGTAAACCATGCTGCTTCCTGTTCCCAGTATGCCTTGACTGTAGTCAATGTGTTCATAGGCTTTGGAATAATCCAAAGATGCATTGCTGTTGTAAGAAATACCGGAATCCAGTGAAATGCTGCCGTCCCCTCTGGAAAGATGAAATTCTGCACTGTCAAAATCAATGATCATTTTCAGCTGCTCCAGAAGTTCTTTCCGCATGGCTGCAAAATCAGGATTTGTATGGATTTTATAGATGATGCTGTTCAGAATCATAAATTCATTGTTATCGATGGTGTTCATGATCGTTCCTCCCTCCACATTATGGCTCCAAGTTTCTTGTAAACGAAGTCTCCTGTATATATAACACCGCATCGCCTTTTTGAAGACCAATGTGATTTAGGAAAATCAAGCTGCCTTTGGTCTGGAAGTTTGAAAAGGATTTTTGATATACCCCCCTCTATGGCTTCCAGTCCATTTGCCCTACGATTCATTCGTCAAATTGCACAATGAAATAAACACTCTACGCTAGTTAGGATGTATTATGCACAATTTGTTTTGCTTTTTCTGGTTTTAATTATATTATATATACAACTCAGAGACAATTACTTCAATATACCATTTTTTTACCACTTTTGTACCAATTTAAGTACAATTTGTTTTTCCGCATTTTATATCGCCCATTATAGACAAATGTCCATTTTCACTGTAAAATCAGGCCTTTTCTTACACTTTCATATTATTTACAGATGGTTTTTCATACCATTTCATCACTTGGTAGCAAAACAGACAATTTTTATACTTATGGCACCAAAACAGAATTTTTCTCTGCTTTAAAATCTTTTTCATATAAAAACGGCAGATTTCCATGGAAATTCTATCTCTCCCTTCATTCCATCAGAATTTTCTCGTCAAAAACTGCCGATGGAAATGCCATTTCAACACAATATTCCCTATTTATGTAATCTTCTATCCGCTCCTCCCTTTTGTTGTCATACAACTTTTTGAAATATTTTGTTCAAATATCATTTCCCTTCTCACCCATCATCTTCTATAGTTACTCATAAGATCACTCATTTTTCATCATAGTCTTTTTCCTCCTCATTAGTCACCTATCATACAGATAAAGTTCATTGACTGCAAATAATGCATAATACTTAAAAAAAACATAAAACAACATTTATGCTCATATAAAAGCTTTTTTACATTTTTTTAACTTTACTATTTTACACATAACTTAGTTCTATTTTTTTACGCTTATTTCCTGCAAAACCATACAAACTTTATAATCCGCAATATTTTTTTGTATTTGGAAGCAGAGGGACTTGCCGTTACTGTCCATTATTTTCAATAAATTTCATACAAAAAAGACAGTGTGGTAACACACTGTCTTTTTTGTATTGTTATTTTTCCCCGTCTGCCTGATGGTATAGATAGAAATAAAAAACCTGGAATCCTTTGACATATAAGAATTCCAGGTTTTGCTGTTTTCTTATGCATCTGCTCCTCATGTCCTTGCCTGATTTTTGCCAAAACAAATCTTCAATGAACAGGAATAGCGATGCAAACAGAACAAATGCCATTTACAATCTGATAGCTTACCTGACCATGGTAAATTTCGCATACATTCAAAATACTTAATATCCCAATTCCCTTGTTTTTGGGAATGCCATCCACCAATTCCATAGGCTCATCACAAGTGTTTTCGCAAATAATCATAAATTGATGGTCATTTTTCGTTAAGTAAAGTGCCGTCATCTTTCTTTCCAAGGAAGATTTTTCACAGGCATGCAAGGCATTTTCCAAAATATTTCCCAGCATGGAAACCATGTCAATGTCCTTCATTTTCAACTCTTTACTCATCTGACATTTAACTGAAAATGCAATGTTTTTTTCTTGAAAACGAGTGCCATAAGACGAAAGAATGTTGTTGATAACAGTATTCTGGCAATATTTTTTGGGGGATAAACTGAATACTGCTTTGTCGTATTCTTCAATATAATTCAGTGCCCCTTGAGGATTCCCTCCATTAATGAGGTTGGCTATATGCAGCAGATGATGCCGTATATCATGACGGAACCGAATGTTCCGCTCCTCCAATCTTTCATAGTTTTTGATCTGCTCCATCAGAAACTTACTATGCAGCTTCACCTGATTATTTTCCGCGCAGGCGTTCATATAGTTGATGGTATAAATGATGACAACATACAAACCAACGGTCACCACCAAAAGAATCAGAAAAATGACGATGTCATAAGTATGATAGTTCCATACATTCGTTCCAACAGCCAGCCAGACACTATGCAGACAGAAAAACAGGATACTGACCGCACACAGGGGAATCCATTGTTTTTTGTCATAGACGCGAACTTTTAAAATTCTTTCTTTCACCCAAAATACATAAGGAATCAATGCGCCAAAATGGAGGACTGATCGTACGCTGATCCCTATCCAATAATAAAGTGGCTCTGCGGAAGATGCAAAACAAGATGCAATCAAGTAAGACAGATTATGAGTAATACAGAAAAAAATGTAATATGTAAAAATCAAAAACAGCTTCTTGAAAAAATATCCACTAGACAGCAGGAAAAAGGTGGTGCTGACAATCACAAATGCTACAAAAAAGAGGACTGTAATCTTCTGATTATTATTTCCATCATATACAAAGCAAAAACAAAAGCAAAGAAGTGTGACCACGATATCTATAGAAAAATATATACCCATAGATAAACGTTTACTCAGTTTATTGTCATATAAATTCAAGCACCATAAGGAATGTGCAAAAAAAATCAGACTAAGTCCGATCATATGGTATATTTCCATTTCTACCCTCCTTTGCCTCTTGCATAATATCGTATACTATGATTGGAGCCTGTCGGCAAATCACAATTCATGAGAAAATAACCGGATTCATTATACCACAGTTATAAAGAGATATCCAAATAAAATTCTGAATTCACTAGACGCTTACAAAAAATTATTCTTCACAATACAAAAAGACCGTAAAGCATTTGTATCCTTACGGTCTTTTCCAAATGATTTTTTATTCTTCTTCCAGCTTCAGCACACTCATAAATGCCTGCTGAGGCACTTCTACGCTGCCGATCTGGCGCATTCTCTTTTTCCCTTCCTTCTGTTTTTCCAACAGTTTTTTCTTACGGGAAATGTCACCGCCATAGCACTTCGCCAATACGTCTTTCCGCAGAGCGCTGATGGTTTCTCTGGCAATGATCTTACTGCCGATAGCTGCCTGAATGGGAATTTCAAAGAGATGTCTGGGAATTTCTTTTTTCAGTTTTTCACACATCTTTCTGCCCCGTTCCACAGCAGAATCTTTATGCACGATAAAGGACAGGGCATCCACAGGTTCTCTGTTTACCAGAATATCCAGTTTCACCAGTTCGCTTTCCTTATAACCAATCAAAGTATAGTCAAAGGAAGCATAGCCACGGCTTCTGGATTTCAGTACGTCAAAGAAGTCATAAATGATTTCATTCAGAGGGATTTCGTAAATGAGCATAGCTCTGCTTTCATCCAGATATTCCATGCTGATATAATCCCCACGGCGCTGCTGGCACAGTTCCATGATAGGCCCAATATAGTCCTTAGGCAGCATGATTTCCGCCTTTACAATGGGTTCTTCCATTTTCAAGATACGAGCAGGATCAGGCATATTGCTGGGGTTAGACAGATCGAACTGTGTGCCGTCTGTCAGATACACTTTATAAATAACGCTGGGGGCGGTAGTTACTAGATCCAGATTATATTCTCTTTCCAGTCTTTCCTGAATGATTTCCAGATGCAAAAGTCCCAGGAAACCGCAACGGAACCCAAAGCCCAGAGCCACAGATGTTTCCGGTTCAAAGAACAGAGACGCGTCGTTGAGCTGCAATTTTTCCAGTGCGTCACGGAGGTCAGGATATTTTGCGCCGTCAGCAGGGAATACACCGCAGTAAACCATGGGGTTTACTTTCTTGTAACCGGGCAGTGCTTCCGCGGTAGGTCTTGCCGCTTCTGTTACGGTATCACCTACACGGGTATCTGCTACGTTTTTGATGCTGGCGGTGAAATATCCTACCATACCTGCGTTCAGTTCGTCTACAGGCAGGAAACGTCCGGGGCCGAAAATACCAACTTCCACAACATCAAATTCTTTGCCTGTTGCCATCATTTTAACCTTAGAGCCTTTGCGGATGCTGCCGTCAAAGACACGCATCAGAACGATAACCCCACGATACTGGTCATACACACTGTCGAAAATCAGTGCTTTCAAAGGCGCGTCTACATCACCGCTGGGAGCGGGAATATCTGTGATGACACGTTCCAGCACTTCTTCGATATTCACGCCGTTTTTGGCGGAAATTTCCGGTGCATCTTCGGCAGGAATCCCGATAATATCTTCAATTTCCTGTTTTGCCCAAGCAGGATTTGCGCTGGGCAGGTCGATTTTATTGATAACGGGCAGGATTTCCAGATTATTATCCAGTGCCAGATATACGTTTGCCAGTGTCTGGGCTTCAATGCCCTGTGCCGCGTCTACAATCAGAATTGCGCCTTCGCAGGCTGCCAGAGAACGGGATACTTCGTAGTTAAAGTCCACATGTCCCGGTGTGTCAATGAGGTTGAATTCATATTCTTCCCCGTCTTTGGCACGGTAAATCAGACGGACTGCCTGGGACTTGATGGTGATACCTCTTTCCCTTTCCAAATCCATGTTATCCAGTACCTGTTCCTGCATTTCACGATCTGTGAGCAGACCTGTTTTCTGGATCAATCTATCTGCCAAAGTGGATTTGCCGTGGTCGATATGTGCCACAATACAAAAGTTTCTGATATGACTTTGTCTGTCTTTGGACATCCATATTCCTCCTAAATCTCAAGTATTTCTTTCACAAAAAAAGCTGCCCTTTTCCTTTGCGTTCTCGCAAAAAGCAACTTCTGTTTTCATCCAGTCTGGAAAAACGCCTGTTTCCCCATGATATTTTGCTTATTATATCATAGTTTTCCCGTCTGCGTCAAAAGAAACCTTTGCAAACAGGGCTTTTCTATGAAAAAAACAGGAACCTGTCAGGGGTATCTTCACAAGAAAACAAAGAAAGCCGAAATCCTTATGATGACAAAGGATTTCGGCTTTCTTATGATATTGCGATTTTATTTGATATGTTTTCTCAATAGGAAGTTGCTTTATTAACAGATTCCTATTTTTTCTCAAGAGATTTCCACAAAATCTCTCTGATTATTCCACATCCAAATCCAATCTGGGTTCTGCTTCTTCTTCCACAGCGGTTTCCATAACGCCGTCTGTCAGTGTAGGCAGACCATAGTGCTCACGGACTTTGTTTTCGATTTCTCTGCACATATCAGGGTGTTCCTTCAGGAATGTTTTTGCGTTTTCACGCCCCTGACCGATACGGGTTTCCCCATAAGCATACCATGCGCCGCTCTTGTTTACAATATCCACTTCTGCCGCCAAGTCCAGAATATCCCCTTCTTTGGAAATACCCTGACCGTAAACAATGTCAAATTCCGCAGTCTTGAAGGGAGGTGCCACTTTGTTTTTGGCGATTTTCACTTTCACGCGGTTCCCTACAAAGTCTGTACCCTGTTTGATCACATCGGATTTACGAATGTCAATACGGATCGAAGCGTAGAACTTCAGGGCACGACCGCCGGTTGTGGTTTCAGGGTTACCGAATGTCACACCAATCTTTTCACGCAGCTGGTTGATGAATACAACAGTACAGTTGGATTTTTTGGTGATACCAGTCAATTTTCGCAGAGCCTGGCTCATAAGTCTTGCCTGCAAACCCATGTGGGAATCACCCATTTCCCCTTCGATTTCCGCACGAGGAACCAGAGCCGCAACAGAGTCCACGATAACAATGTCAATGGCGCCGCTGCGTACCATGGTTTCTGCGATTTCCAGCGCCTGTTCACCATCGTCGGGCTGGGAAATATACAGATTGTCAATATCAACGCCCAAAGCCTTTGCGTAAGTAGGGTCCATAGCGTGTTCTGCGTCGATGTAGCCTGCAATGCCGCCACGTTTCTGCACTTCCGCTACCATGTGCAGTGCTACAGTTGTTTTACCGGAAGATTCAGGACCATATACTTCGATGATTCTGCCCTTGGGCACACCACCGACGCCCAATGCAATATCCAGACTCAAAGAGCCTGTGGGAACTACTTCCACATTCATTTTTGCGCTGTCATCGCCCAGTTTCATAACAGCACCTTTGCCGAACTGTTTTTCAATCTGGCTCAGAGCCGCGTCCAATGCTTTTTGTTTATCTTCAAATTTGATTTCGTCTTTACTATCTTTTGCTTTTGCTGCTGCCATGCCGCAACCACCTTTCCAAATAAATCGAACTTATGTTCTCATTTTACTCGATTTCACGGGGACTGTCAACCGCTTTTTTTCGTCCCAAAGGGGCTTCTGCCAACAACACCGCCCCAAAAATCAGGATACAGCCCACATACCCCCGGAGAGTCAGCCGTTCTCCATAAAGCACCGCTGAAATGAGCGCCGCAAAAATAGATTCCGTTGTGATAATCAATGCTGTTTTATTGGCTGAGGTATACCGCTGTCCCACAGATTGAAGCACAAAATACACCCCTGTGCAGAGGATACCTGCGTTGAGGAAATTTCCCACCGCTCCCAAAGAAAGAGGCGGTACATCTCCTCCCATCATGAGGGAAATGAAGAATGCAAGGACTGCCACCACCGCATTTTCCACCAAAGCAATATGTACCGAATCACAAGCGGCAATCATCCGACCCATGAGTGCCATTTGCAGGGAAAAGGCAATAGATGCCCCAAAGGACAATACTGCCCCTAAGTCCAGCCGCAGTCCATCTGTCACAGACAGCATGGCAACACCGATAACTGTCACCACTGCCGCTAGAAGCACACTAACTGCCGGTTTCTGCCGAAAAGCAAACCAGCAGATAAAAGGCACTACCACTGCCTGTGTGTTGCACAAAAAGGCATTGACAGATGGTGTTGTATACTGCAAGCCCAATGTGAGGAGCAGAAAGGTCGCCGCCAGAAGCAATCCCAATATGCTGCCCACTTTCCATTCTCCTTTGGTGATATTTTTCCATGCTTTCCAGTAAAAAATTCCCAGACAAAGAGCTGCCACCAGAAATCTGCCGAAAATGACCTGATAAGGGGTATAACCCCAATCCAACAGATATTTGCTGCTGATGAAGCCGCTGCCGCCAATAAACGCTGCCAGAAACAGCAGCAAATCTCCCTTATGCTTCATCCTGCAACGCCTTCCGCAGTAAATCCAGCGCATAAAAAGCGGCACGTTCCCGAATCTGATTCCGTTTGCCTGTATAGCGGTATTCTGTTACGGTTGTTTTGCCGTTCACATGGATACCGATGTAAACCAGCCCCACAGGTTTTTCTTCTGTGCCGCCGTCAGGACCTGCAATGCCTGTTGTGGAAACGCCAATGGATGCGCCGCTGGTTTTCGCTACGCCTTCTGCCATTTCCGCAGCCACTTCTCTGCTCACTGCGGTATATTTGTCCAGTGTTTCCGCCTTTACACCCAAACGATGCATTTTTGCTTCATTAGTATAGGTGACACAGCCTTCCAGCAGCACTTCGGAAATGCCAGGATATTCCACCAAAGCGGATGTTACCAGACCGCCTGTGCAGGATTCCGCAACTGCAATGGTCTTTTTCCCTTCCAGCAGCATCTGTGCCACAACGGTCTGCATATTGGTTTCCCCTTCCGCATAAACAGCATTGCCCAGACGTTCTCTCAAGGTAGCTTTTACAGGCGCAATGAGTTCGTGAGCTTCTTCTTCAGATTTTGCTTTCGCTGTGATACGCAGGATGGATTCGCCGTATTTTGCATAAGGCGCGATAGTAGGGTTTGTCTGTGCATCAATGATGTCCTTCACCAGTGTTTCCATGGCGCTTTCCCCTACACTTGCCACACGCAGGATTTCGGAAACGAAAGTATATTCCTGTTTTTTCTGCAAATAAGGTTTTACCTGATTTTCAAACATGGGCATGGTTTCCTTAGGAGGCCCGGGCAGCATGGCAATGATTTTGCCGTTTTTCTCCATGATGATACCAGGGGCGGTACCATTGTCATTGTAAAGGACAATGCCGTGTTCCTTGGGCACCATAGCCTGTTTCCGGTTGTTTTCTGTCATGGTTCTGCCTGTGCGTTTGAAATATTTTTCGATTCTGCCTAGTGCTCTTTCATCCAGCACCAATTCTTCCCCAAAATATTCCGCCGCTGTTTCTTTTGTCAGGTCATCTTCTGTTGGCCCAAGTCCACCGGTGGTGATGATCAGGTCAGCACGGGAAAAAGCCTGAAAAATGGTATCTTTCAGACGTTTGGGGTTATCCCCTACCACTGTCTGAAAATAAACTTCAATACCCAGCTGTGCCAGTTCTTTAGACAGATACTGGGCATTTGTATTCAAAATATCCCCCAGTAGGATCTCCGTTCCCACTGCAATGATTTCTGCTTTCATTTCTGCACCTCCAAAAATTGTTCTTCTGCTATGATACGCCTCTTTTGCCTTCCTTACAAGGTCTCTTTTGCCAACACTTCTGCGTAATGTTCAGGGTCTGTGTTGCCTTCGGTGCTGATGAGGAGTACCACACTATTTTCATCCAGTCCCAGTCTGGTTTTGATTTCTGCCAAATCGGGATTTTGGGTCAATTCATACAAAAGCCCCATGCCAACGGCGCCGGATTCCCCGGAAATGACTTTATCATCCCCTGCCAAAGGTTTTCCCAACAGCCACATACCTTCTTCTGTCACGAAGTCAGGACATGCGGCATAAACCACAGGATAATCACGCAGTGTGGGGTAAGTCACCAGACAAGGTTCCGCACAATTCAGCCCAGCCATGACTGTTTCGCAGCTGCCAGTGGACGCATGAGGTTTGCCGTCATTGATTTTCGCTGATTCAAAAATGCATGCAACGGTATCCGGTTCTGCAATGATGACTTTGGGCAGTTTTTCGCCGTAATGATTTACCAGATACCCCAGCACACCGCCAGCGAAAGCACCCACGCCAGCCTGCAAAATCACCAAATCCGGTGCGTCTACGCCTTTTTCCTTTAACTGTTCCACTGCTTCTTTCGCCAATGTAGTATAGCCCTGCACGATGTAAGTGGGGATTTTTTCATAACCTTCCCAAGCTGTATCCTGCACCATTGTCCAGCCGTTTTCCTCGGCTCTTTTGTTTGCCATGCGGACAGTATCGTCGTAGAAATAATCTGTCACCAGAACTTCTGTGGCACCCACATCACGGATTGCCTGCACACGGCTTTCCACTGTGCCCTTGGGCATATACACATACGCCTGACAGCCGAATTTCTTCGCCGCCCAAGCAACGCCTTTGCCATGGTTGCCATCAGTAGCAGTGATGAACACCATATCTTTGATTTTTTCCTTATTTTCTTCAGAACAAATCTGGGAAAAATCCGCATTTTCCAAATCCAGCCCTAATTTTTCACATATAACTTTGGAAACAGCATAAACGCCGCCCAATCCTTTGAAAGCATTGAGTCCAAAGCGGTGGGATTCATCCTTCACAAAAATATTTCCCAGTCCCAGTTCCTTTGCCCTTGCAGAAAGTTCCGCAAGAGGTGTCACTGCGTAACCGGGTACAGAACTATGAAATGCCGCAATTTTTTCCACAACTTCCTCTGCCAAAAACGCAGGCGCAATTCCCTGCCGCTGTTCCGCTTCTATAATGCCAATGCCATTATTTGTCCATGTGATCTGCCGTTCCAAAACCATTCCTCCTTTTGGGTCATACTGGTATCATTGTACCGAAAAGAAAGGGAAATTGCAATTTCCCCAAGAAAAAAACGGAAACCAGATACATTCTGATTTCCGTCTGTTTTAACGGCGGACTTCTTTGGAACGATTCTCCAAAATTTCCGCAATTTTTGTTTCGTCTACATCCCATACCTTCTGAAAAGGCAGTGGTTCTCTCCGTTCCACCATGGGTTTTTCCAGCCACATGAGCCCCAGCCATTTGCCATGCTTGAAGGCACAGCGAGGAAATACTGCCGTTTCCACAAAGCCAAGGCTGGTGTGGAGCACATAACTGGCGCGGTTGGTGGCTTCGATACAGCCATAAACCTTTTCCACATTCTGGAGGCGGAGAATATCCATCAATGCACGGTAAAAGGCCTTGCCCAGTCCTTTTTTCTGGAAAGCAGGCGCAAGATAAACAGAAAGCTCTGCCCCCCACTGGGAAGCCGCCCGTACCATAAACTGATGGGCATAGGCATAACCGCCGATGACGCCATCTTCCTCATAGACCAGATAGGGATATTTCTCCAGAATCTCCTCGATTCTGCCGGCAAATTCCGCTTCTGTGGGCACTACATATTCAAAAGTAACGTTTGTATGTTCAATATAAGGGGCATAGATGTCCAAAATTGCTTTGGTATCTGCTGCCGTTGCCATTCTGATTTTTCCCATAGATTATCCTTTCAGAACCTGTTTATTTTTCACAATATAGTCCACACCGGACACAATGGTAAAGAATACTGCCAGACCCACCAGAATATTTTCAATCATAGGCATTGCTGCGAAAGGCAGGTGCAGCAACACCAGAATAATCATAATCATCTGTGTGGTTGTCTTGATTTTCCCCCACCAGCTTGCCGCCATAACGATATTGGCTTCCATGGCAAGGGTACGGAATCCGGTGATGGCAAATTCTCTTGCTAGAATCACGATAACCACCCATGCAGGCAGGTCGCCCATTGCCACCATAGATACCAGCGCAGACATCACCAGCAGTTTGTCTGCCAGAGGGTCCATAAATTTCCCAAAATTACTTACCAGATTATACTTTCTTGCAATATGACCGTCCAAAAAGTCCGTCAGGGATGCCACAATGAAAATCGCTGTTGCAATGTAGCGATTCATGGGTTCATCCATGAGGAACAGCACCAACAGGAATACGGGAATGAGAATCACCCGCATGGTTGTCAGCTTATTCGGTAAATTCATCTGCATAAACCACATCTCCCATCAAATCATAGTCCCCGGCTTCTTTGATTTTCACGGAAACGAAGTCCCCGGAATAGGCTTCTTCCTCCGCATGGAAAAATACCATGCCGTCAATGTCCGGCGCATCCCAACGGGTACGGCCGCAATACACATTTTCTTCCGGCAGTTTGCCTTCCACCAGCACTTCCAGTGTTTTGCCCACTTCCTGCTGACACAGAGAAGCGGCAATATTTTTCTGGATGTCCATGATGATTCTCTGGCGTTCTTCTTTCACTTCATCGTCAATCTGGTTTTCCATTTTTGCCGCAGGGGTACCTTCCTCCTGAGAGTAACAGAATACACCCAGACGGTCAAAGCGCATTTCTTCCACAAATTTCTGCAAATCCGCGAATTCTTCCTCTGTTTCTCCGGGGAAGCCCACAATCAGCGTAGTGCGGATGGCAATATCCGGCATAGCGTCACGGAGTTTTTTCACAGTCTGGCGAATGAGTTCCTGACTGCTCTTTCTGCCCATGCGTTTCAGAACCGTATCACATCCATGCTGGATGGGCATATCAATATAATGACAGATTTTTTCATTTTTCGCCATAACGTCGATTGTTTCCTGTGTCAGTGTTTCGGGATAGCAGTACAGCAGACGAATCCACTGGATGCCTTCCACTGCCGCCAGTTTTTCCAGCAGTTCATGGAGTTTCGGCTCACCATAGAGATCTCTGCCGTAAATAGAAGTATCCTGTGCCACGATGACCAGTTCTTTTACGCCCTGTTTTGCCAGAATTTCCGCTTCTTCCACCAGACTTTCCATGGTGCGGCTTCTGTGTTTGCCGCGCATTTTCGGAATGACGCAATAAGTACAGTGATTGTCACAGCCTTCGGAAATTTTCAGATAAGCGAAATAAGGCGCTGTGGAAAGTACACGCAGTTTCCCGTTTTCGTCCTTCATGGGTTTATCAATATCTTCCAGACATTTGAAGGTATGTTCGCCCCCCAAAATTCGGTCAGCGGCATCTGCCACTTCTTCATAAGCGGCAGTACCCAAAATGGCATCTACTTCAGGAATTTCATCAAAAAATTCCGCTTCGTAACGCTGTCCCAGACAGCCTGCCACAATCAAACCTTTACACTTGCCTTCTGTTTTATATTTCGCCATTTCCAGAATGGTTTCAATGCTTTCTTCCAGAGCGTCACGGATGAAACAGCAGGTATTGACCACAATGATGTCTGCCTCCCCTTCGTCCGCTACTGCCTGATATCCTCTCTCCTGCAACAAACCCAGCATGACTTCGCTGTCTACGCGGTTTTTGTCACAGCCCAAAGAGGTAAATGCTACCGTTCCTTTCATTGGTTTCCTCCTTAAACATCTATTCTCATAAAGGAAGCGGAACAACAGCAAATTCCTCTTAAGAAAACATTGGTTTTTTCTTTATTTTCTTAAGAGGAATTGCGATGGCTGTCTTCATAAGAAAACATCCGAAATACAATCTCAATGAAATAAGAAAGCTGGAACCCTCTGCATGATAAGGGTTTCAGCTTTCTTTGTTTTCTTATGAAGATGCCCCTAAACTCTGCTCCGCTTCTTTGACTATCCTATGAGTATACTATACTTTTTGCAAAAAATCTATGATTTCCGCTGAATTTGTGTATTTTTCCAGCAGTTCTGTCCATGCCGCCGGATTTTCTCTTTGAAATAGATACCTTTTCCAATCCTTTTGCGCATGCATTACTGCAAACCTGCTTCAATCCACTCTATCCCCTGATTGACAAAGCTAATTTTCCACTCGCCAATGGATGTTCCATCTTCCAAAACAGACACATGGGCAATTGCCAATTGATCTCCTTCTGTTGGTTCCGGATTTCCCATAATTGTTGTCCATTGTATAGCAATATCGTCTTCTGTGATTTCCCTATCATAAGCCATTTCCTGCTGCAAAGGTTCAAAGAAGGCGGAATTGGATTCAGAACATACAACGATTTGATTCTCCTGCCCTTGATATACCTTTACGGTATAAAACACCAAATCCGCTTCCGATACAGCATCGTCTTCATTGGGTGATATGGTTTCTTCACAGATGAGTTTCATGTTGGCAACATCACTTGCATCATCAGTGGTTTTTGCACCGCATCCAGTTTGCAAAACCAAACAAAAACACAGCAATAAAAAACATGACAACAAATTCCGTCTTTTCAAGTTCAACACCTCTATTTTGACTTGTACTGTCTAAGTCAATCTTTTTCTTATAAAAAAAGAATATCACCCACGTTTTTACACGTCAATGATATTCCCATTTTTACAGTCCGTTCTGCAATTTTGCCGCTGTGATGCAGTTTTGCATGAGCATAGCAACAGTCATCAGTCCTACGCCGCCGGGCACAGGAGAAACTGCCCCAGCCACTTCGCAGACATCATCAAAATCCACATCGCCGCAAAGTTTGCCGTTTTCGTTACGGTTCATACCAACGTCAATGACAACAGCCCCTTCTTTCACCATATCTTTGGTGACAGTATGAAGCTTCCCAACTGCACTTACCAAAATATCCGCTTCCTTGCAGATAGCCTTCAAGTCTTTTGTCTTAGAATGGCAGATGGTAACCGTGCCGTTTTTCTGCAAAAGCAGCATAGCAGTGGGTTTGCCTACGTTATGGCTCCGTCCAATGACTACACAGCGTTTGCCTTCAATGGTATGGCCGCTGCGTTCAATGAGTTCCAGCACACCAGCAGGGGTGCAGGGCAAAAATCCCTTCTGACCTGTATGCAGCAAGCCCACATTCAAAGGATGGAAACAGTCCACGTCTTTTTTAGGGTCTACAGCCAGAATGACTTTTTCCTCGTCAATATGCGGTGGCAAAGGCAGCTGTACCAATATCCCATGGACACTATTGTCCATGTTTAGCTGTTCCACCAGCGCCAGCAGGTCTTTTTCCTCTGTATCCTCCGGCAATTCATAGGAACGGGACAGGATACCCACTTTTTCACAAGCCTTTTTCTTATTATTTACATATACCATGGAAGCAGGGTCATTCCCCACCAAAACCACAGCAAGGCAGGGGGTAATCCCCTGCCGCTGTAATGCTTGTGCTTCCAAGGCAGCTTCTTCTTTGATCTGATCGGAAATCGCTTTTCCGTCGATGCGTTGTGCCTTCATAGCATAACTCCTTTATATTTTTGATTGATTAGAACAGACCAACAATGTTGCCGTCGGCGTCAATGTCGATGTTCAGTGCCGCAGGTTTCTTAGGCAGACCAGGCATTGTCATAACGTCGCCCAGCAGAACAACGATAAAGCCTGCACCAGCAGAAATGCGGATTTCTTTTACAGTTACTTCAAAACCTTCAGGGCGACCCAGTACCTTGGGATCATCAGACAGAGAGTACTGTGTTTTTGCGATACAAACAGGGAAATCCTCAAAGCCCAGTTTTTCGATCTGCGCCAGTGTTTTCTTCGCTGCCGCAGTGAAGCTTACATGACCTGCGCCATAGATTTCTTTACATACTTTGTTTACTTTTTCTTCGATGGTCAGGTTATCTTCATAAAGCACATGGAAATTGCTTTCTTTTGTTTCCAGTGTTTCCAGTACTTTTTCAGCCAGCGCTTTGCCGCCTTCGCCGCCGTCAGCCCATACTTTTGCTACAGCAAATGTTGCGCCCATTTTTTCGCAGCGTTCTTTCACATAAGCCACTTCTGCGTCTGTATCCGCTACAAAGTGGTTCAGTGTAACTACGACAGGTACGCCGTATTTCTGGATATTTTCAATATGTTTTTCCAAGTTCACAAAACCTTTTGCCAGGGCATCCAGATTTTCATTGCTCAAATCTGCTTTGGGAACGCCGCCGTTATATTTCAATGCACGAACAGTTGCAACCAAAACAACTGCGTCAGGTTTCAGACCAGCTTTTCTGCATTTGATGTCGAAGAATTTTTCTGCACCCAAGTCAGCACCGAAGCCTGCTTCTGTTACCACATAATCAGCCAGTTTCATAGCAAATTTTGTGGCGCGCACGCTGTTGCAGCCGTGAGCGATGTTTGCGAAGGGGCCGCCGTGGATAAATGCAGGTGTATGTTCCAGTGTCTGCACCAAGTTGGGCTGGAGCGCATCTTTCAGCAGAACAGTCATAGCGCCGTCTGCACCGATCTGTTTTGCTGTAACAGGTTCATCATCATAAGTATAACCAACGATGATTTTACCCAGCATTTCTTTCAGATCGTGCAGGTCATTTGCCAGACAGAAGATTGCCATGATTTCAGAAGCAACGGTGATCTGGAAGCTGTCTTCTCTGGGAACACCATTTACTTTGCCGCCCAGACCGGAAATCACATGACGAAGCTGTCTGTCGTTCAGGTCTACAACTCTTTTCCAAGCGATTTTTCTAGGGTCGATGTTCAGTTCATTGCCCTGCTGGATATGGTTGTCCACCATGGAAGCCAACAGGTTGTTTGCTGTTGTAATGGCGTGGAGGTCACCTGTAAAATGCAGGTTGATGTCTTCCATAGGCACTACCTGCGCATAGCCGCCGCCTGCCGCACCGCCTTTGACACCCATGCAGGGGCCCAGAGAGGGTTCTCTCAGACATGTCAGAGCATTTTTACCCATTTTCTGCAATGCCTGTGTCAGACCGATGGTAACTGTAGTTTTACCTTCCCCAGCAGGTGTAGGGTTTACAGCTGTTACCAGAATCAGTTTTGCATCGGGTCTGTCTTTGATCTGGTTATAATATTTATCGCTAACTTTGGCTTTATACTTGCCATAACATTCCACATATTCTTCGGGGATGCCAGCTTTCGCCGCAATGGCGGTAATGGGTTCCATGGTGCATTCCTGTGCAATCTGCAAATCTGTTTTCATCTTCAAAAACTCCTCTCTCCGATTCCAATATGTCCTTGCGCTTGCCTGTCTTGCTTTGAAAAAAAGCCGACAGTCCAAGCGTAATCGCCCAGACGGTCGGCATCAAATCTGTCATACTCCATGTGGTTACTCCACTTCCGTCAGTCATATGACTCTACCAAAATGGTACTATATGAGACGAAATTTGTCAATGTGCAACCTGTATGAAATCCATATTCTTTTATGTGTTTTCCTCTGTGGGGGACTGCATTTCCTCCCACTGTGCTCTGGTGATAAGGACTTTTCTTGGTTTGCTGCCTTCTTCCGGTCCAACCAGTCCCCTTCTTTCCAGTTCGTCCATGAGTCTTGCCGCACGGTTATAGCCAATGCGGAACTGACGCTGGAGCATAGAAACAGAAGCCTTTTCTTTTTCCAGAATCAAATCCACTGCCTGTTCGAAAAACTCGTCTGTTTCCTCGCTGGGGCCACTGGCAGTTTTTGCCACTGCCGTAATCTGATCCACCATTTCCTGTGTGTATCCGGGACGGCTGCTTTTCCGCAGGAAGTCTACAATCTGTTCTACTTCCTTATCCGTAACAAAAGCCCCCTGGATACGGGAAGGTTTGGACTGACCGGAAGGATAGAACAGCATGTCCCCTTTGCCTAGCAGTTTTTCCGCGCCAACCATATCCAAAATGGTACGGGAGTCGATGCCGGAGGAAACGGCAAATGCCAGACGAGAAGGAATATTTGCTTTGATGACACCGGTAATAACGTCTACGGAAGGACGCTGTGTAGCGATAATCAAATGCATCCCTGCCGCACGAGCCATCTGTGCCAAACGGCAGATGGAATCTTCCACTTCACCGGGAGCCGCCATCATCAAGTCTGCCAATTCATCGATGATAATAACAATCTGTGGCATTTTGGCTTCCGGTTCGCCTTTTTCTTCCTTCATGGCATTAAAGCCTTTGATGTCACGGACACCACATGCCGCAAAATCATTGTATCTTTCCAGCATTTCTCTCACTGCCCAGTTCAGCGCTGCTGAAGCCTTTTTCGGGTCGGTGACAACAGGAATGAGCAAATGAGGAATACCGTTATATACACTCAATTCTACCACTTTGGGGTCAACCAAAAGGAGTTTGACTTCCTTCGGATCTGCCTTATACAAAATGCTTGTAATCAGTGTATTGATGCAGACACTCTTACCACTGCCTGTTGCGCCGGCAATGAGCAAGTGGGGCATTTTCGCAATGTCAGTAACAATGGGATTGCCTGTGATATCTTCCCCCAGCGCAAAAGCCAGTTTGGAGGGATGTTTGCGGAAAGCGTCACTTTCCAGCACTGTCCGCAGATATACAGACTTGGTTTCTTTATTGGGCACTTCGATACCTACCGCCGCTTTGCCGGGGATAGGCGCTTCAATACGAATGCCGCTGGCTGCCAGATTCAGGGCGATATCGTCTGCCAGATTGACAATCTTGCTGACCTTAACCCCCTGACTGGGAGAAACTTCGTATCGTGTGACCGTAGGGCCTGCGCTGACATTGATCACACGAGCCTCTACACCGAAACTTTTCAGTGTCATTTCCAATTTTCTGCCGTTTTTCTGCTGTTCCAGAATACCAGAACCGCTGCTATTGCCGGGGTCACGCCCCAGCAAATTGATAGGTGGAAATACATAAGGCTTTTCTGCCGGTTCCGCAGGAACAGATGCTGCTGGCTGCTGTGCCGCTTCTTTCTGCACTTCCGGTTTTGTTGCTGCTTCCGATTTTATCGGTTCTGGTGCTGGCATTTCTTCTGCCACAGGCTGTACCTCTTCCACATAGGCTTCTGGTTCTGCCGCAGGTTCTTCCACTTCTGGCATTCCCATTTCTGGAGATGCAGTTTCTCCTGTTTCTTCCAAATCTGCAAAGTGGAATTCTGTTTTTTCTTCTGCCGCACGCATGGCTTCCGCCGCAAGGGCTGCCGCCTGAGATTCCATATCCCATGTTTCCTCTGGCATTTCTTCCACCATGTTTTCTGCGGTATTATCTTCACCGAAGATTTTTTCGTAAACAGCTTCTTCCTCTGTCATTTCCGCAGGTTCCGGCTTGTTTGCAACTTCTTTCAGGGGTTCTACTACCTTAAAGCGCTCTGGTGATCTAGGAGGCATCTGTGTGCCCTGCTCCAGTTCGTCCACCTGCAATTTTCCGCCAAATACCACATTGAAGTCCCGTTTGGGTTCTTCCATAGGCATTTCGTTTTCTTTGACAAAGTCGTAAATGGGTTCCCGTTTTTTCACGCTGTAATCCTGTTTTTTCTGACGGAAAACCGTTTCTTTTACTTCGGGATGCTCTGCCGCTTCCACTTCATGAAGCTCAATGTTGAAGTCTTCTTTATTCATCACACGGCGGCGTTTTGCTTCCTGTTTTTCCAGTCGCGCCGCTTCTATTTTTTCTTCCTGACGGATGCGGTCAGCCTTATTTTTGATTTTTTCATTGCGCACCTGCCTTCTGACTTTCTGGCGGTCTGCAAGTGTGCCCATAGTGCCGAAGAAAGAACGTCCCGTTGCCAAAATGATGGAAATTACCAGCATTGCCAGCAGAACGATGACACTGCCCAATGCGTCCAGCAGCCCAAAGAGTCCGCCGCCAAAAAGTCCGCCAATCAAACCGCCGTTTGTCAGAGAGCCGCTGTCAAAAAGTTCCATGGCTTTTTTGGCAAAACCTAAATCTGCGGAAACATTCAATGGATGGAACAGATATGCCGCAGATGCCACTGTCAGCAGGAACAAAGCACCCCCAAAGGCACGAACCAAAGGCCATCTCCGTTCTTCAGACATGAGCATCCAAACGCAATAAAGGATGACCAGTACCGGCAAAAGTACACCGCTGACCCCCAGAAGTCCTTGGAAAAATCCCCCGATTACCTGACCTACAATACCCATTTTACTGGTGATCTGGCTGATGAACACCACCGCCGATATAACGATGATGACAATAAGTATTACTTCATCCAGAATGCTGTCACCAAAACGCTCTCTGCTTTCCGGCATACGGGTGGTTTCCCGTTTGGGTGCAGATTTTGTATTTTTTGTATGATTCGCTTTTTTCGCTGTTGATTTTGCAGTTGTTGTTTTTGTGCTTTTGCTGCCTGTTTTCTTCACCGCGGGAGACTTGGCTGTTGTCTTTCGTCCCGTGCTGCTTCCTTTTGCTGCCAAAGCTTTTCACCTCTGTTCTCAAGAAATCACTAATAAAATATTATACAATAAAAATAATCTGCTGGCAAACGAAAACCTTCGATTTCACACAAAAAAACTGACTCGTTTTCTGTCATAAAACACAGCTGCGAGTCAGTTTTTGGTGTTCTTCCGCAAGAAAAAGAATCAGTCCATTTTCACCACTTCAATGTCCGCTTCTTCCAGAATTTTTCTGGACAGTTCATCAGGATATTCCCCTTTGTGCACAATACGTTTGATGCCTGCGTTGATGAGCATTTTCGCACAAATCACACAGGGCTGCAATGTGATATATATGGTAGCGCCTTCTGTGGAAATCCCCAGTTTTGCCGCCTGAATGATGGCGTTCTGCTCCGCGTGGAGTGCGCGGCAAAGCTCATGACGTTCGCCTGAGGGGATACCCAGACGCTGACGTTCACAGCCACCCATTTCCGTACAGTGCTTCAAACCTGCAGGGGCGCCGTTATATCCTGTTGTGATGATACGATTATCTTTGACAATGACCGCCCCCACCTGTCTGCGCAGGCATGTGGCTCTGGTCTTGACAATCTCCGCAATCTCCATAAAATACTCGTCCCAGCATGCTCTCACAATCGTTTCTCCCTTCTGTCTTTCTCTCAAATCACTTCGCAAAATTCCTACCCCAAAGATAGCATATACACCTATCATTGTCAAACGAAATCCCCTCTGCTATACTGAAAAAAGGAAGGATTTACCAACAAGGGAGGGCTGGCAATGAACAATATCAAAACATGGGCAAACACCCATACATGGGTAAAAATTGCAGTCTATCTGCTGACATTTCTTTTTCCCGCTCTGTCTTTTGTCCAAATCTATCTATCCCTACAGTTACCTGTAAACCCCTATTGCCTTATGTGGATTGGTTTTTACAGTTGTCTGTTCCTTTGCTGGGCATATAAAGGCTTTTTGCTCAAAGTTCCTTCTGTTCTGGCAAACCTGTTTTTCATGGGATTTCTGTTTTTTGGGTCCCTCATGGGCGGACTTCACGGGATACTGCTTTTTCTGTGCTGTCTTTGTGTCCCTGTATTACCTTTGTTTTTCTTATTTTAAAGAACATAAAAAGACCAAATAAAGCAACTCCCCTTAAGAAAACATTGATTTTCCTTTTCCTTGATTTCTTTAGGGGAATTGCAACGGCTGTCTTCATAAGAAAACATAACAAATAAAATCCTAATAAAATAAGAAAGCCAAAATCCTTTGTAATGATAAAGATTTTGGCTTTCTTTGTTTTCTTATGAAGATGCCCCTAAAGCAGTAACTTTTTAAAAATGTATTATATTAGATAAATCTTCGTAAAAATATGAACGCTGGAACCAAAAGATTCCAGCGTTCTTTATTTTCCTTATGAAGCAGCCCCTAAACGGAGGCTTTTATGTTGCAGATATTCCAGATCAGATGATCAGGTTCATTTTCTTTGCTTCGAATTCCAGTTCTTCTCTGAACTGAGGTGCAGCCAAGGAAATGATCATTTTTGCTCTCTGGCTAGCTGTCTGACCTTTCAGACGAACGATACCGTTTTCTGTTACCAGGAAGTCCACTTCGTTTCTAGGTGTTGTAACGATGGAACCAGGTGTCAGAATGGGTTTGATCTTGGAGATGGTGCCGCCTTTTGTAGTAGAAAGCATTGCAATGAAGCCTTTACCACCTTTGGACATATTTGCACCTCTTACGAAGTCCAGCTGACCGCCGGAACCGCTGTAATGTTTAGGTCCAATAGACTCGGAGCAAACCTGACCAAACAAGTCAACTTCAATACAGGAGTTTACGGACACAAAATTATCATGCTGTGCGATAACAGCAGGGTTGTTGATATAGTTTACAGGATGCATTTCGAAAGCCGGGTTGTCATCCATGAAATCATACATTTTCTTGGAGCCCCAAGCCAGTGTAGCAACAGTTTTACCAACGTGGATAGGTTTTTTCATGTTGGTTACTGCGCCGCATTCCAGCAGGTCAACCATGCTGTCTGTGAACATTTCTGTATGCAGACCCAGATCTTTTTTGTCTTTCAGCAGAACACCAACAGCGTTGGGGATACCGCCGATACCCAGCTGCAAAGTTGCGCCGTCGCAAACTTCGTCAGCGATCATCTGACCGATCTTCTTATCGTCATCGGACAGAGGAGGGTTGTTCAGAACCAGCAGAGGTCTGGAGGATTCGCACAGAGCTGTTACCTGAGAAATATGGATCAGGCAGTCACCCATTACACGAGGCATCTGATCATTTACATCCAGCAGGATGATGTCAGCTTTTTCACGCATTGCCACAACTTCCGCACCAGCCATAGGACAGCTGAAATAACCATGCTTGTCCATAGGAGAAACTTCTGCATAGAAAACATTCAGTCTGGGCTGAACATCTCTCCAGTAGCCAGGGATTGTGCTGTAGTTACAAGGAATATAAGTATGGATACCTTCCTGGATGCCTTTTCTGCCAGGGCCGCCTGTAAACCAGGATACATATTCATATTTGCCTTTCAGTTCGGGTTTCATGAAGGGGCCGCCTTTTACAGACAGTGTTGCATGGTGTACGACGCCTGTCAATTCGCCTCTCATGGCTCTTGCTGCAACAGCCTCACAAATAGCGGTAGGTTCTTCCAAACCTGTGGGGCATGCGCAAACATCACCGGATTTTACATACATAGCAACTTCTTCGGGGGATTTGCATTTTGCCTGATACATTTCCTGGAATTTGTTCATGTTATCTCACCTTTCCATATTTTTTTCACTAAAAATCAGCATACTGCCAATTTGTTTCTTCTCATGCATACAATATACGCAATATTATTTTATATTTTACCATAGCAACAGGCAAAAAGTAAAGAATAGTCCATCATGTTTCTGATTATATACAATTATATTGCATCTTTTGGTTATTTTTCTATTGATTTTTTTCACAAAATGGCGTAAATTCAATGTTCTTTATGTCATACATCTTTTGAAATATCGTCTTTTTCCAATATTTTTTTCCACAGCCGGACATCCAGTTTTCCTTTCTTTGTACGACATGAAACAGGCACAAAAAAAGACTGTATTCTAAATGAATACAGTCTTTTGTGATTGCAAATCAAACCAGATATTTCTGTACTTCCGCAGGAAGTAAATCCTGTTTGCGGCTGATGATCATAACCATGTCTGTTTCAGCTTCCACAGAAGTCTTTTCCAGTTCTTCGATGAACTTCACGAAATCCGCGTCGCTGACTTTATCTACAATATGATTCAGGCCGTCAATATAGATTTTTTCAATATCACTATTCTGAGAAAGGATACCACAAACAAATCCTCTGAAAACCTGAGGGTCTTCCATAATAAACTTCGGTGTATCTACAAAACGAACGCTATAATGCAGATCATACATGCGGCTGTTGTCATCGTCTACGAAAACAACACTGCCTTTTGCGGTTTTGCCCGCTTCATTTGCCATTGCAATGAGTTTCTTTGTTTTACCTTCACCTTTTTCGCCTGCAAGAATCTGAACCATCGCAATCTCCCCCTTCATGATGTTGGTGATATACCTTTTCGTATTTGTTAGATTGAGTTGCAGTAAAGCTAATGCTTTATCTTTATGATGTTATTATTCTCCCTTTCTGAAAAAAACCCTCTTTTTTTCCTGCTAATTTTTCAAAACCAAATACATTTATTTAGTTTCACTAAGTTAATTCCAGAAAATACGAACTGAATTCATGCATAATGTACATGATTATTTGTTCACTCTGCCCAAATCCTCTTTGGTATAACGATACACAATATGGTGGAGCGCAGAACGATACCGTTCATAAGTTTCTCCATCCAGCGCACCTGGTCTAGTCATCAGCCTAAGGGGAAAAGGCTTCTGTCCTTTGCGCATGGGTGGCTGCATATAAGGATAATCATTCCATACAAATCCATGGCGTTCATAAAATCCAATTCGACGGCGTGTCAGATCGTCTTCCGGCAATTCCACTTCCAGAACGACTTTTTTACGTTTCCAATCCAAAAACATATCCAGCACATTCCCGCCAAATCCATGATTCCGCTTTTCCGGCAGAATGGCAAAATGATCCACATACAGTAAATCATCAGGCAGCTCCCAGGCAGCAATAACCCCGCCGTTTTTTTTCTTTTCATCTTTAATGGCATACAAACGATATCTTTCATTTTGAAGCAGGGCAAGCTGATCTTCTTTTGTGCGCAGTTCTGTTTCTGGAAAACTCTGTTCAAGAATCGGATATACTTTCTCAAAATCTTCTTCTGTCAAAACTCTGTGAAACATCTTTTTCCCTCCTGTCTGCTTCTTTCGGGTAACAGCATACCACATTTTGAGTAGAAAAGCAACGACAGCAGATCCCTGTTGTTTTTACGTTTTGTTTGCAATTTTCTTTGTCCTCTTTTCTTTTTCCAGTTCTATGCTATACTGAAAAGCATAAGAAAGGATGTGATTCTTTGAGAAAAATCAAATACAGTATTCTTCTGGGGCTATTGCTCTTGTTATGGAGCACCGTACCTGCTTTTGCGAAAGATGTGACCGTACAGCTGGACGGCAATGCCCTTGCCTGCCGCCACGATCCTGTCATTGAAAATGACCGCGTGCTGGTTCCCCTGCGGGATATCATGGAACCCCTAGGCTATGAAGTGGTATGGAATGAAAAAGACCGTTCTATTGTTGCCAAAGACGCGGATACCACCATGTATCTTTCTATCAACAACGCATACGCTACAGTCAACAATACCCAAGTTGTATTGGATGCTGCACCTCGTATCATTGATGATGTCACCATGGTTCCCCTGCGGTTCATGGCAGATTACAGCGGTGCTTCCGTCAGCTGGAACGCAGATACTTATACCGTATCTATTCAAAGAGGCGGCGCGCCTGCCACACCGGAGTATACCACCGCAGACTCCGTGGTATATATCCAGACAAATAAAATCCAAGGCAGCGGCATCATTCTGTCAGAAGACGGACTCATTGCTACAAACTTCCATGTCATCGAAAACGCTTCCACTGCCCAGATCATATTCAATGACGGCACCATCTATGCAGGCGCAGTAACCGTTGTGGGACTAGACCCCCAAGCAGATATTGCTCTTTTACAGATCAATCAGCAGGGGCTGCATCCTGTGACACCATCCTACACCATCAACACCGGTGAAAAAGTCACAACCATCGGCTCTCCCAAGGGCAAACGCAATGTTTCCAGCACCGGTACCGTCAACGGTTATACCGATGATATCATCTCTATGACGGCTCCCATTGCCCACGGCAGCAGCGGCGGCGGTTTGTTCAACGCAGCTGGTCAAGTCATCGGCATGTGTTCTTCTTACAGCGAAAATCAGTATTTCGCCATTCCCATTGAAAAAGTCTTTGCAGTGCACCGCACCATGAGCCTGCCCATCAGCGGCATGAAGAACTATGTTTATGAACCGGCAGCTCCCAGAAACATTAGCTATACAATGGAGGACGGCTACACTTACTTTGTCTGGGAACCTGTGTATGACGCAGATTATTACTATATTTATATTGCTTCTGAAGAAGGCGGCAATTACCAACAGGTGAAAAATACCACCTTGAACAATAATCAGTGGTATTGGAATTATCCCCATGCCTTTGGCGTTTCCATCAACAATTCCAAAGGATTCTATATCCGCATTGCCACTGTCCGTGACGGCGTAGTCTGTGGTACCAGCAATCCTATCTATGTAGCCGCAAAATAATCCTAAAAAACAGGATATGAAGGCAACTTCCCCTTAAGAAAACATTGTTTTTCTGTTTGATGGATTTCTTAAGGGGAATTGCGACGGCTGTCTTCATAAGAAAACATACCAAACAAAATCTCATCCAGAAGCAGAAAGCCGAAATCCGCAGTAGTATCAGGATTTCGGCTTTCTTTGTTTTCTTATGAAGATGCCCTTAAATGTCTTTGGTTTATTGTATCTCTTTAAAATCCATGTTATACTTTCACAAACGAAAGGAGGGACTGTCATGTCCGCAAAACAGCAATCCATACTGGCTAACTTCGGTCTGCTTTTGGCGGCAGCCATTTGGGGCGGCGGCTTTCTGGCAGGAAAATTTGCGCTGGCGGAATACGCGCCTTTTACCATACTGGCATTCCGTTTTTTAGGCTCTGCCCTTTGTCTTGGTCTGATTTTCTGCCGCAGCCTGCGGCATACCACAAAAAATGTTGCCAAAAAAGGGATGCTGTTGGGCATATTACAGTTTGTAGGTCTTTCTGTCCAGCTGGCAGGACTTGACCGAACCACTCCAGGAAAACAGTCTTTCCTCATTGCTTCTTATGTAATGTTCGTTCCTTTTTTGAGCTGTTTTTTGCTGCGGAAACGGATCAATGGCAGAGAACTGCTGGCTGCCCTGCTGACACTGGCTGGCATCGGCTGCATCAGCCTTACCGAAAGCCTGACCATTGGACTTGGGGAGGGGCTCTCCGTTGGCTTTGGATTTCTTTTTGCTTTGCAGATTGTATTTGTGAGCATTTTTGCAAGAAATGAAGATCCCATCCGCCTGTCCTTCTTTCAGTTCCTTTCAGCAGGGGTTCTGGCAGCTGTCACAGCCCTATTTACAGATGGCATCCCCCAAAGCTGTTCCCTTGTGACTGTGGGCAGTCTGTTATACCTGATTGTGCCAAATACCGTACTGGCTTTTACCATCCAGAATGTGGCACAGCGTTATACATCAGAAACAGCCACAGCCATCCTTCTTTCTCTGGAATCTCTGTTCGGATTCCTCTTTTCTGTATGGTTTCTGAAGGAGCCTGTCACCGCAAAAGTGGTGCTGGGCTGTATCCTGATATTTGCCGCTGTACTCCTTTCCAAAATAGATGCGGCGCAATTTCTGAAAAGACATAAAGTTTCCGTTCCTGCCGAAAAACAGCCATAAAACAAGCCATACTTCAAAAGCAGGCTCCCCTTGAGAAAACCATTCTCTTCAAATCCTGATAAACATAAAATAGCCAGAACCCTTTGTAGCTTAAGGATTCTGGCTTTCTTTGTTTCCTTATGTAACAGCCGCAAAAGAAGTTCGGCTTTTTCTCTTAATCCTGCATCTCCTTCGTCACATCCGCTTCCTTTGCTTCTACAAAACGGATGAGATCTTCCGGATTCAATATAATCTGTTCCCCACGCATGCCTGCGCTGACTGCAATTTCATCAAACAAAATGGCAGTTTCATCAATAAAAGTAGGATATTTCTTTTTCATACCAATGGGAGAGCATCCGCCGCGGATATAGCCTGTCAGTCCCAGCAGTTCTTTTACATGGGTCATTTCCAGCTTTTTGTTGCCGGAAGCCGCTGCCGCTTTTTTCAGATCCAATTCCATATCTACCGGAATACAAAAAACAAGGATACCTGTTTTATCCCCTCTTGTTACAAGGGTCTTAAACACCTGTTCTGCCGGAATCCCCACCTGCTCCGCCGCATGAAGCCCTGACAAATTGTTTTCATCATACTCGTAAGATGCTGTCCGGTAAGCAATGCCTGCTACCTCCAACTGCCGCATGGCGTTTGTCTTGACTGTATCACCACTTGTCTTTTTCATGTCTCTCACATTCCTTTCTCATACAAAAACGGCAGTCCATACCTTCGGTACAGACCGCCGCCACAGCCTGAGGCTGTCAATCATCCAGTAATATAAATCCATAATCCTGCCCTGTTCTGGCAGAAATAAAGTTATTGGCTTCGTAGTCGCTGCTGACATGGGTAACCTGCCATACACCATCTATTTTATAAGCCACATAACGGGAACCATTTGTCAGTACCATATAGAAATACTGGTCAGTGCCGCACTGATAATAAATCTGGCTTTCATCAGTGATCAAACGCTTAGAAATCATGGTGTTGACCAAAGACTGATCCCTGCGGACAATATAGCTTTTCCATACAGCCAAGTTATAATCCGGCAAAAGTGACGGATTAAAGTCTGGAAACGCGCGATTGATGCTGGTAACAGGATAATATACATTCTGCAGATTGGTGTAAACCACTTCCCAAAAGTTATTATCGTTACGCAGTACATGCTGTTTCACATCGGCTGTATTTTTCTTGCTGGAAAATGTCACCACAGCATATTTGTTGTCTTTGCGGATTTCTCTGACGAAATAATCCTCCAGACTGCCTTCGTAAAGTCCCACAAAATTCAGGATTCTTCCATATTCTGCCGAAGCAGAGGAAAGACGCCCCATGGTTCCATGGTTCTGATTATATCTTGCCAGCAGGCGGTTATAACTCACAGAGGAGATCTGACCTGCTCGTCCAGCAGCAGATGAAAGCAGATAGGTACCGTCCGACTGCTTAGATGCAGCAAAGACACAGAGATTCATGCTTTCGGCAGGCACTTCTGCACCTTCATACTCCGCCAAATCCCTGCCGTCCACCAAAAGAATCTCATAATCATCGGCAGAAAGACCGCTTTCCAGATACCCATTGCTCACCAAAGTATCTGTCGTTACCGTCTGTCCCGTATAATATGCGTAAAGTTTTCCGTTCTTGCAGATCCATCCCAGCTTTGTCCCCAAATCGTTATAGGCGCTCTGTCCAGCAGATGCCACTGATTTGAGGTTATTAAGCTGCATGGTGTTTTCACTCTGCCAGAAAGGCTTTGTATCTGCAACAGGTTCTCTCTTGGAGGTACTGGAAGTACTTGTTTTCGGACTTTCTTCTTCCGTATGTATGCTGGGAGCAACAAGCCCTACTTCACTTTCCTCCGGCGCACCAATGGGGATATTCTCCTCAGCAGTCACTTCTTCACCTGTTGTTTCTGTTTCTATATTCTGTTGTGTATCCTGCGCCGGCGGATCTGTTTCCGGCGCTTCTTCCTGACTGCCGAAATTGCAGCCGCTTGCCAGAAAAACACAGATACCCGTCAGCAGGCAGACAGTTCTGAATTTTTTATTGCTCACAATAATCATCCTTTTTGTCTACAATAGCCGCATAAACAGACTGCAGCTCTGCATCATGGGTCTGCAAAATCGCAGACAGACGCTGTTCCATAGCTTCCGCTTCATCCAGGAAAGGGAAAGTCACAACCCAGACAGGATTCAAATGTCCTTCTTCTTCTGCTACGGTATCCACCACGCCCTGCAATGCATCCGCATCATAGTAGTCAAAAATCGCGTCATATTCCCAGTCTTCCGCTTCTTTTTCGCAGCCCAGAGCCATATGCACCACAATACCGTCATCTGTTTCTTCCGCATAGATTCGATCCAGCAGACTTTCTTTGCCGCTTACGGTATAACAGCCCAGCTCCTTTGTTAAAAAACCACTTTCTTTTTCCTTTAACATCAATACGATTGCAGCTTCTTCCATGGGATTCTCCTTCTTTTCATACTCATTCTATTCAAGCAATTATACTACAAAATTCGTTTATTTGCAAGAAACCGACTATGCTTTCCCCTTAGGAAAAGGCAGGAATCCGGCTTTTTTCCATCATATTTTATGGTATGACGAAAAAATTAAGAAATCGTTCCATTTTTCTTAAAAAAGTTTTTCTTTCTTACCGAAGCAAAAAAATAAGAATGAAAATCCATTCCGATTCTCATTCTTATCAATGGACAGCATTTTCAGCTTAACAGCGCCCAATCTTCTTCTGTCAAACCAGGCTGCATGGCAATATTCACTGCTTTGGCGATGATATCCGCCAAACGATCTACCACAGCATCCACTTCCTTGGGCGTTACAAACATATTCTCCGCAGCAGGAGTCAAAAGTTCTGTGATGAGGCGGTATTTATCCTCTGATTCCATATCCATAAGCATCTGATAAAAAGGTGACTTTACTCCTGTTTGACTACGCATTTCCGCCAGCATCCGATCCATGGTATCATTCACCAGCGTTGCCGCATCCACCACCGTGGGCACACCGATGGCAATAACTGGCACACCCAGCGTTTCCTTGCTGAGCATCTTTCGTTTATTGCCTACACCCGCGCCGGGCGCCAAACCTGTATCAGAAAGCTGGATAGCGGCGTTGATGCGGCTGGTCTTTCTGGCTGCCAGTGCATCAATGGCAATGACCAAATCCGGATGCATCTTTTCTACAATACCTTTTACAATTTCCCCAGTTTCAATGCCGGTGATGCCCATGACACCGGGACTTACCGCAGCCACAGGACAAACTGTCTTTGCCATATCGTCAGGCAGGGTTTCCTGCAAATGTCTTGTCACCAATACTCTGGAAACCACTTTTGGCCCCAATGCATCCGGCGTGATATTCCAGTTGCCCAGCCCAACCACCAGTACTGTTCCCTGTTTTTTAGGCTTTGCCAGATGCTGCAGTTCTTCAGAAAGCACCCCAATGATGTCTGCATGGCTTTCTGGATCATTTTCCTTCAGCTTTTGTGCCTCCAATGTGATATAACTGCCCACCGGCTTGCCCATGGTCTGGCTGCCCTGTTCTGTCAAAATATGGACACGGGTCAATTCATAATCTTTCGTATGACTGGTTTCCACCTGCACACCATCAGGCTCCCCTGCTTCCTCCCGTCCTTCCCGTGCCATTTCTCTGGCTTCAATGGCCAAATCCGTCCGTACAGAAAATTTTTCCGCCTTCTGTTTGTCTTTTCGTTCCATATTTTCACCGTCTTCCTGTATTTTCCCTTATTTTTTCCGCAGATTTGAAATATATTCATTGACTTATGGGGAATCATCAGGTAGAATATATGGTGTTGAATTAACCACGGGCTATTTGCATGACAAAATACGCCCAACCGTGTCGGAGGAGTACCGTCCTCAAAGTGGTTAATATGTAGTAAAGAAAAAGCGATATTCCCCAATATCGGACGAAGAAAAACCACAAAAAGAATTTTTAGGAGGAAAGCAAATTGGCTAATATCAAATCTGCAAAGAAAAGAATCAAAGTTATCAACAAAAAAACATTGAGAAATAAAATGATCAAATCTCAGGTTAAAACAGCAATGAAGAAAGTAATCGTAGCTGTAAACGCTGGTGACAAAGACGCCGCTGCTGTTGCACTGAAAGGCGCAACTTCCGCAATCGACAGAGCTTATATCAAAGGCATTTACCACAAAAATTCCGCAGCGAGAAAGAAATCCTCTCTGACAAAACTGGTAAACAGCTTATAATTTGAAAGCAACCCAAGAGGATACCCCACCAGGCGGTATCCTTTTTCTATGCACTTACGAAAGGAGATCACTGAATTGACAGAATTAACAGAAAGACAAAAACGTGTGGAAGAAAACCATAAAAAAGGCTATAACTGCGCACAAGCTGTTGCCTGCGCTTACAGCGATCTGTTTGGCGTAGATGAAAAAGAAGCATTCCGCGCCGTAGAATGTTTTGGCCGTGGTATGGGTGTTATGGCTACTTGCGGCGCTGTTTCCGCTATGGCATATCTGGTAGGCCTGAAGGTTTCCGATGCCAATCTGGAAAACCCAAAAACCAAAATTGACTGCTACGACACATTCAAAGCCATGAGCGAAATTTTCGCTAACAAAAATCAGTCTACCCTTTGCAGCGAACTGAAAGGCGTGGGGACTGGTGTTGTTCTGAGAAGCTGCCAGGGATGTATGGCAGATGCCGCAGAAATCGTTGAAAAACATCTCCTACAGGAAAACAAATAATCTCATCCAAACAAAAAGCCGAAACTTCTTATAATTAATAAGGAAGCTTCGGCTTTCTTTTTTATGCAAATATCAGAAAAAGAGCTGGTTTTCTTTTCTGTCTGCGCAAACTTTTCCTAATCTTTCTGTCAATGCGCCAATGGCTGCTTCTGGCAGACTTCTTGCCTTCTGGGTACATACGCTGATGCAGCCCATGCAGGATACGCAAAGATCTTTGTCCGTTGTCTTGGGATTGTCTTTTGGAATGGCGCCTACAGGACAGTGTGTCACGCATTTGCCGCAGCCCTTGCATTCATCAGATACCATAGGCACCAGACCGCCGCCATGACGTTCCAGATAAGGTCTGTTACCGGGCAGTTCCGCGCGTTTGGGTGTTCCTGTCAGTTTTTTCGCAATTTCTTTGCCAAATGCCTGAAGCTGTGCCTGATCTTCCGCATTGGGTCTGCCTGCTCCAAACTGGTTCACAATGGAATGTTGTGTAACAGCGGCAACGCCTGCCACCACCACAAATCCCTGTGCTTCCAAAGCATCCTGCAATTCTGCAAAAGTATCGTCAAAAGCGCGATTGCCATAAGTAACAACAGCTACTGCTGCTGTACCATTACCGTGAAGGTTTTTGATCCGTTCCAGCGCCGTCAGAGGTACTCTGCCACCAAAAGATGGTACGCCGCAGACCAAAACATCTTCTGCATCCAGAGAAATTTCAGTGCCTGCCGCAGACAAAGGTGTCAAATCTGCTTCTTTTACCATTTCACCCAATTCACCAGCCACAGAACAAACAGCTGTTTTTGTGGTACCGCAGGGGCTGAAATATACTGCTGTAATTTTTTTCATATCTTCTCCCTCTTTTCTTTTTTCCAATTGATTTTATTATAAACCTTTTTTTCATCTCCTACAACTGCAAAGCCATTGATAAATAAATAGTATTTTCCTTGGAATTATGGTATGATAAAGATGTATTGGCAGACCGTTTTTCGCAGTCTCCATTCTAAAACCTTGGAAAAACTTCCATTAAAGGAGGGATTTTATGGATTTTCAGGATATCATCATCAAAAAGCGTGACAAACAAAAACTGACAAAAGAAGAAATCTCCTTTTTTATTCATGGCGTCACAGACGGTTCCCTGCCGGATTATCAGATCTCTGCCCTGCTTATGGCCATTCTGCTCAACGGCATGGATGCGGAAGAAACGGCACAGATGACCATGGAAATGGCACACTCTGGCGCATTGTTCGATCTGAGCAGTCTGCCAGGTTTCAAAGTGGATAAACACAGCACCGGCGGTGTAGGCGACACCACCACGCTGATTCTTGCACCATTGGTGGCCTCTCTTGGTGTGCCTGTGGTGAAAATGAGCGGCCGCGGTCTGGGTTTCTCCGGCGGCACCATTGACAAACTGGAATCCATTCCCGGTTTTCAGGTAGGCGTGACAGAGGAAGATGCGCTGACATATGGCAAAACCAGCCATCTGGTTCTCATGAGCCAGACGGATAACCTGACCCCTGCGGACAAAAAACTCTATGCCCTGCGGGATGTAACAGGCACCGTAGACAGCATTCCCCTCATTGCCGCCAGCATCATGTCCAAAAAAATTGCTGCCGGTGCAGACGGCATCGTATTGGATGTAAAATGCGGCAGCGGCGCTTTCATGAAAACACAGAAAGACGCCGAAGCATTGGCACATATTATGGTAGAAATGGGACAACATGTAGGCAGAAAGGTCACCGCCATCATCAGCGGCATGGATCAGCCTCTTGGCATGTATATCGGCAATTCTCTGGAAGTTATGGAAGCCATGGAAGTTCTCAAAGGCAATGTGAAAGGCGATTTACTGGAAGTTTCCCTGCTGCTTGGCGCACACATGCTCCTTTTGGCAGGTCATGTCCAGACCGAAGCCCAAGGCAAAGCTCTATTACGGCAGCAAATCGACAACGGCGCAGGCATTGCCAAATTCCGTGAGCTGCTTATCCAGCAAGGTGGAAATCCTGCCATCATCGAGCAGCCTGACTTACTGCCCCTTTCCCCTTGTTCTCTGGAAGTCAAGGCGGAAAAAAGCGGTTATCTGACCCACATGGATACTGCCAAAATCGGGCGGGCATCTCAGGAAACCGGCGCAGGGCGGGCTTTCAAGGAACAGCCTCTGGATTTCGGCGCAGGCATCATCACCAAAAAACGACTTGGCGATCATGTAGAAGCCGGCGAAGTGCTGGCAGTCATCTACAGCGCTACAAACGAAGCCTGTGCATCAGCGGCGGAAATTTTCCAATCCGCACTGACCATCTCGGCAGAAAAAGCACCTCTGCCGCCATTGGTTTTAAACATCATTTCGGCATAAAGCAAAATTCATATAGAGAAAGGAAGCGATTGATTTGAAAAGAGCAATTATCATTGTATTAGACAGCGTAGGGATTGGCGAACTGCCTGACGCGGCGGATTTCGGCGATGTTGGCAGCAATACCTTAGTAAATATCAAAAAAGCAAGACCCGAAACTTCTCTGCCCAACATGGCAGCACTGGGTCTGGGCAACATTCAGGGGGAAGACATTCACCTGCTGGGCAAAGTGGACGCACCCAAAGGCGCATACTGCAAACTGGGTGAAAAATCCATCGGCAAAGACACTACCACAGGTCACTGGGAAATTGCCGGTGTTCTGACAAAAGAACCCTTTCCCACTTTCACAGAAACAGGTTTCCCCAAAGAAATCATGGACAAATTTGAAGCAGCCATCGGCACAAAAACTCTGGGCAACTATGCCGCTTCCGGCACAGTCATCATTCAGGATCTGGGGGATGAACATGTAAAAACTGGCTACCCCATCATTTATACTTCTGCGGACAGCGTATTCCAGATTGCTGCCCATGAAGACGTGATCCCCGTAGACAAGCTCTACGAAATCTGCGAAACAGCCAGAAAACTGCTGACAGGCAAATACGGTGTTGCCCGTGTCATTGCCCGTCCCTTCATCGGCACCAGCGGCAACTACACTCGCACCAAAAACCGTAAAGACTTCTCTCTGGAACCTACTGGCGTGACCATTCTGGACTTGGCGAAAGAAAAAGGCATGAATGTAACAGCCATCGGTAAAATTGAAGATATCTTTGAACACCGCGGCATGACACGCACAGACCACACCACAAACAACAATGACGGTATTGAAAAGACCATTCTGTATACCAAAGAAGAATTTGAAGGCATTCTGTTCACAAACTTGGTTGATACAGACATGATCTATGGTCACAGAAATGATGTAGAAGGCTATGCAAAAGCACTGGAATACTTCGACAGCAAACTGCCTGAAATCATGGACGCCATGCATGATGATGACATCCTGTTCATCACCGCAGACCACGGCTGTGACCCTACCACCCCCAGTACTGACCACTCCAGAGAATACACCCCTCTGCTGGTATACGGCAAACATGTAAAAGAAGGCGTAGATCTGGGCGTACGCAAATCCTTTGCAGACATCGGTCAGACTATCTCCGATTATCTGGGTCTGGGCGCAAGCTTTGAAGCAGAAAGCTTCCTGAAAGACATTCTGAAATAATATTTTTGGCAGAAATGCGACACAGCATATCAATATCATGATAAAAAAAGGAGTGTTGTAGTATGAAAAAATATGAATGTACCATCTGTGGATATGTTTACGATGAAGCAATCGGCGATCCCGAACATGGCGTTCCCGCTGGAACTCCTTGGGATAAACTGCCCGAAGATTGGGTATGCCCCCTTTGCGGCGTAGGCAAATCCGATTTTGAAGAAAAACACTGAGGCAATAAAAAAAACCGAAAATTCCTTAGAAAAGGAATTTTCGGTTTTTTGTTTTGTGCTTATCTTTTGCTCATGTTATCAATAAGTTTTGTTTTCAGCTGCATCAGCTTATCAGAAAGATCGACAGGCACAATATGAGGATTGTTCAAGCGCAGGTGTTCATCCCAAAGAGATGCTTTTTCCTGATTGCAGTAGGCCTGAATGTCCATTGTCGCAGGACTTTCATAAACCTGTTTGCCATCCACAAAAATGGGTACCAGCAGCTCTCTGACTCTGTATGTGCCGGGTTCCAGACGCATGTTTTTCCATTTTGCATTGCTGTCGTAAATGGCCAATGGTTTGCTTTCATCAATGGTTTCATCGTCCAGCGCAATCAGATCAGCTTTGATCTTGCCTGTGGATTTTTCATAAATACGGAATACTTTCTTGATACCGGGATTGGTTACTTTATCCGGGTTATTGGACAGTTTGATCTTCGGGATAAATTTGCCGTTATCATCTTCTTCTGCCGCCAGTTTATACACACCGCCAAAGGCAGGACAGTCATCACTGGTGATGAGTTTTGTGCCTACGCCCCACAGGCTGATTTTCGCACCCTGAAGTTTCAGGCTGGCAATGAGGTTTTCGTCCAGATCGCTGGACGCACTGATGACAGCATCAGGGAAACCTGCTTCTTCCAGCATGGCTTTTGCTTTTTTGGACAGATAAGCAAGGTCACCGCTGTCCAGACGGATGCCGTAGTTTTTCAGTTCAATGCCTTTTGCCTGCATTTCCTTGAATACTTTGATGGCATTGGGCACACCGGATTCCAATGTGTTGTATGTGTCCACCAACAGCAGACATGCATTGGGGAACAGACGGGCATATTCCCGGAACGCAGTCAATTCGTCGGGAAAACTCATAACCCAGCTGTGGGCATGAGTACCTTTTACAGGAACGCCAAACTGTTTGCCTGTCAGCACGTTGCTGGTACCGCAGCAGCCGCCAATAACAGCCGCTCTTGCACCCAAAGTACCTGCGTCAGGCCCCTGGGCGCGGCGCAGACCAAATTCCATAACAGGATCACCCTGTGCTGCCCAAACCACACGAGCCGCTTTTGTAGCAATAAGGCTCTGGTGGTTGATGATGTTCAGCAGTGCTGTTTCCACCAGCTGGGCTTCCACAATGGGCGCTTTGACACGCATCAAAGGTTCGTGGGGAAATACCACGGTGCCCTCGGGGATAGCGTAAATTTCGCCTGTAAAACGAAAATCCTTCAAATAATCAATGAAGTCTGCGGAGAACAGTCCCAGACCTTCCAGATATGCAATATCGTCTTCTGTAAAACGCAGGTTGCGAATGTATTCAATTGCCTGCTGCAGACCTGCCGCAATGGCATAACCGTTGCCGCTGGGATTTTTTCTATAGAACAAATCGAATACTACCTGTTTTTTGTAAGAACCTGTTTCAAAGTAGCCCTGCATCATAGTCAATTCATACAAGTCCGTCAGCAGTGCCAAATCTCTACCTTCCATTTCAATCTCCTTTACTTTAACGACAGAAAGGATTCTGCCTGTACTTTCATAAACAGTTTGATTATACACAACTTCTCCAAAGAAATCAAATAAATTCAGGCTTTTTTTGTAATCTGCATACAAAATCCCTAATTTTGCCCCATTTTTCTGTAAAACCACCTGTATTTACACCAATTATTGTATACAGTCCGCAAGTATACAACATACTTGCATATTTTGCAGGAAAAAGTGCAAAAAGGGCTTTACAAATTTTTAGGCACAATATATAATAACTCTCGTGAATAGCAAAAACACTTTGACGGAGAGAGTATACCATTTCTGTTTATGCTCACAGAGAGTCGGGGACAGGTGAAAGCCCGGCGCAAGGAAACGGTAGAAAATCACTCCCGAGTGGCAGACCGAACGGTTTTACCAAGTAGACTCTGTCGTGTCCCGCGTTAAGGGAACGCATCATAATGGTGATGCAATAAGGTGGACGGCCATTTGTGCCGTCAAATCAGGTGGTACCGCGAGCCCATTCGTCCTGTGTTGACGAATGGGTTTTTTTAATTGGTATCACACAGAAGAAAGAACAAAACCAAAGGAGGAATTTATATGTACGACAAAGTGCCTACCAATCTGAACTTTGTGGAAAGAGAAGTTCAGACAGAACAGTTCTGGAAAGAACATGACATCTTCGGCAAGAGCATCAAAGCAAGAGAAGGTGCTCCTGTATTTACTTTCTATGATGGTCCCCCGACAGCAAACGGCAAACCTCATATCGGCCACATCATCACAAGAGCGGTCAAAGACTTGATCCCTCGTTACAAAACAATGAAAGGCTACAAAGTTCTGAGAAAAGCTGGTTGGGATACCCACGGTCTGCCTGTTGAACTGGAAGTTGAAAAATCTCTGGGTCTGGACGGCAAACCTCAGATCGAAGATTACGGCGTAGAACCCTTCATCGCAAAATGTAAAGAAAGCGTTTGGACATACGAAAAAGAATGGCGTGCCATGAGTGACCGTGTTGGTTTCTGGGCTGACATGGATCATCCTTATGTTACTTACCATAACGAATATATCGAATCCGAATGGTGGGCACTGAAACAGATCTGGGACAAAGGCCTCCTTTATAAGGGTCACAAAGTTGTTCCCTACTGCCCTCGCTGTGGTACTGCCCTTTCCTCTCACGAAGTAGCTCAGGGCTATAAAGATGTAAAAGAAACATCCGTTATCGCAAAATTCAAAGTAGAAGGCAAAGAAAACGAATACTTCCTGGCTTGGACAACAACCCCCTGGACACTGCCTTCCAACGTCGCTTTGACTGTAAACGCAGACGAAACATACGCAAGAGTTAAATATCAGGACTATGTTGCTATCATGGCAGAAGCTCTGCTGGATACCATCCTGGGCGAAGGCAACTACGAAGTTCTGGAAACCATGAAAGGGAAAGAACTGGAATACATGCGTTATGAACCCCTGTTCTCCTTCCTGGAAAACGACCCCAAAGCATTCATCGTAACATGCGACCCTTACGTTACACTGACAGACGGTACTGGCGTGGTACACTCTGCAGGCGCATTCGGTGAAGACGATGCTCGTGTATGTAACGCTTACAACGTACCTTTCCGTCAGTATGTAGACGACTCCGGTAACATGACAAAAGAAACTGGTCCTTTCGCAGGTCTGTTCGTCAAAGACGCTGACCCTAAGGTAATCGAATATATGGAACAGGATGGCTCTCTGTTCGCAGCAATCCCCTTCGAACACAACTATCCTTTCTGCTGGAGATGTGATACTCCACTGATCTACTACGCAAGAAGCACATGGTTCATCAAAATGACCGCTCTGCGTGACAACCTGGTTCGCAACAACCGCACCATCAACTGGTATCCCGATAACATCAAAGAAGGCCGTTTCGGTAACTTCCTGGAAAACGTTATCGACTGGGGTCTGTCTCGTGAAAGATACTGGGGCACACCACTGCCTATCTGGGAATGCGAATGCGGTCACAGACACACCATCGGCAGCATCGCTGAACTGAAGGAAATGTCTCCTGACTGCCCTGAAAACATCGAACTGCACAAACCTTTCATCGACGCCGTTCACATCACATGTCCTGAATGCGGCAAGCTGATGACAAGAGTACCTGAAGTAATCGACTGCTGGTTCGACAGTGGCGCAATGCCTTTCGCACAGTGGCACTATCCGTTTGAAAATCAGGATATCTTCAAAGAAAACTTCCCTGCTGACTTCATCAGTGAAGCGGTTGACCAGACTCGTGGCTGGTTCTACACACTGCTGGCAGTAAGCACACTGCTCTTTGACTGCGCACCCTTCAAGAACTGTATCGTTCTGGGTCACGTTCAGGATAAGAACGGTCAGAAGATGTCCAAACACAAAGGCAACGTTGTTGACCCTTGGGATGCTCTGAACAAACAGGGTGCTGACGCTGTTCGTTGGTACTTCTACGCAAACAGCGCACCTTGGCTGCCCAGCCGTTACTATGACGAAGCTGTTAGCGAATTGCAGAGAAAATTCATGGGTACACTGTGGAACACATACGCATTCTATGTGCTGTATGCAAACATCGACAAGTTCAACCCTACAGAACACAAACTGGAATATGACAAACTGCCTCCTATGGACAAATGGATCTTGTCCAAGCTGCAGACACTGAATAAATACGTGGACGATTGTCTGGATCACTACAAACTGACAGAACCCGCAAGAGCAATGGCAGAATTTGTAGACGATCTGTCCAACTGGTATGTAAGAAGAAGCCGTGAACGTTTCTGGGCTGAAGGTATGGAACAGGATAAAGTAAACGCTTACATGACTCTGTTCACTGTACTGGATACCATGGTAAAACTGGCAGCTCCTTTCACACCTTTCATCGCAGAAGAAATCTACGGCAATCTGGTGAAGAAAGTAGACGCTTCCGCTCCCGAAAGCGTACACCTGTGCGACTGGCCTGCATACCATGCAGAATGGGTTGACACAGAATTGGAAGAAAACATGGACTTCGTACTGAAAGTCGTTGTAGAAGGCCGTGCGGCAAGAAACGCTGCAAACCTGAAAAACCGTCAGCCTCTGGCTATGATGTATGTAAAAGCAGAAAAAGAACTGCCTGAAATGTACCGTGACATCATCACAGACGAACTGAACGTGAAAGGCATCACTTTCACAGATGACGTGGAAGCATTCACAACATACACATTCAAACCTCAGCTGCGTACACTGGGTAAAAAATACGGCAAACTGGTACCCGCGATCGGCGCTTACCTGAAAGAAGTAGACGGCTCCGCATTCATGGCTACTCTGCGTGCAGACGGCAAAGCAACATTCACAGTAGAAGGCGAAGAAGTTGTTCTGGAAATGGACGACGTACTGGTTGACACTGCTGAAAAAGACGGTTTCGTATCCAGCGGTGACAACACACTGACCGTTGTTCTGGACGGCAACCTGACACCTGAACTGGTAGAAGAAGGCTTCGTTCGTGAAATCGTAAGTAAAGTACAGACCATGAGAAAAGAAGCTGACTTCAATGTAACAGACCGTATCCGCGTTTACCACGATGGTAATGCGAAGATCGCTGAAGTACTGGCTGCAAATGACATCTCCGCAGACGTTCTGGCTGCTGAAGTGGTTGCAGGCAAAGGCGGCGAATACAGCAAAGAATGGAACATCAACGGCGAAAAAGTAACCCTTGGTGTAGAAAGAGTTTAATCTCTCATAAATTCCAGATACAAAAGATAAAATAGCCAAACCATACGAAAGAAAAAGTCATAAAAACATTTTACAGAAGATAAAACACGGATTCCCGTGAAAGAATTTACAAAAGAAAAGTATTCTCAAGTACAAAAGCAAAAAATTATAAAATATCACAGACATACAAAAAGCTCAGATTTCATATCTGAGCTTTTTTTCTGCCATTTTCAGTTTTATCCAAACAGAAGTGTCCGCAGCGGCAGCATTTCCTCATACCACATCTGCTGTTCCCGATCATAAAACTTCGTATCGGAATTGACTGCAAAGGGAATCCCTGCTTCATCCAGACTTTCTGCCATATACGATGCAAATACGCACTGTTCTGCAATGGAATAATTGTCACCGTCGTTATAATCTCCCGGCATCCATGCCCCTACCCAGACAGGAATACCTGTTTCCGCCTGCCACTGAAGTGCCAGCTGAATCTTATTCTGAATCAGCTGCTTCTCCTCTGCTGTCCCTGTTGTCCATAACTTCTTTTCATTGGTCTTGCTGGGGCCTGCGGCATAAAAATGCCATTCCGCCATGAGATACCCATTATGGTCTTTGGGAATTTCCAGTTCATGGAGATATGCCGCATCGGAACGGAGGCGTGGTGAAATCATGAGAATCCTTTCAGGATTGGTTTTGCGGATTTCTGTCACAGCTTCCGCAAAGTAATCATTGAGCCGTTCAGAATCCTGATTCAGCTCATCGGTGGCTTCAATGAGCAAATCAAAAGAAAGCAGATAAGATGTATCTTCAAAATGCTCTGCCATTTCCTTCCACCACTTCACGGCTTTTTTCATATTTTTATCGCTAGGGTCATTTTTGAAATCATCTGCCTGATAAGCAATGATGGGAATGATGCCATATTCTAAGCAATCTTCCACCTGTTTATCCAGACTTTCCAGCAGTTCCGGCGTAATATCGTCAGCAATGCGGATACGCACATGGTCTACCCCTGCCGCCGCAAAATCAGCCGCTGTTTTTTCTGTATAGTATTCTCTGCCCTGATTGGTCTTACTCCAGTCCACATCCATGCCATGGCCCAGCATATCCTGATATACGCTGGGTGCAATGGGTGTCTGACCGGAAACATCTGCCGTCGTTACAGAAATTTTATTAGCCGCATCGTCCCATGCCACAGAAAAGCCCAAAGCATCCGCCAAATCACGCAATTTGAAATAGGTATAACCTTCTATGCGGTATGTATCGAATGTTTGGCTTTCCCCAGATAAAATCACTGGCGTTTTTGTTGCCACTGCCTCTTGTGTTGTTTCATTGATCTTCGGTACAGAACCAGAATACACTTTTCCCTTTTCCAGAAGAATGGTCTGGGCAGATGCATCCCAGCCCACATCAAAGGGCATTTCCTCTGCCATGAGGGATGCCAGTTCCCGAAGCTGGAAATAAGTATTCCCTCCAATATTGCAGACACTTTGCAGTGTCTGTTCTGTTCCATTGATTTCCAAGGACACTTTCGCAGGCTGTGCCGCTGCGCCATATGCCACAGTTGGTATTGCCATCACAAGGCTCAGCCCTGCCAATATTCCTTTGCAATGTTTCATTGCTTTCCCTCCTCTTTTGTTTTTCTCATATTCAGACGTAAATTCTCACAAAAAGTTTCCATAAAATAGAAGCCAGAATGGTTCACATTCTGACTTCTGTTCTGATTCTATGTAATTACTGCTCTTTGATGATACCATTCTGGTACGCATACAGGAGTTTTTCCAGTTCATCAATGCTTTCCTGAAGCTTCTTACCGATGTCTGTATCTCTTACGCGGATACGATCCTGAGTATACTGCAAAGCAACGGTAGAGGACAGGATGTCCTTTTCTTCCGCAATGGCAACTTCTGTGGATACAAAAGGTTCATGACTAACCAGCACCATACCGTGAGAGTTGTAAATCAAGGTATAACCTGCGATACCTGTTACCTTCTGATATGCCTTTGCGAAACCGCCGTCGATTACAAACAGTTTGCCGTTTGCCTTGATGGGGCTTTCCCCTTTTACGACTTTGACAGGCACATGACCATTGACAATGTGAGAAGTATCGGGATCAAGTCCGAAAGATTCCAGCACATAACGGCAGATGCTTTCTTCATTCCGCAAGGTATAGTAAGGGTTGCTGACTTCTTTATGGGTGGTCTTATCGTCGATGAAATACCGTTCAAAAGTAGTCATTTTCTTTTTGCCGAATAAAGGAGAATCTTCCCCACACCACAGATACCACATGATATCCATGCACTGACGTTTCGCTTCGGAATGGGGCTTATTGAAATATGCTTCTCTGGCTGTCCGTTCTACAGCATCCAGATAATCTTTGCCTTTATATCTCTTTCCGCGGAATGTAACGGTTTTCAGTGTACCGTCATCATTCATAGGGATGCCGCCGTGGAACAGCAGGTTGGAGTTAAAGATATTATACATGGCACCTTTGCTGTAAAGCACGCGGATATGTTCCTGTAATTTTTCGCTGTTTACGAAGGAAGATTTGACTTTATCCATGACTTCCTGTTCTTCTTCTGTCAGGGCATAGGGGTCTTTGGGATCTACGGTGGGGAAATTCATGTCGTTCATTTCATATTCCACACCTTCGATGTTGATGGTGCCTTTTTCAAAGTCGATCTTGTCCAACAGCAGTCTGTTTTCCATGTGGAATTCAGGATGACGTTTGATGATCTGGGCTTCCATTTTCCACTGCAAAATAGAAATGGCTTTATGCATTTTGGCGATGAGCTGGAAGTCCTTATCACTCAGCGCCCCTTCTGTGCCTTTAGGTGCAAACTGTGTGCAGGGGTCATCAGCATAGCAGTCCATAGCAAATGTTGCCAGAGGGATCAGGTTAATACCGTAGTCTTCTTCGATGGTATCCAAGTTTGCATAGCGGGTCTGGATACGCAGTACATTACAAATGAGCGCCTGACATCCTGCCGCTGCGCCCATCCATGCGATGTCGTGGTTCCCCCACTGGATGTCCACAGAATGATAATGTTCCAGAATATCCATAATGGCTGCCGCGTTAGGTCCTCTGTCGTAAATATCCCCAATAACGTGGAGGGTATCAATGGCAAGGCGCTGAATCAGGTGGCACAGGGCTGTGATGAAGCGGTCTGCCTGATCCAGATCAATGATGGTGCTGATGATTTCGTTATAATACATTTCTTTATCTCTGCTCACGTTATCCTCGTGGAGCAGTTCTTCCAGTATGTAAGCAAATTCCTTGGGCAGTGCTTTTCTGACTTTGGAACGGGTATATTTGGAAGAAACCACTTTGCAGATGGTAACAAGACGATGCAGGGTGATTTTGTACCAGTCGTTCATGTCCTCTTCTGTTTCTACCATCTGTTCCAATTTCTTTTCAGGATAATAAATCAGCGTTGCCAGAGATTTCTTTTCACTTTCTCTCAGACTTGCGCCAAAAATGGCACTGATCTGGTTTTTGATAACGCCGGAAGCGTTGCGGAGTACATGGCTAAAGGATTCCACTTCCCCATGAATATCAGAAACAAAGTGCTCTGTCCCTTTGGGCAGGTTCAAAATTGCCTTTAGGTTCATGACCTCTGTGGCTGCACTGTTGATGTTTTTATACTGTTTGGATAATAATTGCAAATACTTCAGTTCTTCTGCTGTAAATCCGTCTTTCCCGGAATACATAAATACCCCACCTGCCATTTCTTAAAATTGGTTGTTGTTATAAGCCGATTATACCACAGGGATTTGGAAAAATCCACTGCGTGTGACGGAAAATGTCCCACCAAAATTCCATCATTGGCTTCCCATCCTTCCTGTCTATTGTATACAAAAAATCAGAAATTCTCCTTAAGAAAAAAACAGCCAGAATCCTTTTTATTGCAAGAATTCTGGCTATATCTGTTTTCTTATGAAACAGTTCCCACGAAAGCTTCTTCGTTTTTATTCTGTTTTTTCTTCTTCTGCCTCCTGCACTTCTTCCGGTTCCTGCAAGGAAGCCATGCCAAAAAGCCCAGATTCCCGGTTCAGGAACAAGATGGCCGTTGCACTGACCACAAAGCCCTGTGTCACATAAGTGACGCAGTTATAAACGCAGTTCACTGCAAAATTATCCGGAAACAGCGCAAAGATCAATGATAAAATGACATTCCAGCAGTAAGATATTGCTGCCAGTATAAACAGGAAACCAAATGTCCGCCACCATCTGCTTCTTACCAGCACACGGCTATGTCCCAATGCATCAACGCCCCGTCTGCCGCCCAAAGCAATGCAGTACAGATACAGGCACCAGATAACCCCCATATAAATGGCAGGAATCACCAGAAAACTCCCCAGTAAAAACAAAACCATATAGACAATGCCGACTTTTACAACGGTAGGCTCCAATATCATGGCTTCTGCAAAAGCCTTGCTGGCAGAAACCGGTCTGCCCTCCAACCGCCATTTTGCAGCCTTTGCCACACCAATAATAAAGATAGGCTCCAAAAATACAGTTACTGCCATAAGCAGCACATTATTTGTCATCATCTGCTGTATCAGAACAGACAAATCTGCCTCCGAGATGGCATACTGGGTTTCAGCTAACTGCAACATAATTTCATTAGTAGACAATACCCTCGTCTGGATTAATGTCAGCAAAATGCTCAAAGGCAAAGCAATGACGAGCATTCCCGTTCCAATGACTTTTATGTTTTCCATAAACAACCGCATGGCAATGGCCATGATTTCATTCCAGCGCAATTCCCGACTGTAAACCAGCCGCTTAATTTCTTCCATAACACCAAATTCCTTCCGTAAGTGATATAAGAAGTATTATACATGGTTTCTTTTCATTTGTCAGCAGATTTCCAACTTGTAAAGATTAAGATTTTCCGATAAAATGACTAGTATAATGCGCAAAAAAGGATTGTGATAAAATGGATTTTACAAATAAAACTGTGCTGGTCACCGGCTCCTCCCGGGGCATTGGCAAAGCCATCGCCTTTGCCTTTGGACAGGCAGGCGCACGTGTAGTGCTGAACGCCTCCCGAAGCAAAGACCAGCTGGAAGGAACAAAAAAAGAACTGGAAAGCATGGGAATTTCCTGTATGGCGGTTCTTGCAGACGTATCTGATTACAACGCCTGCAAAGACATGTTCCTGCAAATTCAGGATACCTTTGGTTCTGTTGATATTCTGGTAAACAACGCCGGTATTTCTTATATCGGCTTATTCACAGACATGACGCCCCAACAGTGGCAGCATGTGCTGGATGTGAATCTTGGATCTGTGCTGAACTGCACCCATTTGGCGGTGCCTGCCATGGTGCACAACAAAACAGGTGTCATTCTGAATATCTCCTCCATGTGGGGAGAAGCGGGGGCTTCCTGCGAAGCTGTCTACTCCGCTTCCAAAGGGGGCATCAACGCCTTCACCAAAGCCATGGCAAAGGAACTTGGCCCTTCCGGCATCCGTGTCAACGCCATTGCCTGCGGTGTCATCGACACAGAAATGAATGCCTGCTTTTCCGAAGAAGAACGGGCAGAACTGGCAGAGGAAATCGCCCTCATGCGCTTCGGTAAGCCCGAAGAAGTAGGCAGATTTGCTCTTACCCTTGCCAGCGAAAGTGCTTCTTTTCTCACAGGGCAGATCATCACACTGGATGGAGGAATGTTATGAGCCAGAAAACATATAAAGCATTATTTTTCGACGCAGACAAAACACTGCTGGACTTTGCCGCCGCTGAAAAAAAGGGGCTGGAGAATGTTTTTGCAAAAAACGGCATTGCCCTTACGGACGAAATCCGTAGTTTCTATCTGGAAATGAACGGTCAGCTTTGGGAAAGCTACGAACGAGGCGAAATTCCAAGAGATACGGTACTCTATACCCGTTTTGGCAGAGTATTCGAGCATTTTGGCATTGACGCTGACGGCATTGCCTTTGAGCATGATTACCGGAAAGAACTGGACAAAGGTCACGATCTCATGGAAGGCGCCATGGAGCTGGTACAGACCCTTGCACCCCTTTATGAATTATACATCGTCACCAACGGCACCACTGAAACCCAATACAAACGTCTGGGAGATTCCGGACTTTCCCCTTATTTCAAGGACATTTTCATTTCCGGAGAAATCGGCAGCCGCAAGCCTATGAAAGCCTTTTTTGACCATTGTTTTGAAAAAGCCCCTCACCTTTCCCCAGAAGATGTGCTCATCATTGGGGATTCTCTTTCCTCCGATATTCTGGGCGGAAATAACGCAGGCATCGACGCCTGCTGGATGAACGCAGAAAACAAAATCAACGATACCACCGCTGTACCTACATATGAAATTCATAAACTGGCAGAATTATATGATATTTTAGGTATCACTAAAAAATAAAAACAAAAGGCAGAAATCTCTTTGGTAATTCCTTGAGATTTCTGCCTTTGTTATAAATTTTATTTCTTAGGAAAGCTTCTGTCCGCAGCCAGAACAGAAACGATCGCCTCCATTGACTTTCGCGCCGCAGGAAGGACAAAAAGCTGCCACTTCCAATTTCTGTCCACAACCGGAGCAGAATTTATCACCAGCCTGTACTGCCGCACCACAGGAAGGACAATGTTTTCCGCCTGCTGGCTGCTGAGCAGGTTGCTGTGTGGGCTGCTGCATACTTTGCATCATTTGCTGTGCCATCTGCATGCCTGCCGCCATACCAAAGCCCATACCTGCTGTACTGCCAGCAGTACCGCCGGGCTGATCCAAACCATCTGCCAGTTTGCCCTGCTGGTAACGGTTCATATCCCCTACCATCTGGTATCCTGCCGCAGCATTGATTTTTTCCTGAATTTCCTGAGGATAGCTGAAACTGGAAATCTGCATACCTGTGACAGTCATGCCCATTTTCACCAGTTCCATGTCCAAATCTTCCTGCATGCCTTTGCCGATATCATAGGCGCTTGCCTGCAAGTGGAACATATCCTTGCCTTCTTTGGCAATCCACTTCATGAGAAGCTGATCCAAAATGCTCAGCACTCTTGTTTTCACATCATCCACAGAGTATGTATCTTTTACCCCTGCAATGGTGTCGATGAGGCGCACATAATCGGAAACCTTCATCTGGAAAGTACCAAAAGCACGGATGGGCAAACCGCCGGGCAGGCCTGCGCAAGGCAGCATCACAGCATTTTTGGTGCCCCATTTCACGGTAAATTCCTTTGTATTGACAAAGAGCACTTCTGCACGGATGCCGCTGTTAAAGCCAAAGGAAAAGCCTTTTAGGGTGCTCAGGAAAGGAATGATCTGAGATTCAATGTCAAAAGAGCCTTCATCCTGAAAAATCCCTTCGATTTTCCCGTTATACAGGAAAATGGCGTCCTGTCCCGGACGGATAATAAGGCGGCTGCCTTTTTTGATCTCGTCATTATGCCATTTATGAAAAATCAAGGTGTCGTCGCTTTCCTGCCACTCCACCACATTGCGAAATTCATTGCCGAAAAGTCCCATCGGTCACATTCCCCCTATCATTTGCCCAGCTTTGCTTTCAATGCTGCCAATTCGTCTTCCACGCCGCTGTCTTGTGTGGTTGCAGCATCATCATATTTTGCCATGAGGTCAGCCATATCATCTTTCTTGGTATTCAGTTCCGCTGCTGCTTCCGCTTCATCCAGTTTCCGGTTCAGCTTTTCTTCCAGTGCGTCAAAGGCTGCCAGAGAGCTGCCGCCCAGATCGGACTTGATTTCGTTTGCTTTCTGCTGGGATTTCACCATAGCTGCTTTGGCACGGATGGCTGCTTTTCTGTCTTCCACCTGTTTCAGCTGTTCAGTGAGTTTATCATGCATTTCACGCATTTTTGCCGCATTGGCTGCCGCCAAATCCCATGCGCCTTTCAAGCTTTCCAGATTAGCTGCCTTCGCCGCTTTTTCAGACAGGAAAACCTTCGCGTCGGCGTCATTGCCAGCCAAAACGGCTTTTTCCGCATAACGCTGAAGTTTTTCCACTTCTGCCACGCCTTCATCATAAGCACGTTTGGCGCGTTTTTCTTCTGCCATGACAGAAACGGTTTCTGCCTTCACTTCGCCCAGATCTTTTTCCAGATCTCTGGCAAGCTGGTCTGCCATTTTCACAGGATCTTCTGCCTTGTCCAGCAATGCGTTGATATTTGCTTCCATAATGGTTTTAAATCTGCTCAAAATACCTGCCATGTTTCTTCCTCCTTCAAGTGAAAAAAAGTTGTCATAATTTATCGAAACAATGCCCCTTTTGAAACAAAAACTTATCTTTCCCCTAATTTCAGACCGGGATTTGCGTTCAGGTCGAAGCCATCACGCACCCCTGCCATATATTCATAATAGGCTGCACAACCAATCATTGCCGCGTTATCGGTGCAGAGAATGGGAGAAGGAATGCTCAGATAGAATCCTTCTTTCTCACATGCTTTCCCCATGGTTTCACGCAGAGCGGAGTTGGATGCAACGCCCCCTGCCATGGCAATCTGCTTCACGCCTCTTTCTTTCGCCGCATGGATGGTTTTTTCCACCAGGACTTCCACCACAGCCTGCTGGAAGCTAGCTGCAATGTCTTCCGGCACAATGGGCTCGCCCATCATTTTCTGTTTATTGACATAGTTCAGCACGGCAGATTTCAGACCGCTGAAGCTAAAGTCATAGCTGTCTTCCTCCAGAAAAACACGGGGGAATTTCACAGCATTTGGATTACCTTTTTTGGCTGCCGCATCAATTTTCGGGCCGCCGGGATACCCCATACCGATGGCACGGGCAACTTTGTCATAAGCCTCACCAGCGGCATCATCTCTGGTTCTGCCCAAAATTTCATACTTGCCATAATCGGACACATACACCAGATGGGAATGACCGCCGGAAACCACCAGCGCCATATAAGGCGGTTCAAAATCTTTATTTTCAATATAGTTAGCACAGATATGTCCTTCAATATGGTGGACACCCACCAGCGGTTTATTCGCCGCAAAGGCAAGGGCCTTGGCTTCTGCCAGACCTACCAGCAGCGCCCCCACTAGACCGGGACCGTAAGTCACACCAATGGCATCAATGTCCTCCAATGTGACGCCTGCTTCCTGCAAAGCCTGTGTGATGACACCGTCAATGGCTTCGATATGTTTCCGGGACGCGATTTCCGGCACCACACCACCATAGAGGGTATGCAGAGCAATCTGTGACGAAATGATATTGGAAAGCACCTCTCTGCCGTTTTTCACAACGGCGGCGGCAGTTTCGTCGCAGGAGCTTTCCACTGCTAAAATCAATATATCTTTTTCCATATTTTATCCTTCCTTCGGGAAATACAATGTTGTCATTTTCCTCTCTTCCCCTAACAGGGTATTGGGGAAAATATCTGTGGCATTCTGCAAAAACTCTGCTGGTTCCTGCAAAGCGGGGCTGAAATGGGTGAGCCAAAGTTCTTCCGCTTCCGCAAACTTCGCCAGTCTTGCTGCCTCGGAAAAGAGCATGTGCTTATGCTCCAGCGCCTTTGGTTTCTTTTCTTCTTCCCCATACATGCCTTCGCAGATGAAAAGCTGCACGCCTTTTGCAAAATGCGCCAATCTGTCTACAGGGCGGCTGTCTGTGCAGTATGCCATGGCAATGCCTGGACGTTCCGCACCCAACACCATATCCGGTGTATAGGTTTTGCCTTCAAATTCCACAGCGCCTTCCTTCTGTAATTTGCCCCAGAGAGGTCTGGGCAGCCCCAGTTCCTCCGCTTTTTTCGGGTCGAATTTTCCACGGCGTTTTACGTCGATGCGGTAAGCGTAACAACGCACCATATGATCTGCCTGACAGAAAGAAACTTCAAATTCTCCCAAACGCAGCGGATTGGGTGTATCTTTTCCCAATTCGATCAGTTCCAAAGGGAAAGGCAGTTCCGGCGCGATCCGCCGCAGGCCTTCCACAATATAAGCCAGCCCCTGAGGGCCAACCAATTTCAAAGGCTCCGTTCTGCCTGCGTTGCCAATGGTCAGCAGCAGACCTGGAAGCCCGGAGATATGATCCGCATGAAAATGGGTGAAGCAGATGGCATCAATATTCTTGAAGCCCCATCCCTGCATCTTCATAGTCACCTGTGTGCCTTCGCCGCAGTCAATAAGCATCATACGCCCATTGAGCCTTGCCGCAAGAGACGTGAGAAAGCGTCCCGGCATGGGCATCATGCCGCCTGTTCCCAATAAGCAAATATCTAACATTCCCATTCTCCTTTGTATTTTTATATTCAAACAAACTTACTCATGGTATATGATACCGCAAAGTGCCGAAAAACACAAGAGAAGCGCCCTTTCCTGCCTTTGCTTTTGGTTTAAAAAAAGCGGAAGACCTGCCCCTGCAAACCTTCCGCCATTTGATCATTGATTATGCGTTGGATGCTTCTACCAAAAATTCACCGTATGCCACATATGTGGTGGGAGTATCTTTGCTATAAGCCTTTGTCTGCTCCAGATTGAAGAATGTCATATCCTCGCCTTTGCCCTCCTGATACTGATAAGGCACTGCCACGCGGTATTTTCCGGGGGACATGCTCTTTTCCCACTGCCAGAAAGTAAATTTCCGATCTCGTTTGCCGTCTGTGGGGCCACCTGTGGGAATGCTGTAAGTATCTGTGCTTACATAGGCCTTGGAATCGGGCTCTACCTTATTCCAGTTATGTCCATCCCATTTTTCCAGCCAAAATTCATCGGATGCGTAGAATACCGCACTCTCTTCGTTTTTCCACTGCATTTGCAGGCTCATGGTTTCTTTGTCAAAACTGCCTGTGGGCAGCAGGGAAACATTGGGCATTCTGGCAGAAGTCAGTTTCACATAGTCCTTCTGTCCGTCGGTACTCCATTCCACATCCAGATTCATGGATTCCGCCAGCTCTCTCAATGGAAGATATGCGCGGTTATTCACCACCAGCGGTTTTGTTTCCAGCAGTAATTCATGGGTGCCCATAAGGGTCAGATAGTTGGAGTCCAACCCCAAGGAAACTTGCCATACCAGCGGCTGATGATCCGCATCCAACACTGCCTTCATCTGTTTTTCCACCAAAGCGGTGCGCGTACTTGTATCATAAGTCACATCCGCTCCCAGCACATCTGCCATAGCGCGCACAGGCAGCATCATCCGTCCGTCCTCGTAGACAATATCCTCTTTCAGTACCACATTTCTTTCATCTAAAGTAATGACTACATCCTTCTGGGCACCAAACGCTGTCACATTACAGCCCAACGCCAGAAGAACCGCCGCAATTACTGTTTTTCGCATCATTCAGATTCCCTCCTTCAAAATGGGTGCAGATTCTTGTTTACAGTATATCACCAATCAAAAACAGTTTTATTAGAATTCCTTTAATTTTTTCTTACGTTTCTGCTTTTTTCTTCGTACAAAATCACAGCAACTTTTCCCATAAAAAAATATTTTAAAAAAAGGGCGTTTTTTCTTGCAAAATCAAAAGTTTTCTGCTAGAATAACTTTGTTGTGTCACATACAAGCAATGAAGGAGGTGCAGGCAATGGCTAGATGTGAAATTTGTGAAAAAGGCCAGATCAAAGGTCATAGAATCAGCATTAACCGTAGTCAGGTTAGTAGACGTGCGAACAGAAAATGGAAACCCAATGTAAAGAAAATCAAAATCGTGGAAGATAACGGCAATGTAAAATCTATCTACGTTTGCACAAGATGCATGCGTTCCAACAAAATCACTCGTGCGATCTGATTTCAGCATAAAAAGAGCCTTCGTTTACGAAGGCTTTTTTGCGTTATACGGGTATTAAAAAAAGAGAATCCCTTAGGGGCATCTTCATAAGAAAACAAAGAAAGCCAAAATCCTTATGATTACA
>CABSIK010000015.1 GCA_902477755.1 uncultured Clostridia bacterium
TTACCATAGAAGAACCTCTTCAATTACATATTTACAGAAAAAGTTTCACACTGCCGGATAGTTTAGTTTTCACTAATTCCATAAAGTGCCTATGGGTGGAGCCATAGGCCTTTTTTATATAAACACCAATGTGTTCATATCATTTTGATTTTGTTTTGACTGCATTTTTTAGATCGAAAATCATGGCATTTTCAGCCGAAATGTACTCACCTTCTACTTTATAGATGTTTCCAGCAAGTTCCCAATTCATTATTTCTGCAAGTGCCTTCAGTAAATCTTTGTTATTCCATCTCACAGAAATATTTTTCTTTTTTGGTGAGTAAAATTGGATTGCTCCATCATCGCTTTTTTCTGCTTTTTGAATCGCAATTCTTTTTCCGTTTTCATCCATCAAGAATATAACATATTCCGGTTTTCCTAATCGTATAATTGCAGCCTTACTGAATGCGATTCCGTTATCAGTAATTGATACGGAGGAAGTACCGATTGCAATGTCATAACGTTTGAAACCTTCTAACATTTTCATCCCTCCTGCGTTTTTTAACTCCTGTGGATTTATGGTAACACATCCTGTGGATTTCTGCAAGTCGATTTTTGCCCAAGATAAAAGATTGTGCAGATTTTCTTAATTTTTGCCATTTTTCATATATATTGTGTGTATATATTGGATAGAGATGGATATATAGTGATGTATAGGAACAAAAAGGAACAAGTGGGAACAAAAAGGAACAATCGGGAACAAAAAGGAACAATCGGGAACAAAAGGGAACAAGTGGGAACAGAAAGGAACAAATAGAGAAAATAGCAATTAAAATTTGAAGAATAGAAAACGCATTCTACAAACAAAACTAGAAGATTTATATAGTGATATATAGTGATATATAGTGATATATAGTGATATATAGTGATATGTAGTGATATGTAGTGATATGTAGTGATATATAGTGATATGTAGTGATATGTATTGTTATGTACTACTATGTGTTATTATGTAAGTAAAAATATTTTGTTGGAAAAGGTTGTATTTTAGCAAATACTTGAGTATAATATGAGTATATTTTATATCATTTTATTAGGCGTAGTCTGTTTTTTTTAAAGCAGACTACTTTTTTTTTAATTATGTATGAACTCAAAGTGAAAATAAGGTTAGACTATGAGAAGGCATTCAATTAAGAATGTCTTTTTTCGTGAGAATAAGAGAAAAGTATATATAAAAATAAATAAATCTATGGGCAAGGTTGGAGTTTCTAATTTCAGCAAAGGAGGTGGTGCGTATGTTCCATAACCGTTTTTATTCTTGTATAAAACTTTTCGGCATAACATATCGCATACAAATTCAATATATAATCACCTCCAACCTTCTCCGTAGAAGTAATATGAAAATTAAATGAAACAAACTACAGGTGTGCAAGCTGTACGTAACTATTCCCCAGCCTATGAATATCTTAGGCGTCATATATCAGAAAAATCTAAAAGCGATACACAAATTTGTAGAGCTTCCGGGATCAATACCTCAATTTTATCAAAAATTAAGTATGATCAAAAGAACCGTATAGACCTTAGAATCTATGTGTCTATATGTGCAGGTGTAAATTTCAGCCCATCTAGATCATTAAGATTTTTAGAAGCTGCAGGATATAAGCTGCAGGAAGACATTTGGGAGGATTTCTGTTATTTAGAAATTATAGATCATTACGCCGAGAAAGGGGGGATTGAAGCATGTAATGCAAAATTAAAGGAGCTGGGCATGCCAGCTTCTGGCTATCTTGGATCTCAAGATAGAATTTTCAAAAATAGAAAATAATAGGTATTTTTTACGTACAGCAAATTTTTTTATTAAAAAACTATTCAGCGAATAGTAGAAACGGCGCAGTTTTAGCCGATTTTAAGAAGTGTTAGATTCAGAAAATGTGATAGAATCAGGAATTTCTTGCTATTCGTGGAATGATGACAGGATGTTTTATATGTGTTTATATATTCTTGTAAATCGATTTACAAATAATTTTGAAATAAGGAGGAGTTTTTATGACGATTACGGATTTGATCATTTCGCCGGAAAGTTTGGGAAAAAAACTTTGGTTAGTGGATATTGCACCAGTTTATGAATACAAGGAGAATAGACGGACGGAAAATATAACTGGTTATCGCTACACAGTAGCCATGCCAGAGAGGAGCTTGGACAAAATTAGTATCAAAATTGATGGTAAACAACAGGTAGAAAAACCGGAAGGGTATGCGGAAGTCGCATTTTCAGATCTGGAAGTGTTTATTTATTGGCTGAATGGGCAACCGCAAGTTGGTGCCAAAGCTACATCAATTGCTTTGGTTAATACGAAAGCATAGAAGAACTGGGCATGGCAAATGTTTTATCAAACATTTGCTGTGCCCTCTGTTCCATAAGGGTTAGTATTACCCTTATGGAACAGTATGTAGCAAGTAGCAAAGAAGGCGGTGTTAAGGAGGGCTTATTGTTTGAGCAATGCGCAGGCACGTAAGTGGACATTGGTAATTAATAATCCGCTGGAAGCAGGTTTTACACATGAATGTATTTGCGAAACTTTGATGCGGTTTTTTCCAGATTATTTTTGCTTAGCTGATGAAATTGCGAAAACTGGCACTTTTCATACGCATATTTTTTTGTATTCTCATTCACCGATACGATTTTATACTCTAAAAAACCGTTTTCCCATTGCGCATATTGAAAAGGCGTATGGTTCTGTTCAGGAAAATCGAGATTATATTCTGAAAGAAGGAAAATGGTGTAAAGACGGAAAAGCAGAAACAAAAGTCGAAGGCAGTTTTTATGAATATGGAAAAATGCCAAAGCAAAAAGAAGAAAATAGTCCTAAGATGAGCCAGCTTTTAGAAAGTATCCGAAGTGGAAAGGATACAGTGGAAATTTTAGAGGAAACACCAGAATTTGCTTTTCGTATAAAAGAAATTGAAATACTACGGGAAACATTACTTTCTGATAGATACCAAAGAGAAAATCGTATGTTAGAAGTTACATACATTTTTGGTGCCGCGGGTACAGGAAAAACAAGTGGTATCTATCAAAAACATGATCCTTGTGATGTTTGTAGGGTAACCAATTATCGTGTAGGAAAAGGAATTAGCTTTGATCATTATCATGGACAAGATGTATTGGTTTTTGAGGAATTCCATTCGCAAATTCCCATAGAAGATATGCTGAACTATTTGGATATCTACCCTTTGTATCTTCCAGCCAGATATACAGATCGTACGGCTTGCTATACGAAGGTATATTTAACATCCAATATACCTTTAGCAGAACAGTATCCAGAGATACAAAGAAAACAACCGGAAACATGGAAAGCATTTTTAAGGCGCATACATAAGGTGATTATGTATGGTGCAGATGGCAGTATAACGGAAAGGGGGAAACCGCTATGAACCAACAGGAAAGGGATATGATTGCATTTAAGACAATATGGAAATATCAGTGGTTATGTTTGAAAATGGGAGCGAAACATATTCTTCATAATTGTAAAAAGCAGAAAATTGTATGGATTTATATTGCTGCGGCATTGAGTATATGGTTTCTATACTTGATTGTGGTTGCACCTAGTCCAGAAAATTTTTTGGCAATATGGAACCGTGTTGTATTTCAAGTAACATATACTCTTTTGGTGATTACTGGCTTTCTTTTGCTTTTGGTTTGGATGGGCACACCACAAGGAGCAAATGGTATTCATGAGCGTTTATGGAAAATTGGGTTTACCAATCATGCAGGTGAAATACCGCTATTGTTGCGGAAGAATATAAAAAATCAAGGTGTTCCTGTTATGATTATGGAGTTTGAAACCAATGGTATTCCATTGAAAGAGTGGCAGGATAAACAAAATAAACTGGAATCGATTTTAAATGTGTCTATTTTGAAAATGGAGCAAGGAGAGAATAAGCAGCGTATTTTACTTTATGCCGTTTCTGGTGATATACAGATACCAAAGCGTATTTTTTGGAAAGAGGAAGATTTGCAGGAGGAAGATTTTTCTCTGGTTTTGGGCTTGAGTTTATATGGAAAAGTGACTGTAAATCTAGCACAGATTCCTCATATTTTGTTGGGCGGATCTACAGGCTCTGGAAAAAGTATGTTGCTGAAATTATTGATCATGCAATGCGTGAGAAAAGGAGCGACAGTATATATTGCAGATTTTAAAGGAGGTGTAGATTTTCCACCTATCTGGCATAAAAACTGTAAGATTGTGATAGACGAAAATGCTTTGTTGGATACATTAACACAAGTGGTGATGGAATTGGAACGGAGAAAAGAATTGCTGCGAGATAGTGGATGTACCAATATTGTATCTTATTGTAGGCAAGGAAAAGAACAGTTAGATAGGATCATCATTGCCTGTGATGAAGTTGCGGAAGTATTGGATAAAACAGGGCTGTCCAAAGAAGCGAAGGAAATGGTTGTTAAAATGGAAGGAAAGCTATCAGTAATCGCAAGACAGGGAAGGGCTTTCGGCATACATTGTATATTAGCCACACAAAGACCGGATGCCAATATTCTTACAGGACAAATACGGAACAATATAGATTATCGGGTATGCGGCAGAGCGGATAATGTATTATCTCAAATTATCTTGGATAGTACAGATGCGGCAGAGCAAATTCCAAAGGATGCGCAAGGACTATTTATCAATCATGAAGGCGTTGTATTTCGAGGATATCTTTTTGATGAAGAAAAGGTTTTTTCGGAAAGAGGGAAGTGATATTTTGTGAATCATAAAAAGAATGTTCCAACATGGGAAAAGTATACGTTATCTGTGGAAGAAGCTGCTGTTTATTTTCGAGTGGGAGAAAATAAATTGCGAAAAATTATCAGTGAAAATCCAGACGCTGAATTTATCCTATGGAACGGGAATAGACCGCAGATCAAACGAAAATTGTTTGAACGATATATTGATATCTGCAATGTTATTTGAATTTAGGCAGTAAACAGAACCCACATATGATATAATAAGTATGTCATATAGTGGGTTCTTTCCCTTGGAAAGGAGCCGTTATGTCAGAGAAAAAAAGAGATAATAAAGGCAGAATTCTGCGCCAAGGTGAACGCCAAAGAGAAGATGGCAGATATGAATATCGTTATCAAGACATACAAGGCAATACACGCAGCGTATATAGCTGGAAATTGGTGGACACTGATAAAACCCCATATGGAAAGAAGTGTAAAAAATCTCTTAGAGAGATAGAAAAGGAAATACAACGGGATTTAGAGGATGGTGTATATGGTTTTACAGCGCAAAAATTGACATTAAATCAATGTTTTGCGGCATATATGGAAACCAAATACGAATTGAAACAATCTACTCGAACAAACTATCGTTATATGTATCAAAAGTATGTATCCGAGAGTTTGGGACAAAAGAAGATTGCTTCTATTCGGTATAGTGATATCAAGAAATTTTATATTCACTTGATCAAAGAAATTGGGTTTCAGCCTAATAGTATGGAAATTATCCATATGATTTTGCACCCTATTTTTACCGTTGCTGTTCGTGATGGCTTGATCCGTATCAATCCAACAGATGGCGTACTGACAGAAATCAAAAAAAGTCATAATTGGGAAAAACCGAAACGCCACGCCTTGACTGTTTCTCAACAGGCATCATTCATTGACTATATTTCCCAAAGTAAACAGTATCGCCACTGGCTACCAGTATTTACCGTTTTGTTAGGCACTGGCTGCCGTGTAGGAGAAGTGGTTGGCTTGCGTTGGGAAGATTGTGATTTTTCAGAAAACATTATCTCTATCAACCATAATTTGATTTATCGCCAACAAGACAATGGAAAATGTGAATATCATATCACGACACCTAAGACAAAGGCAGGTATTCGAATTGTACCGATGTTATCAGCGGTGAAAAAAGCCTTGTTGGACGAAAGAGAAAAACAAATGAAAACGGGATTTAATCAAATGACTGTTGATGGTTATTATGGTTTTGTTTTTAAAAATCGTTATGGATACTGTTTGAATCCACATTCTATTAATCGTGCCATTGCTCGTATCTGTAGAGATTACAACAAAGAAGAACTTCAACTTACAGAAGCTCAAAGCCGAGAACCAGAGTTTTTGCCCCATTTTTCGGCGCACCATTTACGGCATACATTTTGCACTCGTTTTTGCGAAAATGAAACAAATCTGAAAGTGATTCAGGAAATTATGGGGCATGCAGACATTGAAACAACGATGAACATTTACAATGAAGCCACAAAAGAAAAGAAAGTGGAAAGTTTTGCAAATCTGGAGGGGAAAATCAAGATAAGTTGATAGATGCGGAATTACCCAATATTTTACCCAATTTCATGGGTAAAATATAAAAAGATATAAAAAAATATAAAATTTGTACTTGGGTAATATGGCATTATCATAAGAAAAAGAAGGAATTCTAGTGCAGGAAATGCTTTCTGTGCATATCCCCACAATGAAACCCCTGGACATGCCTAAGAAAGCAGAAACAAAAGCTCCTGCTGCTGTGGCTGCTCCCGTTGCAGAAAAAATTGACTTCTCCAACGTAAAGGTAGAACCTTTGTTTGAAGAATTCGTGGACTTCGATACATTTGCGAAATCCGACTATAGAGCCGTAAAAGTAAAAGCATGTGAAGCAGTGCCTAAGAGCAAAAAACTGCTGAAATTCGTGCTGGATGACGGCAGCGGCACAGATCGTGTGATCCTGAGCGGTATCCACGATTACTATGAACCCGAAGAACTGGTAGGCAAGACTTGCATCGCGATCACAAACCTGCCTCCTCGTAACATGATGGGCATTGACTCTTGTGGTATGCTGATCTCCGCTGTACATGAAGTGGATGGTCACGAAGGTCTGAACCTGCTGATGGTGGATGATAGAATCCCCGCAGGTGCAAAACTGTACTAATTATTAAGAAGAAATGCAAAAGGCGTTTTCTCGTAAGAGGAAACGCCTTTTTTGTACCAATAAAAATCCGATTTTATGCAAAAAAAACCCCGAAAAAATAGGGAATCTGCCTGAAATCACAAGTGAAAATTTTAAGGACAAAGGCATTTCTTTTTTTATCCATATTTTATATAAAAAAACTTATGTATATGAGAAAAGTACAAAATATTCAAAGGCATTTCTACAAATGTTTATTTTTGCTATTTTTTTTGTTGAAATTGCCAATTTTCCATCTTTTATATCCCGTGGAAGGCAGAGAAAGCACCAAAAAATCGTTGATTTCTGTAGTTGTATAGTGTACTATTAAATAAATTAAGGTATACTTTCAGAATAAAATTTCTAGTAGTCAATCTTCGGAGAACATATTTATAATAAGAGCAGACCATCTTCAAGATTGAAAGGTGGTTTTTATTTTACGAAAGTTGACAATGTGTCTTCATTTTACATTTTGGAGTGAACTTACATGGGAACTGGAATTGATATGCTTATTAAATGGCTTTTGGGCGCGGCAATATCACAAGAAGATTTTGTTAAAAAATCTGTAGGGAGCAACCGGATTGCTCTGCGGATCGGAACGGCCTTTGGTGCTTTTTTTGGATTTTGCAATATATGCAGAGTGCTGTTTTTCAGCAATATAGGGGTAATGGACAATCACCACAGTTACTTCAGATTACATCTGGTCTATCTTGTCTTCTGTGCTGCATTTTTACTCATTGATTTTTGCTGCAGCATGTCGGATATGATACGATACCGGTTTTATATGATCAGTGTGGGTGTGATTTTAATTTGGCATCTGCTGTTTAATATTTATGAAGTGCATTTGTCTGGGTCTATAGCGTATTTTACCATTGTGACAGCCATGATGTCCTTTTCTGGTTTTTTGATGTTCAGGCCTTTTTATACCATCATCAGCTTAGGCGTGTGCTACATTACATATTTGCTGTTTATCCATCCCTTATTAAGTGTCAGTGAAATGGTTCATTTTACCATGATCATCTGTTTATGTATCCTCATGTATCTCATCAGATATAAACATTTGCGTATTGAGATCAGTCAGGTAAACCAGATGCGGGAAGTACAGCAGGAATTGACGGATACCCAGCGGGATTTTCGCCTGACCATTGAGCAGTATGAGCTGATCCGTGAGCAGGAAAGCTCCATCACCTTTGAATGGGATATTCAGGAAGATTGGATTCGTTTTTCCAAGGAATGGAAACATTATTTTGACCACCCGGAAAACATCAGCCAATTTTATGATTTTATCGAAAATCTGGAACTGCTTTCCTCATCGCACAAAGAAATTTTGCTCACCTGTATGAAAAATATCAAAAAAGGTGTGGCTTATCAAAAACATGAATTTATGCTGCCTATCAAATCTGGAGAAAACAGATGGTTTGAGATCCGTGTCATTACCCAGATGAATCAGCAGAATGAGCCAGTTTTGGGTATTGGCATCCTTTCGGATATCACAGAGCGTAAGAGCCGGATCAACCAGCTGGAAAAAGAAATTCAGATGGATATATTCACAGGTCTGCTGAACAAAGCTTCCATCGAGCGTTATGGCAGACGAAAGCTCACAGAACTGCGGGAAGGAGAAAAACTGGCTGCTTTGATGGTGGACATGGACAACTTTAAAAACATCAACGATCATTATGGACACCCTGTAGGAGATTATGTGCTCAAAGAAGCCGCTGACATCCTGCGCCGCTTTGCACCGACAGGTGCCAGAATCGGCAGAATCGGCGGGGACGAGTTTATGGTGCTGTTCGTCGGTCATGATATATCCGGTCTGAAAACCTATGCGGAAGAGATTATCCAAAAGATTTCTCAAATCCAGTGGAGCGGCATCACGCTTTCTTCCAGCTGTAGTATAGGTCTGGTGGCGGTGTCTGCATCCGCCTGCTATGATGACCTTTACCGACAAGCCGATGAAGCATTGTATCATGCCAAACAGCTGGGCAAAAACCAGCTGTACAGTACATTTTCCGAACAGACGGAAGAAAATTGAATTCGTTGGCAAAATCGTTGAAAAACGATGACGCAAAGCTATGAGTCTACGGCAGAGAGCTGCTATGATTGTCAAGCTGCAAAAAAAACGACCAGGTATTCCTGGGGCGGATTTTTTGCAGCTTTTTCTTTTGGGGGGAATGTGATTTGAACGAGGTATATCGTCAGGAAAAGAAGTATTTCATGACACTTTTTGAAATGAAAAAACTTTCCGGCCAGCTGGATCAGGTCATGATGCAGGATGCCCATAACGGTGCAAATGGCTATCATATCCGTTCTCTGTATTTTGATACCATCTATGAGCGGGATTATGAGACAAAGATCGATGGTCTGGAGCTGCGGCGGAAAATCCGTCTGCGGATCTATGACCCTGCCGCTGATTTTGCCATGCTGGAAATGAAGCAGAAGGAAGGCAGCTACCAGAAAAAACGTTCCCTGCGGGTGTCCAGAGAGGACGCCATGGCGCTTGCCAAAGGCAGGTATCACAGTCTTTTGAAATATACGGATCCTTTTGCGGCAGAGTGCTATGGACTCATGCACATGGAGTGCTACCGCCCCAAAACCATTGTGGAATATAAGCGGAAAGCCTATATTGCTAAGGAAAATAAAATCCGCATCACCTTTGACCACCAGATTCAGGCAACAGAAAGCTGTATGGATTTATTCGCTCCGGATTTAAACATGTATCCGGTGCTGGATCCCTTCAACGGGGTGTTGGAAGTGAAGTATAACGGCTTTCTGCTCAGTTATATCAAAGAACTGGTCAATGAAGCCAATCGTTCGGAATTGTCAGTGAGCAAATATTGTCTGGCGCGGAGTGTCACCATGAAGTTTGCATTATAGGAGGATGTCTTATGAGAAAAATATTACTGGATTTTTTGGAGACCACGGGACAATTGGATTTGCAGACCGTCGTCCTGCGTATGGCGGTAGCAACAGCCGTAGGTTTTTTGATCTACCTGTCCTACATGCTTTCCCATGAAGGAAGTATCTACAGCAGAAAATTCAATGTTTCCTTGATGGCGCTGACAGTCATCACGACGGCAGTCATGATCGTCATCGGCAATAATATCGCTTTGTCTCTTGGTATGGTGGGTGCCCTGTCCATCGTCCGTTTTTGTACTGCCATCAAGGATTCTCGTGACACCGTTTATATTTTCTGGACCATCGTCACTGGTATTTGCTGCGGTGCCGGTGATTTCATCGTTGCCGGCATGGGCGCAGCATTCACATTTTTGATTCTGCTCATTTTCGGGCGCATCAAAAACGACAACCGCGTGCTGTTCATCATCCGTACCGCAAGGGTCAACGAGGCACGGATCGAAGCCCTCATGTTCCAGTATTTTGCCCGAAAAGCAAACCTGCGGGTAAAGAATACCACGGAAAACAGTGTGGAATTTATTTATGAAATCAGCAAACGTCTGCTGGATAAGGCCGGCAAAGCCGCAAAAGGAAATATGAAAGGAAAAAGCATCACAGATGCCATCTATGAGATCGGCAATATTGAATACTGCAACATGGTGATGCAGAATGACGAAATCAGCAGCTGATAGGAGGCGAGGAAAATGAAATATCGTATTGCAGGGATTGCTGCAATGTTGCTGGTACTGCTTGCGGTATTTCTCGCTGACAATGTGGGTACCGAGAACACGGAAAAACGGGTCCATCAGCATCTCACTGGCCGTCAGCCCGACGCTGGATGCCACTGTGACGGCACCACCCTTTGTACCCATCTGCCCCTTTTGGTCATTGATACCGGTGGTGTGGAAATCCCCGGGGAACCTATCCTGAATGAGAATAACGAGGAAATCGGTTTTACCACCGCAGCTGACGGAAATACCATGATTTCCGCTAAGCTCTCTGTCATGAGCGATGAGGAACAGAACCATCATCCCACAGATGCGCCAGATATGGAAAGCAACATCATGATTCGTATCAGGGGCAATTCCTCCCGTTATTTCAATAAAAAGAGCTATCGCGTGAAGCTGGTGGAGGATACGGCGGGGCTGGTCAATGGTGATCTGCCCCTTTTGGGCATGAGCAAAGAAAACGACTGGGCACTCTATGGACCTTTTTTGGACAAAACACTTATCCGTAACTATATGTGGATGAATATTTCCGCGGAAATCATGGGCTATGCGCCAGAGGTGCGTTTTTGTGAAGTCATCCTCAATGGAGAATATCAGGGGGTTTATGTCCTCATGGAAACCATTAAGGAGGATGACTACAGGGTAAATCTCAGCGACTACGAGGAAGGCAGTGACCAAACCAGCTATATTGTGCTTCTGGATGACCCAGAGGAATCCAGAATTCTCAATAACTACACCCAGTATACATACGAAATGGAGTTTTCCACCAAAGAAGACGATCCGGAACAGGTGACTTCCTCCACAGGCATACAAGTATTGTATCCACAGGAGGAATACCAGAGCCAAGAGGTTCTGGACTATATCCAGCGGGACATCAGCCGCATTGAGCGGGGACTCTATTCCTCGGATATGGTTTCCGGTCAGTATGACTACGAGAAAGAGCTGGATGTGGATTCTTTCGTGGATTATTATATCCTTCAGGAATTTTTGCTGAACAACGATATGTTCTCCCGTTCCACCTATTTATATCGGGATGTGCGGGGAAAGCTGACCGTAGGGCCTGTCTGGGACTATAACAATATGCTGGATAACTACATCCGCACCTTTGCCTCTGGTCGCTTGTATTTGCCAAACAGGGGTTGGTACGGCGCTCTTATGAAGGATGAGGACTTTGTGGAGCGGGTGCTGACTCGGTATGAACAATTGCGTCAGACATACCTTTCTGACGAATATCTGACCAATTATATGGAAGAAACCATTGCCTATCTTGGACCTGCCATTGCCCGCAACGACGCGGTGTGGGGCTTCAGCTATGATGCCACGAACCTGACCTCCCGACAGCGGCGCAGACCGGAGGAAGGGCAGACCTTAGAGGAGGTAAACCCTTCCAGTTACACCGAAGCGGTAGAATGGATGGAAGGTTTCATGCTCAGACGGAGTGCATGGCTGGATGAAAACATCGAAAGCCTGCGGCAGTATTGTCACCAGTCCAAAACAGCAACCCAATGGGTAGAATAGGAGGTATATGAAATGGTGAAGCGGTTCATTCTCGTCTCTCTGGCCGTTGTCCTTTTTCTGGCGGGGATAGGATACCTTGTATACTTTCGGGGGCTTTATCTGGATTTTAAGCCAGAGGTATCTGTCACAGCCCATTTCCGCACCCAAGGGAAAGAAATACAGTATTTGGAAGAAGGCACATGGAAAACCATGGAGATACGGGGGTGGATGTATCCTCTAATATCCCGGGTAAAGTCATGCTGGACTTTGCGCCCACTTATGAAGATTATAGCCGCTGGCTGGCACAGATCGGTGATATGGGTGCCAATACCATTCGGGTCTATACGGTCATGGACGCGGATTTTTATGAGGCTCTCTATGACCATAACACCACAAAAGAAAAGCCCTTGTACCTGTTGCAGGGGTTGTCGGTGCCTGACGATGCCAATTATGGAGCGGAGGACATTTATCAGGAGGAATTTGTAGATCTCCTGCTGGAAAACGCCATCAAAGCCGTGGACGTCATCCATGGCCACAGAGCCATTGAACTGGGGAATTTCACAGGCACTGGCTGGTATCGGTGGGATGTTTCTCCTTGGACATTGGGCTATCTGCTGGGTCATGAATGGGACAGCGGCATCATTGCATATACCAATAACAGCACTTTGGGAGAAACCTCCTATCAGGGCACTTATTTCTACACCAAACCGGAAGCCACCCGTTTTGAAACAGCCATGGCGAAGCTTATGGATCAGGTGACTCTTTACGAAAATAATAAATATAAAGAACAGCGGCTCATTTCCTTTGTCAATTCCCCGTGGGATGATCCCTTTGCTTATGACACACTGTATAACGCTCGCTTTGATACATACAATCAGGTGGATATGGAGCATATCGGCGCGACGGCAGAATTGTTGTCCGGGTATTTCGCTTCTTATGGTCTGGAAACCCTTTGTCCAGACTATCAGAAGTACTTTACCCAGGCACAGCGGGCGGAGCTGGGAGAAATGCTCACAGGACTGGAAACAGGAGACTTGTACAGCGGCTATCTGACTTTGCTCAATCGGTATTATACAGTGCCCATAATGGCAACAGGCTTTGGTTTCTCCACTGCCAGAACGCCTGTGGTGGAAAATCATTCCCCTTTGAACGAACAGCAGCAGGGAGAAGCCCTTGTGGAGCTGTGGCAGAAAATGCGAAGTGCCGGCTGGACAGGGGGCTTTGTGTCCACATGGCAGGATGTGTGGGACAGAAACACTTGGAATACGGTCTATGCCAATTACAGCTTTGGCGTGGATAACTGGCAGGACGTACAGACAGACGGACAGAATTACGGCTTGATGGAGTTTTGGCTGGGCAGCGGTGAAAGGGTCTGCACCGTGGACGGCAACGCAGCCGAATGGCAGGACAAAGAGCCTGTCTGGTCATCAGACACCATAGATATGTATATGGATTATGACGAAAAGTATCTGTATTTCTATGTGGATGGATTTTCGCCGGAAACAGACGTTTTGTACCTCCCCATTGATACGACTCCTAAAACGGGCAGTACTTACTGGGAGGAAAAGAAGATTTCCTTTGAAAGAGGCTGCGACTTTGTGGTGACTATCGACGGCAAGGATAACAGCCGTGTGCTGGTGCAGGAGCGTTACGAGAGCCTTTGGGTCATGTACGCTTATGAAACGGATTATAAAAATCCTTATGCGAAGGAATATTGGCGGGAAAAGGATTCCCCTGTGTTCCGTCCCATCCGCTCCATTATGGAAATGTCGGAGGCCAATACAGGAAACCGTTGGGTTGCCATGCCCACTTACGAAACGGGAAAACTTCGCTATGGCAACGCAGATCCGGATTCCCCTGCCTTTGATTCGCTGGCGGATTTCTGTTTTACAGCGGATGGTGTGGAAATACGGATTCCTTGGGGGCTTCTGAATTTCTCTAATCCTGCCGAATGTATGATACACGATGATTATTATGAACATTATGGTGTGGAATATATACAGATCAACGAAATGTTTGTAGGTGCGGCCGTGGAAAGCCATGTCAAGGGACGTATCCCCATGGCCTCCTTCCCTCTGGAAGGCTGGAAAAAACACGGGGAATACCACGAACGGCTGAAAAAATCTTATGATGTTTTGCAGGCGGCTTGGAGCAGCCGTTGATACATGAAAAGAAGGTGCAGATATATGAGATTTGAAATGGTGATCTATATTTACGGCGCAGTCTGTGCCAGCATGATCGTTTTTAACATCGTTTATAATTTGCTCCAAAAAAACAGTGAATTCCGTATGCAGAAGCGGTGCCGGAAGATCAAGGGCAAGATAGATGCCCAGCTTTCCCGTCTGGCGGCAGGGAAAAAAGTGGAGGAAGCCCATTTGCGAAAGCTGCGGCGCAAACTTTCTCATATCAAATATTTGATGGCGTTCCATCATGTTTTGCAGACCGATATGGAGCAGAAACCTGCCCTGTATCAGGCATATCTCTATCAGATCCGGCCTGTGGTGCTCTATATGGCGGCAGTCTATCGGGATAAGGAGAATATGCAGGCAGGATACTTTGTCTATTTCCTTTCCTGCTACACGGCAGATAAACAGCTGGCAATGGAGTCTTTGCAGGACATTCTGCTGGATTATGTGCAGAAAACCAATCTCTACTGCCGTTTCAATGCCTTGCAGGCTATGTACCATTTCGCAACGCCGGAAACAGTGGCCAAAGCCCTTGGCATTGCCGATGACGGCAGTGTGTTCCTTCATGAAAAGCTTATCACAGAGGGGCTTCTTTCCTATAGGGGAGATCATCATGCCCTCATTGAGCAGCTTTGGAAGAAAATGGATCATTATTCTGCTCATATGCAGCTTGCCATCATGAATTATATCCGGTTCCGCTCCGGTGATTACCAGCAGGAGATGTACCAGATCATGATGGACGAAAAAGCGGATAAAGAACTGCGTCTGGCGGCGATCCGGTACTGCGGCAAGTATCCTTATGAACCTGCCTATGAGCCATTGCTGACATTTGTGAAAGATAAAGACGCTACAAAATGGGAGTTTGCCACAGTGGCGGCATCATCTCTGGCGTCTTATGAAGGAAAAGTGGTGATGGATGCCCTGAAGGGAGCCCTCCACAACAGCAACTGGTATGTGCGCTATGCCGCTGCCCAAAGTCTGGAACATCTCCATGTGAACTACGACGATGTGGTGGACATTACCGCAGGCAGTGACCGCTACGCCAGAGAAATGCTCATGTATCGGCTGGAGTCTCGCAAACTGCAAAGTCTGGAGGTGTAAAGAGCCATGGATGCCTTTAAAGAATTTTTTGATATGGTCGGTATCTTTTTCGTCCTCTATATGATCGGTTATGCCAGTTTTCTGTTTCTGACGGTGACCGTAGGCACCTCAGAACTGTATAAAATGAAGCGGCGCAGCCAGCTGAAAAACGAACTGCTGGGGGAATATTATGTGCCTGTCACCATTGTGGTGCCTGCCTATAACGAGGAGGTGACCATCGAAGCAAGCATCCGTTCTCTGCTTGCCTTGGATTATAAACTTTATGAGATTATCATTGTGGATGACGGCTCCACTGACGATACCTCCAAAGTGGTTCGGGACGCCTTCCGCATGCAGCAGATCAATCGCCCCATACAGCGGAAGATTCCCTGTCGGCCGGAGGAAGTCATTTATGAAAGCTATGAATTTAAGGTGCCCATCACCCTCATCCGCAAGAAAAACGGCGGCAAGGCAGATGCCTTGAATATGGGCATCAATGCGGCAAAATATCCTTATTTTATCTGTATGGACGCCGATTCTGTGCTCCAGTATGATTCTCTGGAAAAAATTGTCCGTCCCGTACTGGAAAACGGCAATGTGGTGGCAGTGGGCGGCGTTGTCCGTCCCTGCAACGGCACGGAAATCCACGATGGACATGTGGTGTCTTATCATATGCCCCACAAGATCATCCCCTGCATGCAGGTGTTGGAGTATGACCGTTCCTTTCTGGCGGCAAGGATACTCTTTGACCGGTTCAACGGCAGTATCATCATTTCCGGTGCCTTTGGACTGTTTCATAAAAACACTGTTGTGGACGCCGGAGGCTATGATCCCGGCACCATCGGTGAGGATATGGAATTGGTGGTAAAGCTTCATGTATATTGCAGGGAAAACAATATGCCTTATCGTATCCGCTATGCCACAGATGCCATCTGCTGGACACAGGCGCCGGAGACACTAAGGGATTTGTGCAAGCAGCGCAGACGGTGGCATATTGGGCTGTTCCAGAGTATGATGCACCACAGACGTATTTTCCTGAACCCGAAATATGGTCTTGTGGGATTGATTTCCTATCTGTATTTTCTGATTTATGAGCTTCTGTCTCCTTATATTGAGGTCTTTGGGATTCTCACCATTGGGCTGGCATTTGCCGTAGACCTGATTAATGTGCCATTTATGCTGCTGTTTTTTGCCATTTATGTGGTGTATTCTGCTATACTGTCATTGACAGCATTTTTTGCCCGTATTTATACGGTGGACTTAAAACTGTCCTTTTCTGATGTGTTCAAAGCCATTGGACTTTGTGCCATAGAAGTTTCCTGTCTGCGGCTGGTGCTGGCGTTGGTACGGGCAACGGCTCTGGTGGGGTACCGCCATAGGAAACACACTTGGGGCAAGATCGAACGGAAAAAGATACGGTTCAAGTAGATAGGAGGTTTTCATATGAAATTGGATCAACTGAAAAAAGGTTTTTGGGGTTACAAAAAAGCCAGTGTCTACGAATATATCACCACCATGGAAGAAGAATTTTCCGAAAAACTTGTGGAAAAAGTTACGGAACAGAAAGCCCAGGAGGAGCAATACCAGACACAGATCGCTGCGCTGGAAGAAGAACTGAGCCGTGTGAGAAAAGAACTGGAGGAGCAGAAGAAAGAACAGATGAATATTGCTTCTGCCCTTATGGAGGCAGTCCGGTACAAGGAGGAGCTTCAGCAGGAAGCCCAGGCAAAAATGCAGGAAGAACGTGAGGCGTGGGAGAAAAAGCTGGAAGAAGGGGCAAAAGAGCTCAATCAGTATCATAAACAGATTTCCAAAGTCCGCGAAATGATCTGCGGCATGCTCCAATCCATGGATGCCCAGTCTGAGGAAGTGGAGATGCAGATCCAGACGGTGAAAGCCGCCTGTCCTCGTCATAATATGACTTTGTTTGAAAGGAACCAGACGGACGAAGGGTAAAGACAGAGGTGCTGACTGTGGAAGAAAAAACTTTGATTTATGTTGCAGGAAATCCAGACGCCTATCCCTTGGAGTATTTTGATAAAGATACCCAGACTTATGCAGGGATCATCCCTGAGCTGCTGGCGAGATTTTCTGACCAGAGTACATATGAAATCGTATATTATGAGGCAGACGGCACAGACCGCCGGGAAGAGCTTGCCAAACAGAAGCAGGTGGATTTGTTTTCCGGCTGTGAAGCAGAGGAGGAGCTGCCGGAAAATGCTGGTGTCGTTACGCTTTTTCTGGGAGAAAGGGGCTATTCGCTCTATTTTACAGAGGCTGCGCCTGCTGCCTTTCAGTCAGACTTACGGACTTATGTGGAACAAGTATCTCCAGAGGAGGTAACAGGGCTTTTGATGGCATCTGTGGAAAGGACGCCCAACACCCAAGGAATGTATTGGACAGTGGGAGCCATGGGGGCTGCCCTTTTGGTCATGGCTGCGGTGCTGCTTCTGACAGTTCGGCGATACCGCAGAAAACTGAAGCAGATCCAGCAGAATATGGAAACGGACGAAACCACAGGTCTGGGGAATAGAGAATATCTGGAACGGTATTATAAACAATATATCAATGACAAAAATCGTATCTTATATCAGGCTGTGTATTTCTATGTGGATACAGACCGCCTGCGCAGACGCAGCAGCGGAGAGGAAATGGATGAATTTCTCCGTTACTGCGCTGTTGTTCTGGGGGAACATGCCCAAGACAGCGATATTCTGGCGAGAGTGTCGGAACAGGGCTTTATCATGCTGAAATTTACTGGCGGCACAGACAAAACCGATGTATGGCTGCCGGCTGTTTTGGACAGAATCTATGATTATGCGAAGGTATATGGCAAGCCCTACGATACCAATATCTATGCAGGTATTTATGCCCTCAGGGCAGAGGACAGAGATCTCAATGAAATCATTTTTCAGGCTTCTCAAGGGGCTTATGAAGCGGAAAAAGAGGGCTGTGGGTATCTGCGCTGCTCCAAGGGCATGATGGAGAGTTTCATGCATGAGCGGCAGATCCAAGGGAGCCTGGAACAGGCCTTTGCCCTAAAAGAAATCCAATTGTATATCCAGTTTTATGTGAATGCAGGGGATTTCTCGGTGGTTGGCGGCGAAGCCCTTTCCCGTTGGAACCATCCACAAAAGGGAATTTTGATGCCTGGCGCATTTATTCCTCTTATGGAACAGAAAAAAATGATCAGCCGACTTGACTATTACTGTCTGAAAGAGGTATGCTTCTTCTTAGAAGACCTTTTGAAAAAAGGCGTAGATACCTTTTTTGTTTCCTGCAATTTTTCCCGTGAAACTTTTGGGGAAGTGGACTTTGTCCAAAAGGTGCAGGAAATCATGAATGGATTTACATTTCCCAGAGAACTGCTGATTTTGGAAATTACCAAAAGTGCTTCTGTCAGAAATACTGCACAGATACAGCAGAATATCATTGCGCTGAAAAAATTTGGTGTGAGAGTTGCTTTGGATGACTTTGGCGAAGGCTTTACATTTTTTTATGATCTGCGGCAATATCCCATTGATGGCATCAAGCTGGACAAGGCTCTGGTGGATCATGTGACAACACCCATTGGTACAGCCATATTGAAGGCCATGATACAGGTGGGACACCAGCTGAATATGACCATCCTTGCCCAGGGAGTGGAAACCGATGAACAGGTACGGGCTCTGCAGGAGATCCACTGTGATGCAATTCAGGGATTTCGTTTCTGTCATCCGCTGCCCCAGTGGGAGGCGCATCAGCAGATTATTCATAACAAACGAACATAAGAAAAAGACAAGCTGTACCTAATTGGCTTTCTGAAAAAGACAAAGACATAACAGAAGGTTTAGCAATGTAGGAGGCAAGTATGGATGAGAAGAATTTAACAAAACAATTGCGCCGCATTACGATCATTACCATCATTGGCGGTTTGCTGTTCAGTGCCGTTGGTTTTGGTATTTTTGCCTATATCATGAAATCTGCTCACGAAGCGGAACATGTGCAGCTATATGCAGAGGCCATGGAATACCGTGAAAGGCTGCGCAAACAGATGGATAAAAACCTACAGATCCTGACGACGCTGTCCAAGGCATATGAAGTCAGTACCATTACTCAGGATCCAGCACGACTTGAAAAAAGTTTGATGGAAACCAATGCAGCCAATGACTTTATCAGTATGGTCTATATGGGAAAAGACGGCAAAGGCCTTATGCATATAGTGGTTTCCGGCGAGACAAAGGTCATCACCACCGACAAGTTGCACCCTTATGCCGTTGAAGCCATGGAATCTGCTTTGCATGGGGAAAATGCCATTTCCAAGATGTTCAGGAGTGATGTATTTGATGGAAAAATGTTTGTATACGCTGTTCCTGTATATGAGAACGGACAGGTGGTTGGGGCTTTGGCAGCCGGTGATACCCTTGATATCTTTACAGATATTGCCGACGGCAAAACCGTCATGGGTGGAGCAGGTTATCTGCATTTGATCGCCGATAACGGTCTGTTTTTGGTTCGGTCGGAAAATACATTGGTGGATGAGGAAATGAAAAGCCTGTATGATGGGAATGTTTTTTCTGAACAGACCAAAACGGATATAAAAGAGGCTTTGGGAAAAGGTGTGGCTGTCACTGGGGAATATACTTATGGAGGCAATTGTTTGCATTTCTATATGGTGCCTTTGGATATCAATGGATGGTATCTGTTCTGTGCCAATCAGGTAAGGAGTTCCGCATCTTCTTTGGGAGATGCCCTGACGGTTTTTGGTGTACTCATGACACTGATGCTGATCCTCATGAATGTATTGCTCTACAGCGGATATCGTGCCTTTAGCCGGAACACAAAGTCTCTCATTCGTCTGGCATATGGAGATCCTATTACCGGCGCGAAAAATACAGCCTATTTTGACGAGAGCTTCCAAGAAATGCTGGAAACAAAGCAGCCTTTCAGTACGGCAGCATTGAATGTCCATAATTTCAAAGGCATCAATGACCTGTTTGGCAAGCACAGTGGGGATCAAGTGCTGCGTTATATGAGCAATGTATTGGAGCATAACTTGAAAAAAGAGGAGTTCTTCTGTCGGGACGCAGCGGATCTGTTTTATCTGCTGCTGTTGGATACAGACGAGGCAATCATCAAAAAACGCCTGTCTGCCATCATCGAGGGGATCAGAGCCTCCTCTTTGGAATATGGGGAATACAGCTATGACCTTTCTCTTTATGCCGGCGTTGCCGTAGGGGAAGATCGGGAAAAAGCTCTCCTTGCCATGCAGAGCATCGAGCATACGCACCATACAGATATTGCCTTTTATAATTATGAAATGCACAATGCTGTGCGGAAGAAAAACAGCATCGAAAGCCAGATGTATCCGGCTTTGCAAAATAAAGAGTTCAAACTGTTCCTCCAGCCCAAGTTCGGTATGCAGAACGAAGGATTGGTGGGGGCAGAAGCTTTGGTGCGCTGGCAGAATCCAGACGGTTCTTATCGCTATCCAAATGAATTTATTCCGCTCTTTGAGGAAAATGGCTTTTGCATGAAACTGGATCTTTATATGGTGGAACGGGTATGTGAACAGATCAAGGCTTGGAAAGATGCAGGTCTGTCCCCTGTCCCCATTTCCGTAAACCAGTCCAAGATATTGTTCTCTGACCTGAAGTATCCCAATAACCTCATGCAGATACTCAATCGGTACGATGTTTCCCCTTCTCTCATTACACTGGAGATATTGGAAGGCGTTGCTACGGATAATCTGGAATTGCTGAACCATCAGATCGAAGTGCTCCATGGACTTGGTTTCCGCATTTCCATGGACGATTTTGGCAATGGATATTCCTCTTTGAATATGCTGTATCAGATCAATATTGATGAATTGAAGCTGGATCGAGGCTTTTTGCGTCAGGTTTCTGAAGAAGATGGAGAACGTCGCTATATCATATTGGAGCAGGTTGTCAGATTTGCGCGGAAATTGGGCATTGACACCGTTGCGGAAGGCATTGAAACCAAAGAGGATGAAGAACTGATACAGGCACTCAAATGCAACGTTGGACAGGGATATTTTTATGATAAACCCATGTGTACCGCAGATTTTAATCAGCGGTATATGAAAACAGAAGATGCGTGACATTTGCTGTCAAATATGAAATTACACCCCGTTTGTTGGACTGGAGTCCTGCGGGGTGTTTTCATGTCCAAAGGCAGTTTTTTTGATACAAAAAGGCAGGTGTTTTTCTGCTCTTGTTCTCTCTGACAAAAAAATATCATAATTTTTCTTGAAATTTGCAAGAGAGTCACACTTTTGTTCCACTTTATGATATACTGATGATGTATCGACTTTTTGGAATCAATTTTTATAGAATCAGAAGAATCGGGTGTGATACAATGGATTTTTTGAACAGCTTTTTCAGCGGTCTGGGCATCACAGAATTTGTCCGTCCGTCCATTGGCATAACGGATGTGCTGGATATCCTGATTGTGGCATATATCATCTATAAAGTCATTTTCTGGATCAAAGAAACCCGTGCATGGGTACTTTTCAAAGGGATACTGGTGATTTTTGCCTTTGCGGCGGTGGCAGCCCTTTTGAAATTACATACTATCATTTTTGTTCTTTCCAATACCATCAATATGGGTATCATTGCGCTGCTCATCGTCTTTCAGCCGGAAATGCGAAAGGCTTTGGAACAGCTGGGCAAAGGGAAGATATTTTCTTACTTCACCCGCAGCGAGGATGCTGGGGATGAAAAGGCGGCAGCACGCACTGTGAACGAAATCGTCAAAGCGGCAGATAAAATGGGGGCGGCAAAAACAGGTGCCCTGATCCTCATGGAACAGGAGGTGCCTCTGGGTGATCTGGAAAGAACGGGCATCCCCATTGATGCCATCGTGTCCAGTCAGCTCCTTATCAATATTTTTGAACACAACACCCCCCTTCATGATGGGGCGGTGATCATCCGGCGGAACCGTGTGGCAGCAGCTACTTGTTTTCTGCCTCTTACAGACAGCAATGAAGTCAGTATGGAACTGGGGACCAGACATCGTGCGGCCATCGGCGCCAGCGAGGTTTCCGATGCCCATGTTATCGTTGTTTCCGAAGAAACAGGGAAAATCTCTGTGGCAAGAGGCGGCGTCCTTTATCGGGACTTGACGCCGGAACAGCTGAAAAACATGATTTCTGAACAGGCCCATCAGTCCGCCAAAAAGAAACTGGCGATTTGGAAAGGAAGGCAGGATAAATGAAACGATTTCAGGAATTGCTCATGAAAGACCTGGGCTGGAAACTGCTTTCCGTGGCCATTGCCACTACCATGTGGTTTATGGTCATCAGCATCAATCAGCCCATTGATACAAGATCATACAGCACCACTCTGCAATTGGTGGGAGAAGAAACATTGACTGCAAGAGGACTTACCGTAGCCAATCGGGAGGACTTGACCAATACGAAAGTCAGCATCAAAGTCAAAGCCCAGCGAACGGCGCTGGATCGGCTCAGTCAGCGGCAGGCAGATTTGATCTCTGCCAGCGTGGATCTGTCAGATTTGAGTTACGCTCAAGACGGTGACACCATCACACTGCCTGTGGATACTTCTGTTGGCGGCGGCGCTACAGGCTATACCGTAGAGAGCAAAGTCCCCGGCAGTGTGGAAATTCAGGTGGAAACATTGGCGGCGAAGGAATTCCCTTTGGAAGTTTCCTTGAATGGGGAAGTTGCGGCAGGCACACACCTGTCAACGCCAAGACTGATTCCGGAAACCATTATGGTCAAAGGGGCGAAATCTGCTGTGGACAGCGTTGTGGCAGTGCGCTTGCCTGTCAATGCGGCAGATGCAGTACAGCAGAAGGAACTGCAGGTGAAACCTGTGGCTTATGACAAAGACGGCAATACGGTAAACAGTGTTACATTCTCTGTGGATACGGTCACCGTTTCTTATAGCCTGAATGAGGCAAAACAGATACCTGTGCAGGTTTCCGTAACAGGCAGCCCGGCAGAGGGCTATCATATGGGAGAAATCACATGCACTCCGAAAACCGTTTCTGTCATTGGTACAAAAGAAGATTTGGCTAAATTGAATGTGATTTCTCTGGATCAGATTGACGTCAGTGGAGCAACCAGCTCCATCAGCCGTACGTTCCAGCTTTCCGATTATCTGCCGGAAGGGGTGAAACTGGAAGAAGGCAGCAGTGCTGTGGTACAGATGCTTGTTCATGTGGACAGAGGGGAAGAAAAGACCGTAACGGTTTCTTCTGACCAGATTCACCTGACCAATCAGCAGGATGGATATCAGTATCATCTGCCGGACAGCATTTCCGTTTCCATCAACGGTGAGGCAAGCCAGCTGGAGACTGTGGAAGGCAGTGACCTGTCAGGTCAGGTAGATGTTTCCGCACTCACAGAGGGAGAACATACTGTTGTCATAGATTGGAGCCTGCCTAGCGGTGTTACGGCAGAAAGCAGTTCCATCACCGTGGAAGTGACGGCTGTGGACAGCAATGAAACAGAAATAGAACCATAAAAATATGAGAAAATAAGAATAAGGAGTTTGAATATAATATGGGTAGATTATTTGGTACGGACGGTGTCCGCGGTGTAGCGAATACAGAACTGACTGGGGAAATGGCGTTCCAGCTGGGGCGCGCAGGCGCTTATGTACTGACAAAAGAAACAAAACATGCACCTCGCATTTTGGTGGGGATGGATACTCGCATCAGCGGAGATATGCTGGAATCTGCACTGGTGGCAGGCATCTGCTCTGTAGGCGCTCACGCAGTGCTGGCAGGCATTGTGCCCACACCTGCAGTGGCTTATCTGGTACGGAAATATCGTCTGGATGCAGGCGTTGTCATTTCCGCTTCTCATAACCCCGTGGAATACAACGGCATCAAGTTCTTCAATAGCCAAGGCTATAAACTCAGCGACAATCTGGAAGATGAAATCGAAAACATCATCCTGAGCCATCCCGAAATTCTGCCTTCTCCCACAGGGGCATCCATCGGTACCCATACCGTAGCGGAAGACGCGCTGGATGATTACATTGCATTCCTTGGCAGCACCACAAAGGAAAAATTTGACGGCATCAAAGTGGCGCTGGACTGTGCCAACGGTGCATCTTATAAAGCGGCGCCCATCACACTGCTGAATCTGGGTGCAAAGCTGTGTATCATCCATAATGAACCTGACGGTACAAACATCAACGAACGCTGCGGTTCCACCCATATGGAAGATTTGAAAGCATTTGTGAAAGAAAATAACGCAGATATCGGCTTTGCTTTCGACGGTGACGCAGACCGTTGTCTGGCTGTAGACGAAAACGGCGAACTTATCGACGGCGATAAGATTCTGGCTATCTGCGGTCTGGATATGAAGGAAAAAGGCACACTGAAAAACGATACCATCGTTGGTACGGTCATGTCTAACCTGGGTCTGACCATGATGGGCAGAGAAAAAGGCATTGCCATTGAACAGGCAGGTGTTGGCGACCGTTATGTTCTGGAACGTATGATCGAAGCGGAACGCAATCTTGGCGGTGAACAGTCTGGTCATATCATTTTCTTGGATCATAACACCACCGGCGACGGCATCCTCACAGCCATCCAGCTGCTGTCCGTTATGAAACGTACAGGCAAAAAGGCATCCGAACTGGCAAAAGCCATGGAAGTAATGCCTCAGGTGCTGGTAAATGCCCGTGTCAATAACGCGAAGAAAAACACTTATATGGAAGTCCCTGCCATCCGTCATGCCATTGCCAAGCTGGAAGAAGAATTTTCCGCAGACGGTCGTGTGCTGATTCGTACTTCCGGTACAGAACCCCTCATCCGTGTCATGATCGAAGGCAAGGATATGGAACGCATGGAAAAAGCGGCAAAAGAACTGGCAGCATTCATTGAAAAGACATTGCAGTAAGTAAGGAGAAACGACATGAAAAAAGGAATTGCGATTTTATTGGCATTGTTGTGCATGGTGGCGTTTGCTGGATGCAGCGGCGACCCGGATACCCAGTTTCCCACAGTCAACGAAATGGAAGGGGTAACACTGGAGCTGAAAGAAGATACCCTGAAAGCTACCAGCGGCACATTCCTCCTGACCAATGGCACAGAGGCGGAAATCAGCTATCGCGATGCTTATCATATGGAAAAGAAAGATGCCGACGGCAATTGGAAAGAATTTGTAGGCACTGCCAATGCAACATGGGGCGAAGAAACCGTTGCGGTACCTGCTGGAGAAACAGTGGAACTGCCTATCAACTGGAAAAACCTCTGCGGCAGCATCGGCACTGGTGAATTCCGTCTGATTATCGAAGTGGACGGCAATGCCATTGCGGCAGAGTTTACAAGAGAATAAAACATTTGGTCAAAGGCTTCTTTTATGGGGCTTTTGATGAAAATAGGGAAAAAACAAAGATAGCTGGAATACAGAAAGATTCCAGCTATCTTTTTATGTGGGCAGTTTTCAGAAGCGAAAACTCTCAGGCAGGGGAAAAGAAAATATGCCCCATAAAATCCCGTAAAATAAGAAAGCTGAAACCTTTGTCCTGCAAAGATTTCAGCTTTCTTTGTTTTCTGATGAAAAAGTCCCTCATGGGAACCTGTTTGTATCCTTTAAAACAGCAAATCCACCATGGTTTTTGCTTTTTCGATGTCCTCCAGAATGGATTTCTGTTTTTCTTCAAAAAGCAGCTCTTTGTTGTAGCTGTAGTATTTTTCGCAGCCGTTTTCGCTGATGAATTTCACACTGTAGTAGTTGGCAGTCAATTCTGTAATGAAAATGACCATTTCCTGTCCAGCGCCAAAGGTTTCTTCTAAGAAAGCAAAAGCGTTGTCCAGTGCTTCGGAGGCGTGGGAAATGGCGTTTTCTCTTTCTTCCACCACATCTGCAAATTTTTCTTTCATCATGCCGAAAACGTCGTCTTTTTCTCTAAGACCTGCACCTTTGGCTGCCTGCACATAGCCTTCCATGGTCTGGATGGTGGCAAGGTATGCCTGTGCGTTGTGCTTATCCAGAAGCCCTGCTTTCTTTTCTCTCTGGTACTTGCTCTGGATTTCTTCCATATAGGATTCTGTGAGGGTTTCCCAAGGGGTTTCGGCGCAGTAAGGGCTTGCGAAACGCTCCTTAATTTCTTTCAGCACGCCATGAAGCTGTACGGTCTGCAAATCTTTGTCATAAGCTGCGGTAAAGTCCTCTGTCAGGCGGCTCAAAAGCAAGCCCATGACACTGAGGCGTTCATCGAAAGGCGCTTCCTGCAATTTTTCCACGGCGCCTTTGGTGTAGTTCCCAGCCAGAATGTCCCCCACACGGTAGTCTGTGCGGTATTTTTCGTAAAGGTCTAAGTAGTTAGCAAAATCTTTAGCAATTTTCTTGTGCTGCAAGTACTGGTAAATAAGCCCTTCGTCAGCAGCAATGCCCAGTTCCTCATAGACCTGTAACATGTTGGACAGGTCTTCCCAACCTCTGGCGGTGGCAAAACGTTTGCCGTCCACGGTGGTTTCCATGGCGTAGAAATGGTTTTTCTTGATTTCCAGATAGGACAGAATGGCGCCGTGAAGCCCCTGTTTCCAAGCGTATTCCTTCCATGCGGCAAAATCAGGCTCTACGTCGATTTTCTTCACACGGTCTAAGGTTACCACGTCAAATTCCCGTACGCTCTTGTTGTATTCGGGGGGATTGCCTGCCGCTACGATGATCCAGCCTTCAGGCACCTTATGAGAGCCGAATGTTTTTGCCTGCAAAAATTGCAGCATGGCAGGGGCAAGGGTTTCGGATACGCAGTTGATTTCGTCAATGAACAGGATGCCTTCTTTCAGTCCTGTTTCTTCCATTTTGTCATAAACAGCACCGATGATTTCACTCATGGTGTATTCTGTCACGGCGTATTCCTTGCCGCCGTAGTTTTTGTGGCTGATGAAGGGCAGCCCCATGGCGCTCTGACGGGTGTGGTGGGTGATGCTGTATGCCACCAGCCCTACGCCGCATTCTCTTGCCACCTGTTCCATGATGGCAGTTTTGCCGATGCCCGGCGCCCCCATAAGCAGCAGGGGACGCTGCCGCACCACAGGGATTTTATATTCTCCGTAAGCGTCCTTTGCCAGATAAGCGGCAATGGCGTGCTTGATTTCTTCCTTTGCCTGTTTGATATTCATAGCATTACTCCTTGTTATACGAAATTTCCAAATCTTCTTTGCCCAAAATGACTTTCATTGCCCAAGGGGGCACTTCCCGTTCGTTGTACATGCCCTCGTCGAAAAAGACGAATGCCGTTTCGTAGGGCGGGCGGCGTTTGGGGAACTGCCCCCAGCCGTCGGTGAAGTAGATAAGCCCTTTCAGATTGCGAAAGACTTTTTCTTCTATCAATTTAGATACATAGGTGAATACGGGACGGAAGTCCGTGCCGCCGTTTCCCCTGAGGTCAAAATTCTCCATGTATGCTGCCATTTCTTGGGCGGAGGTGATGACTTTATCCTGCTGGATGACAGTATCACACTGTATGATGTGGATGTGGAAGGTATGGAAAAAGCTCTCGTTCTGCCGCAAAATGGCGTAGGTTTCTTCTAAGAATTTGCGCACCACTTCTCCTTCGCAGGATTCGGAGGTGTCAATGGCAATGACGATTTCCTCTACCTTTTTCACTTCCTTGTATTCCAAAGCCTCGATGAGGGGTAGATTGCCGTAAAGCTGCAAGCCATAAGTATAGAAAATATAGTCGTAGCTGTCGTCATCCACCTGCATGTCCTCTTTGAGGGTCACGAATTTCTCCAGAAAACGGCGGTAGTCATACCGCTCCCGGTTTTCCACTTTCAGGTATTGCAGCAGGTCGCCGGCTTCTTCGCCGGCTTCCTTGGAGAAGGTTTCCAGATTGGTCTGCATTTTTTCGCTGATGTCACGCCACTTTTCCTCTAACTCCTGTCTGCGCTGCTGTTCCTGCTCGTCGTTCTGGTCGTTTTGGTTCTGGTTGTTGTCGTCTTGGTTTTCGTCCTGATTCTGGTCGTCGTCCTTTTTCTTTTCCCAGAAAACATGGTCGTCCACCCAAAATTCCAGCTGTAACTTCCCGAAGTCCTGTATGGACAGCTTTTCCTTTTGCAGCACTTCGTAAATGCCTTCGGCGGAAAGGACTTTCAGCTCTCGCCGCAGTTTATCATACCATTCATTCCGCCGGTCGGATACCACCAGATGCACCGATTTGAAGGGTAGGGCATCCACCATGGATTCCACGGCAATGTCGCACGCCAGATTCCAGTATTCCTCGTCCCGGTCGCCCTGATGGAAGGGGTGGCGGAACAGGCAGTGGAGCAGCATGTGCAGATAGGCCCGATTCACCAGCACCCGGTCGGACAGATACCGCTGGATGAGGTAACGGGGGTTGAACAGTATTTTTTCCCCGTCGGTCCCCACATAAAGGGAGGACAGGTTCATTTCATAACGCAGAGAGCTGAGGGCAACGTCCAGAAACCGCATGGATAAATAAAGCTCGTTTCGGGAGGCGCTTAATATGCGGCTGCCGATTTGTATGAGCTGCTGATGGGTTTCGTTCATGGTTTTCCCCCTTTACAAATCAAATGATTTTTTCTTTTTTGCAAAATGGGCGTGCTGGTATTCCAGCAAAAAGCCCGTAATTTCTGTTTTTTTGGCTTCTCCTGCCATTTCCAGCAGAGAATCTATGTTTTCCGCCGTAATGAGCCCCCACTGGGCAAAAAGGCGGATTTTTTCTAAATCGCCACGGTTCAAATAATAGCCGAAAGCCACGGAAAAATGGTCTTTCAGATATTGCAGATAGTCCTGTCTGCGGTTTTCCTGCAAACGGTAAGGATATTCCAGACGGTACATGGTCAAAAGCAGTACCATGAGCGCCCCGTCCTCTCGCTTGGTCAGGTAAAACAGCTCGTCAAATCGACGGAAATCAATATCCGAATTGCCGATACACTGACGGAACAGGTGTCCTGTGCCGTAGTTCACCTGATGAAACTGACGGGCAGGGGTGTCCTCGATATATTCATATTGGAAATCGGGAATGAGCAGTTTTGCCCGATTGCCGTCGTCAAAATCCATGGTCAGATGCAGTTCGTGGTTCAGCACTGCCACCAAGTCCGCAATGTGGCGGCATCTGCCAAAGGAAATGGATGTGAGCTTGTCGCAGTTCAAAAACAGCCCTGTGCCAAGGTCAGTGGTTTCTCTGGGGATGTTGATTTCCTCCATTTTTCGGCAGTTGTAGCAGGCATAAGCCCCGATTTTCTGCACCGTTTCAGGGATACGCAGTTTTTCCAGACTGCGGCAGTCATAAAAGGCATAGCCCTCAATGACGGAAAGCTGGGGCGGCAGGGCAATCTGTTTCAAAGAAATGCACCCTGCAAAAACATGGTCAGGCAGTACCGCCAGATGTTCCGGCAGATGGATGACCTCCAAAGCAGAACAGCCCCCAAAGGCATAAGCCCCCATTTCCCGAATGGTGTCCGGCAGATACAATCGCTTCAATGCTTCTCCGGTGACTTCTTTCAGAGGTGCTTTTCTGGGCATGTCCGCTCCTTCTGCAAAAGAAAGCTGGGCAGGGGTTTCTGTTTCACTTGCCTCTGCCTCCGTCTGTACCGCAAAGGCATAGGGGGCAACAGCAACGACGGGCAAGCCGTCAATGTGGTCAGGGATGCGGATTTCCGCTGCCCGTCCTGTGATGCCGATGATTTTTACCCCTTCGGCGCAGGGGGTATATGTTATGGTAATGGGAATCATATTTTTTCCTCGTTTTCTATACAAAATCCTATTTCAATCATATATTATACTGCCTGCGGAGGAAGGCTGTCAAAGGAAATCCCCATTGGAATAGTAGAAAATACAAGGGAAAAGCACTCTTGACGAAACGGGGGAACGTGATAAAATAGAAAGGTAAATGTCCCTATAGCTCAGTTGGATAGAGCGACCGCCTCCTAAGCGGTAGGCCGGAGGTTCAAATCCTCTTAGGGACGGCGCCGGAAGCTTTGGCTTTCGGCTTTTTTATGCAGACGAAAAAGAAAAACAGTCGGCATCCTTTTTATAGGAAGGATTCCGGCTGTTTTTTTTAAGATTCTTTGCAGGCATTGCCCATGATTCTTTGGGAAACCAGTTTCTGGAACAAAAATGTGAATACCAATGCGAAAAGCACCCCCAAAATGGTGTCTGTGATACGGAGCACAACGGCATTTCCCAGACCATAGATGCCTGTTGCCAGCATCAGGGCACCGAAGCAGTTGAAAGCGGTTTTATAACGATAATCCCGACAGAAGCCAAGGCACAGACCGCCCAAAGGTCCCAGCAGGAAATGGAGGGAATCAGGCGTGATGAGATAAATGACCAGATAAGCGCCGGAGCCTGCGAAAACCCCAATGATACGCTGCCAGAACCTCGTGGTGACGCTGTCGGAATAAGGATATTCACACAGCAGGGAGGCACAGGCAAAGCCCATCCACATAAACCGTTCCACACCGAAGAAACGTCCGGCGGTGAGCACCAGACTGACCCCCAAAGCCATGCGGAACTGCCACAGATGGACGATGTTGTGCAGATCGAATTTCTGAAGTACATGGTGGAAACGGACGTCCCCATGGGCGTGGCGATGTTTCCGGTACAGGATGATGGCGCAGAGGATATAACCCACAACTGCCATCATGGTTCTTCTTGCCAGTGCTTCCCCGAAAACAGGGTTGCCTGTCAGATATACATAAGCGAAGCTGTAAAGACCGCCGTTGCCCAGTTCAGGCTTTTGGGTGGTCATATAGAGCAGCAGAAGAAAGCTCACAAAATGCAGGGGAATGGCAATGTAAGGCGGTGCCACTGCCACAGCGGCAGGAGTGAACAGCAAAATTGCCAAAGCCGCCGCCAAAGTCACCAGAGAATCCCCCATGCAATATTCAAAATTTACAAAGCGAATCCCCAGCAGGATACAGAACAGCGCCACCGCCAAAGGGGTGTTGTCCTGACCGAATAATTTGGCAAGGCCGCTGATGAACACCACCGCAAAGCCCACAATGAGCAAGGAACGCAGTGCCATGGCGAACCAGTAAAACCGCTTTTCCGCTGCGGTATCACACTGGGCGATTTTCCCTTTCAATATCGCCGGGTCCATTTGTAAAGCATTATAAAAAGTCATGGGCATCACTCCTGTTCTTCTTTTTTGATATGGGAAACAATCTTGTCTGTATACTGCAAAAACGCCTCAAAATCTTCTCCTGTGCTTCTCCACAGGTCGTAAAAGGGCTGCAATATGATTTTATAGCCTTTTTTCAGTTCTTCCTCGCCGATGTCTGTCAGATAGATTTTGTAGCTCCGCTCATCCTGGGGCTGTTTTTCCTTGCGGATGCAGTTTTTTTCCATGAGGCTTTTCAAACAACGGCTGACAGCTTCTTTTTTCATGCCGCTGCGCTGGCTCAGCAGAACGGGGGTGTTCTGTTCCGGCTCCAGATACAGCCATGCCAGCAATTCACATTCGCTGACGGTAAGGTTTGTCTGTTTTGCAGGCAGGAGCAGACGAGTCAGCTTTTGCACCTGCTGCTGATAGTACACCATATCCATCCATGTGATATCCATTGTTCTCCCTCCATACGATTAACAAAGTTAATTAACAATGTTAATGATATAGCGGAAAGCTTGGAATGTCAAGGGGAGAAGAAAATCTTTGTAAAATCCTGATAAAAACAGAACAGCCGGAACCCTCTGTGTTGTCAGGATTCCGGCTAAAAATAAGAAAGCTGGAATCCTCCGGTATGATAAGGATTTCAGCTTTTTGTTTTCTGATATGTGTTTACTTGATGGGGATTTCTCCATGCTCCTTCTCGAATTTCTGGATGCAGTCCCGAATGAGGATGTTGACCTGACTGTTGGCAGAACGACCTTCGTAGTCGGCAACGAAATGGAGTTTGTGCAGCATGGTTTCGTCAATGCGGATAGACAGATTTTTGATTCCCATGGATATCACCTCTATATAAATATAATTTCATTCTAATTTGCAGCTAATATGGATTTATTTTATATCTATTTTGTGATAATATGTTTAAAATGACTTTTGTTTGAATTAAAAGTAAATTGAAAATGAATGCATTATGAATGTGAAAGAGGTGATAATCATGCAGGGAAAAATCTGCTGTTTCTTCGGTCATCGGGATGCCCCCGACACCCTTGCCCATGATTTGTATACTGCCGCCGAGGAGATGGTGCTGCTGGAAGGTGTCACCACTTTTCTGGTAGGGGGACACGGCAATTTTGATTTTCTGGCAGCTCAAACCGTACGGCAATTGCGGATGGTCTATCCCCATATCCGCTTGGTGCTGGTGGCGGCTTACGCCTCTGCCCTCCGCAGTCCAAGGGTGAAGGAAGGGGGATTTGATGAGGCTTTTGTGCCGGATACGCTGGCAAAGGTGCCTTTCAAAGCTGCCATTGTTTGCCGCAACCGCTGGATGGCGGAGCAGGCGGATTTTGTCATTGCGTATGTCATCAGAGGGGAAGGCGGCGCATATGCTGCCGTGGAGTATGCCAGAAAAAAAGGGAAAAAAGTCTGTTTATTATAGCAAAACAAAAAGGTATGGAACTTAGGGGCATCTTCATAAGAAAACAAAGAAAGCTAAAATCCTTATCATAACAAAGGATTTTAGCTTTCTTATTTTTTATTAAGATTTTTTGTTATGTTTTCTTATGAAGACAGCCGTCGCAATTTCCCTTAAGAAATCAAGGAAAAGGAAAAATCAATGTTTTCTTAAAGGGAAGTTGCTTTTTTCCATACCTTTTTATAAAAAACTTTTCGCCTTATGCCGCGAAGAATTTGGAGTAGTAACCCATGACGAAAATGAACAGTACGATGATGGGCAGTACCCACTGGATGTAAATTTTCAGTCCTCTGGGGAATTTTAGCCCTTTGCCTGCGTTGGCTTCTGCCAAGAAGTTATCCCAGCCCCAGCCCATTTTCCAGCTGCAAAACAGTACGAAAATCAGGCTGCCCAGAGGCAGGATATTCTGGCTCACAAGGAAGTCCTCCAAATCCAGCACCGCGGTATCAGGGCCGAAGGGCTGGAAGCCGCTCCACAGGTTATAGCCCAGTACACAGGGCATGGACAGCAGAATGATGGCAATGACATTGATGATGATAACTTTCTTTCTGCTGGCCTTTGTCAGGTCTGTGGCAAAGGAAATGATGTTCTGGAACACGGCAATGACGGTGGAGAAAGACGCAAAGCACATGAACAGGAAGAACAAAGAGCCCCAGAGTCTGCCGCCGGGCATGTTGTTGAACACGTTGGGCAGTGTGACGAAAATCAGCGCGGGACCCTGACCGGGGTTTACACCGTAAGCGAAGCATGCAGGGAAGATGATCATACCAGCCATGAACGCCACAAAGGTATCCAGAATGGTGATGAGGATGGCTTCTCCTGTGAGGGAACGAGACTTGTCGATGTAGCTGCCAAAGATGGCAATGGCGCCGATACCGATACTCAGTGTGAAGAACGCCTGACCCAGTGCCGCAAAGAGCACTTCCAAGAGACCGTATTCTTTCAATGCGCCAAAATTAGGTTTCAAGTAGAATTCCAGACCGGCTTCGCCCCCTTCCAGCAATGTGGAACGTACTGCCAGCACGATCATCAGAAGCAGAAGCATCAGCATCATGACTTTTGTGATTTTTTCTACGCCAGCCTGTAAGCCCTGTGCGCAGATGGCAAAGCAGATGAGAACAACAACTACCATAAATCCAGTCATGAGACCGGGTCTGCCCAGCATGGTGTTGAAGGCTGTGCCGATGCCCTCCGCATCCAGTCCTTCAAAACCGCCGGCAGCTGTTTTAAAGAAATAATAAAGCATCCAGCCGGCTACTGTGGTGTAGAACATCATGAGGATGTAGTTGCCGGCCATGCCGAAATATTTATACCAATGCCATTTGGTGCCTTTTGGCTCCAATACGTCCATGGCACGGGCGATACTGCGCTGGCTGCCACGGCCCACGGAAAGTTCCGCCACCAGAATGGGAATCCCCATCAAAATTAGGAATGCGATGTAGATCAGCACAAAAGCCGCGCCGCCGTATTGTCCGGTGATGTAGGGAAATTTCCACACGTTCCCCAGCCCGATTGCGCAGCCTGCGGAAATGAGGATGAAGCCCAGTCGGGAGGAGAACCTTTCTCTTTTTTGTTCCATAAATGATACCCTCCTACTTGTAAAACAATAATATTGTATAAAAATAAGTCCGCGCATTTGGTCATAATACCAGATGCGGTGAGGTCTATTATAGTAGGATGTGTAGAAAAAGACAATGAAGATTGGCAAAATGCACGATATATTATCAAAAGTGGTGTTCTTATGGGGAAAAAGGGCAGATGGTGTAAGACAAGGAATTCCTGTTTTTTCAAAGGGAAAGGGGTTCCTCTATGGCATTTTGGAGGAAATCATGTTACCCTGTTTAAAGAGAAATACAAGGGAGGAATATACCATGAGAGAATTGACAGCATTACTGAAAAAAGAAATTAGCCCTGCTTTGGGTGTCACAGAAGTAGGCGCCATTGCGCTGGCTTCTGCAAGGGCGGCAGCGGCGGCTGAAGGGAATATCAAGAAAATCCATGTGGAAATGAATGGCGGTATGTACAAAAACGCCTTTTCCTGCGCCATCCCCGGCACAAAGGAATTGGGCTGTGAAATGGCTGCCCTGTTGGGGGCTGTCTGCGGTGACTGGACACTGGGACTGGAATGTCTGAAACCGGTCACAGAAGCCGATGCAGACCGTGTAAAGACCATGGGCATTGACGTGACTACTGCCGTAGACAAATCCAAAGAAGAAATCTACATCTTGGCGGAAGTGGAAACAGACAAAGGCACAGGCAAAGCCCTTATTGAAGCCAAACACAGCAACATCACAAAGGTCTGGAAAGACGGAGAAGCGATTTTTGAAGCAGAAACAAAGGCAGCGGAAGCAGAAAAGCCTTTTCCTTTCGATACAGTGACCGTAGGGGATTTTGTGGACTATGTAAAAACAGTTCCCTCTGAAGAAATTGCCTTTTTGCAGGATATGATCGACATGAACTGCGCTCTTTCCGCAGAAGGTGCAAAAGGCGCAGGCCTTTCCATTGGCGCTACACTGGATGCTTTCCGTGCAAAAGGCGTGCTGGGGGATGATATGATTTCCCGCGCCCAGCATTTGACTACAGCGGCGATGGATGCCCGTCTGGCTGGTCTGCCTTTTCCTGCTATGAGCATTGTGGGCAGCGGTTCCCACGGCATTCTGTGCTCCATGCCTGTGGTTTCCTATGGCAGAAGCATCGGCGCAGACGAGGACACCATCCGCAGAGCTGTAGCCCTTAGTGGGCTGATCACCATTTACAGCAAACATTACACAGGCAGACTGTCTGCTCTTTGTGGCTGTGTTTTGGGCGGCGGCAGCGGTGCGGCAGCTGGTATTGTCCTGCTCATGGGCGGCGGCGCAGCAGAAGTGGCAGCGGCTATGGATCATATGGCAGCAAACCTGACAGGGATGATCTGTGACGGCGGCAGCACTGGATGCGCTCTGAAAGCTTACGCAGGGGTACATGCGGCATTCCTTTCTGCTATGCTTGCCATGAATGGCACAGCAATCCCTCATAATTTTGGCGTGATTGGTTCCACAGCGGAACAGACAGCCAAAAATCTGGGACGTATCAGCATGGAAGGTATGGCTCCTATGGACAGCACCATCATTTCTGTCATGCAGGAAAAACGATAAGACGGTAATTCGGGGAAAAAAGGGGAGAGTTTCACATGAGAGAAATATTCGATGCCGTCAATCAGGTCTTTGACTTTGTGGTACCCATTGCGGATTTTTTGTGGGGGTTCCCCACAAATTTTGACTGGTATGCGTCCATTCCCATTCTGGGGAATTTGTCCTTTGCCATTGTTATCCTCATTGGCTCTGGTATCTTTTTCAGCATCAAGACAGGTTTCATACAGGTGACCCATTTCCGTAAGGGTCTGCGGATACTTATTGACAGAAAAACAGCGGCTGTGGGCATTACGCCGCTGGCAGCCTTCTTCCTCAGCTCTGCCATGCGTGTGGGGCCGGGGAATATCATGGGTGTCACAGGTGCCATTGCCGTTGGCGGCCCCGGTGCATTGTTCTGGATGTGGGTCAGCGCCTTTTTCGGCATGGCAACGGCATTTATGGAAGCTACACTGGCGCAGATTTTCAAAGAAAGAAAAGGCGATGAACTGGTGGGCGGTCTGCCGTTCTATGGCAAAAAGATCATGGGCAATCGTGCGTGGGTAGGCGTTTTGCTTTCCTGTATCTTCATTTTGTACGCCATGTTCTGTCTGCCTGCTCAGGCCTTCAATGTGTTTTCTTCTGTAGGATCCGTGGCGGAGATCGTCACAGGGGAAACATTCTCGCGGACATCTATGCTTTATTGCGTGACAGGCATCTTGCTCATTGGCGGCACCACATTTTTTGCCTTTGGCGGTATTCATAAAATCACAGCAGTGACAGATAAAATGGTACCCGTCATGGCAGTGATTTACTGCGGTACGGTACTGCTTATCGCTCTTTTGAATATTGGCACCATTCCTTATTTCTTTGGTGCGGTATTTGGTGGTGCATTTACACCAGAAGCTGTTTTCGGCGGTTTCTTCGGTACAGCCCTTGCCCAGGGGGTAAAACGTGGGCTCATGTCCAATGAAGCAGGTCAGGGAACCATCACCATGTCCGCAGCCGCTTCTGACGCGGAACATCCCTGTGAACAGGGCGTGGTGCAGGCATTGGGTGTTTTTCTGGATACCATGGTGGTCTGCACATTGTCTGGCTTTATCGTGGTTATAGCGCACCTGTGGAGCGCAGACCCGGCGGCATGGGAAGGACTGAAAACCCAGCAGCTGCCCTTGTATCTGGCGTCCATCACTTCTTTGACACCGGGCAGCGGCGCCGATAGTCTGGTGACATTGCTTATCAGTGTCTGCTATGGACTTTTCGCCTATACTTGTATTGTGGGCTTCATTATTTTTGCAGAGATTGCCGCAAACCGTATCAGCCGTAAACGTCCCTTCATTTATTTTGTGCGGATTCTGGGGGCGCTGGTGTTCATTCCCTTTGGGGTGCTGTCTGTTATGGCAGGGCTGGAGCTGGGGAATTTGTGGTATATCTCAGACCTTGGCAATATCATCATCGTGTATTGTAACTTGCCTGTGCTTTTTGTGGGGGCGAAATACGCTTTCCGCGCCACACGGCATTTTAAGAAAAAAGACGGCACACCTTTTACTTCCGATGTTGTGGGTATTTCCTGCGATTATTGGGATGAGAAGGCGAAAGAAAAAGGGTGATCTAAGAAGGATAGGGGGCTTCTTCATCAGAAAACAGAGAAAGCTGAAATCTTTGCAGTACAACGGATTCCAGCTTTCTTATTCTTATGGAATTTTATTAGGCATGTTTTCTTCTGAAGGCAGCCGTCGCAGTTTCCCTTAAGAGATCAAGAAAAAGAAAAAACAAAGTTTTCTTAATGGAAACCTGCTTTTATGCCTCCTTTTTCTTCTTCCCAGCAAGAAAAAATGAAATTTTGTATTTTTTTTTGAAATTTGGTGTTGACAGAACTGCAAATCTGGGTTACAATGGACAAGCATCAAAGATGCGATGTGCCCAGATAGCTCAGTTGGTAGAGCAGAGGACTGAAAATCCTCGTGTCACTGGTTCGATTCCGGTTCTGGGCATTTTTTTATGTACTATAATTAAATCCTACTACTACTGGAAAAAGGAAGCACGCGCTTCCTTTTTTTCCTATATAAGATTTTTTTAGAAATAAAATAGAAAGTGGTGGAGAGATGAAACGCCTGGATTTGATTTTGATTGCAGGGGTATTGGTTTTAGCGGGGATTATCTATCTGGTGTTTTTGGGCAGCGCTGAGGACGGCGGCAAAGCGGTCATTACTGTGGACGGACAGGTGGTGCAGGAACTGCCTTTGGACGAAGATACCACCTATCAGGTGGAAACACCGGAGGGATATAATATAGTAGAAATCAAAGATGGCTGGGCGGATGTCATCGAAGCGGACTGTCGGGACGGGCTTTGTGCCGACCAGAAACGGATTCGCAAAACAGGAGAAACCATTGTCTGCCTGCCTCATAAAATGGTAGTCACCATTGAAGCAGGTACGGAAAATACAGTAGATGCGGTGGTGGGATGATATGAGAAGCACAAAAGTAGCACAATACGGACTTTTTGCGGCATTGGCCATCCTCATGGGCTATGTGGAAATGCTCATTCCTCTGCCTTTGTTGGTGCCGGGCATGAAGCTGGGTCTGGCAAATGTCATCATCGTCATTGTCCTGTATCATATGGATGCGAAGTCGGCGTTTTTTATTTCTCTGGTGCGTGTCCTCATGTCGGGACTGCTGTTTCAGGGCTTTGCAGGATTGCTGTACTCTCTGGCAGGCGCCCTCCTTTCTCTGGGAGTCATGGCACTTTTGAAGAAAACAGGGAAAGTCAGCATCACTGGTGTCAGCGTCATGGGCGGTGTGTTCCATAACGTGGGGCAGATCATCGTGGCGGCGGCTGTGGTGGAAAATATCAAAATGGCTTATTATCTGCCGTTTTTGCTTGTGACTGGCGTGGTGACAGGTTTTGTCATCGGTGCCGTAGCCCGTTTGGCATTGGGCTATCTGCAAAGAAGAACCTAAGAAAGATGCCTTTTTGCAGGCAAAAAATGACGAATTTTCACAAAATCAAAAAAAATGTCTCTGCCCCCTTGAACAGGGGGCTTTTTAGTGCTAAAATCGTATGCAATACAAGGACAACGGCATGTTGTATACACAAAAGAGAAATCAGAAACGGAAAAAAGAAATTTCGGCAGAATCGTAAGGTAGGAAAAGAACAGAAAAACGCGCTTTTCCTCTTTTTTTATCCAAGAAACCCAAAAGCCTCCGGGCTTTTATGATAGTCAACCATCACCCAGTATTTGAAAAGGAGAGAAGAAAATGGCAACTTACTTTACAGAACCTTCCAGAACTTTCAGCGAATACCTGCTGGTACCCGGGTATTCTTCCAAAGAATGCATGGTAGATAACGTGAGTCTGAAAACACCTGTGGTAAAATTCAAAAAAGGTGAAGAACCTGCTTTGACCATGAACATTCCACTGGTTTCCGCTGTTATGCAGGCAGTATCCGATGATAAAATGGCAGTGGCTCTGGCAAAAGAAGGCGGCATTTCCTTTATCTTTGGTTCTCAGTCCATCGAAAGCCAGGCGGCTATGGTGGCAAGAGCAAAGGCTTACAAAGCTGGTTTCGTGATCAGTGATTCCAACATCAGCCCCGAAAGCACATTGCAGGATGTGCTGAACCTGAAAGCAAGAACAGGTCACTCCACAGTAGCTGTTACCACGGATGGTACCGCACAGGGCAAACTGGTTGGTATGGTAACCAGCAGAGACTACCGTGTGAGCCGTCTGGAAAAAGACGTGAAGGTAAAAGAATTCATGACACCTCTGGATCAGCTGATCTACGCTCCTGAAGGCACAACACTGAAAGAAGCAAACGACATCATCTGGGACAACAAGATCAACCAGCTGCCCATCGTAGACCATGAAGGCAGACTGCAGTATCTGGTATTCCGTAAAGACTATGACAGCCACAAAGAAAACAAAAACGAACTGCTGGACGCACAGAAACGTTATGTGGTAGGTGCTGGTATCAATACCCGTGACTACAAAGAACGTGTACCTGCACTGGTAGAAGCAGGCGTTGACATCCTGTGCATCGACTCCTCCGAAGGTTATTCCGAATGGCAGAAAATGACGCTGGACTGGGTAAGAGAAACTTATGGCGACACAGTCAAAATCGGCGCTGGTAACGTTGTAGACGCAGAAGGCTTCCGTTTCCTGGCTGAATGCGGCGCAGACTTCGTAAAAGTTGGTATCGGCGGCGGTTCCATCTGTATCACAAGAGAACAGAAAGGTATCGGTCGTGGTCAGGCTTCCGCAGTTATCGAAGTGGCACAGGCAAGAGATGAATACTACAAAGCAACAGGCATCTATATCCCCATCTGCTCCGACGGTGGTATCGTTTACGACTACCACATGACACTGGCACTGGCGATGGGTGCGGACTTCATCATGCTGGGCAGATACTTCGCTCGTTTCGACGAAAGCCCTACAAACAAAGTAAACATCAACGGCAGCTACATGAAAGAGTACTGGGGCGAAGGTTCCTCCAGAGCAAGAAACTGGCAGCGTTACGACATGGGCGGCGACGCGAAACTGTCCTTCGAAGAAGGCGTTGACTCCTACGTTCCTTACGCAGGCAGCCTTCATGACAACGTAAACCTGTCTCTGAAGAAAGTAAAATCCACCATGTGCAACTGCGGCGTTCTGTCTATCCCTGAACTGCAGGAAAAAGCAAAGATCACTGTGATTTCCACAACCAGCTTGGTAGAAGGCGGCGCACATGACGTACTGCTGAAAGATTCCAGCAAAAACTATAAATAAGATATTTTTGGGCAGAGAATGTGAGTTCTCTGCCCATTTTTTTCTATATAATTTAAGAAGAAACCCAAAAAAGATATCTTCTGTAAAGTTTTCCCTTAAGAAAATATTGTTTTTCTTTATCTGATCTTTCAGGGTGAACTGCGGCGGCTGTCTTTAGAACAAAACATCTCTGATAAAATGATGATAAAAATAAGAAAGCTGAAAATCTTTGTGATACAAAGATTTTCAGCTTTCTTTGTTTTCTGATGAAAAAGCCCCCAGAGCGGAAAATGGCTTTTTTATGCTGTTTTTATGGAGTTTGGAATAGGGAAATCACCATGTTTTTCCCATCATCATGGCAATGTCCATCAGTTCTGTCACCATGGCGTAAGTTTCGTCTGGGTCTTTCAGACGTTCTCGTGTTTCTTCGTCGCTGTCAAAGCTGGCAACCAGTTCCCCGTAGATGTTGCAGAAATCTGCCCGCCACTCCTCTTTGACGTTTTTGTATTTGCCGAGGTGATAACATACCTCGCTTAAATCCTGAAAGGTATAAGTATCGTGAATCATGGCTTTCGCTCCTTTCGTTTCTCTGGCATTAGTATACCAAAAAAAGCGGAAGGGGAAAAGAGAAATTCAAGTTGTATGATACATTTTTTCAAACGGGAAAGGGGGGGGAAAACAAACTGTTTTTCCTTCAAAGACCCCTGCCATATACCTTTTCCTTACATATTTCTTGCCAGATCTACCATTTCGATGGCAGAGCATGCCACGTCATAGCCTTTGTTGCCTGCTTTTGTGCCGGCACGTTCGATGGCCTGTTCAATGGTGTCTGTAGTCAGTACGCCGAACATGACAGGTACGCCTGTTTCCAGAGCGATGTGTGCGGTGCCTTTGGAAACTTCGTTGCAAACGTAGTCATAATGGCTGGTTGCACCACGGATCACAGCACCCAGACACAGGATCGCGTCGTATTTGCCGCTTTTTGCCATTTTCTGCGCGATGGTGGGGATTTCAAAAGCCCCGGGAACCCATGCCAGAGAAATGTCGTCGCCGTCTACGCCGTGACGTACCAGAGCGTCTTCCGCGCCGCTGACCAGTTTGCTTACGATAAATTCGTTAAATCTTGCGGCAACGATGCCGATTTTCATACCCTTGCCATTCAAATATCCTTCTAAAACTTTCATTTCTGTATCCTCCTGATTTGTTTTTATAAAATGTGAGAGAAAATGTGACCCATTTTCTGCTGTTTTGTCTGCAAATAAAATTCGTCGTCTGCCTGAGGTTCGATTTCAATGGGCACACGTTCCACAATGGAAACGCCGAAGCCGTCCAGACCATAAACCTTTGTGGGGTTGTTTGTGAGGAGCCGCAGTTCTTTTGCGCCTAAATCCTGCAAAATCTGTGCGCCGATCCAGTATTCCCGCAGGTCGGGTGCGAAGCCCAGTTCGATGTTGGCTTCTACGGTATCTCTGCCTTTTTCCTGCAGTTCGTAAGCTTTCAGCTTGTTGATGAGCCCAATGCCTCTGCCTTCCTGACGCATGTACAGCAGGATGCCTCTGCCTTCTTTTTCGATCTGAGCCATGGCTGCGGCAAGCTGTTGTCCGCAGTCGCAGCGGCGGGAACCGAATACGTCACCAGTCAAACATTCAGAGTGTACACGACACAGCAGGTTTTTGCCGTCGCCGATGTCGCCTTTCACCAGTGCTACGTGGTGTTCGCCAGTCAGGTCGTTCACATAACCGAAAATGCGGAATTCGCCGTATTTTGTTGGCATTTTTGCTTCCGCTTCCCGAATGACATGTTTTTCGTTGCGGCGGCAGTAGTTCTGCAAATCGTGGATGGTGATGAATTTCAGGTTGTATTTGTCAGCCAGTTCCCACAGGGAAGGGGTACGCATCATGGTGCCGTCGTCTGCCATGATTTCGCAGCACAGACCGCACTGTTTCAGTCCAGCCAGACGCATGAGGTCAACGGTAGCTTCTGTATGTCCTTCTCTGGTGAGTACGCCGCCTCTGCGTGCAATCAGAGGGAACATGTGACCGGGACGACGGAAATCCTGCGGTTTCGCGTCTTCTTCGATACATTTTCTTGCGGTGTAGCCACGTTCCTCAGCGGAAATGCCTGTGGTGGTGTCCACATGGTCGATGGAAACGGTGAAAGCGGTGCAGTGGTTATCTGTGTTTTCTGTTACCATCTGGGGCAGCATGAGCTTTCTGCCCAGTTCTTCGCTCATGGGCATGCAGATGAGCCCTTTGCCGTGGGTTGCCATAAAGTTCACGTTTTCTGTGGTGGCAAATTCTGCCGCACAGATGAGATCCCCTTCGTTTTCTCTGTCGGGGTCGTCAGTCACCAGAATCATACGACCCTGACGCAGTTCTTCCAATGCTTCTTCGATGGTGTTGTATGTACGCATAATAAATCCTCCTATGTTCAAAATCCGTTTTCCCGCAGGAAATCCATGGTCAGTGTGGATTTCTTGGGAGCGGATTCTGTGTTCTTTGCCAAAAATTTCTGAATGTATTTGCCGATGACGTCTGTTTCTAGATTGCAGGCGTATCCTTTGGGACGGTCTAAAAGGGCAGTGTGTCCGCCGGTGTGGGGGATGATGCCCACCCGAAAACTGTCTTTGCCCACATCCATCACCGTCAGGCTGGTGCCGTCAATGGCGATGGAGCCTTTTTCCACAATGCCCGAAAGGATTTCCGGGTCTGCGCCGATGGTGAGGACAACAGCCTGTCCCTCGGGCTTCTGGGAAAGGAAAGTGCCTTGCCCGTCAATGTGCCCCGTGACCATATGCCCGCCAAAACGCCCGTCTGCCGCCATGGCTCTTTCCAGATGTACCACGCTGCCCCGCTTTAGGTTCCCCAGATTGGTGCGGCGCAGGCTTTCCGCCATGACAAAGGCTGTAAAGCCGTCTTTTTCCAGTTTCGTCACCGTCAGGCAGGTACCGTTGACGGCAATGCTGTCTCCCAGCTTTGTGCCGCCCAGTACGGTGGTTGCGGCAATTTGCAGCTCGCCGCCGTCTTTGGTGAGGGAAACACCCCGAATGGTGCCCAGTTCCTCAATGATGCCTGTGAACATTTACTTCGCCTCCTGTTTCGGGAAATCATAAACGCAGAGTACATCGTTTCCGAAGGTCTGTACTTCTGCCAGATGCAGGTCAGCAGCTTCTGATGGAAGGAGAACTCCGCCGCCTGCGATGGGGGATTTTGCCTGTGCGCCCCCGAATACTTTTGCCCCCATGTATATGTATGCCCGTTGTACCAGTCCTGCTTCCAGAAAAGCGCCGTTCAGTGTGGCGCCGCCTTCCAGCAGGATGCCGCTGATCTGTTTTTCCCCCAGTCTGTCCATGAGGGCAGGGAGGGGAACTTTTTCCCCGTCAAAGACCAGCACTTCTGCCCCTTTTGCTGTCAGTGCCGCCTGTTTTTCCGCGTCCTTGGAACAGGTTGCCACAATGAGGGGAATGTCCTTTGCCGTCTGAACCAGTTTGCTGTCCAGCGGAATCTGTAATTTGCTGTCACATACGATGCGGATGGGATTCCGTCCCTCATCTCCCAGCCGGCAGTTCAGCATGGGGTCGTCTGCCAGAACGGTGCCGATGCCTGCCAGAATGGCAGGATACCGCCGCCGCAGCTGGTGTACATGATGACGGCTGTCCGCGTTGGTGATCCACTGGGATGCGCCGGTGACAGTGGCGATTTTCCCGTCGGCAGTCATGGCGTATTTCATTGCCACATAAGGCCGCTTCGTTGTGATGTAGTGAAAGAAAGGGCCGTTGAGGGCGTCACATTCTGCCCGAAGAAAATCTTCCTCCACCTCAACGCCTGCCGCTCTCAGGATGGCGGCTCCTTTGCCTGCCACCTTGGGATTGGGGTCACGGGAACCGATGACCACTTTGGCAATGCCTGCCTCCAGAAGGGCTTCTGTGCAGGGTGGTGTCTTGCCGTAGTGACAGCAGGGCTCCAAAGTTACATAGATGGTAGCGCCTTCAGGGGAGGTGCGGCAGTTTGCCAGAGCGTTCCGCTCCGCGTGGAGTCCGCCAAAACGTGCGTGCCAGCCTTCGCCGATGATTTCGCCGTCTTTGACAATGACCGCGCCCACCAGTGGGTTCGGGTCAACGGCACCGATACCGTTTTTGGCAAGGGTGATGGCTCGCCGCATAAAATCCTGTTTTTCCATTTCCTCCACTTCCTTTTTCGCAAAAAATAACCCTGAACAGACGGGAAACCGTCCACTCAGGGCTCATAAATCCATAGAAAATAAGCATATGCAAAAAACAAAGGGCATCACAAATACACCCGTTTTCGGCATACACAAAAGAACAGAACAAAAACAGATGCTTCTGCCTTGTGCTGTCATGATCTTCTTCCATCCAGACTATACTGTCGGTTTTGGAATCTCACCAAATCCTACGCATCACTGCGCTCGCGGACTATACCGCCGATCGGGAATTTCACCCTGCCCTGAAGATACTGCCGTATGTAGTTGACGCATTTATCATAGACCCATGTTAAGAAAAAAACAAGCCCCTTTTTTCAAAAAAATTGCATGGATTTGCATACAAAATTTCGTTATATTTGCATAATGACAGGAAAATGCAAATGCAGACTGCCGAAAAAACAGAAAGGGCGTTTTCGGGAAAAAAGACGGAAAAATCAGGGGCTTTGGGGCAAAATAACAGGGGAAAAAAGAAAATTGCATTTTGTATGAATTTTTCTCTTGCCTTTTGTGCAAAAGTATGGTAGAGTCATTGTAATAAAAGGGAGTAGCTTGTGCGGCAAGCCGCATCGTCAGCGTTCGTCATCTCGGTGCTATCACCCGGGCGCGACTAAAAGAAAATTTTCTTGAAAAGCAAGACTTTTATTGCATAACGAGAGGATTCGGTGCAATAAAAGTCTTTTTTATTTGCACGGGACACAGAGAAAGGGGAATTTCTATGGATAAACAATGGAAATTAACGCAGGAAGAACTCCTGCAGGAGATGAACAGCTCCATGAACGGGCTCACAGCGGAAGAAGCCAAAAAACGGCTGGAACAGTACGGCTACAACAAATTGCAGGAAGGCAAGCGCAAAGGCGTTTTGCAGGTATTTGCGGAACAGTTCGCTGACCTGTTGGTTGTGATTTTGATTGTGGCTGCTGTGATTTCCGCCATTACCGGCGGTGTGGAAGGCACCATCGTTATTCTGGCGGTATTGATTCTCAATGCCATTTTGGGTACGGTACAGCACTTCAAAGCCCAGAAATCTCTGGACAGCTTGAAAGCTATGGCAGCACCCAATGCCCGTGTCATTCGTGACGGTCAGAAAATGGAAGTGCCTGCGGCAGAACTGGTGCCTGGTGACATCCTGTTGCTGGAAGCAGGGGACGTAACCGCTGCAGACGGTCGTGTATTGCAGAACTTCTCCTTGCAGGTCAGCGAAAGCGCACTGACAGGGGAATCTGAAAACGTAAATAAAATCGACACACCCATCGATCAGGATGAACTGCCTTTGGGTGACAGATTGAATATGGTATACAGCAGCTCTCTGGTATCCTACGGCCGTGCGGTGGTACTGGTCACAGGTACAGGGATGCAGACAGAAATCGGTAAAATTGCAGACCTGATGGAATCCGCACAAGAAAAGGCAACACCCCTCCAGCGCAGTCTGGATGATTTCTCCAAGAAACTATCCATCATCATCATGGTCATCTGTGCCATCGTCTTTGGTCTGGGTGTATGGCGTGATATGGGTCTGGCAGAATCTTTGATGTTTGCTGTGGCTCTGGCAGTTGCTGCCATTCCCGAAGCCCTCAGCTCCATCGTGACCATCGGTCTGGCGATTGGTACTCAGAAAATGGCAAAAGAAAACGCCATCATCAAAAACCTCCGTGCCGTGGAAGGTCTGGGCTGTGTATCTGTGATCTGTTCCGATAAAACAGGTACTTTGACACAGAACCGCATGACTGTAAAGAAAGCTTATGCCAACGGCAAAGTTTGGGAGCCCGAAGAAGCAAAAGGCAATGATAAAGCCGTGAACGGTCTGGTGGCAGAAAGTGTATTGTGTAATGACGGCGCCATCAACGGCGAAACAGCAGTGGGCGACCCTACAGAAACGGCTCTGCTGTCCTTCTGCCGTACCATCGGCGGCGATGAAAATAAAGTCAGAGAAGAATTCCCTCGTTTGCAGGAAATTCCCTTTGACTCCGACAGAAAACTCATGTCTACACTGCATTTCAGAAACGAACGCTATGAAATGCTCACAAAAGGCGCACCTGACGTACTGCTGGCAAGATGTACTTCCGTGGAACAGAACGGCGAAGTCCTGCCTTTGACAGACGAAATCCGCAGCGCCATCGTAGACCAGAACAGAGATTTCTCCTCTCAGGGTCTGCGTGTACTGGCATTTGCCAAAAAGGTGCTTTCTGAAAACCGCCCTCTGACACTGGAGGACGAAAACGACCTGATCTTCACTGGTTTGATTGCTATGATGGACCCTCCTCGTGTGGAATCCGCTCCTGCTGTTGCGGACTGCCGCAGAGCTGGTATCCGTCCTGTTATGATCACTGGTGACCATAAAATCACTGCTTCTGCCATCGCAAGAGAAATCGGCATCCTTCAGGATGGCGACAGAGCCGTAGAAGGCAGTGAGCTGGAAAAAATGACAGACGAAGAACTTCGCAACGAAGTAGAACATATTTCCGTTTATGCTCGTGTATCTCCTGAGCATAAAATCCGTATCGTAAGAGCATGGCAGGATAGAGGCCATGTGGCAGCTATGACAGGTGACGGCGTTAATGACGCACCTGCACTGAAACAGGCTGATATCGGTATTGCCATGGGTATCACCGGTACAGAAGTATCTAAGGACGCAGCGTCCATGATTCTGACAGATGATAACTTCGCGACCATCGTCAAAGCCGTAGCCAACGGCAGAAACGTATACACCAATATCAAGAACTCCATCCAGTTCCTGCTTTCCGGTAACTTGGCTGGTATCTTGGTAGTTATGATCACATCCCTCTTTGGTCTGCCTCTGCCTTTCACAGCAGTACAGCTTCTGTTCATCAACCTGTTGACAGACAGCTTGCCCGCACTGGCAGTGAACATGGAAAAACCCACTGGCGACCTGCTGAACCAGAAACCCAGAAGCCCCAAAGAAGGTATTCTGACAAAAGACTTTTTGCAGACACTGGGTATCCAGGGTGCCCTCATTGCGGTGGCAACCATGGCAGCGTTCTATCTGGGTATGCAGATCAACAACGGCATGGCTTGCACCATGGCTTTTGCAACACTTTGTTTGGCACGTCTGTTCCACGGCTTCAACTGCCGCGGCTCCCGTTCCATCTTCCGTCTGCCCTCCAATCCTTACAGCGTAGGTGCTTTCTTCGTAGGCACACTGCTGCTGATGCTGGTACTGTTTGTGCCTGCACTCCATGGATTGTTTGACATCGACAACGCGCTGACACTGACAAATATCGGTCAGATCGTAGGTCTGGCATTTGCGCCTACGCTGCTGATCCAGCTGTCCAGAATCGTCAGAGGCAAATAAGCTTACGTCACCCTGTGGGGTTATGTGCAGTATAACCCCATAGCGGTTTTTGATATCCCCGTATTTCCCTCCCAAAAAAATACGGGGTATTTTTTTGTAAATCTGTGAAAAGACCTGAAAGGAGAAAGATATGTGCAGATTCCCCTTGCTTTGTAAGATTATCCATACCACCCATGTGGAGCATTTCGCCATGGGCTATGTGGCGGTGTTGCTGCTGGTTGCCTTTGGCGTCTGGCAGGTAGAGCCAGGTATCACCACCTTTTCCGATGGCGTATGGTATTGCTTTGCCGCATCCACCACTGTTGGTTTTGGGGATATTGTGGCAGTAACCACTGTAGGGCGCATCCTGACGGTGATACTGGTGCTTTATGGTATTTTCACCATTGCCCTTATTCCCGGTGTTATGGTCAATTACTTTGTGGAGTATAACAAAATCCGCTATAATGAAAGTCTGCTGATGTTCATGGATCAATTGGAGCATCTGGATACCCTGTCTAAAGAAGAACTTCGGGAAATTTCCGCCAAAGTCCGCAATTTCCGCGGAAAATAAAAAAACAGAGTATTTCTTTTCGGGCATTTTCAGAAAAAACAAAGCAAGCTGAAATCCTTGTGATACATAGGATTTCAGCTTGCTTATTTTTTTATTTGCGAGAAAGTTCTTTTTTCTTAAAAATCAGAGTGTTGCTTGCCACCTGACTGTATAAAGACCGCAGATGTCCGCTGTTGCGCATGTACTGGGTCAGCACATAGGAAAGGTCTTTGTCCCTAAAATCCCGATGGAGGGCAAAGGAAGGCGTTGTGGGCTGGGGTGGGAAGATTTCTTTTTGCAGCTGCATGGTCAGATCCATGAGGGCAGGGTATTCTTCCTGTTCTGCCGAGCCTGTCTGCATGAGGTATGCCGTCTGTTCCAGTTCGGAGAATGTTTTCCAAAGGGTCACCAGCAGTTCATGATACACTGTGCCCGTTTCTCCCGGCAGCTCTTTCTGTATGTACTCCCTGCATTGGGCGTAGATCATGTGGAACTCCGTCAGCAGTTCATTGTACTCATGTAAATCCACGTTTTGTGATAAACTCCGTCTGGCAATTTCCCAGTAGGAGGCGTGGAGCTGGAACAGCCTGCGGATGTTCAGGGCAAACTGTTTTTCCTTTGTGGTAGGGAAGAAAAACAGGTTGATGACGGAAACCAGCAGCACCGCCGTGATGACATAGGCAATACGCAGCCAGATGAGTGTATTGTCCTGCATGGTCATGGACGCCAGAATCAGGGCAAAACTGGTGGAGAATATGGGCTGCACCCATGTGCCGGGGGTGGAGCAGTACATGAAGAACATCATGAGGAAAGCAAAGGCAAACTGCATGGGCACCGTCGGCAGGAAAGGTTCAACCAGCGCTACCACCAAACATCCTAAGGCGGTGCCGATGGGACGGGTCACCAGACGATGCTCACTGTCCTCAAAACTGGGCTGGAGCAGCAGAAAAGCGTTCAAAGGAAACCAATATACATGGTTTGCATGGGAAATTGCCATGGCGCCGCAGCTGATGGTGAGCACCACCGAAAGACGCAGGGCGAACCGTGTTTCGATGGAATGGCGGGAAATGCGCCGCCGGAATTTCAGCCATGTTTCCTGCCAGTCCACACCGAACCACTGGAGATGCTGTTTCTTTGTGGCAGGGTAGGTGTGGCAAATCAGTATGAGCATGTGCAGACAGCTCCGGTAAAAGATGCGTACCCGTCCTTCGGGCATTTCTTTTTGCTGCAAAAGGACACGGGCTTTGGAAATCAGCGCTGTGTTGTCTGTTTCGTTGAGGGCTTGGGAGGCTTCTTCTGCCAGCTCTGCCACCTCTGTCAAACGAGGCAGGGCATTTTGCTGGACTTCATCCTGCTGCCATGCCTTGTCCCGAACAAGATAAAAACTTCGCTGAAACATGACTGCCAGCATATCGAAGCATTTTTTGCCGTGGTCGCCTTTTTGGAACACCGTCTGCATCTGGTATGCCATGCGGTGGTAGGTGTCCTCTAATTTGTAAAGTTCTTTAGAAAAATCGTCATCCGTTTCTCCAGCCGCAATGCGTGTGACCATCCGGGAAAGCTGCTTCAGTCCCATGTGCAGTGTTTGGACGGTGGGTTTTGCCTGCTTTTTGCCGCGCTGCAAATAGGGATACAGCTTCAGTACAACCGCAAGGAATATCCAGCAGACCAGCACCACTTCCAGCTGTACGGCGAAATCTTTTGGTTCCGGCGGCATGAATTGCAGGAATACGAATATCATAGCACTGGCAAAATATCCTTTTGGCACGAATTGTGAAGATTGCAGGAAAACCAGCGCAAAAGGAATGGTGAAATTCAAAAGCAGAGAAAGGGGCGTATCCAGCGTGGCAATCATAGCGAAAAGGGCAAGGGCTTCGCAGATGACCAGCTGACGGAACAGATATCCCCAGGAGTTGTATCGGGCATGGCGAATCTGGAACAGCACTGTAATGACGGAGGCGGTCATAACAAATTGCAGGTCAAAGAATACTGCCACCAGCAGGAAAGAGGCGCCGAAAAAAAGCACCACCGGCAATGCGCCTCGCCAGTTAGGGTGAAATTTGGGCAGATATTTTTTGATTTTTTTCATGGATACACCTCCTTTTTGCTGTGTGTTAAGATTTTGTATATTTTTTATGATAGCATAGTTTTTTTGTGTTGAAAATACAATGGGTGACTTTTGAAGGGGAAGGAGGCGAGAAAAATCCTTATGTTACAGACATTATGAATTGTTTAAGGCTTTCTTACGAATGGCGGAAAGCAGTTGTTTCTCGTATAAAAACAGAGTATAGTAACATTAGAAAAAGATAAAAATTCCATGAGAAGTTTTTTATATGGGGGTGTATTTTATGAAGAAGAAAAGCATCATTACCATTGCGGCAGTGCTGACGGCTTCTATGGCCATGAGCGTTACCGCTTTTGGTGCGCCTACAGATATTCAGGGGCACTGGGCCCAGAATACCATCAATCAATGGGTGTACAAAGGGGATATCAGCGGATACCCTGATGGTACCTTCCGTCCCAATAATAGGATTACCAGAGCAGAGTTTGTTGTGCTGGTCAATAATGCCATGGGCTACAGCAAATCCGGCTATGCCTATTTCTCCGACGTACCCAGCCGTTACTGGGGAAGAAATGCCATCCAGACAGGTGTAGCGGCAGGCTATATTTCTGGTGACGGCAACGGCATTTTCCGCCCCAATGACCCTGTCACCCGACAGGAAGCGGCGGCCATGATTTCCCGCATTCTGGGATTGAAACAGAATGACAGCCGGGCATACCGTTATACAGATTCCTATGCTATTTCCAATTGGGCAAAAGGCGTCGTTGGCGCTGTTAGTGAAGCAGGCATTATGGCAGGCTATCCTGACGGCTCCTTTGGGCCGAACAGAGTGCTGACAAGAGCGGAAGCCGTTCTGGCGCTGGATAAGACCGTAAACTACAAGCCCAGTGATAAGGAAGAAGAAAAAGAAGAAGAAAAGAAAGAAGATATGCTCCTGACCCAGTCCAAACTGGAGGATACCACCATCACAGGTGATCTGACCATCTCCGACCGTCTGGGTACAAAGACCATCACACTGGAAGATGTGACGGTAAAAGGCAAACTCATTGTAGATGGCGGCGGCGAAATCATTCTGAAAGATTGTGATATCAAAGAAATGGTTATGGACCAGAAGGATACCGCAGTAAAAGCCAGCGGCAAGACCACAGTAGAAAAGACCACATTTAAGAAAATCGGCAAACTCACTGGCGGTGATTATACAGATGTCATCGTAGATAAAGAACTTTCCGATTATATTACCATCGACGCAAAGGTGCGCAACCTGACACTGGATGCGGAAACAGACCTGAAACTGGGTTCTGACGCCAGAATCAAGTATATGGAAATCACCAAAAACGCCGATAAAGCCACCATTGATTTCTCCAAAGGGAAAGTGGAGGATATGGAGGTAAAAGATAAAATCACCATCAAAGGCAGTGGTGACATCGATACTATGACTGTTTATGTCAGCGATGTAAACACCAGCATCCGTCCTGACACGGTGAAAACAAAGGACGGCGCAAGCAAGCCCAATTATACTGATGATGACGACGATTGGAGACCCAGCCGTTATAAAGATATCACTGTTACAGGAGATCGGAGCGGCGGCACATACCGCAATGTGACAGTGGCCAAAAAAGATATCCGTGTGGAAAACATGACAGTGCGGGAAAATCTTACCATTCATAAAGATGTTGCTGAGGGTACTGTGACCCTGAAGAATATGAATATTTCCGGCAATATTTATGTAAACGGCGGCGGTAAAGACTCTGTTTATTTTGAAAACTGCTCCATCAGCGGCAATGTCTATGCACAGAAAACAAGTGGCGAACGGGTCGCTCTGAAATTTGATAAAGATACAGCAAATAAACTTCAAAACAGTGTCATTGTTGAAGGAAACGGCGCACTGCTGCAAAATAAAGACGCTGGCAGTTCCGCAACCCTGAAAAAAGTTGTGGTAAAAACAGAAAAACCTGTGGCCGTGGATGCCAATGTAGCAGATATGCAGGTGACAACAGCCAATACAGAGCTGACAGTCAACGGCACTGTGGAAAAATTGCAGGCAGATGCCAATGTGACAGTTAGCGGCAGTGGTCATATCAATGAAAAGACCGGCGCTGGAGAAGCAGGCGGTAGTGTAACAATCGACGTGACAAAAGTAGATCATGTTACATTGAATCAGACAACTTTGACACTGGAAAAAGGGGAAACAGAAACACTGACAGCGACGGTAACACCCCAAAACGCAAGCAATAAGAATGTAACATGGAGCAGCAGCAATAATGAAGTTGCGACAGTTGCAGATGGTACTGTAACAGCAGTGGGTGCAGGTGAAGCCACCATCACCGTAACAACAGAAGACGGCGGTAAGACAGCTACATGTAAAGTGACAGTCAATGCACCCCAGACAGTACCTGTAACAGGGGTAACACTGGATGAAACCAAATTGGCACTGGAAGTAGGCGGCAGTAAAACCCTGACAAAGACAGTTACACCCACAAACGCAACCAACCAGAATGTGACATGGGAAAGCGATAATACACAGGTAGCAACCGTAGACGAACATGGTCAGGTAACGGCAGTGAGTGCAGGTACAGCTACCATTACAGTAAAAACAGAAGACGGTGACAAGACAGCGGAATGTAAAGTAACAGTCAATGCGCCCCAGGCAGTACCTGTAACAGGGGTAACATTGGATAAAGCCGAATTGACGCTGAAAGAAGGCAGCACAGGAACACTGGAAGCAAAGGTAGAACCCAGTGACGCAACCAACCAGAATGTGACATGGGAAAGCGATAATACACAGGTAGCAACCGTAGACGAACATGGTCAGGTAACGGCAGTGAGTGCAGGTACAGCTACCATTACAGTAAAAACAGAAGACGGTGACAAGACAGCGGAATGTAAAGTAACAGTCAATGCGCCCCAGGCAGTACCTGTAACAGGGGTAACATTGGATAAAGCCGAATTGACGCTGAAAGAAGGCAGCACAGGAACACTGGAAGCAAAGGTAGAACCCAGTGACGCAACCAAC
>CABSIK010000016.1 GCA_902477755.1 uncultured Clostridia bacterium
AGAAGGCAGCACAGGAACACTGGAAGCAAAGGTAGAACCCAGTGACGCAACCAACAAGACTGTGACATGGGAAAGCAACAAGACAAATGTTGCGACAGTGGAACAGGACGGTACTGTAAAAGCCGTAGGCGCAGGGGAAGCTACTATCAAAGTGACAGCGCAGGATGGCAGCGGACAATATGCAGAATGCAAAGTGACCGTAAGTGCACCAACAAAACCTGTGACGAATGTGACATTGACCCCAAATACATTGACACTGGAAAAAGGGGAAACAGGAACACTGGAAGCAAAGGTAGAACCCAGTGACGCAAGCAAGAAAGATGTAACATGGAGCAGCAATAACGAAACCGTTGCAACAGTAGATAATAATGGCAAAGTGACAGCGAAAGCAGACGGGACAGCCACCATCACTGTAACAACAGTTGACGGCAATCATCAAGCAACATGCACTGTAACTGTAACCCCGAAAACAGTACTGGTAAGCAGTATTCAGGTGCAGGGCACAGCGTCCCTTTATGTGGGGAATACTGCAAAACTGACAGCAACAGTCACACCTACTACAGCAACCAATCCGGCAGTTACATGGAGCAGCAATAATCAAGAAGTTGCAACAGTAGGAGCGGATGGCACAGTTACAGCGAAAACAGCAGGCAAAGCAACTATCACAGCTACAGCGAAAACAGCAGGCAAAGCAACTATCACAGCTACAGCTCAGGACGGCAGCAACGTTTTCGGCAGTCTGGAGGTAACCGTACAGCAGGTAGATGCCACAGCGTTGAGGGCGAAAGTGGCGGAAGCACAGAAATTGTGGACTGAAACAGAAGTTTCCACACAGAATGGCGCAGATGTTCCTCCTATGAAGAATTGGGTGGCAACACAGGGACAAAAAGATACTCTGAAAGCTGCCATGGATGCAGTACAGCCTGTTTTGACGAAAGCAAGCACACTGGATACAACCGTATCTCAGGATGAAGTCAATACAGCTTATATCAAGCTGCAAATGGCTCTCAATGCATTCAAAGCAGCCATGAAGCCCGGCACAATGCAAAATACACCAGTGCCATACTCCTTCTGGAATCTTTGGTAATATTTGAAATAACATGATATGTTTTTTTCGGCGGCAGGCAACTGCCGCCGTTTTTCCGTCCCAACAAAAAAACATCCCCTCTGAAAGCAACTTCCCCTTAAGAAAACATTGATTTTTCTTTTCCTTGATTTCTTAAGGGGAATTGCGATGGCTGTCTTCATAAGAAAACATAACAAAAATCTTAAAAAAATAAGAAAGCTAAAATCCTTTGTCATGATAAGGATTTTAGCTTTCTTTGTTTTCTTATGAAGATGCCCCTGAGAGAGGGGATGTTTTCATTTCTGAAAGTCTTATTTTCTCAGGTCTTCCATAAGCTGTGTTTTGCCTTCTGTCTTTTCGTCTTTCATTTTGATGACTTTGGCAGGGGAACCAGCTACCACTGCACCTGCGGGTACGTCTTCTGTTACCACTGCGCCTGCTGCAACAACAGCGTTTGCGCCGATGCGTACGCCTTCCAGCACTACAGCGTTTGCGCCGATCATAACGCCATCTTCTACGATAACGGGTGTTGCGCTGGGGGGTTCCAGAACGCCTGCCAGCACTGCGCCTGCACCAACGTGTACATTTTTGCCTACGGTTGCTCTTGCGCCCAGAACAGCGTTCATGTCAACCATGGAGCCTTCACCGATTTCAGCGCCGATGTTGATGACAGCGCCCATCATAACGACGGCATTTTTGCCGATGCTTACCCGGTCGCGGATGAATGCGCCGGGTTCGATGCGTGCTTCCACGCCGGTAATGTCCAGCATGGGAACCGCAGAGTTTCTTCTGTCATATTCCATTGCGGAGTCAACAATGGCGTCCTTTTTGCTGTCCAAGAGAGCCTGTACAGCAGCGTGGTCGCCCATGAGAATCCAGAAATCCCCCTGACCGAATACTTTCACACCTTCTGCGGATGCGCCGCTCAGGTCGCCTTTTACATATACTTTTACAGGTGTTGCCTTTTTGGCTTCCTTGATGTATTTCGCAATTTCATAGGGATTGGTCATATCGTAATCCATGGGTAAATCTCTCCTTTATCTTTTGATTTTGTATCTGCCTTTTATTATATACGAAATCGGGGAGATTTTCCACAGAATTTGTATCCTTTCCAAAGAAAGATGTCTGTGATACAATAAAAAAATCAGAACAAAGGAGGAAAGCCAATGGAAGCGTATTTTCAAAACATGGTAAAAGACTTGCGGCAGATGCGCCGCGATTTGCATAAAATCCCCGAACTGGGGCTGAAGGAATACAAAACCTCCGCCTATATTCGGGAAAAACTGGAAAGTTTCGGCATCACAGAGCTGGAAACATGGCTGGAAACAGGCGTGGTGGCAGTGATTCGGGGTAAAGGCAAGGGACAGGCGGTGGCATTCCGTGCGGATATGGATGCTCTGCCCGTCACAGAACAGACAGGCTGCGACTTTACTTCGGAGCATGTGGGCTGTATGCATGCCTGCGGTCATGATGGTCATGTGACGGTGCTGCTGGGCTTCGCCAAATACTTGCAGGAACATAAAGAAGAACTGGAAAACGATGTTGTCCTCATTTTCCAGCCGGCAGAAGAAGGCCCCGGCGGTGCACAGCTTTTGGTAGATGCAGGACTTTTTGAAAAACATCCTGTTCGCTGCATCATCGGCTGTCATATTTTCCCTCAGGTGCCTCAAGGGAAAGTGGCTTGCCGCAAAGGCGCCATGATGGCAAGAAACGGGGAAGTGGATGTGCATATTTACGGGGAAAGTGCCCATGGCGCACAGCCCCAGCTGGGACATGATGCCGTATTGGCGGCAGGGGCAGTCATCACAGGGCTTCACACCATCCTGTCCAGAAATGTGTCCCCTCTGGACAGCGGCGTTCTCACATTCGGCGCTATCCATGGCGGCGAAGCCTGCAACATCATTGCCAAGGAAGTAAAGCTGGAAGGCACCATGCGTGCATTCAGTGATGAAGCTTATGAAACCATGACAAAACGTGTTCAGGAAGCAGCGGCAGGTATTGCGGCAGGATATGGATGCAAAGGAGAAGCGGTATTCCGTCACATGTATCGTGTGGTGGATAACGACCCGAAATTGGTAGAGCTTTTGCAGGAAGTGGCAGGGGACAATTACGAAGAAACACCCCCTTACATGCTGGCAGAGGATTTCTCTCTGTATCTTCAGAAAGTGCCGGGCATGTTCTTTTTCTTGGGCAGCGGCAACGAGGAAAAAGGATATACCCATTCTCTCCACAGCGCACAGTTCCAGTTTGACGAGGAAATCTTGGCATACGGCGTGGAAACCTATGCCAAACTGCTGAAAAAACTGGCGGAATAAAAAATCTCATAAGAAAACATAACAAATAAAATAAGAAAGCCAAAATCCTTTGTCATCATAAGGATTTTGGCTTTCTTTGTTTTTTTATGAAGATGCCCCTAATTCCAAACTTTTTTTGTTTTAAGCAGCCATAGCTGTCAGGGAGTCTGTCAGTGTTTCCAGAGATTCGATTTCATGGGAAACCTGCTGTTTCAGACTTTCTGTTTCTGTGGAAAGGGCTGTGTTCAGTGTTTCCAGTTCTTTTGTGTAGTCTGTGTCACCGCTTTCCGCTTTTTCTTGGAGGCTGTTGATGACATCATACAGATCTACATGACCCTGTACACGGCCTGCGCCCCACGTGAGGCGGTCAGCAGGCTGATCCAGTACATAGTCTGTGAAGTGGTCGAAAGTTTCTCTGCTCCAGTCGTAAGCGTACCAGTTGTTGTCGATGAGATACAGGCTTTCATCCAGTGCCTGCTGTGCGTTGCCTGCTTCCAGAGCTTCAATGCTGCTTTCCAGTGCAGACAGGTTGTTCTGGCTGTGTTCGTGAGGGAAAATAGAAACGTCTTCCCATGTCAGGCGTACGAACTGGTCTTCCGCATAACGGAAGGCTTCCAGTACCTGACTGTGGAGAGTGCGTGTTTCTGCCAGAATCTTGTCAGCAGTTTCTGTGTCGCCTGCTTCCAGTGCAGCGGCATATTCGCTGTTGGCAATGTTCACTTTTTCCCAAGCTTCTGCCGCAGCGGCTTCTGCTGTATCCAGAGCGGCATTGAGGGCGTCAGCGGCGTTGGAGCCGTCCTCCAGTGTCAGTGCGGACAGGCGTTCTGTGTCCATGGTATCCCGCATGGTCTGGATTCTGGTGGAGAAGTCCAGAGGGGATACAGCACAGTGGTCATAAGCCAGCATCAGCAGACCGTACATGTTGTGGTGGAACAGGAATGCTTCGGGGCTGTATGTATCTGCGTTGTCGAACTGAGAATGGTAATGAGTTTCAGAGAATCCACCGCGCAGAGCAGTTACGCTGGAGGGCACACCTGCGATGGACAGGGAGAAGTCGTCAGACCATGTCTGTGTGGGTACGATGACTTCGATGCCGTCCTCGAAAATGCCTTCTACGGCAGGTACTACGGTTTTGAAATCCTCTGTGAATGTTTTCAGTTCGTAAGAAGTGCGGATCTGGTCGGTGGTGCCTTCTGCCATGGCAGGCAGTTCAAAGTTGATGTCTGCCACCACTTTGCCAACCCATTCGGGATGTACACGGAAAATCTGGTTGTAAGCACCTGTGGACCAGTCGTAACGGGTGTCGGAAACGCCCCATTCTTCCGCAGCCATAGCACAGAATACCAGTGTTTTTTCCGGTTTGTAGCCGCTGTCGATGATGCCTTTGGCAATGCCCATCATCAGAGCAATGGCAGCGTTGTCATCTTGGAAACCTGCAAAGTAAGAGTCATAGTGAGCACTCATGAGCACCATGGTATCAGGGTCTTTGCCGGGGATCATACCTACAATGTTGTAGGAAGTGCCGTCACGTTCCACTTTGCTGTCAGCGTTGAAGGTTACAGTCAGTTCGTTGACACCTTCCGCTTCCATGATGGCACGGAGTTCATCGGCATGAGTGCGGCTGATGGAGAAGGCAGGTGCATCCTCGGGGCCGCAGACATCCTGAGCATTGAGGGCATCAGGGCTTACTTCGCCGTAACCGCCGTCCTGCGCCGCCAGAATGGCAGCGGCGCCGTTCAGGTGTGCTTCATAAGCAGGGTAGTTGATCCACCAGTTTTCTCTCTGGTTGATGTCTACCAGTACCAGTTTGTCTGTCACGTCCAGCTTAGCCAGATCGTCTTCGGTGCCTTCGCCCCCGTCAATGAGGGTAAAGGTCTGGGGACCTTCTGTCTGGAATGTGGTCTGGTAACCGCCCAGTTCCACAGTCTTTTCTGTGCCGTCAGCAGCTGTGTAAGTGAGCTGCGCGGTACGGAAGGTCCATGTATCTAAAGTAAAGGCATCTTTTGTCACATTGGTCAGACCAATGGCTTCCATTTCGGCTTTCAGTAGATCACCGGTGGCGATTTCAGCGTCGGAGCCTGCGGTGCGGTAGCCAAGGGCTTCGTTGGAACGGATATCCTCCAGCTTACGTGCCAGATCATAGGAGTATTCCGTGTCTACGTGTTCCAGATAAGCTGTCTGGGCAGCAGTCAATGCGGCAGTTTCACTCTGAGGCGTTGCTGTCGTGCAGGCAGAAAGCATCAGAACCAGTGCCAGTACCAGGGAAATCCCTTTTGCGATTTTTTTCATTTATCAACATCCTTTCTTTGGGTGGTGTCTCCCAGCCCCTTTTTTGTTTTTCTGCATGAACACATGCGAGCATAAGCATACCAAGTAATTTATAAAAATGCAATACTTTTTGTTTAGTAATTTTATACAAAATTTTTACTAGCAATTTTAATATCTTGAAAAACAAAGCATACTAAAAGAATATGTTTTTATGAAAAAAGAAAATCGGACAACCTTTGCAGGTGCCCGATTTTGCGATAAAATGGCATGTTTATGCAGTTATTTCTACAGCAGATTTTTCAGTGTCATTAGGTCTTGCTGATAGGTTTCGGACAATGCCCGATTGTAAATGATGGCCGCAGGGTGGTAGAGAGGAAAGAGGATTTTTCCGTCTTCCAGTGTAAAAGGCTTGCCGTGCCAGTCCCCAATGACCGCTTTGGTATCTCCTGTGACTGCTTTTAGTGGCACATTGCCCAATGTGACGATCCACTGAGGATTCACCACTTTGATTTCTTCCTGTAGGAAGGGCAGGAAAAAGGCGATTTCATCCTTGGAAGGAGGGCGATTCACAGCTTTTCCTGTTTTGGGGCTTTCCTTGGTGGGACGCAGCTTTACCACGTTGGAGATGTAGATTTCTTCCCGTTTCAGCCCGATGGTTTCTAAAAAAGCAGACAGATTTTTCCCTGCCTTGCCCACAAAGGGACGACCCTGCTTTTCTTCATCGCCGCCGGGGGCTTCGCCGATCATCATCAGTCGGGGATTCTGGCAGCCGTCACCGAACACCAGTTTTTTTTCTGCGTAGGGGGAAGCGGATGCGGCTTCCTGCAATCTGGCACATAATTGTGTCAAATGGTCCATTTTTCTATCCTTCCTTTCTGGTTATCCACATGGTTTTACACTTATCCACAGAAAAAGTGTGGATAACATGGGTTCCCTGTGGACTATATCTTGTTTTTTCAAATTTATTTGGTGGAATATATTGAAAATTTGGTGGGGTTTTTGTTACATTTTCACCTTTTCCCACTTATTGTATCCTATTCTGTGTATAAATGGCAAGTTATCCCCAAAAAAAGAAGTGGAAAACCTGTGGGGAAAAGTGGTCGGTTTTGTGCAAAAAAAGACGGCTGCTCCCACCTTGTCAAGAGGGAACAACCGTCCGCAAACTTCATTCTTTGGCACGGAACATGAGGAAGAACACCAGGGCGCCAGAGAGGAACCCTCCCAGATGTGCCCAGTTGTCCACGCCCACATCCAGAAAGCCCATGGCAAGGGCTGTGAATGCCAGCAATATCATGGTGGCGTAGTTCATGCCTGTATAACGGGAACCTTTTTCCCGTGTGAGGATGAGCATGGCGCCCAAAAGTCCGAATATGGCGCCGGATGCGCCGATGGAGGCGTAATGCCCCAGAAAAACGCTGCACAGTCCGGCGCAGATGCCGGAAATGAGATACAAAATCCCATAGCGGACTTTTCCCAGCAGTAACTCCGCCCGACTGCCGAAGTAAAAAAGATAAATGCTGTTGGCGGCAAGGTGCATGATGCTGCCATGGAAGAACATGGCGGTGATAAGGCGGTAATACTGCCCTTGTCCCAGCACCGTTTCTCTGCTGACGCTGAAACGCTCCCAGAGAAATTCATTCTGTCCTGTTACCATACCGTAGAGGAGCAGGGCAGCACATATTGCAAAAATGGTGAACGTCACTACGGGGCGTTTTCCGGCGGTGTCTTTCCGCAGGGTGTCTTTGGGCAGTTCTTCGCCGGTGGCTGCCATCCGCAGCAGTTTTTCAATGCCCATAAGCTTGTCTGGACTGCCGTCGGCTGCCTGTAAAGTTTCCGTGTCCGTGGCGTAATGCCATGCGATGTGGTGCAGATTGCCCATGCGGTCTGTGTCTGCTAAGGGATGCAGTTCCTCTAAAGGCTCTGGGCCAATGGTCAGATACAGGCAGATGAGCTGGGTACACTGTATCTGAGACAGCTGTTTTTGCAGTTCCTCCGCAAAGGCAGCCACATCTTCCCGATGCTCAGCGTTATCATGGGGCTGCACCGCCAGCACACAGCAGACGGGATTTTCAATGCGTATGTAAAGACCAAACACGGGGGTACCTTCTGGCTGCTGTACGGGGCGGAAGTCTTTCTGCAAAAGCAGTTTTTGCAGATCTGTTGCCAATTGTTCAGGTGTCATAGAAAGACTCCTTTCTGAAAAAATGGGGGAAAATGAAAAAAGCCATCGGATTGGGGGACCCGATGGTTCTTTTCGGCAAGTGATAAGAAAAATGGGGGTATTCTTATCATAAAAGAAGACTTTGTTTCAGATAAAACCAGTGTTTCCGATACTGCTTTTATCTGTGAACATCATATCACAAATTATGGCGTGCTGTCAATTTGCCCCTAAGATTTTTCTGCCATTTCTTCTCGACAGGAGTTTACAAAAAGCTACATTTTCTCAAAGAAAATGGCTCAGCACCACAAGACCTGCCACCCCCGGCATCCCCAGCAGCCCTGTTACCACAAAGGTGACGGCATTGACGCCTACGGCAAAGCCCAGCCTGCCCAAAAGAAACAGCAGGGCGGAGCCTAAAATCCCCGAAAGCAGAAAACGAAAGAGCCCCTGCAGGGGTTTTGCCAGCGCCACCAGCACCACGATCACCAGACAGGTGATGACCATAGCGGATAAAATGGTGGTAGAACTCATATTCCTTCCCCCTTTGTTGTATCAGCTGATTTTTGCGCATCCTGCGGCAGCCAGATTCAATTCTTTTGCCCGACGCAGGTAATATTCGTATTTTTTATGCAGAGAGATGATCTCGTAAATGTAGCTGTCAATGAGGGCTTCGTCCGTTTCATCCTGAAAACCTGCCTGTGCCCGCCGCAGCTCTAACTGGATGGCGTAAATGGCAGCCAGAACTTTTTCGCCCTCGGTGGCTTTTTTTCTTTTGTGCATCAAAACCCCTCCTTTCGCCGGATGTACGACCTTTGTAGATAATATAGGCGAAAAAAGTGGGTTTTATTCCTGTTTTTGTCCAAAAGGGCAGAGCGAGGACGGAAAAATGGGCAGAAAAAAACACGGATAACCCATTTGGGATATCCGTGTTGTGTTTGTAAAAAATCGAGCGGTATCTTAGTCCTGTGTGTAGGGCATCAGGGATACGTGTCTTGCTCTCTTGATTGCTGTTGTCAGCGCTCTCTGATGTTTTGCGCAGTTGCCTGTGATTCTTCTGGGAAGGATTTTACCTCTTTCGGAAACGTATCTTCTCAGTTTGCTTACATCTTTGTAATCGATTGTTGTCACTTTATCTGCACAGCACTGGCATACGCGTTTTTTTCTGCGACCACGTTTTTTCTGAATCATGTTCCGAGCCTCCTTTTCGATGAATTAGAAGGGCAAATCGTCGTCTTCGATGCTTTCGTCGATGGGGTAGAAACCGTCTGCACCGCCACTTGTCTGCTTGGGAGCAGCGGGTGCGGGAGCAGCAGGGGCATAGTCACCACGGCTGCTGTTGCCTTCGAAGGACGCTCTGCTTTCTGCAAAGTGCTGTTCTTCTACTACAACTTCTGTTGTCCAGTGTCTTTTCCCTTCGTTGTCGTCCCAGGAACGAACCTGTAATCTGCCGACAACGCCGACCATTTGACCTTTTTTGAAATATTTTTCTGCAAACTCGCCAGCTTTGCCGAATGCAACGCATCCGATAAAGTCAGCGTCCTGCTCGCCTTGTCGTTTGAAACGGCGGTTTACTGCCAAAGTGTATCTGGCTACTGCAAGGGGTTCACTGCCCTGTGCGTAACGCACTTCGGGGTCCTTTGTCAGTCTGCCCATCAAAATCACTTTGTTCATAGAAAACCCTCCTTTTTCTTACGCTTCTTTGCGGATGATGAGATAACGCAGAACGTTTTCCATAATACGCATACGAGCTTCGATTTCTGCAGGTGCAGCAGCGGGTGCTTCGAAAGTTGTGAAGCTGTAGAAACCTTCGTTTACTTTCTGGATTTCGTAAGCGAGTTTTCTTTTGCCCCAATCATCAACTTTTTCGATTTTTGCGCCGAATCTTTCCAGGACAGCCTGTACTTTGGCAACTTCAGCCGCTCTGCCTTCATCGTCAAGTGCGGGACTCAATACCAACGCCAATTCGTATTTGTTCATGTTAGGTTACACCTCCTTTTGGACTAATGGCCCTTTCCCGAAGAAAGAGCAAGGATTTACTTCTGGATGGACGTATGCGCCCATACCAAAACAGCATAGCATACCAAAAAGAAAAAGGCAAGGATTTTTTTCGGAAAATTTGCATTTTTTCAGGATTTTTCAGCAAGGAGGGCGTCATAGGTGGTTTGAAGTACATCCCGAATGGCACGAAGCTGGACGGCGGAGATGTGCTGGATGCCCCGTTCCATTTTCACCAGAGATTCTCTGGTCAATGGCACACCCAGAAGCTGAATCTGTCGGACAAGCTCTGTCTGTCCCATGCCTTTTTCCAAACGGATGCGGCGGATGTTTTCTCCAATGGGGATGGTGGGGGATTGTTTGATTTTCGGTTCCATACTGCCTCCTTGTGGACTGAAACAAGTTCTTTTTTTGCTTCATTCTAGGAAATCCCTATGGTATAATGGGACTAGAATTAGTCCACATTGGAAGGGTGGTGAAAAAAATGGATTTATATACGGAAATGTTGGTAGAAATTTTAGCAAAACAGAAAATAGAAATACATTTTCCAGAATTATCTTTTTCTGTGGAAGAATTGTTGGAAATGCGATGTTATGAAGCGTTGCGGAAAATCAAGGCTGTTTTGGAGGATGAAAGCCTGACAGATGCGGTATGTTTTCAAAAAATAGAAGAAATCATAAACATTTTTGAGGAAATAGGAAGCGATGGCGGCAGTTGTCATGATTTTGGGTAGAAAAAATAGAGGAATAAAACAAAGGCCCCCGATTCGGGAGCCTCTGTTTTATTCCTCATCATCATATTCTTTTTCCAGTTTTTCCTGTCTGCGTTTGCCCATGCGGTACATGCCGAACTGCACCACCAGAAATACCACCACGAAGATGCCCAGCATGGTGAAGATTTCCGCAGGCTGTTTTGTTTCTGTCTGCAAAGCAAAGCAGATGCCTACCGCAACCATGCCCCCTACCAGAGAAGCCACCAGCCGTTTGGGATTGGGCTTTGCCACCACATTCAGCACAACCCCCATTTGTCTGGCGCGGATCATCTGATAAATGGGTGTCAGAATCAAAACCACATATTCCAAAGTACAGTCCTGCAAACTTTGATGCAGGAACAGGATTTTTACCACAAAAGACAATACCGCAATGAAATACAGAATCTGCATCATTTCCGCCCAGATTTTGTTCCTCGCCTGTTCAATACGTTCGTCTTTGATCATATCTCATGCCTCCTCGTTCCAGAATAATTCATCCAGTGTTTTTCCAAGCGCTTTGCAGATGGCAATGCACAGGTTCAGGGTGGGGTTGTACTTTCCAGCCTCAATCATGCCGATGGTCTGCCTGGTGACGCCTACCAACTGGGCCAACTGCTCTTGGGAAAGGTCTTTCGCCGCCCGGGCGGCTTTTAGTTTCAGATTTTTCAAGGATGCACCCCCTCTATGGAAAACTTTTCATCTCTTACTTTAGTTATATACTATATCATTCTAAATGTCAAGTATATATTACATTTTGAAAAATAAAAATGGAATCGTACTGTATGAAAACAGGACGGAGGGGGAAAATGTTTCCTCCGAAAAATCTGCATTTTGCTCAAAGCAAAAGAGAAATACCATAGAAAAACCGTCTGATTTCCGCCTTGTATGCCCCTGTCCGGTTGTTTTATAATAAATGCAGTTTGAAAAAGAGAAAGGAACACAACTATGCTGACAAAAATATATGAAAATCCTGCCGTTTATCGGGTGGATGTGCCCCTGCCGGACAATCCCCTGAAAAACCTGAACTGTTATGTCATTCAGGACAGCGGCGAAACACTGATCATAGATACAGGCTTCAATCGGAAAGAATGTCTGGATGCCCTTTTGGAAGGGCTGGCAGAGCTGGACGCAGACTGGGAAAAAACAAACCTGTTTTTGACCCATCTTCACGCAGACCACACAGGTCTGGCGCCTACCCTCATGAAGGACAAGCCCGGCAAGATGTATATGAGCCGTGTGGATTATGCGGTTTTGGAAGGGCTTATGGTAGGCGAGGTTTGGAAGATTTCCGATGCCAATTTCATTGCCGAAGGCTTTACACAGGAACAAATCAACTTGCTCCACAGCGGCAATCCTGCCAGAGGATTTGAGCCGGAGTGCTTTTTTGATGTGGAAGAACTGGAGGACGGGGACATAATCACCGTAGGAAAATGGAAATTTACATGTATTCTGGTGCCCGGACATACACCGGGGCAGATGCTTCTGTATCAGCCAGAAGAACGGCTCCTCTTTACGGCAGACCATATCCTTTTTGACATCACACCCAACATTACCTGTTGGGTAGGCACGGCGGATTCGCTGGGGAATTATTTGGATTCTCTGGTGAAAACAAGGGACATCCCCATTCGGACAGCCCTGCCCAGTCATCGGAAAAACGACATGAATGTGTACGAACGTATGGACGAAATTGTGGAGCACCATTTGAAACGACTGAAAGAGACCGTAGACGCCATCCAGCAGTTCCCCGGCAGTCATGCCACAAAAATTGCCACTTGTCTGCGCTGGTCTATGCGTGGGAAAACATGGGAGGAATTCCCCTTGTCCCAGCGTTGGTTCGCTGTAGGGGAAACCATTGCCCATCTGGATTATCTGGTATGCAGAGGCTATGCAGAGCGGAAAGAAGTAGATGGCAAAAACGGATATTGGCTCACCATGGACGGGGCTTTGTGCAAATCCAAGCTGGACTGTGTCTGGAAAAACTACCGCGCGAAATAAAGGGAAGAAATGTCAGGATGATTTAAGGTCATCTTCATAAGACAACAAAGAAAGCTGAAATCCTTATGATACATAGGATTCCAGCTTTCTTATTCTTAAGGAGAAAGTGCTTTCATCCGGCGTTTTTTTGTGCGGAAAAACACGTTTTTTGGAAGATGCAGGAAGAAAATTTTTGGGCATCCGTCTGTTTTGTATGCTAAAATGGAGAAAAGGATATTTTTTTGGAGAAAGGAAACACATCTATGGATATTTTGAAACAGTTGCAGATAGAACTGGGCATCAAGGCTTCTCAGGTGGAAAACACCGTAAAACTGCTGGATGAAGGCAACACTGTGCCCTTCATTGCCCGTTACCGGAAGGAAGTCACAGGCTCTCTGGATGACCAGATCATCCGTCAGCTGGCAGAACGGCTCACAGCCCTCAGAAATCTGGAAGAAAAACGGGAAATGGTGCGCAACGCCATTACGGAACAGGGCGCCATGACCGACGAACTTTCCGCAAAACTGGAAGCTGCCATGACCCAGACGGAAATCGAGGATATTTACCGTCCTTACCGCCCCAAACGCCGCACCCGTGCATCCATTGCTAAGGAAAAAGGTCTTGCCCCTCTGGCGGAATACATTTTCGGGCAGGCATTTCTGGTGCCGCTGGAAGAATACGCCGCCGCTTTCGTAGACGCGGAAAAAGGCGTGGAAACTGTGGAAGATGCCATCAACGGTGCGAAAGACATTCTGGCGGAACAGTTCTCTGATGATGCAGACCTGCGGAAAATGCTCCGAGAAGAAACCATGAAATATGGCCAGCTGGTGACAAAAGCGGCGAAAGAGCAGACAGAACCCACTGTCTACGAAATGTACTACGATTACAGCGAACCCCTGCAAAAAGCCGCAGGCCATCGTATCCTTGCGGTGAATCGTGGGGAAAAAGAGGGCATCCTGACGGTGAAGCTGGAAGGGGACGAAGAAAGACTCCTGCAAAAACTGGAACGGAAACTCATCCGCAAAAACAGCCCTGCGGTGGAACTGCTGAAAGAAGTCATTGCCGACAGCTATAAACGCCTCATTGCGCCCTCTCTGGAACGGGAAATCCGCAACGATTTGACAGAAAAAGCCGAAGAATCCGCCATGGGCGTATTCCGGGAAAATCTGAAACAGCTTCTTTTACAGCCCCCCATCAAAGGAAAAACAGTGCTGGCATTAGACCCTGCTTATCGTACAGGCTGTAAAATCGCTGTCATTGACGAAACAGGCAAACCTCTGGAAACCACTGTGGTTTATCCTACACCTCCCCAAAACAAAACCGCCGAAGCGGAAAAGAAATTGACAGCCCTCATCAAAAAATACGATGTAGACCTGATTTCCATCGGCAACGGCACTGCCTCTCGGGAATCTGAGCAGTTTGTGGCGGAAATGCTGAAAAAACTGGATAAAAAGGTTTATTATATCATTGCCAATGAAGCAGGGGCTTCTGTGTATTCCGCGTCCAAACTGGGTGCGGAGGAATTCCCTGATTATGACGTTGCTCTGCGTTCTGCTGTTTCCATTGGCAGGCGTATCCAAGACCCTCTGGCGGAACTGGTAAAAATCGACCCCAAATCTATTGGCGTTGGACAGTATCAGCACGACATGAACCAGAAGCGTCTGGGCGAAACATTAGGCGGCGTCGTAGAGGATTGTGTAAACAGTGTCGGCGTTGACCTGAACACAGCAAGTCCTGCTTTGCTTTCTTATGTGGCAGGCATCAACAACACCGTTGCGAAAAATATTCTCACATATCGTGAAGAAAACGGCCTGTTCCATAACCGGAAAGAACTGAAAAAAGTTCCCAAACTGGGGCCGAAAGCCTTTGAACAGTGCGCCGGTTTCCTGCGCATTGCCGAAAGTGATATGCCTTTGGATAAGACCGGCGTCCATCCCGAAAGCTATAAGGCGGCAGAAGCATTGCTGAAGCTTTGCGGCTATTCTCTGGAGGATGTGGCATCTGGTCAGGTGAAAGGCTTGGCAAACAAAGTCAGCATGACCGAAGAAACAGCGGAAAAACTGGGCGTTGGTCTGCCTACCTTGCAGGATATTGTCAAGGAACTGGAAAAACCCGGCCGTGACCCCCGTGACGAAGCCCCTGCCCCTGTGCTGCGCAGTGATGTACTGACCATGGAGGACTTGAAAGAAGGCATGGTGCTGAAAGGTACTGTCCGCAATGTCATTGACTTTGGTGTGTTTGTGGACATCGGCGTCCATCAGGATGGTCTGGTGCATATTTCCCAGATTTGCGACCGATTCATCAAGCATCCCTTAGAAGCGGTGAAGCTGGGGGATATTGTTACGGTGAAAGTATTGAGCGTGGATTTGCAGCGCAAACGCATTTCCCTGACCATGCGGGGCGTAGAATAATTGTTATGGTTTTGTCAAAGATTTTTTACAGAAATGTAATGTTTTTGTGTCATACTATTTGATATACTGAGGAAAAGACCGGAAGTACATATTGGAAGGGAGAGAGGATTTATGAAACGAATGATGGCATATATACTGGCTGGTGTTTTGACATTGGGCTGCGGCACAACAGCTTTTGGGGCGGAAAAGATTTCTGATACCATGATGGTACAGGATACAGCAGTGACCCAGCCTCTTTATGCAGGTGAATGGGACATAAAATTGGTACCTGTCCGTGAAGTAGGGGACATTTTGGGTTACACAGTGGCGTGGGATAAAGAAACACGCTCCGTTACCCTTTCCGACGGCACAACTACCGTTGGCTTTGCCTCCGGAAAGGATGCTTATCTGGTGGAAGGCGAAACAAAAAGCATCGGCGGTGCGCCGGAATTGCTGGATGGCGTGCAGTATGTGCCTGCGGACTTGTTTTCCGCTTTCTTCCCTGTAGCTATGCAGACAAAGGCAGGTCAGCTTGTTTTCACAGACCTGACAGCGGAAGATGTGGAGCAGGTGAAAGGTACTGTTGTGGAAGCGGCGCAGTATAATCTGGTGCTGCGTCTGGAGGACGGTACCCTGCGGATTTTCACCAAAAATCAGGCAGATATGACACGGGCTGGCAGTCTGGAAAAGGACAGCGCTGTGGCAGTATACTGCAAGAGCGCAGACCCTAAAACAGCCCTGAAGATCGTGGCTGTACTGCCGGAAACCGTAAATGTTCCTGGGGTTGAAGCGCCTGCGGTTGAAGCTCCTGTGGCAGAAACTCCTGTGGATACTACAGTGCAGGAAGGCTGAGGATTTGCAAAGCCCATGGCAGTCCATGGGCTTTTTTCCTAAAATGCAGGAGGGGCTGCAAAAAACTGTTGTTTTGCATAAATCAAAGCCTATTTTTTTGATAGTATTTTATAAGAAAAAATCTTGACAGTTTTTTCACAGCTGATATAATGAACTTGTAAATGAAATATGAAATTCTTCAGGGCAGGGTGAAATTCCCGATCGGCAGTAAAGTCTGCGAGCGCTTTGGCGCAGGATTCGGTGCGATTCCGAAACCGACAGTATAGTCTGGATGGGAGAAGAATAAAAGTTTGGTGTTTTTTCGTGCGGATGCGAAAAAGCCCGACCTTTATTTTGCTTGTTTAGCCTGAAGATTTTCAGGCTTTTTCTTTTGCCAAAAGAGAAAAAGTTCGTCACAATCTTGGCGGAAGCCTGAAAATTCTAAACAAAAAATGGAGGAAGAAAAATCATGGAAAACGCAGTAAAAACAACAGCGGTAAAAAGAAAACAGAATGTAAGAAAACTCACAGCACTGGGTATGCTGGGCGCCATCTCTCTGATTTTGGTGGCAACAGTGCATTTCCCCATCATCCCTGCGGCACCTTTCTTGGAATATGATCCTGCGGATGTGCCGATCCTCATTGGTACCTTTGCCTTTGGCCCTGTGGCTGGTTTCCTGCTGACTGTAGTGGTATCCATCATTCAGGGTATGACTGTCAGCGCAGCAAGCGGCGGCCCCATCGGCATCATCATGCACATCTTCGCTACTGGCAGCTGTGTACTGATCGCAGGCAACATCTACCGCAGAAATAAAACAAGAAAAACAGCAGCCATCGCCCTTATCGTAGGCGCGCTGGTTATGACAGGCGCAATGGTACTGATGAATCTGGTACTGACACCCATTTTCCTGGGAACATCCATGGAAGAAGTGATCCCCATGCTGCTGCCTGCCATCATTCCTTTCAACCTGATCAAAGCAGGTCTGAACTGCGCCATTACATTCGTACTGTACAAATCCATTTCCCATCTGCTCAAAGGGGAATGATTCTGAAAAACAACCCATCTGTTCTATGATATGAGAGAATTGAAGCACAAAATCTTTCCCTTGCAAGAGATTTTGTGCTTTCTCTTTTTTATGGAGAAAAGGCACGGAAAAACCACTTGCCGCATATACTGTATAGGGATTGCAGCCTCTTTGGGAGGCAGAAGAAAAGGGGGATTCCCTATGAAGAAACTGACTGTAGCCGTGCTTTTTGGGGGACAGTCGCCGAAACACGCCCCTTCCTGCCAGTGGGCGGCAGATGTGGTTGCCGCATTGGATGAGGAGAAATATGACGTTCTGCCTGTGGGTATCACAAAGGACGGAAATTGGCGTATCTGCCATGGTTCTGTAGATGCCATCCGACAGGAGCGATGGGAGAAATACAGCGTGGATGCCATTTTAAGCCCCGATGCCACCAGAAGGAGTCTGCTGAAGCTGGTAGGCGGCAAGTATAAGGAAATCCCTGTGGATGTGGTGATTCCCGTCCTCCATGGGGCAGGGGGTGCTGTGCAGGGATTGCTGGAAATGGCAAAAATCCCTTATGTGGGCTGCGGCGTTCTGCCTTCCGCCCTTTCTATGAATCGGATTTGTATCAGGCGTATTGCCAAGGCAGAAAAAATCCCCATGGCGAAATTTCTCTGGTGTGACGGAGAGGCTCTGGCAGAAACAAAGGAGAAAGTCATGCATCAGGCAGAGAAAAAACTGGGCTATCCCTGTTTCGTCAAACCTGCCAATGCCAGCGTCTCTGTGGGGGCTTCCAAGGCCAAAAACAGAGAAGAACTGGAAAAAGCCTTGTGTTATGCCGCAAAATATGATAGAAAAGTAATTATGGAAGAAGCCATTGACGGTGGCAGATTCGCATGCGCCATGCTGAAAAAGGGCAAACTGCACATCAGCAGCATCGGAGAAATTCTTACTAGGGCAGAATCTTGCGATGATGCCAAGAAGGATGCGCATGTCATCATTCCTGCGAAAGTGCCGGAAGAAGCCTTGGCGCAGATGCGAAAAATTTCCGAAAAAATGTATCATGCAGTTGACGGGAAAGGCATTGCTCGTGTAGACTTCTTTATGGAGAAAAGTGGTCGTGTGCTTTTCCACGAACTCCATACCATGCCTGATGCTATGTATCCTATGCTTTGGGAGGAAGAAGGCATGTCAAAAACAGAATGGATGGATTGCCTCATTGCCCTTGCTTTGGAAAGGGACAGGGACATCCACGGATAAGGAAGAAGGACAAAACATTTATGGATACAAGACCAATCGGCGTATTTGATTCGGGGGTAGGCGGTTTGACCGTAGTCAAACAGGTCATGAAAGTCATGCCCCATGAAAATATTGTATATTTCGGGGATACGGCTAGGGTGCCTTACGGCAGTAAGTCCAAAGAAGCCGTAACCAAATTTTCTTTGCAGAATGTGCGTTTTCTGGAAACAAAGGACGTAAAAGCCATCATTGTGGCCTGCAACACCGCCAGCTCCAACAGTCTGGATGCCATGCGTGCGGCAACAGATACCCCCATTTTCGGCGTAGTTGTGCCCGGTGTGGAAGCGGCAGTCCGTGCCACCAAAAACCATAAGGTAGGCATCATCGGCACAGCGGCAACAGTCCGCTCCGGCGCTTACGAAACCATGATTCGGGAAGAAAATCCCGACATTCAGGTTTTTTCCAAGGCTTGCCCCCTTTTCGTGCCGCTGGCAGAGGAAGGCTGGACAGATAACGAGGTTTCCCGTCTGACAGCCCAGAGCTATTTGCAGGAACTGTTGACAAAGGGCATTGACTCTCTGGTGCTGGGCTGTACCCATTATCCCCTTCTGAAACGGTGCATTGGCACCACCGTAGGGGATGCGGTGAAGTTGGTAGACCCGGCAAAAGCCACCGCAAGACAGGTGAAGGAATTTCTGGCAGAGCGTGACCAGCTCAACGAAAACGAGGAAGAAGGCGTGCGTCGGTTCTATCTCAGCGATACCACAAACACCTTCGGCTTTTTGTGCCAGAAAGCCTTGAAACATCCTTATGAAGCGGAAATCATCGACATCGAAAAATATTGAGGAAATGAGAAAAGCTGAAATTCTTTGTATCAAAAGAGTTTCAGCTTTTTTTACGGAAAAAACAGCCTATTTGTGGTATGATGAGAAAAAGGAGGCGATGTGCCATGAAATGTCCTTATTGCGGAAAAGAAATGACATTGGGGTATATCCAGAATCGGGACGGTGTGTACTGGACGGAAAAGAAACTGCCTGTTCCGGCTTTGCCTTTGGGGGGCGGCGAAACATTGGCTGTGGGCAGGGAACAGTCCTGCGGTTACACCAATAAACGTGTAGAAGCATGGAATTGCTGGACATGCAAAAAGATTCTCATTGATTATGAGGGAGAGAGTTCGTCAGATACAGAACAGAAATGAAGAAAAAGAAGTGTGAATTACCCATGTCTGGCAGATTCCGCTTCTTTTTTTGTGGGCAAAACAATTTTTTAAGACATGTTTAAGATTGTGGGGAGGTCATTGACAGCCCCTTCTTTTCGTACTATTGTATTAGTAAGTTAATACAATCATACAGAAGGGGGAGAATGACATGTGGAGAAAGATTTGCAAAGCGGAATTGCAGGAAACACGGAAGGTGTATTTCGTCATGTTTGCCATTTTGCTGGCGGCAGGGATTCTGAGCCTTATTGTGATACAGCAGACCGCCTTATATCCGGGAGATACTTTTGGGGGCACACCGGAGGAGTTTGATGTGCGGAGTGCCCTTTCCATTGGTTCCATTTTAGGGATGTATGTCCTGTGGATTGCCGCCATGGTGTTTTATGTGGTGTATACCCTATACCGCTTTGACAGAGGTATGTTTGGGGGAGAAGGCGTGTTCTGGATGACACTGCCCGTGAAGCGGCGGCAGATTCTGGCTGGAAAGCTGCTGGCGCCATTGGTCTGGGGAATGGTGCTGGTGCTTCTGGGCATTATTTGGCTGGCATTGATGCTGTTTGTGCAGGAGCCTTACGGGATAGGTGATTTTTCTGGGGAAGGCATGGCTGTGGGTATCGGGATAGTAGCGTTTATGGTTCTTTCGCAGGTTCTCATGGCGGTGGGCAGTCTGTATGCTCTTTGCTTTGCTCTCATGGCAGGACGCTTGCCCCGTTTTCAGAAACATCCCTATTTGTGGGGGACTGCTGTTGCCTTGGTGATTTTCTTTATCATGGAGCCATTGTTTAATGTGCTGGCTATGGTGGTTTTCGGTGTTCCCATTGGCTTTTTCTTGATGGCGATGCCCTTTATGATGACAAAAGGCATTGCAATGTTTGGCTTCATTGCATTGATTCCCATTGCCATGGTATTGCGGATACTCATTTATGGAGCATTGATGGTGTATCTGGCAGAAAAGAAATTGGATTATTTAGGTTGAGGAAGGTGGTTCCGTGCAGTTTGATAACGGTTTACCCATTTATTTGCAGATCGTAAAGGAAATGACCCTGCGTGCCTTGTCCGGTGCCATGGAGCCTGGTGAGAAGATTCCTCCCGTCAGGGAGCTGGCGGCGGAATTCGGCGTCAATCCCAACACCATGCAGCGCGCCATGGCGGAAATGGAACGGGAAGGTCTGGTCTATACAGAACGCACCAGCGGACGTTTTCTGACGAAGGAAGAAGGGGTTTTGGTGGAAAAAAGAAAGTCTTTCGCAAAGGAAGAAACAGAGAAATATCTGGCATATATGAAAAAAATCGGCTTTACCACAGAGGAAGTGGCGTCTTATGTGAAAGCTGTGGGCGAGAAGGGAGAGGAACAGGCATGAGTTTGGTAGAAATCAAAAATCTGGAGCATCGTTACGGCAATCATACCGTTCTGGCAGGGCTGAACCTGACACTGGAAGAAGGAGAAATCATCGGGCTTTTGGGGCCTAACGGCGTAGGGAAAACAACCCTCATGAAAATCCTCTGCGGTTTGATTCAGAACTATGACGGCAGTGTATTGGTGGATGGCCAGCCCATTGGCGTACACAGCAAGTCTGTCATTTCTTATCTGCCGGAGCGGACATACTTCCGCAAAAGCGAAAATGTGAAAAGCGCCATCGGCATGTTCCGTGATTTCTATAAGGATTTCGACGAAAAGAAAGCCATGGAAATGGCTATGGATTTGAAACTGGATTCTAAACAGAAAATCGGCACCATGTCCAAAGGCATGCAGGAGAAATTGCAGCTGGTGTTCGTCATGAGCCGAAAAGCAAAGCTCTTTGTGCTGGATGAACCCATGGGCGGTGTAGACCCTACCACAAGGGACTATATCCTGACGACTATTTTGAACCAGTATGCAGAAAACAGCTCCATCCTTTTGTCCACCCATCTGGTGCATGATGTGGAGCAGATTTTTGACCGCGCTGTTTTCTTGAAACAGGGACGGGTGTTTTTGAATGAACAGGTGGATGTGCTTCGGGCGGAAACGGGCATGTCTGTTGACCAGTATTTCCGGGAGGTGTATCGCTGATGTTTGGAAAAGTTATGAAACAGGAATTACGGGCAAACAGCCTGCTTTATGGTGTGGCAAGCGCCATTGCCCTGCTCTTTGCCTTTGCTACCGTCATGAACCGCACCAGAGGCACGGATGTTTCCTATCTAGTGCAGGCGCCCCTGCTGATTTCCGGCTGCACCATTGCCATTGTGGTGCTGGTGCTGTTGTTCCTTGTCCATACAGCCCTGCGGTATCAGAAAAGTATGTATGGCAACGAAGGCTATCTCACATTCAGCCTGCCTGTTTCCTCTGTGGAACTGGTGACAGGGAAATTCGCCGCTTCTGCTCTTTGGGGCATCATTGTTTGTGTTCTCTGTGGCTTGCTGTGTTTTTCCATACTCTACGGAGCTGTGGCACCCTCTGGCACAAAATTGTTCTGGGAGGAGGTCGGAAAAGTTTGGGCAATGGATGGGATTCGCAGCTCCATGATTCTCATTGCCCTGTCTCTGACACTGGCTATGCTGGAAACGGTGGCACTGCTGTATCTTTCTATCACACTGGCGTATCTGCCTTTTATTCGTCGAGGCAATGGTATCTTTGCCCTGATTTTCTTCTTTGGTATTAGCTGTGTGGAAGAGAAGGTCGTGGAGCTTGTTCCCTCTTTGTCTACGGACTATATCGAAAAGACCATGACAGCCATATTGGACAAAGCGGATTTGGATTTGTTTTTCCAAGGCATCCGCAGTTTTATGCTCCCTGCGGCTATCTCTACGGTAGTCATGGCAGTGGTATATCTGGCTGTGACCATCATTTTGGCGAAAAAATACACATCTATCCAGTAAAAAAAGGCGGCTGTGAAAACAGCCGCCTTTTCCTAAGGGGAAGAAGTAGAAAGAATGTGATTCTTTGGGGGAGAGATCACACTCTCCGCTATGAAGTATGTCCCAGAGAATGGGTTTTATACCTGTTTTTTAGAAAAAATTTCTCTTTTATGTGCCTTAGGTCACAGAACAAGCCGATAATGATTATTATTTAAGAAATTTTATTGCAAAGAGTTTTTTTCTGTGATATACTAACATCAGAAATAAAAAAGAAATATTTGGATACAATAACAATAGATGTGTAAGGAGGAATTGATTATGTTAGTTGTAAAATCTGATACATTCCAGAAAGAAGTTATGGAAAGCAACGTACCTGTACTGGTAGACTTTTTCGCTACATGGTGCGGCCCCTGCCAGATGATGGGCCCCGTACTGGAACAGCTTCAGGCAGAATATGGTGACAAAGCAAAAATCGTGAAAGTAGACATCGACCAGGCAATGGATCTGGCACAGAAATACCGCGTTATGAGCGTGCCGAACATGATTTTCTTCAAAGACGGTCAGGTGGCAGACAGCATCATTGGCGCAGTGCCTGCTTCTGTACTGAAAGAAAAAATGGATAAACTGGTATAAGAAATGCCGAAAAGAGGGCATCTTCTCAGACAAGAGAGGGTGTCCTCTTTTTTCTTTGGAAAAACCGACGGACGCGTGCGTTTTGACGTCGGAATGTATTGGTAAAAATACAAAAAATACAAATGTCATTCTACAGAGTACACAAAATTTTTTGTATTTTTATAAAAACAAGCGTCATTCTTTCCATTGACTTGGGTCTTTGAAAGTGGTATCTTTTACCCAATGATTCTTATCGTCAAAGACAGAAAGAAGGAGATTTTTCATGAGCCGTGCGTTTTCCCATACAATGAAACAGGTCCTGCTCATTGGTGCTATTCTCATTGCGCTGCTGGTCATTTTGTGCCGCGTGAAGAAATAGTACTGATTGTCATGGAGAAAAACACGATGCGTGGAAAAAGATTCGGTCTTTTTTCGGTGTAAACAGGTGGTTCCGGACGGTCAGTCCGGAACCTTTTTTGATTTTTACAAAAGAAAAGAAGTGTACAAAGGAAAAAAGAAAATCATATACAAAAAGATAAAACTCTCCTAAGAGAGAGGGAAGAATACAAAAGAAACTTTTGGAGAAGTACAAAAGCATTTGGAGGGAACCAAATATGAAAACAAGAAGTGTGGGCATCGTGGGTGTCGGTCATGTAGGCGCCCATTGTGCATATAGCCTTGCAGTTCAGGGCATTGTGGATGAACTGGTGCTGGTGGATGTGAAGGAACAGAAGGTCATCAGCGAGTGTCAGGATCTGCGGGACAGCGTTTCTTATCTGCCCCATCGGGTGGAGGTCAGAGGCGGCACTTATGAAGACCTGAAGGACTGTGACATCGTTGTCATCAGCGTGGGCACCATCATGGGTGAAGACCATAGCCGTCTGGCAGAACTGAAACATTCTGTGGAGTTGGTCAACAGCTTTGTGGGACGCATTGTGAAAGCCGGTTTTGACGGCATATTCATCGTCATCACAAATCCCTGCGACATCATCGCAAGACAGGTGCAGAAGCTTTCCGGCTTCCCATCATCTCGGGTATTTGCCACAGGCACTGGGCTGGACAGTGCCAGATTTAAAACTGTTCTGGCAAGAGAAACAGGCATTGACCATAAATCACTGGTGGCTTACACCATGGGGGAACATGGTGATTCCCAGATGGCACCATGGTCACATGTGACGGTCAACGGCAAACCCTTAGATCAGCTGGCAAAAGAAAATCCCAAGTATCAGGTGGATAAAGAGGCAGTACTCCATGAAACCATTGAAGGGGGCTGGGTCACCTTCGCCGGCAAAGGCGCCACCGAGTTTGGCATCTGCTCCACACTGGCACGGCTGGTATTCTGCGTATTCCATGACGAAAAAGCAGTGATGCCTGTCAGCGCCCAGCTGAACGGACAGTATGGTCAGCATGACCTGTATATCAGCACACCCTGCGTCATCGGCAAAGACGGCGTGGAAGAAGTGCTGGAACTGGAATTAACACCGGAAGAAATGGCAGCATTTCAGCATTCCTGCGATGTGATCCGTACCAATATCGGTTATATCGAAGAAGCGTAATTGCCATTTTCTCAATACAACCTCCATTACAAAAGATAAAGCAAAGCAAAGAAACACAAAAGAAAAAACAAGAAAAAATACCAAAGAACTGCATGGAACATATGCCATGCGAAAATCTAACGAAGTGGGCACTTTGCTGTATCTCCGTACAGCAATTCCTCTTTCCAAAAGGCGGCTATGCCGCCTTTTTTATGCCCGTGGGGGGACGTTGACAAGGGACAAAAACCGTACTATAATGACACAAGAATGCAAAGGGAGCTTCTAAAGGAGGCTGAGAGGAAGGATAGATCCTTCGACCTTTACACCTGATTTGGATAATGCCAACGGAGGGAATGCAGGGTGCAAAACGCACCAAAGCGCGTCAGAAACGAAGGATTTCCAAAAAGGAAATCCTTTTTTGTTTGCGTTCCTTTCTGTTGGGAAGAAAAAAGGAGGCAGCAGCAAATGGGTGGCAATAAAGATAATCATGTGTTGAAAATGGTGCTGACGGCAATATTCGCAGGTATGGGCTTTGCCCTGTCCTCTGTGGTATGGTTCCCCAATATGGCGCCTTTCCAGCACTTCATCAATGTGTTGGCGGCAGTGTTCGTAGGGCCTTACTGGGGATTTCTGGCGGCGCTCATCACTGGTATCCTGCGTATGATGACAGGGCGCACGGCACTGGCAGTCATTGGGGCAGTCATCGGCGCCTTTCTGTCCGGTTTCCTGTATCGGAAATCCGGTCATAAGCTGTATATGGCAGTCATCGGTGAAATCTTCGGCACCGGCATTTTGAGCGCCTTTGCGGCATATCCGGTGATGAAATACCTCTATGGCATGGACTTGCAGACCCCTTGGGTCTATGTGCCGGCATTCGTGCCTTCTTCCGCCATGGGTGCTTTTCTGGCGGTACTGGTCATCACCCTTTTGAAACGCTCCGGCATGTTTGCAAGAATGATGGAAAAACTCAACCGTAAATAAAGGAGGTTCGTTTTCATGAAAACAGATATTTTGGCGTCTTTTCCTGCTATGATGGCAAATGTAAGGGAAAAAGAACCCATTGTGCAGGCAATCACCAACTTTGTCACAGTCAATGACTGCGCCAATATCATTTTGGCGGCAGGGGCTTCTCCCACCATGGCACACGAAGTGGAGGAAGTGGCAGAAGTGGCTTCTGTGGTACAGGGTCTTGTGATGAATATGGGCACCATGGAAGATGTGGAAGCTATGCTGGTGGCAGGGAAAGCCGCTAACGAAGCAGGGGTTCCTGTGGTGCTTGACCCCGTTGCCGTAGGCGCTACCAGACTGCGTCGGGAAGGCGGCAAAAAGCTGTTGGAAAACGTGAAATTCTCCGTGATCCGCGGCAATACCTCCGAAATCAAACATCTGGCAGTGGGCACAGGCTCCACCCGTGGCGTTGACGCGGCTGAAGAAGATAAAATCACCGAGGACAATTACAAAGCCTTTGGCTATATGGCAAGAGAACTGGCACGGAAAACAGGAGCAGTCATTGCCATTTCCGGTGTCATCGACATCATCGCTTCCCCTGACCGTGTTTTTGCCCTGCGAAACGGCGATGCTATGATGAGCCGCATCACTGGCAGTGGTTGTATGCTGACCGCCCTTTTGGGTGCTTTCTGCGGCGGCAATCCTGAGCATATTTTAGAAGCTACTGTATGCGCTGTATCCCTCATGGGTGTCAGCGGTGAAATCGCCAGAGAAAAAACAGACGCACAGGGGGCAGGCACCCTCACATTCCGCACCCATCTGGTAGACCAGATTAGTTTGACAGACGCGGAAACATTACAGAAACGGACAAGACTGGAGGAATTGGAATTGGCAGAAAAAGCAACGAAAGAATCCATGAAAGTATATGCCATCACAGACCGTGCATGGCTGAATGGCAGAACACTCCATGATGTGACAGAAGAAGTGCTGGCGGCAGGGGCAACTTTCTTACAGATTCGCGAAAAAGAACTGGATGAAGCAACATTCTTGGAAGAAGCCAAAGATCTGGCGCAGCTGGCAAAGAAATATCACGTACCTTTTGTGGTAAACGATAACATCGACATCGCATTGGCTTGCGGGGCAGATGGTGTCCATGTGGGACAGAGCGACATCGTGGATAAAGACGTCAGAGCCTTGATTGGTCCTGACAAGATTCTGGGTATTTCCGCAAACACTGTGGAAACAGCCGTAAAAGCACAGGAAAGCGGCGCGGACTACATCGGCGTAGGTGCAGTGTTCCACACCGATACCAAAAAAGACGCCCAGTCCCTGACAAATGAGGAATTGCTGGCAATCTGCAAAGCCGTTACCATCCCTGTGGTTGCCATTGGCGGCATCAATGAAAATAATATTATGCAGCTCAAAGGCAGCGGTATCGACGGCGTTTCCGTTATTTCCGCTATTTTCGCCAAAGAAAACCCCGGCGAAGCTACCAAAGTGCTGCTGAAAAAAGTAGAAGAAATGCTGGGCGAATAAGCCTATTTGAGAAAAAAGGAAGTGACTCATATGTGTCACCTGACGCAGAAACGCAACAAAGCAGTTCTCCATGCAAAACCGATGTAAGCGACAGTTGCATGGAGGAAATGTCGCAGAAAGTCGGTTTTGCTGCTTGATTTGAATATCAAGGGGGAATCCGACCATGAAATACATCAATGCGTCAGACCTGCTGCCCCCTGCATTGGTGCAGACATTGCAGGAGTACGTCCAAGGCGGCTATGTCTATATCCCTGCCAGAGAACATAAGGGCTGGGGAGAGAAAAGCGGCAGCCGTGAGGCATTGGCACAGCGGAACGAAGAAATCCGCAGCCGAAAGCAGGCAGGGGCAACACTGGAAGCGTTGGCAGAAACATACCATCTTTCCGTCTCTGCCATCCGCAAATCATTTATCAGAAAGAGAAATAAGAAAAGTCGGGTAAAGCAACTTCCACTTAAGAAAACATTGATTTTTCTTTTCCTTGATTTCTTAAGGGGAAGTGCGACGGCTGTCTTCATAAGAAAGCATAACAAATAAAATTTTCATAAAATAAGAAAGCTAAAATCCTTTGTTATCATAAGGATTTTAGCTTTCTTTGTTTTCTTATGAAGATGCCCCTAAAACCCGACTTTTTTTGTACCCAAAACACTGCCGAAGCGTTTGGTGGATTGCGGCAGAAGGGCAGGACTTTGTACAATCAATCCAGAAGGAGGCGATTGTATGAAAATCACCAAAGACGCCATGTATCCACGTCCCGATGATACATGGACAATCTATCTGAAAAATGCCATCACGAATCCTGCCATTTCCGTGGGGGATTATACCATGTACCATGACTTTGTTCATGACCCCAGAGAATTTGAGAAGCACAACGTCCTTTACCAGTACCCCATCAATGGGGACAGGCTGAAAATCGGGAAATTCTGTTCCATTGCCTGTGGGGCAAAATTCCTGTTCAACAGCGCCAACCATGCTTTAGGTTCTCTGTCTACCTATCCGTTTCCCATATTTGCTGATGCTTGGGGACTGGATTGGAAACGGGTCACAGAAGCATGGGACAACAAGGGTGATATTGTCATTGGAAATGATGTGTGGATTGGCTATGAAGCCGTTGTGCTGGCAGGGGTCACCATTGGAGATGGCGCCATCATCGGCACAAGGGCAGTAGTCACCAAAGATGTGCCGCCTTATACCATTGTGGGCGGTGTGCCTGCAAAGCCCATCCGCAAACGGTTTTCCGAGGAAACCATTGCCGTTTTGCAGGATTTGCGCTGGTGGGACTGGGAAGAAGAAAAAATTGCCCGTCATATCTGGGATATTCAGGCAGGAAATGTGGAAAAACTGAAGAAAGCATGATAGAAGTGCAATGACAATAGAAAAGCCGGAATCCTTTGTATTTCAAGGAATCCGGCTATTTTTGTTTTTGATGATGCAGCCATAAACACAGGCTGTTTTTTATCTGTTCACCATAAGTTTTTTCAGAGCAGTATTCAGACCGTCAATGCTCAGGTCGTACATATCAAAATCCTTGCGGATGATGTCGTAGGTCTTTGCCCACCAGCCGCCCCAGTAAGGACGTTCGGAAGGGTTCAGCCATACCAGATGGGGGTATTTTTCCCGAAATCTGGTGAGCCATTCCATGCCGGTGATGTTGTCACGGGCACCGTAGTTGTAATAGCTGGGGTCAAGAAGTTCAGAAGGCTCCATCTGAGCGTCACCCACAATGATGACCTTGTACTCGCTGCTGAGATTCTTCAGAATCCATTCTGTAGGGATCACAGATTTTGGACGCAGCTGAGGGTCTGTGTATACCTTGGAGTAGATACAGTTGTGGAAATAGAATACTTGCAAATCCTTGAAATGGTTGGACTTACTCACTGCCTGGAACAGCATGGAGCACAAACGGCTGTAATAGTCCATGGAACCGCCGCTGTCCATGAGCAGCAATACTTTGACGGTGTTCTTTCTGGGACGGTCATAAACCACCTTCAGTTTCCCTGCATTGTCACAGGTTTCCCGAATGGTGCCGTCAATGTCAAACTCTGTTTTTGCTTCCTCGGCTTTGGCAGAGAACTGCCGCAGTCTGCGGAAAGCCATTTGGAACTGACGGGTGTCCAGTGTGTTGTCCTGACGGAAATCGCGGAATTTCCGTTCGCTGGCAACTTGAAAAGCACGACGCTTGCCGCCTTCACCGCCCACACGGATGCCTCTGGGGCTGAAACCGCTGTTGCCGAATACGGAAACGCCGCCGGTACCTACCCAGTAACTGCCGCCGTTGTGTTCTTCCTTCTGTTCTTCCAGTCGTTCCAGAAACATTTTCTGGATTTCTGCCTGAGAAATCCATTCATTCTGCATGGCACGCTCCATGTCGAACTGGTCGCCGGGTTTTTCCTTGGGATTTGTGAGCCAGTCCATGAGCTCTTTGGGCAGCTCTCCTTCAAATTCCACGCCTTTGAAAAATTCCAGAAAGGCGCCGTCGAATTTGTCAAAATCCGCTTCGCTTTTCACCAACACACTGCGGCACAGATAGTAAAATCCTGTGAAAGAGGACTGGTGCAGACCTTTGTCCAGAGCTTCCATGAGGGTCATCCATTCATTCATGGATACTTTCAGTCCTTTGGAGCGCAGTAAATAGAAAAATGCCGTAAACATGGGATCACCTGCTTATCGTAAATAGCGGTTCAGTACGTCGATGTCTTCGTTCTTTTTCAACAGAACCCCTGCAAAGGGTACTTCCTGACGGATTCTGTCCACATCGACGCCGCCCAGCTGAAGGGCACGAATCCAGTCGATGACTTCGGATGTGCTGGGTTTTTTCTGGATCTGGTACAGACCGCGAATCCAGTAGAATGTTTCCAGTACCTGTTCCAGCAGATGTTCTTCCACTTTGTCAAAGTGCACTTTGATGATTTCTTCCATCTGTTCTGCATCAGGGAATTCGATGTAGTGGAAGATGCAGCGGCGCAGGAATGCGTCGGGCAGTTCTTTTTCTGCGTTGGATGTGATGATCACGATGGGACGCTGTTTTGCCTTTACGGTTTCTTTTGTTTCAGGAATGTAGAATTCCATTTTATCCAGCTCCCACAGCAGGTCGTTGGGGAATTCCAGATCGGCTTTGTCGATTTCGTCGATGAGGAGGATTACCTGCTCGTCAGCGGAGAAAGCTTCGCCAAGCTTGCCCATTTTTACATATTTTGCGATGTCGTCTACGCCTTCATTGCCGAACTGGCTGTCATACAGACGCTGTACCACGTCATAAACATATAGACCATCCTGCGCTTTTGTAGTGGATTTGATGTTCCAGATCACCAGTTTTTTGCCCAGTGCTTCGGAAATGGCTTCCGCCAGCATGGTTTTGCCTGTGCCGGGTTCCCCTTTGATCAGCAGGGGTTTTTGCAGCGCCATGGCAATATTGACAGAACGCATGAGTTCTTCACTTGCGACATAATTTTTACTTCCTTGAAATGTTGCGGACATGAAATATCACCTTTCCTAGATAGATTATGGGTTATATTGTAAGAGAACAGCACAGACCTTGTCAAGAAAAAAGCCCGTTATTTCGGGCAAATCAGGGTTTTTCACAGAAAAGGGGAAGGCCTTTTTGAAAATTCTGCGCAAAACAGAAAAAGCCGAAATTGTATAAAAATACATACAATTTTGGCTTTTTTATCTGTCAGATTGTGAAATGTTTCAGCGTACATCCAGACCTGCCAATTTTGCCATTTCCAAAATGGACTGTCTGGATACTTTTTTGCCTTTGTAATCAATGAGATCATCCATGCTGCCTGTGAAAATGTCGGCAGGTTCATATTTTTTCAAAATAATGGTGTTTTCTTCCACGAAGATCTCCAAGGAGTCTTTGATTTCGATTCCCATGTTACGACGCAGTTCGATGGGCAAAACCACTCTTCCCAGTTCGTCTACTTTACGAACGATGCCTGTTGATTTCATCTGATTTCCTCCCTGTAAGACCAGTTGGTCTGAATTTTCTTAACAGAATATTAACACAGATTCGCACAAATTACAACAAAAATATCATATTTCACCCAATTTTTGGAAAAAAGGGATAGTTTTTCCCGTTAGCGCATAGATGTGAAAGAAGGAAAGGAGGGCAAAACATGCTGAATGTGATCTGGGGATTTTTCCTCATTGGCGGTATTTTGACGGGGGCTTTTCTGGGGCGGATGGATCTGGTGACAAATGCGGTCATTGACGGCGGCAGGAATGCCGTTGAGCTTGCTTTTACCATGGCTGGCGTGGTGGCAGTCTGGTCAGGCATCTTGAAAATTGCCGAAAAAGGCGGCATGATCGACGCATTGGCAGAGAAAATGGAGCCATTTCTGGATTTCCTTTTTCCTGAGGTACCCAGAGGACATGCCGCAAGGCGGTATATCTCTGCCAATTTTGCGGCTAACTTTCTGGGATTGGGCTGGGCAGCTACACCGGCAGGGCTTCTTGCCATGGAGGAATTGGCGAAGCTCAACGGCAAAACAGGACGCGCCAGCAACGCCATGTGTATGTTTCTGGTGGTGAATATGTCCTCTTTGCAGCTGGTGACAGTGAATATCCTAGCCTATCGGGCAGAATACGGTTCTCTTGCTCCGGCGGAAATCATGGGAGCAGGCATTGCCGCAACGCTGGGTACCACCCTTGTGGGTATCCTGCTGGCGAAGATACTGGAAGGGAGGGGTAAGACTTGCAGTTTCTGATGGTGCTTTCGGACTTTATTATTCCAGTGACGGTGCTGTTTATTGTGGTTTTTGGCTCTCTGAAGCGGGTGAACCTCTACGAAACCTTTTTGGAGGGGGCGAAAGAAGGCTTACATACAGTGGTGAATATCCTGCCCACCTTGCTTGGGCTTATGGTGGCGGTAGAGGTGCTTCGGGCAGGGGGGCTGCTGGAGCTTTTGACAAAACTGCTGGCGCCGCTGGAATATTTGGTGGGATTTCCGGCGGAATTGGCGCCTCTCACATTGGTGCGGCTGGTGTCCTCCTCGGCGGCAGTGGGGCTTTTGACGGAAATTTTTGCCCTTTACGGCCCTGACTCTTTTCTGGGGCGTTCCGCTTCGGTGATGATGTACTGCACGGAAACGGTGTTTTATACCATGAGCCTGTACTTCCTTTCTGTGGGCATTACCAAAACAAGACATACCCTGTTTTGCGCTCTTGCGGCAAACTTTGCAGGGGTTGCCCTGTCCTTGTTTCTGGTGGGACGGCTTTTTGGTGCAGGCTGAAAAACAGGTTTGAAAAAATCCCTCTGGTGTTTTATAATAAAAATATCTATGTGCAAAAAACCTTGCAAAAGAGGGAAGGGACAGACATGAAGAAACATTTACTCTGCTTGGCAGTCATGGCGGCGCTTTCTCTTTCTGCCTGTGGGCAGGAGGAAGCGGTATTCACACTGACAGCCGCGCAGCAGGAGCAATATACACAACAGATGCAGGAAGTAGCAGAGGAATACTACTGGGATTTTGACAGAGACAGTCTGCGCTTTGCTGCCGGCTTGGTGCCGGATGATACGGAGGAAAACGCGGATTTCTTTGCTGCCTGCAAAGAAACAGACCATAATATGACCAGTTATGCCGGAACGGAAGTGGTGGTGGGCACCGCAAACCTGATGCATTACAATGGGGATGCGGCAGGACAGCTCATGGCTTATTTTTCTGGCAGCGGCCTCATCGGTGTATGTTATCAGGGGGGATACGATAACAGTTGGTACAGCCTCAATGCCCGAAATCCTTATGAAGCAAATGGTAGTTTCCAGTCTTATGAAAACTGGGAAGGGATGAAAACTGGTTTTTCCATGACACCAGCATCTTTTCCAAAGGAGGGTTTCCTTTCCATGGGAAAAGATAAGGACGGCAATGTGCTGACAGCATCTTTGCAGGATGGTGCTGTGCAGATTTATCGTTACCGGAGCGGCGCTCTGCGTCTGTGGCGGACATTGACCTTCGGCAGTGGTCTGGAAGCTACATCGGCAACATTTTTCGACGGCGCAGAGGGAAGTGAGCTGGCAGTGGTTCTTTCCAGCATCACCGAGGAAGGCAGCGGCGAGAGCGAGCATGTGTTTACTCGTTCAGAAAAAATATTGTTCTACGATGCCAATATGCAGAAAACATCTGAGGAGATTTCTTTGGAATCCAATGATGCTGGGGCTTTGGCGGCAGAAGGCAGCAAGCTCATGCTTTCTGACGATACCACCATACAGTATTATGAACGGGGAGAAGGCGGCTGGAGCAACACAGGCTTTACCCGTCTGAAACATACGGTGGATTATATCCATATTACCGATCTGGACGGTAACGGCGTGAAAGAATATCTCATGAGCGATGGCATGGATCTGTATCTCTATCAGAAAAACGATAATAACTTCCGCAAGATCTGGTCTACCCATCTGGGTGTGGAAAGCCTTTATGGCCCCATCACCAGCGGTGACCTGAATCAGGACGGTGTAAAAGAGGTCTATGTCTGCGATATGACAGGCACCACCATCCGTTATCTGCTGACGGAAAAAGGACTGCGCTCCTCCAATGAGGACATCGTCTATGCCCAGTGCATCTATCCTTGTGATCTGAATGGTGACGGATTGGATGATTACTGGCTGGTGACAGATATCGAGGAGCGAAACGGCTCTCTTTGCATGGCAGAATAGGCTGCGGAATGACATAATGAGGAAATAACATGACAGAACAGGATTTGTATTATATGAAAGAAGCCCTGCTGGAAGGGGAAAAAGCACTGGCAGAAGGGGAAGTGCCCATCGGCGCTGTTATGGTGCGGAATGGGGAAATCATCGCCCGTGGCCATAATATGCGCAACACAGCAAAAAATCCCCTGCGCCATGCGGAAATCGACGTCATCAACGAGGCGGCAGGCATCGTAGGGGATTGGCGGCTGGAGGACTGCACATTGTATGTGACAGTGGAGCCTTGCCCCATGTGCGCCGGCGCCATTGTACAGGCAAGAATTCCCAGAGTGGTGTTCGGCACCAGAAACAGTAAGGCAGGCTGCGCCGGATCTATTTTGGATTTGCTCAATGAGCCGCGCTTCAACCATCAGGTGGAAGTGGAAGAAGGCCTTTTGCAGGCAGAATGCAGCGAGATCATGAAGCGGTTTTTCCGCAGATTCCGCAAAAACAAAGCTGCGGAAGAAACGGCACAAACCGAAGCATAACACAAAAAACATGGGTTTTTGCTGGAAATACGCCTTTTGGGGAAATTTTCATTGACAGAAAGCCCGTTGTTATGTATACTATAATGGCATTTTTGAAAACGGTAAAATTTCCGTGCTAGCCGGGGGATTAGCGGTACCCTGCACCCACAATCCGCTACAGTGGGGGTGACGTCTGCTTTCGGCGCCGTCCAAAAATGGTCTGCCCTTTGGAAGGGGCGTTGAAGTTCAAGTCTTGCACAACAGGAGCCTGTGAACCGTGTCAGGGTCGGAAGGCAGCAGCACTAAGCAGTCAACTTCTCGTGTGTCGCAAGGTCGCTTGGATGGAGCTTCAGAAGGAGGTAACGCATGGTTGGCAGTGACAACAGCAGATGCACGGATTCCTATAAAAAAGAAAACCGAAAGAGATGTTTCTCTTTCGGTTATTTTTTTGCGTAAATTTCCAGTATTTTGTTGATGATTTCTTCTATCTGGGTAAATTCTTCGGGAGAAAGCCGCCCAAGGCGCTGGCAGAGGGCATCAGCCGGAGATTTTTCTATATCCCCGAAAAGGATGGTGTCTGCGGAAACATGCAGCACCTGACAGATATTCTGAAGGGTTTCCATGGAAAGTCCTACGATGCCTCGCTCAATGGCGGAAATATGCTTGGGGCCGAGATTCAAAAGTTCAGCAAAAGCCTCTTGGGTTAGACCTGCTTGTAAACGCGCTTTGCGAATGCGGCTGCCCATTTGGATATTGATTTCTTTTTTCTGCTGCATGTTATCCCTCCTATTTCTTTTTATCATAAGGGGTAAGAGGACATTGTCAAGGGGATTTTTGTCTGTCTCACCGCCTTTTCATTTCCCCTGCCCTATGCTATACTGTATCTGTCCCTTTGGGACATTTCCGCCTGTTTTTCAGGCGTTATGAAGGAGGAATCGCCATGTCTTACACGGCGTTATACAGAAAATTCCGCCCCAACGTCTTTGCCGGCGTGGTGGGGCAGGATCATATTGTGAAAACACTGAAAAATCAGATGAAAACAGGGCGTGTGTCCCATGCCTATCTGTTCTGCGGCACCAGAGGCACCGGCAAAACATCCACAGCGAAAATCTTTGCCCGTGCCATCAACTGTCTGCATCCTACAGAAGATGGGGAACCCTGTAATGAATGTAAAGTCTGTCAGGATATTCTGGCTGGGCGCAGCGTCAATGTTATGGAAATCGACGCCGCTTCCAACAACAGCGTTGACAACATCCGTGAAATTCGGGAGGAAGTGAAATATCCCCCCACAGAAGGTACCTTCAAGGTCTATATCATCGACGAAGTGCATATGCTGTCCAATAGTGCTTTTAACGCATTGCTGAAAACATTGGAGGAACCCCCTGCACACGTTATCTTCATTCTGGCGACCACAGACCCCCAGAAAGTGCCTGCAACCATCCTTTCCCGTTGTCAGCGGTTCGACTTTCGTCGCATCACTGCCGATGATATTGCCCATACACTGATGAAATATATGGCAGAGGAAGGTCTGACGGCAACAGAGGACGCCTTGCGCTATGTGGCACAGCTGGCGGACGGCTCTCTCCGTGACTCTTTGAGTATTCTGGATCAGTGCCTTGCTTTTTACAGCGGCGAGGAAGTGACACTGGAAAAGGTGCAGGATGTGGTGGGTGCTGTTGACAAAACGGTGTTCTTTGACATGACAGAGGCTTTGAAGCAGAAAGACGCCGCCAAAGCCATGGAACTGGTGGAGGAAATGCTGCTGGCAGGCCGTGACGTGAAGCAGTTTGTGACGGAGCTTTTGGTGCATCTCAGAAATCTGCTGGTCACATCCACAGTACCGGACAATGCCCGTATTTTGGACTTGTCCGCGGAAAACGCAGCCCGTTTGCAGCAGCAGGCAAAAGGTCTTTCTCCCGCGGAACTGACTTATTGGATTGGGCGGTTCTCCGGCTTGCAGAATGACATGAAATACGCCTCCAATGAGCGTATTTTGCTGGAAGTGGAAATCCTGCGTCTTTGCTCTACATGGGCAGATACGGATTTGACCGCATTGGCGGCAAGGCTGGCAGGGCTGGAGCGGAAAGTGGCAGAAGGCGTCACTGTTACCGTCACAGAACAGGTTTCTGACGGCAACGTGAAAAAAGAAAAGCCCAAGGCAAAGCGGAAACCACCTGCACTGCCGGAGGATAAGGAAAATCTCCAGAAAGAATGGCCTTTGCTCCGCAATGAAATCGGTGACCCCATTCTGAAAAGCAAACTTTCCCGTGTGGAAATCGGCTTCAAAGAGGATGATAATGTGTATCTGGTCTGCGAATACGGCGCTTTGGCGGATATGGTGCAGAAATACCTGCCCCAAATCACCGAGGCACTGGAAAAAGCAACGGGCAAATCCTTTACCTTGCAGACCTTAGAAAAAGCCGCTTATGACCAGTGGCGAGAAGCCAACTATGGCGCAGAGGAGGCAGAAGCTTCTGATGAAAACGACCCGGAATGGGCAAGCATCATGAGCGGATATTTCCCCGAAGCGGATATGGAACCCTAAAAACACTTGCAGTTCCGGCACTTTTTATATAAAATAGAAACGATATGGTAAAAATCAAAACTTTTAGGAGGTTATGAAATATGGCAAGAGGCGGATTCCCCGGCATGGGCGGCATGAACATGAACAATCTGGTGAAACAGGCGCAGAAAATGCAGAAACAGATGGCTGCCATGCAGGAAGAACTCAACGAAAAAACACTGGAAATGACCAGCGGCGGCGGTGCTGTGAAAGTGGTTATTTCCGGCAAAAAAGAAATCAAAGAACTGAAAATCGATCCCGATGTAGTAGATCCCGATGATGTGGAAATGCTGGAAGACCTGATCCTGTCCGCAGTGAACGAAGCCATTCGTCAGGCAGACGAAATGTACAACAATGCTATGGGCAAACTGACAGGCGGCATGGGCATGGGCGGCATGTTCTAAGAAAAAGAGGGATACCATGAATTACTACGGAAATCCCATTACCAGACTCATTGAGCAGCTGGCAGGTCTGCCGGGTATCGGCGGCAAGTCGGCACAGCGTCTGGCTTTTCATATCATCCACATGCCTGAGGAAAAAGTGGCAGCTCTTGCAGGCGCCATTTTGGAGGCGAAACAGCAGGTGCATTATTGTTCTGTCTGCTGTAATCTCACAGACGAAGACCCTTGTCCCGTCTGCGCCAATACAAATCGAGACCACGGCACCATCATGGTGGTGGAAGACCCCAGAGATATGGCAGCTTATGAGCGCACCAGAGAATTCCATGGGGTATATCATGTGCTCCACGGCGCCATTTCTCCCATGACAGGCGTAGGCCCCAATGACATCCGTATTGCGGAATTGGTGAAGCGCATGGACGAGAATGTGAAGGAAGTCATCCTTGCCACCAACCCCAATGTGGAAGGGGAAGCAACGGCCATGTATATCAGCCGTCTGCTGAAACCCATGGGGGTAAAGGTGACACGTATTGCCAATGGCGTGCCTGTGGGCGGCGATTTGGAATATGTGGATGAAGTGACCCTTTCCAGAGCCTTGGAAGGCAGAAGGGAATTATAAGAAAAAACAGGAAGTTCTTTAGGAGCTTCTTCATCAGAAAACAAAGAAAGCTGAAATCCTCATTATAACGAAGGATTTCAGCTTTCTTATTTTTACTGAGATTTTATTTGATATATTTTCTTAAGGGGAATCTGCTTTAGAGAGATTCCGGCTTTTTTTCATCTGTCTGCTGTTTCTGCCACTGGGTATAAGCCATGCCGAAGGCTTCCAGACTATCCAGCACGGGATAAAAAGCCTCGCCAATCTGGCTGACGCTGTATTCCACTTTTGGCGGCACGCCGGGGTATTCTGTTCGGACGATAAGACCGCTTGCTTCCAGCAATTTCAGCTGTTTGGATAATGTGGCGTGGGTCATTTTGGGCATTTGCTTCTGTAATTGCCCGAACCGCAGGGTTCGTCCGTGGAGCAGGTGGAGTATGAGGATGCTCCATTTCCCTGCCAACAGTTTTTGTGCGGTCACAAAAGGACAGGTATCTTGTTTTTGCAGCTCCATGTTATACCTCCTTGGTATTTTTCTGCATACTAAGTATAGAAAAAAATCGTACTTGCGTTTTCTATCATAACAGAAGATAATGAAATGGTAAACGTAAAAAACAGAAGAAAGGCGGTAGAAGTATGAAAAATCCTGTAGAATATCTGAGAGAATGTAAAGTTTTTTATCTGGCAACATGTGAGCGCAACCAGCCCCGTGTACGTCCCTTCGGCGCTGTGGCTCTGTACCAGAATCATGTATATTTGATGACTGCAAACACCAAAAAAGTATATCGCCAGCTGAAAGAAAACCCTCTGGCAGAAGTATGTGCCATGCATCCCGATGGCACATGGATTCGTATCAACGGTAATGTAATGTGGGATGACAGCCGGGAAGCAAAAGTTGCTATGCTGGAACAGAATCCTGACCTGCGCAGCATGTACAGCGAAGACGACGGCAAAATGGAAGTCTTTTATCTGGCAGGCGGCAGCGTAACCGTAGAATCTTTCACAGCTGCGCCGGAAACCATGGCACTGTAATAGATTTTTGAAATAAAAAAAGCCGAAATCCTTGTAAATGGAGGATTTCGGCTTTTCCATTTTTGAAAATGTGTATCAATCTTTTTGTTTCTTTTTCCCAAAACGGGGGATGATTTCAAATGCACTGTAAGGCAGTACCAGAATCAGCAGGGAACCGATACCGATGGCGCCTGCCAGTTTGAACCCTGTGAGGGCATTGGAATAGGTGGAAAGGATATTGCCTTTGATGGCAGCCTGCATGGTGTTGTAAACGGCGGCACCGGGTACCAGAGGCAGTACACCGGGGATATGGTACAGGATGGAGGGCGCCTCTCTGTGGTAGGAAAGGAACCGCGCCACAGCCGTTACGGCGACCGTTGCCAGCAGGGTGGCAGTCACTGCCTGCCCGTTGTACATCATCACCAGCATGTATACAAACCAGCCCAGAAAGCCGTTGATGCCGCAGTAAAGCAGTTCTTTTCGAGGGGCGTTGCAGATGATGGAATAGCCCCAGCAGGCAACAAAGGAAAAGGCTGCCTGAAACAAAACAAGTTTCATGGTAATCTCTGTCATAAGAACCTCCTGTCAATTTCGTCAATTAGGGAAGATGCCCAGCATGATGGCAACGCCGCCGGCAATGGCACAGGCTACCAGAAGGGCCTCCATCAGTTTTGAGTTGCCGCTGATAAAGTTGCCTTCCAACAGGTCGCGGATGCCCTTGGTCAGGGTGATCCCCGGAAGCAGGGGCATGATACTGCCGACGATGATCATATCAATCTGTGTGGAAGGAATGACCATGTGGAACAGACAGGCGAAGATACCCGTCAGCACACCGCCCATAAAAGAACTGAAGAAATAAGGTGCCTTCCATTTGCCGTTCCAGTAGACCATGAGCCCTAGAATCATACCGATGATGAAAGCGGCAATGCCGTCGGCGAAAGAGCCGTTATATACCAGTGTAAAACCGCCGGAGGTAAGGCCGTAGCCTAAGATGCGCAGCCAAGGATGAAAGGACGGGGCGTAGTGGATTTCCAGCAGCTTCTGGGTAGCTTCTTCCAACGTGATCTTCCCTGCCACAAAAGCACGGCTCATGGAATTGACGGCACAGATTTTCTCAAAATTGACAGAACGGTCATTTACTCCTCTTGCCATGGAAAGAGGCCCCTTTTCTTCACGGGGCAGGCTCACAATGAGCATGGTAGAGAGCGCCAGGGCTTCTACTTGTTTTCGTCCGCTGACGGAAAGAATGCGCAGCATGGTGTCCTGCACTCTTTGGGTTTCCGCTCCGGACATGAGCATGATCTCACCGGCGTCCAGTGCCAGATTCAGCAGCTTGGTATCGTCGTCCATTACCTTTTACCTCCAAACATTGTTATTTTTGTTGTTGTCATACTAAGTGTATTCTTTTTTTGCAAAATGTAAAGGGAATTTACTGTAAAATTATTTCGCCTGCGAACTATTTTTTTTGTGCGAAAGTGTGAAAAAAGGGATGGTGTATACAAAAAAGTCATTTACATTGCCTTTCTTTTGTAATATAATGAAGAAAAATGAATAAAAAGCTGGGGGTGCCGACGCTGAGCGGCTGAGAGGAATGCATATTCCAACCCTTTGAACTTGATGTGGTTAGTACCATCGGAGGGAAGCAATACAAGATGATATGGAAGTTATAAGATTCTTTCCTTCTAAGAGGGAAAGAATTTTTTTATGGAAAAAAGGAGGAAAATTGCCATGAAATTGACAGAACGCCTTTACAAAAGCGTGGAAGATATCTGGATGGGTTATTTAGACCAGCCTTTTGTGAAAGAACTGGCGGAAGGCACACTGGACGTGGAAAAATTCCGTTTTTACATGATTCAGGATTACCGCTATTTGCTTCAGTATGCCAAAGTATTTGCTTTCGGCGTCATCAAAACAGAAGACCCGGAACTGATGCGCCGCTTTGCCGGCATGGTGCATGACGTACTGGACGGGGAAATGAAGGTACATAAGACTTACATGGCAAGACTGGGCATCACCGAGGAGGAAGTGGCAAAGACACCTTCCGCACTGACAAATCAGTCCTATACCTCCTATATGCTGGATGTGGCAAACAAAGGCGGTTCTCTGGAAATCCTTATGGCAGTGCTGGCATGCGCATGGAGCTATCAGGTCATCGGGGAACACCATGTGAAGGTGCCCGGCGCACTGGAGCATCCTCTTTATGGCGAATGGGTACAGGGCTACAGCAGCAAGGAATATGCGGATAGTACCAAAGAAATCATTGACTGTGTAGACGCTCTGGGCGAAAACATCACTCCTGAGCAGGAAGCGTATTTGACAGATATTTTCGTAACTTGCAGCCGTTATGAAAAAATGTTCTGGGATATGGCTTATGCCATGGAGATGTAAAGAAGGAGAGCGAAAGAAGTTATGCTGCAATTTGAAAACGTATCCTTCCGTTATGCCGAAGATGACTTCGACATGATGCGGAATCTGAATTTTCAGGTGGAGGACAGGGAATTTGTGTCCATCATCGGCGCCAGCGGCTGCGGCAAAAGCACCATTTTCCGCCTTATCAACGGACTGGAAAAATTACAGCAGGGACGGATTCTGGTGGACGGACGCCCTGTGCAGGAGCTGAAAAACTACAGCGCTTTTATGCCTCAGAAAGACCTGCTGTTCCCTTGGCGCACCATTGAAAAGAATCTCTGTCTGCCCATGGAGCTGGCGAAAGTCCCTAAGGCAGAGCAGGAAAAACGCTGCAAAGAAGTTCTGGAACAGGTGGGACTTTCTGAATACGCGAAAAAGTATCCCAAAGACCTGTCCGGCGGTATGAAGCAGAGGGTAGCCTTTGCCCGTACACTGCTGTCCGGTGCGGATATGCTGCTGTTGGATGAGCCTTTCAGCGCTTTGGACTATCTGACCCGTGTGGATATGCAGGAATGGCTGCTGCATCAGTGGGAGTATTACCATAAAACCATATTGTTCATCACCCACGATGTAGAGGAAGCCATTTTCCTTTCCAAAACCATTTACATCATTCAGGACAGACCTTTCTCCCAGATGGAACGGGTGAAAGTGCCTCTGTCTTATCCCCGCAATCGTGAGGACTTGAAACGTCCTGACATTGTGGAACTGAAGGAAACACTCATTGAAAAACTCAGAAGGAGCGTGATGAATCCATGAAAAAACACCTGCCTTCTGTGATTCTTGCCGTGTTCCTGCTGCTGCTGTGGCAGGGCATTGCCATGATGATTGACGCGGCTTATATCCTGCCGTCACCTACACAGATTTGTGTGCGGCTGTGGGAACTGAGAGAACCTCTGTTTTTGGTGCATCTGCCTGCCACTATGAAAGTCACAGCCATTGGGCTTTTGATTTCCATTGTGCTGGGGATTTTGCTGGCAGTTGCCATGGATACCAACGCCAAAATTGAACGGGCGCTCTATCCCGTTATCGTGGCATCCCAGACCATCCCCACCACAGCCATTGCGCCTTTGTTCATCCTTTGGTTTGGGTATTCCATCTGGAGTAAGGTACTGGTGACCATCCTGATTACCTTTTTCCCCATTGCCATTACGGTTTTTGACGGCTTCAAAGCCACCAAACGGGAAATGGAAGAATTATTGCAGACTTACGGCGCCACAAAAGCCGATATTTTCTGGAAGCTGAAACTGCCTACGGCCCTGCCTAACTTTTTCTCTGCCATCAAAATGGCAATCCCCCTCAGCGTCATTGGGGCTGCCATTGCCGAATGGCTGGGAGCGCAGGAGGGTCTGGGCTACTTCAGCAAACGTATGATGACACAGTTGGACGGCGCAGGCGTTTTCGCGCCTGTGGTGCTGTTGTCCATAACGGCTATGGTTGCCGTTGGGATTATTACCGTCTTGGAATATCGTTTTATCAAATGGAGAAAGGAGATTTAAGTGATGAAAAAGAAATTGTTTGCAGTGCTCATGGCAGCAGCCATGGTATTCGGCATGACAGCCTGCGGAAGTGGAGAATCCGCAGACACTACAGCCGAAACCACTGGCGAGGAAACCCAGCTGGAGGATTTTACCGTTGTGCTGGACTGGTACCCCAACGCGGTACACGCGTTCCTTTATGATGCCATGGAAAAAGGCTATTTTGCCGAAGAAGGCCTGAATCTGGTGGTGCAGTTCCCTGCCAACACCAATGACGGCATTTCCCTGCCTGCTGCAAGAAAAGCTGACGCTGGCGTATACTACATGCAGGATGTTATCCTGACTTCTGTGGAAGAAAATGTGCCCATCGTTTCCTTTGGCGCCATCACACAGAAATCCATGAACGTTGTCATTTCCCTGAAAGACAGCGGCATTACAGAAGCAAAAGATTTGGCTGGCAAGAAGATTGGTTATGCAGGCACTGTCCTGTCTGAAGCACAGATTCAGGCAATGCTGGCAGATGCAGGTCTGTCCGCTGATGACTGCGAATGCATCGACGTTGGTTTCGACCTGATGTCCGCACTGACAACAGGTCAGGTAGATGCTACCATCGGCAACATGGTGAACCACGAAGTGCCTCAGATGGAAGAACAGGGCTTTGAAGTAAATTACTTCTATCCCACAGACTTTGGCGTACCTCAGGGCTATGAACTGGTATTCTTGGCAAACCAAGACGCCATCAATGAAAACCCCGAAAAATATCAGGGCTTCCTCCGTGCCTGCCAGAAAGGCTTTGAAGACATGAAGAACAACCCTGATGAAGTGCTGCAGATTCTGCTGAACAACCAGAACGAAGCAAACTTCCCTCTGTCTGAAAACGTAGAAAGACAGAGCATGGAAATCCTGCTGCCCGATATGGAAACAGAATCCGCACCTTTCCTCCATCAGGAAGCATCTGTATGGCAGGAAAACGCTGATTGGATGTATGAAGTTGGCGTGCTGACAAAAGAAGCCGATGTGAGCGGTCTGGTGGTAGATCCTCTGGCAGACGCACAGTAACAAATTTTGATTTTTCAGATTGCCGGAATCCTTATGATAGGGTTCCGGCTCTTTTTTTGTACCTTTTTGCGGTTTTACCTGCATTGAAAAACCCCTGTTTTACAGGTATAATGAAAAGAAAACCACAAAGGAGGCGGGGCTATGCGTGCCCTCATTACCGGAGCCACCAGCGGCATCGGCAAGGCTTTTGCCCTGCTTTTGAGCCAGAGAGGCTTTGATTTGATTTTAGCCAGCCGGAATACGGCAAAAATGCAGAAATTGCAGAAAATGCTGCCCACCCATGTGGATATCATCACTGTGGACTTGACTAAAGAAGCAGATTGTTATGGTCTGTATGAAGCGGTGAAAAATACGCCCATTGACCTTGTCATCAATAACGCAGGCATGGGAGCTGTGGGGCGGTTTTCCGAAATCTCGCTGGAAAAAGAATTGGACATGCTGAATCTTAACGTAAAGGCGGTGCATATCCTGACAAAACTGTTTTTGCGGGATTTTGTTCGTCGGGATTATGGATATATTTTGAATGTGGCGTCGTCGGCTGGGTTCACAGCTGGCCCCCTCATGGCGTCTTATTATGCTGGAAAAAACTATGTGCTGCGGCTGACACAGGCGGTGGCGGAGGAACTGCGGCAGGAAGGGAGCCGAGTAAGGGTTTCTGCCCTTTGTCCCGGGCCTGTGGATACGGACTTTAACCGCAACGCCAATGCAAAGTCTGCTGTGAAGGGCATTTCTCCCAAGAAAGCAGCAGCGGCAGGGCTGAAAGGTGTTTTTGCCGGAAAAACGGTGATACTGCCTGACGGCGGCACCTATGCCACAAGACTTATGCAGCGGATATTGCCGGAAAGATGGCTGCTGCCTTTGACTTACGCCATCCAAAAGCGAAAAGAGGACTAACATGGAACTGGATTTACATGGACAGATCAATAAACGGAAAGGCTGGCAGAAAGTGATTCTGCTGACCATACAGGGGTATTTTGACAATAAGGTGGGGCGCAACGCCGCCGCCATGACATACTACCTCTTGTTTGCCATGTTCCCGTTTTTCATTTTTGTCACTTCTCTTTTGGGGATTTTGCATCTGCCTACATTAACATTGGATGGACAGATCACCCGTTTTCTGCCGGAGGATGTGGTGGCGTTTTTGAACCTTGCCATTGAGCATATCACTAAGAGCAGCAACAATGCTTTACTGACCTTCGGGTTGGTGTTCTCTGTGTGGTTTCCCCTGAGAGCCGTTTCTAACCTGATGGAAGCCATCAACGATATTTACGGCGAAGAAAAATCCGGCAGTCATTCCATCCGTACAGCCATCTTAACGGCATTGACCATTGTGCTCATTCCTGTGATGCTGCTGCTTTTGCTGTTAGGGGAGAGAGTGCTGGGATTTGTGGGGGAATATATCCCCATTTCCGCAGAATTTATCACCGGATGGAGCCGTATGCGTTTTGTGCCCATGGCGGCGGCACTTCTGTTTGTATTGTCGGCAGTGTATTTCTTCTCCCCTTCCAAAAAGCAGAAAGCAAGATTTATCCTGCCGGGCGCTGTCCTTTCCATGGGGGTGTGGATGCTCTTTTCGCTGGTATTTTCTTACTATGTAGATCACATGGGACGCTATTCCATCATTTATGGCTCTATCGGGGTCATCATTGCCCTCTTGGTGTGGATGGACTGGAGTATGATTACCATGCTCATGGGAGCGGTGTTCAATGTGGCACTGAAAGAAACTTATGACACGAAAGAAGAAATAGAAATCATCATAGAATGAAAAAAGAAAAAAGAATGAAAAAACCGGAAATTTCCCTTTTGTATGGAAATTTCCGGTTTTTTTCAGTACTGGATGATGTCCAGATATTCTTCGTCTGTCAGCTTGCCCAGCTCCACATAACGCAGCAGCTGGTCTTTGCGGACGTAACCCAGTTTGTATTTTTTCTTCAGGATTTCGTACATCTCACATGCCTCCTTCCAGAATTGCCAGTTCCAAGTCCGCCAGCCCCTGCATGATGATTTGCAGGTCGGTGTAAACAGGCTCCGGCTCAGGTTCATAGTCGTAAATGAGCTGCTGCTTTTCGTTGAGCTTCAGATAGACCACAAAGCCTTCTTTCGGCTCCGGAAAAGGCGGTAGGGAGGTGTCCAGCCAGATGGTGTTGTCCGAGAGACAGCTTTCTGCCGCTTCTTTGCTCACATACAGATTGTACCAGACCACACGTCCGGTCTTGTCGAAATTGACTAACATATTTTCTCTCCTTTCGTTTACGCTTCTTTGGTGTCGGTGTAGCCCAGCAGGAATTCCAGCAGTTTGGCTTCTGTGGTGCTATTGCCGAAGTACAGGAATGTGTAGTCATGCCCTGCTGTCACTGGGAAGATCCATTCCTTCTCTACAGTAGTGGGATCATAATTGTTGTTGTACTCTATTGTGAAGTAGAGATACTCTTTGCTGATGGAAGGATAAAAAGAGGTATCCAGTTTGCTCTGATCTGGTGCGTTTGCAAGAACAAAGTCTGATTTGTCATAGACTGCAAAAGAAACGATGCCTTGGTCACGGGAACGGATTTTTACATAGACGGTACCATTTTTTTCAGCATGAAGGGTTGTCAGTTTCGCATTGAAATCCGTATCATGACTTCCAGACAGAATCACCCAGTCCGTAATACGTTTTTTGATATCTGTTTTGGAATAGCGGTAAAAGTCCGCCTTTTCCTCCGGCTGGTTGTTGGGATGGAGCAGCCCGAAGATGGTATCTGTGCCCTCATCACCGGGATTGCCGATTTTTTCGCTGACCCCTGCCATATCCTGTTCTGCTTGATAGAGCTGGGTGTCGATGGCATCCATGTTCTCGTTGAAGTCCGCCACGTCGTAGTAATCATCGGTGCCGGGCTTGATGAAATCATAGTGCTCTGTGAATGTTGCCATTTGTATTCTCTCCTTTCTGTTTGATTTTTGGTTACGCCCTAAGGGTAAAGGGTTCCAAGTCCCAAAAAGTCCCAACCTACGAAAAATTGGAAAAAAAGAGAAAATAAAAAAAGACATGTGCTCAAAAATCATGAGAACATGTCTTTTTTTGTGTGAAAAAATCAATCAAATTCCAGAAATTTGTGGGGTGGAACCTCTAAAGCGTTGGCAATACGGAACAGGGTGTAGAAAGAAATGGGTTTGTAGATATTCGGGGCTTCGATCATCCCAATAAAGTTGGTGGCAACATGGATTTTCTCTGCCAGTTCCTCTTGGGTCAGTCCTTTCAGCTTTCGATAATATGCAATTTTCAAGCCAATTTTTTTATATTCTTCTGCATAATCATTTTGCATAGAAATCAAATCCTTTCTGTTTCTAGTATACTGAACAGAAAGATTGCTTTTTATTGTTTTAAAAGAAAATAATTATTATAATATAATAT
>CABSIK010000017.1 GCA_902477755.1 uncultured Clostridia bacterium
TTGGAAATTTTATAAGTGAGTTTTCGTAGAAAAGTCACGCATAAAGCCCAGCGACCTGCACGCTTTGAGTTGACCTAGCCAGTCAATCTGGCTATCCTCCGGTTTTTTCGAAACCGGCAAACTCTTGTCATTATTTTTGTCAGATGTCGTCTTTTTCGCTTTGCGAAAAACCGTTCGTTCCTCACCATTTCGCTTCCTCTGACACTTTGCAGTGTTAGGTCGGTCGCTCCATAAACGGTTCGAAACTCACTGACCGAATTGACTATGGGTTGTAAGTTTCATTCACTATTCTATTTTCAAAGTTCACAGCGCATTTCACAGCGCAGGATTTATTCTAGCAAAGGTTATCCATATTGTCAATACATTTTTTCATTTTTTTCAGACTTTTTTTCTCTTTTTCCAAAAACCCTGATTTTATCAGTTTTCTTCCAGCACCACTTTCCGGAATACCTCACCGATATTTTCCGCAATGACCAGGTCGGCTTTTTTATCCATGCTGGTGGCAGACTTATTGATGAGCACCAGATACTTGCCCCGGAAGTAATGGAGAAGTCCTGCCGCAGGATACACATTCAGGCTGGTACCGCCTACAATAAGCATCTGAGCATGGGAAATATCATGAACCGCTTCTTCGATGGTGCGTTCATCCAGCCCTTCTTCATAGAGCACCACATCAGGACGGACAATGCCGCCGCATTTGTCACAACGGGTAATGCCTTCGTCTTTTGTCACATAATCCAAATCAAATTCCTTGCCGCATTTCAGGCAGTAATTCCGATACAGTGTACCATGGAGCTCCAGTACCCGTTTGCTGCCGCCTTTCTGATGCAGATCATCGATGTTCTGGGTAATGACGGATTTCAGTTTGCCCATTTCCTCCAATTTCGCCAACGCCTTATGGCAGTCATTGGGCTTTGCATCGGGATAGAGCAGGTTCTTTTTATAATATTGAAAGAAAATATCAGGATGCGCCTCAAAAAAAGAATGGCTCAATATGATTTCTGGACGGTATCCATATTCGCTGATGGCTGTAAAAATCCCCTTTTCCCCACGGAAGTCAGGGATGCCGCTTTCCGTAGACACGCCAGCGCCGCCAAAAAATACAATATTGTCACACTCTGCAATCCAGTCTTTCAGTTTTTGCAGTTTTTCATCCATGAAAAGTCCCCCTTTCGGTTCTTTGTCTATGCCCCCATTATACGCTTTTTCTCCTGAGCCTTCAATGAAAAGAGAAAAGACAGGGAAAGCAAATTCCCCTTAAGAAAACATTGGTTTTCTTTTCCCTGATTTCTTAAGGGGAATTGCAACGGCTGTTTTCATAAGAAAACATACCAAAATAAAATTTCAGCTTTCTTTGTTTTCTTATGAAGATGCCCCTAAAAATCCCTGTCTTTATTCTGTATCTGTATTTTCTTCTTTTTTCGGTTTCACAAGGACTGTGGTGCCCAAAATCCGGTGGTTATCTACGTTATGCACCTGAATCTGCATTTCTTCCGTATCCACTAAGAAGGATGTGCCGTCATCGGGCACATGCCCCAGCACGCCGCAGATATAACCGCCAAAGGTTTCATATTCTTCCACAGGCAATATCATCGCTAAGGCTTCCGCCACTTCTTCTAAATCCGCACTACCGCAAATTTTCCATTCCAGCTCGCTAATCTGCTGAATCTCCGCTTCTTCCACTTCTTCCTCTTCCTCGTAGAAATCACCTACCAGAAGCTGCATGATATCCCGCAGGGTAATGATACCGCTTAGACCGCCGTATTCATCCAGCAGAATGGCAAAATATTTTCTTTCCCGTTTCATATTGGTCAGCAGTACGTCTGCTTTCACCGTTTCTGGCACAAAATAAGGTTTGTCTACGGCATTTGCCATGACACTTTCCCGACTTCTGTCTGCCAGACGGAAAAAGTCTTTGGTATCCAGCACACCAATGATGTCGTCATCGTCCTCACCACTGATGGGGTAATAGGTAAAACGGCTGTTCTGGATGGTTTCTTCCCAGACAGTCATATCGTCATCTAAATCCAGCATCACCACATCCACACGATGGGTGCATACTTCTTCCACAGATGTATCATCAAAAGCAAATACGTTCTGAATCATTTCCACTTCTTCTTCGTCAAAGGTGCCCTTTTCATTGCCTGCTTCCAGCATCATGCGGATTTCTTCCTCAGAAACTTCTTCGCCGTTGTCGTTGGGGTCAATGCCCACCAGACGCAAAATGCCGTTTGTGGAAACAGTCAGCAGCCATACCAAAGGGGCGGAAATTTTATAAACCGCCGCCAGCAGACCGGAAAGTCCCAATGCCAGAGCTTCGGATTTTTTCATGGCAACACGTTTTGGCACCAGTTCCCCAAATACCAGGTTAAAGTAGGCCAAAACAACAGTGATCACCAGCAGACACACAGATTTCAGCACGTTTTCCGGAATCCCGATGCCTGTAGCTGCCAGAGCCGCCGCCAGAGGGCCAGCAAAGCTTTCTGCCGCAAAGGCACTGGAGAGCATCCCTGCCAGAGTGATGGCTACCTGAATGGTAGCAAGGAATCGTGCAGGCTGTTCTGTCAGGTTTACCAGACGTCCTGCTCGTTTATCCCCGTCCTGTGCCATTTTCTTCAGTTTCGTTTCATTTGTGGAAATGACCGCGATTTCCGCACTTGCAAATATGGCGTTCAACGCAATCAACACTACTTGTAACAATAAAGGTTCCCAACTCATAGTTCTCATTCCTCCGTTTTGATTCTTCCAAAAATTATGATGTTCTATACATTCTTACAAACACAAAAAGGCATACTCTACCCCTTCCGATTCCGGGCAGACTACACCTTACTCTCTTTTTCTGACATCAAAACGCTTTGGAATTGTTAAGTTGGCGTCCGTATCGCTGTCCGCGTCCATGTTGTTTGTCACACTCCTTTCAAATTAGAACATATCATCTCATATTTCCTTTTGCCTGTCAATTAATGAACCGTTAAGAAATCAGGTGCAAAAAAACAGGAAAGCCTGCCTTTTCCCCTAAGAAAATACACTGCTTTCCTGTCTGTTTTATCATTATGCTTTCAGCCAGCCGTTTTTCTGCAAAAATTCACGGATTTTTTCCATGGCTGTCTGAAGCTGTTCCATGCTGTAAGCATAGGAAATTCGCACATGTCCTTCGCCGCTTTCGCCGAAAGCATCCCCGGGCACCACCGCAACACCGGCTTCGTAAAGCAGACGTTCACAAAATTCCTGAGAAGTCAAGCCTGTCACAGCAATGGAAGGGAATGTATAGAATGCCCCTCTGGGCTCAAAGCATGTCAGACCCATATCATTGAGGGCTTTTACCAGATACTGCCGTCTTTCGTCATAAGCCTCACGCATTGCCCCCACATCGCTATCGCAAAGGGCATCATCCCGCAGGGCTTCCATGGCACCGTACTGGCTCATGGTAGGCGTACACATAATGATATACGCATGCACCTTGTTGATGACTTTCATCAGTTCCTTTGGACCTGCCGCGTAGCCCAAACGCCAACCTGTCATGGAGAAAGACTTCGCAAAGCCGTTCAGCACCACTGTCCGTTCCTTCATGCCTTCCACAGAAGCAATGGAAACATGATTTTTGCCGCCATAAGTCAGTTCCGCATAAATTTCATCGGAAATCACCAGCAAATCATGTTTGATGCAGACGGGAGCAATCCGTTCCAAATCCTCTCGTTCCATGATGGCACCCGTAGGGTTATTGGGATAAGGCAGAATCAACGCCTTTGTTTTGGGAGTGATGGCCGCTTCCAATTCTTCCGGCATGAGTTTGAAATCATTTTCTGCTTTGGTGGTCACTACCACAGGCACCCCGTGCTGTAACTGGATAGCAGGTTTATATGCCACATAGGAAGGTTCCACAACCAGCACTTCATCCCCCGGTTCCAGAACTGTACGCAGTGTCACGTCAATAGCTTCTGATGCGCCGATGGTGCAAAGAATCTGGTCTGTGTCATAGTCCAGATCAAAGCGGCGTTTCAGATAATGGGCAATTTCCTCACGCAGTTTGGGCATACCCCAGTTGGAGGAATATCTTGTTTTCCCTTCTGCCAGAGAATCCATGGCAGCTTTCCGCACACGTTCCGGTGTTTTGAAATCCGGTTCCCCAACGCCAAGGGAAATAACGTTGTCCATGGTAGCTACAATATCAAAAAATTTCCGAATACCGGAAGGCGGCAGAACCGCCACATGTTTTGCTGTAAAATCTCTCATTTCTACACCTTCTCTTTCGTGATTATAATTTTACCTGATACAGAGCATCACTTTTGGGCTGTTCCAGCACTCTTTCTTCGCCCTGTTCCAAAATGGTCTTTCCGCTTTCTGTAATGCGGCCAATGACAGCCGCTTCCACACCAGCAGCTTCCAGTTTTTCCACCAGACTCGCTCCGTCAAAGGCGGAAATGATCATGGTTCCGCTGGAAATGAGCAGCAGAGGCTCAATGCTAGCTTCTTTGCAGACAGCCTTTGTCACTTCTTTGATGGGAATGTTGTCCGCAAAGACCTGTACGCCTTTTCCAGAACATTCTGCCAATTCCCAGACTGCCCCCAAAATGCCCCCTTCTGTGGCGTCATGCATGGCTGTGGCACCGTGTTCCATGGCAATGCGGCTTTCGGTACCTACGGACAGATAGCCTTTCATGTCCTTGGCTTCTTCCAGCAGTTCTTTGTCAATGCGCTGTGCCAGCACATCTTCATGTTCGTGGGCAATGATGGCAGTCCCTTCCAGACCAGCCCATTTTGTCATGATGACGTCCTGTCCCACTTCTGCGCCGCCGGTGCAGACCATTTTCCGGTTTCTGGTCTTGCCGATGACCGTAGCAGAAATAACGGGTTTTGTAACAGCGTCAGTCACTTCCGTATGACCGCCCAGCACTTCAATGCCTAGTTCCGCCGCCGCTTTGAGGGTACCATGCATGAGTTCTTCCAGCATAGCCTCATCGCTTTGAGGCGGCAGAAGCACCGTCATCAAAATCCCCACAGGCTCTGCCCCTGCGGAAAATACGTCATTACAGTTGATATGTACTGCCAGATAACCGGTGTCTTTTGTTGCGCCAGTGATGGGGTCTGTAGAAAAAACGCACAGTTCCTCTTTGGGGTCCATGGCGGAACAATCCTCCCCTGTTTTGGGACGCACCACAATATCATCCCGATGGACTTTGCTGTGAGTCACCGGGTCTAAAACGATCCGCTCCAGTATCTGCGGCGGAATCTTTCCAATTTCAAACATACTATCAAATCTCCTTTTTCCATCAGAAGCACCTTCGTGCAAAAAAGAAGCCGCACTGGACAGTCCCACAGCACGGCTATGTTTCTTTTCCTTGTGTACTATTTTACCACAGTCTGCACTACAGGAACAGAAATTTTTCTTTTCACATCTCTGAATTTTGCAACACAAAAAAGGTGTCCGCAATGTCTGCAAACACCTTTCTTTTTATTGAATACCAAAGCTCGGCTGTTCTGTAGATGCCGTATCTTCTTTTGCTTCTTCTTTCTTTTCTTCTGCTTTCTTAGTGCCTACGGTCACCTGATCCGCTGTTGCACGGTAAGAAGAAGAACTGAACCATTCCCGGCTTACCTGTTTGCCGTTTTCGTAAACGATTTTGTAAACACTTACTTTTGCACCGGTTTTCCCGTTGGAAGTTACCTTCCGTTCCCCTTCGGGCATATCAGGATCTTCGGTCACCACTTCCGCCGGCTTCGGTATGGTTTCCTCGTAAACAGTTTCATATTCCACGCTGTGACCGCTGCTGTGGATTTCATGGCCATAAATATTCATGACCAGATTGCCGCCGCTGGCATAAGCTTCGATTAAAACAGGGTATTCTGTATTGTTCTTGAACTTCAAATCTTTATAAGTTCCTGCCACTGCCGCGTCACGACCCAAAGGCACATACCCTACGGTCATGGAGTGGGGATGACGTTCCACGATTTCCAGTTCCGCTTCCAGAACTGCGTTGTATAGTGTTGTAGTTACCTGACATACGCCGCCGGCAACGTCTTTTTCCACTTTGCCGTTGTTGTATACAGCAGCGTCTTTGTAACCGCCTTCATAAGTCTGAGGCCCCAGTTCCACATTGGCGGAGAATGTTTCTCCCGGTGCCAGAACAGTGCCGTTGATGTAGTTGCATCCCACAGCCAGATTGGTATTTCTGTTTTTGTCACTCATGGTATAAGTGGTCTTGAAAGAGCCGATGAGATCTGTTACATGGCTGTTTGCCTCTGCCGTGATCTTGGGTTCTTCCACTTCTGCCTCTATTTTTGCAGTGCCGCTCAATCGGGTATCCAAAACAGCTGCCGCATTGGCTTCTGTTTTTGCCTGATCCATGATCCGCCCCGTTTCTTCCGGAGTCACCACAAATTTCCCGTTTTTCCGGCTGACAGTACTGTCAACGGCATGACGGTCGAATTCTTCAGCGATTTCTGTCAGCTTCGCTTTCATTTTTTCTGTGTCATAGGAATATTCCAAGGGAATGTCAATGCCGTCTTTCAAAAGCTGAGCACCCACCTGAAAACGCTCTTTGTCTGTGCCTTCTCTGCCGGTGTTGTAAGCCTGTTCCACGGCTTCTTCCAGATGGTAACCAGCCCCAAGGTCTGTAAAAGGCACTTCCCATTTTGTTTCCTCGTCATACTGGAATGTGAGCACCTGCCCATTGACCTCTGTCACATACTTTTCTTCCAGTGTCGCCAGCGCATCTTCCTTCGTCATACCTTCCAGAGAAATGCCGTCTACGGTGACACCCTGATAAATGCCTTCCGCAGAAAGGAGTTTCAGCACTTGATGTCTGTGATAGAAATAATATCCCAGACCGCCTGCCGCAATCACCAAAGCAGCGATTAATACCCCGATCATGATTTTCTTTTTCTGTGCCTCATGGCGTTCTTCCCGCCTGTGGCTTCTTACACCCTTTTGCAAATAAACCCCCAACTTTCTATAACAGTTGTTTTCGTTTTTCTCCAAATGCAGAAAAACGGCTTCGCCCATACAAGTGTATTGGTCTCTGGCACACAATATGCACAAACCAATACTTCTTCTATCATAGCGAAGCCGTATGAAAAAAACAATATCAATTATAATAAATTTCCTTACATTTTTATTACATAATTGGTACAGCGCCCTATTTTCCGCGGCGTTTTTTCGCGTCCAAAAGCCGCTGTGTTGTATTTTTATGCTCTGCCGCCGTATCTGCTGTTTTTTCCTTGGAAGATATTTTCTTCTCTCTCTCCACAGGTGCCTGTTCTTTTTCCGCCTGTTTTACAGGGGATTCCACAGGTTTTTCTGCTTTTTTCACCTGTTTTTCCTGTTTTCTTTCTTTCCGAAGTGCAAAAGCCCCTTCTGCCTTCTGCAATGCCGCAGGGAATCTCCGCAGGAAAATATCCAGCAAGAGCAGGAATACGCCCAGTATCAGCAAAGGATTCTGCATGGACTGATGTTTCACGGACTGTGCCGCATCTGCCGCAAAAACTTCGCTGCCGCCTGTCAGCACTCTGCCGCCAGTGCTTTCGGCAATCTGCTGAAGGAGCTGACTGCCATTTTCTCTAGTGGTCATGTCATACTCTTTGGGGTAGGAAAGATAAAATCCCGTATTGGCATTGGTAGTGGTTCCGTCTTTTTCCGCCACCTGTACTGCCGCCAGATAAGCCCCTTCTTTTGCTGAAGAAAAGACACCTTCGTAAATGCCCGGCGCCGTTGACTGCATCTGCACCGTTTCTGTTTCGTTGTCAGAAGAAACCACCGTCACCTGCACCTGAGAAATATCCTCGGAAAAAGGCATGGTGAGCCGCAGGACGCTGTCCTCCTCGCCTGCTTCTGCCGTCAAGGTCATATCCGTCATGGCATTGTTTTTCATCATCCAAGAGACCGCATTGCGGAGGATTTTCACACCGCTGTCAGATGCCAGCCATTTTTCCGTCCATTGTCCATGTACATCGGATGTCCATACCACAGTCCTGCCCAGACCATACTGCCATGTTGCCAGAATGGGTTCTTCCTTGTCACTGATCAGGACATTGTCAGCTCTGGCTTTCGCTGTGGTGCTGATATAGCCATCCAGTTCCGTGACAGCGTCAATGCCCGACAAAATAGCCGAAGCATCCTGCTGCTCGGGATAAAAAGTCCGGTTATTGATGAATTCTTTCCCTGCCAGAATGGTTTCCTTTGCGAAAATTTCCGGCAAATCCGTAAATTCATCTGTAAAATAATACCGCCCGTTGCCATTATCCGCCAAACGCTGCAACAGCTGTGTATCGGCACTGCCCCCAACTGCTACCGTAGAAAGGGTGATGTTCCGCTGACGCATTTCTGACAAAAGACCATCATAGCCAGACTGTTCTGCCTGCCCGTCTGTCAAAAGGAGGATGTGTTTTTGTTTGGTATTTTCCTGCTTCATAGCATCCACCGCCATTTGCAGGGCAGGCAAAATGCTTGTGCCGCCGTCCGCCTGAATACTGCCGATGGCGTTTGTCAGAGTGTCTTTGTTTTCCATGACATTGCAGGGTTCCATGACCCATTCAGGAAAAGAGTCAAAGGCCACCACACCTACACGGTCGCCCTGCTGGAAATGGTCTAAACTGCGGATAGCCGCTTCTTTTGCCATATCAATACGGGAAACGCCATAATTACCGTCTGTCATACTGCCGGAACGGTCAATGACCATAATCATGGTCAGGTCAGAATTCTGCCCTTCTGTTTTCAAATCCATGTCCACAGGCAGCATTTCTTCCAACGGCGTATTCTGATAACCGCCTAATGCAAAGGCATTTTCGCCGCCGCTGACCAGCAGACCGCCGCCAGTGGTGCGGACATAGGTTTCCAATGCGGATAAAAAGCCATCGGGCAGATTTTCTGCCGATACATTGGCAAGGATAACACCGTCATAAGCCCCCAGCTGCTCCATGGCAGTGGGTGCACTGCCCGCTGTCACTTTCTGGACAGCCACCTGACCGGACAGCATGCTTTCCCATTCTCTGCCGCTGTCCTCCTGCTCTACAATGAGGATTCTGGGAATATCTTCTATATAAGTATAAGCATAGACCCGATTGTTTTCCCCCATGGTGTCCTGTGCCGGCGCAATTTCCGCCCGATAGGTAACACCGCCGCCAGTGGTGGTCATATCGGAAAATACCATACGAGTTTCCCCTTTATGGATTTCCGCAGATTCATCGGCAATGAGGGTATTGCCTTTGTACAGCCGCACTTGCGCCGTTGTGTCGATATTGGCATCAATCTGCAACGCCAGTTCATAGCGACTGTTGATGTTGATAACTTCTGCCAGTTCCAGCTTCGTCAGCTGCACTTCCGGCTGTTCTTCGGACACCAGCGGATATACATCAACGGTAATGCCCTGTGCCGCCAATGCCCGTGCCTGCTGCAAAGCATTGCCTTCTGTTTCGTTGCCGTCAGACAGAAGGACAATGCGTTTTGCCGTACCATCCGGCAAAAGGGACGCAGACAGCCGCAGAGCGTTTTCCAGAGAACTGCCGCCTTTATCCACCAAAGACAGGAATCCTGCGGTCACATTGGTATCTTTATCAGGCGTCAGTTCCACACCTGCCCGTTTTCCAAAGGAAACCAGGCCCAACTGGTCTCGATTTTCTTTGGCTTGCTGGGCTTCCTGCAAAAATGTCTGTACTGCCCCTTCCGTTTTCTCCACACTGGCGGAACGGTCTACGGCAAATACCGTTGTGGTGGTATTGGCTGTCATAAGCAATGTAGGATTTGCCATGGCAAGAATCAGCACAAAGCAAAGAAGCATCCGCATGATGGTATGGACTTTTTTCCGAAATGGCGTTGCAAACTGTCCGCCTTTGGCAAAAAACAGTATGGCTGCCATCACGGGAATCAATAAAATCAGCCAATAAGGCTGCTGCCAATCAATGTTCACGGCAATTCACCCGCCATTCTACAAGTAATACCACAATCAGCAGCAACAATACCCATTTGAGGATGCTTCTGCTGCCTTGAATTTCTTTCGTTGTGGACTGTGTCTGCTGCACCTGTTCTCCCCGCAGGGACAAATCCGATTCCCCTGCGGTTTTCGCATTAACACCAAATGGCGTTTCTGTCACATTTTGTGAATCATCTATTTCCATGAGGGTATAAAGCCCCGGCCCTGCCGTTTCCGTCAATGTCTGGGGCGGAAATGGCGGTGCAATGGAGATTTCTTTTCCTGCAGCTGTAACTACCTGTGCTGTTTCTGTGGTAGGCAGTAGAGAAAGGCTCACCTGTTCTCCTGCTGTCACTTGGGAAACCCCAGAACCATTGGCAGGGAAATACCATTCCATGAGACGATACAGCAGGATAGGAAATTCCGTCTGCAAAGGGAAATCACTGTCATGAAGGTCAAAACCCAGAACTGCTACTTTTCTGCCGTTGGTTTCTCCATAAAGCCCTAAAGTCTGCCCCTCTGCCTGCAAAAAGGCTGTGCCCCAAGAGGCAGAAAGGGGCGTTCCTTTTGCCAGCACAAAGGAAATATCACCGCAGTTTTCCAGACCGCTGTTAGAAAGTCCACGGACATCTGCCGCAAATTCCCGTTCCGCTCCCGTTTCCACAATACCATTTCCGCTGGGTGGATTGATGAGAAGCCAATGACCGTCTGTAGGCATGGTTTTGGGTAATACGCCGTCAAACACATACAGGCTGTATCCAGAAAGATTTTCCTGCAAAGTATCTGTCTGATAGAGTTCTACCTGATCGGACAGGGAAAGGGCTTTTTCCAGAAAGAGATTGCTTTGGGAAACCAGCAGCACTTTCTGCTGCTTGGCTGCCGCCAATCCTGCAAAACGACTGTTGTCTGCCGTCAGGGCATCTTCTGGAGAAATCCGCACTTCCAGTGTTTTCGTTTCCGTAGGAACGCCACGGAATACCACGTCTGTATCCTCTCCGGCTGCCGCTGTGACGGTTTTGGTGTCAAAAGCCGCACCGTCTGCGTAGAGGGTAACTGTTTTCTCTTGGTCGCTTTTGCCATAGTGGTGAAGCCTTGCCATGACATACAATCCGTCTTCCTGCGCCGTATGGGAAAGGAGTGTCACTGCCGTATTTTCCCCATCTCCGGCGTAGACCTGTTCCGTTGCGGATACTGTGCCCAAATTCCCATATCCGTCTGTATACACCACAATTTCGCCGCCTAGCGCTTCCTGTTCCGCAGAAAGCAGGCTTTTCGCTTCATCCCAGTTGACACCGCCTGCTGTGGGAGATGCGTTTTCCACCATACACAGAACCACATCTTTCTCTCCGCCGCTGACAGCAAGGGTTGGCGTATCTGTGAGCATCACCAGAGAAAAGCGGGAACCCGGCGCCGTATTTTCCAAAAGTTCCGTCAAATCTGCCTTTGCCGCATCAAAACGGCTTTTTTCCACGTCCGTTGCCTGCATGCTCAAAGAGCAATCCAAACCGATGATGTAATCCCGTACCTGTATTTTCCCCATGAGATAAGGGCCGGACAAAGCAAGGGCAAGGAGAAGTGCCGCCGCGATCTGCAAAAACATCAGCAGATTTTTCCGCAGCTTCTGCCATGGCTCCTGTGCCTTTGTCTGGGTCAGCACCTTTTCCCAAAGATACAGGCTGGGCACCTGTTTTTCTTTATATTTTTGTTTCAGTAAGTACATCAATAGGATCATTGGCACCGCAAGGAGTGCCAGCAATCCCAAAAGGGGCTGTGCAAACTGCATCGTCCCCCTCCTCTCTTTCGTTTAAGCGGCACAATCTTGTAAATATGCCGCCACATCCTCCGGTACCTGATACACTGCCACAAAGTTTTCCTTTGGAATGAGAATATCCAGATATTTCGTCATGCCGTCCAGAATTTCCAGTGTCACATAACCTTCTTCATAAACAGTCATTTGGGCAATTTTATAATCTGTATTGGAAACCGTTTCTCCCAGCTTGATGGTGGCGTTCTGGCGCAGTGCAAAAGTGCCGCCTTCTGTCACATCCGCAGGCAATGCGTCCACTTTTGTCCATTGGGAAACTTGGATTTCTTCCAGAAAAGCGTCCATATCCTCTACGGTGGTGTCGTCGCTTTTCACCACACGAACAGGCTTCCCGTCGCTGTTTTCTTCCAGAAAAATTTTCTCAGCCCAGTTGATTTTTGCCATTTCTTCTTCAATTTCCGCCTGTGCCTTATCCCAAGCTTCTCCAGCCTGTTCCATGACACTGCCTAACTGCTGTGAGGCATCCTGCAAGCCTTCTTTCATCCGCTGCTCCTCCTCTGGTGTCAGATTGCCGCAGCCTACCAGCATACACAGGGACAATACCCCTGCCATTTTCCAGATTTCCATATATAAAATTCCTTCTTTCTCAACGCTCCAGTGTAGCGAAATAATCAGAAACCATCTCACGCATGCCATAAGGCACATTGCTGTTTTCCAGCGTTTCCATGGCTTCGTTGCGATACTGCCCATAAACCGTATCATACGGCACAGACGTTCCTGCCTGCCCCATGGTGCGGTGTTCCGTTATGGTGGTCTGACCCTCTTCAGAGTCTGTTCCTGTCAGCTGGGCATCATAACCATCTTTGTCGGCTGCGGAACGAGTATAGATTTTTTCCGGTTCCGTATGACCGAATCCACGACCCTGACCGCCGTTGCCTGTACCAGTGCCGCCACTGCCGCCGTTGGTGGTTTGTCCACCGCTGCCCTCACCTTCTGCCCCCTGACCTTCACCGCCAGGAGATTCGCCCTCACTTTCCACTTTTTTCGCCAGACTTTGCTGTCCTACATTGCGGTTGAGTTTTTGCAGACTGCTTCTAAGGGCACCATTCATCTGTGCCTGCGAAAGCAGAGCATTTTTGAGAGCTTCACCAGCCTCCGCTGGGTCTGTTCCGTTTTCAAGGGCTTCTTCCAAGGCTTTCAAAGCCTCCTGCAACTCCTCGTCACTGATATTTTCCGCAGCTTCTGCCAACAGTTGTGCCAAGGATGCCGCCTGACCTTGATCCATGGCCGCCATCTTCTGCAACAGCTGCTCCATTGCCTGAGAAATGGCTGCCCCATCTCCCTGCTCCAAGGCTTCGGATAATGCCGCCGCATTTTCTTCCTGCTTCAGCGCTTCCGCCAGTTCCTTCAAATCTTTGGAAACGCTTTCTTTTTCCAGCTGTTTCATATTCTGCTGAGCTTCCCGCACAGCTTCCTCGGCGGCTTTTTTTGTTTTTGCTGTTTTCAAATCTTTTTCCAACGTCTTTGCCGCTTCCAGAAAGACTTTCTTTTCCTCCTTGGAAAGCTCAGGCGTTTCTTCCGCCTTCACCTTCTCGATTCTCTCCAACTGGGCATTGGCATAGGCTTCTGCCTCTGCATCCCGCCGCACAGGCATAAATCCTGCCCCAACGGTGAGCACCACCAACAACCCAAGGATTCCCAGTACCTTCACAGGCAGGCGCATCTCATAAATCTTGGCAAAATCCGTTTCTTTTGCTTTGGCAAAACCGTCTGCCACCGCCATTTCCTCCACAGGATTCTGGGCGCCTTTCTGCAAAAGCTCCATGGTGGTAATCATCCGTTCCGCGCCGCCCAAAGCGTCTGCCCTTTCTGCCGTTTCTTTTTCTGTCACTTTTCGCAGAAAAAAGGCTACTGTAAGAGCTGTGAGCAGCCCCAGCAAAACAAAAACGCCGCAGAGAGGCAAAGCCGGAATCTCCGTCCAAAATTTGGACAATACAACAACGGCAAGGCACAAAATGCCTGCCGCTGTTTCTCCATATATAAACCATTTCAAAAACCGCTCCACCATAAGTTTATGCCGCAGAGGAGCCAATAAACGCAAAAATTCTTTCATGGCTTATCCCTTCTTTTTTCGTACCTTCTTTTCCCGCACCGGATTGATGATGTAAGCAGAAAGCAGTACAAACACCACAATTACCACCAAATCAAACACCAGATGCAGCAGCCACATATGTGTTCCCATCCACTGATAGATTGCAGAGGTCTGGTCACTCATACGCAGCAGAGAATATGTCACATCCGTACCCAGCTGGGCATCCATCAAGGAGAAAAACGCCACACCAGGGTTGGGAATGAGAATCAAAATAGTTGCCAGCACAGGAATATCCCCGTAATATACGCCATCATAAGACATATAGTAAAAGGCCAGCAGTACCAAAGTACCGAAGCACAAAAATCCAATAACCAGATACATGAGCACAATGGACACAATGGTGCGCTTAAACAGGCAGGAGAAAAATACAGAAACACTGCCTACCATGCAGGCTGTCACCAGCACGAAGGCGAAAACTTCCGCCACCTGCGCCACCGATACAGCACCGAAGTAAAAGGCAATGGCAAAAATGGGCAATGTTGCCACCACCAGCAGCAGTACATACATCAAAGAGGATGCCAGCTTCCCCAGCACGATGGAAAGAGGGCTCATTTTTGTCACCAGAAGCAAATCCAATGTCTGACGCTCTCTTTCACCGCTGATACTGCCTGCCGCCACTGCCGGCGCCGTCAAAAGCACCAGTCCCATCTGCACCACGGCCAATACCACATAAAGCCATACCATAGACGAAGGGTCAAAGCTCAAATCACGATTCTGGAACATGGACAAATTGATATACAGCATGGCGCCTACTGCCGAGATCACCAGAAACAACACCAATGCCCCATAAGTTTTCCAGCTTCGCATGGTGGTAATGGCTTCTTTGCGCAAAACCGGATTCATCATACGCCTGCACCTCCTGTCACCTGCATGAAGATTTCTTCCAGATTGCCTTCTTTCTCACGGAAGGACACAATTCCAATACCCTTTTCCACCAGATGTTTCAAAATTTCTGCCAGCATTTCCTCGCTGCCGTCGAATACAAATTCCAAATCCGTGGTATTTTCCGTGATTTCCTTTACGGCAGGCATTTCCCGCAGGATTTCCACCGTCTTGGAAACTTCTGCCAAAGGACGTACATAAATAATGCGTTTCTGGGTCAGATGCCGCATAATATCCTGCACAGTTCCCTGGGCCGCCAGTTTCCCCTGGTTGATGATGCCCACTTCTGTACACATTTCTGCCAACTCCGGCAGGATGTGTGAGCTAATGACAACGGTTTTCCCCATGGACTGCAATTGTTTGAGGATTTCCTTCATTTCCACACGAGCCCGAGGATCAAGACCTGATGCCGGTTCGTCCAAAATCAGGAGTTTGGGGTCATGAATCAGGCTCCGTGCCAGACAAAGGCGCTGTTTCATGCCACGGGAAAGAGAATCCACATAAGCTTCTTTTTTATGGGACAGGTCTACGATGTCCAGCAAACCATCAATAATATCTTTACGGTCTTTATAGGGAATCTCATAAGTTCCTGCATAAAAATCCATGTATTCCGTTACTTTCAAGTTATCATAAACGCCGAAAAAGTCCGGCATATATCCAATTTTCATCCGCAGCAGTCTGGGATTTTTTGTCATATCCACATCATCCATCCAGATGCTGCCTTCTGTTGCCTGCAAAAGCCCTGCCATGATGCGCATGGTAGTGGTCTTTCCGGCACCGTTTGGGCCTACGAAGCCGTAAATGCTGCCGTCAGGCACCGTCAGTGTCAAATGATCCACTGCCGTAAAACTGCCGTAGCGTTTCACCAGTTCTTTCATTTCAAGCATACAGACCGCCTCCTTTCACACGCATTCTGGGTGCATGAATATACACGCCCGGTTCCAGATACATTTTGAACTGTACCACACGTTCCTCATTGATATAATCCTCACCAGGGGTGTAAGGTGTTTCCACAAAATCTTCCCATTGTCCCGTTTTCGCGTTATATACCTGAGGGTCTGCATACATACCTGAACTGTAGTTCTCATCAAAAGCAAACTGAATCTCGTCAATGCGCACACCTTCGCCAACGGCATACTGCAAAACAACTTCCTGCTGCGCATCCATGTAATTGTTCACTTCACAGAAATTGTTCCAATTATCATAATACACACCATAATTCACTGCCTGATCTGTTACTTCCGGCAGAATGGTAAAAGGCAGATCAAAAGATTTTTCACGGCTCAAATCTTTGCTGCCCACAGTATGGAACATACTCAGATAACTTTCCTTTGCAGGTTTTCCATTGAGATATTTCACGCTGTCAAATATAGGCATATCACTAAAACCAAAAAACTCATATGTAATCTGGCTGTTTTCCCATTGATTCTGCCCACTGGTATTCCAGTTGTTGAGGATTTCCATTAAGTCCTGCTCTCGCAGCAGGGTATATCCTTTTTCTTCTGTAATGGTACCATTCTGTACCTGATCCCAGATTGTTATACCATCTCCTGCCATCAGATTAGACAGCCGTTCTCCATATCTGTCATTGATATTTTCTTCGCTCAGGTCATAAGAAATGTCTATGGTTTCCCCTGCCGGCAATTCACCCAGAGGAATATATACATAATCCAGTTTCAGATAAGCATCCATGAAGTTCACAGAAGTTCCGTTTGTCACGGTGCCCACAACTTTTTCTCCGTCAAATGTCACATTGCTGGTAACGCTGCCGCCCAGTTCCAATGTGGTGGAGGCGCTGACAAAGTTTGTTTCCCATGCCATATTGTCGTAGAATACGATATTGGTACCATCACCTGTGGTGACTTTATAATCCAATTCCTCTGTTTTGCCATTGCCGTCATACCAGCCGTTATCCACCTGGGGCTGCACAGGAATGGGCAGTTCACTTTGCAAGTTCACATCACCGCTGCCGGGCACTTTGACAGCCATAGCGATCTGGGCTTCTCCAATGGTGCTGCCTTCTTCCATTTCCACAATGGCTCTTGTGCTGATCTGCCCATTCTGAAAAGTGCTTCTGCCTGCCAGCAGGAACACTACGCCCAAAAATACAACGGACAATACAGGAATGGTGATCCAGCCCAATTCCCTGCGGTCTTTTTTCTTCAGCACCATATACATAACGGGGCCTGCCAGTACAATATAAATGCCCACAACCACAAAAATCGCAATCATAGAATTTCCTGCTACAGAAGGGAAACTATTTGCAGCATAACGAAGCTGATTGGCAATTTCTGTCCCTACGCCATCTCCGCCTGCATCATACAAACCACTGCAAAGCCCTTCCAGCACCTCAGTCTGCTGAGGCATATTTGCAAAAGGCGCAAGACCCAAAGCAAAATGATGTATCAGCACATGTCCGCCGCCATAAGATATGAGAGAAGACAGGGAGATACCATTTGCCTCCCATTTCACGGATGCTTTTTCCGCAGAAATCCCTGCCGCAGTCAACGGTGCAGCCAAAGACAAAGCTGTGCCATCAGGGGAAGAAATGCCGCTGACACTCTGTGTGCCATTCAAAGATACATCCACAAAATCCAGACCAGAAAGGACTTTCTGCGCCTGTACCCCTGTACCAAGTACAAGGAGTCCGCCATTGTCCACCCAGTTTTTCAATGATTTTTTCTGAGCATCTCCCAATGTAGCTGTATCAAAATCATCAATGATGAGCACCTTGAAATTATCCATCACATTTTCGGATTCCGGAAAAGTATCCCTGTCCAGAAAGAAAACAGAAGTCTCTTCAGACAAATTCATCCCTGCCAGATACTGTACCTGCGCAGGCTGTTCACTCAGCACGCCCACTGCCACTGTTTCAGGAGAAAGGGCATCCACAGGCACATTTTTCTGAAATACCACATTACCGCCCTCATCTACCAAGGACACTTCCATATTTCGCCGTACCGTATTCAGTGCCAGCTCCATGGAAACCTGCTTGGTGGCACCTTCTGGCAATTCCAGCTTCTGGCTGTACAAGGCATATTTCTGGAAACCGCTGTCTGTATTTTCGTAGGTATAAACCTTCACCTGAAATTCACCTTGAAAAGCTTCCCCCTTGTTCGTCAAAGTAGCTGTCAGCGGTGTGACTTTTTCGACAATATAATCGTTATCAAATCCCACCTGCAAATCCAGCCCAAAGCGATCACTGCCAACATCTTTTCCCTGCTCCGGTTCCGCCGCAGGTTCTGCCGTATCCACCGCCGTCACGGTCTGTGTTGTAGTCTCTGCCGCAAAAACCGGTGTCAGCAGACTCAGCACCATGACCAATGCAATGACCAACGCAATGACAGCAAAAATCTTTTGTTTGAGTTTTTGTTTTTGATGATATTTCATAGCTGTCCTCCCCGTCTAAAATAAACACATTTGTTTTTCTTTCATTATAACAAGGGGGTTCTTAGAATGTTTTAACTCTTTCTTAAAATTTTCTTCTATTTTCTTTGAAAAACAGACGTTCGTCCAATCCCATTTCCATGAGAAATCTGGAGGGCTTCAAAGGCTTCTCATAGCGGTTTTCCGTAAAGGAAAGAAACAATCTGTCTTTGGTACGGGTCAGCCCCACATAAAACAGCCGCCGTTCCTCCTCTAAGGCACTTCCCTGTCTGCCCTTTTCATAAGGAATGATGCCTTCTGCCAAGGAAGGCAGGAACACTGCCCCAAACTCCAACCCTTTCGCCCCATGGAAGGTAGTCAAAGTCACACCATGGGTATTGCCTTTCTGCTTGGACTGTTCTTTCATTTGACGGCTCAGTTCCTCCATTTTCTTCACAAATTCTGTGCCGCTTTCCGTTCCTTTTGCCGTTTCCGTAATTTCATCGGCGATTTCTACCATATTAGATAAGCTTGCTTTTCGATAAGCCGCATAATCCGAAAGATATTCGTCATAGCCCACCACTTTCCGCACATACCGCAAAGCCTCATAGGGCTTTCTTTTCTGTATCTGACGTAAGTCTTCCTCTAAGTTTTCCAGATGCTCCGCCTGCCATTTCTGCAAAGAGGGGCACACATGAAGGCTCCGCAGGAGACCATAAGGCATCTGTTCTGCCTCTGCCAGCAAGTCTTTGCTGATATATCGTTTCGGTTTATTCACAATCCGCAGCAAAGAGGCATCGCTGTCCCGATTCTCCGCCAAAAACAGATATGCCGCCAAATCTCTGGCAATCCAATGGTCATACAAATGAAATCCCCCATCTCGCAAATGATACGGAATCCCCCTGCGGAACAAGGCTCTGGCAAAAGCACCCCCTTGGATATTGGTGCGATAAATGACAGCAATTTCTTCTATGGGCATTCCTTCCTCTAATAAATGGGCAATTTTCTGTGCCGTCAGCTCTGCTTCATCCCCGCTATCCTTTGCCACAAAAACATTGATACGCTCGCCTAACTCTCTGTTGCCTTTGATTTCTTTGTCATAACGGCTCATATTGGTGCCGATGACCTGTGATGCCAACCGGATGATACGCCCGGAACAACGATAATTCACATCCAGAAAAACTTTTTCTGTTCCCGGAAAATCTTTCGGGAAATCCAGCATAAAAGATGGACTAGCACCCCGGAAGCCATAAATGCTCTGGTCATCATCCCCCACCACAAACAGATTGTTTTTCGGTGCCGCCAGCATTTGCAGGCAGGCATACTGGGCGCGGTTCACATCCTGAAATTCATCTACCAATATATAGTCAAAGCGTTCCTGCCACATCTTTCTGACCTTTTCATTTTGTGACAAAACCTCATAGCACTCCGTCAGCATATCATCGAAATCTATTTTTTCATTCCGCCGCTTCCAGCCGTCAAATTTCTTTGACAAAACCACAAATTCCTCTTTCGGCAATCCATCGGGCATAAAATCCCGCACATCCAGTAATTGATTTTTCATCAAGGAATACTGGCTGAAAAACTGCTGGATATATTCCTCCTGATCCTGTACAGAAATATGGGCTTCTGTCACCAATTTCTGTAAGGTATTCCGCCGTTCTTCTTCTGTCAATACCTGTTCCAGAGTATAACCACAGGCTTGACGAAGAATACGGAAAAAGATGCTGTGGAATGTGCCAAACATTACACCGTTTTTCCCCTGTAAAGCGGCATATCTTGTTTTCATCTGCTCTGCCGCCGCTTTGGTGAAAGTAATGACCAATATCCGGTAAGGAGATACGCCCATTTTCTCCGTCAGACGGCGAATCCGCTGGATGATGACTGTTGTCTTGCCGCTGCCAGGGCCTGCCAGCACCAGCATGGGGCCTGTCCCGTGGGATATGGCGTGTATTTGGTTCGGATGTAATGTCTTGGCCATGATAATTTCCTCCTTTTTTTTCTGGTTCCAGTATATCATATTTTCCTTCTCTGCCGTAACTCTGGACAAACTTAAAAAAATCTTTATACGTTCATAACGGTTTGTCACTTGTCAAAGGGTGTCTTTTATATTAAAATCGCTTAAGAAAGATACAAACAGGAGGTGGCAAAATTGAATATCGGGATCTTTACCGATACCTATTTTCCGCAGCTCAACGGCGTCGCAACTTCCGTACAGACCCTGCGGCGGGAACTGGAAAAAAAGGGACATCAGGTATATATCTTCACGCCTTATGACCCACGGCAGCAGCAGGAAACGGATGACCATATTTTCCGTTTACCCAGTATGCCCTTTATTTTCGTAAAAAATTATCGGGCATGTTTTGTCTGTCCGCCCCATATTTTGCGTAAGATTCACCAGTTAAAACTGGATATCATCCATACACAAACAGAATTTTCTCTGGGATTTTTAGGAAAACTCATTTCCACCACATTCGGCATCCCCATGGTACATACGTATCATACCATGTATGAAGATTACGTCCATTACATTGCAGGAGGACATCTCATTTCCGCTGAAGGCGCCAGAGAGTTTAGCCGCATTTTCTGCAATACTGCCATGGCAGTCATTGCGCCTACTCAAAAAACAGAGCGGCTTCTTCTCAGTTATGGTGTCAATAAGCCCATTTCCATCATCCCTACGGGCATTGATACTTCACATTTCCGCAAGTCCAATTACGACCCAGCGGAAATACTGGAACTGCGTCACAGCCTTGGTCTGAAAGCAGATACCCCTGTGCTCATTTCCATTGGGCGTATTGCTAAGGAAAAAAGCATTGATGTCATCATTGGCGCCCTGCCGAAATTGCTGGAAAAATTGCCGGATACTATGATGGTCATTGTTGGGGAAGGCATGGAAATCGAAAATCTGAAGAAATACGCCGAATCCTTGGGCATTGGCGACCATTTGCTTTTCACAGGCGGGAAGCCTTGGTCGGAAATTGGAAAATATTATCAGCTGGGCAATGTTTTTTGCAGCGCTTCTTTGTCGGAAACCCAGGGGCTTACCTTCGCAGAAGCCATGGCAGGTGGTATCCCTGTCGTTGCCAGACGGGATGACTGTATCGTCAACTTCATGACCCATGGAGAAACAGGCATGTTTTTTGATGATCCGGCAGAACTGCCTGATCTGCTCTATCGGGTGCTGACAGACGAGACTTTACGGGAACACCTTTCCACAACGTCCCAAAACACCATGGAAAGCCTTTCTGTGGAAGCCTTTGGCAATCATGTGGAAGGATTATATCAAAAAGTTGTTCGGGCATTCCAGAACGCAGAAAACATCCCTCTGCCCTCTTTGCCCGTTATTAAAGGAACACGCGTTGCAAGCCGTATTTCTAAGATACCGAAAAAGCTGGCTAGCCGCAGTCGTTCTTATTCTTCGCATATTGCAGAAAAACTGCCTTTTCTGCCCAGACATCGCTCTTAAAAGATGCAAATTGGTATTTTTGAGAGGACTAAAAATTGTCCTCTCAAAAATACATAAAAAATCTCAAAAAATCTATTGACAAAACCTGTTGTTTCTTGTATTATATTTCTTGCGTGAATCACGTTTGTGAGTGTAGCTCAGCTGGATAGAGCGTCTGACTACGGATCAGAAGGTCGCGTGTTCGAATCATGTCACTCACGTTAGGAGCTGTTCAAATGAACAGCTCTTTTTCTTTGTCTAAAAATTAATTCACACTTCATGATGTATCGAAACACATAAAAAGGCGGCTTATAAAAGCCGCCTTTCATTTCGTGGTAAGATTTGTATAAATTTTGATTATTTATCAACAACGGGAATTTCGTCATCAGACCATGCTTCCATATTGTTGTTGAACAGATATTTCTTGGTTTCTGCTGCGATTACGCCGCTCAGACCAAGCAGAGCAACCAAGTTAGGGAATGCCATCAATGCATTCAGGATGTCCGCGATACCCCAGATCAGATCCAGGCTGACAACGGAGCCGATGAATACAACGATTGTCCATGCGATACGGAAAGGCATAACTGCTTTCTGACCACACAGGTATACCCAACATCTTTCACCATAGTAGCTCCAGCCAAGGATGGTGGACCATGCGAAAGTGATCAGACCGATTGTCAATACGATAGGCCCAATAACGGGGATGTTGCCAAATGCTGCGGAGGACAGATCGCCACCTGTCAGACCAGCCATACCAGCAGGGTCTTTCATGATAGAGGATACCAGAACCAGACCTGTCAGCGCACATACGATAACTGTATCCCAGAATACACCAGTCATGGCGATGAGGCCCTGACGAACGGGGTTTCTGGTAACGGCTGCCGCGTCAACGATTGGAGCGGAGCCCAGACCGGATTCGTTAGTGAACAGACCACGCGCAATACCAAAACGAATTGCCATCATAACTGTGGAACCAATGAAACCGCCGCCCATAGCGTTGCCTGTGAATGCGCTGGAAACGATCAGTTTCAATGCAGGCAATACATAAGAACCATTCAGAACCAGAATGATGATACAACCAATGATGTAGAAACCAGCCATGAAAGGAACCAGTTTTTCACATACTTTTGCGATGGACTTAACGCCGCCCAGAATAACCAGACCTGTCAGAACTGTGATGACAGCACCAGAGATAACAGGAGAAATACCGAATGTATTTTTAACCATACCTGTAATGGAGTTACCCTGTGTACCGTTACCAATACCGAAGCAGGCAAAGCCAGCAAACAGCGCGAATAGAACGCCAAGCCATTTCTGTTTCAGACCTCTTTCCAGAGCGTACATAGGACCACCGATCATGCCGCCGTCTTTACCTTTCACTCTGTACTTGATAGCCAAAACAGCTTCACCATATTTGGAAGCAATACCGAAGCAGCCTGTCAGCCATACCCAGAATACCGCACCAGGACCACCGGATGCAATGGCTGTAGCAACGCCGACGATGTTACCGGTACCGATGGTCGCTGCCAGTGCAGTTGCCAGCGCGCCGAAACCGGATACGTCACCTTCTGCTTCTTTGTCGGGTGTTACGGAAAGCTTGATGCCTTTGAATACATATCTCTGAATCACTCTTGTACGCAGTGTCAGGAATACGTGTGTACCAAACAGCAATACGAGCATAATCGGACCCCATACTACCCCTTGGATACTAGAAATAACATCCATCATATAAATTCCCTCCCATTTTATGAAATATAAAATAATTTCGTTGGCAGAAACCGACTTTACATTTTCAAAATAGCAAACCTTACAATGTCCCACGAAAACATCAGCAGTTTTTGTCTATTCTGATTATGTACACTTCGTCGATTCCCTCACCTGTATATTATTTTATCTTATTTTTCAGAAATTACAAGAAGTTTTTTACGAAAGAAATTTCACAAACCCCTTGTTTCAACACAAAAATATACAAATTCTATCAACTTATCAACGTTTTTTTATATCTTTTTTATGAATATATTCTGAACGTTTTATTTTTCTTTGTGAAAAGCTTTTAATATACTTCTAACAAAATACGCCTTGCAAATTGCAGCTGAAATTATCAAAATCGAACAAGAAAAAGCCCAATTTAGCCGATTATCGCGCACATTTGTACTTCCAGAAGCAGACATTGGTAAAAACTGGAAATTCTCACTTTGCACAAATGTATAATTTTTCAAAAAATTGGAATTTTCTTCCATTTTATGGATAAAAAAAGCGGCTGTACGCATTTTTATCGTACAGCCGCTTCACTTTTGTTCAGTTTATACAATGGATATTTACTACCCATTCATATTAATTTTTTATTTATCAACAACGGGAACTTCGTCATCAGCCCAACCATCCAGATTGTCGTTGAACAGATATTTTTTGGTTTCTGCTGCGATTACACCACTCAGACCAAGCAGAGCAACCAAGTTAGGGAATGCCATACATGCATTCAGAATATCGGCGATACCCCAAACCAGATCCAAACTTACTACGGAACCAACGAATACAACGATTGTCCACAGGATACGGAAAGGCATGATTGCTTTTTCGCCTGCCAGGTATACCCAACATCTTTCACCGTAGTAGCTCCAGCCAAGGATAGTAGACCATGCGAAGCAGATCAGACCAACTGTCAGTACGATAGGACCAACTACGGGGATTGTTGCGAATGCTGCGGAAGACAGGTCGCCGCCAGTCAGACCGCTCATACCTTCGGGATTTTTCAGGATAGAGGATACCAGAACCATACCAGTCATAGCACAAACGATGATTGTATCCCAGAATACACCAGTCATAGCGATCAGACCCTGACGAACGGGGTTTCTTGTCATAGCTGCCGCGTCGGCGATTGGAGCGGAACCCAGACCAGATTCATTTGTGAACAGACCGCGTGCGATACCAAAACGAATTGCCATCATAACAGTTGCACCAACGAAACCACCGCCCATAGCGTTGCCTGTGAATGCGCTTGTTACGATCAGTTTTACTGCTGCGCCCAGATATTCATGGTTCATTACCAGAATTACGACACAGCCCAGGATGTAGAAACCAGCCATGAAAGGAACCAGTTTTTCACATACTTTTGCGATAGATTTTACACCGCCCAGGATAACCGCGCCAGTTGCTACTGTCAGAACGATACCTGTGATGGTAGGAGAAACACCAAAAGTATTTTTAACCATACCTGTGATGGAGTTACCCTGTGTACCGTTACCGATACCGAAACATGCGATACCTGCAAACAGTGCGAACAGGATACCCAGCCATTTCTGTTTCATACCTCTTTCCAGAGCGTACATGGGGCCACCGTTCATGGCGCCGTCTTTCCCTTTTACTCTGTATTTGATAGCCAGAACGGCTTCACCGTATTTGGAAGCGATACCGAACAGACCAGTCAGCCATACCCAGAAAACTGCGCCAGGACCACCAGATGCAACTGCAGTTGCAACACCGACGATGTTACCGGTACCAATGGTAGCAGCCAGTGCTGTTGCCAGCGCGCCGAAACCGGATACGTCACCTTCTGCTTCTTTATCAGGTGTTACGGAAAGTTTGATGCCTTTGAAAACATATCTCTGAATAACTCTTGTACGGATCGTCAAAAATACATGAGTACCAAACAGCAGTACCAGCATGACAGGTCCCCATACAACCCCTTGGATACTAGAAATAACGTCCATCATATTAATTCCCTCCCTAGTTTAAAAATAAGTCCTTTGGTTCACAGAGCCCCCCCTGCAAGCCGCGGTTCCTGCTGGGAAGCTCCTTCATATAAATTGATTAGAACTCATTGCCATTTTATCCAGAAATTGTAAATACTGCAATAGCAGCTTCCACATTTTAACAGTATCTTTATACCTAAAATGTAAAAATATGTAAAAAATATTGCAGTTTTTTACAGTTTTCTATGTAATTTTTCAGCCTGTAATCCTTTAAAATCCAGCTATTCCATGAATCAAGCACAATTTTCCGCCACACACGGATGATAATCAATATAGTTTCCACAGAAGTATACAATATTCAATTTTACAAATTTTATAATGAATTATATTATATTAAATGTAATAAATTTCATTTATTTTCTCTAAAAAATAATATTCTCTTTCTAACCATACGAAAAAAGTGTGGAAAAAATTCCACACTTTTTTGAAAATTTCCATTTATTTTTTATGCTTTCAAGCGAAAGGTCATAGTCAATGGATTATGATCAGAAAACGCATACTGGGTATCTATGACTTCCAAATCCTCACAGACCACATTATCAGAAATCAAAAATCCATCCACCGTTGCCTGAAAAGAGGTTTCCGGATCGTAGGGAATATCTGTATAACGGGTGCTCTGGGGCATATCCGCCCTCTGTTCCTCCGGCAAGGTATCCATAGCAACAGCAAAGCCTTCCGGCAGCATTTCTCTGGGGAAAATATGTGCCCAGCTATAGGCTTCCCCCTCCTGAGAAAGGACACGCATTTCATGATTAAAGTCACCACCGCAGACAACGTAATTGCCCTTTTCCCGTTCTGCCTGCATATCCGCCGCCAGCATGCCGATCTGCCCTGCCCTTACGGAATCATCATGTCCGTAGGCAGAAAGATGTACATGATACAGACAAAGATATTTTCCATTTTCCACAGGAATTTTCACCACCTGATAACAGCGATCCAAATCCAGCAGTTTTTTGAAACCCTCCTGAATGGGCAGACTTCTTCTAATGGCGCTTTCCATGGGGTAAGACGAAAAAACAGCCATACCTGACAGGGATTTTCCATGGGGCTCCCAAGGCGGCACCATCAAATAAGCAGAATCGTAATTGACCGCAAATGTGGTATCCTGAGCCGGAAAAAATTCTTTCAAAATACCATATTCATTGATATGATGGCTTCTGGTGGCATCCAAATCCACCTCCTGAAACAAAGCAAAATCCGGAGAAAATTTCGCAATTTCCGCCCCTGCACCTTTGACACAATTCACAACGCTTTCAGGACTTTCTGCCACTGACTGCTTACCGCCGTCCATAAAAAACGTAAATTCCGGTGTGTATGCACCAAACCCAATGTTATAACTGGAAACGGTATAAGATTGTTCTTCCTTCAGCACTTGATTTTCTGCTTTCTTCTCAATTCCTGTTTCTTTTGCATCAGGAATCCGGTGATATGTCAGCAGTACATAGGCAGCGTAGCCGATAACTGCTGCCGCCGCAATACCGCCGCATAATGCAGCAATTTTCTTTTTTCTTCCCAATCTTTCTCCTCCTTATGCCTGATAAATGGTCTGACCGTCTTTCACCGTCATCATGACCTGAATATTTCGTATGTCATCTGGCTCCACAGCCATGGGATCTTTGTCCAACACCACAAAATCTGCCCGTTTGCCGGGCGCAATGGTACCTTTTTCCTGTTCTTCGCCATACTGCTTTGCAGCATTGACGGTAATGGCCTGCAAAGCTTCATAAACAGACAGCTTCTGTTCTCCTCCCAGCACAACGCCGTTTTTCGTTTTCCGGTTCACAGCGCACCATACCGTTTCCATCATATCCGGCGGAATCACAGGAGAATCCTGATGAAGTGTAAAAGAAATCTGCTTTTCCTTCGCATCTCTCACAGGACTAATGCGTCTTGCCCGTTCCATGCCCAGATTTTCCAGATGCACATCTCCCCAATGGTACACATGGGCAAGGAAAAAGGAAGGTGTGATGCCCAATCTTGCCAATTCTTCCACTTGGTCATGGCGCATGATCTGTCCATGAATCAAAACAGGACGAATACCGGGGCCCCATTTCTTCACAACTTTCTCATATATCCGCAGATACTGGTCAGCAGCCGCATCCCCGTTGGCATGCATCAAAAGCTGCTGTTGTTCTCGCACTGCCCGTTCCACCAGCGGTTCCAATTCCTCGTCGGAATACATGGGATAACCCTTGGTGCCGTCAGTGTAAGGCTTTGTCACCCATGCAGTTTTGTTCTGGGGCGAACCGTCCAGCAGGACTTTATAACCTCCCACTTTCAAATGTCGGTCATACTTCCCTTTGCAGGCAGGAAAAGCGTCAATGAGTTCCGGACTGTTTTTCAAGTCCATATATGCCACCACATCCAGCCACAGACGATTCTGTTCACAAAGCATGGCGTAAATGCCTTTGATCTGCTCCACAAACATCCCTTCCTGAACAGTGGTGATACCCTTTGAAGCGTATAAATGCTGGGCTTTCTCAAAGGCAGATACCAGCTCCGCTCCTGTCGGCAGAGGAAACTTGTCCATATTCTGAATAAGGGCATTTTCTTCCAGCAGACCTGTCCCAAAGTCAATGCGACCGCCTTCGGGGTCTGGGGTTTCGACTGTAATACCTAATGCCGTCAAGCCCATGGAATTGACCACGCCGGAATGGCCAGTGGCATGCTGAATGAGCAGTGGATGTTCTGCTGTGATCTCATCCAAAAACGCTTTTTCCGGCAAATGCTTCTCTTTCAGATTTCCGTGATTGATGCCCTTTGCCAATACCCATTTTCCTGCCGGCACCTGATTTTCCTGGATGAAATTTTCAATCCGCTCTTTCACTTCTGCAAAAGAGGATGCCTCTGCCAAATCCACCTGAAGCATACCGTTTGCTACCCCCATCAAATGGCTGTGACTATCAATAAAAGCCGGCAGCAAGGTTTTGCCTTCCAAGTCCACAACTTTTTCCACATGTTTTTCCAGCTCTGCTCTTTTTCCCACTGCCTGAATCCGTCCATTCTCTACCAGCACTGCTTCTGCCACGGACAAACCCGGCTCCATTGTGTAGATGGTTCCGCCTGTATATAATGTACGCTTCATTTATTCCGCCTCCTATCCTACTCCTTTTGTAATGGTATTATGATACCACAAAAAAATGAAATTCCATGTCTTTTTACAAAAAATTTATTTTTCTTATGAAAACATTTATAAATAGGTAAGAAAACTATTATTTTCAAAAATCAAACAAAGAAAAAGCCGAAACTCCATATCTGAAATAAGGAGTTTCGACTTCTTATAGATTTCAAAAAGTATAATGATTAGTGACCGCAGTGGCCGCCGCAATGGTGGTCATGTTCGCCACAGTTTTCATGGTCATGATGATGATGGTCTGCACATTCTGCGTTTGCATTGAACACCAGTGTGCCTGCCAGATAATCTTCAACCACTTTTCTGGTTTCACCTGTTACGCCGCCGAATACCGCAATGTTTTTCTGTGCCAGTGCCATTTTTGCGCCGCCGCCGATACCGCCGCAGAGCAGAACTGTTGCTCCCTGCACCACTAAGAAATCTGCCAGCAGGCTATGGCCGCTGCCGTTTGTGGATACGATTTCTTCAGACAGGATTTTTCCGTCTTCTACAGTGAAGATCTGGAACTGTTCTGTATGACCAAAATGCTGGAATACCTGACCATTTTCATAAGTAACTGCTACTTTTGTTTTCATGATATTTCCTCCTCAAATTTTTTCCAAAAAGTCAATCATGGGATTCAGCCATTCGCCTTCATAGCTTTCTGCTTCCCCATTGTCACATCTTGCAGCGATTTCAGGATTGATAGGCAGTTTACATACAACGGGAATGTTGTGTTTTGCCGCAATTTCTTCGATATGGCTTTCACCGAAGATCTGATGTTTTTTGCCGCAGTCAGGACAGACAAAATAAGACATATTTTCTACGATACCCAAAATAGGCACGTTCATCATTTCTGCCATTTTTACTGCTTTGTCAACGATCATGCCAACCAGTTCCTGAGGGGAAGTTACGATGATGATGCCGTCAATGGCGATGGACTGGAATACAGTCAGAGGAACATCACCTGTTCCCGGGGGCATATCAATGAACATATATTCTTCATTTTCCCATACAACGTCGCGCCAGAACTGTTTTACTGTTTCTGCAATGACAGGCCCTCTCCATACAACGGGATCTGTTTCGTTATCCAGCAGCAGGTTTACGGACATCACGTCAATGCCTGTTTTTGTTTTACAGGGCATCATACCCAGTTCTGTACCATAAGCCTTTTCCTTCATGCCAAAAGCCTTAGGAATGGAAGGACCTGTGATATCTGCATCCAGAATGGCTGTCTGTTTGCCTTTTCTCTGGGTCAGTACTGCCAAAGTGCTGGTAACCATGGATTTGCCAACGCCGCCTTTGCCGCTGACAACGCCAATGACTTTTTTGATGCTGCTGTGGGGATTGGGTGCTACCAGAAAATCCGCCGGTTTGCGGTTGCCGCAGTTAGAGGAGCAGCTGCCGCAGTTATGGGAACAATTTTCGCTCATAAGGTTACATCTCCTTCGTGTTTTTCGTCTTTTTTGCAGCAGATGGGATGACATTTTCTGCCGCAGGGTCTTGCGGTGCCTTCACAAAGGTCGTAGTCACCGCCTTTGATCACAAGCACCTTGCCGTCTACCAGGGACTGAGCCACTTTTCGTCTGGCGTCGTTATATACCCCCTGCACCGTTGTTCGGGCAACGCCCATCTGTTCTGCGCATTCTTCTTGGGTATATCCAGCCAGATCAATGAGCCGCAGGGTTTCGTACTCATCTACGGTCATGACCACCTCACCGCAGCAGTTTCCGTTCAAAGGGCCAAAACGGCTGCTTTTTGGCATGGCGCAAACCCTTCTGCACTTTCTCGGTCTGGGCATATGACACCTCCTGTTTTCGACATATGTTACTTACTCCTTCAGTATACTCCGTTTATGACATATGTCAATATAAATCCTGTATTTTTTGCAAAACAAATAGCACAAAACGTTTGGCTTGAGAAGAAAGCGTATCAAACAAAATCTTAGTAAAAATAAGAAAGCTGAAACCCTCCATATGACAAGGATTTCAGCTCTCTTTGTTTGCTTTTGAAGATGCCCGAAATACAGCAGCTTTCTTCTATATCCTATAAAATCTCTTCTTTTTTCTTACCCTTCAGCATACATCCCAGTGCCATAGCCACAAGGAAAATGACACCGTAGTAAATGATCTTTTCCCCCAGAGAAACAATAGCTGCCAGTACCATAAACAGACTGGCGCCAATGCCCAAAACAGGCATGATGATCCGCTGGAATACCGGCAATTCCTTTTCCTTTCGCATGTGCATGAAGAAAATGGGGATATACATCAGGTAAATGGTAATGATGGGAAGTTCAGAACTATCAAAACTGAAATTGCCAAACCAGGATGTTTCCACCAGATTTGCCCCATAGAAATAAGTCAGCCACAAAGCAGCCATGAACACTCCCATGATAGCGGAGTTGGTAGGCATATTTGTCACCTTGTCCACGCCGCTGAAAATATGGGATGCAGGGCCTTCTCCCCTGTTTGCCATGGCATAAAAACTGCGGGTGCATGCCATCATCAGCCCATTCAATGTACCAATGCATGAAATGACAACAAATACAAACAGCAATGTTCCCCCAACATTGGTAAATACTGTGGAGAAAGCGATTTTTGTGCCGGTTTCGCCGCCAGCCATGATGACTTCATTTTCCACAGCCCCCGCCAAACCGACATAGTACAGAGCATACACAAACACAACAAATACAGAACCGAACATCAGTGCCCGAGGCAGGTTCTTTTTGGAATCCTTCAGCTCCGCGTTGATGCTAGTAGCACAAATCCACCCTTCATAAGCAAAGCAGGTGCCTACCACTGCTGTAAACAGAGGATTTCCGCTGACTTCCACAATGGCGCCGCTGGTAAAATTCTGTATCATAACACCGTTTCTCAATCCGTAAATGGTACCTACCACAGCCATCAATCCCAATGGAATCAATTTTGCCACAGTGGTGGTCACCTGAAACTTCCCAGCCAGCATGGGAGAAATGGCATTGATGGTAAAACTTGCGATGAGATACAGACCAGCAAGTGTCATTGCCTGAGGGCCTGCAATATCCCATCCCAGCAGGACTGCTGTATACCGCGCCGTTACCCATGCTACCACAGAAGTCATGGCAGGAAAATAAATGACTGCCATAAACCAAGCGAAATAATAGCCGTATTTTCTGCCCACCATTACTTCCGCATAGTCCACAACACCGCTGACTTTTTCGTAACGAGTTGCCATAACGGCGAAGTTATAGGCGCAGATAATCATCACCAACCCACCCAGGAACCAAGACAATATTCCCAGAGGCAAGTCTCCCCCTGTAGCCAACAATACCTTTTCCGCTTTGAAGAATACGCCGCTGCCGATAACGATGCCCACAACCATGGCAATGGCAGTCAGCAGCCCGTATTTCTTCTCCAATTCTTCTTTCACTCTTCTTCACCCTTTCTCGCTTCGACGCGTGTTCGCATCAACGCTTTTATGCTTTGTCATGTGAAAGTAAAGATATCATTTTATGATAGGAAAATCAAGTTTCTGAGCAGAAATGCATTGTTCTTTTTACTATACATCATGCACGATATAGGATAAAATTGAAATTTACATGCTATTCTTCTATATAAATCACGTCTTTTATCTTAATAAAACAAGTTTTATATAAAATAATAGTATTTTTTATGCCTGTTTCTTCCTATTATATATATGTATTTTATGGCGAACAAAAAAGAGAGTTCCGAAATTTCAGAACTCTCTCAAATCTTTTTTCTCATCTATATCACGAAAAGCTTTTTCCTGTTCACAGTCAAAGACAAACACCTGCTCCGGTGATTCCAGAAGTATTTTTTTGCCGCCCTGATCCCCTTCCAAGGAAAGGAGTCTTTGTACATACTTACCGGAAAAAACAGCAGGATTTCCCCACACACCCTGGTGTGCCATACAGCCCATGGCTTTGCCGGAAAGAAGAAAGCCTTCTATAAACACCCCCAGATCTTCCTGCCTTAAAAATGGCTGATCTGCCACAGAAAACAAATAGGCTGCATCCTCTGCTATGCCCAAATGCCTGATGGCACAATGGATAGAGGAAGCAATGCCTGTTTCTGCTTTCGGATTCCAAATCACTTCCGCCTTCGTCCCTGCCAATTCCTTTTGGATGGCTTCATGGGAAGTGACCACCACCAGACGCTCCTGCCGCTTCTCTGCCAACGCCGCCATGCGTTCCAGACTATAGCGGTAGAGTTTTTTCCCTTTAACGGGATAGAGCAGTTTATTTTCCCCGAATCGTCTGCTCAATCCCGCCGCCAGTAATATCCAATGGATTTTCATTTATCAATCATGCCCATAGCAATTTTTTCCGGTGTGATGGGCAGTTCTGTAAAGCGCAGGCCTGTTGCATTATAAATAGCATGTGCAATGGCAGGTGCCGGTGTGTTGATCACGATTTCCCCGATGGATTTCGCACCAAAAGGCCCAGTGGGTTCATAACTGCTGTCAAATTCCACACGAAGTTTGCCCATATCCATACGAGTCGGGATTTTGTACTGCATCAAAGAATTTTCAGCCAGTTCGCCTTTTTCATTATATGTGATATTTTCATGAAGGGCCATGCCGATGCCCTGTACCAGACCGCCTTCTACCTGTACTCTTGCCAGGTTGGGGTTCACAACGGTACCGCAGTCTACCACTGCCGCGTAATCGATGAGTTTCACGCTGCCTGTTTCCGGGTCAACTTCCACTTCCACAGCCCCAGCCATGAAAGGCGGAGGAGAAACAGGTGAAGAATGGGCTTCTGTGGCAAAGAGGGCATTTTCCCCTGCGCACATGATGGCATTGCCGATGTCTTTCCGGCTGATGCTGCTGCCATCTTTCAAGCTGTATACTTTTTCCCCGTCAAATTCCACTTCATCTACGGAGCAGCCCAGTTTTTCCGCACCGTATGCTTTCATTTTGTCCACCAGTGTCTGGCAGGCTTTTACGGTTGCCATACCTGTCACATAAGTGGTACTGGATGCGTAGGAGCCGCTGTCGTAAGGAGAAACGTCTGTATCAACGCCATACACGATGATGTCATCCACGGAGCAATCCAGACAATCCGCTGCCATCTGTGCCAGAATGGTATCACAGCCAGTACCCATATCGGATGCACCAATGGTTAGGGCATAGAAACCGTCGTCATTGATTTTGATGGAAACGGAACCAGTATCCACGCTGGAAATACCGGAACCCTGCATGGCCATAGCAATACCAACGGCACGGATTTTGCCGTCAGGCATGACACGTCTGGGATATTTTTCTTTCCAGCCAATCATTTCCGCTGTTTTTTCCAGACAACGATCCAGTGTACAGCTGTTTGCTGTTTCGCCGTAGTATGCGTGCATCACGTCGCCTTCTCTGGTCAGGTTCATTTCACGCAGTGCCACAGGGTCCATGTTCAGCTTCGCTGCCAGCTCATTGATGGCAGATTCCACAGCGAAAATACCCTGTGTTGCGCCGTAACCACGGTATGCACCTGCGGACATTTTGTTGGTGTAAACAACATCGTACTGGAAACGGAATGCTTCTGCCTTGCTGTACAGAGGAATGGATTTATGACCGGACAGGCCAACGGTTGTAGGGCCATGTTCCCCGAATGCACCTGTATTGGACAGTGTTTTCACTTCGATGCCGCGGATATGACCGTCTTTGTTGGCACCAATGCGCACTTTGACTTCCATTTCATGTCTGGGAGAAGAAGCGATGAGGCTTTCTTCTCTAGTATAAATGATTTTCGCAGGTCTGCCTGTTTTCAGTGTCACAATGGCGGGATATACTTCCGCTACAACGGTCTGTTTTGCACCGAAACCGCCGCCGATTCTGGGTTTGATAACACGAATCTTGGATTTAGGAATATCCAGCGCATTAGACAGGATACGGCGTACATGGAAAGGCACCTGTGTGGAGCTGATGATGTTCAGTCTGCCGTAAGTATCCATCTGGGTATAAGTACGGAAGGTTTCCATCATGGTCTGCTGTACAGCTTTTGTGTGATAAGTGTTTTCCACAACCACGTCGCTTTCCGCAATGACTTTGTCCACATCGCCATGTTCTTCCAGACCGCTTGCGCAGAGATTGCGCTTGTTGTCCGCACCTACCGGGCAAAGTGCCTGCCAGTTATCTTCGGGATGCACCAGAATAGGATTGTCCTTTGCTTCGTGGAAATCCAGCACAGGTTCCAGTACATCATATTTTACTTTAATGACTTTCATTGCCTGATCTACGGCTTTTTCTGTTTCCCCTGCCACAATGGCAACAGCGTCCCCAACGAAACGGACACGCTTGTCCAAAATCAATCTATCGTAGGGGCTGGGTTCCGGATATGTCTGCCCTGCCATGGTAAAACGCTTCTGAGGCACATCTTCATAAGTCAGGACACAAACGACACCGGGCAGTTTTTCCGCAATATCTTTTTTGATTTCCAGAATTTCCGCATGGGCATGGGGGCTGCGCAGCACCTTTACCACCAGACAATCCTTAGGGGCAATGTCATCAGTGTAAACAGGTTTCCCTGTTACCAATGCCATAGCGTCTTTTTTCCGAATGGGCTGATTTACATATTTCATTCTCATTTCGCCCCTTTCTTGTAATCCAGATAGGCATGAATGGCACGGAGCTGGCCTTCATAGCCGGAACAACGGCAAAGGTTGCCGGAAAGGTATTCCCGGATTTCATCATCTGTGGGATCATCCATTTCCTTGCTCATTGCCAGTACATTCATAATAAAGCCGGGGCTGCAATAACCGCACTGTTCTGCCCCCTGATCTGCCAGAAATGCGCCGAATTCTTCCGCTTCTGCCTGACAGCCTTCCATGGTCACCACTTCATGACCATCGGCACGAACTGCCAGTGTGGAGCAGGACAAAACAGGCTTGCCATCCATGAGAACGGTACACAGACCGCAGTTGGATGTTTCGCAGCCTCTTTTGACGCTGTAACAGCCGTGGTCTCTGACAAAATCCAGCAGAGCCATATCCGGTGCCACTTCAGCAGTCACATTTTTTCCATTGAGTTTTAAAGTAATCTGCATCATTTGTCCCCTCCCATAAGCTGTTTCAGTCCTCTTTTTACCAGAACGCCTGCCACATGTCTGCGGTATGCGCCGCTGCATCTGGTATTGTCGGCAAAGTCCATGCCGTTCTGCACTTTGGACGCAAAAGCTGCCAGATCTTCCGTTGTCACTTCTGCTTTGTTCAAAATGCCTTCGCTGTCACGGACTACAACGGGCTGACAAGGTCTTGCGCCGATAACAGCATAATAACCTTCTGCGTCTTTTGTCACTGCGCAGGATACCACAGGAAAGTCTGTTTCTGTGTTTCTCTGGGACAGATAGACGGTTTCCAGAGGTGTCTTTTTGATGATGACACGCACCAGAATGTCGTTATCTTTTTTCATTTTCGCGAAATCTGCCAAAGACATTCTGCCCTGTTTATACAGTTCCACGTCGCAGTCCAGACCCAGCAGACAGCAGAGAATATCGGAAAAACCGAATCTGCCATAAATGCTGCCGCCAACTGTTGCGCAGTTACGCATCTGCACCCCTACAATATGGCGCAGGCTTTCTTTCACCGCACCTTTTGCGTAAGCGTCAATGCCTTTATGGGTTTCCAACTGACGCAGGGAAACCATGCAGCCAATGGAAAATTCTTTTTCGTCCTCTGTGATTTCATTCAGACCCAAACCGGACAGATCGATGGCTGTCTGGATGTTCTTTTTGCCCAGACGCAGCCATACACCGCCGCCAAATACCACGTTTGCCTTTTTCTGATTCAATTCGTATGCTTCTTCCAGACTGGAAACTTTCACATACTCCCGAATGGTAAACATGTTGTTCCTCCTTCCGCATTCCTTCTTCTATCTTTTCCGACAAACCACCCTGTTTTTGCCGTTTTTTCTCATTTTTCCGTTTTTTATGCAAAAAAGCACCATTGCTTAGTATATCACCCAAAGATAGCCGCCGCAATGCTTTTTTACGGAAAATCTTTTTCTTTTATGATACCATATTCTCCGCAAAAAAACAGACTTTGTCTGCATTTCCATACCAAAATGAAGTGGATTTTTAAAAGCAGTTTCCCCTTCGGAAATGATTGCTTTTTCCTTTCCTCAATTTCTGAAAAAAACAGCAAGCGCCGCCCTTCTAAGAAAACTTTTCTGACACAAAAAAACAGCTGGAAGCCTTCGTATTGCAAGGATTCCAGCTATTTTTATGTTCTAATGAAAACTTATTCCAGTTCAAATGCACCTGTATAGAGCTGATAATATTTGCCTTTCTGGGCAATCAGGTCTTCGTGGGTACCGCGTTCGATGATGCGTCCCTGTTCCAAAACCATAATAACATTGGAGTTCTGAACTGTAGAAAGACGATGAGCAATAACAAATACCGTTCTGCCTTTCATGAGGGCATCCATACCTCTCTGTACAATGGCTTCTGTACGGGTATCAATGGAGGATGTGGCTTCGTCCAGAATCATAACAGGAGGGTCTGCCACCGCCGCACGGGCAATGGAAATGAGCTGCCGCTGTCCCTGAGACAGACCGGAGCCATCACCTGAAAGAACTGTGTTGTATCCATTGGGCAGCATACGAATGAAGCTGTCCGCATTGGCAAGTTTTGCCGCTTCGATACATTCCTCATCGGTAGCATCCAGTTTGCCGTAACGGATATTATCCATAACAGTGCCTGTAAACAGATTAACATCCTGCAATACGATACCTAATGAATGACGCAGGTCTTCTTTTTTGATCTTATTGATGTTGATGCCGTCGTAACGAATCTTACCATCGGCAATATCATAAAAACGGTTGATCAGGTTCGTAATGGTGGTCTTGCCGGCACCAGTAGCACCAACGAAAGCCACTTTCTGCCCGGGTTTTGCATACAGACTGATGTTGTGGAGGACAATTTTTTCTTCTGTGTAGCCAAAGTCCACATCAAAGAATCGTACATCCCCTGTGAGCTGGGTATAAGTGATGGTACCGTCTTCATGAGGATGTTTCCATGCCCACAGACCTGTATGTTCATCGCATTCCACCAATTCGCCGTTATCATCATATTTTGCGTTGACCAGTGTCACATAACCGTCATCAGCTTCTTCTTCCTCATCCAGCAGTTCGAAAATACGTTTCGCACCTGCCAGCGCCATAACAACAGAGTTGACCTGCTGAGAAACCTGGCTGATGGGAGCAGAAAAGCTCTTAGACAGCTGCAGGAAAGAAGCGATAGCCCCCAGTGTCAGACCGCCGATGCCGTTTACTGCCAGTGCACCGCCCACAATGGCAATGAGCACATACTGCAAGTTCCCCAAGTTCATCATGATGGGCATGAGGATATTGGCATACTGGTTGGCTTTGGTGGCATTTTCACACAGAGCCGCATTCTTTGCACGGAACACTTCTTTTGCTTTTTCTTCATGACAGAAAACTTTGACAACTTTCTGCCCGTTGATCATTTCTTCGATATAACCATTCACATCGCCCAGTGTTTCCTGCTGTTTGATGAAGTATTTCCCACTGTGGCTGGCAATGAATTTGAACACCTTCATAATGAAGAATACCACGATGGCTACCAGAATGGTCAGATACACGCTTGTATAAAGCATAGCGCAGATAACCGCCACAATGGTCACGATAGAAGAAAACATCTGGGGTACACTCATGGAAAGCATCTGCCGCAGAGTATCTGTATCGTTTGTGTAACGGCTCATAACGTCCCCATGGGTATGGGTATCAAAATACCGGATAGGCAGCCGCTGCATGTGGGAAAACATCTGGTCACGGATTTTCTTCAGGATACCTTGGGAAATAGAAACCATGGTGCGGTTGTAAAAGAGGGTTGCCAGAATACCAATCACATAAATTGCAGCCATGGTCAGCACTGCCTGGAACAGTCCTGCAAAATCGGGAGCAGCTGTCTGAAGCAGTGGTGTGATATAATCGTCGATAACTACCTGTAAGAACAGGGAGCCTGCCACACCTGCTATAGCACTGATCAGAATACAGATCAATACCAGTGTAAACCGCAGTTTATATTCTTTCAGATAGCTGAGCAAACGGTTCATGGTGACTTTGTCCATTTTTGCCCGTCCCATGGGTACACCACGGCCGGGGCCTCTCATATGTCCACTCATTCTTCCAGTCCCCCTTTCTGCTGAGATTCATATACTTCACGATAGATTTCGTTATTGGCAAGGAGTTCCTCATGGGTGCCCATACCATTGATTTTGCCGTCATCCAGTACCAAAATCAGGTCTGCGTCCTCTACGGAAGAAATACGCTGGGCAATGATGATTTTTGTGGTGTTAGGGATTTCTTCCCTAAATGCTGTACGGATGAGGGCATCTGTTTTGGTATCAACGGCACTGGTGGAGTCATCCAGAATGAGGATTTTCGGTTTTTTCAGCAGTGCTCTGGCAATGCAAAGACGCTGTTTCTGACCGCCGGAAACGTTGGTACCGCCCTGTTCGATATAAGTATCATAGCCGTCAGGGAATGTCTGGATGAATTCATCGGCCTGTGCCAGTTTGCAGACATGACGCATTTCCTCGTCGGTGGCATCTTCTTTCCCCCAACGCAGGTTGTCTTTGATGGTACCGGAGAACAGCACGTTTTTCTGTAATACCATGGCAACTTCTTCTCTGAGGGATTCGATGTCGTATTCTTTGACATCTCTGCCGCCCACTTTTACAACACCCTCTGTGGCGTCGTACAGACGAGGAATGAGCTGTACCAGTGTGCTCTTGGAACTGCCTGTGCCGCCAATGATACCCACCGTCGCGCCAGAAGGAATTTTCAGATTTACATGATCCAGACAAAGTTTGTCAGCATTTTTGCCATAAGCAAAGTTTACATTGTCAAATTCGATACTGCCGTCTTTGACTTCATAAACGGGATTTTCCGGATTATGCAGGTCGCTTTTTTCGTCCAGAATTTCTTCCGCTCTTTCCATAGACGCGTAAGAAATGGTGATCATAACAAATACCATGGAGAACATCATCAGACTCATAAGGATCTGCATTGTGTAAGAGAACATACTGGTCAAATCCCCTGTGGTCATGCCCACAGCAGGGTTGTTACCGGAAGCCACAATGAGTTTTGCCCCCAGCCAAGAAATCAGCAGCATACAACCGTAAGCACAGAACTGCATCAAAGGTGCGTTGAAAGCCAGAATTTTTTCTGCTTTGGAGAAATCCTGATAGATTTCTTTGGAAACGGAACAGAATTTTTCTGTTTCATGGTCTTCACGTACGAAAGATTTCACAACGCGGATGCCGTGCAGGTTTTCCTGTACCACGTTGTTCAGTTTATCGTATGTGCGGAATACCCGTTCAAAAATACGTTTCGCATTGGAAATGATGATAATCAGACCAATTGCCAAAATGGGAATGGCAATGACGAATATGGGTGCCAGATGGGAATTGATCTGGAAAGCCATAAACAATGCAAAAATCAACATGATAGGGCAACGTACTGCAACACGAATGGCCATCATATACGCATTCTGGATGTTGGTAATATCCGTTGTCAGACGCGTTACAATACTTGCGGTAGAGAACTTATCAATGTTGGAGAAAGAATATTCCTGTACTTTGTTGTACATATCTTCTCGCAGGTTCTTTGCAAAGCCTGCTGACGCAACAGCCGCATATTTCCCGGACAGTGCGCCGAATGTAAGAGAAACGATACAGCAGATCACCAATGCCAGCCCCATTTTCAGGATGTACTGCATGTTGCCTGCCTCGATCCCAAAGTCGATGAGATTTGCCATCAACATGGGAATGATAACTTCCAAGATGACCTCACAGGTCACAAATAGCGGCGCCAATAAGGAACTGGTTTTATATTCCCTGACGCTGCGAAGCAACTTTCTAACCATTCCAAAACCTCCTTATTCCGTTCGACAGCATATAAATTTCTTAACAAAAAGATTCCTTTTCTGTTTCTTCCATATTATGCTCCAGTTTTTTCAAAAGACGCAGCAGCGTTTCCTTTTCTTCATCTGTAAAATTTTGATACAGCTTTTCTTCCAGCATATAGGCATGGTGTTCCGCTGCACCATGGATTCTGCGGCCGTAATCTGTCAAAACGATCTGTTTCAGCCGCGCATCATCATGAACGGAAAGACGTTCGATCATGCCTTTTTCCTCCATCAAACGAAGCACTTTTGAAATGGTGGAACGGCGTACGAAAAAATGATTTTCCAGATCACGCTGATATACAGGCTCATCATGTCTTGTCAGATACTCAATGACAATCATGTTATGTCCTGTAATGGGTTCTTTTAATTTTTCTGTATTCATAGCATCCAGTTCACGAAAAAACAAATTGGTCACTTTTTTCATCAACAATACTGGCTTATCCTTCATATTATTTCCTCCTTTGAAATTGTTAGCCATCGAACTGTTGTACATGAAACATTATACTGGTTTTGTTATAAAAGTCAACGGTCTTTCTCCCTTCTAATGAAATTCTCATTTTTCTTAAAAACAAATATAGCTGGCACCCTCTGTATTAAGGATCCAGCTATATTGACCTTCTTATGGAATATTATCTTTTAAGCTTCTGCCGCTTCTTTTGGCATCAAACGCCAGAGGGCAAACAAAAAATAAAGTCTGACGCAGATGAGCATACCGCCGGACAGCAGAAACATGGGTCTTACATTCAATGCCATGCCGCAGGCCACGATACAAATGGCATACAGCAGCAAAAGGATTTTCCGCCGTATCCATAGACCTTCTCTCTCCTGCATCTGCAAAATGGCTGTGGCCAAGCCATAAAACAACAGCATTTCCAGAGTAAAGAAAATACCGCTGAGAAGCCAAAGGAGCAAGATCTTCTCATTTGGCAAGAAAATAAATATGATATCCAAAACAGCAGCGCCACTGCCAAACATTGCCGCCAATTTGCCCGTGTCTTTCGACATCCTGCTTCCGCAGTATGCCAAAATCAGATAGCCTAAAAAATTAGGCAAAAGATTGACGGCGCCTATATTCACATTAAAGATCAGGAGGATCATTGCAAAAAGCATCCAATTTCTGATGTTTTTCATCTCATATCTCTCCTTTCATATGTAAAATGCGATAAATCTCCAGAATATTCATTTCCGGCGTATAATGCATACTGTTAGGCAGATAAGCGCAGACCTTTTCACCTGAAGCTGTTTCCATATCTAATATAAGTACCACATCAATGACCATGTGCGCGCGGTTATCTTTTTCTGTCAAAGAAAGCTCTGTGCTTAAGGTAAGGTTATCACCCTTTTGATATGCTTTTGGAAGCGTTATGGGCTGACCATTCTCATCCTTTATTGAAAGCAGATTAAAAAAACGATTTGACATCGGCATACTGATTCCTGTTGTTGTCAAATCCTCCGGCACTTCCATTGAATAGAGGGCACTTGCGTCACCAGCTTCCATCTGCGTCCATGGGAGAATTTTGTTTTCCTCTTTTCCAAGGAAACACACCTCTCCAATATCCACAGGCGTTTCTGTGCCGTCAGACCATTTGACCATCATCTGTGTCAGGATTACATTACTCAAATCTCCTACGCGCTCTGGAACATTGAAATCTACCCACATTTTATTCCAAGCATAGATACCATGTCCCTGCCATTGCTCCGTGTTTGTCACTTGGAAAACTTCATCCTCTCCCAATTCCGGACATGTGATTTCCACCGGCTGACGTTTTTCATCGGCATTGGTAATGTAATAAAATCCCACATGGGAAGCTTCTTCTGCTGCAAAAGCATAGGCATGGGTTAAAAAAAGCGGTTCTTTCAAATACGCCAAGCGAAAAACAAAAAAATTCAACACAAATACCAGCACAATGACCCCTAAGATCATTGCCAGATTTTTTTCTTTATGCATGTGTTTTTTCGCCCCTTTCCCGTCAGTTTATTCCATCTTTTTTTCAGGATAGCAGAAAATAAATGAAAAAAATACTAATTTTTCAGGATTTTCTCGAATTGTATGTAAAAAAATACATATAAATTCCATATACTGGAATTTCATGCATGAAAAAAATCCCGAAGACCCATAGGATCTTCGGGATGATGTTCCCAGATAAGTAATTATCTCTTGGAGAACTGTCGTAGCGTGTAGAAAATATGCCTGTGGCATATTTTTAGCTGCGACCGCAGCAACTTGCTTGCGAGGACCCTCAGTTCTCCACATAAAAAAATCCCGAAGACCCATAGGATCTTCGGGATAAGGTTCCCAGATAAATGATTATCTCTTGGAGAACTGAGGAGCACGTCTTGCTGCTTTGAGACCGTACTTCAATCGTCTGAGCGATGATTTTCCTTGATATTCCGGGCTTTTTTGAG
>CABSIK010000018.1 GCA_902477755.1 uncultured Clostridia bacterium
GTCTGAAAGGTTCCCCCACAAACGTATACAAATCCTTCACAAAAGAACTGAAGGGCGCTGGTACAGTCCTGAAAGATCTGACACCTGAACAGGCTGTAGAAGCAATCGTGAAGAAACTGGAAGAAAAATTCATCATCTAATTTTGGCTTGCTGACGCAAACCACCGATGAAATCAGGATTTCATCGGGTATGCTGTGTGTGGAAAACCAACCGTTCCATCAGCACCTGCAAGGTGCTTTGAAACTCTGGTTTTCGGCACGCGGCGGAAATGAATCCCGCCTGCGTGAAGGGAGTTGGAAACCTGCGGTTTCCAAGCCTTCCCTGAAAAGGCGGCAGATGATCGGAACAAACAATATTTTTTGAGGAGGAAAATTCCCATGAGCAATGGTATTTTTGTAGTAGTGGAACAGAGAAACGGCAAAGTACAGAACGTAGGTCTGGAACTGATCGGTGAAGCTACAAGACTGAAAGCAGATCTGAAAGACGATGTATACGCAGTCCTGCTGGGCAGCGAAATCGAAGGCGAAGTAGAAAAACTGTATCACTACGGCGCAGATAAAGTAATTCTGGTTGACCACCCTTACCTGAAAGAATATGTAACAGAACCTTACACAAAAGCTGTTACAGAAGTAATCAAAAAATATGATCCCGAAATCATGCTGTTCGGCGCTTCTTCCATCGGCCGTGACGTTGCACCTCGTGTAGCTAGCCGTGTAAGAACAGGTCTGGTTGCTGATACAACAGGTCTGAGAATGGCTAAAACTCAGGAAGAATATGACAAAGAAGCAGCTATGGGTTGCGCAGATCCTACAAGAGCTCTGCTGATGACTCGTCCTGCATTCGGCGGTAACATCATGGCTACTCTGATGTGCCCTAGAACAAAACCTCAGATGGCTACAGTACGTCCCGGCGTTATGAAGAGAATCGACAAGGACGAAACAAGAAAAGGCGAACTGATCAAATTTGACGTTGACTTCACAGAAGCAGACATGAACGTTGAAATTCTGGAAGTTGTGAAATCCGATAAGAAATCCGTTGACCTGACAGAAGCAAAACTGATCGTTTCCGGCGGTCGTGGTATCGGCGGCCCTCAGGGCTTCGACATGATCAGAGACGTTGCAGATGCACTGGGCGCAGAAGTTGGTTCCTCCAGAGCATGTGTAGATGCTGGCTGGATCGAAAAAGATCGTCAGGTTGGTCAGACAGGTAAAACAGTACGTCCTGACCTGTACATGGCATGCGGTATCTCCGGTGCTATCCAGCACGTAGCTGGTATGGAAGGTTCCGAACTGGTAATCTCCATCAACAAAAACGACACAGCTCCTATTTTCGAAGTATCTGATTTGGGTATCGTAGGTGACGTAAAACAGATCCTGCCTAAACTGGCTGATGCTATCAGAAAATACAAAGCAAGCAAAGCTACAAACTAATTTTTGAAGATGTAAACATCAAAATATAAACCAATTTTTTTAATCAAACAGGAGGAGAATGAAAATGGATAACTATTCTGTATTTTTCCCGGGTTATAGCGCTGGCGAAGACGCTTACAAAGAAATCACATCTGTTTGCAGCCCTTACGGCACAAAAGCAGTAGTCATCAGTGATGAAATTTCCATCAACGCTACAAAAAAATATCTGGATGAAGCAATCGCAGGCACAGATTTCAGCATCGAATATGTTCTGTTCCCTGGTGAATCTGCATTCGAATATGCAGAAGAACTGCAGCAGCAGGACGCTGTAAAAAATGCAGATATGATCTTCTGCCTGGGCGGCGGTAAAGCAATCGATACAGGTAAACTGGTTGCACACAACCTGAAAAAACCTTACTTCACATTCCCTACAATCGCTTCCACATGCGCATGTAACTCCGCACTGGGTATCTACTACTATCCGAACCATGTATTCCGTACATTCTTCCGTGTAGACAGACCCCCCGTACACATCTTCATTTCCACAAAAGTTATTGCAGAAGCTCCTGCATCCTTCCTGTGGGCTGGTATCGGTGACGGTATGAGTAAAGAAGTAGAAGTTAAATTCTCCGCAAGAGGTAAAGAAGACGAACTGACACTGTCCGAACAGGCTGGTGTAGCTCTGAGCGGCTGCTGCACAGAACCCCTGCTGAAATACGGTGTTCAGGCTATGGAAGACTGCAGAAACAACCGCGCTTCCAAAGCAATCGAAATGGTTGCACTGGATATCTTCATCAACACAGGTATGGTATCTAACATGGTTGACTCTCACAAATACAACACAAACCTGGCACACGCTCTGTTCAACAGCATGACAATCCTGCCTCAGGTAGAAGAAAGACATCGTCACGGCGAAGTTGTTTCCTACGGCACACTGGTTCTGCTGACAATGGACAAACAGTACGACAAATTGGATAGATTCTTCGATTTCTACAAAGAAATGAAACTGCCTACAAAACTGGCTGACATCGAAGTATCCGTTGACGAACTGGGTCCCGTTCTGGACGAAGCAGTTAAGAAATATGACCTGGACTACTCTCCTTACCAGATCACTCAGGACATGATCAAAGCTGCTATTCTGGAACTGGAAGAATACAACAAGAAAAAAGAAGCATAATCTGATTTAAGCCATTATGCGCGGCGGGGGAAGTTTTTCCCCTGCCGTTTTTTCTTTTTTTTCGGAAAAAAGAAAGTCTGACAAGACTGCGGATGCATCTTGACAGAATCCCATGCAGAAACTATACTGTCTATACATTTTTGCAACGAAAAGAAATGGGAATGGAACCGAAGGAGGTGAGGCGCGTTGCCCAAAATCGGAATGCGTATGATCAAAACATCCATTGCCGTTGCCATTTGTCTGCTCATTTATCTTTTGCGCGGAAAACAGGGCGTGCCTGTGTTCTCCACCATTGCAGCCATGATCTGTATGCAGCCTTATGTGGAGAATAGCAAGACTGTTGCCTTTAACCGTATCATTGGTACATTGACCGGTGCGGTCATGGGGATTTTGGTGTCTTATCTCATTCAGGGAATCCCTGAAAAGTACGAATTTCTGCAATATCTGGTGATTTCCGCCGCTGTCATTCCTGCCATGTATATTACGGTGCTGCTGAAAAAGACTGGCGCCTCTGCCATGGCTGGTGTGGTATTGTTGGGGGTAACCCTTTCCACAGGTGATTATCCGCCTATGGTGGACGCTTTCAACCGTTCCTTTGAAACCATTGTGGGGATTCTCGTTTCTCTGGGGGTCAATGTGATTCATCTGCCCAGACAGAAACGAGAGGAATTTTTCTTTGTGACAGGCTTCGATGGTGCGCTGTACGATAACAAACGCCATCTGACGCCCTACAGCGTCTTTGAACTGAATCAGCTGCTCAATGACGGCATCAAATTTACCATTGCCACAGAACGGACGCCTGCCACCCTTATGTCGGAAATCGGCGGTCTGCATCTGAAACTGCCTGTCATTGCCATGGACGGCGCGGTGCTTTATGACCTGAACGAAAAGCGGTATCTTGCCTGCAACGGTCTTTCCAAGGAAATGACAAAGCGGATTTGTGACTATCTGAAGGAAAAAGATTTCCACTACTTTTTGAATGTGGTGCTGCAAGATGTGCTCCTCATTTATTACGGGGATTTCCGTAATGAGGAGGAGAGAAAGCTTTATGAACGAGCAAGAAAATCTCCTCACCGCAATTACGTTTACGGTGATGTGCCGGAGGAAGGGATTCCTGTTTATTTCCTGCTGGTGCTGAAAAATGAGGACATTGACTTGGCAGAAAGAGAACTGCGGCAGATGGAAGGGGCGGAAGAACTGCTGTTTTTGCGTGACCGCTCGGAAACACCGCCGGATTATTGCCATTTGAAAATCTATCACAAAAACGCCACCAAGGAATATATGGTGCGTCGGTTGCTGGAAAGCGTCAGCGGCATGGGGAACCGAAAAGTCGTTGCTTTTGGCAGCAACAAAAACGATATTTCTCTTATGAACTGGGCAGACTTGTCTTATGCCACCGCAGACGCAACGCCGGAGGCAAAGGCTGTTGCCGATTATCAGCTCCGGGGACACTATGGAGACGGCGTGGTGCGAACCATTTTGCATTTGTATGAACCTCTGCCATGGGAGAAAATCCCTGCAAGGCGCAGAAAAGAAAAAGGAGAACAGAAGAAATGAAACAGGACTTGAATATATTTTCCCGAGCGGAACTGCTGCTGGGAGAAGAAGCTTTGGAAAAACTCCGTTCTGCCCGTGTGGCACTCTTTGGCATTGGCGGCGTAGGCTCTTTTGCGGCGGAAGCTCTGGCAAGAGGCGGCGTGGGTCACATCACTTTGGTGGATGGGGATACAGTGAGCATCACCAATATCAACCGCCAGCTCATTGCCCTCCATTCTACAGTAGGCAAAGAAAAAACCGCAGTCATGGCAGAGCGTATCGCGGATATTTCTCCAGAAACAGAAGTGGAAACTTATCCTGTGGTCTATGGGGCGGAAAATCGGGATTTGCTGGATTTTTCCACTTATGATTACGTCATTGACGCCATCGACACCGTCACCAGCAAGCTGATTCTCATTGAAGAAGCCAAAAAAGCTGGTGTTCCCGTCATCAGCTGTATGGGAACGGGGAATAAATTCCATCCAGAACGCTTTGAAGTGACGGACATTTCCAAAACCTCCGTGTGTCCTTTGGCAAAAGTCATGCGGAAAGAACTGAAAGTACGGGGCATCAAAAACGTGAAAGTGGTTTATTCCAAAGAAGAACCCCAAAAGCCTGGGGAGTCCACGGAAACAGGCAAACGTCAGATTCCCGGCAGCCTTTCCTTTGTGCCGCCAGTGGCAGGACTATTGCTGGCTGGGGAAGTCATCCGTCATATTGCAGGCATCATAGATTGAGATGGAGCCGAAAATTTCTTTGATAGATATTTTCGGCTTTTTTATGTCATCAATTTTATCAAAATCCATGTTGCGCCGCCAAAGAAAAACAGATATAATGGAACGAGTTTTGGAAAAGAAGTGTGAACAAAAGAAAAGGAGCAGTTATGGATACGTTTTTGCCTTATTTGATTGTATGCCCTATGGTCTTTATGGCAGGGCTCATAGATGCGGTGGCTGGCGGCGGCGGACTCATTTCCCTGCCTGCTTATATGATTGCAGGGGTGCCTGTCCATGGTGCCATTGCCACCAATAAAATGAGTGCGGCTATGGGTACAGTGGTTGCCACTTATCGTTATGGAAAAAGCGGCTTCATCCACTGGAAACGGGCATTGCCCTGTGTGGTATTCGCTTTGGGCGGCTCATATATTGGCGCAAGAATCACATTGCTGCTGTCAGAGCGCATCATTCAAATTTTGATGCTGTTCATTCTGCCAATAACTGCCCTGTATGTGCTCAGAGGCCGCAGTCTGGACGCGGAACGGGTGCCTTATAGCTATCTGAAAACCATATGCCTTAGTGCCCTCATTGCTTTTTGTATCGGCATTTATGATGGTTTTTATGGCCCCGGCACAGGTACCTTCCTGCTGCTGCTGTTCACAGGTCTGGCTCATGTGGGGCTGACAGAAGCGGCAGGCACCACAAAGGTCATCAATCTCAGCACCAATATTGCGGCACTGGTGGTGTTCCTGCAAAATGGCGTGGTGATGCTGCCTTTGGGCATTGTGGCTGGGGTGTTCAGCATTGCCGGAAACTATGTGGGTACACGGATTTTTACGGAAAAAGGCACAAAATTTGTGAAGCCCTTTATTTTGGTGGTATTGGTGATTTTCTTCATCAAAGTTTTGACAGAATTATTTGGATAACACAAAAAAGAGGAGATTCTTAGGGGCATCTTCATAAGAAAACAAAGAAAGCCAAAATCCTTATGATTACAAAGGATTTTGGCTTTCTTATTTGATTAAGATTTTATTTGTTATGTTTTCTTATGAAGACAGCCGTCGCAATTCCCCTTAAGAAATCAAGGAAAAGGAAAATCAATGTTTTCTTAAGGGGAAGTTGCTTTAGGAATCTCCTCTTTTTTTACGCCTCTTGGGGCTGTTGTTTTCCAAGTCTGCGCCAGATAGTAGTGGAAATAATCACTGTCAGTGCGCCGGAGATAGCGGGGGTGATGAAAATTCCCGTGACACCCAAAATCTGGGGGAAAATTGCCAGACAGATGGCAGGGAATACCAGTGCCCGAAATACCATGATAGTCAAAGAATCCCTTGCTCTGTCCATGGCGGTGAGGAAGGAACTGATGACCATATTCAGCCACAGGAACAGATATGCTGGTGCGAACAGCCGCAGGGCGGTGACGGTCATTTCCAGCACTTCCGCAGAATTTTCCTGCAAGAACAGAGATGCCAGTTCTCTGGGAAAGCATACCATTGCCAGCAGACATACCAGAGAAATCAAAGCTGTGACTTTACAGCTCAAATGGAAAAACTCCCGTGCTTTTTGGTGGTTTCCTGCGCCGATGTTGTAGCTGACCGGCGGCTGGAGGGAGTCCAGAATCCCATAAAGGGCCATAAGCAGAATACTGTCCAGATACATTACAATGCCGTAAGCGGCAACGGCTGTACCGCCGCCCAGATGCAGCAGAAAAGCGTTGACCACCGTGGACATGAAGGAGCCGGAAATGTTGTTGAAAAATTCCGAGCTGCCGTTATGGAAAATGCCCAGTGTGGTAGAAAGGGAAATCCGCGGGCGGGTGAAACGCAGTGTCAGTTTTCTGAGGACAATGGGTGTCAGGGCAATGAGTACCCCCAATGTCATGCTGACGGATGTGGCAAGGGCGGCAAAACGGATGTCCAGCCGCAGATGTGCCAGAAAGAACCAGTCCAGAAAGATATTCAGCACTGCCACGGAAATGTTCATCCACATGCTGAAATTGGCTTTGCCGCAGATACGCAGATAGTTGTCAACGGCGAACAGGGGCATGATGACAGGCATGAAATAAAGGAAGATCCTTGTGTAGTCCCATGCCACTTCCGCCAGAACGGTATCTTTGATCAAAAGGTTGATGAGCCTTGGCGCAATGAAAAATCCCACAAGGGAGAAAAGCACACCAATGCCCAGAATCATGCAGAAAGCCGCGGAAAACAGTCCGTTGGCTTCTTTATTTTTTCCTTGCCCCAATAAAAGGGCGATTTTCACAGAGGAGCCCACCGCCACCATATCCCCTACAGCAAAGAGAATCATAATGACAGGAAAGGCAAGGTTTACCGCCGCCAGTGCGTGACTGCCGATGTATCGTCCTACGAAAATGCCGTCAATCATCATGTAGATGGACGAAACCACCATGGCAAGAAGCCCCGGCAGAGCACAGCGGAAAAATATCTTTCTGGTGGGTAGTGTTGCAAATTGTACTTCGTTCATAAGCGTTCCTCAAGACAAATTTCTCCGATGTAGGAAAGCATTTCGGAGAATTTCTCGATTTCCTCCTTTGAATAGCGTTGTTCCATAGATTCACTGATTTGTTTGTCCAGTTTTGCGTAGATAGAATGGGTGTCTGCTGCGAAAGCGTCTGTGTTGAAATACAGGAAGTATTCCCGTTTGTCGGCAGGATTTTGCTTTCGGGTCACATAGCCTGCCTTTTCCAGCACATTGATTTTCTGGGTGACAGAAGGTCTTGCGATGTGGAGCATATCTGCCAGTTTGGAAGGGGTATATTCCCCTTGATGAGCGGATATGATGTCCAGATACAGACTGCTGTTGTAGCTTAGTTTGGCGTATGCCGGGTGTTCGTTGCGGATACGCAGCTCCAAAATGCCCATGTCGTGAAAAAATTTTGTGATGGCTTCTCCAATGCCCATCTGTTACCGCCTCCTATGATAAAATGGTTAAGATTACCTAATAATTAAGATTACCTAATCATTTTAGCAAGGGGATTTCCCTTTGTCAAGGGGTGCTGGATACAGATAACTGTTGAGAAAATCATGGTTCTATGGTATACTATATTACTGCATAAACAGAAAACAGGCAGAAAGGAAGGCGATACTGTGCCGGAAAAATCATTCGATGTGGCAAGAAATATCCGCATGACCCAGGAGCTGCAATGTCAAATGCTCTCTCAGGTGGCGGAACTGTTTACAGCCATGCACAACAATGCCTCAAAAGCGGAACAGACGGAGCTTCTGGCAAAGCTGGAAATCAGTCTGCGCCTTTTGGCAGGGCGGCTGGGCATCTCTCAGGACGGGCTGAGCAGAAAAGCGGCCATGACCCTGAAGGCGGCGTTGGTGCAGGAAGATGTATCTGCATGGAAAAATGATCTGCTGACCGTTTTGCATGAACTGGAAGAAACATAAACAGTCACAGAAAGGCTTTTGAAAAAGCCAAACAGCTTGGAGGCTGCAATATGGAAGAAAAAAAAGAAGAAACAAAGAGAGGAAAGGAAGGACGGCTGCTCATAGGCATGGCGGTGGCTGTGCTGGTGGTGATCCTTTGTCTGATGTTGGATGTACGCCTTGGCGTAGGGGCATTGGTGGGGATCGTGGCAGGCAGTTTCCTGCGCCCTCTGCTCAAAGACCTCTTTATGGATGAACCCCAAGAGGAACCTGAGGAAAACCGCTTTCTGGATACGGCAGTGCTTCGGGAAAATTTCTCCATTCCCCAGAATCTGCCCATTCCTTACGCTGTGCTTGACATTCGTGGCAGGGTCATGATGTATAATGAGCCTTTTGCGGCAGTGTTCCCCAATAGTGAGGACGCAAAGCCTGTCATTGAAGTGCTGCGGAAAACCAGCGGCGCCGGAGAACCCCAGAGAGTTACCGTAGGCGACCGTTCTTACAAAGCCGCCCTGAACCATTGCGATGTGGTGGATAAAAGCGGCGCTGTGGGGGCAGTTCTGACCCTCATTATGGTGGATATCACCAAAACCTGTCAGCTGGAGAAAGAACTGGAGGAACAGGAAACCGTTGTGGGTATGATCCTTTTGGACAACTACGACGATGTGCTGGACAGCATCGACGAAAACCGACTGCCCATCCTCTCCGCTCTCATTGACAGAAAGTTCAATCAGCTGGCACAGGCGGCAGATGCTGTCATCAAAAAATTGGAGAAAGACCGCTACATTTTCCTGCTTTCTAAAGGCAGTCTGGAGCGGCTGAAAGAAAAGAAATTCGAGCCATTTAACGAGATCAAAGAAATCTCCGTTGGGGAGCACATTCCTGTGACCCTCAGTATGGGTATTGGCATCGGCGGCGGCTCTCTGGAGGATGCCATGGCAAACGCAAAAGCGGCTATGGACTTGGCTCTGGGACGAGGCGGCGATCAGGTGCTCATCAAAGACGGGGAAAAATACCTGTTCTTCGGCGGCAAAAGCGGCGAAATCCACCGGAACGCCCGTATTCGTGCTCGTGTCAAAGCGGACGCCCTTATGGAGCTCATGGGGGATGCCTCCGACATTCTGGTCATGGGGCATAAGAATGCCGATCTGGACAGCTTAGGCGCTTGTATCGGTATCTGCGCTATGGCAAAGAGCATTGGGAAAAAATGCAACATCGTCATGGACAAAGTCAGCGTAGGCGTCAAACGCCTTTGCGATAAAATGGATGAAAGCGGCAAATTCGGCGGTGTCATTGTGGATGGCGTAGACGCCATGCGTATGGTCAATGACAAAACACTGCTGGTCATTGTGGATACCCACAGGGAATCCATGGTAGACAGCAGACAGGTGCTCATGGCGGCGAAGAAAATCGTCGTTTTCGACCACCACCGTAAGAGTACCGATTTCATCGAGCAGGCGGTGCTCATTTATCATGAGCCTTACGCTTCGTCCACATCTGAACTCATTACAGAAATGATTCAGCATATGGACAAAAAAGTAAAACTGCATCAGATCGAAGCCGATGCCCTGCTGGCAGGCATCACCGTAGACACCAAAAACTTCTGCGTGAAAACCGGCGCCATGACCTTTGAGTCAGCGGCATTCCTCCGCAGAAACGGTGCTGACAGTATTCGGGTGCGGCTGCTGTTCCAAAATGACATGGACGCTTACAAGGCGAAAGCCACAGCTGTCCGGGATGCGGAACTGTTCCGGGAGCATATCGCCATTTCCGTCTGCCCTTCCGATGTGGAAAATTCCACACTGACAGCGGCGCAGGCGGCAGACGATTTGATGAATGTCACAGGCATTCAGGCATCCTTTGTCTGCTGTAAGGTGGAGGATACGGTGTATATTTCCGCCCGCAGCTTTGGGGAGATCAATGTGCAGAGAATCATGGAAAAACTGGGTGGCGGCGGCCATCTGACGGTTTCCGGTGCGCAGATTCAGGGCTGCACCGTTGAGGAAGCCAAGGAAAAAGTCCGCGCAGCCATTGAAGAATATTTGGAGGAGGAAGCATAATGAAACTGATTTTATTACAGGATGTAAAAAGTGTCGGCAAAAAAGGCGACCTGATCAATGCCAGCGAAGGCTATGCAAAAAATTTCCTGCTGCCGAAAAAACTGGCAGTAGAAGCTACAAAATCCAACCTGAATGACTACGAACTGAAACAGAAAGCCGAAGCAAAACGCAAACAGGAAGAACTGGAAAAAGCACAGGAAATGAAAAAACAGCTGGATGAAAAAGTTGTTGTCATCAAAGTGAAAACTGGCAGCAACGGCAAACTGTTCGGTTCTGTAACAAACAAAGAAGTTGCAGAAGAAATCATCAAACAGACAGGCATGGATCTGGATAAAAAGAAAGTATCCATCGGCGATTCCATCAAAATGCTGGGCGAAAGAACAGCAGTCATCAAACTGCATCCTAAGGTAACAGCAGAAGTGACTGTGAAAATCGTAGAAGCCTAATCAATGAAAGAAAAAAAGGAGGCGGGAAATATGGAACAACAAAATACAGCCCCTCAGGCGGAAATCTTCCAGAATGTACCGCCCCATGACGATGCGGCAGAGCTGGCAGTGCTGGGCGCCATGTTTCTGGATAGGGAAGCGGCGTCATTGGCATTGGAAATGCTGACAGGAGAGGATTTCTACCGCCCCGACCACAGACAGGTCTTTGAAGCGGCAGAGGAGCTTTACCATAGCGGCGTGCCCATCGACATGATTACCGTAAAGAATAAACTGGAGGAAAAGCAGGTCTTTGAACAGATTGGCGGCCTGCCTTTCCTTGCCAATATCTCCACTTCCGTGGGCAGCTCCGCAAATATGCGTCATTACGCTGCCATTGTGGAGGAAAAATCCGTACTGCGTCGGCTCATCCGCACGGCGAATAATATTTCCCAGATGAGTTACGAAGGCAAAACCGATGTAAACGCCATTATGGATACGGCGGAAAAAGGCATTTTTGATATCATGCAGAACCGTCATTCCGACCAATTCCATCATATTCGGGATATTGCCGTGGATTCCATTGAGAAAATCGAGGATATCTACCGTTCCAAAGGGAAACTGACTGGCGTACCGACTGGTTTTGTGGACTTCGACCAGAAAACAGCAGGTTTGCAGAAATCCGACTTGATTTTGCTGGCAGCCCGTCCTTCCATGGGGAAAACGGCTTTTGCCCTGAACATCATCCAGAATGCTGCCATCCGCAGCAATGTGCCTACAGCGGTATTTTCTCTGGAAATGAGCCGGGAACAGCTGGTAAACCGTATGCTGTGTTCCGAAGCCATGCTGGACGCCCAAAGGCTTCGTACAGGGGAACTGACAGACAGCGACTGGGCAGATTTGATTCAGGCCATGGGGCCTCTTTCTCAGGCACCTATCTATATTGATGATACTCCCGGGGTAACCCCCATGGAGGTTCGTTCTAAGTGCCGCCGCCTGAAGGTGGAAAAAGGATTGGGACTTATCGTTATCGACTACTTGCAGCTTATGAGCGGCAACAGCCGGAACGATTCCAGACAGCAGGAGATTTCCGAAATCTCCCGTGCACTCAAGGCAATCGCCAGAGAAATGGAGGCGCCGGTTATCGCTCTTTCTCAGCTGTCCCGTGCCTGCGAACAGCGTGCGGACCATAGACCGATGCTCTCCGACCTGAGAGAATCCGGCGCCATCGAGCAGGACGCCGATGTGGTGGCTTTCCTCTATCGTGATGAGTATTATTTCCCCGATACAGAAAAGAAAAATCAGGCGGAACTCATCATTGCCAAACAGCGTAACGGCCCGACGGGTACCGTTGATCTGACTTGGATGGGACAGTATACGAAATTTGGCAATTTCTTGAAAAAATTCTAAAATGAACTGTATGAACCTCGGGTGTTATGGAAAGAATTTCCAGTAATTCCGGGGTTTTTTCATTGTTTTGCATTTTTTTCTGCGGATTGGAGAAGTTGGGGTTGACGTTGATTTTGGGAAAGCATATACTAAAGGTGGAGAAAAATGACAGGCAAGAAAGCAATGATGGAGGTGAACCGAATGGACGGCAGTAGTGAAAGTATCCCTTTGGGTCCTGAGCGATGGTATTTGAATATCACAGCGGAAATGTCGCATCCTTTTGGTTCCTTTTTTCCTATGGTGAAATAGGGGCTTGCTTTTCTGTGCGCGTTTTTTGGAAAATTGTATGACGACATTTTCTGCTGACACTTTTGCAAAGACAATGGTGTTTTTTTATTGTCTGAAAAACGAGGTGAAAAACAGTGGAGGAAATGCAGACGCTCTTTGACCATTTCAATGAACTCATGGACAAAGGGGCATATATACAGTTAAAACAGGAATTGAACGAGGAAAACGCCGCCGACTTGGCGGAATACTTCGAGGAACTGTCTGCGGAAAAACAGCTTTTCATTTTCCGTTTGCTGACCAAAGACATGGCGGCGGAAGTATTTTCCTATATGGACAGTGACACCCAGGAGCATATCGTTCATTCCATTACAGATAAAGAAGTCCGCAACATCGTAGACGAAATGTTTTTGGACGATACGGTGGACTTTCTGGAAGAAGCACCTGCCAATCTGGTAAAAAAGGTGCTGCGCAACACTGACGCGGAAACTCGTGCTCTCATCAACCGCTTTTTGAACTATCCGGAAAATTCTGCCGGCAGCTTGATGACCATCGAGTTTGTGAAACTCAGAGGCGGTATGACCGTTGATGTTGCCATGAAGCAGATCAAGCGGACAGGCATGGATAAGGAAACCATCTATACCTGTTATGTTATCGACGCCCACCGGAAACTCATCGGCGTTGTCCCCCTCAGAACGCTGATTTGCGCAAAAGATGAAGAACTGGTGCAGGATTTGATGGAAGAAGACGTGGTATCTGTACACACCACCGACGACCAGGAAGAAGTTGCCCAGATCTTCAAGAAATACAACTGGATGGCACTGCCTGTTACGGACTTGGAAAACCGTTTGGTAGGCATCATCACCGTGGACGATATCGTGGACGTTATCGAACAGGAAACCACGGAAGATATGGAAAAAATGGCGGCGTTGCTGCCTTCCGATGAAGAATATCTGAAAACCCCCGTGCTGAAGCTGGCACGAAACCGTATTGTGTGGCTGTGTGTACTGATGGTATCCGGTACCTTAAGCTCCCTTGTCATCAGCCATTATCAGACGTTGTTGGCAACGGTTATGGCGCTTTCCAGCTTCATCACCATCATCACAGGTACCGGGGGGAACGCAGGCTCTCAGGCTTCCACCATGATCATTCGCGGTATGGCACTGGGAGAAATTGAAGTGAAAGATGTACTACGGGTTGTCTGGAAGGAAGTTCGGGTCGGCGCCCTCTGCGGCATTGCTCTGGGGGCAGTCAATATGGTGCGTATGACATTTTTCAGCCCCAGTACGGGCTTTCTGGTAGACTTTACCGTTTCCATCAGTATGGCGGCAGTGGTGGTGCTGTCTAAAACCATCGGCTGTACCCTGCCCATTCTGGCAAAGATTTTGAAGGTAGACCCGGCTATGATGGCAGGCCCTTTGATCTCCACACTGGTGGACGCTGTGGCATTGATTTTGTATTTCAGCATTGCTACTGTATTGCTGATGTAAATAAGAATTGGATTTTTAAAGGAGGTGTGACATGGAAGAATGGAATGAAACGGCAGAACAGTGGCAGACGCTGCTGGAAGAAGGACATTATGTACAGCTGCGAGAAGAACTGAACGAGGATAACCCTGCCAATGTGGCGGAATTTCTGGAAGAACTGCCGGCTGACAAGCAATTGTTCCTGTTCCGTCTGCTGTCCAAGGATATGGCGGCAGAAGCATTCTCCTATCTGGATAACGACACCCAGGAAATGCTGGTCACATCCATTACAGATACAGAAGTGCGGAACATTGTGGATAATATGTATCTGGACGATACTATCGACTTTCTGGAGGAAGCCCCTGCCAATCTGGTAAGCAAAGTCCTGCGCAATACCGACAGGGAAACCCGTGCCCTCATCAATCGTTTCCTGCATTATCCCGAAAACTCCGCCGGAAGTTTGATGACTGTAGAGTTTGTATACCTCTACGAAACTATGACAGCAAAGCGTGCCATGGAGATCATCCGCAAAAATGGTCTGGATAAGGAAACCATTTACACCTGTTATGTCATTGACGCCAAAAAGCATCTGGTGGGGGTATTACCCCTCAGAACACTGCTTTTTGCCGATGAAGAAAAGCTGGTAGGAGAACTGATGGAAGAAGATGTCATCTCCATTGCCACTTTGGATGACCAGGAAGAAGCGGCAAATTTGTTCCGAAAATATAGTTTCATTTCTTTGCCCGTTGTAGATGGGGATCAGCGTCTGGTGGGCATCATCACCGTAGACGATATTGTGGACGTTATCGACGAAGAAACCACGGAAGATATGGAAAAAATGGCGGCGCTGCTGCCTTCCGATGAAGAATATCTGAAAACACCTGTGACAAAACTGGCAAGAAACCGTATTGTGTGGCTGTGTGTGCTGATGATTTCCGGTACCCTCAGCAGTGCCATCATTTCTGGTTATGACGCTATCCTTAGTCAGGCGGTACAGCTGGCGGCATTCATCCCTGTTCTGACAGGTACCGGCGGTAATGCTGGTTCCCAGACCTCTGCCACCATCATCCGCGGCATGTCCTTAGGGGATATCCGTCCCAAAGACATATTCCGTGTCATGGGGAAAGAAATTCAGGTGGGTATGATTTGCGGCGTCCTTCTGGCGGCACTGAACTTCATCAAACAGACCATTTTCAGCCCCTCCACCAATATCATGGTGGACTTGACTGTTTCTGTCAGCATGGGCTTTGTGGTAGTTGTGGCAAAAGCCATGGGCTGTGTCCTGCCTATTGGCGCAAAAGTTTGTAAATTAGACCCTGCCATCATGGCCGGCCCCCTCATCACCACAGTGGTGGACGCTGTGGCTCTGGTGATCTTCTTCAATGTGGCGCAGTGGCTCGTATTGTAAAAAAGAGAGAATTTCTTCTTACATATAGGAAATTCTCTCTTTTTATATTTACATATGAAGATAAGCACGGATGCGGTTGCCCAGCAGGCAGGCAATGATGATTTTGACAATATCCAAGGGCAGGAATACCAGCGCCCCCATGGGCAGGGACTGCAAAAATGTGGTGTTTGTCAGGTATGCCATCCATGCGGTGCCAAGAATATAATTGATGAGGGTTGCCAGAAATAATCCTCCCATCTGTGCCGGAATATTCTTGGGGAAACGGGAAACAAACAGACTGCTGATGCCTGTCAGGAACAGAAATCCAATGAGATACCCACCGCCGGGAGCGGCAAAACGGGAAAGGCCTGCTGTGTAGCCGGAAAAAACAGGCAGTCCTGCGGCGCCCAAAAGCAGATACAGCCCAATGGCAGAAAGTGCCTGTCTGGGCGGCAGCACATAGGCCGTCAGATACATGGCGAATGTACCCAATGTCAAAGCGACTGGGCTTATGGGTATGGGAATGGATATGGGCGCAAATATGCAAATGACGGCTGTCATTAGGGCAGTCATAGTCAGTGTGCGTGTTTTTGTCATGGCAGAAGCCTCCTTTTCTTTCTGTAAGGAGGATACGCTTTTTATTTTTGAAAGTCAACTAATTGCAATTAAAATGGTTTACAATTGAAAATAAAAAAAGTTTTGTAAGAAAAAATGAAAGATTGCGTCTGTAAAATGTGATATACTATAGAAAAATCCAGAAAGAGGGAAGGGGGAGAAGAATATGTCAAAATTTTGTAACCATTGCGGTGCTTCTGTAGGAGAGGATGATCGGTTCTGTACCGTCTGCGGCAAGCCCATCACAGTGGAGAGCGCGGCAGAGCAGCCCAAAGCATCCCATGAAGAAAATCATAAGCAAGCGGAATTGGACAGGGAACCCATCACTGTGGGCGGCTATCTGATTATGTTTCTGGTTATGTGTATTCCAGTGGTGAATCTGGTGGTGCTGCTTTTGTGGGCGTTTGGAAAAAACGGCAATGTGAACCGTCGGAATTTCTCACGGGCAGCCCTTATTTATATTGCCATCGGCATTGTATTGTCCATCAGTGCGGCATTGTTTTTTGTCGGTATTTTCGCAAACGCAGTACAGTATCAGTATCACAACTATGAGCATTACGGCAATCCTTATATGAATGACTGGGAATACTACGATGAATATGAATATCTGCCAGACAGTACAGATGATTTCATGTATTCCATCACCGAAGGTGAGGCACCTGTGGAAGATTTGGAGCTGTACGGTATTACCATTTCCGGCGTATGAAAGAAAACCATTCGGCACATACTACCTCCATAAAAAGGAGGCGTGGATGTGAGCGGATGGTTTTTATTTTTTGCACAGATGTTATTTTTCCTGTTGGGGGCGTGGTATTTCCTGCGGAGCGGCTCCAGACGGAAAGGCGGGCGGGACAGCATTTCCATGGAGGAGAACGAACGGGAAATGGAAAAACTGGATGCCATGCGGCAGGTGGGACTGACAGAACCGCTGACGGAACAGACCCGTCCCAAGTCCTTGGGTGAAATCGTTGGGCAGGAGCGGGGCATCCGTGCTCTCAGGGCGGCTCTTTGCGGCCCAAATCCCCAGCATATCATCATTTACGGCCCTCCAGGCGTAGGCAAAACGGCGGCGGCAAGACTAGTGCTGGAGGAGGCCAAAGGACGGCGAAATTCCCCTTTTTCCGAAAAGGCAAAATTTGTGGAGGTGGACGCTACCACATTGCAGTTTGACGAGCGCAGCATTGCCGACCCTCTTTTGGGCTCTGTCCATGACCCTATTTATCAGGGGGCAGGGGCTTTCGGACAGATGGGGATTCCACGTCCCCAGCCTGGCGCTGTCAGCGAAGCCAACGGCGGCGTGCTGTTCATCGACGAAATCGGAGAACTCCATCCCATCCAGATGAACCGCCTGCTGAAGGTGCTGGAAGATCGTGTGGCAAAGTTCCAGAGCAGTTATTACAGTCGGGAAAATAAGCGGATTCCGCCTTATATCCATGAGATTTTCCAGAATGGTATTCCGGCGGATTTTCGCCTCATTGGCGCCACCACCAGAAATCCTTCGGAATTGCCGGCGGCACTGCGTTCCAGATGTACAGAGATTTTCTTTGACGGTCTGCGCCCCGAAGCCGTGGAACAGATTGCCGCGGACAGCATGGAACGGGTGGGGCTTCAGTACGAAGATGGTCTTTGCGGCAAAATCGCTCTTTATGCCGGCGGCGGCAGAGATACGGTGCGGCTGGTGCAGTCCTTAGCCTCTCTGGCGGAAATGAAGGGGCGCAACTGGGTCGGCAGTGCCGACTTGGAATGGGTAGCGGAAGCAGGCCATTATCAGCCTTATCCACGCCAGAAAGTGACGGCTGTACCCCGTGTGGGTGTTGTGAATGGTCTGGCTGTCACAGGCGGTATGGGCGGCGCTGTGCTGACGGTGGAAGTGAAGATGGCGAAAAGCACAGCACCTCATTTGCAGGTGACGGGCATTGTGGAGGAAGAAGAAATCCGCAGCCCCCATGGCGTCAGCAAAAGAAAAAGCAATGCACGCAGTTCCGCGGAAAATGTGCTGACGGTGCTGGAAGGCTTTGGTTTTGACCGAAATCAGTATGCCGTCCATATCAATTTTCCCGGTGGTATGCCTGTAGATGGCCCTTCGGCAGGGACAGCCATGTTTCTGGCGGCATATTCCGCTTTTACGGGAGCGGCGGTGCCGGGAAATGTGGCGCTGACAGGAGAAATTTCCCTGACAGGGAACATACTGCCTGTGGGCGGTGTCACGGAGAAATTGCAGGCGGCAGAAGAAGCCGGCGTGACCCGTGCCTACATCCCCAAGGCAAATTGGCAGGGAAGATATGAACGATTGGGATTGGAAGCGGTTCCTGTGGAAGAAATCAGTGAACTTTTGGAAATGGTCTTTGCCAAGAAAGAAGAAAAGCAGACAGGCATGCCCCAAAGAGGGATTTTGACAGCAGAAGGACTGCAAAAATAAAAAAAGGCGTGAGATCTAAGGATTTCACGCCTTTTGTATGTTCTGTTATGCCCCGAAGGGAAGCAATGCCCAAATGACTGCAATGACGATGGTGGGAAGCATATTGGCAACCTTGAATTTTTTCTCCCAAACCAGATTGACACCCACGCAGAAGATGAGCATGGAACCGGTGAGGGATAAGTTTGCCAAAGCCTGTTCTGTCATCCATGGTGCGATGAAACGTGACAGGATGGTGATGCATCCCTGAAAAATTGCCACAGGGATGGCAGAGAAAATACAGCCCTTCCCCATGGATGTGGTCATGACCATAACGATGATTAAGTCTAAGACCGCTTTTGCCGCCAATACGGAGTAATCCCCGGCGATGCCGTCCTGAATGGCACCCACCACTGCCATAGCCCCGATGCATACCGTCAGGGAGGTATTTACAAAGCCGTCTACAAATTTTGTATCACGATCGTTTTTGGTCTTTTCCTTCAGCCACTCACCAAAGTGCTCCAGATGTTTTTCAATATTCAGCAGTTCCCCGATAAAAGAACCAATGGCGAAGGAACCGATGATCATCATGGTGCCGCCGCTGGTGAGGCCTGATTCTGTGACAGTCATCATTTTTTCAATGGCGCCGCCGATGCCCAGAAAAATGACACAAAGCCCTGTAGCTGCCATGATGGTTTCCTGTAATCTGACTTTCATGGCTTTACCGCAAAGCATCCCCAGAAAGCCGCCCAATAATATGCCTGCAACATTGATGAGTGTTCCCAATCCGATCATTTGTGTTTCCTCCTGTTTTTCTCATAAGAACCATTTTTCTTTTGTGTTGAATCGGTTTTTATTTTAGATGGAAAACATAGGGATGTCAATGAGGGAAGGACGGAAAAGCCGGAAATATGCCGGAAGAATATAACCTTGTTCATTAGTAGGAATTGACCGAAAGCCAGTTCTGTTGTATAATAACTTGATTAGGCAAAAGAGCCTGTGAGTAAAAGCCTATGAGATAGAGGTGAAATAGATGATAGAAACAAAAGAGAGAATACAATTACCCATGATGGCCTTAAGAGGCCTGACGGTATTTCCCAATATGGCAATCAGCTTTCCGGTAGGCAGACAGAAATCTCTGGATGCACTGGAAGCGGCGGATGAAGGCGACAAGCGCATTTTCCTGGTGGCACAGCGTGACCCCGAGGACGCCAGTCCTGAGCAGATGGGGCTCTATGAATACGGTACTGTGGCTACCATCAAACAGATTTTGAAGCTTCCCGGCAACATGACCCATGTCATTGTGGAAGGTGTTATCCGTGGCAGACTGGAAACCATTCAGCATAAACGCAAATGTGAGTATGCGGAAATCACTACCATTGCTCAGGATTTCCCGGAACTGCCGGAGGTACATACAGCGGCGGAAATGCGTATCGCACAGGATTTATATGAAGAATACGCAAAGTTTGTGCCCAATACCACAGCGGTGGATTTGCTGCCCAATGTGCTGGCGGCAGGCAAGCCCGGCAAACTGGCGGACGTCATTGGCGCAGGGCTGGAAATTTCCTTTGACCGGAAGCAGAAGATTCTGGAAATCTTGAATCCTTACGACCGTTTGCAGGCAGTCATGGAAATCATGCGTTATGAACAGCAGGTGCTGCGCATCAAACGGGAAATTGAAGGAAAAACAAAAGAAGCCATCGACAAAAACCAGCGGGAATATTTCCTCAGAGAAGAATTGAAAGTCATTCAGGAAGAACTGGGGGATAAAGACGGCATCGGCGCTGACGCTGCGGAATTTCGCCGTCGTCTGGAGGAAAAGAACCCTCCCGAAGAAGTGCGGAAAACTGTGGAGAAGGAAATCGACCGTATGATGAAGATTCCTGTGACTTCTCCCGAATCCAACGTGTCCCGCAGTTATATCGACACATTATTGAACCTGCCTTGGAATGAAATGACCGAAGAAACCTTCGATTTGAAACAGGCGGCAGAAATTTTGGACGAAGACCATTACGGTCTGGAAAAAGTGAAAGAACGCATTTTGGAATATCTGGCGGTACGGAAAAACGCCCCCGAGGAAAAAGCCACCATCCTTTGTCTGGTGGGCCCTCCTGGTGTGGGCAAAACATCCATTGCCCGTTCTGTGGCAAAGGCACTGAACCGGAAATATGTGCGCATGTCTTTGGGCGGCGTGAAAGACGAAGCGGAAATCCGTGGTCATCGCAGAACATACATCGGCGCTATGCCCGGGCGCATCATGAACGCCATGAAGCAGGTAGGCACCATCAATCCACTTATGCTGCTGGATGAAGTGGACAAGCTGGGGGTATCCTATAACGGCGACCCGGCGGCGGCACTGCTGGAAGTGCTGGACGGGGAACAGAATTTTACATTCCGCGACCATTATGTGGAAATGCCCTATGACCTGTCTAAGGTACTGTTCATGTGTACCGCAAACAGTCTGGAACCCATTCCTGGCCCTCTCCGTGACAGAATGGAAATCATCCAGCTGGGCAGCTATACAGCAACGGAAAAACAGCATATTGCAACAGAACATCTGGTGAAAAAACAGATGAAACGCCACGGACTCAAGGGCAGTCAGCTGAAGATTCGTCCCGAAGCTGTGGAAATGATTATTGACGGTTATACCAGAGAAGCTGGTGTCCGTCAGCTGGAACGCACCATCGGTCAGGTATGCCGGAAGGCCGTGAAAGCCATCATCAGCGGCGAAAAGAAATCCATGACTGTTACAGCGAAAAATCTGGAAGAAATTCTGGGCAAGCCTAGATTTACAGAAGACCGCATTTATGAGGAACCTCAGGTGGGTATCGTTCGTGGGCTGGCGTGGACAGCCGTAGGCGGCACCACCCTTTCCGTGGAAGTGAATAACATGCCTGGTGACGGCAAATTCCGTTTGACCGGTAATCTGGGGAAAGTGATGAAGGAATCCGCGGAAGCGGCTATCAGCTACATTCGCTCTCAGAGTGACCGTTTCAAAGTGGAACCAGATTTCTATAAAAAACAAGACCTGCATATCCACATTCCCGAAGGGGCAACCCCTAAGGACGGCCCTTCTGCTGGCATTACCATGACCACCGCTATGCTTTCCGCTCTGACAGGGGCGAAAGTGCGGAACGATGTGGCAATGACCGGTGAAGTGACCATCCGCGGTCGTGTCCTTGCCATCGGCGGTTTGCAGGAAAAAGTGCTGGCGGCGAAAAAAGCCGGCGTAAAAACGGTCATTCTGCCGAAACAGAATGAAAAAGATTTGCAGGAAATTTCTGATGAAATCAAAGAAGGGCTGGAATTTATTCTGGCAAAAGAAATGGACGATGTGCTGAAACATGCACTGGCGAAAGGGGAAAGCGTATGGAAGTAAAACAGTCATCACTGGCAGCAGTGGGAACGAAATTCTCCCAGTATCCCACCGACGGCAAGGTGGAAATTGCCTTTGCAGGCAAATCCAACGTAGGCAAATCCACGCTCATCAATGCCATGCTGGGCAGAAAAGCCTTGGCTCGTACCAGCTCCCAGCCCGGCAAAACAAGAACCATCAATTTTTATGATGTCAACGACTGCATGTATGTGGTAGACTTGCCCGGCTACGGCTACGCAAAGGCGCCGAAAACGGAAATCGCCAAATGGGGCATGATGATTGAGGAATATCTCCAGAAACGGGAAGAACTCCGTGCCATCATCCTTCTTATTGACATTCGCCATGAGCCCGGCAAAAACGACATTATGATGTATGACTGGCTGAAACATTACGGTTATGACATCATCATTGCCGCTACCAAATCCGATAAAATCAACCGCAGCCAAATCCAGAAACATCTTTCTGTGATTCGTAAGACATTGGGTCTGGGGCAGAACGATGTACTCATTCCTTTCAGCGGCGAAAAGAAAACAGGCGTACAGGAACTTTGGGCGGAAATTGAACGGTTTTTAGACTAAAAACAATTTATGAAACATCTGATAGCTGGAATCCCTGGGGGGTTCCGGCTTTCTTTGTTTTTTTCACCAGTCTTTTAAGATTTGTTTAAGGTTGCAAAAAGTTGAAGAAAAAATGAAATTATCATCGTTTTAGAATATGAAAAGAAAATAAACAGAAGAAAAAGGGGGTGAGCGTATCGACAGGGCAAAGAAAATCGCCATACTGCTCAGCGATTATCAAAATTTGATATTTTCCCTCTGCTATCAAATGACGCAGAATTATTTTGAAGCGGAGGACTTGGCACAGGAAACATTTGTGGCGGCCTATGAGCATCTGGATTCTTTTGACGGCCAGCACGAAAAAGCGTGGCTATGCCGCATTGCCATGAATAAATGTCTGGATTTCCAGAGGAAAAACCGTCGGGGCGCCATCCCACAGGACGAAAATGTCTTTCTTTCTCTGGCAGACAGAGAGAATGTGGAAAACAAAGTGCTGGCAGAGGAAGTGCAGACAGAACTCAGGCGAGCCTGTGAAAGTTTGAAGCCGCCTTATCAGGAAATTGCTGTGGCGTATTTCTGTCAGGAAAAAAGCCCCGAGGAGATTGCCGCAGAGCAGAACAAGAACATCAAAACGGTGCAGACACAGATTTACCGTGCCCGTGCCAGATTACAGAAAATATACGGAAAGGAGCAGATGCCATGGGACAGCCTTTCACAGAGGAACAATTAGAACAAATGATTATGCAACTGGAGCAGGGTGGTCTGCTGCAGGCGCCGCCGTCACTGGAACGGGGTGTTATGGAGAAAATCGCCAGACTGGAGGAAGAAAATCAGGCAGATATCCGGTTTTCTTCTAAAACGAAACGGATTTTTTATCAATTGAAAATTGGCGCGGCAATGGCGGCGTCTTTGGTGCTGCTGGCACTGCCCATGGGACATGGCTCCTATGAGGAATCTCCTTACGGCAAGGCACAGCAGATGGTGCAGGAGGAAGAAGAAAAGGAGAGCCTGCTGGATTATATGGAGCAGGGGACGAAAATCCTCAGCGATGGCGTCACGGGCTTTTCCGAGTTTGCAATGAAACAGATTACGGAGGTATTTGATTATGGCAAATAAGAAAAACGGATTTTGGACATTTATATTTTCATTAATCCCCGGCGCAGGGGAAATGTATATGGGCTTTTTCAAGCAGGGCTTGAGCCTCATGGGGCTGTGTGCCGTTGTCACCATTGTGGCATCTTTTCTGGGCATAGAGGAATTGGTCATGGTGCTGCCCTTGGTCTGGTTTTACAGCTTTTTCCATGTGCATCACCTGCGGAGTCTGCCGCCGGAAGAATTCCATGCGCTGGAAGATAAGATTCTGTTCTTCGATGACCATGATTTTCAGCTGGGCACATTGACAGAAAACCGGAAGAAAGCCCTTGCGGTGGTGCTGGTGGTGGTTGGCATCATCCTGCTGTGGAACAGTGTCATGTCTATGTTCCATTGGATTTTGCCGGACTTCATTGGCGAGATTTTGTGGAGATTGGAAAACCTGCTGCCTCGCTTGGCCATTGCAGTCCTGATTCTTTATGCAGGTATGCGGATGCTTCGTGGAACACCAGTGAAAAAACAAGATGCGGAGGACGAAGACGAGGAGGTGTAAGAGATGGCAACACGTCGGATTGGTTCTGTTACGCTGGGCGGCTCTCTGGTAGTATTCGGTATCCTCTTTCTGGTGCATACCTTCTGGGATGGTCTGTCCTATGGTCTCATCCTGCGGTTCTGGCCGCTGCTGCTGATTTCTCTGGGAGCAGAAACCCTCCTGAGCCTGCGGCAGTCAGAAACCAAGTGGGTCTATGACAAAGGTGCTATTGTGATGATGATTCTCCTTGGACTTTTTGCCATGATGATGGCAGCAGCTCAGTTTACGCTGGAAGCATGGGAAGCATGGGGATATTTGAACTGGTAATATAAAAAGAAAAACACGGGTGTATGCCCGTGTTTTTCTTTTTTGCGCAAAATCTTACATTTCTTTGAAAAACCTAGAAAGATTCTCTGTATTTTCGGAGAATCTATTGACGTAGTTTTTGAAACCATTATAATTAGAGTGAGATATATTTTTGAATGGTGTAAAAAACTGGTTTTATATAGAGATGAGGAGGGAAATCCCCATGGTAAAAATCATTACAGACAGCACATGTGACCTGACAAAGGAACGTATGGAGGAGCTTGGCGTTATTTGTGTGCCTTTGACGGTGCATATCGGCAATGATATCTATTTAGACGGCGTGGATTTGAGCAAAGCGGAATTTTACGAAAAACTGCGGACGGAGAAATCTTTCCCTACCACAGCCCAGCCCACACCCCATACCTTTGAAGAAGTCTTTACAGCGGCGCTGGAGGAAGCGGACGAAGTGGTGTGTCTGCTGATTTCTTCGGATTTGAGCGGTACGGTGCAGTCTGCCAATATCGCCAAAAACACCATGGAGCGGGAGGAAATCCATATTCTGGATTCCCGTACCACCTGTCTTTCTCTGGGACTGTTGGTGGAAATTGCTGCCCAGAGAGCCAAAGAAGGCAAAACAGCGGCGGAAATCATGTCGGAAATGGAAGGTCTCACCAGCCGTGTGCGCATCTGCGCAGGTATTGAAACATTGGAATATCTGAAAAAAGGCGGCAGACTTTCCGGCACAGCGGCAGCACTGGGTACTATGCTGAATATCCGTCCTTTGATGGGTATTCTGGATGGGAAGGTGCTTATGCTTGGCAAAGCCAGAGGCAATAAAAAAATGTACGCCCAGTTAAAGCAGATGGTGGAGGAAGAAGGCATTGACGATGCTTATCCTGTTCTTCTTGGGCATGCCCAGTCCATGGAAAACTATGAAAAATTCAAAGAAGCCTGTGGTGACCTCATTGCCGGCAGAACCCAGCTTTATGGGGACATTGGCTGTGTGGTAGGCACCCATGCCGGTCCTGGTATTGTGGGTATTGCCTTTATCAAAAAAGCGTAAATTTTAGAAAAGAGCTTGTTTTTCAAAACAGGCTCTTTTTTTTGCGCTCAAAATTCTTACATTTTTCAAAAGTTTAGAAAACCGGTTGACAAATCACTCTTACAGTTGTAAGTTATAGTTAAACTACAAACGTAAGAGAGAAAGAAGGGAAAGCCAATATGGAGGAAAAAATGAAAATCAGTGAAGCGGAACTGGAAGTTTTGCAGGTTCTTTGGGAGGCGGAGGAACCCCTGAAAATACAGGATGTCTGCGACCGTTTGGAAAACAAGAAATGGAAGTACAACACCGTAGGCACATTGCTTTTGCGCATGGCAGAAAAAGGCGCCGTTGTGCCGGAAAAGAAAAACCGCATTATTTACTACCGCCCAGTTTGGGAGCGGGAAGCCTATCAGAAGGAGCAGACGGAAACCCTCATTGACAGACTTTATCACGGTTCTGCAAAGGAACTGGCGGTGTCTTTGTTCCAAGGGGGAAACATGACCAAAGAGGACTTGGAGGACATCCGGAAAATGTTTGACCTGTGATTTCTGAAGAAAGGAGGGAGTGAAGGTGACGGAATGGTTTCAGACCTTTTTGGTGCTTTCTGTGGCAGGAAGTTTCCTTGCGGGGGTTTTGCTGGCGCTGAAGAAATGGACAGGAAAGCAGTTTTCGCCTACATGGCAGTATGTGCTGTGGGTAGGTGTCCTGCTGGTGATGGTGGTGCCCGTTTCCGTGAAAATGCCTGCTGTTGTGCAGCCCATGCTGGAAAAACAGACGATACAGGCCGTATCTCCAACGGCGGCAGAACTAACTGTGACAGAACAGCCTGCCCCTGTGGATACCGTTGAAGCGCCTGTGGGTGAAATCTTGCCTTTTACGGAAGAAACGGCTTTGCCGCTTATTCCTTGGTGGGATGTGCTGGCGGTTGTATGGATATTGGGGGCTTTGGGGAGCCTTGGATATCGTTTGACAGGCTATTTTCGTTTCAGCAGGCATATTTGCCGGACGGGAAAGCCCATGGAGTTGGCTGGCGTGCCAAAACGTCTGCGCGTTTGCAAAACAACAGCGGCAGTTTCGCCAATGGTCATGGGGATGATAAGACCTGTGCTGATTCTGCCGGAAACAGCTCTGACAGAAAGCCGCCTGCCCTATGTGCTGCGTCATGAACTGGTGCATTACCGCCGTGGGGATATTTTTTGGCGGTGGCTGGCAGTTTTGGCAACGTCTGTCCATTGGTTCAATCCGGTTGTCTATGTGGCGGCGGCGCAGATGCAGGAAGCCTGCGAAATTTCCTGTGACTGGTGTGTGGTACGGTCTATGGAGGAGGAAAAACGGAATGACTACATGCGAGTGATTCTGGAACTGTTGGCGGAGGCAATGGCCAAAAAACAAATTTTGACCACACAAATGGCAAGTGAGAAGAAACAATTACAAAGGAGGTTTACCATGATTCGCAATCAAAAACCTGTGGGGAAGAAAAATATTCTGCTGAGTGTCTGTGTGGGGACAGCACTTTTGGGGACAGCGTGGCTGACAGGCTGTGCCCTCAGGGAAACTTATGTGACAAAAGAACCGGAGATGGAAGTTGTTTCTGCGGTAGATGGCTTATCAGAAGAAGGCAGTTTACTGTTTGTGGGGGTAGATGATCACGGCAGTGCTGACACCATTTTCACCTACGAAATGTCGGAAGAAGGAAAGACAACCATCTATTCCATACCCAGAGATACTTTCGTTACAGACAACATGAAGATTTCCGCTTTGCTTGCTCAGGAAAATGGGGATGAGAAGCTCATTCAGACGGTTTCGGAAATTACAGCAAGACCTGTGGCAGATTATGTACGGATGGATTTAACGGCAGTGGAAGCGGTCATAGATGCTTTGGGCGGTGTCACCTTTACGGTGCCCCAGAACATGGACTATGACGATCCCTATCAGGATCTTTCTATTCATTTGAAGGCAGGAGAACAGACATTGTCAGGAAAAGACGCTGTGTCTCTTTTGCGGTATCGGAAAGGCTATCCCGAAGGGGATTTGAAGCGCATCGAAGTACAGCAGGCATTTTTGCTGGAACTGTTCCGACAGAAATGTAACCCTGCTTATCTGAAGGAAATTCCGGCAGTGATGGATGCCATAAAGGGACATGTGGTAACAAATTTGATTGGGGAAGATGTGGTAAAATACGGCGAAGAACTTTATCGCCTCAAACAAAATGGCATGGATGCGGTGGAAATGTACACCCTCCAAAATGGCGATATGTATTACGAAACAGCCCAGGAAGGCGGCGGCATGAGCCTTTTTGCAGAGCAGTCAGCTGATGTTTTGACGAATGATGATACCTTTGCCACAGAGCAGCCGGCGCTGGTGCCTGTAGGTCAATAAACGCATAAGTGCGGAATCTCTTTTCAGAAGGGGTTTCGCACTTTTTCTTTTTCTGTGTTTGTTTGCAGGAAAAACCGTTTTTCCGGCGAAATGATTATCATAGGAAAAATGCTGAGGGCAGAGAGGAATGAAAAGATGAGGGCAGATATTTCACTGGATTTATACCGTATTTTCTGCGCCGTGGTACGGACGGGGAATATGTCACGGGCGGCAAAGGAGCTTTATATTTCCCAGCCGGCTGTGAGCATGGCGGTGCGGCAGCTGGAGGAGCGCATGGGGGGAGAACTGCTGGTGCGGACAGCACGAGGGGTTTATCCCACAGCGGAAGGGAAAACACTCTATGCCTATCTGTCCCAAGCCATGGGGCTCATTCAGGCGGCGGAGGACAAGTATTTCCAGATGCTGAACATGGAAACAGGGGAATTGAAGATCGGCGCCAGTGATTCCGTCATTGCTCACTTTCTCCTGCCTTATCTGGAGCAGTACCATAAGCATTTTCCAGATATCAGCATCAAAGTCACCAATAAGACCACTTACGAGTCTCTGCGCCTCCTGCGAAACGGCAGTGTGGATGTGTGTTTTGTGAATCTGCCCATTGAGGGGGAAAAGGACTTGGATGTAACACCATGTATGGATATTCAGGATGTGCTCATCGGCGGCGAACGGTATCGGCCTTTGGCACAGGTAGGATTGGATGTGCGCAGTCTGCCCAAGTATCCCCTGCTGTTGTTGGAGGACTTGAGCAATTCTCGCCGTTGTCTGGACAAGTACGCCAAAGAAAACGGTGTGGAACTCCATCCCATTCTGGAACTGGGCAGCAGTGACCTGTTAGTAAGCTTTGCGAAGATCAATCTGGGGCTGACTTTTGTCATTCGGGAATTTACCAAAGAGGCTCTTTCGGCAGGTGGGCTCTACGAAATTCCACTGGTGCCGCCGGTGCCAAAACGGCAGATCGGTATGGTGCAGCTCAAAGAGGTTGCCATGCCCCATGCTCTCCGTGGCTTTGTGGAACTGATGGGACTTTCTAAAAATGACGTTGACAAATGAAAATCAAAATGTTAATATATGAGCAGATATTCAAATGATGGGAGGGCAGAAGCTCCATGGAACAATATAGAGAAGAAGTGGATATGATTCGGGAGCTGGACAATGATTTTGTCAAGGATCTGGCGGAATTTTTTAAAATCTTTGGCGATGCCACCCGTATCCGCATCCTGCGTCTTTTGATGGATCAGGAACAGAATGTGGGAGAACTGGCAGACGCCTTGGATATGACCCAGTCGGCAGTGTCCCATCAGCTGCGTGTGCTGCGGCAGAATGGTCTGGTGCGGTATCACAAGGAAGGGAAAACCGTTTATTATTCTCTGGATGATGACCATGTGCGGACAGTTCTGGAACAGGGTACCACCCATATTCGCCATAAATATGGCTATGAAGAAGATTGATTTTTGCAGCGGAAGGCAGCTTGCGCCTGCAAAAATTTTTGCACAACACATGAATAACTACTCATATAATCAAATATAATCAGATCAGAGGTGTGAAACATGAAAGAAATGACCATTTCCCTGAAAGGCTTGACCTGTGCCAATTGCGCCGGAAAAATTGAAAAAGCAGTGGGAGAAATGCCGGAAACGAAAGAAGCGGAAATCAATCTGCTGAAACAGGAAATGCGGCTGGTGCCCATTGCGGAAGCAGATAGGGAAAAGCTGCTGGAAAAAGTAACAGAAACCGTACACAAATACGAAAGTGATGTGGAAGTATCCCTTGTGGAAAAGAAAAAGCCTCAAGGAGAAATGACCATTTCCCTGAAAGGCTTGACTTGTGCCAACTGCGCCGGAAAAATTGAAAAAGCCGTGGGAGAAATGCCGGAAACGAAAGAAGCGGAAATCAATCTGCTGAAACAAGAGATGCGGCTGGTGCCCATTGCGGAAGCAGATAGGGAAAAACTGCTGGAAAAAGTAACAGAAACCGTACACAAATACGAAAGTGATGTGGAAGTATCCCTTGTGGAAAAGAAAAAGCCTCAAGGAGAAATGACCATTTCCCTGAAAGGCTTGACTTGTGCCAACTGCGCCGGAAAAATTGAAAAAGCCGTGGGAGAAATGCCGGAAACGAAAGAAGCGGAAATCAATCTGCTGAAACAAGAGATGCGGCTGGTGCCCATTGCGGAAGCAGATAGGGAAAAACTGCTGGAAAAAGTAACAGAAGTCGTACACAAATACGAAAAAGATGTGGAAGTGTCTTTGGCAGAACAGGGACAGACCTGCAATATTGCCCATGGTCATTGTGATGGAGATTGCTGCGCACATACACATGCACATGAAGAAGTGGCAGGCAAAAAGCTGATTCTCCGTTTTGGTGTGGGGCTGGCGTTCTTTGTGGCAGCTTGTCTCTGGCAGAAACAGGGACAGACGGCACTGTTTTTGATTTCTTATGCAATTTTTGGCTATGATGTCATTTGGCAGGCATTGAAGAATATTTTTAAAGGGCAGGTTTTTGATGAAAACTTTTTGATGTCCCTTTCTACGGTAGGTGCCATGGTCATTGGCGAAATGAGCGAAGCCGTTTTTGTTATGCTCTTTTATCAGGTGGGGGAAGCCTTTCAGGACTACGCTGTCCGTCGTTCCCGTCGCTCCATTACGGCGCTTATGGATATCCGACCGGATTTTGCCCATGTGCTGGTGCCTGATGGCAGTCTGCGGAAGGTTTCACCGGAACAGGTGGCAATTGGTGACATCATCGTGGTAAAAGCCGGAGAGAAAATTCCCTTGGACGGTACAGTGATAGAAGGCAGTGCTCTGCTGGATACGGCAGCCCTCACTGGGGAATCCCTGCCCAGAGAAGTGGAAGCAGGTAGCAATGTCCTGAGCGGCTGTATCAATCAGGATGGCTTACTTCATGTGGAAGTGACAAAACCCTTCGGAGAATCCACAGTCATGAAGATTCTGGAACTGGTGGAAAACGCCGCCGGACGGAAATCCAAGACAGAAAAATTCATCACACGTTTTGCAAGGGTATACACCCCTGTGGTGGTGGGTCTGGCAGTGCTTTTGGCAGTGGTACCGCCCATTCTGGGACAGGGCGCTTTTTCCCAGTGGATTGGGCGTGCGCTGATTTTTTTGGTTGTATCCTGCCCTTGTGCACTGGTGTTGTCTGTGCCTTTGAGTTATTTCGCTGGCATCGGTGCCGCATCTAAAAACGGCATTCTCATTAAAGGCGGCAATGTGCTGGATACCCTGTGTCATACAGAACGTATCGTATTTGATAAAACAGGTACCCTCACAAAAGGGCAGTTTACCGTAACAAAAATTGAAGGTGAAAATCCGGCGGCTCTGCTGGAAATGGCGGCGGCAGGAGAAAGCCTGTCCAATCATCCCGTTGCCCGTGCCATTGCGAAACACTATGAAACACAAACAGGCAGACAGCCGGAAGGGGTAACGGATTACGCGGAACAGGGCGGTATGGGCATTACCTGTCAGTGGAAAGGCGCCCATCTGGCTTTGGGGAACCGCCGTTTGATGGAAAAAGAAGGTGTTTCCTGTCCCGAAGCTGTGGGAAGCGGTTCTGTGGTCTATGTGGCAAAAGACGGCATGTATCAGGGTTATCTGGTGGTGGATGATACCATCAAGGACGGTGCGGCAGAGGCATTGGCGGCGTTGGCACCTTACGGCGTTACAGAAACGGTTATGCTCACTGGTGACGGCAAAGGAGCGGCGGAAAAAGTGGGCAAGACTCTTGGCATCCACCATATTTATGCGGAATTACTGCCGGCGGATAAGCTGCATATTTTGGAAAACCTGCCCCAAATGGAAGAAGGTGCAAAAACGGCTTTCGTTGGGGATGGCATCAACGATGCGCCTGTATTGGCAGGGGCAGATGTGGGCATTGCCATGGGTGCCATGGGCTCTGATGCTGCCATGGAGGCGGCAGATGTGGTGCTTATGGATGATGATTTGCGGAAAATTTCTGTGGGTCTGCGCATTGCCAAGAACACAAGAAAAATCGTTCTGCAAAACATTGTGTTTGCTTTGGGCATCAAAATTCTGGTGCTCCTCCTCAGTGCGCTGGGTATGGCGACCATGTGGATGGCAGTATTTGCCGATGTAGGCGTGGCAGTGCTGGCAATTCTCAACGCTATGCGGAAGAAATAAAACGAAAGCTGGAATCTTCTATGAGAAGATTCCAGCTTTTTTGTCATCAGGGAGCAATATCTTTCGGTTTTGTATCGGCGTAATAAATGTCTTTTTCGTCCAATCCGCTGATTTCGCAGCTTACATTGCAGGAACACCCATCACCGGTGATGTAGAACACATTCATGCCTTTTTGGAGGGTAATGGTCATTTCATTGTTGACTTCTTCCGTCACGGCGGAGGAATCCAGAGGCACGGACATTTTTTCTTTGCTGCCTTCCGCGTAACAGCCGATCTGAGCGTCACCGGCGTCCTTGGTGAAGTTATAGTACAAAGTCACTTCCGTATCCCTTGCGGCTTCTATGTAGAAAAAGGGCGTTTCTGTTTCTGTGGGGGTAGCCTCCAGACTGACGGCAAGGGCGTTTCCTCCTGCCATGCGCAGGGACTGAAAAACGGAAGTCTGGGCTTCAACGGCGGCTTCTCCCGTAGGCAGAGGGGTAACGGGTTCTTTTTGTGCCTGACAGGCGGCAAGCCCCAGAACCAGTACACCACAGAGCATATATAGTTTCATATTTTTCATATTATGTCACCTCAAAAAACTGTTTTGTGTAAACAGTATATGCTTCAATTTTTACATTACCCGAAAAGAATCCTTACATTTTTATTAAATAAAAATACAGTTTTTTGGAAGAAAAAGAACAGTCTGTAACAGAATGTAACGGTTTCATTTCCTGCTGTGGGAATAGGGCGGAAAATAGGGGTTTTCCGTAAAAACAGACAGCTTTTTGTTAGGGGCATCTTCATAAGTAAACAAAGAAAGCCGAAACCCTTATGATGAAAAAGGATTCCGGCTTTCTTATGGTATTGAGATTGTTTTTTCTTAAAGATAACCGTTGCAATTCCCCTTGAGAAATCAAGGAAACGAAAATCAATGTTTTCTTAAGGGAAAGCTGTTTTTGCAGAAAGCTGTCTGTTTTTTATTCCTCCGGCTTTGCGGAAGTGATAATCTTTTTCACATTTTTTTCAAACTTCACTCTGGGCAGCATGACCATATGTCCGCAGCCACAGCATTTGATACGGAAATCAATGCCTGTACGCAGGATTTCCCACTGGTTGGAGCCGCAGGGATGGTCTTTTTTCATTTGTACGATATCGCCAACAGAAAACTGCATGGTTTATCCCTCCTTTTGCTGTACGATATGCAGGGTGCGCTGAGGGAAGGGGATTTCGATGCCTTCTTTGTCCAGCCGGTTTTTGATGCGGCGGCGCAGCTCTGCTTCTACGGAAATATTTGTTTTCACATGGCATTTTGCTACGATTTTTACGGTAACGGCGGAGTCATCCAGCCCTGTCACGCCTACGATGACGGGGGTTTCCAGAATATCCGGCATATCTTTTGTCTGCTCCATTTCATCCCGCAGCACTTCCAGCACATGGTCGATGCTGGCGTCATAAGAAACGCCCACAGTCACAACGGCGTTGATGAAGTCACGGCACATGTTGGTAACGGTGCCAACGGAGCCGTTGGGGATGATATGGACGCTGCCTTGAGGGTCGCGGATTTTGGTGGAGCGCAGGGTAACGCTTTCTACGGTACCAGTGATGTTCTGGATGGTGACAATGTCCCCCACAGCGTAATGGTCTTCAAAAAGGATGAAGAATCCTTCCAGCATATCTGTTACCACACTCTGGGCACCCAGACCAATGGCAACAGAGCCGGCACTGGCAACCACCAGCATGGACTTGGGGTCTACGCCGATGAATGTGAGGGCGGTGAAGATACCGATGAAGTAAATGACGTATTTTACCACACTGGATGTGATGGAGTTCAGTGTTTTTGCTTTCCGCTGGGTCATGGCAAGACGTTGTTTTTTGGTCTGTGCCGCGAAGAATTTCCGCAGAAGATGGTTGATGAAGCGGATGAGAAACCAGCAGATCACGAATGTGAGGACAACTTCCAACAGAACGAAGCCCACATCCGTGGCTTTTTCCAGTAATTTTTCTGTGAACGTCAATGTGTTTTCCACCTGTTCCTCCAGCTCAGCTGCATTTGTTACAGCAGATGCTTGGAGCAGTATGGAAGGAAGATTTGAAATCATGGTGCAGTCCTCCTTTCATGATAACGGGAAGCTGCCTGCACAAAGTGACTGAATAGTGCTTCCTGTTCTTTTGTATGCATAGATTCGGGGTGCCACTGGACACCCAGCACAAAATCTTTTTCCGGCATTTCCATGGCTTCTGTTAAGCCGTCGGCACTGCGGGCAGAGGCGTGAAAGCCTTTTCCCAGAAAAGACACTGCCTGATGATGCAGGGAATTGACGGCGATTTTTGTAGTTCGCCAGAGTTTTTCCAGCTGACTGCCGGGAAGCACGGCAATGCTGTGGGTGGCGTAGGGACGGGGTGCCTGCTGGCTGTGCTTGAGAGTGGTTCCCGTCTGTACTTCAATATCCTGATAAATGCCGCCGCCTGCGGCGATGTTCATGATCTGCATGCCTCGGCAAATGCCGAAAAGAGGCAAATCCCGATTCATGGCTTCTTTGCAGAGAGAAAGCTCATATTCGTCCCTGAGGGGAGAAATCTGTCCATTCTGCCGGATGGGTTCTTCCCCAAAGCGCAGAGGGTCAATATCTCCGCCGCCGGTAAAAAGGATGCCGTCCACAAAGTCCGGGAATTCCTCTCCGGGGAACAGCAGCACAGGGACAGCTCCAGCTTTTTGCAGGGCATTGGTATAGTCTTGGCTGATTTTAAATCTTGTTTTTTCGTAGGAATAGTCCGGCGTAATGCCGATGATGGGTTTTTTCATTTTGTCACACCCTTTCTCTGTTCTTTTACAGTATACAAAAGGCGGGCGTGTTTTGCAACCGACAGAAATATTTAGAAAAACTTGTCAGAAAAAAGCCAAAAAAGTAAAGAGGATAAAAAGGGGGTTCTTGAATTATGTCGGAAATATATGGTATGATGAAAAAAATGTCTATGATTTCATAAGAAAATCAGAATAGGAGTGGATATATATGAGAACAATCGGCATCATTGGTGCTATGGAAGAAGAAATTTCTTTCCTGCGGGAAAAAATGGATATCGTCACCACCAAAAGCGTGGTTGGTCTGACTTATTATGTGGGTCGTTACGAAGGAAATAATGTGGTGCTGGTGAAAAGCGGTATCGGCAAAGTCAACGCCGCAGTCTGCACACAGGCAATGATCGACCATTTTGGCGTGGATTATATCATCAACACTGGCGTTGCAGGGGGTCTTTCTCCTGAACTGCATGTGGGGGACATCCTCATTTCCGTGGACGCGGTACAGCATGATATGGATACATCCGCTTTCGGCGATCCCATCGGCGTCATCCCCCGTATGGCAGAAAGCTATTTCAAAGCCGATGAAGCTCTTGTGGAACTGGCGCAGGAAGCGGCAAAAACATGCGGTCTGGACTGCCGCATCATCACCGGACGTGTGGCAAGCGGTGACCAGTTCATTGCCACACAGGAAGCCAGAGATAAAATCCGCAAAACCGTCAAAGGGGACTGCGCGGAAATGGAAGGGGCTGCCATTGCCCATGCCTGCTGGCTGAACCGGATTCCTTTTCTCATCATCCGCGCTATTTCTGACAGCGCCAACGAGGATGCCGGCATGTCCTTTGATGAATTTTGCGTCATGGCGGCACAGCGCAGCAGCCTGCTGACAGAAACCATGATCGCAGCTATGAAAAACTAAATTTTCCTATGAAAAAAAGCAGGAGAGGTCATCTTTTGAACTGCACCCCATTTGTTAGACAGTATGATATACTGAATAACAAGTGGGGTGA
>CABSIK010000019.1 GCA_902477755.1 uncultured Clostridia bacterium
TCCAAATAGTTATATGATATCCCATTTACGAATTTTGGTCACTAAACACTGAAATACACAGTGTGTTATTATATCCATTTAGTCCAAAACACCACTATATATCATATTAAAACCAAAAATACATTCTATATATTGTATTTACACGACGCATTTTACTCTAACTGACGAAATACTCTACAGCGTTTTCCGGAAAAAATTCTTTCAATTCGTTATAAAGCTGGGCTGCCAATGTTTTATTATGGGCAATGACAAGGGTAGGCTTCTGTATTTTTTCAATGACGTTTGCCATGGTAAAGGTCTTACCAGAGCCCGTTACCCCCACCAAAGTTTGAAATTTCAAGCCCTTTTGAAACCCATCAGCTATTTTTTCAATGGCTTGGGGCTGGTCGCCGGTGGGCTGAAATTTAGAATGTATTTTAAATGGCTTGTCCATGACACACCTCCGTTTGCACAAATCATTCTCATGCAGTCTGCAAACTGCAAAGCACAACATCATTAGGATAAAACATCCTTTTGTTTCTATACGCTTGTTGACTACCAAAAAGTATATCACAGTTAAATACTAAAGTATAGAGGAACAGCGAAAATATACAAACATTTGTTCTACTTTTTTCTCATTATGGAATGTCGTAAAACTGCCGGATATGCTCTGCAATCTGCATCAACTGCTCATGGTCAGCAATCCGATCTCGTTTTTCCTTACCTTTTAATATACCTTCTTTGCGCCATTTTTTCAGCACATAACAAAGGCTGCGTCGGCTGATGCCGATTTCTTCACAGATTTCATCCAATGTATAGCTTTGCAGTCTGGCAGGATGCATCAGACAATACATAGCCGTATTTTCTTCTGCGGTAAAAAGTGTTAAACTAAGGACTTTCCGATACATCTGATAAGTACGGCTGCTGGTACTGCGGTAAAATTCCAGAGCAAAAGCCGGATTTTCCATAAGCTGACAAAAAAGCTGATCCGGAAATTCCAAATAGACACAGGAAGTTTCCGCAATGATATTGGCATCGAAGCTATAACCACGCATACGGCTGATATGACCGGAAAAACTGCCTACACCAATTTCATCCAACAAAATGCGTATACCACGATAAGTTAGACTGACAACTTTCACAGACCCCTGCAAAATATAAACAATGCGATATCCCTCATCAGCTGCATTGGAAATACATGTCTTGGCAGGAACTTCATGAATAGTGATCTGGCTTGTTTCCAGATAAGGACGAATCATGGGGTATATGTCCAATTTTCCCACAAAATCCTGCCAGTTCGCCCAGATTCTCTCATGCATATACAAATTCTTCCTTTCATATGTTTTTGATTTTGTGAATAGTTTATCATATTTTTTCAAATAGTGCAATTTGCACTTAACGAACGATACCAGACCTGCCATAATAAAATCATCATCATTCACAGAAAGGCAGGTTGAAAAAGTTTGGAAAGTAATGAGCTGAAATTACAAGAAATCCTCAAAGCAAGAGGTATCACTGATGAACAGTTAAAGGAAGTGCAGGAGCAGGACATTCCCGCTGCCGCTGAGAGCTTCCAGCGTATCATGGACATCTATTATCTGCTGAAAGTAACAGCGGATATGGAAAGTGCCTACTGGTACAATCGTGTATGGTGGGAAAATGACGGCGATCTGTTGGAAGTACGCCGTGCAAAAGCCGTTGCCGCATCTTTGGCACACAGTACACCTACCATTTTGCCTTACGAAAAACTTGTTATGAACAAGACAAAACATCTGCGTGGTGCCTTCCCCTTCCCTTGGGTTTGTGCAAGCTTCTTCAATTCCCTTGCAGAATCTCTTATGGAAGAAGCAGAAGCGCCTGCTGAAAACGAAGCTGACTCCGTTTCTGTTGTTGGTGCCGGCGGCGGCAACGTTACAGAAAGCTATGGCGAAGTTATCTCCATTGCGAAAAAATTCGGTATGCGGAAAGAAGACATTCCTGTTCTGGTAAAAGTATCCAAATACTGGGACGGCATTTCCGTAGAAGACATTTCCACAAAATATGCAAAAACACTTCCCGGCTTTGAACAGTTCCAGAACATCATGGACAGCGTTCTGGTTATGTTCGACTCCTTTGCAATCCCTCAAGGTCGTGAAGTTATGAACTATTACATGCCTTTGCAGTACGGCTTTGACGGCATCCTGGAACTGTGCGACGAAAAAATCGCAGAAACCATGGGCGAAGCTGGCGGCGATGGCGTTCTGGGCATGAGCCGTGGTTACTACTACGCTGCTATGAAAGAAATCGTCAAAGGTCTGAGCCAGTGGTGCGAAAACTACGCACGCAAGGCAGAAGATCTGGCTTCTCGCGAACCCGATGAAGCATACAAAAAGAATTATCTGGAAATCGCACAGGTCATGCACAACATTGCACACAAACGTCCTTCCACATTCCGTGAAGCATTGCAGATGACATTGTGTCTGCATCTGGGCGTTGTAAACGAAGACCCTCAGTCCGGTCAGTCCATCGGCCGTCTGGGTCAGGTATTGCAGCCTTTCTATGAAAAAGACATTGCAGACGGCATCACCACAGAAGAAGAAGTTGTGGAACTGCTGGAACTGTACCGCATCAAGATCACATGTATCGAATGTTTTGCTTCTGCTGGCGTATCCGGCGGCGTTCTTTCCGGCAACACATTCAACAACCTGTCTCTGGGCGGTCAGAACTACGACGGTCTGTCCGCTGTTACACCTTTGGAATACCTTATCATCGAAGCAGGTATGCGTGCACAGACACCTCAGCCTACTCTTTCCATCCTTTACGATGAAAAGCTGCCTGAGGACTTCCTGATGAAAGCTGCTGCTTGTACAAAACTGGGTATGGGCTATCCTGCATGGATGAACAACCAGGTAGGCATGAACTTCATGCTCCGTCAGTACGGCCCCGAAGGCATGGATCTGTATGATGCTCGTGCATGGTGTCTGGGCGGCTGTCTGGAATCTGCACCCGGTTGTTTCCTTCCTCTGGAATACAACGGCAAAGTAACTATGATCCCCGGCGGCGCTTCCCCTACTTGCGGCACTGGTATCCACTTCACAGGCCTGCCTAAGGTTCTGGAACTGGTACTGACAAACGGCGTAGACAAACGTACCGGAAAACGGGTATTCCCTCCTCACAACAAAAAACTGGAAACATTTGATGAACTGCTGGATCAGTGGAAAGAATATTTGGATATCAGCAACCGCATCGTAAACAAAGTCAACAACATTCAGATGGACGTATGGCGCAAATACAACATGCCTGCCGTAAACTCTCTGCTGAAGCCAGACTGCTTCAAGAAAGGTCAGCACATCGGCAACTGCGGCGCTCGTTATAACGCCTGCATCAACTTTGAATCCTGTGGTACTATCACATTCATCAACTCTCTGGCGTCTATCAAGAAAAACGTATTTGACACCAAGAAATATACATTGGAAGAAATGACTGACGCAATGCTGCACAACTTCGGTTTCCGTACAGCTTACGACACCGGTGTATTCTCTCCCGATTATCGTGAAAGCACAGACGAAGCGCAGAAATATGCAGCAATCTTTGCGGACTGCATCAACGCACCGAAGTACGGCAACGCAGATGCATATGCAGACCAGCTGCTGCGTGATTACCACATGTATCTGCTGCACTATCTGCCCACACTGGAGTCCTTCTTCGGCAAACCGGAATATCTTTGCCAGATTTCCGTTTCCACACATGGCCCTCAGGGCTTCATCACTTTGGCAACAGCAGATGGCCGCTTAGCAGGCACCACATACTCTGATGGTTCCGTCTCTGCCGCTCCTGGCACAGACAAAAACGGCGTTTATGCCCTCTTTGAATCTGCGACCGTTTACGATCATTCTCAGAACCAGAATGCACAGATGAACCTGAAACTGCATCCTTCTTCTGTTCAGGGCGTACAGGGCACCAGAAAACTGCTGGAACTGGTTCGTACTTATATGCGTAAAGGCGGTTTCCACGTACAGTTCAACGTGGTAAGCTCCGACACATTGAAAGAAGCACAGAAAACACCTGACCAGTATCGTGACCTGATGGTTCGTGTAGCTGGCTTTACACAGTACTGGTGCGAAATCGGCAAACCCATCCAGGATGAGGTTATCTATCGTACCGAATATGAAGAAGTTTAAGTGGAGGCGTGAAACCATGAAACATGTAGAATGCATTAACTATATCAACTTAGACTGTGAGAAAGGCATGTGTGCCCTTTCCAAACAGATCATTCCCATTGACGGCAACGGCAGTGACGCCTGCGGTCATTTCCAGCCAGCACCCGTATGCGGCAACTGCGCATGCTTTGCAGACGCAGATAAACACGGCATCGGTACATGCAAAGGCTTTGAAAAAGAAAACTGGACATATGCAAAATGTGGTGCTTTCTGCTGCGAGCACTACAAAGCAGCACGGGGTTAAGCCTATGGATGCACGCGGACATATTTTCGACATCCAGTCTTTTTCTGTACACGATGGTCCCGGCTGCCGCACTACGGTATTCATGACAGGCTGTCCTTTGCAGTGCCGTTGGTGCGCAAACCCCGAAAGCTGGATCTATGGCAAGCATCTGATGTTTGCCCAGGCATCCTGCAAATGGGACAAAGGCTGTGACGTATGTCTTTCTGTCTGTCCCACAGGTGCCATCACCATGAAACCAGGACAGCCTCCTCAGGTGGACTGGAACAAATGCAAAGACTGTCATGACTTCCCCTGTACATCCATCTGCCCTAACAGAGCACTGAAACAGTGTGTACGGGAATATACCAGCGATGAACTCCTGCAAATCCTCCGCAGGGATTTCAGCAGCTGGGGTACCAACGGCGGCGTCACATTCAGCGGCGGCGACCCTATCACCCAGCATGATTTTCTGCTGGAAGTCCTTAAGGGCTGCCAAAAGCTGGGGATCCATACTGCCATTGAAACCAGCGCGCATTTCCCCAGAGAAAAATTTCTGGATGTGATGCAGTACATCGACTTTGCCTTTATTGATGTGAAAAACATGGACAGTGAGGCACACAAAGCTGGAACAAATGTAGGCAATGAACTGATTCTGGACAACATCCGTGCTCTGAAACAAAGCGGCTGGAAAGGTCGTCTGGTACTGCGTCAGCCTACCATCTGCGGCTACAACGACAGCGAAGAAAACGCAAAAAAACTCATTTCCTTTATGAAAGAAAATGATCTTTTTGAAATCAATCTGCTGAAATTCCATCGTTTGGGTCAGACCAAATGGGAACAGCTGGGAAAAACATACGATTATGCTACTGGCGGCGAAATGACAGACGAAGCCATGACCGCATTGCAGAGCCTTTATCTGGATGCTGGCATCGCCTGCTACATTGGGCATCATACCTCTTTCTGATGCTCCGTTCCCGTAAGCTTTCATGCCGTGAAGCTGCATAAAAAATATACAGAACAGGCAAGCGTCTTTCCAACCAAAGGACAAGGCACTTGCCTTTCTGTTTTTTTGTGCTTCCAGATGGAATCTTGTCCCAAGGGCTGTACACAACAGTATACATGGAAAAGACATTGTTCCATTTCCTCTTTAAAAAACAGTTTTTTCCATTTTTTATAGATACTCCCCAATGATTTTCTATTTCCAGCATTTTTCATGGTTTGTTTTTGGGCAAGATTTTCTTTGTCCTTGGAAATCATTGTCATTTTTCCCTAACATTATTTCTTTTGGACTTTCTTTCACCGCAAATTTTCAATGGAAATCGGTTTTTATGTGAAATCTCCCATTGCTGTTTTTGTTGTATTCCATCGTTTTTTCGTATAAAATAGAAATGATGGCATGCACAGCATGCCTTATCAATTTTGGAGCAACAAGAGATACCATCATTTTTTTAGAATCATAAGGAGGAACCATCATGGGCGGTTTTTTTGGCGTAACTTCCAAGCAGGATTGCGTACTTGATATCTTTTTCGGGGTGGACTATCATTCTCATCTGGGCACACGCAGAGGCGGTATGGTCATCCACAGCAAGGAAAAAGGCTTCCAACGCCAGATTCACAACATCGAAAACACACCTTTTCGTACCAAGTTTGAAAAAGATCTGATTGATTTTCAGGGTCATTCCGGTATCGGCTGTATCAGCGACTCCGATCCCCAGCCCCTTCTGGTACGTTCTCACCTTGGCTTATATGCCATTACCACAGTCGGTGTCATCAACAACGCTGATGAGCTCATCAAAAACTACTTCTCTGACCACGGACATCAGTTCATGGCAATGAGCTCCGGCAAAGTCAATGCCACAGAACTCATCGCCGCACTGATCAACCAGAAAGACGATCTGGTTTCCGGTATCCTCCACGCACAGGAACAGATTGACGGTTCCGCAACCATTCTGATCCTGACAGAAGATGATTCCATCATCGCTGCCAGAGATAAAGTGGGCAGACTGCCTGTCCTCATCGGCAAAGACCACGAAGGCTACTGTGTTTCCTTTGAATCCTTTGCCTACACCAAACTGGGCTATGAAAATGTATACGAACTTGGCCCCCGTGAAATCGTTAAGATCACACCTGACGGCTATGAAACACTGAATCCTGCCGGCAAGGACATGAAGATCTGCGCATTCCTGTTCAGCTACTATGGCTACCCCAACTCCAACTACGAAGGCATCAACGTAGAAGTGATGCGTTACAAAAACGGGGAAATCATGGCAGCAAACGAAAAGAAAAACGGCACACTGCCTGATGTAGACTATGTTGCAGGCGTGCCTGATTCCGGTATCCCCCATGCTATTGGTTATTCCAAAGAAAGCGGCAAATCCTTTGCCCGTCCTTTTGTAAAATATACACCCACTTGGCCTCGTTCTTTCATGCCCGCCAACCAGAAAGTGCGTAATCAGGTGGCAAAAATGAAACAGATTCCCGTTCCCGAACTGATCGAAGGGAAAAAGCTGCTGTTTGTGGACGACTCCATCGTTCGCGGCACACAGCTGAGAGAAACTGTTGAATTCCTTTATCGCTCTCATGCAGCAGAGGTACATATGCGTTCCGCATGTCCTCCCATCATGTATAGCTGCAAATATCTGAATTTCTCCAGCAATGGCTCCGATATGGATCTGCTGGCACGCCGCGTTGTACAGGAACTGGAAGGTGACGAAGGCCATAAACATCTGGAAGAATACGCAGACGCTTCCACAGAAAGAGGCAAATGTATGCTTCGCTCCATCTGTGAAAAATTTGGCTTTGACTCCTTGGGTTATCAGTCCTTGGATGGTCTGCTGGATGCCATCGGCATTGACCGTGACAAAGTCTGCACATATTGCTGGAACGGCAAAGGCTGATATTTTATACTGTCGCAGGAAATTTCCTGCGGCAGTTTTTTTCTGTTTTTTTCCTAATCCCTTGTTATTTTCTCCCTACTTTGTTACCATAAAAGAAAATACAACTGTCATAAAGGAGGTTTTTCTATGGCTGCAAAAGTATACTTTTCCCGTGAAATCACACCGGAAAAAGTCTTAGAATTATATAAAATGGCTGGCAAAGAACTCACCGGCAATGTTGCCATCAAACTCCACTCCGGTGAAGAAGGCAATCAGAATTTCCTAAAACCAGATTTCTGGAAACCTGTCATCGACTTTGTTGGCGGTACTGTTGTGGAATGCAACACCGCTTATGAAGGCGCACGGAACACCACTGAAAAGCACAAAGCTCTGCTGACTCGTCACGGATGGGATGCCTATTTCAAAGTGGACCTTATGGACGCGGAAGGCCCGGATATGGTGCTGGAAATCCCCAAAGGCAAACAGATTCAGAAAAACTATGTAGGTAAACATCTTGCAGACTATAACTCCATGCTGGTGCTCTCTCACTTCAAAGGACATCCTATGGGAGGCTATGGCGGTGCATTGAAGCAGCTTTCCATCGGCGTGGCATCTTCCTTCGGCAAAGCCTATATTCACGGTGCAGGGGAGCCAGAAAAGATCTGGACAGCCGACCACGATGCATTTCTGGAATCCATGGCAGATGCGGCATCTTCCGTTGTGGAATACTTCAAAGGCAATGCAATTTACGTCAATGTCATGAAAAACATGTCTGTGGACTGTGACTGCTGTGCAGTTGCTGAAGACCCTTGCATGAAGGACATAGGTATTCTGGTATCCTTAGACCCTATCGCCATTGACCAGGCTTGTCTGGACTTGGTTTATGCCGCTGATGACCCCGGTCGTGACCACCTTATCGAACGTATCGAAAGCCGCAATGGCGTTCATACCATCGAAGCTGCTGCCGCTTTGGGCTTTGGTTCCAGAGAATATAACTTAGTAGAAGTATAAACATATCCTTGCAAAATAAAAGAGCCGCCTCTTTCTCAAGAGTGTCCGGCTCTTTTTCATAAAAAAGCAGATGATTAGAAAAGATTATCCTTTACAATCATCTGCTTTCTTATTTACGCATTCATTTTTTCCAATGCCGCATTGGCTGCATTCTGTTCTGCTTCTTTTTTGCTCTTGCCGCTGCCCTGTCCCAGCACTTTTCCTTCATGGGTTACTTCCGCCACAAAGACTTTGTTGTGGTCAGGACCTTTTTCATCTACGATGGCATAGTGTACAGGAACCTTGCTGATTTTCTGGATGATTTCCTGCAAATGAGTCTTGCAGTCCAGATTGCGGAAATTGGTCTTTGTATGAGCAATCTGGTCTTCCATAAACCGCATAACGTATGTAGAAGCGGCTTCGATGCCGCCATCCATGCAGACAGCGCCAATGATAGCCTCAAAGGCATCCGCAAGGATAGAATCCCTGTTTCTGCCGCCGGTGCTTTCTTCGCCCTTGCCCAAAAACAGATTTCTGCCCACGCCCAATTTTCTGGACAGACCTGCCAGAGAGCCTTCACAAACCACTGCCGCCCGCAGTTTGGTCAGTTCCCCTTCCGGCATTTCCGGGAATTTGCGGTACATATATTCACTTACTACCATATCCAGCACCGCATCACCCAAAAATTCCAGTCTTTCATTGTTTTCGTGACTGCCTTTTTTATTTTCATTGGCATAGGAACTATGGGTCAATGCCAACAGCAACAAGTGCTTATCCGCAAAATGATATCCCAGCTTTTTTTCAAATTCTTCCAAATTCAAATAATTCATATTACTTCTCCACTACTCTTCTGATATAATCCAACGCATCCCCAATGGTTTTCATATTCTCTGCTGCATCGTTGTCAAATTCGATGTCATAGGCTTCCTCCAATGCAGAAATGATCTGGAACAAGTCCAGAGAATCCGCACCGATATCTGTAAAGGAAGTTTCCTCCCGTAAACTATCTGCAGAAATGTGCAGCTGATCTGCAATGATCTGCATTACAACAGTTTCGTCCATATTTTTAACCTCCTCTTCTCTTATCTGTGAATACTATACTCTATTTCTGCTGTTTTGTCAGCAGAAATCCCGAAAAAACAGAAGTTTTTTCTTTATTTTATATGCAAAAAGCATTTTCTGAATTTTTTGTTCAAAGCTTATCCTGAATTTTTCCAACAATGTCTGCTTCTGTAAAGAGTACACACTGTCTGATAGCATTTTTGAACGCCTTAGCATTGGAACTGCCGTGAGCTTTTACCACAAGGGATTTCAGCCCAATAAAAGGCGCGCCGCCTACTTCGTCCGCATCAAAATATTTTTTTACATTTCGGAAGGGTTTTACCAACATAGCCGCAGCAATCTTATAAGCTCCTTTGGTAATTTCAGACTTGATAATATCCACCAATGTTTTGCTCAAGCCTTCTGCAAATTTCAAAATGGTATTGCCTACAAAGCCATCGCAGACAATGACATCCGCTTCCCCAAAAGGAATATTTCTAGGCTCGATATTGCCCACAAAGTTCAAATCAGATACTTCCAGAAGCTCATAGGCCTCTTTTGTCAGACTGTCACCCTTTTCCTTTTCGGCACCGATATTTACCAGCGCAACAGAAGGATTTTTCTTGCCAAATACGTTTTCTACATAAACGGAACCCATTTTGCCAAACTGTTCCAGATATTTCGCTTTACAGTCCACATTTGCACCGCTGTCTACCAAAAAAGTGAAGCCATTTTTTGTAGGCAGGCAAGTACCCAATACGGGACGTTCTACGCCCGGCAGGCGGCCTACAATGAGCAGAGAGCCTGTCAGCAGAGCACCGGTACTGCCGGCGGAAACAAAAGCGTCAGCTTCGCCATTTTTCACCAGCTGCATGCCTACGACCATAGAAGAATTTTTCTTTTTGCGAATTGCCATGGTAGGCACTTCATCAGTGCTGATGACTTCTTCCGCATTGATAACTTCAATTTTTTCTTTGGGATATGTATATTTTGCCAGTTCCCGATTGACATCTTCTTCTCTGCCTACCAGCTTTACCAGCACGTTCATTTCTTTCACTGCATCTACAGCACCTTTTACGGTTTCCACAGGTGCCAGATCACCGCCCATGGCATCCAGTGCAACGATAATTTTCCGATCCATAAACTCACCATGATCCTTTCTTTCAAATTACATGCTTTTAGTATAAACAATTCCCCATAAAATTACAATCCCGCACCCCAATACTTTTTTATATGCAGTGAAATCATTGCGGTATCTTACAAAATATGGTAAAGTAACATTATATGAATCACAAAACCTTTTATGGATGCAAAGGAGGCATTGTTTATGTATCAGATCAAAAATCTTTTGGAAAATGATGACATTCGCGTTTTAACAGAACTGGGACCTTTTACTGTTATTGAATATCTGCGAGATTTGAGCGTTTCCCCTGCAAACGCTGCAACAGCTTATTTTGCTTCTGAAATGAATGTACGCAGACGTCAGGTCATCTGTGATTTGAAAAAAGCCAATATCACATTGCAGGCTGGTGCAATGCAGTGGACTGTCGGCAACGTCAATGCTACCACAGGCATCAAAGGTGTTGGTGACCTTTTCGGCAAAGCTATCCGCGGCAAAGCAACTGGTGAATCTGCCATCAAGCCTGAATATACAGGTGATGGTACTTTGGTACTGGAACCTACTTACAAATATATTCTGCTGGAAGATGTATCAGACTGGAACGGCTCTGTCGTTTTGGAAGACGGTCTGTTCCTTGCCTGCGATTCCAAATTAACGCACAAAGCTGTTATGCGTTCTAACCTGTCCTCTGCTGTAGCTGGCGGAGAAGGTTTATTCAACCTTGGTTTGAGTGGCAGCGGCGTAGTAGCGCTGGAATGCCCCTGCCCCAGAGAAGAACTCATTGAAATCTATCTGCAGGATGATGTGTTAAAAATCGACGGTAATATGGCAATTGCATGGAGTGGCAGCCTGAGCTTTACAGTAGAACGCTCCGGCAAAACACTCATTGGCTCTGCAGCTTCCGGCGAAGGTCTGGTAAACGTATTCCGTGGCACAGGCAAAGTGCTGATGGCGCCTGTTCTGGACTAAAAAATACATACACCAACAAGTACATAGAAAAGCTGGAATCCTTAAAATACAAAGGGTTCCAGCTTTTCGTTTTGCCACGCTTTTTATATATTTATTTTCTTTTGTGGTTCCTCTGCAGAAGGCAACATGATTTTTCACCCAACGCAAAAAAGGCAGCATTTCTGCTGCCTTTGATTTGCTCATCCAAAATTAGTCAACTTTGATGATTGTTTTCTTGTTATAAGCACCACAAGCTTTGCATACCTGGTGAGGCGCCATCAGTTCGCCGCATTTGCTGCATTTTACCAGGTTGGGTGTTGCGATCTTCCAGCTCTGTGCTTTTCTTTTATCTCTTTTGGATTTAGATACTCGACCCTTAGGTACAGCCATTTCTACACCTCCTCATCAACATTGAAAAGAGCCCTCAAACTTTCAAATCTCGGATCTATCTCTGTGGTGTCGCATCCGCACGCACCTGTGTTCAGATCCTTGCCGCAGACAGGACAGAGTCCTTTGCAGTCATCCCTACAAAGTGTCTTCATAGGCATGGCCTCCATGATCCCGCTTCTGACATAGTCCGCAAGATCGATCTGATCTCCCGAAAAAGTTTCTGTCTCTTCGTCATCTCTGCCTGTATGGGAAAAACGCTCCTCAATATTGAAGTGAATCTCTGTTGTAACCGGCGCAAGGCAACGGTCACACGCAATGCTGACCTTTGTTTCGCCCTTTGCTTCCAAAACGAAAATCTCATTTTCGTTTCTGAGAGTTCCTTCTATTTTTACAGGCTCCATAAAACCCACAACATTGGGGTATGCCGCAATCTCTTGTATTTGCTCAGACATATGCACTTCCATAGAAGCACCGTTTTTACCATATAAATGAGCCATTTGCAATATCATTCGTATCACCCCGTAGTCGTACCTAAAATATTATACAGAAAGGTTTCTTATTTGTCAAGCAATTCCTTTGTATCTCTTGCAATAACCAGTTCTTCGTTTGTAGGGATTACAAACACTCTTACTCTGGAGTCAGGAGCGGAGATTTCGATTGCTTTGCCTCTCAAAGAGTTGTTGTAAGAATCGATGTGTACGCCCAGGAAGCCCAGGTAGTCACAGATCAGTCTTCTTGTGGAAGCGGAGTTTTCACCCAGACCTGCTGTAAATACGATTGCGTCTACGCCGTTCATAGCAGCAGCGTAAGCACCGATTCTCTTAGCTACTTTGTAAGCGAATACATCCAGAGCCATACCTGCTCTTTCGTTGCCGTGTTCGCTTGCGTCTTCAACGTCACGGAAGTCGCTGGATACACCGGAGATACCCAGTACGCCAGATTTTTTGTTCAGGATGTTGTCCATTTCCTGAGGTGTCAGGTTTTCTTTTTCCATCAGGAATGTGATAACAGCTGCGTCAACGTCACCAGCTCTTGTACCCATTACCAGACCTTCCAGAGGTGTGAAGCCCATGGTTGTGTCGATGGATTTGCCGTTTCTTACTGCACATACGGAACCGCCGTTGCCCAGGTGGCAAGTGATTGTTTTTGTCTGGTCATAAGGTCTGTCCAGCATTTTTGCAGCTTCTTCGGATACGAATCTGTGGCTTGTGCCGTGGAAGCCGTATCTTCTGATTTTGTATTTTTCATAGTATTCGTAAGGGATAGCATACAGATATGCTCTTTCAGGCATTGTCTGGTGGAATGCTGTGTCGAATACAGCTACCTGAGGTACGCCGGGCATGATTTTTTCGCAAGCGTGGATACCGATCAGGTTAGCAGGGTTGTGCAGAGGTGCCAGTTCGCAGCATTTTTCGATTGCTTCGATAACTTCGGGTGTGATTACAACGGAGTTTGCGAAGTATTCACCACCATGTACTACACGGTGACCAACAGCGTTGATTTCGGACATGGATTTTACTACGCCGTATTCGCTGTTTGTCAGAGCGTCCAGTACCATTTTTACTGCTACGCTGTGATCTTCCATGTAATCGTTGAAGATAACGTCATCTTTGCCTACAGGCTGATGTTTCAGTCTGGAACCTTCGATACCGATTCTTTCGCACAGACCTTTTGCCATTACGCTTTCTGTGTCCATGTCGATCAGCTGATATTTCAGGGAAGAACTACCACAGTTTAAAACCAGAATTTTCATTTTTTTCTCTCCTTATTTTTGTCCGTAGTTGTTATTTGCGGGCAGAACACTGCCATTGTTTCCGATTGGGAAAAATTATTTACCCATTACCTGAGCCTGAACGGATGTCAGAGCAACAACTGCAACGATGTCGTTTGCGGAGCAGCCTCTGGACAGGTCGTTAACAGGTTTTGCGATACCCTGCAGGATAGGACCGAATGCTTCTGCCTGACCGAATCTCTGAACCAGTTTGTAACCGATGTTACCAGCGTCGATGTCAGGGAATACCAGTACGTTTGCTTTACCAGCAACTGTGCTGTTGGGAGCTTTCAGTTCGCCAACTTCTTTCACGATCGCAGCGTCCAGCTGGATTTCGCCGTCCAGTTTTACGTTAGGGAATTTTTCTTTTGCAATTTTAACTGCATCTACAACTTTTGTTACGTCAGCATGTTTTGCGGAACCCATTGTGGAGTGGCTCAGCATAGCAACTCTGGGTTCTTTGCCGATGAATGCTTCGTAGGATTTTGCGGAATCGCCTGCGATGCAAGCCAGTTCTGCAGGGTTAGGGTTCTGGTTCAGCGCACAGTCAGCGAACAGCAGGATACCGTCATCACCATACTGAGGTGTGTTTGTTACCATGATGAAGAAAGAGGATACCAGTTCTGTGCCGGGTGCTGTTTTCAGAATCTGCAGAGCGGGACGCAGTGTGTCAGCTGTGGAGTGGATTGCGCCGGAAACCATACCGTCAGCGATATCCATTTTAACCAGCATAACGCCCATGAACAGAGGATCGTCCAGCAGAAGTTTTCTAGCTTCTTCCAGAGTCATGCCTTTGCTTTTTCTAGCTTCTGCCAGAGCAGCAACAACTTCATCCATTCTTTCGTAGTTTTCAGGATCTACGAAGATAGCTTTGGATACATCAAAGCTGCCAGCAGCTTCCATGATCTTTTCTTTGTTACCGATCAGAACGATATCAGCCAGTTCGTCTCTCAGGCATTCAGCAGCTGCTTCCAGATTTCTTTTTTCATAAGATTCGGGCAGTACAATTACCTTTTTGTCTGCTTTTGCTTTTGCTTTCATTTCAGATAAAAAATCCACTGTAAAGACCTCCATTTTTAAATAGATAATTAACTGTTGTCTTTTTTACCAGACGAAAAAACATTTTCGCCCCAGGAAAATAAATTTTCCTGTATATATACTGTTTCAAAATCCGCTTCCAACGAAACGGACAGCATATTTATTATAAACAAAAAATGCAGTGTATACAAGTACATCCGCGAAAAAAACGGTAAAAAACCCCATTTTTTCTTATAACTTTTTCCCACAGGAACGGCAGAAAGCGTAGTCTTTCTCCGCTTTTGCCCCACAGTAGGGACAAAAAGCCGTTTCTGTTGGTCTTTCTCCTCCCTCTTTTGGCTCTGCTGTTTTTTCTTTTTTGTTCAGCACTTCCTCCAAAGGGTCAGGCTCTTCTCCATCTTCTGTAATGTCGTAAAGAGAAAAGCGATTTTCCCCCGTGGCATTCATCAGAGAAATGATGACATTGCTGCCAGCGATGACCACAAACACCAGTCCCATAAGCACAAATGGTGTTGGTGCGCCCATTTTGGCCGCTGACACCATCCAGAAAATACCGAAAACAACAGCAAACAGCGAACCGATAGCTCCCTGCAAAGATGAGCCTCTGCCAGGCTTGATACTTCTCATGGGCATCCCCTCCTGTCCTTTTGATTGGTATCAAATACTTTATTCATACATATTTTTTCCACAAATCTGGCAGTTTCGTTCTCCTCCCTGCACATTGGCGCCGCAGTAAGGGCAAACTTTATAATTCCCCTCTGCATTTAAATAACGTCCCTTTGTGGAAAAATGGTACTTCAACTGATAAAAGGAACCTGCCAAAACCAAAATCACACTGCATATCCTTGCCGCTGTATAAATCCCATACATACTTTCAGAAGATACCGGCAAACATCTTGCCAAAATAAAAACCAGCAACTGCAACGTTATGGCACTAAAAATACAAAGATCAAAAACCAATGTTAATTTTTCTCTCCTGTGCTTTAACATGATTCATCCCCCTAACATGCAAGCCCCATGAACAGATATGCCTTTTTCACTTCATTCTTTATTTTTCATTATATACATATCTTTTCCGCAAATCTGGCAGATTTTTTCTCTGCCCTGCACATTGGCACCGCAGTAAGGACATGCCGTCAGTACCATTTCTTTGGCAGCAGATGGCTTCTTCCTTTTGCATCCATCCCACAGAAAAGCCACTCCCAAAATTACCAGAGCCACTCCCAAAATTACCAGAGCCAGCCCAATGACAACAAGAAGGCCCTCTATGCGAATGCTTCCTGCTGCACCTCGTTGCTGCCCCAGAAACCACATATTTTCCAGTATCAGCAGAAAGATGCCTCCTGCCGCCATTGCCAATCCTTTCAGAACTGACAATGTCCCCTCTTTTCTGCTCATAAGCATCCCCCCTTAGGGAATCAGCGGAAATTCCATAAAGAATGTTGTCCCCATGTACTCTTTACTTTCAATACGGATACTGCCACCCAGTACGGATACTGCCGCATTGACCACATCCAGTCCTACACCTCTGCCGGAAAACATGGTGGCACTGCTTTTTGTGGTAAAGCCCGGGCGCAGCAAAAAAGCGTACACTTCGTTATCTTCATATTCTTCTTCAGCTTTTTTCAGCCAGCCTTTTGTTTTCGCTGCCTGTAAAATACCTTTGCGGTCTAAGCCGCGTCCATCATCTCGGAAAATAACGAAAACCTGCTGTGCTGTTTTCTGTATCTCCAGAGATATTTCCCCTACAGGGGTTTTCCCCATTTTTTCCCGATCTTCTGTTTTTTCCAGACCGTGATCCATGCTGTTTTTCAGCATCTGCATCACTGCCATGGTGATCTTGTCGTAAATGTCCCTTGGAACCTCCGTTTCCGCACCAGAAACTTTCATCAGGAAATCTTTTTCCAATGCTCGTCCCATAACCGTTGCCAGACGATCCATCTGGACAACCAGTGCGGAAAAATCCGTATACGGAATGAGCTGGCGTCCTTTCCGCGTATATGCAATCTGATAGCTGGGGCCTTCCGGCTCATTGTCGCTGTCCACATGAGAAAGGAAATTCTTGATCCGCCGTACCACCGCCCAACCAAAGTCCGTCACTTCATCATCGGTTTCCATGCGGCGCAGTTCCCGTTTCATATAACCGGAAACCATGCGCAGCAACTGCAGAATGGTCAAAAGATCCTTGTCTGCCGGGTGTTCTTCCTCTCGCAAATAAGAAAAAAGGTCTTCTGCGCTGTGAGCCGTTTCCGAAAAAGCCGGATAGCCCATCATAGACGCTGAGCCTTTGATTGCGTGCATGGTGCGGAAAAGTCTGTTGACTTCATCCTTGGTGATTTCCACCTGTTCTGTTCCTGATTTGCTTTCAATAAAACTGTCCAGTCTATCTATATTCTTCCATGTTTCTTCTACGAATAGATCCTGAAGAAAATCCGGATTTTTTTCAAATCTCTCCATGGTATCATCCTCATTACTATATTCTGATTTTAGTATAGACCGATTCCCCCAAATTTTCCAGAGAAAAATTATATAATTGTTGAAAAATATGTTATACTGCTTTTAGAACTATTTTGCGAAAGGAGCGATACCATTGCGAACGGTTGGCATCATTGCAGAATTCAATCCCTTTCACAAGGGACATCAATATATTTTGGAAAAAGCAAAAGCCCACACAGATTGTCAGCGTGCCATGGTGGTCATGAGCGGCAGTTTCGTTCAGCGCGGAGAACCGGCATTTTTCGACAAATGGACAAGGGCAAAATGTGCCCTCCTCAACGGCGCTGATATGGTGCTGGAACTGCCTGTCCTTTTTGCTGCGGCAAACGCGGAAATCTTTGCCATGGGCGGCGTGAAAGTGCTGGAAGATACAGGCATGACAAATGCCCTTTGTTTTGGCTCCGAAAGCGGCGATCTGAAAGCCCTGCAGGAAGCGGCAAAAATCATGACAAACGAAACAGAAGAATTTCAGCGACTGTTGAAAGTCGGACTGGATGAAGGCATGTCCTATCCTGCGGCAAGAGCAAAGGCACTGGAAACGGTTTCTCACATCAGCAGTGAAATCATTTCCCGTCCCAACCATATTTTAGGTCTGGAATACCTGAAAGCTTTGGACAGACTGGGCAGCAGCATAAAGCCCTGCACCATTCGCCGGAAAGGCAGTCAGTACGACGATCCTTCTCTGACAGGAGAATTTGCCTCTGCCGCTGCTATCCGCAAAGGCATTCTGGAGGAAAACGCCACAGAAGCCTTTTTACAGGTACCGGAAAACATTGTAGACCTGCTCACAAAAGAAATTTCTCTGGGAACTGCACCAGCGTCCATGAATGAACTGGCAGGTGCTCTCCATTATAAGCTGCGGACAACTTCCGCTGAAGAAATCCATGACATTCTGGAAGTGACAGAAGGGCTGGAAAACCGCATTCTCCGTGCCATCGACAATGAGTTTTTCATGAACGACATCATCGAATACATCAAAACCAAGCGATATACCCGCACCAAAATACAGCGGATTCTGGTACATATCCTTCTGGATATTAAGGCAAAGGAAGTGGATTATTTCCTCAGCCAGAATCATCTGCCTTATATTCGTGTTCTGGGATTCCAGAAAGACAATGCAGACATTCTGGGAGAGCTGACCGAACAGGCAAAATGCCCTGTCCTGACCAATCTGAAAAAAGCACCGGAAATTCTGGACGAAGACGGGCTGCATCTGCTGGCGTTGGAAAAACTGGCAACAGATTTGCAGGCATTGGCAGCGCCAAATCCTCTTTACCGTGCGCCAAACAGGGATTTCACCACTCCCATGGCAATCGTATAAATCAAAAACATGAAATCAAAAAAACAGACATAGACTGGTATCAACAAGCATTGCAAAGGATGACTTTCCATGATTACACGCCTGCTGACCGTCTGTGTCTGTTTTTTTATATTTGCCCTTTTGCGGTATCCTGCCGCCTTGACAGAAGCCGCTGCCGGTGCCTTTTCTCTGTGGTTTTCCAGCGTTCTGCCTTCTCTTTTCCCTTTTCTGGCTGCCATCGGGATTTTGCTGCGGATGGGTGCAGCGGAAAAACTGGGGCGACTTTGTGCGCCATTGACAAAACCCCTTTTCTCTCTTTCGGGCATCTGTGCCTTTCCCCTTGCGGCAGGCCTCCTTTCCGGCTATCCTGCCGGTGCAAACACCGTAGCACAGCTCTATGAACAGCGACGGATTTCCTTGTCCGAAGCCAGAAAAGTCCTGTTGTTCTGCAATGCTCCTGGGCCATTGTTTGTATTAGGTACGGCTGGCACCACTTTTTTCGGCAGTCCAGCACTGGGTTATGCCATGCTGCTGGCAGTCTTTGCGGGAACCATTCTGACAGGCATTTCCTATCGTTCTATCCCAACAGATTCCAGCAGTCAAATGCCCATTTTTCCGGCACAAAAAAAAGAGCCTTTCTTTCTGCTCTTTTCCTCCGCTGTGAAAGATGCCCTCTTGACTTCGGCACAAATCGGCGGCTTTCTGGTATGTTTCTGTGTTTTGCAGGAAGGACTTGCCCAAACTGGCTTTTTTACCTTGCTTTCCGGCTCCCTGTCTTTTCTGCCTGTTTCCCCGGAATTTTTACAAGCATTTTCCGGCGGTCTATTGGAAATGACAAAGGGCATCCACGGTGTTTCCCTTTCTCCTGATAGCCTCCGTCTGCGGACATCGGCTGCGGTTTTTCTGCTGTCTTTCGGCGGTTTTTCTATTTTCGGGCAAATTTTAGGGGTTTTGCAAAATGTACCCATAAGCCCTTTTTCCCTGTTATCCGCCAAAATACGACAGGCTTTCTTTTCTGTGCTGGTTTTCCAATGTTTCTACTCCTTAGCAGAAACACAAGCACAAAAAGCAGTTCCCGTATTTTCCACACATACGGCAACTGCTTTTCCGACACTTTATGGGCTTTTGTCTGTTCTTCTGCTGTGCAGTCTGTTATTGGAAAGACAAAAGTGAATTATTTGCTCATGCGCAGTTCCTGAATGTTTTCACCCAGTACATTCAGAGTCTGTGCGAAGTAATCGTCTGTCTTCATGCTTTCGCTGTAAACAACGGCTTTCAGTTCTTTCAGCTTGTTTTCCGCATCGCTCAGCACGCTTTCGGAGTATTCCATAGCGCCAAGACGCATTTCTTTTGCTGTTTTCTTTGCGGATTCGATGATGTTTGCAGCCTGATCATAAGCTTTCTTTGTCACTTCATTATCATCGATCATACGCACCAGACGTTCTTCTGCATTTTTTACGATTTCATCTGCTTCTTTCTGTGCATCAATGAGGATTTTATTGCGTTCTTCGATGACCCATTTGGACTGTTTCAGTTCATTGGGCAGTTTCATACGGATTTCGCTGATGATGTCGTAAATTTCTTCTTTGTCTACAGACACTTTATTGCTGAATGGTACGGCACGGCTGCTGTCCATGATTTCTTCCAGTTCATCCAATAATTGTAATACAGAATCCATTGATGTTCCCTCACTTTTTATATTTTTCTATAACAAACGGTTGTATCTCCTTGGGCACCATAAAGTCAATGTTTCCGCCGAAAACGGCAACCTCTTTGGCATTGGTAGAACTGAGGGACAAATGTTCCTCATCAGCCGCAAGGAAAATCGTTTCGATATCTTTTCCAAGTTTTCTATTGATCAAATACATCTGGTATTCTGCCGCAAAGTCAATGGCATTGCGCAGACCACGGACAGCGACTGTAGCGCCGATTTCTGACGCAAAGTCTGCCAGAAGCCCACGAAAAGAGGCAACTTCCACATTTTCCAGATGCTTTGTCACCATTTCCAAATGCACTTTACGTTCTTCCACAGTGAACAAAGATTTTTTATTGGGGTTTTCCAAAACCGCCACCACCAGGCAGTCAAAAAGTTTGGACGCACGTTCGATGATGTCCAAGTGTCCCAGTGTCACCGGATCGAAACTGCCGGCATAGATTGCTTTTCTCATGTTTCTGATTCCTCCGGACGCAGAAAAGTAATGACTGTCGTCTTATAGTTTTTTTCACGGTCTACATACAGACCTTTGATGGGCGCCAAAGAAATCTGGGCACTGCGTTCCACAATGACCATGCCTTCCGGTGCCAGAAGCCCACCAGAAACGATTTTTTCCAATGTAGGCTCTGCCAGGCCTGCCGCATAAGGCGGATCCATAAAAATAATATCAAAGGTTGCCTTCTCTGCCGACAGCTGTGCAAGTCCTGTCAGCACATCGCTTTTGATCAGGCGTGCCCGTTCCATGAGTTTGGTATGGGTCAGATTTTCTGCAATGACTTTCTGACATTCTGCCGCCTGTTCCACAAAAACCGCTGTATCCGCGCCTCGGCTCAAAGCCTCAATACCAATGGCGCCGCTGCCCGAAAACAAATCCAAAAATCTGGACTCCGGCAGATCAAAGGCAATGATATTGAACAATGTTTCTTTGATTCTGTCCGTTGTGGGACGGGTATTAAGCCCCTCAATGGTTTGCAGTTTATGCCCTTTTGCGGCACCAGCGATGACACGCATACTTTCTCACCTTTCAGACCGATTTTTTTACATACAGCCATAGTATAACAAAAAAGTGCTGAAAACACAATAATAAACTCTTTACAAATCCAAACTTTTCCCTTCAAACCAAGCAGAAAGTCTGCTTTTGAGATGGGCATTTTCCTCCTGCTCCAGCTGGGGGTCTTTCCCCAGTAAATCCCCTGCCGCCTGCTGGGCTTCCTTTAGGATTGCCATATCTCGATACAGATTAGCAATCTTCAGTTCCGGCAGACCATGCTGTCTGGTGCCGAAGAATTCACCAGGGCCTCTCAGCTTCAAGTCCATTTCGGAAATGACAAAGCCATCTGTGGTCTTTGTCATAGTCTGCATACGCTCCACAGCGATTTTTGTTTTGGCATCGCTGACCAGAATACAGTAGGATTTTTCAGAACCACGTCCCACACGTCCTCGAAGCTGATGAAGCTGCGCCAGACCAAAACGCTCGCTGTTTTCAATGAGCATGACAGTGGCGTTGGGCACGTTGATGCCTACCTCAATAACGGTAGTAGAAACCAGAATATCCGTATCGCCTGCGGCAAAAGTATCCATGATTTCCTGTTTTTCTGCCGCCTTCATTTTCCCATGGACGCAGGCAATTTTGCATTCCGGCAAAGCATCTTTCAGTTTTTCCGTATAGTCCAGAACATTTTCCACTTCCATTTTTTCATTTTCTTCAATCATAGGACAGATGACGTAAGCTTGTCTGCCAGCCGCCGCTTCTTTGCCCAAAAAGGCATAAATCCGCTGGCGGTAAGAGGTATTGACGCCAATGGTATCGATCTGCTGTCTGCCGGGAGGCAGTTCGTCGATGATGGAAATGTCCAAATCTCCGTAAAGGATCAAAGCCAATGTACGAGGAATGGGTGTTGCCGTCATAACAAGGACATGGGGATTCTCCCCTTTTTCTGCCAGCATACTTCTCTGGCGCACACCGAAACGATGCTGTTCGTCGGTGATGACCAAACCGATTTTATGATATTCCACACCTTTTTGGATGACCGCATGGGTACCCACAATCATTTTGGCTGTGCCATCTGCGATTTTTGCCAATGCTTCCCGTTTTTCTTTGGCTTTCATACTGCCTGTGAGCAAAGCTACTTCGATGCCCAAAGGGGCAAACAATTCTGTAAAAGATTTCCCATGCTGCTCTGCCAGCACTTCCGTAGGCGCCATCAAAACTGCCTGATATCCATTTTGAATTGCCCAATAAGCCGCCGCCATGGCAACAGCCGTTTTACCACTGCCTACATCCCCCTGTACCAGTCGGCTCATGATTTTGCCGCTGGTCATATCAGCAGCAATTTCCGACAATACTTTTTTCTGGGCATTTGTCATGGAAAAAGGCAAGCTTTTCTGGAATTCATCAATGGCTTCCGGATATTCCATGACAATGCCGCTTCCTCTGCCCAACAGTTCTTCCCGCAGAGAAAAGAGGGCTGTCTGAAGCAGGAAAAATTCCTCAAACACCAAACGGCGGCGCGCATCATAAAAGGCTTCTTCTGTGTGAGGGAAATGGATATTGGTCTGGGCAAAATTCTTTTCTGCCAGATGGTATTTTTTTCGTATCCATAAAGGCAGTTCCTCCATCAATGTACCGCTGACCTGTTTCAGCGCTTCCTCCAAATAACTGCGGAGCATTTTCTGGGAAATGCCGTCTACGGAAGGATACACAGGCACAATGCGTCCGCCGGCGAAATTATCTTTGATGGATTCATATTCCGGTGATACAATTTCCCTGCGGTTATATTTTTTCTGCATCCTGCCTGTGAAAAGATAAACTTCGCCGGACTTCAGTGCCGTTTTCATATAAGGCTGGTTATACCACAAAAGGGTGATTTCATCCGTATCATCAAAGACCTGCAAGCGGGTAAAAGTCAATCTGCCTCTCCGTCCCGTCTGTCCTTCTCCTTTTACTCGTGCCAAAAAAGTATTTTCGTCTGTTTCGGATAAGTCTGCAATTTTTGTCAGACGGCTTCGGTCTTTATAATCTCTGGGATAATGCTCCAGCAAATCTCCAATGGTTTCAATCCCCATACGATGGAGTTTTTTTGCGCGCTGTTCGCCTACATTTTTCAGTTCTGTAATGGGGCTTGTCCGCTCCATGCCCTCACTTCCTTTCGCAAGAAAAAGGCGTTGGATACCAAGGTAACTTTCCCTTAAGAAAACATAACACATAAAATCTGAATAAAATAAGAAAGTCAAAATCCTTTGTAATGATAAGGATTTTGGCTTTCTTTGTTTTCTTATGAAGATGCTCCTAACGCCTTAAATCTATCTGATTTTATTCCACAGAAATAATATAGTAATACAGCGGCTGTCCGCCCATCTGCAACTCCACTTCGCAGTCGGGATATGTTTCTTCGATATACGCCGCAAAGGCTTCCGCTTCTTCTTCTGTCACATCTGCGCCGTAATAAACGCTGATCATTTCACTTTCGTCTGTCACGGCTTCTGCCAGTAATTCTTTGGTGCTTTCCGCAATATCCTTGCCCACAACAGCGATAGAGTCATTCAAAATCCCTAGAATATCACCTTCTCGGATTTCCTTATCCCCAATGGTGGTTTCCCTTACGGCATAAGTTACGGTTGCTGTTGTCACTGCTGTAATGGCTTCTTTCATTTCTTCTGCCATTTCTTCAGGATCTGCCCCTTCTTCATAACAGAACATAGCACTGATGCCCTGAGGAACAGATTTTGTGGGAATCACATACAGCTTCTTATCCTCAGACAGTTCTGCCGCCTGTTCCGCTGCCAAAATGATATTTTTGTTATTGGGCAGGATAAAAATATGGTCTGCATTGATTTTGTCCACTGCGTTCAAGATGTCTTCTGTGGAAGGGTTCATGGTCTGTCCCCCTTCGATGACTTCATCCACGCCCAAATTATGGAAAATGGCTGTCAGACCGCTGCCTGCGGAAATGGAAACAAAGCCAATGTCCTTTTTGGGGCGTTCTTCCTGTACAGGCTGCGCCTGTTCCGCAGGTGTTTTCTTTTCAGATGCGGTAAAGTCAATGATATTGTTATGCTGCTCCCGCATATTATCAATTTTCAATCCGCTGAGGCTGCCAATGGTCAATGCTTTTTCCAGTGCCAGACCGGGGTGGTCTGTGTGGACATGGATTTTGATAATTTCATCGTCGCTGACACAAACAATGGAATCCCCAATGGTGCCCAGATAGGATTTCAACTGCTGTACAGTAGCATCGTCGGGATTTTTCACATTGATGAAAAATTCTGTACAGTATCCAAAAGTAATGCTTTCATTATCCACAGAAGCCAATGCCGCATATTCTTTTGCGGTCTGCTGGGTAGGTTCTGCTACTTTCAACGCTTCTTCGGAATTGATATGCTTCAAAGCGCCTTCCAAAATATACAGCAGGCCACGACCACCAGCGTCTACAACGCCTGCTTCCTTCAGTACTGGCAACATATCCGGTGTCTGGTTCAGCACTTCATGGGCATGTTCCAGAACCGCTTTCAGAAAGACTTCAATGTCATCTGTTTTTTCGGATTCTGCCACTGCCGCTTCTGCGCATGCTCTCGCCACAGTCAGAATGGTGCCTTCTTTGGGCTTCATAACCGCTTTATAGGCAGTTTTCACACCCTGTTCCATGGCTGCGGTCAGTTCTTTGACCCCAGCTTCTTCCAAACCTTCCAGACCTTTGGCAAAACCACGAAGAATCTGAGATGTGATAACGCCGGAGTTGCCTCTGGCACCGCGCAGAGCACCGCCGGAAGCGCGTTTTGTCACTTCATCCACCCGCAGGGTATCGCCTTTTTCTGTTTCTCTGGCTGCTGCCAACATAGTCAAAGACATATTGGTTCCTGTATCGCCATCAGGCACAGGGAATACATTCATTGCATCCACTGCCTGCTTATTTGCATGGAGTTCGTTTGCACCTGCCACGATCATTCTCTGCAAACGCAGACCGTTTAATTTTGTAACACTCACTTGATGGTTCCTCCTTGTTTCTTATCCGTCGACACGCACGCCGTCCACAAAAATGTTTACGTCGTCTACAGCTAATCCCGTATATTCCTCTACAGAATATTTCACCGTGCTGACGATATTATCCGCAATGGCGGAAATGTTGGTGCCATATTCCACAATAATATGCAGATCCAGGCTGACTCTATTGGCATTGACCTGCATCTTGATGCCTTTTGTCAGACTTTCCAGCTTCAAAAGCTGTACCAGTCCGTCTTTCACATTCTTAGCTGCCATACCTACAATGCCATAACATTCAATGGCTGCATAACCTGCAATTCTTGCAATAACTTCATGGTCAATGCTGATTACGCCATATTCGTTTTCCAGTTTCGCTGTCATATATTACAACCTCCAATCTGTATTTGATGGAACATATTCTTGTTTCTGCAATCTAATTTGCATAGTTGTTTATATTATACCATCATTCCTCGTTTTTGAGAAACCTTTTTTTGCATATTAAGAAAAGCGTCTAATTTTCTTATGTTTTTTTTCAATAAAAACCTATGAACAAACCCATTTTCCATTGATAAAAACAGTATTTTTTTGCAAAAAAAATGCATATTCTTTTATAAATACTCTTTTTTATGTTTTTCCCCTTGCATTTTTTCAAAAAATTTAAGATAATAATATTTATACGCAAAAAAACTTGAGAAAATGGAGGGCACGAAAATGCCGCAGTTACAACGACTCAGCCTGAAAGCACAGGTTTATGAAATCATAAGACAAAAAATTTTGCAGCAGGAATATGCGCTGGGCGAAAAAATCAATATTGATACCGTAGCCGATGAACTGAAAATCAGCAACTCCCCCATTCGAGAAGCTCTGATGATGCTTTCTCAGGACGGACTGATTGAAATGATCCCAAACAACGGTGCCCGTGTCATTTCTTTTTCTGAAGAAGGATTTCATGAAATCGCATCTTCTCTTTATGTGGTTCTTTATGGCGCCTATGACCTTTGTGTCAGACAAGGTACCATTGATCAGGTTGCAAAAGAAATGGAGCATCATCTGGCTTTGCAGCAGAAATGTTATGACGAGGGTGATGTCGTGGAAACTGTCAAACATGCACTGCAGTTCGACAAATGCATCGTTACAGGCACACGCAACTGCTACCTGATCTCTATGTACGAACACATTGAAGATATATTCTATCTTATGGCACTGCATAATAACCAGCGTGGTGAAGATGACCGCCACAACAATATCACTGAGCATAAAATGATTCTTAAGAGCATTCAGGAACATGATGCTGCTGCTCTGCATAATTGGCTTGGAGTCCATTATGACAAACATCTTTAAGCCAAAATATATTCCGCATACAAAAAGGCATTTACCACTTATAGGTAAATGCCCTTTTTTACTTATGATAAGATTTACGCCTAATCTATTTTATACTTTCTGGTTCTTCCAATACCAATGTATAATCATCGACAATCCAATAATAAGGGTCATACAGCTCCAGTGTCACTGTTTCATTGGTACTTCCCACCAAAGTATGGAAACGATATTTTCCATCCTCATCTGGAAAAATTTGTTTGGGATAACCGTCCAAACTGCCTTTCACTTCCATAAATACACCGTAAAGCTGACGTTTGCCTTCATTGGGGGTAATGGTGTATGTGATTTCCAAATCTTTGGCTTCCGCAGCAATTTCTTCTCCGGCTGCATTTTGTCCAGAAAGCTCGATTCTTTCCCCCTTCACCTTTTCAAATGTGACGGTGCCATAAGGAAATTCTACAGTCTGATCAAGGGAACGGATGGATTCCGGCATGGGGATTTCCACCGTTTCCCGTTCTTTTCCGATACCCGTCAAAGGTGATCTATGGAATGTGAGAGGAAAATCTTCCGCAGTGCCTTCCACCAGCATCCGTTTTCCGTTTTCCACATCCTCTTGCCCCTTGTATTCCAGTCTTTCGCCATCTTTGTTTGTGACATAAAGCATTTCCTGATATTTTTCCTGCGTGATGCTGTCAAGGGTTCTGCATCCATACGGCAGAGGTGTCAGACGGAACAAGAAATAATCGTCAAAATCAGGAAGTCTTTCATCTGTCAGGATATAATACTCTAACGAGATACCCTGATCTGTCACATCTGCTTTTGCTGTGATGGTAATGTCATTTTGCGTCTGGCTTGCACCAATGTTTTCCGGTTGTTCTTTGCCAGTATTGGCTGTCAAACGGAAAGAAAGGGTATTGTCCAGTCCTGTGATACGCACTGTATAGGTTTGTTCCACATTTTTCACATATCGTTGATAATCTCTCCGATATCGTGTAATCATATAGGTATCGTTTTCATCTTCTATCAACATCCCTTTGCTAGCTGTTGACATTTCATGTTCTTCCCCATCATACTCCATGGTGAGTGTGTACATTTCCTCTAATTTATCAAATTTATCCGGCGAATCATTTTCATATTCTGCCTGTGTCAGTTCCTGCAGATTCCCTGTCATTTCCACTTCCATATTCACCATGTGGTTTTCCGCATAAACATTTTTCAGTCGTACATAAATACCGTTCTCCGTAAATTCTCCGTTAATGATTTCCGCTTCATAAAGGGTATTCCCTTCTTCGTCCACATACATGCCTGCCCCCGGCAGATAATGGAACAGCCGTTCAAAAGCCGCCTGAATCGGTTCTCTGCCCACAACGCCCAACACTGCCACCAGACAGATCACTGCCGCCGCAATCTGTTTCCGGCTGAAGTGTTTCTGTTCTTTTTTCATTTTTTTCAGTGTCTGTTTTTCAATTCTTTTTTTGGTAACTTCATCCACTTCCGGCAACGTTTCCGGCAGATATTCTTCCAGTTCTTTTTCCTCCAACCGATTCAGCATTTCTTCCCAATTATCCTTCATGACAGACACCTCCTTCCAAGATGGCTTTTACCTTTGCCAAACTGCGCCGTATTTTCTGGTTTACGGTATTTTCCTGTAATCCATAAATCTCTGCAATCATTTTTGACGGATACCCAAAGTAATATTTCAAAAGCAATATTTTCCCATCGGGATCACCCAACGCCCGAACTGCATCCAGTAAGATCTGGCGGTCTTCCTGTTGTTCCAGCGTATCCGCCGCTGTGATTTCCTCCTGCAAAGGAAATGTTTCTTTTCCTGCCAGTTTTCGCCATCGGTCAACGGCTTTTCTACGGGAAAGCACTGCCAAAAATCCTTTGATACTGCCCCGTTCCAGATCAATAGCTTTATATTGATGATAAAATGCCAAAAACACATCACTGACACATTCTTCGATTTCTTCAGCGGAAAAATCTGCCAGTTTCTGTTTCACAATGTAGTAACATAGCCCTGTATATTCTTTCATGACCAGACGCATGCCGTTTTCCGGATTTTTCTGCAAAATTTGCAGCAGTTCCCTGTCATCCATGACCGTCCCCCCTTTTTTCAAATTGTAAATGATTTTATATGTAATCTCAAGAATCCCTTCTTATTATACTATTCGTATACGAACAGGGAAAAGTGACAGGAAATTCCTTTTTTCGTAAAAAAAGTGCTGCACTTCCTCTTTTCAGAAAATACAGCACTTTTCTCGCAAAATTTATTTGGTTTCTTTTGGTTCTTCCAGCACCAATGTATAATCATCTACAATCCAATAATAAGGGTCGTACAGTTCCAATGTGATTTCTTTTGTCTCTGGTGAAATTTTCACAGGAAAGTGATAGGTGCCGTCTTCTTCGGGGAAAATGGTCAATTCCTTTGCATCCTTCTGAACCGCTTCCTGCACCTGCATGAACACACCGTACATTTTCCGCTTGCCTTCTTTGGGCCGGATGCGATAAATGATTTCCAGTTCATTGACTCCATCAACAGGCTGTGTTTGAATCTGTTCCAAAGTCACCGTACCATAAGGGAAGTCAATGGTTTTTTCCAATTTCTCACTGGTTTCTGGCACAGGAATTTTCACTGTTTTTCTTTCTTCTCCAACGCCTGTAAATGCCGCTTGATAGAATGTTAAAGGAAAATCTTCCGCTGTGCCTTCATAAAGGATTCTCTCACCGTTTTCCACATCGTCTTTCCAACGATGCCCCCTTGGATACAGCATTTCCCCTTTTCCATTCATGATATAACGCTGCTGATACAATTCCGCTTCGGGAACATCATTCCACCGGAAATAACCATATGGCAATGTAATGGCAGTAAATCGGTAGGTCTTGTCTGTTTCTGCCAATCTTTCATCACTCAAAACATAATATTCAAACCAAATGCCATCATCCGTTACCTCCGCACCAGCTGTGACCGTAATACCGTTCTTTGTCTGGCTGGCACCGATATTTTCCGGCTGCATCATGCCTGTATCCGGCACCAATGTAAAAGATAATACAGAATCAAAACCGGCAATATGCACTTCATAAGTCTGGGCAGGGTTTTCCACCTGAACTTCGTAACCCATGGAATACAACACAAATTTCCCTTCATTTCTTGAACCGCTAAAAGATACTTTTGCAGAAGAAAGCACCTGCTCTTTTCCATCATAGGACAGTACCATCTTGTACTTTTCTTCCATAAGCTCCAGATGTTTGCTTTCAGACCTTCCTTCCAGAATACCTTTGCCCAAATCATCCCCTCGGAGTTCCACTTCCAGCTTTACTGTCTGATTTTCACTATAAACATTCTTCAGTCGCACCTTCACACCATTTTCCTCAAAGTGGTCTGTTATCATTTCTGCTCGGTACATGGTGTTTTCTGTATCATTGGTATAAATGCCTGCTCCCGGCAAATAATGGAATAATTTTTCAAAAGCCGCCTGAATGGGTGCTCTGCCTACAAGCCCTAAGGTTGCCACTAAGCAGATCACTGCCGCCGCAATCTGTTTCCGGCTTACACGGCTTCGTTCTTTCCGAATTCTTCGCAATGTCTGTTTTTCGATTCTCTGATAGACAGCATCCTCCAATTCCGGCAGACTTTCCGGCATAAAATACACCAATTCCTTTTCTTCCCATAAATCCAGTACTTCTTCCCAATCAGCCCTCATGGAAAGCACCTCCTTCCAGAATTGTTTTTACTTTTGCCAAACTTCGCCGCACTTTCTGGTCTACGGTATTTTCTTTCAGCCCAAACATCTCCGCAATCTTTTTTGTGGGATAGCCAAAATAATATTTCAATATGACAATTTTTGCATCAGGATCTCCCAGCGCCAATACCGCATCCAGCAAAATCTTCCGTTCCTCCTGCTGTTCCAGAGAATTGCTTGTTGTGATTTCCTCCTTCAAGGGCAAAGTTTCCTTTCCTGCCAGCCTGCGCCAGCGGTCAATGGCTTTTCTGCGAGAAAGCACCGAAAGAAATCCTTTGATACTGCCTCGTTCCAAATCTATAGCTGCATATTGATGATAAAAGGCAAAAAACACATCACTGACACATTCTTCCACTTCCTCCTGCGGAAAATCCAATAATTTTTGTCTTACGATGTAATAACACAAAGCCGCATATTGTTTCATCACCAAATCTATGCCCTGTTCCGGATTTTGCTGCATAATCTTTAGCAGTTCTCGATCCTCCATCATCCTTCCCCCTTTTGTTGTATGATACATTTTCCCTCCATTTCTTTCAATATGCTGTTACACTCTACTATTCGCAGAGAAATCATATAATCTGACAGCATATTTAAATTTTTATTTTAAGACAAAAGAAAAGCCGGAAGTACTTCAGGAGCATCTTCATAACAAAACAAAGAAAGCCAAAACCCTTATCATTACCAAGGATTTTAGCTTTCTTATTTTACTAAGATTTTATTTGTTATGTTTTCTCATGAAGACAGCTGTCGTAATTCCCCTTAAGAAATCAAGGAAAAGGAAACCAATGTTTTCTTAAGGGGAAGTTCCTTTTCTTCCGACTTTTACAATCTTTTTCTATTTCATCATTCCAAAATATGTACCATATCAGCGGAAATATGAACGGTTTTTGTGGACTCGTCCCAACTGATTTTGCCATTATCCCAAAACATTACCATATCTCGCAGTGGCAGGAATACACGTCCGTCTTTGATTTCCAAAGGTGTATTCAATATCACTTTATCACCATTTCTCTGGGCTTCTTTTTCTCCGGCAGTCAGTCGATACGTCGTCATACCGCACAGAATCAAAGCTGTTTTTGACTGTCCATCCCAAACCACTTTTTTCTGTACTTCTTCCGGCAGATTCTCTACCAAGGCACGCATAGGAAGCATGGTATACCCTGCGTCATTGATATATGCAGGTGCGTCCAGCGGATAAGATTTTCCATTGAGCTGCATGGTGTCCGCGCCAATGGTCACATCTACGGTGCAAGGAACTTTTTCCACTTCATGTTTTAAGTCAGGGCTAAGGTACAAATAGATCAAATCCTCTACAAGCAATTGATCCTTCTGGTCTGCAAACAGATTGTTTTCGTACGCATTGCCCCCTAAAGCTACCAAAGAAACTCCTTTGCCAATTCTTTCTTCTCCTCTTTCATCCAAATAAGTCACTTCTAAGGTAATTGAGTCCTCTGTCAATGGCACTTTAAAAACATTCTGTTGGTCTTTCTCATAAATCTGCTTTGCTTGAAAATCTTCCCATTCCTCCAATTCGCCTTTGAAATATTCCGAGGTATCTTTGTTCTTCCATTCTTTCGTATCCACCATCGCAAGATACAGATTTTTTCCCTGTGCCTCTTTTGGTACTGTCAATTTTGTGTATCCAACTAAAATGCTGCGTGCATAAATAGAATACATCTTTTTGTATGACGATACTGTACCATTTCCGTAAGCCGATTCCCATCTGCCATTCTGTGCTGTAGTGCTTGCCCCGAAAGCCGTCACAGAAAATGCCATTGCCGCTGCAAGAGCCAACGCCATACATCTTTTTTTCATCATCTTCTCCACCTTTCCTGTATATTGATTCCCCTTTTTCATATGGACTTGAATGTCAATTAATTACATACAAACAATAAGCTGTATCTTGCCATCCTGTTCTATAATTTCTGACTCATCGTTCCACATCAATTTCATCATATCCAAAGGAATATAAATACGTCCGTCCACAAGCATAATTTTGCCCAGCTGCAAAGATATATTCTTTCTCTTTTTTGTAAATATGAAAAGATTTATCTTCACCATTCCACCGCCATTGTACCCCCAAGTATCCGGGAAATGTCTCCGCCCAAAAACGCCCCGGTATCATATATGTTCCATCTTCCTGACGATATGTGAACATTTTTTGCATAATCACGTCACTTTTTTCCACATATTCCCTTTCTTCGATATTCCATGAAGATATGTTCCATATCGCATTAGGTGTGTTTTCTGGTATTATTTTTAAGAACGGAAATGTTTTTCCGTTCTCCATATCCTTATTTTCCGATACACGCAAAATCAAATCTGTTTTTTCAATGATACCTGATTTAGGAAGTGACCAATCCATTGTAATATTGGTTTGCATATCCGTCCCAGTTACAGCAAAAGAATTATCTGATAAAATTTCTACTTCTCCACCCTTTACACTGTAAATATCCAAAAAAGATTCTCCATCAGCAGTCATTGACGGATCGACCGGCGCTTCCAAAGCAAAATAAAGTGTTTCTTCTTCTGCGCCCAGCGGCCAACGAATGATCAACTCCCCTTGGGGAAGACAGCGGAATCCCATCTTATAATACTCACTTATATACATAATTCGCGTTTTTTCTTCATCATTCCCAATACTGATCTCATCTCTCATACCAGCATTTCCCATCCCAAAAGCAAAGGTCGGAAATGTCAAAAAAGCCAAAATAGACATTAACAGTACTTTTTTCATAAACACACCCCCTATTTCTAATCATATTCTAACAAAGAATATAAGCTTATTCCATTACAAGGCTGTGACAAATCTTTCAATATTCTTAAAAAACAAAAAGACATAAAAAAAAGAGTCTGCTTATCAGACTCTTTTTAGCTAGGGTAGCAGGATTCGAACCTGCGAATGACGGAATCAGAATCCGTTGCCTTACCGCTTGGCGATACCCCATTATGAAATTTTTTTAGAGAGTTTCCTTCTCTCGAAACTAGGGTAGCAGGATTCGAACCTGCGAATGACGGAATCAGAATCCGTTGCCTTACCGCTTGGCGATACCCCATTATAAAAGCTATTTCGCTTTCTTTTTTTGAGACCTGGGCTAGCTGGATTCGAACCAGCGAATGCAGGAGTCAAAGTCCTGTGCCTTACCGCTTGGCGATAGCCCATCATACGATAATTGCAGGATACGAAATAGAAAGCGCGAGACGAGATTCGAACTCGCGACCCTCGCCTTGGCAAGGCGATGCTCTACCACTGAGCCACTCGCGCACATCCTATATGCAGCCGAGGGGACTTGAACCCCTACCCAGAACCTGGACTAGATCCTTAGTCTAGCGCGTATGCCAATTCCGCCACGGCTGCGCAAAATAAGAAATGAGTCACTCGGGACTCGAACCCGAGACACCTGGATTAAAAGTCCAGTGCTCTACCAACTGAGCTAGTGACCCATAAAAAAGGGTGGATAGTGGGATTCGAACCCACGACCTCCAGAGCCACAATCTGGCGCGCTAACCAACTGTGCCATACCCACCATATATAAAACTCGGGGTGACAGGATTCGAACCTGCGACCTCCTGATCCCAAATCAGGCGCGCTAGCCAAGCTGCGCCACACCCCGTAATTGAAAATTGGATTCCGGCGACCATCTACTCTCCCAGGCAGCTTCCCACCAAGTACCATCGACCGCTTAGGTCTTAACCGTCGTGTTCGGAATGGGAACGGGTGTGTCCCCTAAGCGCATCATCACCGGAAATTTTCAATTTATGAGGTCAGCGGACTCGACCGCCTTCCTGTAAGGTTATGCACCTTCAAAACTGAACACAAGCAACGTCATCATAAAATCTTTATTAGGTCAAGCCCTCGATCTATTAGTATTGGTCAGCTGAA
>CABSIK010000020.1 GCA_902477755.1 uncultured Clostridia bacterium
TTAAGACACCGCCCTTTCACGGCGGTAACGCGGGTTCGAATCCCGCACGGATCATATGGCGCCATAGCCAAGTGGTAAGGCAAAGGTCTGCAACACCTCTATCCCCGGTTCAAATCCGGGTGGCGCCTCTGGAAAGTCCCGGTTTCACAGAATTAGCTGTGGGGTTGGGGCTTTTTTTATTGCATGGAAAAGAATAGTCCTTTTGTCTGCTTTGTCATAGAAGGTGGGACAGGAATCGTCAGATAGCCCAAAGAATGGCGTATTTTCGCCGTTTTTTTAGCAGATGTCGAAATGGGGAGGAAGAAAAAGAAAAGAAATCCATAATTTTACTTGACGAATTGAACAAAGCGCGTTATAATAACAACAGTTACGGCGCCATAGCCAAGTGGTAAGGCAAAGGTCTGCAACACCTCTATCCCCGGTTCGAATCCGGGTGGCGCCTTTTAAGCATTCGCTTATTGCGGATGCTTTTTTGTATTATACGCAGATAATACGAAATATTATGGAATTTGTTTAGATTTATTTCTAAATTAAGAGAGAAAACTGCCAAGGAAAAACATTTTGTTGATCCAGAGTTATGTCCTATCTTTGGTACCAGAAGGAAGTCTGTAGGGAAGAAAAGTAGGGCAGATGTAAATTTTCTGTTTGGAACTGGCGGAAAAACATTGACGGACTTTTTGGAACAAGATATAATTATGACGCTTGGAAGTATGGAAAAACATTGGTTTTTGACGCTTTCGGCGTCTTTTTATATTCAAAAGAAAAGAAAGGAGCAATCAGTAAATGACAAGAAAAAAAGATGTATTTGTCATCGGACATAAAAATCCAGACACAGACTCTATTTGCTCTGCAATCGCATATGCAAATTTGAAAAATAAAATTTCTGACGGTAACTATGTACCTAAAAGAGCAGGGGAGGTCAGCAACGAAACCCAGTATGTACTGGACTTTTTTGGCGTGGAAAGCCCTGCTTTCATCAATCATGTAGGGACACAGGTAAAAGATGTGACTATTAAAATGACACCCAGTCTGTCCAAAGAAATGTCCCTGAAAAACGCATGGATCACCATGAGAGATATGCAGGAAGCAACTATGCCTATTGTAAACGAGTGCAAAAAACTGGAAGGCATCATTTCCATTAAGGATATTGCTACAGCAAATATGGATATTTACGAAACCAGAATTCTGGCAATGTCCAAAACAAAATATAAGAACATTCTGGATACCATTGACGGTACCATGGTAGTGGGTGACGCAGAAGAAGTAGTTCCTCAGGAAGGGAAAATCCTCATTGGTGCGGCAAACCCTGATCTGCTGGAAACTTATGTGGAACCCGGTGATATTTTGATCACAGGGAACCGTTTTGAATCCCAGCTTTGCGCAGTGGAAATGAACGCAGGCTGTATTGTTGTCTGCATGGGTGCGCCTGTTTCCAAAACCATTCAGAAATTGGCAAAGGAAAACAACTGCTCCATCATCAGCACACCCCATGACACTTACATGACAGCAAGACTCATCAGCCAGAGTACACCTCTTGGCTACTTCATGCGAAAAGAAAACCTGATTACATTCAGCGAAGATGATTTTATCAGCGACATCCGCGGCACAATGGCAAAAATCCGCCATCGTGATTTCCCTGTACTGGACAGAGAGGGCAATTATATTGGTATGCTGTCCAGACGTTCTCTGTTGGAAATGGACAACAAAAAAATCATCATGGTAGACCATAACGAAAAATCTCAGGCTGTTGATGGTATTGACGAAGCGGAAATTCTGGAAATCATCGACCATCATCGTCTGGGCGCATTGGAAACATCTATGCCCGTATATTTCCGTAACCAGCCTGTTGGCTGTACTTCTACCATCGTTTACCACATGTATCTGGAAAATCAGGTGGAAATCGACCCCAAAATGGCTGGGCTTATGTGTTCCGCCATCCTGTCTGATACATTGATGTTCCGTTCTCCCACATGCACGCCTGTGGACAAAAATGCGGCAGAAGCTCTGGCAAAAATTGCAGGCATTGACATTCAGGAACATGCAGAAAAAATGTTCCGTGCAGGCAGCTCTCTGGCAGATAAAACACCGGAAGAAATCTTCTATCAGGACTTCAAGAAATTCAGCGCAAACGGCGTGAACTTCGGTGTAGGTCAGATTTCCTCTCTGGATAAAACAGAATTGGAAGAACTGCGTCCGAAAATTGCAGAATTTATGGAAAACTCCGACAGAAACGATGTGGATATGATGTTCTTCCTGCTGACAAATATTCTGGAAGAATCTTCTGATATGGTATTTGTGGGCGAAAAGGCAAAAGAACTGGTGGAAGCAGCTTTTGGCGGCGAAGCAAGTGACAATCACATTTACCTGCCTGGCGTCGTTTCCAGAAAGAAACAGTTTGTACCCCGTGTGTTGGGCGCTATCCAGCAGTAAGGCGGTTTTGATATGAAAACTTACAAAATGGTGTTGTCCTATGACGGCAGCCGGTATAACGGCTGGCAGAAACAGGGGAATACTGACAATACATTACAGGAAAAATTAGAAAAAATCCTGACGGAAATTGCCGGCGCGGAAACAGAAATCGCCGGCTCTGGTCGCACGGACGCAGGTACCCATGCCAAAGGGCAGGTTGCCAGCTTCCGCATGGACTGGAAAGGAACAGCTGCAGAACTTTTGACAGAAATCAATGGACGTTTGCCGGAAGATGTGGGCGCTCTTTCTCTGGAAGAAGCGGAACCCAGATTCCACGCCAGACTGAATGCAAAAGCGAAACGATATGTTTATACTGTATGGACGGGAGAAATGCCTCCCGTTTTCTGGCGGAAGTACAGTTTCTGGTGCAAAGACAAATTGGATGTGGAAGCCATGAAAGAGGCGGCTTCTGCCTTTGTGGGCACCCATGATTTCAAGAGCTTCTGCGCGAACAAACGCATGAAAAAGTCTACGGTGCGCACCATTTATGATATTGACATCAAACAGAAGGAACAGCGGCTGGTGCTGTCTTTCACAGGCAACGGTTTTTTGTACCAGATGGTGCGGATACTCACAGGCACTCTCATTGAAGTAGGGGAAGGCAAACGCAGCCCTGGGGAAATGGAAGAAATTCTGGCAGCGGAAAATAGGGAAGCGGCTGGTTTTACGGCACCTTCTCGAGGATTGATGCTGGATGAAGTGTTTTATGAACCTTATGGGAAAGGAACGGAGATGCCATGATTCGGATTGCTGACTTAAAACTGCCTTTGGGCAGAGAAGAAAGCCTGCTGAAAAAACGAGCGGCAAAACAACTGCATATCCCTGTGGAACAGATTACATCATGGCGGATTTTCAAAAAATCACTGGATGCCCGGAAAAAAGACCGTATCCATTATGTCTGTGTGGTGGATGTGGCTGTGGACAATGAGAGCAAAGTACTGGCAGGGGTGAAAGGGGACAAAAATGTTTCTAAAACCCCTGATTTGTCCTATCATTTCCCAGAAGGCAAATGTCATATAGAACAACGCCCGGTGGTTGTGGGCTTTGGCCCGGCTGGGATGTTTGCGGCACTGCTTTTGGCGCAGATGGGGCTGAAGCCCATTGTGCTGGAACGGGGCGGCGATGTGGACAGCCGTAAGGAAGCTGTGGACAAGTTCTGGCAGACAGGACAGCTGGATGTGGATAACAATGTCCAGTTTGGCGAAGGGGGCGCAGGGACATTTTCCGATGGGAAACTGACCACCCGTATCAAAGACCCCAGATGCCGAAAGGTATTGGAGGAATTTGTGGCGGCAGGCGCACCAAAGGAAATCCTGTATGACAGCAAGCCACACATTGGTACAGATTTACTCCGAGGTGTTGTAAAAGAAATCAGGCAGAAAATCATATCTTTGGGGGGCGAAGTACGCTTTTTCTCCAAAGTGACAGATATTTTCTCGGAAAACGGCATGGTGACAGCCGTGGAAATCAACGGCAAAGAACGTCTGGATGCTTCTGATGTGGTATTGGCATTGGGACACAGCGCCAGAGATACCTTTACCATGCTGTATGAAAAAGGCTTTGCTTTGGAGCAGAAGCCCTTTGCCATGGGGGTGCGTATTGAGCATCCACAGGAAATGGTCAATGTTTCTCAGTACGGCGAAGCGGCAGAACAGCTTCCAGCGGCAGATTATCGCCTGACTTATACCACCACAAAAGGCAGAGGGGTCTATACTTTCTGCATGTGCCCCGGCGGTTATGTGGTGGCGGCGGCTTCAGAAGAAGGTCGTTTGGCTGTCAACGGCATGAGCGAACATGCCAGAGATGGACAGAACGCCAATTCCGCATTGCTGGTGCAGGTGTTCCCTGAGGATTTCGGCAGTGAACATCCCCTTGCAGGCATGTATTTCCAGCGAGAATTGGAAGAAAAAGCCTTTCGGGCTGGCGGCGGTGACTATACAGCCCCTGTCCAGACCGTAGGCAGTTTTTTGCAGGATAAAGAAAACGTTTTTGGGCAGGTGCGTCCTACTTATGCACCCAAAACGGTTTTTGCGGATATGAAAGAAATTTTTCCGGAATTTATGACGGAAGCTATGGCAGAGGCGTTGCCGGCTATGGGACGGCGGTTGAAAGGCTTTGACCGGGATGATGCTGTGCTGACAGCAGTGGAAAGCCGCAGTTCTTCTCCTGTGCGCATTTTGCGTGGAGAAGGGGGACAGAGTCTTTCTCTGACGGGATTGTATCCCACAGGAGAAGGGGCAGGCTATGCCGGTGGCATCGTTTCAGCGGCGGTGGACGGCGTTGTGGCGGCGGAGCATATTTTCCGCAGACATGTAAAATAAAGAATTTTGAAGTGGATTCCCTTTCTTTATATTTAGGGAATCCATTTTTTGACTTTGGCAAAGGAGGAGAGGACATGGACTTGGAAAAATGGCTGGCAGATTGGACAGCCTGTGTGGACAGTATTTTTGGAGAGCGGATACGTTTTCTGGGCATACAGGGCAGTTATGGCAGAGGAGAAGCCACAGAAGAAAGCGACATAGACGTGGTGCTTTTGCTGGATGCATTGCAACTGGAAGATTTGCAGGCGTATGACAAAGCTGTGTCTGCTTTGCCTTTTCGGGAGAAACTCTGCGGTTTTGTAGGGGGCTGGGAGGAATTGATGCATTGGGATAAAGCTGACTTGTTCCAGTTCATACAGGATACTAGGGTCTTACGAGGCAGTCTGGATGACCTTTGGCGCGAAATCACAAAAGCGGATATCCAGAGAGCAGTCCATAAGGGAGCCTGTGACCTGTACCATGGCTGTGTCCATAATTTCCTTCATGAAAAAGATGGAGAGATGCTCAAGGCATTTTATAAAAGTGCCGTTTTTGTGGTGCAGGCGGTGGTGTATCTGCAAAAAGGCGTTTATGGGAAGAAAAGAACGGACTTGGAACAGTTGGCAGAAGCCATGGAAAGAGAGATATTACTGGGATGCAAGAAATTAAAGGCAGGAGTTTCTCCAGAAGATTTTCAGCATTACAGTGCATTGCTGCTTCAATGGACGGCAAAGAAAATTCGAGAGATATAAGAAGGCTTACAGGTAGACTTTATACAAAAAAAGGACAGATATTTCCCTTAGATGGAAAGTATCTGTCCTTTTTGTTTTACAGAAGCATTATTCTATGTTGGTGATGACCATAGCGGCATCTTTGCTTTCTTGGGTATAGGTGAATGTAAGGGCATCACCGGGTTTTGCCTGCTGCAGTTTGGAAGCAACGGTATCATCACTGAACTGGTAAGCGTTTACGGTGCCGTCAGGCAGTGTCATTTCCGCTGTATGGCTGTCAGAAAGTCCGTTGTAAACAGCGTTCACTGTGATGCCATTGTCAGCTGTTTCCGTAGATGTGGTACCGGAGGTCTGACTGTCATTTTCTGTGGTTTCAATGGGCGTTACGCCGGAAACGCTGTAAAGATACATGGGATCAGAAATGCCGTCAGCATAAGTATTGTCTGTCATAGTAACAGTCCAAGAGCCAATGATTTCCTCATCACCCATGAGGGAAACCAGATCAGCCTGTACAGTTACAATGCCGTCAGCTTCGCTTTCAAAAGTCACTCTGGTTTCTGCCAGACCGATATCACCTCTGCCAAAGGTATAGGCGTCTGTGCTTTCGTCATAAGTCACGCGTCCGGAAAGACTGTCGGGCAGTTCCAGCAGATCGTCATAGTCCGCGAAAAGGGAAATAGCAAGTTCCTGAACAGCTTTGCTGGGAAGTGTGATGGAATCATCGGTCACTTCCGCAAGCTGGTGTTCGCTGCCATACTGCCCTGCCAGATAAGAAATGGCAGTCCAGAAAAATTCAGGGTCTCTAGGATCATATTCCATGTTATTTTCCAGCATGCACCGTACCAGAGAATCAATGGGGGCTGTCATGTCATCAACGGCTTGCGCCTGCTGTTCAGCGGTCATTTCTTGTGTTTGGGGGGGTTCGTCTGTTTCTGTATTGGTGGTGCAGGCTGCTGTGCCCAGCATCAGCATACAGATCACCAGAGAAGATGTGAGTTTTTTCATATATATTCCTCCTTTGGAATCTTTCACAAGATAACAGATGTCTTTTTTCTATATTACCAGTATATACAATCATTATAAATAAAGTATGACGAAAATCTTTCTTTTTTTTGAATTTTCTAAAATTCGTTGACAGAAAAGTGTATGACTGCTATCATACAGTTAAGAAGTGTATGATAAGCATAGTACACTTGAGAGGAGGTGACAGACGGTGATAGATTTTTCTGATCTGCAGCTGCATGATATGGAGCCGGTCTATGTGCAGATCGTGCGGCATCTGAAACGGGCGATTTTTCTGGGGGAAGCGGCTGTGGGGGAAAGCCTGCCTTCCCGAAGGGAGCTGGCGGCGCAGCTTTGCATCAATCCCAACACAGCCCAGAAGGCATTTCGGCTCATGGAGGAAGAAGGACTCATACAAACGCCGAAAAATGCTGCCAGCACGGTTTTTTATGACGAAGAAACATTGGGAAGGATCCGGCAGGAGATGACAGGGGATCTGGTGCGGCAATTTGTGGCAGAAGCCAAGGAAAACCGTCTGACCTTGGCAGAAGTGATGAAAATGGTAGAGGAAGCATGGCAGGAAAGAGGGGAAGATGTATGAAACAAACAGCATTGCTCAGCGGATATGTGTTTCAGTGGAATATGAAGAAAGGCGGATGGGCTGTTTACATCCTGTCTATTTTGGCAGGGGTCATCAGCGCCATTTATCGGGGATATGCAGGACTGGCAGGGGAAACCTCTCCTTATCGGGCAAAGGGGTTTCTGCCCTATGAGCTCATCATCGACCAGAGTCTGATTCCTATTTTCTTTGGCATAGGGCTTTTGGCGCTGCTGCTTTTGCAGTTTTTGCAGCTGCGGCAATATCGGAAAGAAGGGAAAGGCATTTATACTTTTTTGACATTGCCTATGAAGGGGGCACAGGTGGCAAATGCTTTCGTGCTACAAGCTTTGGCAATGGTATTTTTCTACTATGCCCTGTGGCTGGTGGTCATCGTGGTCATGTATTTCCCCGTGATGCACTGGATGGTAAGTCTGGCGGCAAAACAGGAATTTCTCATGGATGACGGCAGCATTTTGACAGGCATTGATGCCACACGGAATAATGGACTGTTTCTGGCTTTTCTGCGCAGCGAGTTTTTGAGCATCGTTTATAGTTTGGATTGGAAAGTTATGCTGTGTATGCTGTTCCTGTTGTTTTATGCAGGGGCATGGGTCGTATCATTCAGTATACATGTTGAACCAATGGGCATTTTCAACTGTGTCATAGGGCTTATCATTATTTTCTCTCTGTATTCGCAGAGGCAGAGTATCAGTGAGGCAGGAACCATTCTGCTTTTCTGTGGAGTGTTCCTTCCCGTTATGGCAATTTGGACCATTTTCCGATTGCAGGCCGATTTTCGGGAACCTCTTGCGAAATAGAAAGGAGGAAGTGCGATGAAAAAATGGATGGCATATCTTCCTTTGGGACTGCTCTGCGGTGCGCTGCTTGCTATCGGAGGTATCTGGGGAAGTGTCAGGAGTCACACATGGAATGGACAGCTGGAGCTGACCCATTTGGAGGGGGATAAAAACGCACTGGCAGATTTTACCATAGAAGGAAAGATTACAGATCACCCAAATGAATGGAATTTTTCCATACAAAATGGTGAGCTGGAAAAAACAAATTTCTATATGTGGACAGGAACAGAATTTGCGTATCCCATAAACCCAATGGGCGGTGCATGGAAAGAAGGCGATTTTGAGGTTTGGCATTGCGTTGGCAGTCTTGTACCGGCAGAAGATAGTCAGATAGAAATCAAAGATATGGTGGATTTAACAGTACTGGACGAAAATACCTATTTTGCAGGCGAGGCTTATCAGGAGGATGGCACTTTGCAGGGGACAACCACTACTTTTGACAAAGGTCAGGTGGTATTTCAGTTGGAGATGGAAGCCAGAGCTGAAGGGGGAACAAAATTCCGAGACTGGAATTATGAAATTCCCACCCAATTGATATATACACCGGAAAAACCTATTTCAGAAGTCTATGTGGAAAGTGGCGAAAATTTCAGTGAAACCAATATCAGTGACAAATGGGGAGGGAACGCACCATTGCTGGTGTGGTCAAAAGAACGGGAAATGCTCTACGGCACGATGGCAACCAATTCCTATTGCAGCGGCAGTATCGGGCTATACTGTTTTGGCCCTGATCCGGCAGAGGACTACACATCTGCTTCTGGGGAGGATGAACAAGTAATCACAAAGCCCTTTGCCACATTGGCGGAAATTCCTGTCAGCGAAAACCGTTGGGTATTGGGGCTGCAAGATGTAAAAGAGGGGCTGCTCCTGTTCATCGGGGAGACTGACGGTGTTACAGCGGAGCTTTACAGCTATGATGGTGTACTTCTGGACAGCAGAAAAATACAGACAGAGGAGCCTGTCTGCGAAATAGAGGTACAGCAGACAGATTGGGAAAGCGGCAGAGGTATCTATGTAAAAGGCTCTCAAATCATGGATGAGAATGCGTATTTTGTCCATTTCTTCGCTGGCTATTGGGTGGAGAACGGCACGCTTTCCCTTGTGTATCTGCCCAACAGCGGACAGGGAGATGTGACCAATGTGGCAGTGGGAAAAGACCGTGTGCTTACGATTGGGTACAAAGAAGATGAGTGGGGCGGTAAAGCAGAGGTCGTTCACCGTAACACTTTAAATGGTCTGGAGATATGTGTTTACCATACGGCAGAAGATATTGCAGGTAAACGGATATATTGCGGAGAAATAAAAACGGATATTGACCAAGACGCACTGGAATTTCTGGCTACGTCTAAAACGGCAGAAAGCAATGAAAGCATCCAGAACCAGAACTTGCGCGCAAACGGATGGATGCGCTATTTGAAGGTTGAGGATATTTTGGGCAAAGGAGGAGAACATGTATGGGAAGAAGGTTCGTGGTACCATTATTGATTGGCTGTTCTTTGCTGGTGTCTGTAGGAATGGTGGCTGGTATCTGGCAGATGCGGTATCGGGAAAATCTGTATTTACAGGATATGGAGGGGGAACGGTCAGCGCTGGAACCTTATACCGTAACAGGCGTACTGGATGATTTCTCCCATGAAATTGGGTTTTCGCTGGAACGGGGGGAATGGCAGACAGACTTTTCACCGGATACGGAAAATCTGCACAATGAGGAGCCGGAAGAATGTCAAGTGGATCTGAAAGATAGAAGTTGGTATTTCCAGTTGGATGATCACGCATGGGCAGATATATTGCCTTTGGAAGGAACGGAGATTCAGGCAACAGCAGGCAAACCGGATACCAGAGAAGAATTGGCACAGGTTCAGAAAGAATATGACTACCCAGATAATATCTGGACGAATGGGGAAGATTTTACATCTGGCAGTGTTACGTTCTGGAATGGGCAGTATGTGATGCGGCAGAAGGTCTACTTCAGCGAGAAACCGGGCAGTACCATAAATCCTACGTTCACACAGGACAAACAAGGGAATATTCTGGGGGATGTGGAAGGATATGCCTGTCGAGGGCTGCGTATCCCCTTGTCATTAAATTGTTCTGGTAAGATTACTATGGAATGGATGCCTGCTGATGAAATGGAAAGTGGTTATATCCATTATCAGGGAGGCAGTTGGCTGCATGATGGCTTTTGGATGGCAGATGATGCTGTGATAGGGGACAGGCTTTATCTGACATTTCCCACGGATATTCAGGACAGTGGGACTATGGGCATTTATGCCTTTGACTTGCAGGAGGTTTATGACAGCGGCAATCCTTATGTGACAAAAGTGGTGACAGAGCCTTGTCTGGTGTTTGGGGAAAGTGCTGTAGACCATCGGCATCAGGTGTTGGGGCTGGAACGTGTGGGAGATAAACTTCTGCTGTTGAAACGGGCGGAGAATCGGGGCATTGTGGAACTGTATGACACTGAGGGGAATCTGCTGGACAAAGAGGAGATTTCTTTTGCCAGACCTTTTACTGGTGTAGAGGCAAAGGTTTCCGCTTGGGAAGATGGGGCTTCCCTGATTCTTTCTTGGAGTGGTCAATCAGATACCTATGGCAGCAATGCCATGGAGCATCACGGTTTTACCGTGGACGCAGCGGGACAAATGACCCATCAATTCCTGAAAGTGGGGTATCCCTGGGCACAGGCAGTGCCGGGGAAAGGCAGTGTGCTGACAGTAGAGGAACCGATGATTCAGACACCGGAAACGGCTGTATTCTTTCCCAATGGCGGACCTCAGCCTCAGCAGACATTTTTGACGGTATATGATGAAACCATGACAAAGATACTGTATCGTGGAGAGCTTGTCACAGATGAAAATGATGATTTGAAAGGGATTTATGGTGCTTTTTCCACAAAAGAGGCTGGCAGGAAGCGGAATGTGATGGCGGCGGATACATGGGACTATATGCTGCACAGACGATATTGGCAGGACTTCAAAATCACTTACGAGGGGGAAACGATATGATCGAAGGCAAACAAATCTTTTTTACATACGGATTTGCGGAAACAGACAAAAATCCGGTACTGAATTATGTGGATTTACAGATTCCTGAGGGGCAGATTGTAGGGCTTTTCGGGGAAAACGGCGCAGGAAAGTCCACCCTTTTGCGGCTTATGGCTGGACTTTTGGTACAGAAGGATAACGGCTGTCAGATTTTGCTGGATGGAAAGCCTGCCGCAGAGGTAAGAGGAGAGGTTGCCTGTATTTTTGAAGAAGGTACTTTCCTGCCGGATCTGACACCAAAGCAGTATGGGGATTTTTTGGCGGATTTTTTCCCGAAGTTTGACAGAGCCTATTATGATAAGCTCATAACATTTTTCAAACTGGAGGAAAAGGCGGCAAAGCACATGTCACGGGGGCAGAAAGCAAAGCTGGAAATTGCCGCAGGGCTTGCCAAGCGAACCAAGTATATTTTTATGGATGAACCTTTTCTGGGGAAAGATGCCCTGACAAGGCAGGATTTTATGAAAATTTTATCCGGCAGTCTCACAGGAGAGGAAACTCTGGTGCTGGTTACCCATGAACTGGAAGCGGTGGAAACATTCATTGACAGAGCCATTGTCATCCACAAAGGAAAGCTGGCGGCGGACGTGGAAATGGATGATCTTCATCATGAGGGGAAAAATTTGATGGTATTGCTGAAAGAAACCGTTGGTTATGACGAAAATGCCTATCGTGATCTCTTTGCGGAGGAATGATATTTTTTAGCGGCAGAATGAGAGCGGAAAAAGTATCTGGTACACAGATTTTTTTCTGCTCTTGTTCTTTTTTTTGTCCGTTTTTCATGCCAGAAGCAAAAAGAACAGACACCATGACAGAATTTGGCATAAATGTGCTGAAAAATATTTCATATAATTTCTCTAGGATTTGCTGCTGCCTTTATTGACATGGGTTTGGGGCTATGCTATACTCATTCATGTTAGTTATGGTTTACTTTTTTAGATGATGATAGATAAGAGGTAGAAAATATGACATTGCATCAATTACCCATTGGACAGTCCGCCATCATTACCAAGGTGGGCGGCGAAGGGGAACTGCGCTACCGTTTTCTGGATATGGGGCTTATCCCCAAAACAAAAGTGACGGTGACAAAAGTGGCTCCCATGGGTGACCCCATTGAAATCAGGCTCAGAGGCTATACTTTGACCCTGCGTGTGGAGGACGCCAAAAATATTGAAATCACACAAGAGGGGGTTGACCTATGATCTTTGCGTTGGCAGGCAATCAGAACTGCGGGAAAACCACTCTTTTCAACCAGCTGACAGGCTCTAACCAGCATGTAGGCAATTTTCCCGGGGTAACTGTAGACCAGAAGGTTGGGCAGATGAAAAGCCAGCCGGATTGTTCTGTGGTGGACTTGCCGGGGATTTACTCTCTCAGACCTTATACAAACGAGGAAATCGTTACAAGAGATTTTCTGTTGAATGAAAAACCTGACGGCATCATCAATATCGTAGATGCCACAAATATTGAACGAAATCTGTATCTGACATTACAGCTCATGGAAATGCGCATTCCCATGGTTCTGGCATTGAATATGATGGACGAAGTCCGCAACAACGGCGGCACCATCAATGTGGAAAAAATGTCCGAAGCCCTGGGCATTCCTGTAGTGCCCATCAGTGCCGCCAAAAATGAAGGTATTGAAGAACTGGTGCAGGCGGCAGTCCGTGTGGCAAAGGAAAAACAGACACCGAAAGTCTTTGACTTCTGTAAACAGGGGCCTGTCCATCGGTGCATCCATTCCGTTTGCCACCAGATCGAAGACCATGCGGAAAAAGCTGGTTTGTCTGTGCGTTTTTCCTGCTCCAAACTCATCGAAAACGATACCCGTATCGTGGATATGCTACAGCTGAGCCAGAATGAATTGGAACTGGTGGAACACAGTATCATCGAAATGGAAGCGGAAGCAGGTATGGACAGAAATGCGGCGTTGGCAGGTATGCGCTATGACTTCATCGAAAGCGTTTGTGCTGATACAGTTATCAAGTGCGAGGAAAGCAAAGAACATATCCGCAGTGTAAAAATCGACAGCATTTTGACTCATCGGTATTTTGCTATCCCCATATTCGTATTGGTGATGTTTCTGGTATTTTTCCTGACATTCAATGTGTTCGGGGCGGTGCTTAGTGATTTGCTGTCTATGCTCATTGATGATATTACTGCGCTGGTGGATAAGGGCTTGACGGCTTACGGCATCAACCCTGTGGTACACAGTCTGGTCATTGACGGTATCTTTGCTGGTGTGGGCAGTGTCCTTAGCTTCCTGCCCATCATCGTGGTGTTGTTCTTCTTCCTGTCTATTTTGGAAGATACAGGATATATGGCAAGAATTGCCTTTGTTATGGATAAACTTCTCCGTAAGATTGGTCTTTCCGGCAGAAGCATCGTGCCTTTGCTGGTAGGCTTCGGCTGTACAGTGCCTGCGGTTATGGCTACAAGAACCCTTTCTTCTACCCGTGACCGCCGTATGACCATCATGCTGACACCTTTTATGAGCTGTTCTGCCAAGATTCCCATTTACGCAGTTTTTGCGGCAGCCTTTTTCCAGAAATACGCGGCACTGGTCATGATTGGCATGTACTTGATGGGTATCATCATTGGTATTATCGTTGCGTTGATTTTTGACAGAACGGTATTCCGCGGCAAACCCATTCCTTTCGTTATGGAATTGCCCAACTATCGTTTTCCTTCCGCAAAAAGCGTACTGCTTTTGATGTGGGATAAGGCGAAAGACTTCTTGCAGCGTGCCTTTACTATTATTTTCTTGGCGACGGTCATCATCTGGTTCCTCCAGAGTTTTGACAGTCGTCTGAATGTGGTAACAGACAGCGCAGACAGTATTCTGGCAGCCATTGGGCATTTGCTGGCGCCATTGTTTGCACCTCTGGGCTTCAACGACTGGCGTATCCCTACAGCCCTCATCACTGGCTTTACAGCAAAAGAAGCCGTGATCAGTACACTGGGCGTATTGATGGGCACTTCCACAGCGGCATTGGAGCCTGCCCTCCACAGCCTTTTCACACCTGTTTCTGCCATCAGTTTTCTGGTATTCACACTGCTGTATACCCCTTGTGTGGCAGCCATCGCGGCAGTGAAACGGGAACTGGAATCCGGCTGGCTGGCACTTGGCGTGGTCATTTTGCAGTGTGTGGTGGCATGGCTGGCAGCCTTTGGCGTTTATCTGCTTTTGGGCTTATTTGTATAAAGGAGAACGCTTATGAATCCTTTGGATTTTATCATTTTGGCAGTCATTGCGGCAGCCATTGTAGGGGCACTTGTGGCAGTGAAAAAGCATAAGTGCGGTACCTGCCATGGAGACTGCGGCAGCTGCGGAAAATGTAATAAAAAATGAGAAATGAAAAACAGACAGGTATCTTTTGCAAAACAGATTCCTGTCTGTTTTTTTATGCACATAGGAGAAAAGGAGAGGCAAAAGGGAAAAGTTGTAAAAAATCAGAAAAAGTTGTTGACAACTTTTGTTAGCAATGGTAAACTCATTGCAGAATGTTAGTTAAGACTAACGAATATACCTATCTCATCATCTGTAAATATCAAAGGGTGTGACGAAATATGAAAGGAGGAGCTCTGATGCCTTTGGCACTGGCAAAAACAGGAGAAGTACAAACAATCAGAAAAATCAGCGGACGGGATGATACCAAACGGTTTCTGGAGAGTCTGGGATTTGTTATCGGCGGTCAGGTGACGGTGGTATCTGAGATCAACGGAAATATGATCGTCAACGTAAAAGAATCTCGCGTAGCCATCAGCAAATCCATGGCGGCGCGTATCATGGTATAAGGAAGTGACAATATGGAAGGGACAAAGACATTAAGACAGGCGAAAATCGGCGAGAAAGTCACTGTGGTGAAGCTCACAGGCGAAGGCGCCGTGAAACGCCGTATCATGGATATGGGTATCACCAAAGGCACAGAAATTTTTATCAGAAAAGTAGCGCCATTGGGTGACCCTGTGGAAATCACAGTCAGAGGATATGAACTTTCCCTCAGAAAGGCTGACGCAGAAATGATTGCTGTCAGATAATTGGTTCGTGAGAACGAGCCATTTTTTCTGGCAAAGAGTTAGGATTGGCTAACGATTAGGAAGGAGATACAACATGGGTATGAAGATCGCCCTTGCCGGAAATCCAAACTGCGGCAAGACCACATTGTTTAACGCATTGACAGGCTCCAACCAGTTTGTGGGGAACTGGCCAGGGGTAACCGTAGAGAAAAAAGAAGGGAAGCTTAAAGGCAACAAAGAAGTGACTATCATGGACTTGCCGGGCATTTACTCCCTTTCTCCCTATACACTGGAAGAAGTGGTGGCAAGAAATTACCTCATCGGGGAAAGACCCGACGGGATTTTGAACATCATCGACGGCACCAATCTGGAAAGAAACCTGTATCTGACCACACAGCTGACAGAACTGGGGATTCCCGTTGTGGTTGCCATCAATATGATGGATGTTGTGGAAAAGAATGGGGATAAAATTGACGTAGAACGTCTTTCCAAGGAACTGGGCTGCAAAGTGGTGCAGATTTCCGCCCTGAAAGGCTCAGGCGTGAGGGAAGCAGCAGAAGCGGCAGTGGAAGCGGCGGCAAGAGAAAGCAGCGCACCCCAGCACACCTTCGCACCGGAAGTGGAAGGCGCCCTCAATGACATTGCAGCAAAGCTGGAGGATGTATCTCCTTCTTTGAAACGGTTCTATGCCATCAAGCTTTTTGAGCGTGATGAAAAGATCGCGGAACAGATGGAAAGAGTTCCCGATGTGGAAAGCATCATCAAGAATACGGAAGACCTGCTGGATGATGACAGTGAAAGCATCATCACCAATGAGCGTTATATGTACATCGGCGAAATGATCCAGCACTGCTATACCAAAAAGAATAAAGGCGGCATGTCCACATCCGATAAGATCGACCAGGTGGTGACAAACCGTTTCCTGGCATTGCCTATTTTCGCGGTGGTTATGTTCATCGTGTATTATGTTTCCGTTAGTACCGTAGGTACCATGGCAACAGACTGGGCAAATGACGGATTGTTCGGCGATGGATTCTATCTTTTTGGCAACGGCAGAGCGGAATATGAAGCTGCAAATGAAGCATACACACTGGAAACACAGAAGATCGACGCATTTTTGGCGGCGGCAACAGAAGCTGGCGTAGATGCGGAACTGGCGGAAACAGACCCTGTGGCATTCTTGGCAGAAACTACTGGCTTACAGACTGTTCTGGAAGTAACAGACGAGGAAGGCAATGTAACAGAAACACTGCCTGTAACAGCAGCGGACTATGAAGCTGCCCTCACAGCAGAAGAACCTGCCACAGAGGACTTCGGCACATGGGTGCCCGGCGTTCCTGTACTGGTTGGCAACGCACTGGAAAAACTGAATGTGGCAGGCTGGATGAACAGCCTGATTTTGGACGGCATTGTGGCTGGTGTAGGTGCTGTTCTGGGCTTTGTGCCGCAGATGTTGGTACTGTTTATCTTCCTGGCGTTCCTGGAAGGCTGCGGCTATATGGCGCGTATTGCCTTTATCATGGACAGAATTTTCCGTAAATTCGGTTTGAGCGGCAAATCCTTCATTCCTATGCTCATCGGTACTGGCTGCGGTGTGCCTGGTGTTATGGCATCCCGTACCATTGAAAGTGACCGTGACCGGAAAATGACCATCATGACAACTACATTCATTCCCTGCGGCGCGAAACTGCCCATCATTGCCCTTATCGCAGGGGCGTTGTTCGGCGGCGCGGCATGGGTAGCCCCCAGTGCTTACTTTGTGGGCATTGCGGCAATCATCGTTTCTGGCATCATTTTGAAGAAAACAACCATGTTTGCAGGAGACCCTGCTCCCTTCGTTATGGAGCTGCCTGCATACCATCTGCCTACTGTTGGCAGTGTACTGCGGAGCATGTGGGAAAGAGGTTCCTCTTTCATCAAAAAAGCAGGTACCATCATCCTGCTGTCCACCATCGTCATTTGGTTCCTGTCTAATTTCGGTTTCACAGAAAACGGCTTTGGTATGGTGGATGACCTGAGCAATGGTCTGCTGGCAAATGTAGGCTCTGCTGTAGCTTGGATTTTCAGTCCTTTGGGCTGGGGCAACTGGCAGTCCGCAGTGGCAGCGGTGACAGGTCTGGTGGCAAAAGAAAATGTTGTGGCAACCTTCGGTCAGCTTTTCGGCTTTGCGGAAGTGGCGGAAAATGGTGCGGAATATTGGGGCACACTGGCAGCATTCTTCACACCGGCAGCGGCTTACAGCTTCTTGGTATTCAACCTGCTGTGTGCACCTTGCTTTGCGGCCATCGGCGCCATCAAACGGGAAATGAACAACGCGAAATGGACATGGTTCGCCCTTGGATACCAGACCATCTTTGCATATCTGGTTGCATTCTGTGTATATCAGATCGGTTCCGTATTAAGCGGCACTGGCTCTTTCGGTATCGGTACGGTTCTGGCAGCGGCAGTGGTAGTAGGATTTATTTATCTGCTGTTCCGTCCCGATAAAGCAAGCAGAAAAGTCAGCAAAAAAGAAGTAACAGCGTAAACAGAAAGGAGTGCGGCACATGGGAACATGGCTCGTGGGTGCAGTACTTGTGGCAGTGGTCGCTGCCGCAGTCTATAAACTGCGCAAAGATAAAAAAGAAGGCAAAGGCTGCGGCGGTGACTGCGGTTCCTGCGGCGGACATTGCCATCATTAAAAAATAAAGTTTGCATACACCTTCTAAAAACAGGCGAGATTTTTATCTCGCCTGTTTTGTTATGAAAAAATCATTGTCAGAAGGAAAAGAAAGGAATATAATAAAAATCAAAATGTTTTTATATTTATACAAAAGAAAGAAGGTAATTCTTATGAGTAAAGCAGTTTATTTTATCAATGTAAATCGTGATTTTGGATATGTGTCCTATCTGGTGTGGGACTGCCTGCAGGAAGAAGGATTTTTCCAGAAGGAAACAGACATGATCTTTGACGGGAATCCTGTCATGGCTTATGAAGATCAGGCAGGGAACACCTTTTATTTTGCACCTACACAGACAGCCATCTGTCTGGACCACAATAAATATCTGCCGGATATGAACAAGTATTTTGCCGACTGTGATGTATCCGGCATGGTCACATGGCATGAAGGGGAGCATGCGCCGGAAAAAGTGCTGACTGTACATTCTCTGGGAGATTTGCCTTCTGGCGTATTCGGTGCTGCAAAGCCCAGACTCATGCGGAACCTGATGCTGGCAGTGGAAAAGAACCGGAAGGAATTGGGTCTGGAGGACTATCATGTGGCAACAGAAGCCACCCATTGGTCTGGCGTATACCATGGAGAAGGGGACCCTACTTTGCTGACAAAATTCCCTGTGGCAATGATGGATATTGAAGTAGGCAGTGAGCCTGACAGCTGGAACAACAAAGAAGCTGCAAGAGCGCTGGCACGCTCTCTGACACAGATTTTTGAGGATGACGGCAAGAAAGTCCATCAGATTCTTTGTGTAGGCGGCGTACACTTTGAGCCTAACTTTGCAGAAGCTGTTTACACCCAATGGGGCGAGGATGAAGCCTTTGGGGTGACCCATATTCTGGCGAATCAGTGGTTGGTATCCGGTCATTATGAGGATGAAACAGGTGTCCAGCGTGCAAGTGACTGCATTGACGCCATCGACGGCGGTGTGGAAGCCATCTTTTTCCATGATAAGATGAAAGGCTGCTATAAAGACTTGGTAAGAGCGCTGGGAGCGAAATATCAGATTCCCATTTATAAACACCAGAAACTGCGTACCCCGGCAGAATTGGAATGGACAAAATAAGGATACAAAGAGAGAGGCTGTGAAACCGAAGTTTCACAGCCTTTTTGTGTAAGAAGGTATGTGTGTTTTATTATAGAATACAGAAGGATTGGTGTATTCTTTATGGATCGTGTGTATCACAGAAAATGTCAAGGATTTCCCGTAGGTTAGGGTGTGTAAAGGGAAACCTGTAAGGAATCAGTATGCGGCGAATCTTTCACCGTATGCTTTGCAGTTTGCTTTGCCGTCAGCGTCGGGCATGCCGCAGACGATAAGACCGTCATCAAAGAGGTTTGCACCAGCTTTTGCGCATCTGTCTTCCCAGTCGCGCATCCACTGACCGTCGCCCCAGCCGTAGGAGCCGAACAGGGCAACTTTTTTGCCTTTCAGGCTGCTTTCTACAGCAGTGAAGAAAGGTTCAAATTCCGCTTCTTCCAGCACTTCATCACCCATGGCTGCACAGCCGAAGGCAATTTTGTCATAATCAGCCACATTGCCATGGAATGCATCTACGGAAAATACTTCAGCATCAGAGCCAATACCAGCGGCAATTTCATTTGCCATCATAGCGGTATTGCCTGTGCCGCTCCAATAGATTACAGCAATTTTACTCATAATCGTCCTCCTTTTTTTGAAAAAAAGTTCTGAAAAATATGTATCTGTTCAGGCTGCGCCCAAGAGGGAAAGTATGGACGTGCCTGCAGTTACCTGTTCCATCATCTGGTCACGGCAGTCACGATAGCACTGGAAAATACGCAGTGCCCGTTTTTCGTCGCCGTAAACCTTCCAAAATCCAACGCATTTGTAATTCTGGCCTTTTTCACGCATGAAAGCGAATACGTCGGCAGGGGGATAACCCAAGAAAAAGCCGATCTCGTGAGGGAAATCACCGTCTGCCTGCATCCGTTTGCGCAGGTGTGCCAGTGTTTGTGTCATGGCGTCTTTTTTGCCGATACGGGCAGGGTAGCCAAGGGAAATGAGATAATCCCGTACATGGGGCACCCGTAGATACCGCATCATGGCATTTTGACGATAGACCATGATGAATACACGGTTTTTAAAACTGTAAAGATATACGATGCAAATGCCTTTTTCCGCCAGTTTTTTGCCGTAAAGGGCGATTTCTTCTTTGCACTTAGGCAAGAGGGAAAGAGGCAGGGAAAACAGATTGGATTGCTTTCTGCCCAGCAGGGTAGGGGCAGCGTGATGGATCAGCTCCGCTTCAAAATCAGACATGGGAATCCTCCTTTCTATCAAACTTGTCTTGTTAGCTAAAGCTAACTTATGTGTAAAAATCAACAACAGTGTTCTGCCAAAATACGTTTCAGGGCAGAAGATGAGCTGCTGTGAGAACGGGCAATGGAAATATTGTTTTTCTCCGCTTCCTGTACGGCACCTGTTGCCATGATATGGGAAACGGTGGAAGTGAACAGTATGATCAAATCTGCCTGTCCGATCTGGGAACGGAAATTCCCCGGCAGCTGTGTGAACACCTTGCTTTTGCAGTTGAATTTCTTGCAGATGTCCATATACTGACGAACCATGCGGTCGTGACCGCCCACGATAACAACGCTCATGTGCAGAACCTCCTTTGTTAGTTTTCAAAAGGTTAGCTGAAGCTAACCAACTGTGAAAATTAATAGTTAGCGCTTGCTAACTTCTGGGTATATCCTATCACGTTTTTCATAGGCTGTCAATAGGATTTTTGAAAATATTTTATAATTCTGATTTAGGCATGTGGCTTTCGTAATGGGCTTTCATGCAGGCAAGGCTTTCTTCACTGAGCACATGCTCCAGACGGCAGGCGTCAGCTTCCGCTGTTTCAGGGCTGACACCAAGGAACATCAGGCATTCTTTGATGAAACAGTGGCGGTCATAGATGTTCTGAGCCACCTGTCTGCCTTTCTCTGTCAGCAGGAGCTGTCCGATATTGCCGATGGTCACATAGCCACCTTCTTTTAAAATATGAACGGCACGGCTGACACTGGGTTTAGAAAAGCCCAGTTCCGCTGCCACATCCACAGAGCGTGCGATGCCGTTTCTTTTTTCCAATATCAAAATGGTTTCCAGATAATTTTCGCCGGATTCCTGTAATTTCATAAGTGTTACACCAACCTTTTTCTCATCATCCTTCTTTTTAAGGATACACCATTTTTTGTAAATAGTCATTGACAACAAAAGTTAGCGAGAGTAAACTTATCTGGTAAGATTGAACACACTATATTTTAGGAGGAATGCATTATGTGGAAAAATTGTTTTGAATGCGACAGAAAATGGGTATTTTTGGGCGGTATCGCTGCGGCACTTGTGGGCGGCAAAATCCTCAAGAGCAAAAAGACTCGTGAAGTGACAGTGAACGCTGTGGCACAGGCTATGAAGCTGCACAAAGATGCTCAGACCACTTTTGCAAACATCAAAGAAGAAGCAGAAGACATCTGCTTTGACGCAAAACAGCAGGCTGCGGAAGCATGCGACTGCGAACAGTAAGAAGCGGAGGCATTTTATATGAAATATGCCATTTGCTATGATGGCCCCGGCAGGCTCCGTCTGCGCTTGGGTCAGTATGCCTTTTCGGAAGAAGAAGGCTGGGGCATTGCCAGTATCCTGCGGCAGAAAGCTGGCGTGGAGCGCGTACGCACTTGTGCCCAGAACGGCAGTATCCTCATTTACTACGGCAAAGACATTGCCAAAGAAACTCTGCTGGATGCTGTGGGAAAGCTGCGACGGGCGGACATCCCCAAAGTAGAGCCTACAGGGGAGGAAGATGTGCAGGCCATTGACCTGCGGTTTCAGGAAAAGATTTGCAGTATGGTGCTGCGTCGGGCGGCGGAAAAACTGCTTCTTCCAGTGCCTTTGCAAATCTGTAAGACTTGCTTACGGGCAGTGCCCTTCCTGTGGCATGGACTGCAAAGCCTGCTTCATGGCCGCATGAATGTAAATGTACTGGATGCGGCGGCAATTGGCGCTTCTATGCTGAAGCGTTCCTTCTCTTCCGCATCGTCTATTATGTTCCTGCTGTCCTTCTCGGATATTCTGGAGGACTACACCAGAAAACGGACAGAAACCGCGCTTTCTGCCAGCCTTGCCATTCAGATTGATAAAGTTTGGCTGGTAACGCCGGAGGGAGATGTGCAGATTCCCCTTTCTGATGTAAAGGCAGGGGATTGGCTCCGTATTCGCACAGGCACTATGATTCCCATTGACGGCAAAGTTCGGGAAGGGGAAGCCTTGGTCAACGAAGCCACCATGACAGGAGAGCCTTTGGCGGTGCGGAAGGCAGAAGGGGCTATGGTCTACGCTGGAACACTGGTAGAGGAAGGCTCTGTGGCTGTAGAAGTCATGGCAGTCAATGCCCAGACACGTATTCAGCGAATCATGGATCTCATTGCTGCTTCGGAAGAACTGAAAGCCAGCGTACAGGGAAAAGCGGAACGTCTGGCAGACCGCATTGTGCCTTATCATCTGCTGACAGCGGCGGTGGTGTTCCTGCTTACCAGAAACACCACAAAGACTATGGCGATCCTGACGGTGGATTATTCCTGTGCCATCAAACTGGCAACGCCCATTGCCGTTATTTCTGCCATGCGTGAAGCGGCAAACCATCGGATGATGGTCAAAGGCGGCAGACATCTGGAAGCCTTCGGCGCAGCAGATACCATTATCTTTGATAAAACGGGCACTTTGACAGAAGCTTGCCCTCAGGTTTCTCAGGTCATTGCCTTTGGGGATTATGAACGGGATGAAGTGCTGCGGACAGCGGCATGTCTGGAAGAACATTTTCCTCACAGCGTTGCCCGTGCCATCGTGAGACAGGCGGCGGAAGAAGGTCTGTTCCATGAAGAACGCCATGCGGAAGTGAAGTATGTGGTTGCACACGGTATCGCTTCGGAGTTAGAAGGCAAAAAAGTCATCATCGGCAGTCCTCACTTTGTTTTCGAGGATGAGGGCATTGTCCTGAAAGATGCAGACAAGGAAAAACTGGACGCTGTGGACAGCACAGACTCTGCGGTGTATCTTGCCATTGGCGAGGATTTGGCAGGGGCAATCTTCATCCATGACCCTGTCCGTCAGGAAGCGGCGGAAGTCATCGAAGCCCTGCGGCAGACAGGCATCCAGCATATTATCATGATGACAGGAGACGGGGAAAAAGCAGCTCGCACAGCCTGCCAGCAGCTGGGCATCACGGAATATTACGCCCGTGTTTTGCCAGAGGATAAGGCGGCAAAAGTGGAAGAAATCAAAGCCCAAGGCAGAACGGTCATTATGGTAGGGGACGGCATCAATGATTCTCCGGCTTTGTCCGCTGCCAATGTGTCCGTCGCCATGAAGGACGCCTCAGACTTAGCCAGAGAAGTGGCAGACATTGCTCTGCTTTCTGGAGAGTTGTGGGAGTTGGTGACATTGCGTCACTTAAGTCAGGCCCTCATGGGACGTATTTCCAGAAATTATCGTGCCATCATCGGCGTGAATACATCTTTGCTTTTGCTGGGTCTGGCAGGCATTTTGCAGCCTACGGTCTCCGCTTTCTTCCATAACCTTTCTACTGTTGCCATCAGCGGCACCAGTATGCGTCCTTTGCTGCCCCAAGCAGAGGAAAAATAAATGATACATCTCTGAATTTGAAGTGCAAAGAGCCGTTTTCCTTTTTCGGAAGGAAAGCGGCTTTTGCTTTTTGTTGTCAGACTGTGGTATCATATACCAAAAGGAGGGGGAGACATGGAACTGGAAACAAGGCGTTTGCGGCTGCGGCCTTTGACGGAAAAAGATGCAGAGGGACTTTTTGCTTATTGCAGTCATCCTGCCGTTGGGGTAAGGGCTGGCTGGAAACCCCATGAAACCTTGGAAGAAAGCAGGGAGATACTGGAACAGGTGTTTTTGAAGGAGCCACATGTGTTTGCCATAGAGCAGGAAGGAAGGCTCATTGGTACTGTAGGGCTGGTGGATGATAACAAACGGGAAAACGGGAAAGCGAAAATGATTGGATATTCCCTTGCTTTTGACTGCTGGGGAAAAGGCATCATGACAGAGGCAGTGGAAGCAGTGCTGGTATATGGTTTTGACCTGCTGAATCTTTCCATTATTACCGCCACATGTTATCCGGACAATCCGGCTTCTGCAAAGGTGCTGGAAAAATGCGGTTTTGCGTATGAAGGCACTTTGCGGCAGGCACAGATACGTTTTGACGGCAAAGTACAGGATTTTCGCTGTTATTCTGTCACAAAGGCGGAATATGACGAAAAAAGACAGGGAGTTTCCTTATAAGGTCTTGTCCGTCCATTGCCGAAACCTGCCTCATATCGTATAATAAAGGCAGAAAAGAAAATGGGGTGAGAACGTGGAAATCATCAACTGGAAAGAATTGCTCTATCCTTACGCCCAGACCGTTGACGAACTGCTGCTGAAGTTTCGCAGTCTGGACAAAGAGTGCAGACATCTGGGCATTTATTCGCCCATTGACTCCGTGACGGGGCGGCTGAAACGTCCTGCCAGCATATTGGAAAAAGCAGGCAGAAAACAGATTTCGCCGGATAGAATAGAAGAAGAAATTGAAGATATTGCAGGCATCCGTATCCTTTGTCAGTTTGTGGAGGATATTCCCAAGGTCATTGAGATGGTGCGTAAGCGCAAGGACATGACTGTCATTGAGGAGAGGGACTACATCACCAACACAAAACCCAGCGGTTACCGCAGTTATCATATGATCATCCGGTATCCCCTCTTTACGGCACTGGGAGAGAAAAATGTGCCGGCGGAAATCCAGATTCGCACAAACGCCATGAATTTCTGGGCAACGGCAGAACATTCCCTGCGGTATAAATACAGCGGCAACATTCCTCAGGATTTGCAGGACAGACTGAAAAACTGTGCCGAAGCTGCTTTCCATCTGGATCAGGAAATGGCAACCATTCGGGAGGAAATCACCAACGCCCAGCGGCTCAACGAGATCAAAAACAATCTGGTGGCCAATATCTTGGAGAACATCCAGAACCTGTATTTTGTGGCAAAACTGGATGATATGAATGAAATCAATAAGGAATTTATCCGTCTTTGGAACGGCGATGACATGGAAGCCCTGAAGGAGTTCAACGAAAAGCTGAATATCATGGCGGAAATGTATCGGGTATAGAAAGGAATTTGTATGGGACTATTTGCCATTGGGGATTTGCATTTCGGCTTTGCCGTAAACAAGCCCATGGATATTTTCGGAGAAAACTGGAAAAATCACAGTGAAAAAATCATAGAAAACTGGAAAAGAGAAGTGACAAAAGAAGATACGGTGCTTTTGCCGGGGGACATTTCCTGGGGCATGCGCCTGCCGGAAGCGGCGGCAGACTTGGATGTCATCGACAGCCTGCCGGGGAGGAAAATTCTTCTGTCCGGCAACCACGATTATTGGTGGAAATCCTCCAGCCGTCTGGCAGGGCAGTACCCGGAGATGGCGTTTCTGAAAAATGACGCGGTGCCTTGGGAAAAGCGTTTTATCTGCGGCACAAGAGGCTGGCTCTGTCCCAATGAGCGGAGCTTTACGCCGGAGGATGAAAAAATCTACAAAAGAGAACAGATTCGTCTGCGGCTGTCTTTAGACGCTGCCATGAAAGCAGGGGCAGAGGACATTATTGTCATGATGCACTTTCCGCCAGTCAATGAAAAACAGGAGCCATCTGCTTTTACGGAGATTCTGGCAGAATACCCTGTGAAACGGGTGGTTTACGGACATCTTCACGGGGCGGCAAATCACAAAAACGCTTTGCAGGGGGAACGGGACGGCATCGTCTATGAATTGGCAGCGGCGGATTATCTGAATTTTTGTCCAAAACGGATTCTGTAATAAAAAAGCGATTATGAAATCGTCTGTAAGATTTCATAATCGCTTTTTTGTTTTATTGGTGCAGATCCAGCTTCAGGAAAATGGATGTTTCCATGGGACTGTTGTTATAGGGTGGGACTTCCTGAAATCCCAGTTTGGCATACAGATGCAGGGCACCTTTCAGAAAAGGCAGGGTGTCCAGCAGCATGGCATCATAGCCCATTTCTCTGGCGTCGTCAATGAGTTTTTCCACCAGATGCTCCGCGATGCCCTGACCACGAAAGGCATCTTTCACATAAAGCCGTTTCAGTTCACATTCCGTATCCGAAAGGGGACGCAGGGCGATGCAGCCGGCGATGGCATCATCCACCAGCGCCAGATACAGTCTGCCTTTGGGCAGCCCATATTTCTCCTCCAGATGTTCCAGCTCTCTGTCGTAATTCTGAAGCTCCAGAAAAGCGGCAAAAGATGGGTCACTTTTCAGCAGGAAATCCGTATATTCCAGAAACAGGGCTTTCACTTCTTCTTGTCGGTCATAGGCAAGACAGATGGTCAGGCTCATAGCTACTCGCCTCCCGTATCAGTCCTCGTAGTCGTTGGCTGCATCCAGGATCATATTTTTCAATACTCTGGTGTCAAAGTCTTCCAGTTCCAGTTCCAGAGACAGGTTTTCCAGTTCGTCTTCGTCAGGCAGATAATCCGCTTCAAAAGCAGAGGTCAGGTCGTCCTCAAAAATGATTTCCCCTTCGATTGTCCATGCGTCTTCGTCTTTGCTCAAAGAAAAAATATTTACTTCTGTGATTTGCAGCATGATAATACGCCTCCTTAAAAATTATATACGCTCTCTTTTGTTATTTCTGCCGCTGTTTTTTGCCGGAGCGGCGTTTTCTTTGTTTGGTTCCTGTTTTGGGTGTGTCCTTTTTCCGCACGGAATAACCGAAAGAGCCGACCTGTTCTCCAAGTGTGAAATATCCCCCGTGGGAATAGCAGATGGGCTTGCTGCGGTTCAGGTGGAATTTCCCAGTCTTGTCGAAATATTTTTCGCTGACGCTGACGGAAACCACTTCTGCAAGGAACATATGATGGCTGCCCAAAGGAACGATTTCTTTTACCTTACACTCAATGTTGACCGGGCTTTCCAGTATGATGGGGCAGTCTACTTTTTCCCCTTTTTTGGCTGTCAGGTGCATTTCAGTGAATTTGTCCACATCTCTGCCGCTTCTGACGCCGCAGAAATCACAGGCATAAGTCAGGTCTTTGGTGACCAGATTGATGACAAATTCTCCGCTTTCCTTGATCAGCTCATAGGAGTGACGCTCGGGACGAATGGAAACATAAGTCATGGGGGGATTGGTATTGATGGTGCCGGTCCATGCCACGGTGATGATGTTTTTCTGCTCCATATTGCCGCAGGATACCATAACGGCAGGGACGGGGTACAATACGGTGCCCGGTTTCCAGATCTGTTTTTCCATGGGAGCCCTCCTTTTTTTGCCAAGTCATTTTTAACGTTATTTATGATATACGACCATGGTATATTTGTAAAGACGAAAAAACGTAGAAAAGGTGTTTGAATTTTTGTTCAATTCTTGCATCCCTTTTCTTTTTTGCGTATGATGATAGGCAGAAGAAGCAGTTGACATACAACGAGGAGGAAAACATGGAATTACCATTGGCATATATCAACGAAATGAAAGCATTGCTGGGGACAGAATACGAAGATTATCTGGTGTCTTTTGAAGAAGTCAGACTTTATGGACTGCGGGCAAATACATTGAAAATTTCTCCGGCGGAACTGGCGGAAAAAGGAGCGTTTTCTCTTTCCCCTGTACCTTGGTGTGAAAGCGGATTTTATTACGCAGAAGGGGAACGTCCTGCCAAGCATCCCTATTACCACGCGGGGCTGTACTATTTGCAGGAACCCAGCGCCATGACACCAGGTTCTATGATTCCCATTGAAGAAGGGGATTTTGTGCTGGACATCTGCGCGGCACCCGGTGGAAAAACCACCCAGCTGGCAGCAAGACTGAATGGGACAGGTCTGCTCATTTCCAATGACATCAGCGCCGGACGAGCAAAAGCGCTTCTCAAAAACGTGGAAATCAGCGGCATCACCAACGCCATTGTCATGAGTGAACCGCCCAAAAAGCTGGCAGAACGGTTCGGAGGATTTTTTGACAAGATATTGATTGACGCTCCTTGTTCTGGGGAAGGCATGTTCCGGAAAGAACCGGATATGGTGAAAAGCTGGAATGAGGAACTGCTCGCATTTTGCAGAGAACAGCAGGCGGATATTCTGGAACACTGCGCTTCCATGCTGAAAACAGGAGGCATGATTCTGTACTCCACTTGTACTTTTGCAAAAATGGAAAATGAGGACAGCATCCAGACATTTCTGGACAATCATCCGGAATTTACGATGGTTCCTTTGGAAAAAAACTGGGGGTTTGTGCCGGGCTGTGAACCACTGCCGGAATGTGTACGCCTTTATCCCCACAAAATCAAAGGGGAAGGGCATTTTCTGGCGTTGCTGCAGAAAACAGGAGAAGCAACGCCATGCAGTACACCCACAGAAGCCAGCATCAACGAAAAAGAATTGGGGCCTTTCCGCCAGTTTGCCAAAGAAACCCTCACGGGAAAATGGAAAGGCACATTCCAGATTTACGGGGACAGTCTGTGTCTTTTGCCGGAAGGCGCCCCTGCCACAAAAGGTCTGCGTGTACTGCGCAGCGGCTGGCAGCTGGGCACATTGAAAAAAGGGCGGTTTGAGCCTTCTCAGGCATTTGCCATGGGGCTGAAAAAAGAAGAAGTGAAGAATGTGCTGGATATGCCCCTTTCTGACGAGAGAGTCATCCGGTATCTGAAAGGGGAAACACTGGAAGCGCCGGAAGCCAAAGACGGCTGGACATTGTTATGTGTAGACGGTTATCCTTTGGGCTGGGGAAAGACCCAGAAAGGGCGTCTGAAAAATAAATATGCTGTGGGCTGGAAATGGGAATAAGAAATACAGAATACAAAATTGTCTTTCAATAAAAAACAAATGTGCGATTGTGGTTGACAAATGGAAAAATATTCGTAAAATAGAACTATCATGAATTCTCTTTGAAAATCGGCATGGAAAGAAAGGGCGAGTGAATATGGCAGTGACAACATACATAGGCACCAGAAACAAAGACATTACCGCGTCTGCATCAGAAGCCATCCTTCGTGGCATCTGCCCTGACGGCGGTTTATATATCCCTAAGGAAATCCCTAAAATGGACAAGACTCCCGAAGAACTTATGGGGATGGATTATCGGCAATTGGCTTATGAAGTATTGAAGCTTTATCTGGACTTTACAGAAGAAGAACTGAAATACTGCATTGAACATGCCTATGATGAAAAATTCGATACAAAAGAAATTGTTCCTCTTGTGAAAAAAGGGGATATGCTTTATCTGGAACTGTTCCACGGCAGAACACTGGCATTCAAGGATATGGCGCTGTCTATTCTGCCTTATCTCATGAAAACAGCGGCAAAACGTCAGGGACAGAAAGAGGAAATTGTTATTCTGACAGCAACCTCAGGCGATACGGGAAAAGCGGCGCTGGAAGGCTTTGCTGGCGTAGATGGCGTGAAAATTATGGTATTCTTCCCGGAAGACGGCGTGAGCCCTGTGCAGAAATTGCAGATGACTACCCAAGAAGGGGACAACACCTGCGTAGTAGGCATCAAAGGGAACTTTGACGACGCCCAGAGTGCTGTAAAACGGATTTTCACAGACAAAGAACTGGCGGATGAACTGGAAAAGAGAGGCTATCGTTTCTCCTCCGCAAACTCCATCAACATCGGCAGACTGGTGCCCCAGATTGTATATTACTACTGGGCATATATTCAGGCAGTGAAAATGGGCGAAATCAAATGGGGAGAACCTCTGGACTTTACGGTGCCGACAGGGAACTTCGGCGACATTCTGGCTGGCTGGTATGCGGCACAGATGGGACTGCCCACAGGTCATTTTGTCTGCGCATCCAATGACAATAAAGTGCTCTATGATTTCTTCCGCACTGGCGTTTATGACAGAAACCGCGCCTTCCATGTGACCGTTTCTCCGTCTATGGATATCCTTATTTCCAGCAATCTGGAACGTCTCCTGTGCCACATGGGCGGACAGGATAAGACAAAAGCGGAAATGGCTGCTTTGCAGGCAGATGGCAAATATACAGCGGAAATCACAGAAGAACGGCTTTCCGGGGAATTTGCCGATGAGGCGGAAACTTTCGACGCCATCCGCAGGGTATACAAAAACACAGGCTATGTGATGGATACCCATACAGCAGTGGCTTATGCGGCGGCAGAAAAGTACAGAGCCGAAAGCGGCACAAAGAACCCTATGGTCATTGTTTCCACTGCAAGCCCTTACAAATTCACAAAAGACGTTATGGCTGCTTTGGATGCAAAATACGCAGACGGTGACGCTTTTGCGCTGATGAAAGAAATGGAAAACCTCAGCGGCGTAGCCATCCCTGCACCTATCCGCGGCATCGAAACAAGAGAAATCAGACACAAGAATGTCTGCGAAAAAGACGGTATTGCTGATTTTGTCAAAGGCTGGCTGTTATAAGAAAACAAAAAAGGGGAATTGTTCCTTATGTAAGGACAGTTCCTCTTTTTTGTTTTTCAGACAAAAGATTTTTTCTCTTGTCTTATGACCTTGGGCAGATTGACGGAAAAACGAAAAAGTGGGGAAAAGCCGTTGCTTTTGCCTTTTCTATGCAGTACAATAAAATCAGCATCCTATGTGCAATTGGTAACTTGTTTACAATCATATACAAAGAAAGAGGAGAAGCATCATGAAAATGTTTATCGACACCGCTAACGTGGATCATATCAGAGAAGCAAACGATCTGGGCGTGATCTGCGGCGTAACCACAAACCCTTCCCTGATCGCAAAAGAAGGCAGAGATTTCGTTGAAGTGGTAAAAGAAATCACAACTATCGTGGATGGCCCCATCAGCGCAGAAGTTATCAGCCTGGATCATGAAGGCATGGTAAAAGAAGCGAGAGAACTGGCAAAAATCCACAAAAACATCGTTATCAAAATCCCTATGACACTGGAAGGCCTGAAAGCTGTTAAGATCCTGACAGCAGAAGGCATCAAAACAAACGTAACACTGATTTTCTCCGCTACACAGGCACTGATGGCTGCAAGAGCAGGCGCAACTTATGTAAGTCCTTTCCTGGGCAGAGTGGACGACATTGGTTCCGTTGGCATGACTCTCATCGAAGAAATCGTGGAAATCTTTGACGTACACGGCATCGAAACAGAAATCATCGCTGCTTCCATCCGTAACCCTCTGCACGTTATCGACGCTGCAAGAGTTGGCTGCCACATCGCAACAATTCCTTACAATGTACTGATCCAGATGGCAAAACACCCTCTGACAGACATTGGTATTGAACGTTTCCTGAAAGACTGGGAAAGCGTACCCAAGAAATAAGAAACATCTTTTTGCACAGTAAACCAAAATATGTTTTTGATGAAGATTGCCCTTTTTTGAAAGGGCAATTTTCGAAATGGGAGGAAAAACAATATGAATATTGATAACTTGACTGTAAATACCCTGCGTTTCCTTTCCGCAGAAGCCATCCAGAAAGCAAAAAGCGGCCATCCCGGTCTGCCTCTGGGCGCTGCACCTGCAGCTTACGCGCTGTGGGCAAAGGAAATGAAAGCAAACCCTGCAAACCCTAAATGGGACGACAGAGACCGTTTTGTACTGTCTGCAGGTCATGGCTCCGCGCTGCTGTATTCCCTGCTGCATGTATTCGGCTATGGTCTGACCATTGAAGACCTGAAAAACTTCCGTCAGAGAAATTCCTTGACACCCGGTCACCCTGAATACAAACATACAGTAGGTGTAGAAACCACAACAGGCCCTCTGGGTCAGGGGATCGCAAATGCTGTAGGTATGGCGCTGGCTGAAAGCCATCTGGCAGCAAAATTCAACACACCTGAATACAAAGTGGTTGACCACTACACATACGCACTGTGCGGCGATGGCTGCCTGCAGGAAGGCGTTGCTTCCGAAGCAGCTTCTCTGGCTGGTACAATGGGTCTGTCCAAACTGATCGTACTGTATGACTGCAACAAAATCACCATCGAAGGCAGCACAGACGTTGCATTCACAGAAGATGTGATGAAACGTTTCGAAGCTTACGGCTGGGATGTTGCGGAAGTAACAGACGGCAACGATGTAGACGCTATCGCAGCAGCTATTGCAGCAGCGAAGAAAACAGACAAGCCTTCCCTGATCAAAGTAAACACACTCATCGGTTTCGGTGCGCCCAACAAACAGGGCAAAGCATCCGCCCACGGCGAACCTCTGGGTGAAGAAGAAATCAAGCTGGCAAAAGAAAATCTGGGCTGGAACTATGAAGAATCTTTCTTTGTTCCCGAAGAAGTAAAAGCGCACATGGCAGCATGGGCAGCAGAAGGTGCTCAGAAAGAAGCAGCTTGGAACGAAATGTTTGCAGCTTATGCAAAAGCAAACCCTGAACTGGCAAAAGAATACGAACTGTGGCACAGCGACAAACTGGCAGCAGATCTGCTGGATGACGAAGATTTCTGGAAAGATGAAGGGGACATCGCGACTCGTGCAACTTCCGAAAAAGTACTGCAGAAAGTAGCGAAAGTGGTTCCTAACCTGTTCGGCGGCAGCGCTGACCTGGCTCCTTCCAACAAATCTGTTATGAAAGACAGAGAATACTACAGCAAAGAAAACCCCGCTGGCTCCAACGTACACTTCGGTATCCGTGAATTTGCCATGACAGCTATGGCAAATGGTATGGCAGTACATGGCGGCGTAAGACCTTATATCGCTGGTTTCTTCGTATTCAGTGATTACATGAAAGCTGGTCTGCGTATGGAAGCCCTCATGGGTCTGCCTGTTATCAGCATCTTTACCCATGACAGCATTGGCGTAGGAGAAGATGGCCCTACTCATCAGCCCATCGAACATCTGGCAATGCTGCGCAGCCTGCCGAACTACATGGTATTCCGTCCCTGCGATACCAGAGAAACAGCAGCTGGCTGGTATGCAGCACTGACACATACTACAACACCTACCGGTTTGATCCTGTCCAGACAGAACATGCCTGCACTGGAAGGCACCGGCAAAGACGCTCTGAAAGGCGCTTATATCCTCCGTGACTGCGAAGGTACACCTGATGTACTGCTCATGGCAAGCGGTTCCGAAGTAGAACTGATCTACAAAGCTTACGACGAACTGGCTGCAAAAGGCGTGAAAGCAAGAGTCATCAGCATGCCTTGCTGGGAACTGTTCGCAGAACAGAGCGACGAATACAAAGAAAGCGTTATGCCTAAGGCTGTTCGCGCAAGACTGGCTGTGGAAGCAGCGGCAGACTTTGGCTGGCATAAATTTGTAGGTCTGGACGGCGACGTGATCTGCATGGAAGGTTTCGGCGCATCCGCACCTGCAGGCATCCTGTTCAAAGATTTCGGTTTCACCGTAGAACAGGTTGTGGAAAGAGCAATGGCTCTTGTAAAATAAGAAGTTTTGTATTTTATGAAGGGACGGCACGGCTCTTTCCAAAAGAAGGGGCTTCGCCGTCCTTTTTTACGGAAAGGAGGAAACATGCGGACATTTATTGCCATTGAATTGGAAGAAGAAGTGAAGGATGCCCTGGAAGGGGCGCAGCAGCAGGCGGCAGAACTTTGCCGCAAGGGGAATTACACACCAAAGGAAAATTTCCATCTGACCCTGCATTTTCTGGGGGAAATCAGACCGGAAGAAGTGGACGATGTGGTACAGGCTATGATGGAAACCACCAGACGGAACCGCCCCTTTGAACTGAAGCTGGATCGATTGGGATTCTTCCCCAGAGGACGGGAAGGCATCCTGTGGGCAGGGGTGGAAAAAAGTGCACCCCTTCAGCGGCTGTTCCAACAGCTGGAAATCTCTTTGGGCAAACAGGGCTTTGCCAGAGAGAAAAAGGGTTTAAGCCCTCATATCACATTGGGGCGTGAGGTAGAGCCTTATCGTGGGTTTGCGGATGTGCAAAAACAGGTGGAATTGGAAAAGGTTTCCATACATGTGAAGAACATTTCTCTTATGGAGAGTGTGCGCCGTGGACGGAATCTGATCTATCGTCCCCTGTTTGTACAACCACTGAAGGACAAAAGTTTTTATTGATGGAAACGATGTATTTTTTTAGATACATGCTGGAAAAGCCTTGATTTATCAAGTATAATTGGAACCAGCGGCATGCAGAAATACCCCGCTGTATGTCAGAAAGACATTTTATGACGATTAAAATTGTTTTTAAGGAGGAAACAAATTATGGAGTTTGGCTATTCAAAGGAACAAGTACTGT
>CABSIK010000021.1 GCA_902477755.1 uncultured Clostridia bacterium
GGCTTCTTGAATATTTTAATTTGGAAATATTGTCTAACTTTTTGGGTTCAGTTCAATGGAAGGGAGTCCAGCTATTTTTTTACCAGAATTTAGAAGATATGGTTTTCTGTGCGGCGTTCATTTTTTGACTTTCATTAGTTGACATAAGATAAAAAACACATATTGGTAAAATTGTAATTTTACACATTGATATGGGAAAAAGGGGATGATAAGAATCATATAGAAAAATCAGGCTTCCCTTGTTTTTTTGCATAAAAAAACCCGGCGATCGGGGAATCGTCGGGCGTCGGACGTGATTAACGTCCGGGGGCATAGTTTATGTACAGGAAAAGGGGCCTCCTTGTACGGTACTATCATACCGCAATCGGCGGAAAGAATCTATAAGAAAACCATTAGAATTTCATTAAAATAACAAATGTATTTTTTTTGTGGTTCCCGAAAAAAATACTTGCCTTTTTGTCTTTGTGTGCTATAATATTCTTCAACAAGGCGTGAAACAGCCGTTTTTTTGGTTGTTCAGAAGAAAGCTAAGCTGTGGAAATTCCCCCAGAGAGCCGGCGTTTGGTGCGAGCCGGCGGAAGGAAAACAGCCCTCCACTTTCGGAGCTGTCGGTGAAAGCCGAAAGGGTAAGCCCTTTATCGCTGTTCAAGTGGTTCGGAAATATTTTTTTCGGGCAATGCGGGTGGCAACGCGGGAGTAACTCTCGTCCCTCTTTTTGGGATCGGGGGTTTTTTTATTTGCCAAAAAAACCCCGTATCCTCGAACATTCGTATATATTTAGAAACCGAAAGGAGACAAAAAATGTTAGACATCAAATTTGTAAGAGAAAACCCTGAAATCGTTAAGGAAAATATCCGTAAGAAATTCCAGGACAGCAAACTGCCTCTGGTAGACGAAGTCATCGAACTGGATCAGGAAAACAGAACCATCAAGCAGGAAGTAGAAGCGCTGCGTGCACAGAGAAATAAACTGTCCAAACAGATCGGCGGTCTCATGGCAAAAGGCGAAAAAGAAGAAGCTGAAAAAGTAAAAGCACAGATCGCAGCTGACGCAGAACGCGTAGACGAACTGACAGTGAAAGAAAAAGACGTGGAAGAACGCATCAAAAAGATCATGATGACCATTCCTAACATCATCGATCCTTCCGTTCCCATCGGTAAAGATGACAGCGAAAACGTGGAAGTAGAAAAATTCGGCGAACCCGTTGTTCCTGATTTTGAAATCCCTTACCACACAGATATTATGGAAAGCTTCGGCGGTATTGATCTGGACAGCGCAAGAAAAGTAGCTGGTAACGGTTTCTACTACCTGATGGGCGATATCGCAAGACTGCACTCCGCAGTTCTGGCTTACGCAAGAGACTTCATGATCGGCAGAGGCTTCAAATACTGCATCCCTCCTTTCATGATCCGCAGCAACGTCGTTACAGGCGTTATGAGCTTTGCAGAAATGGACGCGATGATGTATAAAATCGAAGGCGAAGACCTGTACCTGATCGGTACCAGCGAACACTCCATGATCGGTAAATTCATCGACACCATGAACAAAGAAGAAGACCTGCCTCAGACACTGACAAGCTATTCTCCTTGCTTCCGTAAAGAAAAAGGCGCCCACGGTATCGAAGAAAGAGGCGTTTACCGTATCCACCAGTTCGAAAAGCAGGAAATGATCGTTGTATGTAAACCCGAAGAAAGCCCCATGTGGTTCGATAAACTGTGGCAGAACACCGTTGACCTGTTCCGTTCCATGGATATCCCCGTAAGAACTCTGGAATGCTGCTCCGGTGACCTGGCAGACCTGAAAGTAAAATCCGTTGACGTAGAAGCTTGGTCTCCTAGACAGAAAAAATACTTCGAAGTTGGCAGCTGCTCCAACCTGAGCGATGCACAGGCAAGAAGACTGGGTATCCGTGTTGTTGGCAAAGACGGCAGAAAATACTTCGCACATACACTGAACAACACTGTTGCAGCTCCTCCTAGAATGTTGATCGCGTTCCTGGAAAACAACCTGCAGGCAGATGGCAGCGTAAGAATCCCCGAAGTACTGCGTCCTTACATGGGCGGTCAGGAAAAACTGGAAAAAGTAAAATAATCTGACGATGGTTTTTGGAGCCGGTTCGGAAAGAGCCGGCTCTATTTATAAAAAAATTGAGATTCTGCGAAAAAAATGTTTGACAGATGGGCAGAATGATGGTATACTGTTTCTTGCAGTAGGCTACTTGGAGAAGTACTCAAGAGGCTGAAGAGGTGCCCCTGCTAAGGGTATAGGTCGTTAACGCGGCGCGAGGGTTCAAATCCCTCCTTCTCCGGTAAAGACATCAACTGAGGTTGATGTCTTTTTTGTTGTAACGCAGACGGATATTAGATTGACTCTACCAATCTCAATTATTGCAACAACAAAAAAAATAGGATATAATTTGATAATCCTATTTCAGATAGAAGTTGGATGAATGGGGGGACTGGAATTGTCAATAAGCTATGCAAAATTGTGGAAAATACTAGAAGAACAAAAAATAAGCAAAGCAGAATTTAAAAATCTATCTGATATGGATAATGATACATTAAAAAAGTTGGAAAAAAATGATGCAGTATCATTGAATCAGATTGAAAAATTTAGCTGTGTGTTGAATTGTCAAATTGAAGATATTTTGGAATTTATGTTAGAGAAAGAACAAGAAAAAAGATTTACAACGATTGAATTATTTGCTGGTGCAGGAGGTCTTGCGTTAGGGATTGAACAGGCTGGATTTGAAACATTGGGATTAATAGAGTTTGAAAAAAATGCAGCGGATACCTTGAAATATAATAGACCACAGTGGAGAGTAATCCATGAAGATATTGCCAAAATTTCCGGACTAAATTTAGAAGAATATTTTAATATTCAAAAAGGTGAATTAGATTTATTATCTGGTGGTGCACCTTGCCAAGCATTTTCTTATGCTGGCAAACGTTTAGGCTTAGAAGATGCACGAGGAACTTTGTTTTATCATTATGCTAAATTTTTAGAAAAATTACAGCCAAAAATGTTTTTATTTGAAAATGTAAGAGGATTGTTGACACATGATAAGGGAAGAACTTATCAGACGATACTTTCTATTTTTGAACAAGCAGGCTATATCATTGCAGAAAATCAGAAGAAAGTGTTGAATGCATGGGATTATGGAGTTGCACAAAAGAGAGAACGTTTAATTACTATAGGAATACGAAGAGACTTATTCCAAAAAATAAAATTTGAATTTCCAACCCCTCATCAATATAAACCGGTTTTGAGAGATATACTATTAGATTGCCCAAAGAGTGAAGGTGCTAAATATTCAGATTATAAAAAAGAAATATTTGAATTAGTTCCTCCGGGAGGATATTGGAAAGATATTCCTGAGAATATAGCAAAAGAGTATATGAAAAGTTGTTGGTATATGGAGGGAGGACGTACAGGTATTTTACGAAGATTAAGTTTAGACGAGCCTTCGTTGACAGTTTTAACTTCACCTAGTCAAAAACAAACAGATCGTTGTCATCCCCTCGAAGCTAGACCATTTACAGTTAGAGAAAATGCCAGATGCCAAGGCTTTCCTGATGATTGGAAGTTTTGTGGAAGTATAGGTCAACAATATAAACAAGTAGGAAATGCTGTACCTGTAAATTTAGCCTATGAAATTGCGGTGAAAATACGAGAAGGATTGGAGTGTTTGTAATGTGGAATTTATCATTTATAAGTGAGGAAGATTTTACAAACCATGTACGGGCAACTATTGAAAAGTATGGCGAAAAGTTGGAATCCTTTGATTTAAAACGTTTCAATAAGAATTTAATTGATCCAATAAAGCTAATTTTTGATAAAACTGTATATCGTGCTAGTTGGGAACAAATTGTTAGTAATGAAATATTCAGACAAAGAGATAAATCAAATAATAACGATATTGGATATTTTCATCAACGAATTTTTCAATATATTGAAAATTGTTCAGTTCCACCAAATGGTGAAGAAGGCGGTTGGGATGTCATTTATAAAAATCAAGAGGGCATTTTATTGCCAGATGGAAGTGTTGTGCACACGATTTATGTTGAAATGAAAAATAAGCATAATACAATGAATTCTGCATCAGCAGGGAAAACCTTTATTAAGATGCAAAATCAATTACTAAATGATGATGATTGTGCTTGTTTTTTAGTAGAAGCGATTGCGCAGCATTCACAAAATATCAAATGGGAAACGACTGTAGATAAGAAAAAAGGTAGGACATAAATTAATTAGACGGGTTAGCATAGATAAGTTTTATGAGTTGGTTACTGGTGATAAAAATGCCTTTTATAAGATGTGTATGGTATTACCAAATGTGATAGAACGAGTTGTGACAGAGTTAAATGATACACTAGTTCCAAATGATATTGTTTTGGATGAATTGAAAGAGATGGTGTCTAAGTACAAAATGGAAACAGAAGATTTATCTTTTGCAATGGCTGTATTTCTATTAGGATTTGGTACGTATTTGGGCTTTGACAAGTAGGATTGTATATGAAATTTTAGCATATGAAAAAAGAGGGTAATTTGGAAACAAATTACCCTCTTTTTTCATTCCTCTATTTCATACACCATTTCCCCGCTGTAACAAACTTCCACCATACATTCCACCATTCCTTCTCCCTTTGTCATCATTCCTTTCCATTTTGCCTGCCAAAAGCCATAAGTTTCATCTATGACCTCCAACCGTTCAAAATGAGGAAGAAAGTCCTTCAATTCCCATTTTTCGCCGGAAAAAGCGCCTGTTTCTCCCAGTCCATCAAAAACATATAGAAAGGAAGAATCCCAGTCCACGCCAGTAAATTTGACCTTCGCCCCTGCTGTCTGTTCACAGGGGGAGGCGGTGGAAAAAATGCCGTAGGGAAAGTGGCAGACCAGCGTTTCTTCCTCTGCATCCAGCTTTGTCAGATACCCATCATGGAGACTGTAGGGCAGGGAATATAGAGGTTGTGTTAGGGTTGTTTTCATGGGCAGTTCAAATCCTTCCGTTGGTTTTTGCTCAGGATAACGGAAAAGGGATATGCTGTCAAGAAATCAGCCGCTTCTTTAAGAAAACATTAGGAAAATAGAAAAGCTGGAATCCTTGATATAAAGGACTCCAGCTTCTTTTCCGAACATTTTAGAATCCGTAAACAGCTGTGATGCTTGCGCTTACTTCAATATCTTCATAAGAAATGTTGGTGTTTCTGTTGGCGCTGCCTGTTGCCATGGCATCCATGGCCATTGCTTCTTCTACACCATATTCCATTTCTTTATAGCTGGTGGAGGTGTTGCGGCTGTTTTCCACAACGGATACCACCTGTCCCAGCGGTTTGCCGTAAGCCTGGGCAATGGCTGTGGCAGAGGACTGGGCAGCTTTTACGGCTTCTGTCAGTGCCTGATTGTAGTAGGTTTCCGGTTTTTCCAGAGAGAATGTGACGCCGTTGGTGCCGGTTGCCCCTGCGTTCAGGGCAGCGTCTACATATTTCCCTGCATTGTCCACATCATTGGTGGTGACATTCACAGAGGTGTAAGCCTGATAGTTTTCCACTGTCCGTTTGCCTGTTTCCTCGTCATACTGATAGGAAGGATATACAGAGACATAGGAAGTCACAATATCTTCATCTGTTACGCCCAAAGCTTTCATGGCAGCAACGATGTCTGTCAGTTCTTCATTCACGTCTTTCTGTGCCTGTGCCGCTGTTTTAGCGGTCTTTTCCACAGTCACATGAATGGTGGCAACGTCAGGGGCTACCTGTACAACACCCTGTCCGTTGACGGTGATGGTGTTTGCCGCAGGTTCCGCCGCCAGCGCCACGGTGCTCATGCCCAAAGCCAGTACTGTCGCAGTCATACATGCCATCATGTTTCGTTTCCATTTTTTCATACCAACAACCCCTTTCCATTTTAGGACTCTTTCCTATATACGGATTCTTTTTTTCTTTTGGACGAAGAAAAATACAGAAAAGTTGCGGAATTTTCGATTTTTTTCAAAAAATATCCAAAAATCTTGTTTTTCAAAAAATGGTGTCCAATATGGTAAGAATCCCGTCCACCACAATTTCAAAGATATTCAAAAAAATATTCCGGCGTTTTTCTTTTTTGGATTTCATTTTCTTTTTCATGGCGTCCTCCTTTCGGGGGTCCTCAGCCATTCAGCGGTTTTTCCCGTTTGATGCCCACATAAGCCCCGTCGATGCATTCCCCTACAGCAGGATAGCCCAATGCCTCGTAATAGCGGCTCAAATCGTCGTTGACCTTCTGGGAATCCAGCCGCAGCACTTCTTTTCCGGCGTTGCGCGCATAGGTTTCCGCAAAGGTGAGCATTTCCCGTCCCAATCCTGCATAAGCAGGGTCTGTGGCGAAGTGATGGACATAATAGGCATCTTTGTCGTTGTCCCATCTGGGGTCTATGTCAAAAAGGGCAATGACGCCGATGACTTTGTCCCCATCCATGGCAAGAAATACACTGTTTTCCTGTACACGTTCCTCAAAATAGGAGGCAGGATATACTGTCAGGTAATCGGTCTTGTTCCACTGATACAGCCCTTTTTCGTCCATCCAGTCAATACGTTTTTGCAGCAGAGCAAGGATGGTGGGCACATCCCCCAGAACAGCCCGCCGCATTTCTTGGCCGCCCATCATTTCAGTTTTTCCCATTCGGCTTCTTTGAAGCCTACCAGCACAAAATCATCGCCGATGATGAGGGGACGTTTCACCAGCATGCCGTTGGTTGCCAGAAGGGCAAACTGTTCTTCGTCGCTCATGTCCGCCAGCTTGTCTTTCAGCTGCATTTCCTTGTAAAGCATGCCGCTGGTGTTGAAGAATTTCTTCAGCGGCAGACCGCTTTTGGCGTGCCATAGCTTCAGTTCCTCAGCGGTAGGATTGTTTTCCACAATATGACGGTCGACAAAATCTACACCTGCACCTTCCAGCCATGCTTTGGCTTTTTTGCAGGTGCTGCATTTGGGATATTCCAGAAATAATACGGACATGTGAGTCCCTCCTTTTTGTTTCCATGATATTTTTTTCAGTATAGCATGGGGCAGGATAAAAGACAAAAGGTTTTTGCAGAAGGTCAGATTTCTTGAGAACGTTGTTTTTGGTATGAGTGGTATTTTTAAAAAGGATATGGTAAAATGCAACTGTCTGGAGGTTATAGGTATGGAAGCATTTTCAAAAGAAACCATCCAAAAACTGAAAACTTATGTGTATGTGTATTCAGACCCAGATACATTACAGCCTTTTTATGTGGGAAAAGGAAAGGGAAATCGGGCTTTTGCACATTTGGCAGCCGAGGATGAAAGTGAGAAAAGCAAATATATCAGAGCTTTAAAGGAAAAGGGGAAGGAACCGATTATTGAGATATTGGTACATGGCTTGGAAGAAGAAACGGCTTATAAGGTAGAAGCTGCCGTTATCGACTTGATCGGCATTGAAAATTTGACAAACCAGCAAAGAGGTTATGAAAGCAGCACTTATGGAAAAGTAGAGGTTTCTGTGCTGGATAACAGATATGCGGCAAAAGAAATCTGTGAGGAGGATTTCTTGGAAAACACCATTTTGATCCGCATCAATAAGAGTTATTATAACGGCATTTCTCCTCAGGAACTTTATGATGTAACAAGAGGATATTGGCAGATTAATCCAAAACGTGCCGAGGAAATGAAATATGCCATGCCTGTTTATGACGGTATGATTTTGGAGGTATATGAAATACAGGGCTGGTATCCTGCTCATTCGACCATGATGTGTAATAGAGAAATCAGTTCGGATGAAAAAGAAGCTACAAAAGAACGGTATGAGTTTGTGGGCAGATATGCGACAGATGCAGTCCGTCAGTTTTTTAAAGGAAAGTATGTTACATCTGTTTTCAAAAAGGGTGGACAAAATCCAATTCGCTATATTATAAAAGACTCAATGGAAAAGAAAGGATGAACTCTATGAAATTTGGATTTATCGGTGCAGGCAATATGGTCAGCGCCATTGTCAAAGGCATGACTGCCAACGGCTATGACGGAAAAAATATTTTCATCACCAGCAAGACCGTTACTTCCGCGGCGAAACTGGCGGAAGGCTGCGGCGCAAACAGCTGCCGGACGGCAGGGGAAGTCATTGCCCAGAGCGATGTGGTTGTGCTGGGGGTAAAACCTCATATTCTGGCGGAAATCCTGCCGGGCTTACAGGCGGATTTCGCTGCGAAAAGACCTCTGGTGGTGTCCATTGCCGCAGGGAAAACACTGGCGTATCTGGCAGAACATCTGCCCAAGGATACACCCATCGTCCGTGTCATGCCCAATATCAACGCCAAAATCGGCGCGTCTACCACAGGTATCTGCCATAACGATGCTGTCACAGCAGACCAGTTGGAAGCAGTGAAGGCGGTCTTTGCCACCATCGGCAGTGTGGCGGAAATTCCCGAAAATCATTTCGGCATTTTCAGTGTTATCGGCGGTGCGGCCGTTGCCTTCCATTATATGTATATGGATGCATTGGCAAGAGCAGCTCTGAAGGCTGGCATGCCCAAGAAACAGGCGCTGGAAATCGTGGCGGAAACAGTGAAGGGCAGTGCGGAAATGGTGCTCAAAAGCGGTGAAGCCCCTTGGCCTTTGGTAGATCAGGTATGCTCTCCCGGCGGCACCACCATCGAAGGTGTCACCACACTACAGGCAAAAGGCTTTGAAGCGGCAGCGGCAGCGGCATTTGATGCGGTGCTGGAAAAGGATAAAAAGATCGGACGGGGCGAAGCCTGAGGGATTTTTTTTACGATCTTGCCCTTTGTGAAAAACGCGCAAAATAGAAATATTTCATTTTTTTTACATTTACACGAAATTTGACAAAATTGCATTGAATTAACCCGTAGAATTCGTTATAATGGTTACGCGGGTAATTTTAATACTGAAACAACAAAAAATATGGTGAGTTGAGGAGGAAAACAGTATGAAAAACAGAAAATACGGTCGTATGGTAGCTATGGCTCTGGCTGCTATGATGGCTATGCCCACAGTAGCATTCGCAGCTGGTACAACATTCGAAGAAGACGAAGCGTACTACGCAGCTCTGGAACAGGGTCTGGTTCCTGAAGAAGTTATCACACAGGACGAAAACGGCAACTATGTAATCAACAATGGCACAGCAACAACACCCGAAGGTGGCGAAACAACAACACCTGAAGGCGGCGAAGCAACAACACCCGAAGGCGGCGAAGCAACAACACCTGAAGGCGGCGAAACAGCAGCTCTGCCTTTCACAGACGTTGCAGCAGACGCAACTTACTACAATGCAGTAAAATACGTTTACGACAACAAACTGATGGCTGGTACAACAGACACAACATTTGAACCCGAAGCATCTCTGCAGAGAGCAATGCTGACTCAGATCCTGTACAACAAAGAAGGCGCAACAGACGTTGCTACAGAATCTGCTTACACAGACGTTGAAATCGGCAGATGGTACGCTACATCCTGCCTGTGGGCAGCAGACAAAGGTCTGATGAACGGTGTAAGCGAAACAGAATTCGCTCCTAAAGCAAACCTGACAGTTGAACAGCTGGTTAAAGTTCTGTATGACTACGCAAAATCCAAAGGCGTTGACGTAACAGTAGAAACAGCTACAGACGTTGCTACAGCTTCCGACTGGGCAAAAGACGCTATGAGCTGGGCAGTAAGCCTGAAACTGGTTGCAGCTGATGTTGATGCAAAAGCTGACGCTACAAGAGCACAGGTTGCTGAAATGCTGATGCTGACAGCTGACCTGAAAGGTACAGAAGCTCCTGCAACAGAAACAGTTCCTGCAACAGAAGTAAAACCTGCTGAAGAAGCAACAACAGTTCCTGCAGAAGAAGTAAAACCTGCTGAAGAAACAAAACCTGCAGAAGAAACAACAACAACAGAAACAACAACAACAACAGAAGCTACAGAAGCTCCTGCTGCAACACCCGCTGCATAATTGATTCTGATTGTTAGCAGAAAACCGCTTTTCGACAGCGGCTGCTTCATGAGAAAATAGTGATAGCCGGAATCCTTACATCTAAAGGACTCCGGCTATTTTATTTTGTGCTGGAACAGACAGCATGATCTCCCTTAAGTCCCCCCTTGGTATTCGTTGCCGTGACCATTGCCATCTGCGCCGGCGTGTGCGGTTCGGCTTCCGGCGGTATGGGCGTTGCCTTTGCGGCACTGACAGATACTTATAAGAGTATGGGTGTCAGTCTGGAGGCTGTCCATCGTATCGGCGCCATTGCCGCAGGCACATTGGATACCCTGCCCCATCAGGGCGCACAGATTACACTGCTGGGCATCTGTAAATTGACCCATAAAGAAGCATATTTCGATATTGCCGTGACACAGATTCTCATTCCTATTTTGACACTGGTCATTTTTATTCCATTGGTTTCTATTGGGCTTTAAAAAATAGAAACAGTTATCCATTTAGAAAACTCCATTTTCTCTCTCTCAATTTCTAAATGGCGCAAACATAGCCCAAAACAAAATAAAACAGCTGAAATCCCTTATATTTTTAAGGATTCCAGCTGTTTTTGTTTAGAAAGGATTGCCGAAGATAGGTCGGCGTTTTTGTATCTTAGTAGAACAGATGGAAGTTATCAAATTTCCACTGTCCGTCTTCCTGTACCAGATTGAATGTGTAATCTGTTGTTTCGTACATGGAAGTGTCCGCAGGGGCTTCTGTGAAGGTTTCTCCTTCATAAGGATTGCCGTCTTTGGTGTAGTATGCGGTAGCGGTTACAGACATGCCTGTTTCTGTTTCCACAGGTTCACCCATAACATAGCCTGCGTAGAAGATGTTTGTGCCTCTGGCGCCGTCCAGAACATACAGACCGCCGCCTTTGCCTTCTGTGAAACGGATGTTGTTTTCAGCAAAGATGTCAGTGTCCATCATATTCTGTGTGAAGTACTGTCCCAGATAGGTGCGGAATGCTTCCATATCGGAGAAGCGTTGGTCGGTGACACGGTTGTAAGTGTAGCCGTCTACGTCAATGACGTCTGTGGTGCTCATGTCAAAGCCATCCAGTACAATCTGTTTGTAGATGGCAAAAGCGCCGTCATAGAGTGTCTGGAACTGTTCCGCAGTCAGTTCGCCGTCAGCAGCAGTTGTTTCTGTAGTTGTTTCCTGCTGCTGTGTTTCTCCTTCTGTGGTTGTGGTTTCTTTTGATGTACAGCCAAAGAGCAGTGCAGCAGCCAGGGCACAGCTGAGCACAATGGCCAGTTTCTTTTTCATTTTGTAAGACTCCTTTCGTATTTTTCGTCTTGATGTTTTCGTCCCTATTATACCATGGTTTCAAAAGAAAAACGGGATTTTCAGGGAAGTTTAAGAATTTTGAAATATTGCTGTAATCATTTATTGGTAAAGAGCCGGAAGTGGTTTTTGTGGTAATCCAGCAGACCGTCCTTTTTCATGCGGCTCAGCTCTGCCGACATGGCGCTGCGTTCCACCGCCAAATAGTCGGCCAATTGCTGTCTGTCAAAGGGAATGGAAAAAACAGCGCTGCCGGAATCCTGTGCGCAGGAGGAAAGGAAGGACAAAAGTTTCTCCCTTGTGCTGCGGCAGGTAACGTGGGCAATCTTTCGTGTCAGTGTTAAATTCCGTCCGGCGAATATTTGCAGCAAACGGCGAGAGAGAAGTGCAAAAAGGGGATTTTGCTGTCCTGTGGGTGCCAGTATCCGATTTAGGGATAAGTATAACACCGTTGTGTCTGCGGCAGCCAGTACACTTACTTCTGCCGCTGTATCCAAGAGGGCATAAGTTTCGCCGAAAAAAGCTCCCGATGGAATTTGCGCCACCAATGCCCGGCTGCCCCAAAAATCCTCCCTCAGGATATGGACTTCCCCCGAAAGGATCAGCCCTGCCGCCGTGATTTTATCTCCGGTGTGCACCAAAAAACTGCCTTTTTCATAAAAAACTTCCCTTGCGTCCAGTTCCTCTAAGAGTTTTGTCATATCTTCGGGAGAAATGCCCTGAAAAAAGGGTAGAGATGCCAATTTTGATGGTTCTATCATGGGAACCCCTCCTTTTTGTTGGAAAAACAACATACTATTTTTTCGCAGTATAGCATACTGTTATCAGAAAAACAAGGACGGAAAAACGAGGAGGAAACCACATGATTCGTAGAATTATAGAAATTGACAAAGAAAAATGTAACGGCTGTGGTCTGTGTGCCAACGCCTGCCATGAAGGCGCCATCGGTATGGTAGACGGCAAAGCCACACTGCTTCGGGATGATTACTGTGATGGTCTGGGGGACTGCCTGCCCGTATGTCCCACAGGTGCTATTACATTTGTGGAACGGGAAGCAGCGGCTTATGACGAAGCGGCTGTGCAGGCGAATATGGCGAAAAAAGGACAATCCCCCTGCGCTTGCCCCGGCAGCCAGAGCAAACTGCTGGAAGTACAGGAAAAAATGGCTGCAAAAGCGGAAGCGGATGTGTCTGCTGTATCTGCGGTACCTTCCAGACTGCGTCAGTGGCCTGTACAAATCAAACTGGCACCCATCAAAGCCCCTTATTTTGACGGCGCGAAGCTGCTCATTGCGGCAGACTGCACCGCTTATGCTTACGGCAATTTCCATGAGGAATTCATGAAAGGCAAAATCACACTGGTGGGCTGCCCCAAACTGGATATGGTGGACTACAGCGAAAAGCTCACAGAAATCATCAAACAGAATGATATCCAGAGCGTGACCATCGTCCGCATGGAAGTGCCTTGCTGCGGCGGCATGGAGATGGCAGCGAAAAAAGCATTGCAGGCAAGCGGCAAATTCATCCCTTGGCAGGTAGTGACCATTTCCACAGACGGCAAAATTTTAGATAAGTAAATGATATAGAAAAAGACCGGATTTCCTTTTGAGGAAGTTCGGTCTTTTTTGCGTTGGGTAATCAAAAAAATCGGAAACCTCCTGAGAGATTTCCGATTCTGATGTTTTATGCTTTTGCTTTCGCAGCCAGTTTGGCATTGCGTTTGTCGTCCAGTTTGGAAACGATGGTAGCGCAAGCAGCGTCACCAGTGATGTTAACAGTGGTACGACCCATGTCGAAGATACGGTCGAAGCCAACAACCAGACCGATACCAGCAACAGGCAGACCAACGCTTTCCAGTACCATTGCCAGCATAACCAGACCAGCGCCGGGAACACCAGCTGTACCGATGGAAGCCAGTGTGGCTGTCAGTACGATGGTAATCATTTGCCCCAGTGTCAGGTCAACGCCGTAACAAGCGGCGATGAATACGGCACAGACACCCTGATAGATGGCAGTACCGTCCATGTTGATGGTGCTGCCCAGAGGCAGTACGAAACCAGCTACTTCTCTGCGGGCGCCCAGTCTTTCTGCAGCTTCCATGGTGAAAGGCAGTGTGCCTACGGAGGAAGCGGAGGAGAACGCCATCATCATGGCAGGCATCATTTCCTTAAAGAATTTCAGAGGAGAAACGCCGCCCAGTGTCTTGATGGTCAGGGAATATACTACAACCATGTGTACAATGTAGCCCACATAAGCCACAGCCAGTACCATGATCAGGTTTGTCAGCAGCATAGGGCCGTTTTCCGCTACAACGGGGCAGATCAGGCAGGCAACGCCGATGGGGGACAGCTTGATGATGAAGTCCATGACTTTCAGGAATACTTCATTGAAGCTTTCTACCACCTGACCGGCAAGGATGCCTTTTTCCCCAGCCAGCAGGATGCCAAAGCCCACAAAGAGGGCAATGACGATTACCTGCAGCATAGAAGCCTCAGCCATGGGCTTCACAAAGTTAGAGGGGAAGATATTCACGATGGTATCCATAACGCTCTGGGCTTCCGCAGGGGTGTAGGAAGCGCCGGAAGGGTCCAGCACAACGAACATACCTTTGGACAGCGTTGCCAGAATCAGTGCCAGTGTTACGGCAAAAGCGGTGGTGCACATGTAATAGATCAGTGTTTTGCCGCCGATGGCACCTACACGGCGAATGTCCTTCATGGAGATGACGCCGGCCGCAATGGAAAACATCACAATGGGCACGACGATGAATTTCAGCAAGTTCAGGAAGATAGTACCCCAGGGCTGGATATAAGCCTTGGCGAAGTCAACGCCGGTCATGCCGAACAGATTTGCGTTCATCAGCAGCAGACCTGCCACGATACCCACGATCAGACCAAGGAATATCCAAAAAGCCAGAGGCATTTTTTTCTTTTGGCTCGTCAATGTAAACACTCCTTTTCTATTTTTATGATTTTCTCATTGAATTTTTATCCGTTCCTTATTATAAAGATACAGGAAAACCTTGACAAGGATTTTCGCCAAAAGAATGTGTATTTTTTTGTACTTTTTTTACAATTGACGAAAATGATGTATGGATATTCATACAATGGAAAAATATGGAATTTCTACACAATAGAAAAAGAGGCATGTCCAGCAGGCTTCCCTTAAGAAAACATTGGTTTTTCATTTCCTTGATTTCTTAAGGGAAACTGGTGGCTGTCTTTAGAAGAAAATACATCGAATAAAATCTTTGTTTTCTTCTAAAGAAGCCCCCAAAAGGACATGACCTCTTTTTCCCAGAGTCTATCACAAATATTCATGGAGCCTTACGGAAAGCCCCCTGTCTGCAAGGGGACGAGACTCAGCCGGCTTTGCCGGCTGAGTCGTCAGGTTTCTCATTGCCTGCAAACAGCGTTACGGGGTTATTGTTCTGCAAGCTTCTTGTATGCTTCGTATTTTTCTTTCGCCTTGTCAGCAGCTTCTGCCAGCAGTACTTTTGCTGTTTCGGGGAAGGTGCGAACCAGGGAAGCGTAACGAACTTCGCCCATGATGAAGTCGTTGTAATCCATGGAAGGTTCTTTGGAATCCAGGATGAAAGGATTCTTGCCTTCTTTCTTCAGATCGGGGTTGTAACGGTACAGGAACCAGTAGCCAGCATCCACTGCCAGTTTTGCTTCCAGCTGTGCGTTTGCCATGCCTTTGGAAATACCGTGGTTGATACAAGGCGCGTAAGCGATGATCAGGGAAGGACCTTTGTAAGCTTCTGCTTCTTTCAGGGCTTTGATGAGCTGTGCAGGGTTTGCGCCCAGGGATACCTGTGCAACATAGATGTAGCCATAGCTCATTGCCAGCATACCCAGGTCTTTCTTCACAGTTGCTTTACCGCCTGCTGCGAACTGTGCCACAGCGCCGATGGGTGTTGCTTTGGAGGACTGACCGCCTGTGTTGGAGTAAACTTCTGTGTCAACCACCAGTACGTTTACATCTGCGCCGGAAGCCAGTACATGGTCCAGACCGCCGTAACCGATGTCGTATGCCCAGCCGTCGCCGCCGTACATCCACATGGATTTCTTGGTCAGGTGTTCTTTGTTGTCCATGATGAAGGCTTTCAGGTCTGCTGCTTCGCCGCTTACGGAAACTTTTTCCAGAGCTGCCAGCAGGACTTTGGTGTCTTCTTTGCTTCTGTGGCCGTCATCATAGTTTGCCAGCCATACATCAGCCGCTGCTTTCAGATCTGCATCGTCGGTGAGAGCCAGCAGTTCTTTCAGCTTCATGGTTACGCGTTCTCTCTGCTGTTCTACTGCCAGAACCATACCCAGGGAGAATTCTGCGTTATTTTCAAAGAGGGAGTTGCTCCATGCAGGGCCCCAGCCGTCTTTGTTTGTTGTGTAAGGTACGCAAGGTGCAGCAGCGCCCCAAGCCTGTGTACAGCCTGTAGCGTTTGCCAGATACATGCGGTCGCCGTAAAGCTGTGTCATCAGTTTTGCGTAAGCTGTTTCGCCGCAGCCTGCACATGCGCCGGAGAATTCCAGCAGAGGCTGTTCGAACTGAGAGCCTTTTACGCTGTATTTGTCCATAGGGTTCTTCTTATCGGACAGAGCCAGAGAGAAGTCCCAGTTAGGCTGTTCGTGCATCTGCGTATCCAGAGGTTTCATTACCAGTGCTTTTTCTTTTGCGGGACATGCTGTTACGCAGACACCACAGCCCTGGCAGTCCAGAGGATCAACCTGGATGCGGAAACGATACTGTGCGATTTCGCCAGCGCCTTTTGCGGGTTCTGTTACATAGCCTTCGGGTGCGTTCTTCGCTTCTTCTTCTGTCAGCAGGAAAGGACGGATACATGCGTGAGGACATACGTAAGAACACTGGTTACACTGGATACATTTTGTTGCATCCCATTCGGGAACGTCGATGGCAACACCACGTTTTTCGTAAGCGGAAGTACCCAGAGGGACTGTACCGTCTTCTCTGCCAACGAATACGGATACGGGCAGCAAGTCGCCTTTCAGTGCGTTCATGGGAACCAGCAGTTTTTCAACGTATTCAGGCAGAACACGTTTGATTTCTTCTTTGTCCACGTCTTTTGCATCTTTCCAGCTTTCGGGAACGTCGATCTTCACCAGACCTGTCAGACCTGCGTCCACAGCGGCATAGTTCATGTTTACGACTTTTTCACCTTTTTTGCCGTAAGATTTTTCGATGGCTGCTTTCATGTAGCCAACTGCGTCATCAACGGGGATGATGTTTGCCAGTTTGAAGAATGCGGACTGGAGCACGGAGTTTGTTCTGTTGCCCAGACCGATTTCACGGCAGATTTCCACAGCGTCGATGGTATAGAAATTGATGTTGTTGTTTGCGATGTAACGTTTTACGTCAGCAGGCAGGTGTTTTTCCAGTTCTTCGCCTTTCCAGCCGCAGTTCAGCAGGAAAGTACCGCCGGGTTTGATTTCAGAAACGATGTCATACTTGGTGATGTAAGACTGGTTGTGACAAGCTACGAAGTCTGCTTTGAATACCAGATAGCTGGAGCGGATGGGCACATCACCGAAACGCAGGTGAGATTTTGTGATACCGCCGGATTTTTTGGTGTCATATTCGAAGTATGCCTGTGCGTATTTATCTGTATGGTCACCGATGATTTTGATGGAGTTTTTGTTTGCGCCAACAGTACCGTCGGAGCCCAGACCCCAGAATTTGCATGCGATGGTGCTTGCGTCTGTCACTTCGGGTTCTGCGCCAACTTCGATGGATGTCATGGAAACGTCGTCAATGATACCAACGGTAAAGTGGTTTTTCTTTTCGCCTTTCATGTTGTCAAAGACAGCAACCACCTGTGCAGGTGTTACGTCTTTGGAGGACAGACCATATCTGCCTGCCAGTACCAGAGGAGTTCTGCCTGCTTCTGTCAGTGCGGAACATACATCCTGATACAGAGGTTCGCCCAGTGCGCCGGGTTCTTTTGTTCTGTCCAGTACAGTAACGATTTTTGCTGTTTCAGGCAGTGCGCCTAAGAAATGTTTCAGGGAGAAAGGACGGTACAGGTGAACCTGTAAGAAACCAACCTTTTCGCCTTTTGCTGTCAGGTGTTCTACAACTTCCTGCGCTGCGCCAGTGATGGAGCCCATAGCGATCAGAACGTGTTCTGCATCGGGTGCGCCGAAGTAGTTGAACAGCTGATAATTTCTGCCTGTGATTTTGTTGATTTCGTGCATGTAGTTTTCCACGATTTCAGGCAGACGTGTATAGAAAGGTGTCTGTGCTTCTCTGTTCTGGAAGAATACGTCAGGGTTCTGTACGGTAGAACGCTGTACGGGATGTTCAGGATTCAGGGCGTTTTTGCGGAATTTGCGCAGTGCGTCCTCATCCATGAGTTTTGCGATGTCTTCGTAATCCATAACTTCGATTTTCTGTAATTCGTGAGAAGTACGGAAACCATCGAAGAAATGCATGAAAGGTACGCTGCCTTTGATGGCTGCCAGGTGGGCTACACCGCCCAGATCCATAACTTCCTGTACGGAAGCGGAGGAAAGCATTGCCACACCGATCTGACGACAGGACATAACGTCGGAATGGTCGCCGAAGATGGAGAAGGCGTGTGTACCAACGGTTCTGGAGCTTACATGGAAGACGCCGGGTTTGAGCTGACCGGCAATACGGTAAATGCTGGGGATCATCAGCAGCAGACCCTGAGAAGCTGTGTATGTGGTTGTCAGTGTACCAGCTTCCAGTGCGCCGTGCATAGCACCAGCGGCACCTGCTTCGGATTCCATTTCTACCAGACGTACTGTCTGACCAAAGATGTTCTTCTTGCCGTTTGCAGACCAGCTGTCAACGTGTTCTGCCATGGGAGAAGAGGGTGTAATAGGGTAAATGGTAGCTACTTCTGTAAATGCGTAAGAGATATAAGCAGCTGCTTCATTCCCGTCCATGGTTTTCATAATTTTTGTGTTCATGGAAAAACTCCTTTCATATAAATAAAATGTCCCCGTAATAACCTGTAATTTCATGATAATGTATTCTGCATACACTGTCAAGAAATTACCAAGAAGAAAACAAAAAAAGTCAATTTGTTTGACATTCGTCGAGAAAATTATGCAAATTGCCCATAAAGATTCTGATAAAAGGGAAGAAACAGGAAAAATAGAGCAAAAATTAGAGGGGAAGTCTGTGTACGAAAAAAAGAAAAAACAATAATTTATTGTATTTTCGTTGATACATCGTTAAAATCACAGGCCGTATAATTTCTAAAGAACAGGGAAAAAGAGGAAAAAACGGAAAAATAAGGGGAAAAAGCTGCGAAAAACAAAGGATTGTATGACAAAAAATGCAAAAAGATTGTTTATAAATTAACAAAATGGGAGGCGTTTCCATGGAAATCATCAACATCACATGTTTGCGGCAGAAATCCCAGCGGCACCGTCCCAAATGGGTGGGGAAACTGCCGGAAAGCTGGGCAGAGAAATGGCAGCTGAAATATTGTCCGTGGGTGGAAACAGCAGAGGACTGCTGGTGTTTGCAGACGGATAGGGAGGGCTGTTTTTTGCCCCCTTGGCGTGAAAAAGCCAGCAAGCTGCTGGAACAGGCGGCAGATGGGGGAGCAAAGATTGCCCTTTCTCCTATGGCGGCAGATTTGCCCCAAGATATCCTCCCCTTTGCCACAGGGCGAAAACTCTATGCCATATTCGCGGCAGAAGCGGCAGCCACAGGGCTGGAGGCCATGGGCAAACGGCCGGAAGGGGCGTCTTTTGTGGTGGCAGATGGCGGCGGATGGGAAACGGAGGCGGTGCTGGCGGCTTTGCCCGGCTGGGTGAATCGTTTGGGCATCCTCACAGACCGCCAGCCCTTTTTCCTGTCATGGCAGGAACGGTTTTTGGAGGAAAGAGGGCTTGTGGTGGAGGTGTTCAGCTCCGTAGGCTACGGGGTTTTTCGGGAGGCGGATGCAGTCCTTTCCTGCGCCAAGGGAAGTAGTGCCATGGCTTACGCGCTGGCGGAAGGAGCTGTGTTTCTGGATTTGGTGGGCAACGGCACCGTAACGGAGAAGATCGCTCTGCGCCGCGGTGATGTGCTGGCGGCAGACGGCTTTTTCTTTGGTACCCAGAAAGAGATGGAGGCAGGTGCCCTGACAGAAGCCCATGCCTACTGTGAAAAAGAGATGTTTCGGGCATATTTTGACGCTTCTGGAGCGGAAAAAGCGGCAGAGGCAAAAGCCCAGTTGGGACAGCTTTGCCCTGTTGGTTTTCTTCTGGGTGGAAAAAGACGGAAAATTCCGAAAAAACAGGGATAAAATCGCATTTTAACGGCATAAAACATTGACAAAATTACTTACCTTAGTATATAATTTATCAATGAATTTTCGGAGGGCATTTCGGTAAGCCCTCCCTTTTCCTTGTAATATCAAGGAAAATCGGTATTTTTGAAAAAATCGGATAAAACCCGCAAGGAGATGAAATAAGCAATGGCAGAAGCAAAAAAAGTAGTGATGACCTATGACGGTCTGAAAAAAATGGAACAGGAACTGGAAAACCTGAAAACCGTACGCAGAAAAGAAGTAGCGGAAAAAATCAAAGAAGCAAGAGGACAGGGCGACTTGTCTGAAAACGCCGAATATGATGCTGCGAAAGAAGAACAGGGCGAAATCGAAAGCCGTATCGTACAGCTGGAAAACCTGCTGCGCAACGCAGAAGTTATCGACGAAGACGTGCTGAAAATGGACGTTGTCAACCTGGGCTCCAAAGTTACAGTACTGGACGTGGAATTTGACGAAGAAATGGAATACAGCATCGTTGGTTCCACAGAAGCAGACCCTATGAACGGTAGAATCTCTAACGAATCCCCTCTGGGCATGGCACTGCTGGGTCAGAAGGTAGGCGCAACCGTTATGGCAGATACACCCGACGGCGAAGTGGCATTTAAGATTCTGAAAATCCAGAAATAATTTTATTTTTTGCATAAGAGAACACGGAAACGGAGGAAAACAAAGTGGCAGAACAGAACAACCAGCCTGCACAGGAAATGACACAGCAGGAACTGAGTGAACAGATTAAAATCAGACGGGAAAAACTGGCACAGCTTCAGGCTGAAGGCAAAGACCCCTTTGAAATTACAAAATGCGAAGTAACACATCACAGCAACGAAATCAAAGATAACTTTGAAGAACTGGAAGAAAAAGACGTTGCCATCGCCGGCAGACTCATGAGCAAACGTATCATGGGGAAAGCGTCCTTCTGCAACATCCAGGACAGAAACGGCAACATCCAGTCTTATGTAAGCCGTAACGACATCGGCGACGAAGCATATGCCGCATTCAAAAAATTCGACATCGGCGATCTGATCAGCATCAAAGGCTTCGTATTCAAAACAAAAACAGGGGAAGTTTCCGTACACGCAAAAGAAGTGACACTGCTGTCCAAGAGCCTGCAGGTACTGCCCGAAAAATTCCATGGCCTGAAAGATCAGGAACTGCGTTACCGTCAGAGATATCTGGACCTGATCGTGAACCCTGAAGTGCGTGACACATTCATCAAACGTTCCCGCATCATCACAGAAATCCGTAAATTCCTGGACAGCAAGGGCTTTCTGGAAGTGGAAACACCTGTATTGCAGACCATTCCCGGCGGCGCTTCCGCAAGACCTTTCATCACACACCATAATACACTGGACATCGACATGTACTGCCGTATCGCTCTGGAACTGCCTCTGAAACGTCTCATCGTCGGCGGTTTTGAACGTGTGTATGAAATCGGCCGTGTATTCCGTAACGAAGGTATCTCCGTTCGTCATAACCCCGAATTCACCCTGATGGAACTGTATCAGGCGTACACAGACTATAACGGCATGATGGACATCACAGAAGAAATGTTCCGTACTGTTGCCCAGAATGTACTGGGTACCACAAAAGTGGTTTACGGCGGTCACGAACTGGATCTGGGCAAACCTTTCGCAAGAAAGACAATGGTAGATGCTGTTAAAGAATTCTCCGGCGTAGACTTCGACCAGGTAGCTGATACAGCAGAAGCGAAGAGAATCGCTGACGAACATCATGTAGAATATGAAGAACGTCATGTAAAAGGCGATATCCTGAACCTGTTCTTCGAAGAATTTGTAGAAAAGAACCTGATTCAGCCTACATTCATCATTGACTACCCCGTTGAAATCTCTCCTCTGACAAAGAGAAAACCCGATAAACCGGAATTTACAGAACGTTTCGAACTGTTTATCGTTGGTAGAGAATACGGCAACGCATACTCCGAACTGAATGACCCCATCGACCAGCGTCATCGTTTCGAATATCAGGAATACCTGAGAGAAGCAGGCGACGACGAAGCAAACATGATCGACGAAGACTTCCTGACAGCTCTGGAATATGGTATGCCTCCTACAGGCGGTCTGGGCGTAGGTATCGACAGATTCGTTATGCTGCTGACAGAATCCGTTTCCATCAGAGACGTTATTCTGTTCCCCACAATGAAACCCCTGGACATGCCTAAGAAAGCAGAAACAAAAGCTCCTGCTGCTGTGGCTGCTCCCGTTGCAGAAAAAATTGACTTCTCCAACGTAAAGGTAGAACCTTTGTTTGAAGAATTCGTGGACTTCGATACATTTGCGAAATCCGACTATAGAGCCGTAAAAGTAAAAGCATGTGAAGCAGTGCCTAAGAGCAAAAAACTGCTGAAATTCGTGCTGGATGACGGCAGCGGCACAGATCGTGTGATCCTGAGCGGTATCCACGATTACTATGAACCCGAAGAACTGGTAGGCAAGACTTGCATCGCGATCACAAACCTGCCTCCTCGTAACATGATGGGCATTGACTCTTGTGGTATGCTGATCTCCGCTGTGCATGAAGTGGATGGTCACGAAGGTCTGAACCTGCTGATGGTGGATGACAGAATCCCCGCAGGTGCAAAACTGTACTAAGATTGTAAAAACAAAATAATGAGCGTTTTTACCCAAGATTTACCCAAATAGAATTAGGGAAAACCTGCTATATGATAAAATAAAAAGTCAATTTTTAGCGCAGCAATTATGCTGCGCTATTTTTTATAAAAAATTTAATATTTGAAACCTTTAATGTTAATAAATATCTAGAAGTTTTTAAAACTATATTTTATAATCTACCTAAAAGTAGATCAAGTTTAGGTGTGACAGTAAAAGGGGGCTAGTTTTGATATGGATAATATTGAAGAATTGAGAGATGCATTATTAAGACATAATCCGATTTTATTTTTGGGAGCAGGTTTTTCACTTGAAGGTAAAAATAAGTATGGAGAAATGCCAAAAGGAGATACCTTAAAACAAGAAATTTATGATAAATTTGTAAAAAGTAATTTAGATAGTGAAGAACAAGAAGAGGTTTATAAATATAATTTGTCGGTAATGTGTGGGATTGTAAATGAACACTTAAACAAAGGATATGAACTAAAAGCATTTTTAATTGACAGATTAAAAAATGTTGAACCTGCTGAATTTCATATGTTGCTTCCAGAGTATCCATGGAAAAGAATATATACAGTTAATATAGATGATTTAGTGGAAAATATATATGAAAAAGTAGGAAAAGACATTCTAGTTCAGAATAAGAAAAGAGAAAAGGATGATTATAATAAATTAGAAAAAATAGAATATATAAAGTTGCATGGATGTGTAAATGAACCAGATGAAGATTTTATTTTTAGTGAGCAAGAGTATGCTGACTTAATTAGTTCGCAGATGAATTTTAAACTAAATAATTTGGTATTGGATATACAAAAAGAATATTTTATTTTTGTTGGAGCGAGTTTAGAAGAAAGAGATATAGAATATTATATTAGGCAGTATGAAAAAGCAGGATATATTAAAAAGGGAAAAATATTTTTTATAAATCCGGAGATATCACTTAGAGCCAGAGTAAGAATTGAGAGTTTTGGAGGGAAAATTATTGAATGGAAAACAAAAGATTTTCTTGAGTTTGTAAAAAAATTAAATTACAAACCTGATCAATATGAAAAGTTGAAATGTAGAATGAATTATGCAGGCATATTTTTCTATCATGATTTAATTTCTGCTTTTACCGAAGATGTATATGAAAGTAGATTATATGAAGGATACAATAGTACTTGGACAGATGTCGTTAATGGATGGCTTTTTGAAGTTCCGGTAATAAATCTAATAAAAAATAAAATTAAAAAAGAAATATATGGTCAAGACGGGGGACATTGTATAGCTATTTATGGCAGAAGTTTTGTAGGAAAAGATTGTATACTGAAATTATTAGCGCCGTTTTTAAATGATTTAGGTTATCAAGTGTTAGTGAATAATGGGAATATATTAGATGAGAATTTAATCGAGCAATTTGTTTTACAAGATGTAAATAAAAGATATGCTATTTTAATTGAGAATGCAAGTTATTACTATAAAAAAATAGAGAGACTTTTAGAAAAAGACTGGAATGGTAATAATTTATTAATTATTGTTACATCTAGAATTTATTATCATGAAAAGAAAAAATATTATTTAGAAGGAAATTCTTTTTTTGAGTATTTAGTTAATGATAAAATTAATAGAATTAGTGCAAAAAACATATATGCAAAAATAAAAGAAAAAGGATATACTGGCGATTTACCCACTTCTGAAGAAAGTGCGATAACTGAAATTTGTAAAAAAAATAATTTTATTAATTTATTTTCATATTTAACATATGGAAAAGGATTTAAGAAAAGGAACGACAAGGAGTTGCAAAAGATAGCAGAATCTAGTGAGGAAATTTTGAATCTGTTTATGGAATTAGCTATTTTTGATAATGCGGATTTGCCATATTATCCATATGAATTATTATCGAAAAATTATTCTATTAATTTTAATATCTTTCAAAAGAGAGATGTGCAACAGTTAAAGCCAGAGCAAAGGCTTATAATTGATCATATCTATCTTGATAGTAACGGAATAAGTTTGAAAAATATTTGGCTTATAAAAGGATTATTGAGAAAAATTAATAAATATAAAAGAGAGGAATTGTTTGTCAGAATATTGAAAAATATTAGTGGATATGTATCGGAAAAAGAAGATAATTATTGGAGAATGATATTTGAATGTTTGTTAAAAGAGGAAATATTAGAAAGAAAATTTCATTTTAATTCTGATGATATACTACAACTATATTATAAATTAAAAAATGATTTTGAAAATATCAGTTATTATTGGTTGCAATTAGGTATTGCAGAACAAAGAAAACAAGATTTTTCAAGAGCATTAAATCACTTAAAAATGGCAAGAAAGATTCGTCCGTCAGCATATCAAATACAACATGCAATAGCAAGAAATTATTTAAAGCATGCTAATTATATGGATGTTTTTGAAGTTGCTAAAGAGTTGTTTCAAGAGGGCGAGAAAGAAATGAAGGCTCTTATATATAGCGATGATAATAATAAGAACAAAGCGCGAAAGTTTTCAGTTCATTGTTATATATATGAAAAAATTGAATTTATAAAAAAGCATAATTTGAATCCTGATGATGACGAACTACTGGATATGAAAAGAATTATTGATTTGATAATAGATGAATCAGATATATCTGTTGATGATATAATAAAAAGATATGTTGATTTATTAAAGATGTTAGATAGGATGTCTATTTTGTCAATGAGGTTAAATGATAGATATTTTAAAGCATATCATAATAGTAGCCAAAACAATATGATTATGGATAGTGATAGATTAATTGATAGTTTTTGATTAGGTTTGGTATTGGGAGTGAATACAATGACAAACGCAGAACAACGCAGAGCTGCCAGAGAGTTTGCCAAGACTTGGCAGGGGCGAGGATATGAAAGAGGGGAGAGCCAAGTTTTCTGGCTTTCCCTCTTGCGTGATGTGCTTGGTGTAGAAAAACCAGAAGAACTGATTACATTTGAAGAACGTGTTCGGTTGGATCATCAAAGTTATATTGATGGGATCATACCCTCTACACATGTATTAATTGAACAAAAAGCCAGAGAAAAAAATTTAAAAGATGCTATTAAACAATCGGATGGTACATTGTTAACCCCTTTTCAGCAGGCGAAAAGATATGCGGCAGAATTACCCTATTCTCAGCGTCCCCGTTGGATTGTAACCTGTAATTTTTCTACATTCTTAGTTTATGATATGGAAAAACCAACAGGTGATCCAGAAGAAATTCGTCTGGAAGACTTAGAAAGGGATTATTATCGACTTTCTTTTTTAGTTGAGCAAGGCAATGAACATTTACGCAAGGAAATGGAGATTTCCATTCAGGCAGGGGATATCGTTGGGATGTTGTATGATGAGATATTACAGCAGTATAAAGACCCAACCAACGAAAACTCTTTAAAAAGCCTGAATATGCTTTGTGTGCGTCTGGTATTTTGTCTTTACGCAGAAGATGCAGGTATCTTTGGAAAAAGAGATATGTTCCATGACTACATTACTGGGTTTGATGTCCGTAATATGCGGCAGGCATTGATCAATTTGTTCCAAGTATTAGATACGAAACCCAAGGACAGAGATCCTTATTTAGATGCGGAACTGGCTGCATTCCCGTATGTCAATGGGGGATTATTTTCCGATGAAAATATTGAAATTCCGCAGTTTACAGAGCATATTCGTAATGTGTTGTTAAGCAAAGCGAGTGAAGATTTTGACTGGTCTGCTATCAGCCCTACTATTTTTGGGCAGTATTTGAAAGTACTTTGAACCCTGAAACAAGGCGTAGTGGAGGTATGCACTACACGTCTATTGAAAACATCCATAAAGTGATAGATCCATTATTTTTGGACGAGCTGAAAGAAGAATTTGAACAGATCAAAGAAATTACCGTAGCCAAAACAAAAAAACAGAAATTGGAAACATATCAGAAAAAATTAGCTTCTCTAAAATTTTTAGATCCGGCTTGTGGCAGCGGAAACTTTTTGACTGAAACCTATATTTCTTTGCGTAAACTGGAAAATGAAGTGATCAAGGAGCTGATGGAATACGCAAAAAATACAATGTCTGGGCAGATCGTGCTGGGTTCTACCAATCCTATTCAGATTTCTATTGGACAGTTTTACGGCATTGAAATCAACGATTTTGCGGTAACAGTTGCCAAAACAGCTCTTTGGATTGCAGAAAGTCAGATGATGAAAGAAACAGAAGATGTAGTACATATGTCATTGGATTTTTTGCCTTTAAAATCCTATGCCAATATTACAGAAGGAAACGCTTTGCGCTTAGATTGGGAAAGTGTTATACCAAAACAGGAACTGTCCTATATTATGGGGAACCCTCCATTTGTAGGATATTCTTTGCAAAGTAAATCACAAAAGGAAGATATATTATCTATTTATATAGATGAAAATGGAAAGCCTTATAAAACCGCTGGAAAAATTGATTATGTTTCAGGATGGTATTTCAAAGCAGCAGAGTTGATGCAAAATACACCCATTCGGACGGCATTTGTGTCAACTAATTCTATAACGCAGGGTGAACAGGTTGCGGGCGTTTGGAAGCCATTATATGATCGTTTTTCAATTCATATTGATTTTGCACACCGAACTTTTCAATGGGACAGCGAAGCCAATATGAAAGCCCACGTACATTGTGTAATTGTAGGGTTTAGCATAGCTACAAATCATAACAAAAAACTGCTTTTTTCTTCAGAAAGATTTCAAATAGTGGAAAATATCAATGCCTATTTAATTGAGGCGCCAAATATTTTTGTGGAAAGCAGAAAAAAGCCTATTTGTGATGTTCCTGATATTATCAAAGGAAGTAGCCCTGTTGATGGGGGTAACTTGCTTCTGAGTGATGAAGAATATAAAGATTTATTACAAAAGGAGCCCATGGCAAAGCGGTATATAAAAAAGTTTTATGGTGCGAAAGAGTACTTACACAATATAGATAGATGGTGTTTATGGTTAGAAGACATAAATTTATCCGAATTAAAGCATATGCCATTGATACGAAAGCGTATTCAAGCAACAAAAGAATTTCGATTAAATAGTCCAAAGGCTGCAACACGAAAATATGCAGATTTTCCAATGCGCTTTATGGAAATGCGTCAACCCAAAAGTAATTATATTTTAATACCTCGTCATTCTTCAGAAAATAGAAGATATATTCCTTTTGGATTTATGGAACCTGATATTATTTGTGGTGATGCAAATAATATGCTGCCAACAGCAACGTTATATGATTTTGGTATATTAACTTCCAATGTGCATATGGCGTGGATGCGGTTGGTATGTGGTCGTTTGGAAATGAGATATCGATATTCTAATGATATTGTCTATAACAATTTCCCATGGCCTACACCAACTGAAGCCCAGAAGGAGAGAATTGAAAGAACAGCACAAGCTATTTTGGATGCCAGGGCGTTATATCCTGATAGCTCATTGGCAGATCTATATGATGAGTTAACAATGCCACCAGAATTACGTAAAGCACACCAGCAAAATGATCGTGCTGTCATGGCTGCTTATGGTTTTACTAAAGAGCATCCCGCATACAAAAGTGAAACTGCCTGTGTGGCAGAGTTGATGAAAATGTATCAGAAGTTAGTAGAGAAGAAGTAAGTAAAACTCAAAAAAGTCCAGAGCATTGCTCTGGACTTAATTTATTTAGTGATACTTAGCTTTATGTTGATTCAGTGTTTTTGAAGCATTAGTTTTCTGCTGCTGTGTGGATTTTTTACTGGACAGAGTTTTTCCGGCTCGTCCAACTTTTCCACCATGATGAACTGGCATATCTTCACCTCCTTAAAGAGGAAATGAACTATCCTACAACCACATTTCCCTAATATTAGGTATTATATAGTGATATATTATTTAATTTTAATACGGAACACTCTAGCGTTTTTAGGATAAATCCGTACGCCATTGCGAGTAATATATCTTACAAAGATATATTGATTGCCGTTTTCATCGGTAATAACTTTACTCATGAGGCATCACTCCTTTCAATATTATGCTTGAAAAAAGTGAAAACTATGGTATACTAGAACTGACGAGGTTTTAGTGGATAGTTGAGGGTATGAAGAAAAGTCTGTAAATAAGATTCTTCTATGATAAGACTGGGTGGA
>CABSIK010000022.1 GCA_902477755.1 uncultured Clostridia bacterium
GCTCGCAGCCGTTGTATTTCGTCAAGCAGATCATTTTCCGCCTTTTTAGGCAGTTGCTTAGGTTCACCTTTACTTTTCTTGCCTCACCTTTCCACTGCAAGCCCCTCTGAACCTTCAATTAAATAAATACGTTCCCCACTTTTTATTCGAGTGTCACAGCCGACCTCAAACTGTCTTGCTGTTTCCCAGTAGCTTAAATTCTCCTCTAGCATAGTTTCTATTACCATTTTCTTGAATTCTGGCGGATAATGCTTATATGGTTTTCTTTTTGACATAAAAAACACCCCACTCATTATTCAGAATATCATACTACCTAACAAATGGGGTGCCGTTCAATTTTTAAAGATTCAGGCTATTCTTTTTATCTTAATTTTCCTATTCTTCCACTTTTTTATTTCATGGAAAACAGCTTCATTTTTTTGTCAGTAGCTTCTTTTACAGCTTCCACCAGATAAGGGAACATATCCGTTGCAGAAACAGCGCCTGCTGCCAGTGCTTTTTTGGCACCTTCTGCGTATGCCACATTGATATCTGTGAAAATATTGATTTTGCTGATGCCGCTGGAAATGGCATGACGAAAATCTTCATCTGTCAATCCAGAGCCGCCATGAAGCACAAGAGGTGTATCCATCTGTGCCGCAATGGTTTCGATGCGTGCAAAATCCAGTTTCGGAGGAAATTTATAAGCCCCATGGGCTGTACCCACTGCAATGGCAAGGGCATCACAGCCTGTATGCTGAACAAATTCCAACGCCTGGGCAGGGTCTGTGTAAAAAGCAGAAGGATCATGTCCAGCTGCTTCCCCTACATGCCCCAGTTCCGCTTCCAGGGTAGCACCGTAACTGTGGGCGATATCTGCCATTTCTTTTACTTTCTTCAGATTATCTTCGTATGTATCTGTGGAGCAGTCATACATAACAGAAGTAAAACCAAGTTCCAGTGCTTTCACACAAAGATCATGGGTCAAACCATGGTCAAAATGCAGCACAACAGGCACAGAAGCCCGTTTTGCCATAGGCAGGAGCATATCCGCTGTTTCTTCCAATGTAGCTGTATTCAGCAGCACTTCTGCTGTACCAATGATGACAGGACACTGATTTTCTTCGGCTGCCTGCAAAACACCTTTTGCCATTTCCAGATTCACTGCATTGAAAAGTCCAACGCCATATTTCCCTGCTCTTGCAGGACGCAATACATCATTTAAATTTACTAACATGTTCCTTCCTCCGTTTTTAACAAGTCTTGTTTTTTCCATCCATTCTTAATACGTTCTAACTGCTCCGCAAAAGGTTTGATACCACTAAGGGCATCATAAGCTGCTACACAACTTGCCCCTGTTGCTGATGCCAGATGCAGACAGGTTTCCAAGTCATATCCCTGCAAAAGAGCACTGAGAAAGGCTGCAATGGTAGTATCTCCTGCGCCTGTACCTGAAAGCACCTGCTCAGGCGTATAACTTTTTTCAAAACCGGATTTTCCTGCCCAATCCAGAAAATACAATCCGCTTTTTTCTTCCAGTTCTTTCTGCACCTTTGCGTCTCCCATATCATAATACAGCCCGGGCGCCCCGCATTTGATAAGAAAATTCCTTGCGCCCATTGAACGCAGTTTTTCTGCCAAAGGCAAAATATCTGATAAGGATAAAATCCCCGTTACATCGCTGCCCTTTGCCCTCTCAATCCACTCTGCGTAAGTTTCTGGTGCAATCATCATGCACAATTCCTCAATGCTTGGCACAAAGAAATCCACATAAGGCAATACCTGACGCAGGATTTCCTCCCAATTCTGTCGTGCCGCTTCCGAAGCTGGGTCTATTGCCGCCAAATCCAAAGACGTCAGCACACCTGATTCATGGACTTTCTGAAAAATGCGCACCAATTCTCTCCCCTGATTGAGGTACATATTCCGCATGATGGGTGGATACCCAAAATGGAATAAGTCTGCCTTAGCGATTTCCGCAAAATCCAAATCTTCATAAGAAAAGGTATGGTTTGCGCCGGGATGGTGCAGAAACATACGGTCAATGCCCGGAATGGCAAGGACAATACTATAAGATGTAGTTGCATTTGCGTCCACGATCATCCCTTCTGCTGCATGATGGGGTTCCAAAATGGAAAGTATGGTCTTGCCCAGTGCATCATCGCCAATCTTGCCCATAAGCTTTGTTTCAATACCTAATTTCTGCATAGCAAGTCCCGTATTCGCTACGGCACCGCCTGTATGAATATCTGCCGCTCCCACATCAATGAGTTTGCCTGGTTCCAATATCTTTTCCAGCTGGCTTCCCCTGTGCCCATGAAAAACAGGTGTGATGTCCAGACAGATATGACCAGCAACAACGGCAGTACGCTGCTCTTTCATAACTTCACCCCCAAGGCTTTCCAACAAATTCTGTACTCATTTTAGCACAATCCTGTCCTTCTGTCATGGGCAAATTCCATGAAAAAAACAGGAAGCAATTTGATGGATTGCCTCCTGTTTCTCATTATTTCAACACTTCCGGCAGGAAATGTCCTTTTTCGTAGAACAGTTCCCCATCGGCATAAATCTTGCCCTCTTTTGTCATATCATTGATCATATCCCAATGAATAGCAGAGGTGTTTTTACCGCCAGCCTCCTGAAAACCTTCACCGATTGCCATGTGCATGGAACCGCCGATTTTTTCATCAAAAAGAATGTTTTTGGTGTGCTTCTGAATGCCATAATTGGTACCGATAGCAACCTCCCCAAAATACCGAGAACCTTCGTCTGTGTCGATATAAGAAAGGAGATTTGCATTCTTTTCCGCGTCTTTGCAGACTGCTTCCACAATTCTGCCCTTCTCCACTGTCAAACGCACTTCCTCAAATTCATGTCCATTGATGATGGAAGGATAAGAGAATGTGATATATCCATTCACGCCATCCTCCACAGGAGAAGTGAAGATTTCCCCATCAGGGAAATTTTCCTGTCCGCAGCAGTTGATCCATTTTCTGCCTGCCACATTGACACGAATATCCGTATCTTTGGAAAGGATATGGAGTTCTTTTTTGCCATCCAGATACTTCACCCATTTTTCCTGCTCTGCCGCCATTTCTTTCCATTTAGCAACAGGATCGGCTTCATAGAGGTAACCAGCCTGATATACAAAATCTTCGTATTCCTCCAAACTCATGCCTGCATTCTGGGCATCACCATTGGTAGGGAACTGGGTGCCGCACCAGCGCAGTTCTCCTGTGCCCATACGATCAGAATAAATCTTGCGATTATCCTTATTGGCAAGTCTGCGTTCTTTCAGTCTTTCCCCAGGGATGGACTGCATGGTTTTGGTGTTTTCACTGCCCCATGCGCTGATCCAAACATCAGAGGATGCGCAGGCACCAGAACGAATGTTGGGGCGTGCGTACTGCTCTGCTGTGCCGTTTTTCAGTATGGTTGCATCTACATCAGGAATATCCACATAATACTCTACCAGAGCCCCCTTTGCTACTGCCGCTCTCGCCACTGCTTTGATAAAGGGCAGTGCACAATCTTCCGCGGAAATGGCAACTTTATCTCCAGCTTTCACATTGGTAGAATAATTCACCAGTACTTCTGCCAGTTTTTCCAATCTTTCATCTCTCATGCCCTTCACCTCACTTTACTACACACTGACACATTTTCATGGTCTGCAATGCGGCGTTATGACTTTCTGGTGTAACTCCAGCGCAACAAGAAGGGTCTACAGTCACTTTCACTTCAGGCATTCTGGTTTTGATCAAAATGGCATTGGATACCACACAAATATCTGTGCAAAGACCGATGAGTTCGATTTCCACTTCATCCTGTCCTACTGTTTCAAAATACAGCATATCCGCCAGTGCCTGAGAACCAAATGCGCCTTTGTTCACAATAACCGCACCTTCCAACGCTTTTGCCACTTTTTTATTGATCTCCCAGCCCTTCGTGCCTTCCACGCAATGGACAACAGGCAGGAATTTCCCTTCCTGTGTTTCCAGATAGTCTTCTCCATGGGTATCTCTGGTGGCATAGATGCAATCCTTTGGATATTCCTTAATCTTTGCCACTACATTATCCACAATGGCTTCCGCCTCTTTTGTACCCAGCGCGCCGTCGATAAAATCGTTCTGCATATCAATCACAACCAGTAATTTTTTCATATCATATCCCATCCTTTCGATTCAAAATATTAGGATTCTGTACCATTGTACCACGGTAAAAAATGGGTTTCAACCATTTGCCCACTTCTTGTATATACACTTGACAATACAAAAACAGCAGCAACGGCAAAACACCTTGCTGCTGTCAAAACTCATTTTACTTCTGTACCGCCCCATTCTACAACAGTAAAACCATTGCGTTCAAAAGGCTGCAATTCTTGTGGTGTTACTTCTACTGGTTTTTCCAAAGGACGAAATGCCATAAACACTCGCAGGACACTGTCCGGCGCTGGCTGAATATCCAGTTTTGCCTGTTCTGTGTAGTTTTCCTGTTGGAAAGAAATCAGGTTATAAGCATTGCCCTGCATATAAGGCAACCAATAGACGATAAAGTCATTGGATTCTTTCGGAGAAAGACCCATCTGCGCCAATGTTTTTTGCAAAAATGCCGCTGTATCTTCCCCTTTTACCACAAATCCTTCTGAGAAATCCACATCCAACTGTCCATTGCCTTCCCAGAAAAGGTAGGAATATTCCAGCCCATCGGCATGGTTGGTCAGCGTGCCGTCTGGCTGGGCTGTTACCTGCCAGCCATCGTCATAAGCAGGATATGTCACCGTCAAATCTCCGGCATAATCTAATTTCACAGAAACATCTGTTGTGGTTTCGGGATAAAGATAGATGACAGGCTTCCGATAGGCAATAGGTGTGCCATCTGGATATGTTTTCGGCTGAGAAAGAACTTCTGTCACTTTTTCCTCTTCACACCACTCTACATTCATATCGATCAAATCCGCGATATTTCTTAATTTATAAAAAGTATAACCATCAATCACATAGCCTTCTTCAACTTTGCCGGTTTCCATCATATTATATCCGTTTACCACAATAATAGAATCTGTCAGATACGCCCTTTGATTCTCTGTTCCCACATCGAAGGTTTTCCCCTCTGCTGGGTCAATGTATTTCCCCGTTCCTGTTCCAATGGAAATGATATTGGTTCCCTTTTGATAACTCAAATCAAAATGGTGCTTTTCATTTGTGGCATAGGCAGACACCATTTTTGCCACATCTCTTAGGCGGAAATAAGTATACCCATCAATGTTGTAGCCCGGCATTTGGGTTTCCGTACCATCCCAAACCACAGTCTGATGAACAGGCGTTGCTGTTTTTTCTGTTTTTTCCGCCGCAAAGGCAGTATTTCCCATCAATAATACCGCTGCCATACACAAAGCAATTCGTTTCATACAAATCCCCCTTTTCCGTTTTCATGCCAACATTTCCTTGTTTTCATATTAGCACATCCGCATTACACCGCCGTTACAAAATTCTTACGTTTTTCCGTCGGTTTTCCTTGACAGCACAAGGCATTTCGGTTTATGATAATAGCTGATATCGGCTACGACCGGGAATAGTACAAAAGCCCTTTGTCTTCAGAAAACAGGCGGTTGATGCGAGCCTTGGCAAACCTTTTGGAACCTGCCCCGAAAGCTCCGCAGGGAAAATGCGGCGTATTCCGGCGTTAACGGATTTCGAGCGGACAGCAGGCGTTTCTGCTGTCAAGGAGGGTGGCACCGCCAATGATACCTTGGTCCCTTTGTGTGGGGACGAAGGCTTTTTTTATGGAAAAATGTCCCTCTGGTATCCGAAAAAACAGAAAGATTTTTATAGAGGAGGAAACACCAATGGCAAAAGAAAAGAAATTTGTAGAATCCATCACCGATATGGAGCTGGATTTCCCCCAGTGGTATACGGACGTAGTAAAAAAAGCTGACCTGACAGAATATTCTTCTCTGAAAGGCTGTATGATCATTCGTCCCTATGGCTACGCAATCTGGGAACTGATCCAGAAACAACTGGATGAACGCTTCAAAGCAACAGGTCATGAAAACGTATACATGCCCATGTTTATCCCCGAAAGCCTGCTGCAAAAAGAAAAAGACCATGTAGAAGGCTTCGCACCCGAAGTTGCCTGGGTAACTCATGGCGGTGAAAAGAAACTGGAAGAACGCATCTGTGTTCGCCCCACTTCCGAAACACTGTTCTGCGAACATTACGCAAACATCATCCAGTCCTACCGTGACCTGCCGAAACTGTACAACCAGTGGTGCTCCGTTGTTCGTTGGGAAAAAACAACTCGCCCTTTCCTGCGTACCATGGAATTCTTGTGGCAGGAAGGCCATACAGCCCACGCTACAGCAGAAGAAGCGCAGGAAGAAACACTGAAAATGCTGAACGTATATGCTGATTTCTGCCATGATGTACTGGCAATCCCTGTTATCAAAGGCGAAAAAACAGAAAAAGAACGTTTCGCAGGTGCTGCCCACACATTCACCATCGAAAGCTTGATGCACGACGGTAAAGCACTGCAGTCCGGTACCAGCCACAACTTCGGCGATGGTTTCGCAAAAGCATTCGGCATCCAGTACACAGACAAAGACAACAAACTGCAGTATGTTCACCAGACCAGCTGGGGCATGACCACCAGACTGATTGGTGCCATCATCATGGTGCACGGTGACAACAGCGGTCTGGTACTGCCTCCTATGATCGCACCTACACAGGTTGTTATCATCCCTATCGCACAGCACAAAGAAGGCGTACTGGAAAAAGCTGGCGAACTGAAAGACAGACTGGCTTCCATATGCCGTATCAAACTGGACGACTCCGACAAATCCGCAGGCTGGAAATTCAGCGAATATGAAATGAAAGGTGTGCCTCTGCGTCTGGAAATCGGTCCTAAGGATATGGAAAAGAACCAGGCTGTTCTGGCAAGACGTGACACAGGCGAAAAGATCGTTGTTTCTCTGGATGAACTGGAAACAAAAATCCCTGAACTGCTGAAAGACATTCAGGCAAACCTGCTGCAGAAAGCAACAGAACGCCGTGACTCCAAAACATACGTTGCACACAACATGGAAGAATTTGAAAAAGAAATCAACGAAACACCTGGTTTCATCAAAGCCATGTGGTGCGGCGATCAGGCATGTGAAGATGCCATCAAAGAAAAAACAGCTGCAACCAGCAGATGTATTCCTTTCGAACAGGAAGAAATCGACTCCGTTTGCGTATGCTGCGGCAAACCTGCAAAACACATGGTTTACTGGGGCAGAGCATATTAATCTTACTCAAACATACAAAAAGGACTGGACAGATATTCTGTCCCAGTCCTTTTTCTTTTCCCGATGTATATTCTTGTAAAACTTTTCTCCCTATGCTATATTGTCATTAAGAATATCATCCGTTGCTATTTCGCACATAACGCAGAAAAGAGGGATTCCATGAAAAAAACACCTCGTATTATATTGATCGTCACTGCCGTGTTACTCATCCTATTTTATGCGAAAGGATATCTTGCTTCTAAAAATGAACCGGAAGCCCCTGTTGCATGGAGAAGTGTAGAAACGGAAGAACTGGAACAAATCCATTCCGACTTTGCGCAGGATATGCCGGAAACCGTTTATTTCCCTGCCAAAATCCCTGACGCATATTCCTTATATCAATCTGAAATCCATGCAAATGCGGATAACAGCATGGAAACCATAGAGCATTATTTCCAGCACACCTATCTGGAAAATCCTAAAAAGAGAATTGATGCAACCAATATTCAAAGCGAGTCCCTTTGGTTTGTGCAGTCCAATGACGCAGACTACATTCAAAAATTTATCTCATCAGAAATGATGCAGTCTTATGAAGAAGGCACTTATATTTTCCAGTCAAGTGAACTGGAAAACACATTGTTCTGGAAACAAGGGACATGGATGTTTCTTTTACGAGGCAAACTAGAACAACAGGATTTGGAAACCATAGCTTCTTCTCTGGAAGTCTTAGATTTAACTCCAGCATCCTAAAAAACGCAATAAAAACCTCCTGTATATACAGGAGGTTTTTATTGTATTAGGATTCTTTTTCGTTTTCGTCTTTTTCTGCTTCTTCCAGACACACATTGGGTCTGTCAGGGAAAATAATCATACCAAAGCCGTTGATACCAACCATTTTCTGGAGCAGTGCTTCGCCGCCTTCCTGCTGTTTAAAGTCGATTTCTTCTTTATACAGGGGAAGCAGTGCATACAGATTGATGAGTGTACCGTCTTTCGCATGGAACATGCTGATGGCTTCGTTCAATGCGCAAATCATGACACCGCACAGTTTTGTACTTGCTTCATCATAAGATACGTACTTGTCGGAATTTGGAACGGTATGTCCCCATCCCAGCCAGCTTTTGTATTCATGAGGGAATCTTGCCAGATATTGCAGCAGATCCACAGGCCACCAGAAGGTATTGTTATATGTTTCCCCTTCCGCAGGCTCAGGCAGCTGCCATTCCGCAGGCAACAGAGCAATGAGTTCTGCCCTCTCCAGCATCTGATAATCGGGATAAAACTCATCAGGCAGTTTCATAGGCAATGCGCTCATACCAACAGTATACAGCACATGAAAATCCTGTTTCGTAGGTGCTTCCAAAATATGAATATCTACCTGCAAGTAATCGTTCAATTTATCAAAGAAAACCCGTTCTGTACGTCCGGGGAAGCATTTGTTCATGTGCTTCTGGATTTCCTGACTATAAGGTGTGGTATGCACAGGGCGCTGTTTTTCATTCTTTTTGGGTTCCTGATGGCGTACCACTGTTGTTTCTTCATTCTGCAAATTCTTTTCTTCCATTTTTCTGTCCTCTCTTATGCTTCTTCACCAAACAAGGCTTTGGCAAAATCTTCTGCGTGGAATTTCTGCAAATCTTCGATGCCTTCCCCTACGCCGATATAACGTACTGGGATTTTCAGTTCACTCTTGATGGCAACAACAATACCGCCCTTTGCGGTACCATCCAGTTTTGTCAGGATAATGCCTGTGATGTCTGCTACTTCCATGAATACCTTTGCCTGCTGCAAAGCATTCTGTCCGGTAGTTGCATCCAGCACCAGATAAGTTTCTTTATGTGCCGCAGGATATTCCCGTTCAATGACACGGGAAATTTTCCGCAGTTCTTCCATCAGGTTCTTTTTGTTATGGAGACGTCCTGCTGTATCGCAGATGAGCAGGTCTGTTTTGCGGTTTCTTGCTGCATGAACTGCGTCAAAGACAACCGCCGCAGGGTCTGCGTTTTCTTCGTGTTTGATGACTTCAATACCGGCACGCTGTCCCCAAACTTCCAGCTGGTCAATAGCCGCCGCACGGAATGTATCTGCTGCCGCCAGCAATACAGACTTGCCTTCGTTTTTGAAGTTATGAGAAAGTTTGCCGATGGTTGTGGTCTTACCAACACCATTGACACCGATAACCAGCATCACTGTAGGAGAAGGCAGATTTTCTTCTTCCTCTACCCCATCCTGCAAAATGGCTGTGATTTCATCAATGAGCATATCTTTGATGACCGCAGGGTCTGTGGCACGTTCTTTTTTCACACGCTGACGCAGGTTTTCCACAATATCCATAGTGGTTTGTACGCCCATATCTGCCATGATGAGGGCTTCTTCCAGTTCTTCAAACAAATCCTCATCAATCTTGGTAAAGCTGCCCAGAACGGTGTCTACGCCGCCCAGAATGTTCTTTCTGGTCTTATCCAGACCTTCTTTCAGGCGGGCGAAAAAGCCTTTTTTCTCTTTCACAGGAGTTGGTGCTTCTTCGGGAACAGCTTCAGGTTCAGCTGGTGTTTCTTCCACAACTTCTTTCTCCTGCTCTGCTTCCAATTCTTCCGCCACAAAATCAGCTAGTTCTTCCACAAACTGCTGTCCTTCCGCGTCCGTTTCTTCCACAAATTTTTCTTCAGCGGTTTCCACCTGCAATTCTCTTTCGCTTTCCGCTGCCGCTTCCAGACCTTCTTCCACCAGCTCTGTCAGTTCTTCTGCAAAGGCTTCCGCGTCTTCTGGCACAACGGTTTCTTCTGTGGTCAGTTGGATTTCCACTTCCGGTTCTTCTTCCGCTGCGGCAATATCATCATTTTCCTGATACAGTGTGCCGCCAGCCTTTTCGTGGAACTCAATTTCTTCTTCGTCCATGACTTCATGAACTGCCTGATTGATAGCAGTTGTGGTACCCAGATTTTCATTGACATTGAGCACAATGTCTTCTTCTTTTTCCGGCGTTGTGTTTACCTCAATGCCGGCAATCTCCACAACGTCTTTTTCTTCTGTCTGTTCCACCACAGGCTGTTCCTGCGGTTTCTTCTTCAAAAAATCAAAAAATCCCATATTTTCACCTCAAATTAAACTACATCTTCCTGCGCCTTAGAAAAGTCCACAGAAATCAATTTTGAAACACCTTTTTCCTGCATGGTGACACCGTACATGACATCGGCATATTCCATAGTACCCTTACGATGGGTAATGACAATAAACTGGGTTTCCTTAGAAAACCGTGTCAAATACTGAGCATAGCGTCTGACATTGGCATCGTCCAGCGCCGCCTCGATTTCGTCCAAAATACAGAAAGGTGACGGCTTCATTTTCAAAATGGAAAACAAAATGGCGATGGCAGTCAGCGCACGTTCCCCACCGGAAAGGAGCTGCATATTCTGCAAACTTTTACCGGGTGGCTGTGCCACAATATCAATGGAAGATTCCAAAGCGTTGGCATCATCAGAAAGTTTCAGATAGGCTTTCCCGCCGCCAAACATTTCCTGGAATACTTCACTGAAGTTCTTGGAAATAACGGCAAACTGTTCTCGGAACTGTTTTTCCATAAGTTCTGTCAATTCCGCAATAATCTGGCGGAGTTTTTCCTCCGCTTCCAGAATGTCCGCCCGCTGATTTGTCAAAAAGTCAAAGCGCTCTTTCACTTCCCGATACTGGTCGATGGCGCCCACATTGACATTTCCAAGAGCACGCATATCATTTTTCCATTCTTTGGAAAGGCGTTTCAATTCGCCATAAGGGCGTTTTTCTTCCTTGGACGCTTCTTTTGCCGCACCAATGGTGATTTCATATTCCTCCCACATGCGATCGAAGATGCGCTGTTTTTCTTCATTTATTTTTTCCTGTTTCGTTTCAATACGGAACAGTTCGTTTTCCAGCTTAGCGGCTGTATCGGCTGCTGTCTGCACAGCTTCTTCCAATTCCGCAGTATCCGCTGTCAGGGAAGCAATAAGAGCATTGGTTTCCTCCAACTGCTGACGCAGGCTTTCCTCCTGCTGTTCCAGCTTTTCCCGTTCCGCATGAAGGGCTTCTTGGGTTTCTCCCCGTTTATCGCCGCTTTCTCTCAAAAGCTCCATTTGCTGATAGAGCTGACGAGTTTCTTTTTGCAGATTTTCCGCTTCCTGCTGCAAGCGAAGTACCGTTTCCTCTGCGGCGTAAATCTGCTGTCCGCTATTGGAAATACGGATTTTCACCTGAGTGATTTCTTCCATGAGCTGATCACGCTGTTCTTTTTCTTCTGCCAGATTTTCTTGGAAAGCGGACAAAGATTCATTTGCTTCTGCCATGGCAGCTTCACTTTGTGCTAAAGTTTCTTTGCTCTTTGCAATATCCCCTTCCGCACGTGACAATTGGTCTGCCAGCTGTCTTTCTTCCAGTTCCAACAATTTCAAACGGGAATTGGTTTCCGCGATTTCGCTTTCCATTTTCGCCATTTCACCCTTGCCGGTCTGAATGGTCACTGTCAATTTTTGCAGTTCCAGTTTCTTTTCCATAATCTGCTTTGCAATTTCCTGCAAATCTTCTTCCGCAAGCTGCAAAGCTTCTTCCAGAGATGCGGTCTGTTTGCCTGCATCCTCCAATTCTTTCTGCAATGTATGGATTTCTCTGGTTCTGCCGAAGATATTGGTTGTTTTCTTTGCCTGAGAACCACCTGTCATGGCACCGCCGGGATTCATGATATCCCCTTCCAGAGTTACCATTTTATACTGATGGCGATATTTCTTCGCCAGTCGAACTGCCTCATCCAGATTTTCCACAATAAGGATTCTTCCCAGCAGATAGGTCATGATCCCCCGGTATTCTTCCGCAAAAGACACCAGTGTATCTGCTGTGCCAATGACACCCCGTTCTTCCAAAATAGCAGGACGCCCTTCCAATCCTCTGCCTTTCACCGCAGTAATGGGCAGGAATGTGGCACGACCCAAACGCCGCTGTTTCAAATACTGGATGGCATTTTTCGCATCTTCTTCTGTTTTGGTGACAACGTTCTGCATAGCGCCGCCCAATGCCGCTTCAATGGCAGTTTCATAGGCTTCTTCCACCTGCAAAAGCTGACCAACAGCACCGCAAATGCCTCGCTCTTTCTGGTCAGGCAAATTCAAGAGGCTTTTGACGCTGTTGTAAAAGCCTTCATGCTCTCGTTCTAATTCTGAGAGCAGACGCAAACGGGATTTTTTCTCAGAAACCACTCTTTCCTGCTGTGCCAGTGCACGTTCTGCTTTGGCTTTTGTTTCTGACGCATGACGGCTGTCCTGTTCCAGGGCATCCAGCTCCTGTTCCAGAAAATCCGCTGTTTCCTGCTGTTCCTGCGCCTTTTTCTCCAGCACTTTCTGATGGACTTCCTGATGCTCCAAACGGCTCTGGGTATGGGCAATTTCTGTTTCCAGCTGTTCTTTTCGGCTGGAGAACTGCTCCATCATGGCTTCTCGTTTGGCAATTTCCCCTTTTGCTTCTGTACCAATACGAATCTGCTCAAAAATTTCATCCTTAAAGCTCTCCGCACGGCTTTCGTGCAGCTGCAAGGTACTGCTCAAGCTTTCATAAGACGTTTCCAGTGTATCCAACTGTTCCTGATCCCGATCCATAGTCATTTTCAGGGCTGTAATACGGCTGCGGCAGACTTCTGTTTCCTGCTGTTTTTCCGCCTGCTGTTTTTCTTTGGCAGCAGCTTCTTTTTCCATACGGGTCAAGTTTGCAGCATCGTTCTGGCTCTGTTCTTCTGCCAGACGGATACGACCTTCTGTTTTTTCAATATCTGCCTTTACCTGAGCAATGGTATCATTCAATGTCTGCAAAGCAGCATTTTTTTCTTCATTCTGTTGTTTCTTTTCAGCAATCTTCGCTTTGGCTGCATTGCCTTCTTCCTGAGCTGCTGTCTGTTGTTCCGCTGCCAGTGCCATCTGCTCTGTCAGACGGTCAAACTCCTGCTCCATCTGTTCCGCTTCCGTGCAGAACATGGCAATTTCTGCCTGTTTCAGCTGTTCACGCAGAGAAAGGAACTGTCTTGCCGTTTCGCTCTGTTCTTCCAGCGGCGTAAGCTGTCCCTCCAGCTCCGAAATAATATCTTCCACACGGAGCAGATTCTGCTGTTCTTTTTCCAGTTTATTGGTTGCTTCTATTTTACGGGTCTTATATTTGACAATCCCCGTGGCTTCCTCGAAAATCCGTCTGCGTTCTTCCCCTTTGGCATTGAGAATCTCATCAATTCTGCCCTGCCCAACAATGGAATAGCCTTCTCTGCCAACGCCAGTATCCATGAACAGTTCCTGAATATCTTTTAGGCGACAGGCAGCGCCGTTGATGCGGTATTCACTTTCGCCGGAACGAAAAACCCGACGGGTCACCTGTACTTCTGTAAATTCCACAGGCATACGCCCATCCTGATTGTCAATAACAATAGTCACTTCCGCAAAACCCTGGGGTTTTCTGCTTTCAGTGCCAGCAAAAATAACATCCTCCATTTTATCCCCACGGAGACTTTTTGCACGCTGTTCCCCCAAAACCCAGCGGACAGCGTCAGAAACATTGCTCTTGCCGCTGCCATTGGGGCCTACCACTGCCGTAATACCCGGATTAAATTCCAATTTGACTTTTTCAGGGAAAGATTTAAAACCCTGTAAATCCAATCTTTTTAAATACATGTTACACCTCGTTTTCGGCTTTTCTCACAAAGCCTTACGATACAATTTTTCCGCCAACGATGGTATAAACCACCTTGCCTTTGACTTCCTGTCCGGCAAAAGGCGAAAATTTTGCTTTTGACGCAAAAAGCTCCGGCTCAATGATCTGGGTGCCTTTTGTTTCAATAACGATCAAATCGGCGTCTTTGCCAATGGCAATTTCACCTTTCTGCTCCAGTTTCAAAATCTCTGCTGGTCTTTTGGACATCAGTTCCACCAGATGCGCCAAAGAAATGATGCCTGTTTCCACCAATTTTGTAAAACTGATGGGGAAAGCTGTTTCCAATGCGGAAATACCATAAGCCGCATTGCCAAATTCTTTATCTTTATCTGTACGGCTTGTGGGACTATGTCCAGAAGCAATGGCATCAATGGTGCCGTCGGCAATACCTTCCAAAATTGCTTCCACATCCTCCTGTGTTCGCAATGGCGGATTGACTTTTGCCAATGTATTATAATCCTCCACAGCTTCTTCTGTCAGTGTAAAATAATGGGGACAGGTTTCACAGGTTACTTTCAGCCCACGTTTTTTTGCATCCCTTACCATGCGCACAGAACCGCCGGTACTCACATGGGCAATATGCAGTCTGGCTCCTGTAATCTCCGCCAGCAGGATATTTCTTGCTACTTGCAGTTCCTCTGCTTCTCTTGGCATGCCGGACAATCCCAAGCAGCTTGCCGTATAGCCTTCATTCATGACACCTTTGCCGGAAAGACTGCGGTCTTCACAATGGGTCATGATGGGCAGATCAAACATGCGGCTGTAACGCATAACATTTCGCAGAAGTGCCGCACTGTCAATAAATTCGTCACCATCAGAAATAGCAACAACACCAGCCTCGTACATTTCACCGATTTCCGCAATGGCTTTGCCTTCACAGCCCATGGACATACTGCCATAAGGGTAAATATTCACAGATGCCTGTGCTTTTGACTTAGAAATGATGTATTCTACAACAGTTTTATTATCTACAACCGGTTTTGTATTAGGTTCACAGGTAATGGATGTAAAACCGCCCCGAGCAGCACTGCGAGAAACGGTGGAAATATCTTCAATATTTTCAAAACCAGGCTCACAGATATTACAGTGCATATCAATAAAGCCGGGCAGCACCACATGCCCGTCCAAATCCAGTTCTTTTGCATCTTCCAAGTGAAGGTTTTCGCCAATATCCGCAATGAGTCCGCCCTCAATATAAATATCGTACAATTTTTCTTCGGAGAAAGGCGGTGTAATGAGTTTACAATTTTTCAGAATGGTTTTCATGCCAAAGCACCTCCCATCTGTGACAGAATATAGAACATTGCCATACGCACCGCAACGCTGTTGGCAATCTGGTCATTGATGATACACTGAGGGCTGTCGATAACACCATCAGAAATTTCAATGCCGCGCTGAATGGGGCCAGGATGCATAACAATAGCGTCTTTTTTGGCATACCGCAACAGATTATGGTCAATGCGGAAGAACCGCTTATATTCATCCAGAGAAGGCAGGAATGTTTTGTCCTGCGTTTCCAGACGCATACGGGTAGTCAGGATAACATCTGCCTGATTCACCGCTTCCCGTACATCATAGTGTACCTGTACACCGAATTTTTCGATACCCGGCAAAAGAAGTGTTGGTGGCCCAGATACGCAGACTTCGGCACCCAATTTTGTCAATCCCCAGATATTGCTCTTTGCCACACGGCTATGAAGCAAATCCCCAATGATGGCAACTTTCAGACCTTCAAAACTGCCTTTGCGCTCTTTGATGGTCAGTAAATCCAACAAAGACTGTCCTGGATTTTCATTGTAACCATCTCCGGCGTTGATGACAGATGCCTCTACGCATTCTGCCAACAAACGAGCTGCACCTGCCATGGGATGACGCAGAATGATAAAGTCTGCCCCCATCTGGTCTACCAGCTGCCCCATATCCTGCAAACTTTCCCGTTCCATGGAATGAGCGGAGTTGGTCATATCCACCACATTAGCACTCAAATGCTGTGCCGCCAATTCATAAGATAGTTTCGCACGGGCACTTTGCTCATAGAATAAAATAATGACAGATTTCCCCTGCAAATGGGGTGCCTTCTTATTCTTCTGGTTCAAAATATATTTCATGGTTTCTGCCGTGCTGAGGATATAACGGATGTCATCTGCCGTTAAATCTCGCAGACCAAAAAAGTCTTTTCGATGCAATGCCATTTGTTTCGCCTCCTAATCAGCCCTCCAAACGTTCCATTAATTTCTGAAAATATTCTGGAAGGGGCGCCTCAAACTCCATATACTCTCCTGTTGTGGGATGCACAAATCCCAGAACTCTTGCATGCAGCACCTGTCCCTGCAGGGAAAAAGGCTGTTTTTTAGGCCCATATACCAAATCTCCCAGCAAAGGATGCCCGATATATGTCATATGTACACGAATCTGATGGGTTCTGCCTGTTTCCAGCTGTGCTTCGATAAGGGTAAAGTGCGCCATCCGCTTCAATACTCGATAATGGGTCACCGCATGGCGGCTATGCTTCTGGGTCACTGCCATTTTTTTCCGATCCTGAGGATTTCTGCCGATGGGCTGGTCAACAGTGCCCTCATCCTCTTTAAAACCATTGAATACAATGGCGTTATATTTTCTTGTGATGCTGTGCTCTGCCAGCTGTGCCGCCAAAGCCTGATGGGCAGCGTTGTTTTTTGCCACCATCAATACGCCGGATGTATCTCTGTCAATGCGGTGCACAATGCCGGGGCGTTTTTCCCCATTGATGCCAGAAAGTTCACTGCCACAGTGATACATCAGTGCATTGACCAACGTGCCTGTATAATGCCCCGGCGCAGGATGGACAACCATCCCCTGAGGCTTATTTACCACAATCACGTCAGCATCTTCATAAAGAATATCTAGAGGAATGTCCTCAGGCAAAATTTCAATTTCTTTCGCTTCCGGCACTTCCACATCAATAACGTCTTTTTCACGCAGTTTATAGTTGGATTTTACGCTGCCGCCATTGAGCTGGATGTGTCCACCTTCTACCAGTTTCTGTACAGCACTGCGAGAAAGGTCTTCCATATTTTCCGCCAGAAACACATCCAATCTGGTGCCAACGTCTTCTTTTTCTGCCGCAAATGTAAAATATTCCATCGTTACTCGTCCTTTTTCTTTTCTAACTTGGGTTCTTCTTTGATAACAAACAAAATGAGTGCTGCCAAAACAATGACACCCACCACCACATAAATATCAGCCACGTTAAATACAGGCCAGCTAAAGAATGTAAATTCAAAAAAGTCAACCACATATCCGCGGAATATACGGTCAATCATGTTGCCGACAGCGCCAGCCAAAACCAGCACCATGGCACAACGCACCCATTGATATTCTCTGGTACGGGGCATTTTCACAAAATAATAAACCAAAAAAGCCACAATACAGAGGGTCAGCAGCAGAATAAACCATTTCTTACCGGAAAACATGCCAAAGGCTACCCCTCTGTTTTCCACAAAGGTTAGATCCAAAAATCCTTCCACCACAGTGGTAGAGCCAATAGGTTTCAGGTTCACCAATGCCAGATATTTCGTCAGCTGGTCGATCCCCACCAATACCGCCGCTGCAATGATAGCTATGATCCACATTTCAAATCTTCCTGCCTTTCCGAGAAATATATTCCCGTTTTTTTCATTTCTACATAACAAAAGCAGCCGCAGCAAGGCACCTGCTTTACAGGCACCTCGTTACAGCCGTTTTTAATCCATACTTATTTATGAGTTGCTTCTTTCTGAACAGCTTCTTTATCAGCTGCTTTGGCAGCATCTTTTTCTGCCAGGATTTCATTTTTATCCAACAGTTCGATTTCTGCATACAACAACAGTTTCACGCGGGCACGCATAAGTTCATAACGATTCTGCAGTGCAGCAATCTCCTGTTCCAGTTCATACACCTTTGTTCTTGCACCAGCAAGGATTTCGTCCCGTTCCAGTTTTGCTTTTTCGATGATCTGTTCCGCTTCTGCCTTAGCTGCTTCTTTTGTTTCTTCCGCAGCAGCTTCAGCCAGACTCAATGTGCGTTCCAGTGTTTTTTCCAGATTCCGCAGACGGTCTGTATCTTCATGAACTTCCTCTGTCTTTGCTTTAGACTGAAGGCTTTCTTTGTAAAGTTTTTCGTAATCTTCATAAATATCATCCAAGAAAGTATCTACTTCTTCTGGAGAATAGCCAACTGCTACTTTTTTGAAATCCTTTGTTGCAATATCGTTGGGTGTAACCACAAAAAAACCTCCTTAAATATATACGCCTACCTCTATACCGGTTCTGTCCTTTTTATTTTTTCCGCCAATGGAAAGGAGGCGGAACCGCCCATATCCCCGAACAGAAACCATGTCCCCTTCCTTTAACAAAAGAGAAGGATTTGTTGTCACATTCCAGTTCACGTTGGCCTTTTCGCCAGCAATGAGTGCCTGTATCTTTCCTCTGGAAAGATGGAGCACACCGCCTGCCACTGCATCCAACCGCGTGGATGCCACCGTCAGCCTGCGAACTTCAATTTCTTTTTTTGTTTCGATTTCTGACAAATCTGTTTTTTCCACCTGCACTGGTGTACGGGATACTTTTTCCAGATTTACCAGAATGTAATCCGCAATTTCCTCTGCCACAAAACAGATGGTCTGGTCTTCAGACACCAGAATATCTCCCACTTTTCCTCGGTCGATACCCAGACCTAAAATAGATCCAAGGTAATCCCGATGACTCAAGTCTGTCTGACCAAACTTCTTATGTTTTGTAATCCGCAGAGCACAAATGGGAAAATCTTTTCCTTCCAGTTCCATATAATCCGGTGCAAAACCAAGCATGCGCCGCTCGCAATCCTCTGTGCCGCCAAAAGCAACAACTTGCAAGTCCGAAAGGAAACGAAGCTTTTCCAGAAACTTCCCACTTTTTGCCATATCCAAAAAATCTGTAAACGCCGGTGTATGGCGCTTATAACTGAAAGCAGCCTGATCCAGCACTTTCGCAAACAAAAGTCTTTCCTCAGGCTGTGTCATTCCTTGTAATAACGCTTGTTTATTCACATCCGCCACCTCGTTCCATCAGAACAGAAGCACCAGACCCATAAGCAACTGTTTTACCAGTACCATCAGGATCAGCGCGATGATAGGAGAAAAGTCCAGCATCATACCGCCGCCCAATGGAGATTTTTCCAGCATACTGCGACAAGGTCCCAGAATAGGCTCTGTCAGATTGTAAATAAGGCGTCCCAAAGGATTGTTGTATCCAAACATAGGAATCCAGGATAATAAAATCCTGATAAAAATCAGCCATTCAATGACATTGAAAAACACATCAATGGCTTGTATGAACAATATCTGTAAACTCGTCAAATGATTCTTCCTTCCTTATCTGCCACTGCTCATCCAAGGGAGAATAACACCTTTTGTTTTCAGTTCTTCCTTGAAATCACCACTGATATCTACATTTTCAGGAGCAATGACAAAAATATTATTTGCTACACGCTGAATAGAGCCTTCCAAAGAGTAACAGGTACCACTCAGGAAGTCCATGATTCTCTGTGCAACAGGGTATTCTACTTTTTCCAGATTTACCACAACAGGTTTTTTGGTCTTGATCTGATCACAAATTTCCTGTGCATCCTCATAACATTCCGGTTTGATGATCACTACCTGCATCTGAACGTTTGTATTGATGCTGTAAACCTGCGGATTGTTTCTTGTTGTTTTGCGAGGCGCAGATGTGGTGCTGTAATCGGATTCGCGGCTGACGTCACGAAGACCGAAGCTACCGCTTACAGGGGCTGCCTCTCTGGCAGGAGCTTCATATTCATAATCATCTTCATAGTAATCTTCATCGTCTTCGTATTCACCAAACATCAAATCTTTCATTTTATTAATAAACTTTGCCACTTTCTTATCCTCCTAGATTTCTTTTCTTGCTTAAGCTTTGTTAGGGTAGAATCTTTCACCGAAAATGCCGGTACCCACACGCACGATAGTAGCCCCTTCTTCAATAGCCACTTCATAGTCGCCTGTCATCCCCATGGAAAGCATATCCATGTTTATATTATCAATTTTTTTGGCATTCATGTCAACCAGTAATTCTCGCATTTTACGGAAATATACCCTATTTTCTTCAGGATTTTCTACAAAAGGCGCCACTGTCATCAGCCCTCTGACACGAATGTTGGAAAGCTGTGACAGATCATGCAAAAACAACTCTACTTCTTCCGGTTTTACACCAAATTTGCTTTCTTCATCCGCCATGTTGACTTCCACCAAAATATCCATCACAAGATTTTTGGCTGCTGCACGTTTATTGATCTCCTCTGCCAGACGCAGGCTTTCCACAGAATGGATCATATCTACCTTGTCAATGATATATTTTACCTTATTTGTCTGTAAATGTCCAATTAAATGCCAATGAACACCTTCGCCCATGGGTTCATATTTCTCCATAATCTCCTGCACCTTATTTTCACCCAAAGAAGTGAGTCCGCAGGCAACCGCTTCCTTTATAAGTTCTACGGGTTTTGTCTTGCTGACTGCCAGCAGCAGGACATCCTCCCGTTTTCTGCCAGCACGAGCCGCTGCCTCTGCTACCCGTCTTTCTACATCTGCAATATTCTGCTGTATCGTTCCCATTTTGCGCATCTCCTTTTTATCAATAAATGGATTGTCCTTCAGTAACATTCTTGGCATCAGATACAATGGTATCGTACACCTGAAGACCATAATTGCTGCTGGATCTTACGATGGCATATTCCTGATTCTGCTCCAGAATCGTAATGGGCACAAATTTTGCCATGGAACTGTTTGCCACATATACCCCTGGCATAGTCTCTACTTCCGCAACAGTATATTGTCCAGCTGTCTCACCAGTGCCCTGCAGGATCACATCCCCCAACTTCAGTGTCTGGTCTGACTGTGCCAGATATGCGTAAGAATCATCACTGCTGATGATGGTCGTTGCAATAAACTTAGAGTTCTCTCCATTTACCAACAGTACCCCCTGATTGCCTCCGCTTTCTGTCAGACAGTCCAGCGGAATCTTCAACAGAGATTTTTCTACTATGGCGTTATTTGGAATCTTCAGCCCTTCCACAGTTTCACTTTCCAGACTGAAAGAGATGCTGCGGCTGTTCATAAACTGATCCATATATGTAAAGCAGGAGAAAACCACTTTTGTTTCTGATTCACCTGGTGTGATGGAATAAATAGTTGCTGATACGGATGTTGTGCTGTCCTCATTGATCAGATTCAATTTCTTTGTTTTGCCTACTTCCCAATCCAACACTTCATTCGCCGGGAAGTTTGATACAATATACCAGCGGTTGCTTCTGATGATGCGGAACAGAGGGTCACCCTCCTCCACATTATTTACTTTGGAAATATAAGTCATTTTCTCACTGCCGCTGACCTGACCGACTGTAATTTCTTCCAAAGCATCCGGCGTCAGCGTCTCCTCAAGACCATCATAGCTGAATGCCACAACACCGCTTTCCGGTGCTGTTACGGAACTCATACTTTGAGAAAGCTGCTGTTCATAAGAACTGCGTTCTTCACTGAGCTGAGAAAGACTTTCCACATCTTCTGACAGCCAGATTTCATTTCGCTGCATCATATAACTGTCAAGCTGTGTACGCATGGAATATAAATAGGAAGCATCTGTTTTCATAGATCTGCTGCCAAACATTTCCACTGTATTTGCCATGTTATTCTCAATGCGTGCAATATCTTCCGCAAATGCAGACAAATCACTGCGGCTTTTCTGACTTTCCAGAATATCCTTATCAATGGACTGAAGTTTTTTCTCCAGCACATCTGTAGAAGCAGTATCTTTTACCTGACAAACCACAGAGGATTTTGTGACATAATCACCTTCCGAATACTCATAAAACGGTGTTCCAGCACGGTCACTCTTGACCACATATTCATCTCGGACAATGATGCCCTGTCTGCTCACTGGTGTATCAATGGTGCCATAAGTCACTGTTTCCACATTGGTTTCCGGCTTTTTGACTGCCATCATCACAAGCTGTGCCATCAAATACAGTGCAATAACCCCAAAAACGAACAGCGGCAGGACACGCCCTGCATAATTTCTGCGGCGTTTGACCGTTGCTTTAGAGGGTCTTTGCGGCTGCGCCCCCCTTTGCTGCACTTTTTTGGGCTGCACAGGTCTCTGATGCACTCGCGGCGCTGGCTGAGACTGTGGCCTTTTGGAATATCGGTTTTCGTGTTCCCGTTTCTGTCGGATACGATTCAATTCATATACATTATCCCTTTTGGGCCGTCCCTGAGGCGGTCCATTGGGTCGTTTTTTCTTTTTTCTGGTTTTGTTTCCCGAGGAGCCTTTTTGCATTGGTATCCTCCTTTTTGTTATTTACTCTACTGCATCGTTTTATTATAATACATTTTGTCTCCCGGGTAAAGGGCGGTACCCATTTTCTGTCTTTAAATTTCACAAAAATTCTGTCATTTTTTCACAAAACCACAAAGGGCAGATGCCTTATCATCTGCCCTTTTATCTATATTAAAAGCCTGCAAAGCTTTATGCATTTTTATCTGCAATAGTCAGCTGCATATCCATGCCCTTTTCACCATTGCGGATGACATGTACAGAAACAGTCTGGCCAATTTCTGTTTCTTTTACCAATTCAGACAAGGTTTCCATATCCATAACTGTTTTTCCATTGAATTCTGTAATGATGTCTCCAGCCTGAATACCTGCTTTGGCCGCAGGACCGCCTTCTGTCACTTCAACGATCAGTGCACCAACAGGCAGTTTATACAAAGAAGCATTTTCAGAAGTAATGCTTGTGCCCATGATGCCGATATAAGGTGTAGTCACTGTGCCGTCTTCCAACAGATCCTGCGCTACAGAAATAACTTCGTTGCTGGGAATTGCATAGCCCATGCCTTCTGCCATAGAAGAATTATATTTCGCTGTATTGATGCCGATGACTTCGCCACGGCTGTTTACCAGAGCACCGCCGCTGTTGCCGCTGTTGATCGCTGCACTGGTCTGGATCACATTCAATGTGTTATTATCTACGCTAATGGTCTGATTTTTCACACTGACGATACCATCTGTTGCAGAAAGGCCCAGACCCATGGCATTACCGATGGCAATAACGCTTTCGCCTACTTCCAGACTATCAGAATCACCAAATGTTGCCACGGTTACTTCATCAATGCCTGCTGCCTTCAGATCATCCCAAGAGATAGTCAGTACAGCCAGATCAGAATCGCTCTTTGTACCAACAACTTTCGCCTGTACGCTTGTGGTATCATTGATGGTGGCATATACTTCTGTAGCATCTTCGATAACGTGGTTATTTGTCACAATTGCAATTTTTTCATCATCAGAGTAGAAGATGACGCCACTGCCGGCACCTTCGCCTTCATAAGGCACACTGAAAGCACCATAGTAAGAAGTTACACCTTCAATTTTCGTAGTGATACTTACAACAGAAGGTTTTACTGCACGCACCACATCAATGGTGGACATGCCAGTTCCAGTTGCTGTTTTTTCCACATTCATGGTGCCAGAAGATGTCACTGTGCTGCCGCCTGCATTTTCATAATGCTGCTCAACCACACCATAACCAGCACCAATGCCTGCACCGCCTGCCAAGCCAATGATGAGACAGCCTGCAATGAGTTTTGCCCATCCGCTGTTTTTCTTTTTGCTATGTTTTTTCACATGTTCTGCATAGCAATTTTTTGCTTTTTCCTGTTTTCTGCGTTCCTCTCTGGGGCCTGCTGTATGAGCAGAATATTCTGCTGTTTTTTCCTCTGCATATTCCTGATGGATTTTTTCTGCATTTTCTCTACTTTCTGTTTTTTCCTCCGCTTCTGCGTCAAAGTATGTGGGCTGAGCATCTTCCGGTGTATAATCTCGCAGTGTTTCACTTTGGTATGTCTGTTGAGGCTGTTCAGTTACCGCCTCTGCTGTCATATTTTCTTCTGCTTCTCTTGACTCACTTTCATAAGAAGCAGTTTCTGTGTATTCATTTTCGTTGACTGCTTTTTCTTCCCGTTCATTTTCTCTGTATCCATGGATTGGTTCCATGTTGTTTTCATTTTCCCTTTTATCTTCATTTGGATTATACATTTTTCATTCCTCCTGTTATATCTAAACTTTTTCTCTTTGTTTTTCTCTGTTGTAATTAGTATATTCCACCTTTTTGAACAAAATATGAACATGACATAAACAAAGGTTAAACATTTTATGTTCTTTTTTTGCTGAAAAATTCCAAAGACTTTCCTTTATAAAAAAAGAAACCATCGCAAACAATATAGAACGAGGTGATGAAAAATGATAAAAAAGAAATATCAGCAGTCAAAAAAAACTCTCAAAGACACCGTTTCCGGCAATGATTTATACCAGATTCGCCAGAATGCCCACTACAGTGACAGCGGCAAAGCAGAACCAGACAACAACATCTTTTGGGAAGAACGCAGCAATCCATTGAGCAGCAAAGGCAATTAAAAAAGCAGGGCAAAAGCAACTTCCCCTTAAGAAAACACTGATTTTTCTTATCCTTGATTTCTTAAGG
>CABSIK010000023.1 GCA_902477755.1 uncultured Clostridia bacterium
AAGAAAGCCAAAATCCTTTGTCATGATAAGGATTTTGGCTTTCTTTGTTTTCTTACGAAGATGCCCCTATTTTTTCTGTATATTTTATGGCTGACAATTTTCACAAGGGCGATATCCCTGTGAAATAGCTGCATCCCGACTGTTCAAAGACACTTTATTACTGTCCTTCATTTGCGAAACAGAAGAACAGGATTGACGATGAAACACCTTGGAGTTTTTATTTCCAACATAAGTTATTGTTGTTTCTGTCGTTGGCTTTGAGGGCTGTTCCGGCTGCGCTGCTGGCTGCTGTATAGGCGTTGTTCCTGTAGACTTTGCACCAACATCCGCAAGCGTCAACTTTTCTGCTGTATCAAAAGAAATTTCTTTCCCGTCGGTTGTCATGACAATATCACCGGAGCGGAATGTGCCGTAAACATCCGCCATATTCAAATAAGCAGAAAGGGCTTCTTCATGGGGATGTCCATAGGAATTATCCAGCCCTGCGGAAATGATTACATATTCTGGTTTTGTTGTCTGAAGGAACTGACTGCTGACAGAAGTTCTGGAGCCATGATGCCCTGCTTTCAGCACTTCCACATCAGAAAACAGACCATTATTGGCATCTGCCACATCTGCGGACAAATCTCCAGTAAACAGCACTTCCACATCGCCATAGGTCAGCATCGTTACAACGCTGTTGTCATTGGCATTGTCATAAACGGCAGTAATGGGGATAAATTCCAGTGTCGCTCCACTGGGCAGTGTAATATTCTGCGCCGCTGTATCCACAGCATAATCTGCACCTTCTGACTGTACTTTATTATAGTAGGTTTGATATGTCTTTGTCGTGCTGGTTCTGCCATTATCCACCACTTCTTCTACGTTATAAGCGTCAAACACCGCAGGCAAACCGCCAATATGGTCAGCATCTTCATGGCTGGCAACTACCATATCCAGATCGCCATCTACATAATCTGAAAGATACTGTACCACCTTTGTTCCTTCTGCGGATACACCTGCGTCAATGAGGATTTCGAACTCTCCATCATTGATAAGAGCTGCATCCCCCTGACCAACATCCAGAAAATGTATCTCAATCTCATCGTTTTCAATCCCTTGTCCGCCAGAAGTTACAACAACGGTATTGGTATCTCCATTCCACTGCACTTTGGCGCCAAAGCTTTCCAGTACCACACGAATGGGCAGATATGTCCTGCCATCCTGTATCAAAGCGGCAGTATCATTTTCCACTTTTTCCCCATTGCGATAAATATAGGGCTGTCCAATGGGTACTTCTACCGTAATACCATCTTTTTGGGCAATTGCCATCTGTTCGGTTCCATCCCAAGAAACTGTACAACCATATGTTTCCATAGTTTGTCTGAAAGGAACTTGTGTTCTTCCGGCATCGTCTACAAACGGTGTACCAGCTTCTTTTGTATATGCCACTCGTTCCCCATTAATTTCAACTTTCGTGGCTCCATCTGCATTGGTGCAATTCGGCACAAAAACCAATAAAGCCGCAATTATAATTAATCCAAAACCTTTTTTCATCATATCCCTCCTTTATCACTTTGTCAGATTATATCACACTTTGAAATGCTCTTCAATGTACTTTCCCTATTCTCCTCTTTTTTGTGCAAGTGCATTATAAAAACATATGTTCTTTTTGTTGACTTTGTATATCAGAACATATAATCTGTTTTTTCTGTAAAAAAAGCTGGAAATTTTCGATTGCTCAAAAATTTCCAGCTCAATATTACTATTTCAGAAAATTATTCCTGTACCTGTTTTGCCACCTGAATCATGATAGCACATTCCATACGTTTGCGGAACAGCTGACAGCCATATTCATATACGCCTGCAATGTCCCCTGTTGCATGGTAAGCGTTTGCTGCACAACCACCGGAACAGTACAGTTTTGCCCAACAATCTTTACAATCGGGACGCGCATAGGCATTGCATTTGCGGAATTTATCCTGCACTTCGGGATGGGTAACACCTTTCCAGATATCACCCAGACTATAAGCAGGGTCACCTACGAACTGGTGACAAGGGAACAGTTCGCCCCAAGGGGTAACTGCCATATATTCTGTACCGCTGCCACAGCCAGTTACACGTTTGTATACACAAGGGCCACCTGTCAGGTCGATCATATAATGATAGAAAGTAATGGGCTTGCCTTCTTTTTCTCTGCGGATCATATCTTTTGCCAGAATTTCATACTGTTCAAACAGTACAGGCAAATCAGCTTCTGTCAATGCGTAAGGTTCTTTGGGATCACAAACAACAGGTTCCATGGACAGTTCTGTAAAGCCCAAGTCAGCCATGTGGAAAATATCTTTTGTGAAATCAATGTTATCATGTGTGTAAGTACCACGCACATAGTAGCCTGTGTTGTTTCTACTCTGAACAAACTTCTGGAACTTGGGCACAATCACATCATAGCTGCCGTGACCGCCGACAGTACGGCGCAGTTTATCATGAACTTCTTTTCTGCCGTCCAGACTCAGTACCACGTTATGCATTTCTTTGTTTGCAAATTCGATGACATCATCATCAACCAGCAGACCGTTGGTGGTCAGAGTGAAACGGAAGTTTTTGTTGTGTTCCTTTTCCACACTGCGAGCATAATTTACCAGCTGTTTCACCACATCCCAGTCCATGAGGGGTTCGCCGCCGAAAAAGTCCACTTCCAGATTTCTTCTGTTGCCAGAGTTAGCAATGAGGAAATCCAGCGCCTGTTTCCCCACTTCAAAACTCATGAGAGCACGTTCCCCCTGATATTTACCCTGACTTGCAAAACAGTAATCACATGTCAGGTTGCAGGTATGTGCCACATGGAGACACAGTGCCTTGATGTCGTTGTTTTTCATTTTGAAGTTTGCAGCAATGTCTGCATACAGATCTTCTGTGAAGAGTTTTCCTGTTTTCTTCAGTTCTTCTACTCCTTCCAGAATATCCGCGATTTCTTCGGCTGTTACTTCTGGATTATCTGCGTACTTTTCCAGAATTGCCTTTGCGATTTCTTCTTTTGTATGTCCTTCATACATACCGATGATGTCGTATGCCACATCATCCACAACATGTACAGAACCGCTGTAAACGTCCAGCACGATGTTGTAACCATTTAACTTGTACTGATGAATCATAAAAATCCTCTTTCTATTTTATATACTATTTGATCCGAAGCCATCTTCGGGATTATGCGTAAAAAGTCGCCGCCCAAAAGGGCAGCGACTTATCCTGTCGCTTCTTATTTGTTTTCGCACTGCTGGTTTGCAACACCACAAGATGTTTTGCAAGCAGACTGACAGGATGTCTGGCATTCGCCACAGCCGCCGTGTTTTACACTTGCAGCCAGATCACGGGTATTCAATGTCTGAATGTGTTTCATGTATATCACCCCTTTGCTTTTACGGACGTCTTTTCCTTTAAGACATACCTATTCGTATTTTATCACAAAAAATGTCGTGTTTCAAGTTTGAACCAAAAAATGTCATATCATTCTCAAAAACACACACGAATCTTTCCGTCTTTTGCAAATGCGCACTGGACATTGACGCCGTTTTTCTGCATATAAAAAGCCTGTGCCAATACATCTTCTGAAATCTGTTCTCCCGGCGCAACAAGGGGAATTCCCGGCGGATACGCCCAAAGAAAATCAGCCGCAATTTTTCCAAGACTGTCACCCAGCATTACTTCTGTCGTTTTTCCCTGCAAAGCTTCTTCCATACCGCACACCATCTGTGGAAGTACCATCTGCCCTTTTGCCAGCGGCTGTTTTGCCGGAATCACTTCTTTGTCTATTTCCAGAATGGCTTTTGCCAGTCGTTCCATCCCTTCGTCTGTGTCGAAAATACTGGTCATTGCCAATGTATGCAGAGATAAGGACATTTCCATCTCCAATTCATATTTTTCTCTCAGAAGATCTGCCAACTCTACCCCAGATAAATTGCAGTTTCCTGTAAAAAAGAGGAGTTTTCCCCGATCATGGCCAAATACAAGGGAAGAAACTTCCGGCTGACACAGTCTGATGTATTTCAGTTTCTCCATTTTTTCATAAAAAGATGCCAGCCTTTTTTCATAAGTCGCGAATAAGCTTTTTCTCTCTCGTTCCAATAAAGAAATACATCCATCTATTTCTGCCATAAACACATAAGATGGGCTGCTGGTCTGGAAAACAGAAAGCTGTCTACTCACTTCTGTCACATCCACCTGTTCTGTACAGACATGGAGAATTGCCGTCTGAGTGGGACAAGGCAAGGTTTTATGGAGGCTCTGCACTACCACATCAGCACCTAAACGGACTGCCGTATCTGGAAATCCTTCGCTGAAACCCAAATGCGCACCATGGGCTTCATCCACCAATAGATACGCACCATACCGATGTACAATTTTTGCAATGGCAGCAATGTCACTAACTACACCTTCGTAGGTAGGGCTTGTAAGAATCACCAATTTGCATTCCGGGTTCTCCTGCAAATGCTTTTCCACAGTTTCCGGCTGGATACTGCCGGAAATCTGCATTTCTTCCACCCATTCTGCCTGCATATAAACAGGATGCAGACCACTCAATTCTATGGCATGATACACCGCTCGGTGGCAGCCTCTTGCCAGAAGCACCTTGTCCCCTCGTTTCGTCAAAGCCCGAATCCCTGCCAGAAGTCCTGCACTGCTGCCATTCACCAGAAAATAACTTTTTCTGCTGTTCCAAAGTTTTGCCGCTCGTTCCATGGCTTCTGCCAGAACACCTTCGGCATGATGAAGATTATCAAACCCATCAATTTCTGTTATATCTATTTCGTAAGGAAACAGGCTGCCTTGTGGTTTCTGGCGTTTGTGCCCCGGCATATGAAAGGGATAAGCATTTCCTGCTCCGTATGTTTTCAGTCGTTCTCGTAAATCCATCTATAGTTCCTCCTGTTCTTCCTCCGATTATACCCTATGAAAAGCAAAACAAAAAGAACTACCTACAATTTCCATAAAAAAAGTCTTTCTCCAACAATGAAGAAAGACTTTTTTCTTTAAGAATACATGGCTTCTTTCGCACGAATCAAAGCATATAAAGTTTCATTGATAGGTGTAGGTACCTGATATTTTTTGGCAAGTTCCATGAGTTTTCCAGAGAAAGATGCCACTTCTGTCAGACGTTTGGCTTCCACATCCTGCAACATAGAGCATTTTCCTGCCGGACTCCATTTATATACGCTTTCCCCTGCCGCAGTCACATCTTCTGGATGAAGATCTACACCAGCCGCTTCTGCAACAGCAACCACTTCAGACATGGCAGCCAGCGCCATTTTCATCACAGGTTCTTTCTGCTGAAAATCACCATAAGTGGCGCCTAAAACAGCAGAAACCTGATTGGTGCCTACATTGATCATCCATTTCCGCCACTGGCGTCTGGTGATGTCTGCACAGATCTGGCAGGAAATTCCCCAAGAAAGCAACGCTTCTTTCACTGCATCCAATACAGCTTCTTCTGCATCTCCAATCTGGATGAGGAATGTTTCTCCGCAGAACAATTCATTACCGATTTTTCTGGCATCCACATAAACCACCGCAGTCAAAACTGTATTTTCCGGAAAGGCTTCTCGCAGTTCTTCCGAAGCGGAAATGCCATTCATCAAAGGCATCAAAATTGTCTGTGGCCCAACATAATCACGTAATTCTTCAATGGATGCTTTCAGTTGAGTATTTTTCAATCCTACCATAAGCAGATCAGGATAGGTACCTTTTTCCCAAATTTGCGGAAAGAATGTTTCTCCACGAGTGAGCAGCCCTTCTTTTTCCATGCGCTCCCGTCTGACACCATGGACAATGACTTTGATGCTATCCAGATTTTCTCTCTGTCTGCACAGCAGGCTGCCACCAACGGAGCCAGCGCCAAACAAAGCCGCCTGTTCTATTTTCATGCCTTTTCCTCCTCTTTTACAGGAAATGTATCCACATTCACTTTTGTAAAATCGTCTGTCACTTTGTCTGCCAGAGAAAGATCTTGCTCCCCACTGGTAGGATTTTTATATGCCAGCACCCACATGCCTGCGGCTTTACCAGCACGAATGCCATTGGTAGAATCTTCGATGACAAAACAATTTTCCGGTTTCGCGCCTAACTGTTTTGCAGCCTCCAGAAAAACATCCGGCTCCGGCTTACTTCTAGGTACTTCTTCACCGCTGACGATTTTGTCGAAATATGGCAGCAATCCAATGGTTTCCAGTATCCAGCGAATCAGATCTGGATCAGTGGAAGACGCCAGTGCAACAGGATATCCTGCCGCGTGAATGTTTTCCAGCAATTCTTTTGTGCCTTTGATGGCATGGGCATTGCTTTCCACAAACATCCGGCGCACAACAACTTCTCTGTAAGCCATCATTTCTTCCGGCGTTGCCTGTACCTGAAAGGCTTCCTGATACATAGGAAAACGCACAGGGTTTGTGGTACCTGCAAAAGACTCCACATCTGCCCGTGTCAGCTGCACACCAAAATGCGCCAGAGTTTCCAAGTCTGCGTCATAATGGACAGGCTGGCTGTCAATCAGCACACCGTCCATATCAAAAATAAAAGCATATTTTTTCAAAATAAGTCCCCCTCTCTTTGCAGTTCGATTATAACGAAAAAAATGGATTCTGAAAAGAAATTTTTTGCAGAAAAAACAGGGATAGATTTTTATGACAAAATCTATCCCTGTTTAATAAGTAAGTTTCAAAATTATGTTTCCGTTTCTTCCTCATCGCCCCGATAATACGCCGCCGCATCTTCCGGTCGAACCGTATTGATGAAACAATCGGTAGCATTTTCAAATCCTGCAAATCCGCCAATACGAGGCAAAATCTGCAAATGCCAATGGAAATCTCCAAATTTGGGGCTATCCATCAAGCAAAGATTATACCCCACATCCTGCCGCAGCTTCGCCACCTTTGGCAGCAGAACATGCAGCATTTCCGCCAGATCTGACATTTCTTCCGCTGTCAATTCCCCAAAAGATTTTCGATGCACCTTTGGCAGCACCCAAACTTCATAAGGATAACGCGACGCATAAGGTGTAACGGCAAGGAATGTCCCATTTTCATAAGCGATACGTTTCTTCTGTTCCTGCTCGTGGAGCAGCATTTCGCAGAAACGACAGCTTTTACTGATACCTAAGTCCATCATTTTGCGGATACGTTCCGGTACAATGGGAACACCAACCAACTGCCAATGAGAATGCTGGATGCTCATGCCAGCTTCTGCACCGCAGTTTTTGAATATCTGGACATACTCCGTATTTTCTTCTGCTCGTATACTCATATACCGCATACGCAGCACCATCAAAACCTCCTGCATGTGGTTCAGTGAAAATTCGTCAATGGTTTCTCCATGTATGGGAGTATCCACCAACACTTCATGACGCCCTGTTCCAATGGTCTGCTCATAAAAAGATTCTCTTTCGCTGTAAAAACTGCTGGCGCTGACCGCCGGATACATATTAGGAAACACACGAATACTCCAGACACCGTCAGCTCCATCCTGATAAACAGCAGGCGTTGTCCAGCCCTCGTGTCCTCTGCAAAAAGGACATTTTTCACCACTTTTTCTCTCCGGCTTCGACCAAGTGAATTCATAAGGTCTGTTTTTTCTGTTTTCTGCATAAAGGGTCCATTCTCCTGTAAAAGGATTTCTCCGGAATTCCGACATGCTCTCACACCCCTGTTACTTTCCTCATTGCTGCAATGTCCAATATTCGATGCCATCAAACACATTGATTCGTGTAGGATGAATCTCTCCGCCAACAGAAGAAGATGTCAGCAAAACATCCTGTCTGTAGGCAATGCTCACATAAGGCAGTTCTTCTGCCAATTTTTTCTGTAAATTGCTGTATGCCAGCAATGTTTGACCTTCTCCAACGGCACTATTGGCTGTCTGGATCAGCTGGTCCACTTCTTCGTTGGAATAACCAATATAATTATAATCGCCGCCTGTCGCAAAAAACGGCGCCAAATTCAACACTTCAGACATTTTCCAGCCGCCTACCACCAGATCAAAATCACCAGATGCAAATTTTTCACTATAAACATCATAAGGCTGGGCATCAATGGTCACTTCAAAGCCAATGGCTTCCAATTCTTCTTCCATACGGCTGGCAATCTGATTTCGTGCTGTATTTTCTTTATTCACCAGCATAGTAATGCGCAGTTCCTGTTTGGTGCCATTTTCATTTTCTTTTTCCAGAACACCGTCGTTGTTTGAATCTGCCCAGCCTGCATTTTTGAGCAGTGTAGCTGCCATGGATGCATCATAATTATATGGTGCCACATTTTCCTCATAGAGCCAAGATGCCGGACTGACAGGCGTATTGCTCATTTCTGCGTATTTCAGATACACACTTTCATAAATATAATCTTTTGGCACCACATAGGCCACTGACTGCCGCAGGTTTTTATCCTGAAATAACTCACTGCCAAAATTAAAGCCAATAAAATCATATACGCCCGAATCAAAGGCAGTTCCTTTCATTTTATCATCAGCTGCCAGATATCTGCCGGCTGACGTAGAATCCGTTACCATTGTATCCAGAATACCCTGACTGAAAGAATAGTCATCTGTATCTGCACTTCCAGTAATCTTCACTGTAATACTGGAGATATTGGGTACAGTGCCGCTGTAACTTTCATTGGGCACCAAAACCATGGAGGAGGCCATAGTATAGCTTTCCATACGATAAGGCCCATTCCCCACAGGATTCATATTGGCTTCACTGTCCATTTCCGTTTGTCCCTGATAATGGGAAGCTGGAATGATAGGAAAATACAATGCGGAAATATTATTACTGAAGGGCTCTCTGAAATTTACGTTCACACTATAGGTGCCTGTTTTGGTACAGGAAGCCACATAATTGGTAACATTTTTATAAACCGCATCTTCTTCTGATCCTGCTATGGTATCGTAGGAAAATACCACATCATCAGCTGTCAGACTGGTACCATCTGTCCATTTGATATTTTGCTTCAAAGAAACTGCCAGACTCATGCCATCTGCGGACAGTGTCCAGCTTTCTGCAACGCCGCCTTCAGCCTTTCCATTTTCTCCCTGACCGATAAATGGCAAAAACAGCAACTTCAAAATACGGTCAACAGATTCATCCCGATTCCGCAAGGGATTCAATGTTTCCGGCACACGCATGGACAGTGTCAGACCACTTGTGACTGTTGTCTGGGCATCTTCCCCAGCAGTAACAGAAAATTCTCCCGTTGTGCTTTCTCCATTGCCACAGGCTGCCAAAAGGAAAACAGCCGTCAATGCCAAAGCCCATATTCTCTTTTTCATGCCATTTTCCTCCTTACACACCGTAGCGCCACTGGTACACAATCTGCATCAGCGTTACTTTTTTTACATACTGATCTGTTTCCGCATAGGGGATTTCCTCCAGCGTCAGACCATCTGCACTTTTTTCCTCATCTGCCAGCCACTGGGCAACTTTATTGTGCCCGGCATTATATGCCGCCAAACAAGTTTGGGTATTCCCGTTAAATTTATCGTGGAGCCAATGCAGATACCAACAACCAATCTGGATATTTTCGTCCGGGTCCATCACATTCAGGTTCTCTGCATCCATACCGTCAATCTGCTGGGCTGCCCAGACAGCTGTATCATCACTGATCTGCATAAGACCCTTACTGCCCGCATGAGATACCGCTTGAGGGTCATAACCGCTTTCACAGAAAATCACAGCATACACCAAAGAAGGTTCTACCTGATACTGTGATGCGTATTTTTCTACATATTCCTCGTATTCCAACGGCACAAGCCGGGGAACCACAATAAAATATCCGATTGCTGCCACAACACAAAGAAAAAATGCCAGTGACAGCAATTTTTTGAAAAATCGAATCATGTTTCCTTCACCTGTTTTTATTGTAATGTTTTCCATGCCAGAGCAAGCTGCTCCTGCAAATGGGCAAGATCACCGCTGTTATCCAAAACAACATCGGACAATGCTTTGTATTCCTCCCAAGATTTCTGGTTGGCAATGCGCGCCATGGCAAGTTCATGACTGACACCATCTCTTGCCATAACTCTTTGGGCACGAACTTCCGCATCGGCATAAACCACCCAAACAGAATCACAGAATTTTTCCAGTCCCACTTCAAAGAGCAAAGGCGCATCCAACACAACGCAGGAAGCAGTCCCTTCTGCCTTTGCCTGTTCAATCTGAGCTTTCATTTCTGCCACAATATATGTATGGGTGCAGCGGTTGAGAAACGCCAGTTTTTCTTCATCATGAAAAACGATCTCTCCCAGCTTCTTACGGAAAATAGTCCCATCTTCCTGCAAAATATCTTTGCCGAAATACGCCACAATTTCCTTGTATGCAGGCTTGCCTACCTCAACAATCTGGCGGCTCACCAAATCCGCATCTACAATAACAGCACCCATTTCTTTCAAATAGCGGCTGACAACGCTTTTGCCGCTGCCAGTACCGCCAGTCAATCCAATGACTTTCATTTCTATCCCTCTTTTTTATTTGGCATCCAGCCAGTTCTGTCCTTCATGGACATCCACGTCCAAAGGCACAGCCAAAGCCACTGCCTGTTCCATATTTTCTTTCAGAATTTTTGCCACAGCTTCTTTTTCTTCCAGCGCTGTTTCGATGAGCAATTCGTCATGCACCTGCAAAATCAGACGAGAACGGAATCCCCCTTCTTTTAAGGCACGATGAACTTTCACCATAGCAATTTTGATAATATCGGCAGCGCTGCCCTGAATAGGCATATTCATTGCCACTCTTTCCCCAAAGGAACGCTGGACAAAGTTGCCGCTCTGCAATTCGGGCATGGCACGTCTGCGATGGAAGATGGTAGAAACATATCCCTGTTCTGTGGCTTCTTTGATCATTCGTTCCTGATATTCCTTGATTTTCGGATATTTAGTAAAGTATGCCGCAATATACTGTTCCGCTTCTTTTCGGGTGATACCCAAATCCTGACTCAGGCTGAAAGAACCGATACCGTAAACGATACCAAAGTTTACTGCCTTCGCGTTGCTTCTCTGCAATGGTGTTACCTCTTCAAAAGGCACATGGAACACCTGCGAAGCTGTCAGACGGTGAATATCCTGCTGATGACGGAAAGCATCAATCAAGGTTTCATCCCCTGCAATATGTGCCAGTACACGCAGTTCAATCTGGGAATAGTCCGCATCTAAGAAGCAGAATTCCTTAGAAGTGGGCACAAATACCCGACGCAGTTCCCGTCCCAATTCCAGACGGACAGGAATGTTTTGCAGATTTGGTTCTGTAGAACTGATACGTCCTGTGGCTGTAATGGTCTGATTAAATGTAGAATAAATTTTATCTGTCTTATCGTCCATCACTGCCAGCAAACCATCGGCATAAGTGCTTTTCAGCTTTGCCAGCTGTCTGTAATAGAGTATTTTTTCCACAATCGGCGCATCATTTTTCAGTTTTTCCAGTACATCCGCTGCCGTGGAATAACCAGTTTTTGTCTTTTTGCCGCCTTTCAGACCCATTTTTTCAAAAAGAATCACACCCAGCTGTTTGGGAGAATTCAAATTGAATTCTTCGCCGGAGAGTTCATAAATTTCCTTTGTGATGGTTTCAATGCTTTCACCCAGCTGTTTCTGATAAGCCAAAAGCGCCTGACGGTCTACCTTCATGCCCCAGCGTTCCATATCCGCCAGCACATACAACAGGGGCATTTCTACTTCATAAAACAGTTCTTCCTGTTCATTTTCTTTGATTTTTTCCACCATAATCTGTTTGCTGCGGAAAGCAACTTCTGCCTGTCTTGCGGCAAAAGCAACACGTTCTCCTTCCGGCAGGCTTTCCAAAGGCTGTTTGCTTCTGCCTTTGCCCAGCACTTCTTCTGCGGAGGGATAGACTTCCTCCAGAAAGTCCCTTGCCAGATCGTCATATTCATAGGAATTGCCTGTGGGATTCAGCAAATAAGCCGCCAAGGCTGTATCGAAAGAAGCGTGAATTTCATCCACACCAAAAGGTGCTACCGTATGAATATCCCGTTTTACATCGTGACCGATTTTCACAATATCCTTTGTAGTAAAGAAATCTTTGGCGCAGTCTGCCAAAGCCTGGGGAGGCAATTCTTCTGTGATTTCCAGAAAAACACCTTCTCCTGCTTCCTGACAAACAGACATACCTTTCCATGCGCCATCGTCTACCAGCAGAATATAGGCTGTTTCTTTCTGTTCCAGATTTTCAAAGAAGTTTTTCACTTCTGCCGCTGTTGTGATATGGGCAAAAGCTGTTTCCACTGCTTCTGTCTGAGTTGTTTTCTGTTCAAAACGGGAAAACATGCTTTTGAATTCCAGACGCTTAATCAGTTCATAAGCTTCTGGTGTAAAAATATCCGCCGTTGTCATTTTGGAAAGATCCAGTTCCAAAGGCATATCACGGATGATGGTCGCCAAGAACTTGCTCAGTCTTGCCTGTTCCTGAAACTCTGTCAGATTTTCCGAAGCCTTTTTGGGCTTGATTTCTGCCGCATGAGCAATGGCGTTTTCAATGTCATGGTACTGCTGGATAATCTTCACAGCAGTTTTTTCACCAATGCTGGGCACACCGGGGATATTGTCGGAAGTATCCCCCATAAGGGCTTTTACGTCGATAAATTCCAGCGGTGTCACGCCATATTTTTCTATAACGTCTTTGGCATAATAATCTTCAATTTCTGTGCGTCCGCCTTTGGTTTTGGGAATCCGCACTTTCAAAGTTTCGCCAGCAATCTGCAATAAGTCTCTGTCACCAGAAACCACCACAGGAATCAGCCCTGCATCCTCTGCCTTCTTAGAAAGGCTGCCCAGAATGTCATCAGCTTCGTAGCCCTCCTGTTGGTAAATGGGAATCTGCATAGCAGTAAGGACTTCTTTCAGCAAAGGCATCTGCTCCCGCAGTTCCTCGGGCATCCCCTTTCGGGTGCCCTTATATCCGTCAAAAGTCTTATGCCGGAATGTGGGGGCGTGCATATCAAATGCCACCGCCAGATAATCCGGCTGGTCTTCATCTAACAATTTAAATAAAATATTGAAAAAACCATAAACCGCATTGGTATAGCGTCCTTCTGCGTTTGTCAGCAAAGGAACTCCGTAAAACGCGCGGTTTATGATACTGTTGCCGTCAATGAGCATGATCTTTTCAGCCATGTTGACCTCCTTATTTCTTCGGATTTCCGGAAAATGCCCAGAAACCTCCATAGTAAAATTTATTATACACCAAAACACAAAGAAAAGTATGACAAACTCCGAAAAAAATTTTTACAAAAAAAGAACAAAAGACAACTTACATTTTTCTCTCTGGGGCATAAGCTATAAAAACAGAATGTTTCAGGGGGAAAAACATGAAAAAACAAATGGCAATCCTAACAGCGGCTGCACTGACTGTATGCTGTACCGTCGGGTGCAGTCAGCAGGAAGCATCTGCGGACTTAACACCTGTTCGGCTCAATGAAGTGGTACATTCCGTATTTTATGCGCCCCAGTATGTGGCGCAGGAACTTGGCTTTTTTGAAGAGGAAGGGCTGGATGTAACTGTTTCCGTTGGCAACGGCGCAGACAAATCCATGACTGCTCTCCTTTCCGATTCGGCAGACATTGCCCTCTTGGGTACCGAAGCCGGACTCTATGTTTACAACGAAGGCAAAGAAGCCTATCCAAAAGCCTTTGCCCAGCTAACACAAAAAGCCGGAAACTTCCTGGTATCTCGCACACCTTCTCCAGACTTCCAGTGGACTGATCTGGAAGGAAGCGCTGTCATTGGCGGCAGATTAGGCGGCATGCCGGAGCTGGTGCTGGAATATGTACTGCGGCAAAACGGCATGGAACCTTTCACCGATGTGGAAATCGTCAATAACATTGACTTTACTTCCACTGCTGGTGCATTTACTGGTGGTATTGGCGACTACACCGTCGAATTTGAACCTACCGCAACCGCTCTGCAAAACAGCGGTGCCGGGCACATCGTTGCCTCTCTTGGTGCTGCCTGCGGCGAAATTCCTTATACGGTTTACATGGCAAACGACGCCTATATGCAGGAAAATCCAGAGATCATCGAAGCCTTTATCCGTGCCATCTACCGTGGTCAGCAGTGGGTAGACACTCACACAGCGGCAGAAATCGCAGAAGTCATCCTGCCCCAGTTCCCCGATTCCGATCTGGAAACACTCACATCCATTCTGGAACGGTATCAGGCACAGGATACTTGGAAAACAGACCCTACTTTCTCCGAAGAAAGCTATGAACGCTTGCAGGATATTATGGAACAGGGCGGCGAACTGGAAAACAGAGTGCCTTTTGAAAATTTCGTAGACAATTCCTTTGCAGAAAATGTAATGACCGCTGGTCTCTCCTAAAGATAAAACAATATTTTTTTCAGGACTTCTTTATAAGAAAACAAAGAAAGCTGAAATCCTTTTTATATTGAGGATTTCAGCTTTCTTATTTTTAGATACTCATCACACTTCCACTATGAAATCAAAAAACAATGCTTTCCAAGTGTAAATCTGTTTTTCATTATAAACTAAAACCTTTTACCTGTGGATTCTTGGACAACATTTCTGCCAATTCTGCGCAGTTTGCATCATTATCCCGACTGACCTGAAGGGTCACAGTGATGGTCTCATCATCCTGTTTTTCCATACGGATATTATGAATCATAATTTTTCGGATGGCAAGCTCCTGTTTAATCAAATCCAGACCATCTGCCAGTTCCCCATGAAATGTGACAGAAATGGTTTCATAAACAGGACCATCCCACTTTTTCAGCACATTATGCATGATGACCTGAATGGCAAGCACCAGAATCGTTGTAGCAACCCCTACAACATACAACCCACCGCCAATGGCAAGCCCTGCCCCTGCTGTAGTCCAAATACCTGCGGCTGTGGTCAATCCCCGGATAGATACACCACGAACAAATATCACCCCTGCCCCCAAGAAGGAAATTCCGGTTATAACATTTGCAGCAATTCTGGATGCGTCTACAGTAATATCCCGATATGCCAATACATCAAAAAAGGCGTATTTTGATACAATCATCATCATGGAAGCCCCTAACGCTACCAAAATATGCGTCCGGATTCCCGCTTCTTTTCTCCTGCGACTGCGTTCTAAACCAATCACACCGCCGCAGATACAGGAGATCACAAGACGCAATACAAATTCCATTTCCCTTCCAATTGCAAAAGAAATATATTCCCAGAGCATATTCTCACCCCGTTTCAAAGTTCTGCACTTTATTGTATTGATTATATCAGTTTTTCATGATAAAATCAAATTATATTCTTTTGTGATAATATAAGATTTTGTGATAATTTTTGAAAGGGGTGAAATTCATGATCGACGCAAAACTAACTACACTTTTAACGCTGATCGAAGCCCAAAGTTATACAAAAGCAGCACAGATGCTTTCTTTGACGCAGCCGGCAGTAAGCCAGCACATCCGTGGATTGGAACAGGAATACGGCATCAAAATCTTTTTGAAGGGCACAAAAGGCATGGTGCTCACACCGGAGGGTAAAATTCTGGAAAAATATGCCCGTCGGGAAAAAGCCCTTTATTCCAATCTGCTCAATGATTTTGAGGCATACCGCAACGGTGTGAATCGTTTTGTCATTGGCATTACCCCTTCTGCGGAGGAAAACATCGTACCTCGTGTCATTGCCACTTATTGCAACCAATATCCTGATACCAAAATCACCATATTGACGGACACCATCCGAAATATCACCAACAAACTAAAGGCTTACGAAGTAGATATAGCCATTGTAGAGGGACATATTCCTGACAAAGGGCTGACTTCCATTCTTTTGGATACAGATTATCTTTGTCTCATCGTGTCTCCAGACCATCCCTTTGCAGACCGAAAAGACGTTTCTCTGGAAGAAGTGAAAAAAGAACGGCTCATTGTCCGTCCCAGAGGTGCCGGCACTCGTCATATGTTTGAAACCTATCTGGAAGGCTGTGGGGAAAGTCTGCAAAATTTCCATGTCATTTTAGAAATTGACAGTGTTTCTACCATTAAAGATCTGGTGCAATCCAATCTAGGGGTTTCCGTCATTGCCCATTCTACCTGCATTTCAGAAGAACGCAGCGGCCGATTGAAGGTTATTCCCATCGTAAATTTCCAGACCTTCCGGGAAATCAATCTGGTATGTCGAGAAGATTTCAGCCAAAAACAGCTGCTGGATGAACTTCGTAACATCTATCGTACCTGCATGTAAAATCCCTGTTAAAACTATTTGGTAAAATCTTTTATGTTTTTGAAAAAAAGGCATTTCATATAAATGCCTTTTTTTGTTTTATCAATAAATTAAAATTATTGTTAAATAATTATTAATAATTTTTCATTATCGTAATTCCATGTTATACTAAATTTAACAAAAGATTGGTTGATTTTTCTAAAATAAATTAAAGGAGTTGCGATTATGTTACAAGTAAAAGAAAAAATCCCCGGCGTACTGTTATGTTTTCTGCTTTCACTGCCATGCTGGTGGCTAGGGCATAAGTTTCCTGTAATAGGTGCTCCCGTTTTTGCCATCGTCCTTGGGATGATCCTTACGCAGATCTTCCGGCAGAAAGGTGTCTTTCAGAAAGGGATTCAATACACATCCAAAAAAATTCTGCAATACGCAGTTATTCTCCTTGGGTTCGGACTGAATCTGTCTGAGATCGCAATGGTTGGTGCAACTTCTTTGCCCATCATCGTTTCCACCATTGCTACATCTCTGATCGTATCTTATATCCTGCATCGCTTGATGCATATGGACGAAAACAGCTCTATCCTGATTGGCGTTGGTTCCTCCATCTGCGGTGGTTCTGCCATTGCGGCAACTGCCCCTGTCATTGATGCCAACGACGAAGAAATCGCTCAGGCAATTTCCGTTATCTTCCTGTTCAATGTACTGGCAGCCCTGATCTTCCCTTCTCTGGGCGGCGCACTGGGTCTGACAAACGAAGGCTTTGGACTGTTTGCCGGAACTGCTGTCAATGATACATCTTCCGTAACTGCAGCAGCTGCTGCATGGGATGGGATGCACCCCGGCGCAAACACACTGGAAATTGCAACCATTGTAAAACTGACTCGTACACTGGCAATCATTCCTATTACACTGTTCTTGGCAGTATATAAAGCAAGAAGCAAAAAAACAGAGGCTTATGGCGGTTCTTATGAATTGAAAAAGATCTTCCCCTTCTTCATTCTCTTTTTCGTCCTTGCCTCCATCATCACCACTCTGTGCACCATGAGCGGTATTGACAGCAGCCTTTTCAATCCCTTGAAAACATTATCTAAATTCTTTATCGTCATGGCAATGATGGCTATCGGTTTCAATACTGACATTGTGAAACTGGTAAAATCCGGCGGAAAACCTATTTTCATGGGTCTGTGCTGCTGGATCTGTATCTCTCTGGTAAGTCTGGGGATGCAGATGGCTTTAGGCTTACACTAATCCCTCTTATTCTCCTATATAATTATAAAAACGAAAGATTCCGACATATTGTCGGAATCTTTTGTTTTTATAAGATGATGCAAATCAATCCACCACTGCCTTCATTGACAATCTTTTGCAGGGTTTCCTGTAGTTTCATCTGGGCATCTTCCGGCATACGATAGATTTTATTCTGCATACCATCGTTGACCATAGCACTTAATGTCCTCCCAAAGATATTCAAATCCCAAATTTTTTCCGGTTCTGATTCATAATCTGCAATGAGTTTATCAATGAATTCATGGGATTGTTCCTCATTGCCGATGATGGGAGAAACTTCTGTTTCCACATCTGCTTTGATCATGTGGATGGATTCCCCTTTGGCTCGAAGCTTGATGCCATAGCGATTGCCCTGTTTGAATACTTCCGGTTTTTCCAGTGTGATTTCCTCAAATGCCGGTGTTACCACACCATAGCCTTTCCGCCGCACATCTCCCAGAGCGCCGGAAATCTTATCATATTCCTTTTTTACCTGAGAAAGAAGTTTGATGGTTTCCACCAGTGAATAATCATTTTCAATGGGCAGATCCACCGTTTCACTGAGGATTTCATAAAACAGTCCATCACAAAAATTCAGTCCAATATCTGCTGCGCCTTCTCCCGGCAGCATGTGGTCTGTGTGGGCATTTTTTAAATGCTCTGCCTCAGACAACCCTGCCAATGCCGGTTCCACATCTTCCAGCCGATCTGTCTGCGCCATGAGTTTTTTCAGGGCTTCAATCATTTCCTGTTTCAGCCAATGGTCATCTTCTAAAGTTTCTACCCATCCGGGACAATAAAAGCGCAGTTCCTTCAAGGGGAAACGATAAAGAATTTTTTCCAGAATATTGCGGATGTCCTCTGCTTTCAATTGCGCAACATTCACCGCCAGTACAGGCACACCATACTGTTCTTCCATTTCTTTTCGCAGGTTTCTCGTTTCTTCTCCATAGGGCATGGCGGTATTCAGCAGTACCACAAAGGGTTTTCCCATTTCCTGCAATTCTTTGATGACGCGAGCTTCCGCTTCCAGATAATTTTCCCGATCCAGCTCTGTCACACTGCCGTCTGTAGTCACCACAATACCTACAGTAGAATGATCGGTGATCACTTTTTTCGTCCCTGCCTCTGCTGCTTCCACAAATGGCATAGGCTCCTCAGACCAAGGTGTATGTACCATACGAGGCATTTCACCATCCATGTGTCCTTCTGCTTCCGGTACCAGATATCCTACGCAGTCGATCATCCGCACCCGAAAATCGGTATTTTCTCCCAAAGAAATTTCCACAGCTTCATTGGGCACAAATTTCGGCTCTGTTGTCATGATGGTTCTGCCGGAAGCAGATTGGGGCAGTTCATCCTTCGCCCGTTCCCGAATATAATTGTTTTCGATATTAGGCAGCACCAGCAAATCCATAAAACGCTTGATAAATGTGGATTTTCCTGTACGGACAGGTCCAACCACGCCAATATAAATGTCTCCATTGGTTCTTTCCGCAATATCGCGATAAATGTCATAAGCTCCCATTTTCTTCCCTCCTGTAAAATCGTATCCATACAATACAATTTATGGAGGGAAAATCAGGAATAGAACCAAAGGATTGTCTTTTTTCTGCCCATTCTTTGGAAATGCAGACTTGTACTCTTAATCGGTTTCCTTTATAATGAAATGCGATATGAAAAGAAAGGAGTCCTGCCCTTTGCAGACAACAGCTTTGGAAGAAAAAATCAAACAACTTTCCGCAGATTATATTTATGAACAGGCAGTCGGCAGTTTGCTGCTGATGCTCATGAGCGCCATGGAAGATGTGGAAAAAGGCGATGCGCCTTTGCCTTACACCATACATGAAGATTTGCTGGCTATCAAAAAAGACATCCGTTCTTACCTTCTGTCTCTGGAAGATATTCTGGATGGTGAACAGGAAGATCGTACAGCTGCTTTGGAAGCCTGCATGGCAAAAAAAGAAGAACTGTTATCTATTTACGAAACAGTCTACAGCTATTTCTCCCAGTGGAATCTTTACTCCACACTGGTCAGTGATCAGGTTGCTCTGCGCAAGTACAAAGAAGAAGGCATCGAAGTAGAAAAAATCGACTGGTCTTTGTTCTTTGCAGACTGCCATGCTTTCATGGAAAGCGGTAACAACCTGCTGGAACAGAAGAACTACATGGGTCAGATTTTGAAATGCCTGCCTTTGCACATGGCACGGGATAAATATTACGACACCATCACACAGAGTCTGGAAGCAGCCTTTGCCGGCGAAAGCAAGGAATTCATCGAAAAATCCCTTCGTGCTTTTGAAGGCTTCTGCTGCCCGGAAACAAATCCTCTGTATGGCAAATACTTCGGCGAAGTTGCCACATGGCTGGGCGAAAAACGCATGCTCCTGCCTCATAAAATGGAAGATGAAGAACTGAGCAATCTTTACGAAGATTTGAAGGTAGTTTTGGAAAGTCTACAGGATGTGGAAGAATACTTCTCCTGTATCCTTCATGACCTAAACTCCCTGATCCTGCTGTTCTATCTCACTTACAGCTTCACAGACCTGACAGAACAGAATGCTACATACAGCGACCTGTACCATACAGTTTGCGAATTTTTAACAGGTGAACTGGATGCAACAGAACGGGAAGCTTATCTGGATACACTGAACGAACAGTTGGAACAGGCTGTAGAACCTGTCATCGACAAAGCAAATACCATTGGCAAAGAAGAATACGAACTGCTGCAAAAAGTGGATACATTTGCTAACTTCACAGAAGACACTCAGAAAATCCTTATGATGGAAGACTTTATCCGTGAATGCTTCTTTGGTGATCTTAATGATGAATTATTCCAGTTCCATCTGCCGGAAGATCTGCCTGTGGCTACAGAAGAAGAAAAGAAAGCACTCTTTGCTGATTTCATCCAGAAAACACGCAGCTCTCTGGAAACATTGCCTGTACAGACCAGAAAGATTGCAATGCAGACTTTGATGGGTGCACTGCCTCCTGTTTACAGTGTATCTGAAGTCATGGAAATGGTCACAAACGCCATCGACTCCGCTTCTTCTCTGGAACAGAAAGCGCTGATCGTAGATAAAGTTGGTATGGTCTTCCAGGACAACCAGTATCAGTCCCTCACAGAACATGCTCATGATCATCACCACGATCATGACTGCGGATGTGGACATGACCACCACGAACACCATGACCATGACTGTGGTTGTGGACATGACCACCATCATGAACATGACCACCACTGTGGATGCGGACACGATCATCATCATGACCACCATTGATACAAAGGAGGAATCGTATGAAATTTGCATTTAATCACTATAATTACAATGTTCTGGATCTGGAAAAAAGCATGGCTTTCTATGAAGCTGCTCTGGGTCTGAAAGAAGTACGCCGGAAAGAAGCTCCCGATGGCAGCTGGAAACTGGTTTATCTGGGTGACGGCGTAACAGATTTTCAGTTGGAACTGACCTGGCTTCGTGACAGAAAAGAGCCTTACAACCTTGGAGAAAATGAATTCCATCTGGCTTTCACAGTTGCAGACTACGATGCTGCCCACGAAAAGCATAAAGAAATGGGCTGCATCTGTTTTGAAAACCCTGAAATGGGTATTTATTTCATCAATGACCCTGATAACTACTGGCTGGAAATCGTACCAGAAAACCTGTAATTCTCTATAAACAACCAAAAAAGCTGGAATTCTTGCAATAGAAAGGATTCCAGCTTTCTTATTTTCACTATTTTCTTAAAGGAAAACTACTTTGCACCTTTCTTGTTTGAAAAGAAATACAAATTTTTTCATTGACAAAACCTTCCCTACCATGTATACTTATTTTCGTTGGTATGGGTCACTAGCTCAGTTGGTAGAGCACTGGACTTTTAATCCAGGTGTCTCGG
>CABSIK010000024.1 GCA_902477755.1 uncultured Clostridia bacterium
ACAGTACTTGTTCCTTTGAATAGCCAAACTCCATAATTTGTTTCCTCCTTAAAAATCGGCAATAATTTTGTTATTATTCTAACAATTAACTATATGAGCAAAAACCGTGCCAACGATATTTTCCCATTGTTTTCACACTTTTTTGGGAAATTTCGCTGGTTTTTTGTCAGAAAAAATGTTAGAATACTTATAACTTTTTGTATTATAACACTTTTTCTAACAAAATGAAAGGGGTATTGACCCATGAAATTGACAAAAGAGCTGTTTTTTTCTTCCAATTTGATTCATCAGATACTGGATCACACAAATGATGGTATAAATGTGGTAGATACAGACGGAATTTTGGTTTATGTGAATAATATTTCCGCAAATTATGTGAATCAGAAACGAGAAAATATGATCGGCAGACACATTTCCCAGTTCTATCCTGCGGCAGTGCTGCTGACAGTGTTAGAAAATCATCGGCCCATTCTGGATAAAAAAATCCATCTGGTGCCCCCCAATAAATATGTTGTAAACTCCTATCCTATTTTTATGGATGGGGAATTCATGGGCGCCTACTCTGTCTTTCAGGATATTCAGGAAATCGACCAGCTCAACAGCAAGATCAAGCATCTGGAAATGCAGGTGAGTCTAACAAAACCCGAAGCCGATTTCCAGCACGTTGTCCATATGGGCACCATGCAGAACATCTACAAGCAGGCGAAAAAAATCGTAGGCTCTCTGGGTGGCCCCCGTCACTCTATCATTACTGGCGAATCGGGCACCGGCAAGACCATGCTGGCAAACCTCATTTATAATTACGCCAAACAAATCGGTGTCATTGGCAAAAACGCGCCGTTTATCGAAATCAACTGTGCCCAGTTCACCAATCCCGACATTGCCGCCATGGAAATTTTCGGTTCCGTGGAAGGCGCCTACACCGGTTCCAAAAAGAAAAAAGGGCTGTTCGAGCAGGCAAACGGCGGCATTCTTTTTCTGGATGAAGCCCACACCATCGAAAATTATCAAAATCTTCTATTAAAAGCCATTGAGTCCGGCAAAATCCGCCGCATTGGTGACACCAAGGAAATCGACATCAACGTCATTGTCATCGCCGCTTCCACCAAAAACCTCCACGAGGTATTCCTGCCTGAGCTGTACCAACGTCTTGCCCAGTACGAAATGCATCTGCCTGCTTTGCGGGAGCGTTCTTTGGCAGAAAAAGAAAATCTGTTCCGCCATTTTGTCATGCGGTATGAAAATGCCGTTTGGGAAGCAAGGCACATCCGCTACCATGTGATTTTCACGCCGGAAGCAAAACATGCCATCCTCAACGCCGTATATCCCAGAAATATCCGTCAGATGCGTGACGTCATCAATTACAGCATCGACGCCTCCTCCCCTTTGATTGAGGACATTGGCGAAAAAACGGAAATCACCACAGTGGTGGATATGGAGCATATCCCCTTTGAAGCCGCAGAACAGCCGGAAACAGCGGAAAACGGGGAACCTGCCGCTCCTGATGACAAAATCACCGACCAGATTGCCCAGTTCATTCAAGAGCAGAACGCCAGTGGTCTTGGCCCTCGAAAAATCGCCCGTCATCTGGAAGCCATGGGATTTCCCATTCCTTATTATAAAGTGGCTTATTTCCTGAAAAAAAGCGGCTCTGCCAAATAGGCAGAAAATGCGAGGAAAACAACATCCTTTTGATGTAAACTAAAGTTGTCATTGACAAAACAAACAAGGAGGAAACCACATGGACTGGATGGACAAATGGAACGAAGCCTTGGAAATGCTGGAAAAGAGCCTGACGGCAGAAATTTCTCTGGATGACATTGCCAGAACTGCCTGCTGTACAACCTTTCACTTTCAGCGTATGTTTTCCTATCTGGCAGATATGCCCCTTTCAGAATATATCCGCCGCCGGAAAATGACAAAAGCCGCTTTTGATTTGCAGAGAGGCGCAAAAGTCATTGATGTTGCGCTGAAATACGGATACCGTTCCCCAACGGCATTCACACGGGCATTCCAGAGCGTCCACGGCATCACACCATCTCAAGCCAAGGCAAAAGGCGCGCCCCTGAAGGCTTTTCCACCTATTCGGTTTCAAATGACCGTCAAAGGAGTGACTGCATTGGATTATCGTATCGAAGCAAAAGGCCCTCTGCGCATTGCAGGGATTTACACACCACTGGAAAAGGATATGGAGAAAAATTTTCAGACCGTACCTGCTTTCTGGCAAAAGGCTGTGGCAGACAATATCCTGCCGAAACTGACAGGCATCATGGAAATGCCTGCGGTGCTTGGGATTTCTGCCTGTCAGGAGGAAGAATGGAAATACTGGATTGGCGTCTGCACTTCCAAAGAAGCGGAACCGCCTTTGGAAATTCTGGAACTGCCGGCCGCTGCATGGGCAATCTTCCCCGGCACAGGCGCCATGCCAAAAGCATGTCAGGAATTGGAAAAACGGATTTTTACAGAATGGCTCCCCACTTCCGGCTACGAATACGGAAAAGGCGCAGATATAGAGGTCTACTATAACGCAGACCCTGCAAATTCTGTATTTGAAATCTGGGTTCCCGTTGTGAAAAAAGCTGAACACATTTAAGGAAACAAAAGGCATGAACCTTCTTTGACGAAAAAAGGCGCATGCCTTCTGTTTTTGTGGTCACAGGAAGGATTTTCCCGTTTTTTCTGGACTTTTTCAGCCTTTGCGTGATATAGTATCATAGAAAAACGGGATAGAATCCGCCTTTTGTGGGAAAACTATCTCAGGAAAAGGGAGATTTTGCAATGGAACTGCACGCCATAGAATATGAAGGCATTCCAATTGAATACGAACTCATCCGCAAAGACGTGAAGTATATCAACCTGCGCGTGAACAAACACGGACATGTGGTAGTGTCCGCCGCCAAACGGGTACCTTTTTCCGTCATCGAGGAATTTGTCCAGTCTAAAGCGCTCTGGATCATCAACCATCTGGCAGAAGTGGAAAAAATCCGCATGACACAGCCTACCAGCGCCATGTATGACGGCAAAACCCTGTATTATCTGGGGGAAGCCTATACCCTTCATATCGCACAGGGACTGCGGCAGATTCAGCGTTCTGACAACATCATCTATATGTCCACATTCCAGACAGATTCCGTAGGTCTGCGGTCTGAATATACGGAATGGCTCCGAGAGCAGGCGGCCGGGACATTTGCAAAACTGTTAGACGAAATCTACCCCAAGGTAAAAGACTATGGCATTCCCTATCCTAAAATTCAGGTGCGGAACATGCGGAGCATCTGGGGCAGCTGTACCGTAGAAACCCAAAGCATCCGCCTGAATCTCCAGCTGATGAAGGCAGATCCAGACTGCATCCGTCAGGTGATCTACCACGAATTGGCACATTTCCGCTTCGCTGACCACAGCAGACGGTTCTACGCCCTGCTGACAGAATGGATGCCCAACTGGAAGGAATGCAAAGAACGTCTGGAAACCATGTATAAAGACGGTGTATAAAACGCCCCACTTTTTTCAAAAAAATATTGACAAAGTCATCTATTCATGGTATATTATCAGTTGAAGTTCATATTGACGCGGAGTAGAGCAGTCCGGTAGCTCGTCGGGCTCATAACCCGGAGGTCGCAGGTTCAAATCCTGTCTCCGCAATTCTAGAAAAGCATCATGCAAAAGCATGGTGTTTTTTTATTTTAGAGCTGCGACCGACGGGTTCCCGGGGCTTTGGGTGCGACCGCTGCCGGTGGCAGATGAAGGGAGCAGCCAAAGGCGAAGAAACAGGGAGTCTGCTGACTGACCAGAGGGAGGGAGAGCAGACGACCATGTTTCAAGGTGGGTCTTCGCAGGTTCAAATCCTGTCTCCGCAATTCAAGAAAAAGACACCATACACGAAAGTGTGTGGTGTTTTTTTCTTGTTGTGAAGATGTCTCATGCAGAAGCTGGATTATGGGGGTCCCCTTACGCAAGCGTAAGGGGTAATCTTCAAATCCTGTCTCCGCAATTCAGAAAAAGCATCATGACAAGCAAATTCCCCTTAAGAAAACATTGATTTTCCGATTTCTTGATTTCTTAAGGGGAATTGCGACGGCTGTCTTCAGAAGAAAACAATCCTTTACTTTTTAGAATTTGGAATATTTTTGTTTTCTTGTGAAGCAGCCCCTGAAAGCATGGTGTTTTTTTCATTTTAGAGCTGCGACCGACGGGTTCCCGGGGCTTTGGGTGCGACCGCTGCCGGGGGCAGATGAAGGGAGCAGCCAAAGGCGAAGAAACAGGGAGTCTGCCGACTGACCAGAGGGAGGGAGAGCAGACGACCATGTTTCGAGAGGGTCTTCGCAGGTTCAAATCCTGTCTCCGCAATTCAGAAAAAGACACCCTACACGAAAGTGTGTGGTGTTTTTTTCTTGTTGTGTGGCTGTCACCTCCTCTGTTTTTTCCTTCCTATTATTTCCATCTCATTTTTTCTCTTTTTTTTCGGAACTTTCCTCTCTCCTCCCCCGTCTATTATTTGATACGCCCTAATCACAATTGTATTTTCCCTCCTTTTTCCTTATAATGGAGTCATACACAACCCCAATACAAAGGAGGAATACCATGAAACTGACTGTTTTAATGGACAATCATACAGAAATCGACGTTTACCATCTGGGGGAACCTGCCGTTTCTTACTGGCTGGAAGCAGACGGCAAACGCTTTTTATTCGATACAGGCTATTCTGACGCTTTTTTGAAAAATGCAAATGCCATGGGCATTGATCTGACCACAGCAGATGCCATTCTGCTCTCTCATGGGCATAATGATCACACCGGCGGTCTGCCTGACCTGCTGGCACTGCCTTTTTCCAAAAAGCCACGGCTCATTGCCCATCCCCATGCCCTGCTGCCCAAGCAGTGGAACGGCATGGACATCGGCAGTCCGCTGTCTATGAAAGAATTGCAGGAAAAAGCCGTACTGGAATTTACTGAAGCACCCCTTTGGCTCACAGATCACCTTGTTTTTCTGGGAGAAATCCCCCATACCGTAGATTTTGAGCCTGCTTACGCCATTGGCGAAACTATAGTGGACGGACAGACTGTTCCCGACATCATCGACGATGATACCGCACTGGCTTATGTGACAGACGCAGGCATTTACATCATCACCGGCTGTTCTCACGCCGGCATCTGCAACATCATACAGTATGCAAAAGCCGCCACAGGCAAGACAAAGGTACTGGGGCTTTTAGGCGGACTGCATCTAATGGAGGAAAACGAACGGAGCCAAAAAACCGTTGATTTTCTGGCAAAGGAACAGATTTCTGCACTGTATCCCTGCCACTGCACCGCCTTTCCTGTGCGAGCGGCACTTCACGCCGTTTCCCCCATACAGGAGGTTTCTGTTGGTATGACACTGGAATGGAAATAAGGAGGAAAAAACATGAACAAAGAATCTCTTTTTGCTGCCATTGACCAGCGTCAGGCAGAAATCATTTCTTGGGGCGACGCTTTTTTTGATTGTGCGGAGCTGGGTTTTCAGGAAGTGAAAACTGCTGCCGCCATCACATCTTTGTTAGATCAATGGAACATCCCTTATGAGTCCGGCATTGCCATGACAGGCATCCGTGTCACATTGGGCAGCGGTTCACCCCATATTGCCTTTGTCAGTGACATGGACGCCCTGCCCTGCAAAAGCAAAAACGGCACTGTCCATTCCTGTGGGCACAGCATCCAGACCACTTTGGCACTGGCACTGATTCGAGCACTGGCTGACTGTGGTCTTCCCGCAGAAAACAGCGGACGCATCAGCTTTTTCTTTACACCGGCAGAGGAATTTATTGACTTTGCTTTCCGCGACCAATGCATTGCTGAAGGCAAACTCCGTTACCGCTCCGGCAAACAGAATATGATTGCCGAAGGATATTTTGACGATGTGGACTGTGTGCTTTCTGCCCACGCCAACGGCGAAACAGAGTACCTGTTCGACATCAATTCCACATTGGCAGGCTTTCTGGCGAAAAAAGCCGTCTTTCTTGGAACAGCGTCCCACTCCGGCGCAGCGCCTCATCTGGGCAGAAACGCCCTTCACGGGGCAATCCTGACGCAAAATGCACTTTCATTCCTGAAAGACCGTTTTCCTGCTTCCGCCGGCTTACAGCTCCATCCTGTCATCACCGAAGGGGGCGGCACTGTCAACATCATTCCCGACAGAACAGTCATGGAAACTTATATCCGCGCCAATGACAACACCACCCTTTTTGCCGCAGAAGAACAGGTGGAACAGTGCATCCGTCACTGTGCCGCCGCTCTGGGATTAGGCTGCGAAACAGAAACCACACCGGGTTATCTGCCTTTGCGCCAATCTGTGGAAATGAATGAAATGGTGCTGGAAAACATGCTGCTTTTCTGCGAAGAAGATCAGATTTTAAGAAATGTGGTTTCCGGCGCATCCGGTGACATTGGGGATCTGGGATTTTTGCTGCCTGCGGTGCAGATGGGCTTTTCTGGCATCCAAGGACAGTTCCACAACGACAATTTCACCATTGCCGACAAAGAAAACTGCTATATCCGCACAGCCAAGGTTTTGGCAGGCACCCTCTTTGACCTGCTGCAAAAACCAATACACCAGCCTGCGGATTTTGCAGAAAAAAAAGAAAAATACCTGAAACAGTTGGAAAAAAAGCAAAATCTGGAAATCTTTACGGAATCTTGACACACTTTTTATAAAACTTAAAAAATTTGAAAAGGTTTTTCTATGCTTTCATGGTATAGTAATAGTAGGACAGCGTCCTACAAACGTCGTTGAACAGAATACAACTCGTTTACAATTTGTGAGAAAAAATAAAACATCTGAGATATTTCATATTTTTAAGAAGGAATGGGAGGTTTTAGATATGAAACGTTTCATTACACTGGCAACTACCGCCGCCCTTGTATTAGGCAGTACAAACGCTGTGGCTTTCGGCTCTGCTTTTGCGGACATCAATACAGTTCCCTGGCCTGGCGCCGCCACATTTATTGACGAAGCAGCTTCCTTAGGGCTCATGAGCGGCTACACGGAAAACGGCAAAAAATACTGCAAGCCCCGCAACAACGTAACTTACTGCGAGGCTACACAGCTCATGTACTCCATCATGAAAACTTATTACAAACAGGATGTTACAACGGATACCATCACCAAATGGAAACCCATTATGGATGCGTACAAAATCCCCTCTTGGGCATATAATGCTGTGGCATACGCTCTGGACAAAGGGATTCTGGTTACAAGCGACCTGACCAAATTTATGAGCGGCACTACACAGAAGAATGCCAACAGAGAAGATGTAGGCGTGATTTTCGGGAAAGCTCTGGGCAAAGTCTATACTGTAGATATGGATGCAAAACTTACCTTCAAGGATGCTGGCTCCATCTCCAAAGCTTCTGCTCCTTATCTGGATCTGCTCTATGACAAAAACATCATGGTTGGCGATGATTATGACAACTTCAATCCAAAAGTAAACATCAACCGCTCTGAAATGGCAGTCCTTTCCGTAAAGACATATAAACTGCTCACTGGCAGCGGCAGCATCGTTACCGAACCGGAAACACCCTCCAGCGGCTCCGTAACTGGCACCATTGTCAATGTTTCCGTACTGGAAAACGGCGACCTGTTCTGCGGCGTGAAAACAAGCACTGGCGTTGGTCTGAACCTTTTCGGTGAAAAAGGCACAGCGAAAGCATATTATGACGGCAAGGAAATCGAATTTTCCGAAATCGGCAACGGTGACAGCGTTACTTTGAGCTACGACGGTGACGATATCAAATCCATCACTGTCACAAAATCTGTCAACGGCATCGGCACCAAACAAACCTTTGAACTGGTAGACATGTCTTCCAACAAGATCACTGTCAAAGACGGCTCCAAAGAAAAAACATACACCATGACCGATGATGTGAAGGTATATCTGGATGACAAGTCCACCACTCCTTCCCGTATTTACAGCGCTCTGGACAACGGCGACGACTTTACCGTCACCATCTATCTCAACGCCGACAACGAGGTAACAAAACTCTATGCTGTTACCCAGAACGACAATCCAAAATCCGGTCTGCTGACAGATCTGGATGAAGATGAACTGACTATCAAGTCTAACGGAAAATCCTACGATTACGAAATAGATAGTGATGTAGATGTGGTGGATGAACTGACAGACTGCTCCTTCAGCGATCTGGAAGACACTTATGATGATACAGACTATTATGTAACACTGACCACAGACAGCAAAAATGTCGTTACCAAAATCACTGTCAACTATGCAGAAGATGAGGAAAACGGTATCCTGACGGATATGACTTCCCGTAAACTGACCATTGAAGCACAGGGTGACACCTATACCTATGATTATGATACAGATGTGGATGTTACCGTAGACGGCAAGAGCAAAGATATTGACTACCTGAAGGATAACTATGAAGAAACCTCTTACCGTGTTTCCCTGACACTGAACAAATACGATGAAATCACTGACATCATTGCCATTGAGGAATCCATGGGCGAATCCAAAGGCATCATCAAAAAGATCAGCAGCGACGAAATCGAAATCGAAGACAAAGACGGCAAAACCTATACATATGAACTTCTGGAAGATACAGATGACATCGACGTTACCCTCAACGGCAGCTCTTCCGATTTTGATGAACTGAAGGATCAGTATAAGAAATATGATTACGAAGCAGAGCTTTCCTTCAAAAACAAACAGGTTTCCAAGATTGTCGCAGTCAATACAGAAGCCGATGAAGGGGAACTGCGCAAACTGAATGAAGATGAAATCACCATCCGTGTGGATGGCAGCAACTTCACATACGATTTGGACGATGATGTGGAAGTCACACTGGAAGGTGATGATTATACCCTTTCCAAACTCATCGACGACTTCAGAGATTACGAAAACTTTGATGTAAAACTGAAATTCAACAGTTCTAAGACCAAAGTAACGGAAATCGAAGCAGACTACGCTTCCGGCGAACGGGAAGTGGAAGGCGATTTGACTGATATCGGCTCCGACTGGATCGAAGTGGATGATGAAGAATACGACCTTTCCAGCGATTTCGACAAAGAAGATGACATCAGAGGCGATGTAGACGATTACGACGAACTGCGGGATCGTTTCGATGATGACGACGAAAGCTTTATCATCGAACTGACACTGGACAGCAGAGGTGAAGTCATCAGCATTTACGCAGATAGAGATTAATCCGCCTTTCTTAAAATATGATTTGTAGACCTGCCCTTTTTCAGGCTGCTTCATAAGGCACATATAGCTGGAATCCTTGCGATACAAAGGATTCCAGCTATTTTATTTTTATGGGTGCTTTTTATTCAAAAACAACGGCTTTCAGAAAATGAAGAAACGTCAAAGCAACTTCCCCTTAAGAAAACATCGATTTTCCCTTTCCTTGTTTTCTTATGAAGCTGCCCTAAGGGATATTTTCTTTTTCGTCATTTCTATAAAAACAAATGTCTTTTTATTCAGCTTTACCAATGGCAAGCGCTTTTTTTCCAAAAAAATGAAAGAGTATTACCAATTTACTTTAGTCTGATAACGTGATAAAATGATAAAGAATTCAGCGATGAAACATTTTAGGGAAAAATCAATAGAAAAAGGAGAGATTGGAGTATGAAAAAATATCTTGCTTTGTTTTTGACCATGGCAATGTCCGTTGGTGTGCTGGCTGGCTGCGGCGGCGGCAGTGAAGAACCTGCTGCAACTGACGGCGCGGAAACTGCGGAACGCACCACATTTACTGTAGGCTTTGACGCAGAATATCCCCCTTACGGCTTCAAGAACGACGCTGGCGAATACGTTGGCTTCGACCTGGATCTGGCTCAGGAAGTTTGTGACCGCAACGGCTGGGAACTGATCAAACAGCCCATTGACTGGAGCTCTAAAGACATGGAACTGAACAGCGGCACTGTAGACTGTCTGTGGAACGGCTTCACTATGACAGGCAGAGAAAGCGAATATACTTTCTCCGAACCTTATGTTGACAACAGCATCGTATTTGTTGTTCGTCAGGATTCCGACATCCAGACAAAAGAAGATCTGGCTGGCAAAACCGTTATCACACAGGCTGGTTCTTCTGCTCTGACAGCACTGACCAATGAAGAAGACAACGAAGAAAATCTGGCTCTGACAGCAACCTTCGCTTCTCTGGAACAGACACCCGATTACAACAGCGCATTTATGAGTCTGGAAACAGGCGCCGTTGATGCCATTGCCGTTGACATCGGTGTTGCACAGTATCAGCTGACCAACCACAGCGACAAATTCCGTCAGCTGGAAGAACCTCTGTCCACAGAACAGTATGCCATCGCCTTCAAGCTGGGCAATGAAGAACTGAGAGATCAGGTACAGGCTACACTGGATGAAATGGTGGAAGACGGCACATTTGATGCAATCGCAGCAAATTATGCAGATTACAATCTGGATCAGATGGTTTGCCTTGGCAAAGAATAATCAAATATGATACAATACAAGGGCGTGCGGACAATGGTTCGCACGCTTCTTCCCTGTTTATGACACTGCCTTTCCTTTGGAATCTTTTGTCCGTACAGGGAGGCTGACATAAAGAAATGGGACGCCTGTTTCCTTATGTGAGCGTAAAACGCCAAAACAAAGAAAGGACGAAACAATTTTATGGATGCACAAACCCTTATGAACATCACACAACAACTGGCTGTGGGACTTCTGGATTCCTGCAAAATCTTTTTCCTGACACTGTTATTTTCCATGCCTCTGGGGCTTTTGGTCACCTTCGGACGCATGTCTAAATGGGCGCCTCTGAAGTTTCTGGCTTCCAAAAATTTGGTGGAAAAACTGAAACTGGCACAATCCGCAGAAGGCAAGGCAGCAAACCTGCCTCTGGGCACACGGTTTGCAGGGGGCTTTTTCTTCTTCAAGCCCATCCAGTGGATCATCAAAGTATTCATCGCCATCCTGCGCGGCACTCCCCTGATGTTGCAGCTGTTCGCCGTATACTACGGCCCTTACTATCTGTTCGGCATTCCCATCACCAATGAATACCGTTTCACCGCGGTCATCATTGCCTTCTCCATCAACTATGCCGCTTACTTTGCGGAAATCTACCGCTCTGGCATTGAGTCCATTCCTGTGGGACAATATGAAGCAGCCACTGTTCTGGGTTACAACAAAGTCCAGACCTTCCTGCGGATCATCTTCCCCCAGATGTGCAAACGGATCATGCCCCCTGTGACAAACGAAACCATTACACTGGTCAAAGATACATCCTTTGCCTTCGTTATTTCCTATCCGGAAATGTTCACCATCGCAAAGCAGATCTCTGCGGCAAAAACCACCATCATGCCTCTGATCATCGCTGGTGTGTTCTACTTCATCTTTAACGGCGTCGTTGCCTTTGTGATGGATAAGATCGAAAAGAAAATGAATTATTATCGTTAAGGAGGCAGCCATGAAAATACTGGAAATCAATCATTGCAATAAAAAATTCGGGGACAACGAAGTCCTCAAGGACATCTCCCTTTCTGTAGAAGAAGGTCAGGTGGTAAGCATCATCGGGCCTTCCGGCTCCGGCAAATCCACACTGCTGCGCTGTGCCACCCTGCTGGAAACCATGGACGGCGGCGACCTGATCTACTTGGGAGACTACACAGCAAAAGCTGACGAAACAGGCAAAGCCGTTTACGGCACCAAAGCCGATCTGCAAAAGGCAAGACAACACTTCGGTCTGGTATTCCAGAACTTCAACCTGTTTCCTCATTACTCCGTACTGAAAAATATCACAGAACCCCCTATCCTCATTGGCAAACGCCCCAAAGACGAGGTTTATGCCGAAGCAAGAGAACTGCTGCGGAAAATGGGTCTGGCAGATAAAGAAGATGCTTATCCTTACCAGCTTTCCGGCGGTCAGCAGCAGCGTGTATCCATTGCCCGTGCGTTGGCAATGAAACCGAAAATTCTGTTCTTCGACGAACCCACTTCCGCCCTTGACCCAGAGCTGACAGGGGAAATTTTGCAGGTCATCAAAGAACTGGCAGCGGAACACATGACCATGGTCATCGTTACCCATGAAATGAGTTTTGCCCGTGACGTGTCCGACCACATCATTTTCATGGACGGCGGCGTCATCGTGGAAGAAGGGGAACCCAAAGAACTCATCAACAACCCCAAACAGGAACGTACCAAAGCATTCCTGAGCCGCTTCCAAGCATAAGGAGGCTGTTATGGAACTCCAATTTGTGAAAGTAAGTCCAAATGAAAATATGACACTGCTCATCAAAAGCCCTGTGCCCAGAAATCAGCATCTGGCAGTGGCAAAGGCTCTCATTTCCTACGGCAGTGTTTATGCAGAACAGGCAGGATACATGGAGGAGCCGGAAAACAAAGGCGCCTGTGCCCGTCTGCAAATGATGGCAGGAGAATTCTGCGGCAATGCCACCCTTTCTCTGGGGGCATATCTGTTCTCCAAAGAGCATCCTGAAACAGGCGCGGAAAAAAACTTCCTCTTGGAAGTATCCGGCGCAGACAGACTCATTGACTGCCACATGAAAAAAGAAGCTGACGGCTATCTGGGGCAGCTTTCCATGCCCCTTCCTACAAAGATTGTCACAGAAACCTATGTGCTGGACGGCGTTTCTTATGAACTGGAAACGGTCTATCTGCCGGGCATCACCCACATCATCGTTCCCAAGGCGCTTTGGGGCGAAAAGGCACGGGAAAAGGCGGAACAAGCGGCAGCAGCATGGGAAAACCAGATTTCTGAAGAAGCCTTTGGCATCCTGCTCTTTGACGAAAGGGAAATGATGCTGGAACCTCTGGTATGCGTGAAAAACGCTTCTCTTGTATGGGAAAGAGGCTGCGGCAGCGGCACAACAGCCCTTGGTGCGGCTTTGGCAACCAAAAAACAAGATTCTCTTTCTCTGGGGCTGAAACAGCCCGGCGGCGTTATGTGCATCGACGCTGACTGGAAAGATGGATGCCTGCAATCTCTGACTTTGACTGTCCATGTAAAGATTGTGGCAACAGGCACAGCTTTTCTGGAATCTTTCTGAAAAAAACATAAAGAAATAAGAAAAACCGGAAATCCATGACAAATATGGATTTCCGGTTTTTTAGGTGTTGGGAAAAATCATAAAATCTTCCCTTGATTAGGGATTAGGGCCCTGCTGCACCAGTAGCACCTGTAGGCCCTGTTTCACCGGTGGCGCCTGTTGCACCCGTAGGGCCTGTGGGGCCAGTTTCACCCGTTGCGCCTGTTGCTCCGCTTTCGCCGGTAGCTCCTGTTGCTCCGCTTGCACCAGTAGGGCCTGTGGCTCCTGTAGGACCACTTTCACCTGTAGGGCCTGTGGCTCCTGTTGCGCCGCTTTCGCCTGTTGCGCCTGTAGCGCCCGTTTCACCGGTGGCTCCTGTTGCGCCTGTCGGCCCTGTGATACTCAGACCAGTTACGCCGGTAGGGCCGGTAGGGCCTGTGATACCAATGCCTGTTGCACCTGTAGCCCCAGTTGCACCCGTTGCACCTGTTGCACCTGTAGCCCCAGTTGCACCCGTTGCACCTGTAGGGCCTGTAATACCGCCGCCTGCTCCTGTTGCGCCTGTGGGGCCGGTTGCTCCCGTAGGACCTGTTGCGCCAGTAATGCCTGCCGCACCTGTCATGCCGGTGGCACCTGTTACGCCCGGGGCACCTGTAGGACCCGTAGGTCCAGTCACGCCAGTGATGACCACCACATAACATCCGGGCCAACATTCCGGTAAACAACCAGGATTGCAGGGATTACAGGAATTACAGTCAGGATGCCACGGACTACAGTCAGGACGACAGCGGTTTTGTTTCTGGCTGCCGCAGGAATGACCGGTATATCCATGCTGTCCGCTTGTGTAACAGCCGTTGTTCCCTGTATTCCTGGGCATAGGCTCACAGCCGAATCCGCCGTACCAGCCGCTGCCGTGGCGCCCGTTTCCATCGGGATTTCGATACATACGCATTCCCCTCTTTTCCTTTTCGATTCTGTGTTCATTTTATATTATGTACGCCGCCTAAAATTGTGCCCTTTTTCTCCTGATGCAAAACCTGCGAAAAAACAGCCGGAACCTTTGGATTCCGACTGTCTTATGTTTATCTGGATGAAGGGAAAAACTTCCTGCATCCTTTTTTATGCTTCTGTTGTTTCTTCCGGTTTTCTTTCCAGAATTTCCATGAATTCCTCACCAGTGATGGTTTCTTTTTCCAGCAGATAAGCAGAAATTTCGTCCAGCTTTTCTTTATGGCTGCTGATGATGTCATAAGCCTTGTCATGGGCTTCTTTTACCATGGCAATAACCGCCGCATCAATACGGGTTGCTGTTTCATTGGAGCAAGCCAATGTGGTATCACCGCCCAAATACTGGTTATTGATGGTCTCCAATGCCACCATGCCAAACTCGTCACTCATGCCGTAACGGGTAATCATAGCCCTTGCCATACGGGTTGCCTGCTCGATGTCGTTGGACGCCCCGGTGGTGATGGAGTTGAACTGGATTTCTTCTGCTACACGACCGCCAGTGAGTGTGGCAATCTTATTGAAGGCTTCTTCCTTATTCATGAGGAATTTTTCGCCCTCATCAATCTGGAGAGTATAACCCAAGGCGCCGGAAGTTCTGGGAATAATGGTGATTTTATGAACAGGTGCGGAATTTTTCTGCAAAGCCACTACCAGCGCATGCCCAACTTCGTGATATGCAATGATGGCTTTTTCTTCTTTGGAAATAACTGCGCCTTTCCGCTGATAACCTGCCAGAATCACTTCTACACTTTCTTCCAAGTCTGTCTGGCTCACTTTATCCCGACCCATACGCACGGCACGGAGAGCGCCTTCGTTGATGATATTGGCAAGTTCCGCACCGGAAGCGCCGCTGGTTGCTCTTGCCACTGCGCTAAAGTCGATATTATCTTCCATTTTGATTTTTGCCGCGTGAACTTTCAAAATGGCTTCGCGTCCCTGCAAGTCAGGCAGTTCCACAGGGATTCTTCTGTCGAAACGACCGGGACGCAGGAGGGCTTTGTCCAGTGTTTCGGGACGGTTGGTGGCTGCCAGAATAACAACGCCTTTTGTAGCATCGAAACCGTCCATTTCGGTCAGCAGCTGGTTCAGAGTCTGCTCTCTTTCATCGTTGCCGCCCATGCCGCCCCCGTCACGTTTTTTCCCAATGGTATCAATTTCGTCGATGAACACGATACAAGGAGCTTTTTCTCCTGCCTGTTTGAACAGGTCACGGACTTTTGCCGCACCCATACCAACGAACATTTCCACAAATTCAGAACCGGAGATAGAGAAGAAAGGTACGTTTGCTTCCCCGGCTACTGCCTGTGCCAGCAGAGTTTTACCAGTCCCCGGAGGGCCCACCAGCAGGGCGCCTTTTGGCATCTTTGCACCTACGCTGGTGTATTTTGCAGGGTTATTCAAAAAGTCCACGATTTCCGTCAAAGCCTCTTTGGCCTCGTCCTGTCCCGCAACGTCTTTAAACGTCTTACCCGTCTGTGCTTTCACATAAATCTTCGCATTGGACTTGCCAAAAGCCATGGCATTGCCGCCAAAACCGCCTTTTTTCATCATTCTTCCAATAACCAGCCGCCAGAACAGGAAAAACAGCAGGAACATGATAAGAGAACTCATCCATGGTGAAACTTCCTTGGGCTCAATGGCGGAGAAGTTTGCCCCTGCCGCATACAAACGGTCTACCAGCATATTATCCTGCATCCGCACAGTGCAGTAGAGCATTTCATGCTGCTGCTGACCGGGGAAAATCATTGTCTGCTGTTCCTCATTAGTATCTTCCTTCAGGGAATAATAGATCACATCCTCATTGACCTGTACCTGATCGATATTCTTTGCTTCCAATTCGTCCAAAAATACATTGTAACTTACTTCCTGCACCGTGTTGCTTGCAAACATGGGCAGTACCAGCCAGTTGATGACAAACATCACTGCCAGAGCAATGAGCCAGTAATAAATCAACGGCTTCTTCTGGTTTTCCATATACATTCACTCGCCTTTCTGGGTCTCGTATGTAAGCATATCCACTTGCAGATTTGCTTTCATCTTTTCCAATATTTCCAAAAAAAATGCAATCTCAGCTTCTGACAATCCCTGCAGGGCAATCTTTTCCATGCGTGCCACTGCCACTTCCACCTCCTGATGAAGGCTTTTTGCCTGAGAAGTCAAAATGATACGTTTCAGTCTGGCATCTTCTGCCACTGGAAGGCGCTGGATGAGGCCTTTTTTCTCCATACCCTTAAGTATCCCTGTGACCGTAGAACGGCGCACATGAAATTCTGCCTCCAGATCCCGCTGGAACACATTCTGCTCTTGATGCTGATAGAGATACTCCAATATGAACAACTGCATCCCTGTCAGATTTGCCGCCTCCACACATCCTGTACAGGCGTTGGCACTGTGCCGCATGAGATTGGACACCATTTTCCATTCCAGACAAAAGGAAAATTTCGACTGCATCCTGTCACCTCCAAAAAAATGTTAGGGTACTAACTGTATCTTTCCCTAACAGTATAGCACCCTTTCTTCCACTGTATGTGAATAAATTGTAAACAATTTATGAATTTATCAATCTTTTGACCGCTGGATATCTGCCCCCAAATTCCGCAGCTTTTCCTCAATGCGGTCATAGCCCCGTTCAATGTGATAAATGTCGCTGATTTCCGTTTCTCCTCTGGCTGCCAGTGCTGACAGAATCAGAGCCGCCCCTGCCCGCAGATCTGTGGCACGGACGCTGGTTCCCGTGAGACTGTCCACACCTTCAATGATGGCGGAACGGCTGTCTATTTTAATATCCGCACCCATGCGCTGCAATTCTGCCGCATGCATGAACCGATTTTCAAATACCGTTTCTGTGATAACGCTGGTTCCCTTGGTAACAGCCGCCAAACTCATGAACAACGCCTGCATATCTGTGGGAAAACCGGGATAGGGCATGGTTTTCAGCTGTATGGGACGAAGTTTGCCCTTCCGGTACACCCGCAGTCCCGATGGAGTCACCTCTGTTTTGGCATTACATTCTGTCAGCTTTGCGATGACAGGTGTCAAATGCTCCTGACGTACCTGTTCCAATAAAATATCTCCGCCAGTGATGGCTGCCGCCGTCATAAATGTCCCTGCCTCTATGCGGTCGGAAATGACGTTGTGTGTGGCACCATGCAGTCGTTTCTGTCCTTGAATGACAATAGTATCTGTGCCGTCTCCAGTAATTTCCGCCCCCATTTTCCGCAAAAAATCAGCCAGATCACATATTTCTGGTTCTGCCGCCGCATTCTCTATGGTGGTAGTGCCCTTTGCCAGCGTTGCCGCCATCATAATATTTTCCGTTGCCCCCACACTGGGAAAATCCAGATAGACCCGTTTGCCACGCAAGCCGTTTTTTGCCGAAAGCTCCACCACCCCATGTTCCAGCTTATGGACTGCTCCCATAATGGAAAATCCTTTCAAATGCAGATCCACCGGCCTGCTGCCAATGGGACAGCCGCCGGGCAAAGGCAGCGCCGCCTGATGACATCTTGCCAGCAAGGGACCTGCTGCCAGAAAAGATGCACGCATGGCACAGGCAGTTTTCTCCTCCGCCTTCTGGTTGGATAATGTTTCGCTGCGAACCTCCATCGTTTCCTTCTGGGCATCATAAGTGGTTTTTGCGCCAAATTCTTCCAATAATTCCGCCATTTCCATGACGTCTGTCAGTGGGGGGACGTTTGTAATGACACAGGGTTCTTCTGTGAGCAGACAGGCTGCCAGTATGGGTAAAACGGCATTTTTCGCGCCGCTGATCCGCACCGTGCCGTGAAGGGCTTCGCTTTGCCGTACAATAAATTTTTCCATGGTTTTGACCTCGTTTTTTCAGAAATTTGTGTTTTTAGTATGCCCATGGAACACATTCACAGTCTGAAAAAACAAGGGAAAAAACGCAATTTTTTGTCAGAAAAATAGGGCTTTACATCCCGAAAAAATCCGTGTATAATTAACCATGAACTTTGCGGATGTAGTTCATTGGTAGAATGAAAGCTTCCCAAGCTTTAGAGGCGGGTTCGATTCCCGTCATCCGCTTTTTTGACCTGTTGGCAATGCCAGCAGGTTTTTTTGTTGTTTTTTTGAAAAAAATTCCTTTTTTATGAAACCTTTCTTTTTTCCTTCCGTCAAACAAAACAGAAAACATCGGAAACAGCATAAATCAAAAAAACGCGACAACAAAAGGAGGTTGCTTGTTATGAAACGAAATGTCATTACAGCTTTGTCATTAACCGCAGTTCTGCTTTGCAGTACCACAACAGCATTTGCCCAAGAAACACAGGTACCTATTTCTGAGAACCCTTCCGCAGAGGCACCCATTCCCGCTCTGCCGGAACGGTATCTGGCCTACGGCAGAATCACTGACATCCGCAAAGAAAACGGCGTCATCAAATCCATCACAGCTGAAGATGTGCAGGATCAGACAGTCATTTATATCGTATCAGAAGATACCCTGTGTCTGGACAGCGGCAAAGGCACCCAGATGGACATGAATGATCTGAAAGTTGGCGACGGCGTATACTTCTATCATAGTCCTGCCATGACCATGAGCATTCCTCCACAGACCTCTGTGGAAGCTATTGTAGCCAATATGCCTATGGACGTAGCTTGTGCCCGTTTCCACACCGTAGAGGCGGTAGAAAACACACAGAACGGCATCCGCATTACCACCGATCAAGGCGGACTGTATATCACTGTCGCAAAGGATGCCACAGCAACATCCTATGCAGACAACAGCGCTTTTGATCTGGCTGATCTGAAGGAAGGCGACCGGATTTTCACATGGTATGATGTTGTAGCAGAAAGTTACCCCGCTCAGGCTGGCGTAAATCGTCTGACAGTGGTTCCTGCTGTGGAAGATACAGAAACAGCAGCATCCCCTGCGAAAATTTCCTACAGCAAGTCCGAAATGACCACCAAAGACGACGTGACCTGCGTACCTCTGCGTGAAACAGCTGACGCATTGGGCTTGACCCTCACATGGGATCGTGACAGCCGTACAGCCACACTGGAAAGTGACACACGCGCCATGGATCTGACAGAAGGCAAAGACCTGTATGTATCTACCTCAGCCATTCCCGGTGCCGTTGGCATGACTTCTCCCGGCACATTAGGCGTTGCGCCTTATATCGCTGATGATGGCGCTATGTATGTACCTGCGGAAGCCTTTGAATGGCTGGTAGGCTACGATGTAACAGAAGACAACACTACCGTAACCATCGCTGCGGAAAAATAAAAATCATCCTACTTAAATAAAAACAGCTGGAATCTTTCAAACAAAAAAAGATTCCAGCTGTTTTTGTTTTCTTATAAATCAAAATTTCATACAAAAAAATCACAGATACAAAAAAAGAAGCGCAACTTATGTTTGACGCTTCTTTTTTACCCTCTCCCGAAATAGAAAAGCGCGAGACGAGATTCGAACTCGCGACCCTCGCCTTGGCAAGGCGATGCTC
>CABSIK010000025.1 GCA_902477755.1 uncultured Clostridia bacterium
TACCAAATAAACGATATACACCAGAATTCAAGAAAATGGTAATAGAAACTATGCTGAAGGAGAAATTAAGTTTCAATCTATAGAATATTTCCAGCAGGAACTGGTAGAGTATTTGGATTACTGCAATAACCATTGAATCAAAGCAAAGCTAAAGGGCTTGCTGCCTGTGATTTACAGACAACAAGCCCTTTTGGCTTCTTGAACAATTTTACTCTGAAAACATTCTAACTTTTTGGGGCTTAGTTCATCATACGAAGGATTCCGGCTTTCTTGTTTTTTCTGAGTTTATATTTAGTATGTTTTCTTATGGGGGATTTGCTTTGGAGATTCTCTTATTTATGGATTATGGCAAAAAGAAAGGGCTGACCAACGATGTTGATCTTGCCCTTTTTGTGTATTACATGTTTTCGATTTCAGATCGTACCAGTGCACCAGCTTCTTTGGTGCCAACAACTTTGGTGCCTTCTGTTGCAATATCCGGTGTGCGATAGCCTTTTGCCAGAACAGCTTTGACAGCTGTTTCGATGGCATCTGCTTCTTCAGAAAGACCGAATGTATAGCGCAGCATCATGGCAGCGGAAAGGATCGTTGCCAGAGGATTTGCTTTGTCCTGTCCAGCAATATCCGGCGCGGAACCATGTACCGGTTCATACATACCGAAATTGCCTTTTGCGAGGCTGGCGGAAGGCAGCATACCGATGGAACCGGTGATCATGCTGGCTTCATCAGAGAGGATATCCCCGAAGATGTTGCCTGTAACAATGACATCAAACTGTTTTGGATTGCGTACCAGCTGCATAGCTGCGTTGTCGATATAAAGATGTTCCAGTGTGACTTCGGGATAATCCTTTGCCACTTCTGTCACCACTCTCCGCCACAGACGAGAACTTTCCAGTACGTTGGCTTTGTCAACGCTGGTTACTTTTTTATTCCGTTTCATAGCCATATCAAAGGCTGTGACAGCAATTCTTCTGACTTCTTCTTCTGCATACTGTTCTACATCGTAAGCGGCAGGCCCAAGATCTGTTTCTTTGGTGCCTCTTTCCCCAAAATAGATGCCGCCAGTCAGTTCACGCACTACAACAATATCCAGCCCACCTTCAACGATTTCAGGTTTCAGTGGGCAAGCATCTGCAAGAGCGTCAAAGAGCAGAGCAGGGCGGATATTGGCAAAGAGTTTCAGTTCTTTGCGCAGTCCCAGCAAAGCCCGTTCTGGACGTTTATCACCGGGCAGTGTATCCCATTTCCAGCCACCTACAGCACCCAGCAGAACGGCGTCAGCGGATTTGCAGGCGTCAATGGTTGCCTGAGGCAAACATTCCCCTACAGCGTCAATGGCGCAGCCGCCTGCCAGTACAGGGGTATAAACAAATTCATGATGATATTTCGCGGCAATGGTATCTAATACCTGTAATGCTTCTCCTACTACTTCAGGACCGATACCATCACCGTGAATGACAGCAATATTATATTTCATAGGACATTTCCCTTTCTCTTTTGTACTTAACGAATGGAGTTGAGCAGACCACCTTTGGCAATGATTTCTTTGATGAAATCAGGGAAGGGCAGTGCCTGATAAGTTTCGTTTCTGGTTACGTTTGTGATGATGCCTGTATCAAAATCGATGGCAACTTCGTCGCCGTCCTGAATTTTATCACTGGCTTCTTCGCATTCCAGAATTGCCAAGCCAATGTTGATGGCGTTGCGGTAGAAAATCCGGGCAAATGTTTTGGCAATAACGCAGGAAATGCCGGATTCTTTGATGGCAATGGGAGCATGTTCTCTGGAAGAGCCGCAGCCAAAGTTCCAGCCGCCAACCATGATGTCACCATCTTTTACTTTGTGGACAAATTCTGTATCAATATCTTCCATGCAATGACTTGCCAGTTCTTTGTGATTGGCAGTGTTCAAATGTCTTGCAGGAATGATAACGTCTGTATCAATATTATCACCGTACTTGTGTACGCGTCCGTTTGCTTTCATTGTTCAAAACCTCCTTACACTTCATCGGGACTGCTGATTTTGCCTGTAATGGCAGATGCTGCCGCAACGGCAGGGCTTGCCAGATATACTTCGGACTTTACATGCCCCATGCGTCCAACGAAGTTTCTGTTTGTAGTTGCCACACAGCGTTCGCCTTCAGCCAGAATACCCATGTGACCGCCCAGACAGGGACCGCAGGTAGGAGTAGAAACAACGCATCCAGCTTCTACAAAAATATCCAGATAGCCTTCTTTGATACATTCCCGGTAAATTTTCTGAGTAGCAGGAATGATGATGGCTCTTACATCTTTATGAACTTTATGTCCTTTCAGAATTTCGGCTGCTGTTTTCATATCAGACAGTCTGCCGTTTGTGCAGGAGCCGATGACAACCTGCTGAATGGGAACGTCACCCACTTCGTCAATGGTTTTGGTGTTTTCCGGCAGGTGAGGGAATGCAACGGTGGGTTTGATGGCAGACAGATCAATGTCATAAGTCTGCACATATTCCGCATCTTCATCGGGTTCATATACAGTGTACGGACGGTTTACTTTGTCCTTCATATATTCTTTTGTGATTTCATCTACCATAAAGATGCCGTTTTTGCCGCCGGCTTCGATAGCCATGTTGGCAATGCACAGACGGTCATCCATAGACAGGCTTTTCAGACCTTCGCCCATGAATTCCATAGAACGATAAAGCGCACCGTCAACGCCAATCATGCCGATGATGTGCAGGATGACGTCTTTGCCGCTGACGTTTTTCTGTAATGCACCTGTCAGGTTAAATTTGATGGCTTCTGGCACTTTGAACCAAGCCTGACCTGTTGCCATACCGGCAGCCATATCAGTGGAGCCAACGCCAGTGGAGAAGGCGCCCAGTGCACCGTAAGTACAGGTGTGGGAGTCTGCGCCGATGATACATTCCCCAGCGGCTACCAAACCTTTTTCCGGCAGGAGGGCATGCTCAATACCCATATTGCCTACATCATAGAAGTTGTCTAAATCAAATTTTCTGGCAAATGTGCGGCACTGTTTGCACTGTTCTGCCGCTTTGATGTCTTTATTGGGTGTAAAGTGATCCATGACCATGGAAACTTTGCTTTTATCAAATACACCGGAGAAACCGGCTTTTTCAAATTCATTGATGGCAACAGGGGATGTGATGTCATTGCCCAGTACCATATCCAGATTGGCACGGATCAGCTGTCCTGCAACAACGGAATCCAGCCCCGCATGGGCAGCCAATATTTTCTGTGTCATTGTCATTCCCATAAAAAATCGCTCCTTTTGTGTATAAAAAGGGACAGGTGTGACAAACTGTCATGCGGCACCTGTCCCTGTTCCTTCATTTGTTATTTATTTTGTGATGAAATGGCTTACCTGATTCAGACGGTTGATGGCGCTGACCAAAGCATTGATAGAAGCCAGAATGATGTCTTCATGCATACCTACGCCCCAGTAAACTTTACCATTGGCATCAGCAATGGCAACATAAGCAGCTGCACGGGAGTTGGATTCCGCTTCCAGGGCATGTTCTGCGTAAGTTACGAAGGTATAATCAAAGCTGTAGAGCTTGGACTGACGCAGCGCATTGCTGACAGCATCCAAACGGCCATTGCCGCTTGCTGTGAAGAAATATTCAGTACCGGCGATGTTTACATGAATGTCAACGGTGTATCCATCTTCACCTTTATAGGTAGAGTTTTTGCGGAAAGTTGCGTCCGTAATATCAATGGGATCAAATTTGTTGATATATTCGTTTTTGAATGTTTCAAATACTTCCGCAGGAGTCAGTTCCTTGTGGCTGTGGTCGGAAACGCCTTTGACCATATAACCGATTTCTTCCCGCATTTTTACAGGAATGTGGAAGCCGTAATTCTGTTCCAGAATATATGCGATACCACCTTTACCAGACTGGCTGTTGATGCGGATAACGTCTGCATCATATTCTCTGCCTACATCATGAGGATCAATTGGCAGATAGGGTACCATCCAACGGTGCATATGTTTGTCCTCGCGGTATTTCATGCCCTTGGCAATCGCATCCTGATGAGAACCGGAGAATGCGGCAAATACCAGCTGGCCGCCATAAGGCTGACGAGGATGCACTTTCATATCTGTATATTTTTCGTAAGCTTCTACAACTTTTGGCATGTTGGAAAAGTCCAGTTCGGGATCAACGCCGTGGGAGAACAGGTTCATTGCCAGTGTAACAATGTCAACATTACCGGTTCTTTCACCATTGCCGAACAGTGTACCTTCGATTCTGTCACCGCCTGCCAGCAGACCCAGTTCCGCGTCGGCTACAGCAGTGCCGCGGTCGTTGTGGGGGTGCAGAGAAAGGATGACATTTTCTCTGTTGTGCAGGTGATGGGACATATAAGAGATCTGTGCTGCGTAAACATGTGGCATAGACATGGATACAGTTGCAGGCAGATTGATAATCACTTTCTTCTCAGGCGTAGGTTCCCAGATGTCGATGACAGCGTTGCAGATGGCTTCCGCAAAGTCGATTTCTGTGCCGGTGAAGCTTTCTGGAGAATATTCAAACTGGAATTCTGTTTCCGGCATTTTCTTTGCATATTCGTTCATCAGTTTTGCGCCGCTGACAGCAATATCAATGATTTCCTGGCGGTCTTTTTTGAAAACCTGTTCCCGCTGTGCAAGGGAAGTGGAATTGTACAAATGTACAATGGCTCTTTTAACACCTTTCAGAGATTCAAATGTTTTTGCGATGATATGTTCTCTGGACTGTGTCAGTACCTGTACGGTAACGTCGTCAGGAATCATATCCTTTTCAATCAGTGTGCGCAAAAATTCGTACTCTGTTTCAGATGCGGCGGGAAAGCCAACCTCGATTTCCTTAAATCCAAGGGAAACCAGGAAACGAAAGAACTCTACTTTTTCATTTAGACTCATGGGAACGATTAGGGCTTGATTACCATCTCTTAAATCTACGCTGCACCATGCAGGTGCTTTTTCCAAATGATCTTTGTTGATCCATTCCATTGAGGGTTCAGGCGGCATAAAGTAACCGACCTCATACTTTTCACAATTCTTCATCATCATAATAATCAAACCTTCTTTCTTCCATGAATTTGGAGTCTTTTGTAATTTACGGACGTTCCCGTGTCCGTTTTTGTTTGCCTGCCTGATGGAGGTGGCTTATCAGCCGCAGACAGGCAAACAAAAATGTTTCGCAAGCGAATTGCTTTTGAATGATATGCATTGTACTAAAATAGAAACAATTTGTCAAGGGTATTTTTGTGAATACAAAGTAAAAATTTTATTATGCACTTGCGCTAAAAAAAATTATTGACAATTGTAAAAAGTGTTATATAATGGAGTGTATCAAAAAAAATACAAAAGAGAAATGACGACGAAACAACAAAAGACAAAAGAAAGAGAGGGACTGCCACATGAAAATGACAGGTTCGCAGATCATTATGGAGATTCTGCTGGAACAAGATGTGGATACAGTTTTTGGGTATCCCGGCGGCGCTGCATTGAATATCTATGACACATTATATCAATACAGTGACCGAATTCGCCACGTGCTGACAGCCCATGAACAGGGAGCAGCACATGCGGCAGACGGTTATGCCAGAGCAACAGGAAAAACAGGTGTTGTTTTTGCCACAAGCGGCCCTGGGGCTACCAATTTGGTGACAGGAATTGCAACAGCTTTTATGGATAGTATTCCTATGGTAGCCATTACATCAAATGTAGCAAACAGCCTGATCGGCAGAGATGCTTTTCAGGAAGTATATATTACAGGCATTACGATGCCCATTACAAAACATAATTTTTTCGTTAATAAAGTAGAAGATCTTGCACATGCCGTCAGAGAAGCTTTCCGCATTGCGGCAACAGGCAGAAAAGGGCCTGTACTGGTGGATGTGACAAAAGATGTAACTGCAGCACTTTGTGAGTTTGAATCAAAACAGGCAGATCACAAAGTTAAAATGCCTGTAGCTTCTGATGAGGAAATCCAAAAAATCGCAGATATGATCAATCAGGCAGAACGTCCTGCAATCTACTGCGGCGGCGGTGTTCCGGCTTCAGATGCAGGGGAAGAATTGACAGAACTGATTCATAAGGCAGATATTCCCATTGCCTATACTATGATGGCTGTCGGGATTGTTGGCTATAACGATACCCATTCTTTAGGGATGATCGGTATGCATGGCAGTGTTGCTGCCAATAAGGCTGTGGATCAGGCGGATCTGGTATTAGCTTTAGGCACACGTTTTTCTGATCGTGTAGCACTGAATACAGAAAAATTTGCTCAGAGAGCTACAAAAGTTCAGGTTGATATTGATGAGAGCGAAATCAACAAGAACGTTATTGTAGATATGAGCGTCCTTTCAGACGTAAAATATTTCTTGGAGAAACTGTTGCCTCTGGTTGAGGAGAAAAAACGTACAGCTTGGCTGGAACAGGTGGCAGAATGGAGAGATGCTTCTATTGCATCACAGTGTCCTGCGGCAAAAATGCATCCTCGCGATATCATTGGCGCTGTTTGTGATATGACTGATAAAGAAACCATCTATGTAACCGATGTTGGTCAGCATCAGATGTGGGCGGCACAGTTCATCAAACACCGCAACACAAAAGCATTTTTGACCAGCGGCGGTCTGGGTACCATGGGTTTTGGCTATGGTGCAGCCATCGGTGCACAGATTGGATGTCCTGATAAGAGAGTCATCCATTTTACAGGCGATGCTTCTTTCCATATGAATCTGAATGAAGCTTGTACTGCAGTCAGTGAAGAACTGCCTATCATCACAGTTATCATGAATAACCGTGTACTTGGTATGGTATATCAGTGGCAGAGTTCTTTCTATGACAGACGGTATTCCGCAACAGTACCTGAGCGTAAAACAGATTTTGTAAAACTGGCAGAAGGCTTTGGCGCAAAGAGCTTCCGAGCAGAAACACCGGAAGAATTCAAAGAAGCTTTTGCAGCAGCTTTGCAGGAAAAAGGCCCTGTTTGGATTGAATGTATCATTGACCAGGAAGAAAAAGTACTGCCTATGATTCCTAACGGCGGTACCATCGAAGACATCATCTTGAACTAAAGAGGAGGCGATAGGCATGACAGAGATCAAAGTCAACAAAGACGCCCCCCGTCAGGTGGTGCGTATGCTGGTAGATAACCAGCCCAATGTACTGGCTCGGATTTCCAGCCTGTTTGGCAGAAGAAACTTCAATATCAGTACCATAACCGCATCAGAAACCCATATTCCTGGGCTTACCAGAATTACGGTAGTTACAGGGGAAAATGATGAAAATGTACTGCATCAGATTATTGCCCAGACAGAAAAACTGGAAGTGGTGCGAGAAATTTATTTACTGGATATGAAAAACAGCGTATATCGTGAATTGCTGCTGATCAAGATCCGAACAGACAAAAATGAAAGAAGCGCATTACACGAAATCGTGGATATTTATAGAGGAAAGATTATTGACCTTTCCAAAAACAGTATGATTGTAGAACTGACAGGCTCTCCTGAGAAGTTGGACGGCTTCATGGACATGGTATCCTGCTATGATATCATTGAAGTGTGCCGTACAGGTATCACAGGTATTGAACGGGGTCTTGCAGAATAAAATGTCACAAAAGAAAAAAGAGTAAAACACGGAAGAAAAGGAGACGATACGAATGATTCAAAAGTATTATGATCAGGATTGTAATTTGGCAATGTTGGACGGCAAGACAATTGCTGTCATTGGTTTTGGCAGCCAGGGCCATGCCCATGCACAGAACCTGAAAGAAAGCGGTATGAATGTTGTTGTTGGTCTGAGAAAAGGTTCCGCTCACACAGCAAAAGCAGAAGCTGCCGGTCTGAAAGTTATGGAAATCGAAGAAGCTGCAGAAGCTGGCGATGTAGTAATGATGCTGGTACCTGACGAACTGGCACCTGAAATCTACAAAAACCAGGTTGCAAAACATATGAAAGATGGCGACATTCTGGCTTTTGCTCATGGTTTTAACATCCATTACAACCAGATCCAGCCTGCAAAAGGTTTGGACGTTATCATGATCGCGCCTAAAGGCCCTGGTCATATTGTTCGTAAACTGTATACAGAAGGTGCAGGCGTACCTAGCCTGATCGCTGTTTATCAGGATGCTTCCGGCAAAGCAAAAGACTATGCACTGGCTTATGCTTCCGGTATCGGCGCAGGTCGTGCAGGTATTCTGGAAACAACATTCAAAGAAGAAACAGAAACAGACCTGTTTGGTGAACAGGCAGTACTGTGCGGCGGCGTAACAGAACTGATGAAAGCTGGTTTTGAAACACTGGTTGAAGCTGGTTATGAACCTGAAATGGCTTACTTTGAATGTATCCATGAAATGAAACTGATTGTTGACCTGATTTATGAAGGCGGCTTTGATAAAATGCGTTATTCCATCTCCAACACAGCGGAATACGGTGATTATATCGCAGGCAAACGCGTTATCACAGAAGAAGCAAGAGCTGGCATGAAGAGCCTGCTGGCTGACATTCAGGATGGTACTTTTGCAAGCACATTCGTTCAGGAAATGAATGCAGGCGGCAAAGCAAAATTCCTGGCATCCAGAAGAGTACAGGCAGATCACCAGCTGTGTCATGTAGGCGCAGAACTGCGTCAGATGATGAGCTGGCTGAAGAAATAAGAGTAGAACAGTATAAGAAGAAGGAGGAAGGGGAATTCCTCGTGGAAAAGCACCCGAACAGGGTGCTTTTCCTGTATATGGAACGTGCCCTCATAAGTATATGAAGAATTTGAGAAGTGCAAATGTAACACAAGGCGTGGAAAAAGCCCCTATGAGAAGCCTGTTTTATGCTATGGGGTATACAAAGGAAGAACTTGACCGACCTCTGATTGGTGTGGTTTCTGCCCACAGCGAGATCGTTCCCGGTCATTTTCATCTGGATAAAGTTGCAGAAGCGGTAAAAGCAGGTATCCGCATGGCTGGCGGTACACCCATTGAAGTACCTGCCATTGGTGTTTGTGACGGTATTGCTATGGGGCATATCGGCATGAAGTATAGCCTTGCCAGCCGTGAACTTATTGCTGACAGCGTGGAAACAATGGCAATGGCACATTGTTTTGATGGTCTGGTGTTGGTGCCTAACTGTGATAAGATTGTTCCAGGTATGGTCATGGCAGCAGCAAGAATCAACCTGCCTGCTATCGTTTGTTCCGGTGGTCCTATGATGCCCGGTATCGTCGATGATACCCATAAGAGCCTTTCTGAAATGTTTGAAGCCGTTGGCGCCAGAAAGGCAGGCCTTATTGATGATGATAAACTGTATGAATTTGAAAATAACGCATGCCCCGGCTGTGGCTCCTGTGCCGGTATGTTTACCGCAAACAGCATGAACTGTCTGTGTGAAGCCATCGGTATGGCACTGCCCGGCAATGGCACCATTCCTGCTGTACACAGCGGCAGATTGCAGCTGGCAAAACACGCAGGCATGAAGATCATGGAACTGGTGGAAAAAGACATCAAAGCCAGAGATATCATCACAGAAGCATCTATTCGTAATGCCGTTGCCTGCGATATGGCACTGGGCTGTTCTTCCAACAGCGTACTGCACCTCCTTGCTATTGCAAACGAAGCAGGTGTAGATCTGGATTTGAACATATTCAATGAAATTTCCGCAAAAGTACCTAATCTGTGTCATCTGGCACCGGCTGGGGATACATATATCGTAGACTTGCAGCAGGCAGGCGGTATCCCTGCGGTACAGGCAGAACTGTCTAAAAAAGGACTGCTTGACTTGAACTGCATGACAGTAACTGGTCATACATTAGGTGATAATATTGCAGGCGCATATAACCGCAATCCAGAAATCATCCGTCCTGTGGAAACACCTTACAGCGAAACAGGCGGTATCGCTATTTTGTGGGGCAACATCGCAAAAGAAGGATGTGTTGTCAAACGCAGTGCGGTAGCGGAAGAAATGCTGTGTCATACAGGTCCAGCAAGGGTATTTGACGATGAAAGTTTTGCCATTGAAGCCATTTATAATGGTGAAATTAAGGCAGGAGATGTAGTTGTGATTCGCTATGAAGGGCCAAAAGGCGGCCCCGGTATGCGTGAAATGCTGAACCCTACCAGCGCACTGGCAGGCATGAAGCTGGATAAATCCGTTGCACTCATCACAGACGGCAGATTCTCTGGCGCAAGCCGTGGCGCTTCCATTGGTCATGTTTGCCCGGAAGCAGCGGCAGGCGGCGAAATCGGTTTGCTGAAAGACGGCGATCTGATCGAAATCGATATTCCGAACGCATCTATCAATGTCAAACTGACAGATGAAGAACTGGAAGAAAGAAGAAAAGCTTATGTGGCACCTGCACCGAAGGTAACCAGCGGATGGCTGGCAAGATACGGCAGAATTGTTTCTGCGGCAAGCAAAGGCGCAGTTATGAAATAATAGAAATAAAAAAGGAAGCATGTTTTAGAGCTGCTTCCTAAGAAAATCAAGAGAGCTGAAATCCTTGCGATACAAAGAATTTCAGCTCTCTTATTTTTACTAATTATCTGAATTTGCAATTCCTATTAAAAAATCATAGAAAAGTCAAACAAAGTTTACTTAATATTTCATATTTCCTTTTTTCTATAGGATTAAATTCCTGCTTTTTGCAGTTCAATAAAGTGTTTTGCTGTACGAGGACTTCTGCCATTGCAGCGGATGGCAAAGGCTTCCGCTTTTATGCAGAGTTCTTCTTCATCCATGAAAACGCCGTATTGTTTTGCCAGATGTTTTACAATAGATAAGTAGTCGTCTTTTCCTGGTTTCTGGAAGGTGAGGGTCAGACCGAAACGGGCTGCAAGGCTCATGGTTTCCTGAAGGGTGTCGTTCAGATAAAGTTCATCTCCCTGTCGTTCTGTCATGGTTTCTTTCACAAGGTGACGACGGTTGCTGGTGGCGTAAATGAGTACATTTTTGCCGCAGGAAGCAACGCCGCCTTCCAAAATGGCTTTTAGTGCCGCAAAGTTGTCATCATTGCTGGAAAAACTCAGGTCATCAATGAAAATGATGAATTTCAGAGGATTGCCGGAAAGTTCATCCAAGATGTCAGGAAGCTCATAAAGTTCATTTTTCTTTACTTCCAGAAGCCGCAAGCCCTGTTTCCGCAGGGAATTGGCGATGGCTTTTACGGTAGTGCTTTTGCCTGTGCCTGCGTCACCATAAAGCAGTACATTGGAGGCAGTTCCGCCTTCCAGAAAGACCTGTGTGTTGCGCAGCACTTGATTTCTTTCCCGTTCATAACCAGTCAGGTCTTCCAGTGTCTGCATGTCAGGATGCTTCACAGGATGGATCGCGCCGTGGCGGAACAGGAAGGTATGATATTGTGCGTACATGCCATAGCCTGTATAGGGCAGGGAATCCAAATGTTTACGATAATCTGTGTGGAAATCCAGTTTTGATGTTTCCCAATGAGGCAGGGCATGAGAAAAGCCTGCTTTTCGCAGAGGCTTTTGTACTTCTTCTGCTGTCAAAAGGGATAAGCTCTGGAGGATTTCCAGTTCTTTATCCAGCTGCTGTTCCAGAAACGGAGAAAATTCTTTTTTTCCGGCTTTGGCTTTCAGATAATCTGTTTCTGTACGGAAAAGCAGTCCATAGAGGCAGTGGGAAAAATTGCCCGAAATTTCTGCTTCGTTTTCGGCATAACCACGATAGACTTCAGATGTAAAGTCACAATATGCCGAAACAGCTTTGGATAAAGCAGATGGCTTTTCGTTATCTAAAGAAAGTATGGAGTCCATCATTGTGGAAAATGACTGGAGCAGTGGTTCCTGTAGTAAAGAACGCAGAATAGTAAGGGTTTGTAATCTCTCATAAAGTTCTTTTGTATTTTGTTCCATAACACACATCCTTTGTATAAAAATAAGTACAATCGATAATGGGGTTAGTATAGCATGTTTTGTATGGGATTGCAAACTAAAAAAGTGCGGAAAATAACGAATTGCGTGCGTATGTTTTTTATAGGTTTTTCAAAATAATGTTGCAAAAGCAACTTGAGAAACTGTAAAAATGATAGTAAAATAAGGACGAAATCATAAAATTTTTGAGTGAAAAGGAAGGGATATCATATGAAAAGAGCAATTTCTTTATTGCTGACTGCGGTGCTGGGTGTTACTTTGCTGGCTGGCTGCGGTACGAAAGAAGCGGACCCTGTTGCTGTGAATGTAGGAGCTATGAAAGGCCCCACAGCTATGGGGATGGTAAAAATGATGGAAGATGATGAGAGCGGCACAACTGCTCCCAATGATTATAATTTCTCATTGCTGGCTTCTCCTGATGAAGTGACACCAATGCTGGTGAAAGGGGAGTTAGATATTGCGGCACTGCCTGCGAATTTGGCAGCGGTTCTTTATCAGAATATGGAACAGAATTTGAGTGTATTGGCAGTCAATACACTGGGTGTCATTTATATTGTGGAAGATGGTGATACCGTGCAGTCCGTGGCTGATTTGAAAGGAAAAACCATCTATGCTTCCGGCAAAGGTTCTACACCGGAATATGGTTTGAACTACGTTTTGGAAGAAAATGGACTGAATCCTGAAACAGATGTGAATATCGAATGGAAAACAGAACATGCAGAATGTGTTGCGGCACTGGCTGCAAATCCCTCTGCCATTGCTATGCTGCCTCAGCCTTTTGTGACAACAGCGCAGATGCAGAATGAAAATCTTCGGATTGCGTTGGATTTGAGTGCGGAATGGGATGCACTTCAGGAAGGCAAAGAAAATCCCAGTGGTATGATTACAGGCGTTGTGGTAGTGCGGAACGATTTTCTGGAGAAAAATCCAGAAGCAGTGGAACTGTTCATGGAACAGTATGCTTCTTCTGTAGACTATGTAAATGCCAATACAGCAGAAGCGGCTGCACTTATTGAAAAATATGACATTCTGAAAGCAGCTATAGCGGAAAAAGCATTGCCCTACTGCAATATCGTCTGCATCACAGGGGATGAAATGCAGGATAAACTGGGTGGATATCTGGAAGAACTTTATGTGCAGAATCCAAAAGCAGTAGGCGGCGCGCTGCCTGAAGAAGGTTTCTACTATCATGGTGCGTAAGGATCGTATGAAAATATGGGCGGTTCTCTTTTGGCTGGTAGTTTGGCAAATAGGGAGCATGTGTCTGGGACAGGAGATACTATTGGTATCTCCTGTTGCTGTAGGTATGTGTCTTTTAAAACTTTTGCCTGATCCGTCCTTCTGGGGGAGCATCGCTTTTTCGGCATGGAGAATTCTAGGTGGTTTTGGGTTGGCGGCACTGCTGGGGATTCTGGCGGCAGTAGGCGCGGCAAGATTTACCAGATTTCGGGAGCTGATGGCGCCGTTGGTATCGGTTATCAAGACAACACCTGTTGCGTCATTTGTGATATTGGCGTTATTTTGGCTGTCCTCCAGAAGTTTGTCGGTGTTTATTTCTTTTTTAATGGTGTTTCCTATTGTTTATACCAATATTTTGCAGGGGTTATCCCAAACAGATCGGCACCTGCTGGAAATGGGGCAGGTTTTTGGCCTTTCTATGAAAAAGAAAATACGTTACATTTGTTTTCCACAGGTTTTTCCTTATCTTCGCTCATCTTTTGCAGTGGGGTTGGGACTTTGCTGGAAAGCAGGGACAGCGGCAGAAGTCATTGGCATTCCCGATGGTTCCATTGGGGAGAGATTGCAGGAAGCGAAGATTTATTTGCAGATGCCGGAACTGTTTGCATGGACAGTGACCATTATCGTGGTGAGTCTGCTCATTGAAAAGCTCGTATTGTGGTTTTTGGATGTCATTGATCGTAGAAACAGGGGGATTGGAAAAGCATGATCGAAATGAAACATATCACAAAGAAATATGGAGATTTCACCGTTTTTTCAGATTTTTCTTTGGAAATCCCTGATGGAGAGGTGATATGCCTTATGGGAAAATCCGGCAGAGGCAAAACCACTTTGCTGCGGATGCTCATGGGCTTGGAACGGCCGGATAAAGGAACCATTACTGGTTTGAATGAAAAGAAAATCAGCGTGGTTTTTCAGGAGGATAGACTGCTGCCAGGCTTTACGGTGCGCCAGAATCTGTATAGCGTTTGCGCTGATGCCAAGCAGCAGGAGCGTATGATGCGGCTATTGACTGCTTTGGGATTGGCTGAATGGATCGACAGGGAGGTTTCTGTCTTAAGCGGTGGTATGCAGCGGCGCGTGGCAATTTGTCGGGCATTGCTGGTTCCTTATGATTTTCTGATATTGGATGAACCTTTTCGTGGATTGGATGATAAAACGAAAGAAATTGCCATAAAATTAGTATTAGAAGAAACAAAGAAATGTACAGTTTTGCTTTCTACCCATGATGCTGAAGAAGGAAAAATGATGGGTGGAAAAATACTAAATTTAGATGGGTTTTTAAAATGAAAATTTGGAAGATTTTACCTCTAATCTTCCAGTTAATTGCTTGCATGCGAACAAATTTTATGTTAAAATGGGTGGCGTAGAGAGAAAAAATGGAATGTGTGTATAAAAATGTCATTTATCAAAAAAGTATAACATTTGCAAGTGAATACAAATGTATACAGTGTGCTATATCGAATTTGATCCAATGAGATTGGAAAGAAATTTGGAAAAGAGGTAACGCAGCATGATTAATAATTTTGAAAGCAATGTGCAATATATCAAATATTTGGTAAATAAAGAAGTTGCAAAACGATTTTTCCAAGGAAATTTGGAAAACTCCATTGATTCTGTCAGAGAAATCGCAGAGGAGATCATTCCTGGCCCGAAAGCGCTGTTCCGTTGCTGTATTTATAAAGAACGCCATATCATTGAAGATCGTGTGCGTCTGGTAATGGAACCCACAAAAGACAATCGAATCATCAATGTTCTGGATTCTGCCTGTGATGAATGCCCCATTGACCGCTTTGTCGTTACAGAAGCCTGCCGTGGATGTCTGGGACACAAATGTAAGGAAGTATGTCCAAGAGGGGCGATCACCATTGTGAACCACCGTTCCTATATCAATCAGGAACTTTGTATTGAATGCGGCCGTTGTAAACAGGTTTGCCCATTCAATGCCATCAGTGAAGTAAAACGTCCTTGTATCCGTTCCTGCTCCGTAGGTGCGGTAAAAATGGACGAAAACAGAAAAGCTATGATCGACCATGAAAAATGCATTTCTTGTGGTGCATGTATTTATCAGTGTCCTTTTGGTGCCATTGTAGATAAATCCTTTGTTGTGGATGTGCTGAATCTGCTGAAGAATTCTTGGAATAACACCAGTTATCATGTATATGCTGTTGTTGCACCAGCTGTTTCCAGTCAGTTTCCTGGTGTAAAAACAGGTCAGGTTTATGCAGGCATCAAGGAACTTGGTTTCTATGATGTGGTAGAGGCAGCCATCGGCGCTGACATGGTATCTGCATTTGAAGCAAAAGAACTGGCTGAAACTGTAGAGGAAAAAGGATGGAAAACTTCTTCCTGCTGTCCAGCCTTTGTAGATTATGTAGAAAAGAATTATCCTCAATTTATAGATCATATTTCTACAGCAATTTCTCCTATGATTGCAACTGCACGGGCTATCAAGGCAAAAGATAAGAAAGCGCGCGTGGTATTTATTGGGCCTTGCACGGCGAAAAAAGTAGAAATGAAGCGAGAAGCTCTGAAGGATGCAGTAAACATTGTCATTACATTTGAAGAACTGCAGGCAATTTTCGATGCAAGAGAAATTGATTTGGTTAGTCTGGAACCCAGAATGGCAGGGGAGGCATCTTCTTTCGGCCGCAATTTTGCAAGAACTGGCGGTGTAACCGAAAGTGTTGCCCATACATTAGAATTGACTGGATTGGATCTGGATGTAAAAGCGGTTCGCTGCAACGGCATTGATGAATGTATCAAAGCCATGAAGATGGCTTCATTTGGCAAACTGGATGCGAATTTTATAGAAGGTATGGCATGCAAACACGGCTGTACCGGTGGAGCAGCTTCTTTACTTCATGATGTAAAAGGTATTGAAATGATTAACCGCTACGGAAAAGAAGCAAACACAGATAATCCTTTGGATGTTTTGGAAAAATATCCCATTGATAACATCAATATGGAACGTTTTAATCACAAAGACTGAGAAAAAAACCTTACGGTATAACCGTAAGGTTTTTTTTAAGATTTGTTTTGATTGCGCAGATGCATGTAAACAGTATTTTTGGAAATTCCCAAATGATTTGCAATAGTAACAACTGAATCCTTCAGATTGAAGATACCTTTTTGGGATAACAGATAGATGATTTCTTTGTTTTTATTGGAAGAAGTGATGGTGGGGTTTGCGTAAACGGTCTTTTTGGCATTTTCCAATGCATCCAGCATCAGTTCTTCTGTATTTTCAACAAAGGTTTCAGATATATTTTCATGATCTGAATGGGACTGTGGATAAAAAGACTGCATAAAGGACAGCAGAGAAATATTCAGATAAAAATTAATGCAGAATAGGCCGATGATGCGGTTGTTTTCTCCTATGATTGCAGAAGTAAAAGCTTTGAATGTTTCTCCCCGTTTGTTTTTTGCAAAATAATTGATATGACGCAGTGTTGGATCAGCCAACATCTGATTCAAGAAGGAGAGTGTCAACTCTGAAATGGGAGCGCCTGCCTGACGTCCGGAATGATATCCGTTGACGATCATCATAACTGAGGCATCCAGCCGTTCCAGATTATGGATAATGATTTCGCAGTTTTCGCCCCAAAATTCAGCCATACCTGTTGCAACAGTGCAGTAAGAGTTGAGAATGCGACGGTCTTCTGTTGTAAGTGTGATGTTATAGTGCTCCATACGATGATTCCCTCCATTTGTAGTATTTCCAGTATACTTGGTTTTGGGGGCTATTTCAATAGAAGAACCATATTTTGTCTGGATAAAAAAACAAAAAACCTTTGTCAAAAGACAAAGGTTTTTCAATGAGTCACTCGGGACTCGAACCCGAGACACCTGGATTAAAAGTCCAGTGCTCT
>CABSIK010000026.1 GCA_902477755.1 uncultured Clostridia bacterium
GCCGTATCGGAAGGTGCGGCTGGATCACCTCCTTTCTATGGAGTATAGGTTGAAACTCATCACTATTCTATTTTGAGCGTTCACAGTGCAGGATTTTATAAAAGTCATCACAGGAGTAAAAATTAAGGTTTATTTTTTCCTTTTCAAAGAAAAGGAAAAACCATTCCATCATTTTCTATTCATTTCCTCGTTGCATTGCGAGCAATGCAAGGTCGGAAATTCATAAACAGAAAATGATTCCATTATATGGGTGGATTCCCGAGCGGCCAAAGGGGGCAGACTGTAAATCTGTTGCGATAGCTTCGAAGGTTCGAATCCTTCTCCGCCCACTGATAAGACAAGCAGAAATGCTTGTCTTTTTTTGTTATATTACAATTATATTACAATTAGATTTTAGTTGTATTTCAATGTGTACGAGTGACTGGAATTTGATCCCACAGTATGATATAATGATGTCAAATAAATTATATCAAAAAACTAGGAGATGAGTTTGGAAAAGGGGGTTTTATTTATGAAGAAACGTTTTGCCATTGCGACAGCTGCAGTGATGGCAGCAACACTGGCAGTCCCAACTTTTGGTGCCACGATTACTACAGCAGATGCACAGCTTCGCTCAGATTTTACCATTGTAGTGGACGATGATGAAGTGAATTTCAAAACATCCAGCGGTGATGCAGTGTATCCAATCCTGTATGAAGGCACAACCTATCTGCCTTTGCGTGCCATTGGTGAATTGATGGGCAAGAATGTAAACTGGGATGAAGAAAACAAAGTTATCACCATCAGCGGTGAAAGGGATTCTGTTTCTTCCAATAAAGACAATCCTGATATTGGCAAAAAAGATATCCGTGTGCAGGAACGCCCAGATTTTACCATTGTGGTAAATGATGATGAAAAAGAATTTTATTCCGTAACTGGCCAGAGGGTATATCCCATCCTGTATAACGGCAGTACTTATCTGCCTTTGCGTTCCATTGGAGAAATTATGAACAAAGATGTGGTATGGGACAACAGTACCAAGACGGTTACGCTCAGTGGTGATTTTACTGTAACCGATGCGGACAGTTTTGAAACAGACAAAGAAGAAATTTCTCAGGGCTATATCGGCAGTGAATCTGCAAAAAATATCGCCCTTGGTTTCGCGAATCTGTTGGCAAAAGATGTGACATTCATCCGTGCTCAGCTGGGGTATGACGATGGTCGTTGGGTATATGATGTGGAATTCTATTCCGACAGCAAAGAATATGATTTTGAAATCGATGCGCAAAACGGAAAGGTTCTGGAATATGATTATGATGTAGAAAGCTGGAGCCGTCCCGTAGAAACAAAAGACATCGGTTTGGAAGAAGCAAAAACAATTGCCTTGAACGATGCTGGTTTGAAAGCAAATCAAGTAAGTTTTGTCAAAGCAGGCACAGATTATGATGATGGCAGAAAATACTACGAAGTAGAATTTTACAAAGGCAATCAGGAATATGATTACACCATTGATGCATCAACAGGAAAGATCGTAGAGGTTGACTATGATGCAGAAAACTATACAAAACCAAGCAGCACATCTGTGATCTCTGCGGATGAAGCGAGAAAAATCGCGCTGAAACATGCAGGTGTTTCTTCTTCTAACGTACGGTATGAAAAAACCGAGCTGGATTATGATGACGGCAGACAGAAATACGAAATCGAATTCCGTGTAGGCAATATGGAATACGATTATGAAATTGATGCTACAAATGGCAATGTCCTGAAAGCAGAAAAAGATTATGACGATTGAGGTTTGTGAAAACAGAATACAGATTCTTAAGACAAAAAGGATTCTTGAAAGCAGATTCCTCTTAAGAAAACATATCAGATAATACCTTCATAAAAATGAAATAAGAAAGCTGAAATTCTTTTATTTATAAGAATTTCAGCTTTCTTTGTTTTCTTATGAAAATGCCTCTAAAAAGAACCCCTTTTTACTGTTTGTTTTCCACAGGGTTTTCCACAAATTCTGTGGATTTATCCACAGAAAAAAGACTATTTTCCACAGTATATGGCAAGATGCACACAGAAAGATGCATTTTTTCCACAAAATGTCTATTGTGATACCTAGATACACAAGGTATAATATACCTAGAGAATCTAAGTATAAAGGAGGGAATAAGTATGGCAGTAGATAAAGGTTTGGTAGGCGGCAGTACAGTATTGATGCTCTTGTCCTTATTGGCAGAAAAAGACTGCTATGGCTATGAAATTATTAAGGAGATCAGCGCCAGAAGTCAGAATGTGTTCCAGTTTAAGGAAGGGACACTGTATCCTGTACTTCATCGCATGGAAAGCCAGAATCTGGTGAAGTCCTATCGTGCCAAAACAGAAAGCGGCAAGGAACGGAAGTATTACCGTATTACAGCGACAGGCAAGGCACAGCTTGCAGAGGAGAAGAAGCAGTGGGAAACTTTCTGCGGCTCTGTGGAGCGTGTCATAAGGGGGAGTGGCTATGAGGGAACCTTGGGAACGATACTTGAATGATGTGGTTTCCCATGTGCGTTTTACCTTTGACCGCAGAAAAATTCGACAGGAACTAGCGGAGCACATGGAGGATTTGTATGAAGATTTGCTTTCTCAAGACATAGACGAGAAACAAGCAGCAGAACTGACTGTGGACTACATGGGAGACAGTGCGGAACTGGGAAAAGAACTGGATAAAGTCCATAATCCCATTTTGGGGTATGTTTGGCTGACCTTAGGCATTATTTGCATTGCTGTGGCTGCAAAAACGGCTTTCGGGCTTCTGGATACGGGTATCAGCATTGCCAAAGGGTATTTTGCGGAAGTGCGTCCGGCTTCTTACAGTGAGGTGGTATATACCATTTCTCCTGATGTGGAAAAACAGGTTTATGATTATACCTTGTACATCGACAAAATCGTGTACTATGAGGACGGCATGATGGAAGTGGACTATGTCACATGGAGAAGTCCTTTTTCCAGAGATGAATATTGGACTTTTGAAATCCGCGCCTTTCCTTATGTGGGAGAAACACAGTGTTACAATGGGGAAGGAAGCTATAAAGACGGACGTTATTATGGAAAAGGGCAGATCAAACTGAGAGATGTACCGGAAGAAGCAGACCATTTGGAAATCTGGGCAAATGCGGATTTAGGCAATGGCTGGGGGGAACCCATTGAAATTTCATTGACAGAAGGCAGGGTGATGGCAGAATGAAGCGTGGAAAACAAATTTTTCTATTTTTGCTGATTCTCAGCCTTTGCGGCGGATCTGCTTTCTGGACAAACAACTTGCACCTATCTCCCGAAGCGGCTATGGAAGCAGAAGAACGAGGCTTGCGGTATGGCCCATCGAAAGAAATTTTACTGACTTATGAAAAAGAAAATGGCAGTCAGGTTTTGGTGGGACGATGGGAAAAAGGGCTTTCTGTGGTTTGTGCAGAGCCACAATGGGGGATTTTTTGGAAAAGTACTGACCTTACAAATGGTAATATGCATTGTTTGCCTATGGAGGAACCTGTAGAGGCGTTTTTGACAGAGGAAAACTATATTGTGGGCTTGTCTGAACTGCCAGAGGCAACAGAAGTTACCTGTAAGCTGTTTAGCTATGATGAGATACAGCGAGAGCCTGTTTTCGTAAAGGCATTGACGATGGAAATAGAGGAAAATGGATTTTTCTATGGAGAAACATCTTTGCCTGTAGAGGAAGCGACAGAATATGGCTATACCATTGGGTATGTGGAAGCCAAAGGACAGACAGGAGAAACCATATTCATAAAGGATGAGACTGTATAAAAGCAGGTGATGGAAAATGAAACGAATCAGACAATGTATTTTGTTTCTGTTGGTGCTGATTCTTTGCGGTGGTCTATGGGTCAGGGGTAATCGACTTTATTTTTCGTCGGAAGCTGCTTTTCATGGAGCGGAACGGGGGCTGCGATACGGCCCATCGGAAGAAATTCTGTTGACCTATCCCAGAGGTGATGGCAGTGAGATTTATGTTGGAAAATGGAACGATGGTTTTTCAGTGATTCCTGTGGAGCAATATCTGGGCGTGTTCTGGCGAATGTCCACTGGTGTGTCTGTGGAAGGATACCGCACATTGTATGGGGATGTAGATGCCATGCTCACGAAGGAAAACGTGCTGGTGGGGCTGTCTCGATTGCCGGAAGTTGCGGAAGTTACCTGCCTGTTTTATTCCATGGCGGATGAAGTGGAGGATTTGAAACCCATAAAAGAAATCACACTGCCCGTTGGAAAAAATGGTTTTTTCTATGAAAAAATGGACTTTCCCCAGGCAAATCCAGGGATGTTTTATGTGGGATATGTGGAAGGCAGAACAGCCGCAGGGGAAGTGGTATACCGAAATGGTCTGGCAGGAGATGGAAAAGACTATAGTGGGAATGGACATCAGCCTTTGGTTGCTTCCGTTGGCGGCTGGGCAGACGAAAATATCAAGGAGAGGATGGCAAAGCCATAAGAACCGATTTTGAAAATAAAAAGGCCGCATTATGTGCGACCTTTCTCAAAATATGTATTCCTTTCATGCTTTTTCAGCGGATGATAACTGACCGGAAGTGTTTTTGGATACACTGACAGCTTTTGTGACCCTCAGCACAGCATAAGTGCCGAATACCAATGTGTATGCGATGATATCCAGATATTTTTCGCTGAATTTTGGCACAAAAAGCACCATGATATGGGCATAGATCAAACCGAAAAAGACGTATGCCCAACGCTGGAGATTTTTCCATTGGACAGCGCGCATTTTTTTGCGTACGGCTTTAAAGGAAGTAATCATCAAAGGCACCATAATGAGAATCATGATGATGGAAATGATGGAGGCAATGAATGCCTGTGTGGGCATTTCTGAAGGATTTGTAAAAAGGTTTACAAATTGTTTTTTGCCATAAATGATATTGTGCCCAAGGGTCAAAATGCAGGCAATGATAGACAATTCACCGCGAATGCCCAGAAGCTTGCTGACAGATGGTTTTTTGGCATCCAAAGCACCCATATACATTACGACCATGAACATGGCAGTAGGCAGAGCGCCTCGTTTGAAAGGATTTACAATATATTCTGTGATCCATTCCGGCGCCGCATCGCGCAGTCCGGTCTGATAATAAAGCACTTCAAAGATAACGACGAGAACAGCCAGAATATAAAACAAACCAGCATGTTTTCGGATAGCTGTGTTGCAGCCGTATGCAAAAAGAAGCGTTAGTATGATAGATACGAGAATATAAAGATACATATCATTCCTCCTTGAGAATAAAATCATAATTATGTAGTTAGCGCCAACTAACTATGAAAGTATAGCATGTAATATCTTGTAAGTCAACAGCGAAAAAATTTTATTAAAAAAAGAGAAAGATATGAAAAATATGTTGATTTTACAATGAATTTCCAATGTTTGACAAGAATGGGATTTTTCTGAACAGGAGGAAGAAAGGGGAAGCGGATGGAAAAGGAATCCTTTGAAAAATATGTCAGGGAAGTGACTTCCTATGTGAAATTTCCCTTTGACCGTCGTGCCATCAGACAGGAACTTTTGGCACACATGGAAGACCTCTATGAAGATCTGCGTTTGCAGGATATTGACGAGGAACAGGCAGAACTGCTGACAGTGGACTATATGGGGGACAGTGGGGAAATAGGGAGAGAACTGAATGAAATCCATCATCCTCTTTGGGGCTGGATTTGGCTGGTGACAAGATGGATCGCAAGGCTTTGTGTGGTGGCATTGGTTCTGTGGGGGCTTATCCAGGGAATTTATTTTGGAGAAACTTACTTTCGACAGATAGAGCACAAATCCGAGAATGTGGTTTATACCATTTCACCAGTGTTTGAGGCGCATCTTTACGGCAGTGTGGTACAGATTGAGAAAATCCGGTATTATGACGACGGCACTTTGGAATATACCTATACCATCCGCCAGAATCCATGGCTCAGCAAGGGCATGGGAAGAGGTGGTATTGGCGCGGAAATTTATGTGGGGGAAGAAGTCTGCTATGGAGATGGCGGTCGGTTTTCCAGCAATTCTCCTTTATATGAAAAGGGCAGAAATTGGAGTTATGATGTGCCGCCGGAAGCAGACAGGATTGTATTTTTCTTAGGCTATGAAGAAGAAATAGAAGTTTCCCTGACAGAAGGGCGGGTGATGGCAGAATGAAACGACAAAAGCAGATCGTAAGAAATATCATTCTGATTGTATTGACAGTCCTGCTGTTTTTGTGGCAGGGGGGCTATCACCTGACACCAGAAGCTGTTTTTCGCAGTGCGGAAAAAGCGGAATGGCTGGGACCTGCGCAAGAAGTTATGGAAATCGGAACCAGAGATGATGGTTGCCGGTGTTTTGTAGGGATAGAACAAAAAGGATTCTATATGGTGTCGGCAAAACCGTGTCTGGGTATTTTCTGGAAGTATACCAATAAACATTGGGATGGTTATTTCCCGATGACAGTAAAGACAAGAGCATGGGTTTCAGAGAACATTATCGTGGGGCAGACAAAGGAAATGGATGTTGTGGAAGTAGTCTGTGTTTTGGAAGAATGGAAAATTGAGAAAAATGACTGGCAGGAAGTTGGACACTATACCATTCCTGTGGAGGAAAATGGATTTTTCAGCATGGCATTGGATTCTGATACATCAAGTACAATGGAGTATGTGGTGAAAGAGGTCATTTGTAAAAATGCTGCCGGAGAAGTGATAGGAAAAGACAGCCAGTAGGTGTAAGTCAGAAGGGGGAACATGACATGGCTAAGGAACTATTTGAAAATTACATCACAGCGGTGACTTCCCATGTGAAATTCCGCTTTGACCGTTACGCTATTGGGCAGGAATTACGGGAACACATGGAGGACTTGTATGAAGATTTGCTTTCTCAGGATATAGACGAGGAGCAGGCGGCACAGCTGACGGTGGATTACATGGGGGACAGCGAGGAACTGGGAAAAGAACTGAACGAAGCCCATAATCCTGTTTTGGGATATGTGTGGCTGTGGATGCGCAGGCTGTTTATACTGATTTTTATCTTTTTTGGACTGCCCACGGTTTTTATGGGAGGATGCGGTGCCTTGATGACGGGGTATGATGCTGCGGAAACCTTTTTTATGGATTTGCAGAAAGAAGACGATGTGGTGTATACGGTAGATGTAAACCAGAAGGTGAAAATTGATAACACGGTCTTTTCTGTGAAAAAACTGAAGTACCATGAAGACGGCACTTTGGAAATACGGTATTTGTCCTATGGACTTCCCTTTACAGAACAAATTCTCTTTCCTTTTTCACTTTATGACTGCGAGGTCAGCAATGGAGCGGATTATGTGAAAGTACAGGATTGGGGGATGGAACAGGAATATCATGTCCAAGGGCTGTATTGGGATATGAGTGTCTATCTGGAAGATTTTCCGGCGGATTCCAAGTGGTGCAACATCATTTATGAAAATGGGGAACGCAGTTTTACCATGGAGATTCCCCTGCCCCAGAAGGAGGGAGAAGCATGAAACGAAAAAAACAGATCATCATTTACCTTCTTTTGGTGGTGCTTTGTGTGGGAGGCTATATGTGGATCAATGGGTTGTGGTGGTCACCGAAGGCCGTTTTTGTCGCAAGTCAGAAAATGAATCATGTGGGACCTGTGGATGAAATTTTGACAGAGCTGGACTGCGGTGACGGCAGATATGCCATATTGGGCAGAGATGGGGAAAATCTGTATTACTGCAGTATGAAACGGACAAAGGGATTTTTCTGGGAAGGCACCGGAAGGGAATATTTTACCCGAGCTTATCTGGAGGAATATGACCAGATCATTCAGGCAAGATATTACTGGAATAGAGATTTTCTCTTTGGTATTTGCAGAGAGCCAGAAGCAAAAGAAGTTTCTTTTCAGTTGGCAGATCCTGAGGGCAATTTCCTAATGGAAGGAAAACTGCCTGTCAGAGAGGGCGGCATTTTCTTTGGTGCAAATATCAGAGGTGCCATTTTGGATGAAAGTGCCCAGCCTTATCATTTGCGAGCTTTGGATGCAGAGGGAAATGTCATTGCCGGTGAAGTGGAAGGTGTCCTGTAAAAACAGGACATCTTTTTTTAAAACCCCCTCTTTTGGCAGAAAATCAAAGGTTTTTGCCTATGGTGAAAAACTTCTTCAAAAAAATTTTGAAAAAACCCGTTGACAAAGTCTTTTTCTTTTGGTATTATTAACAAGCCGTCAAACGACGACAGGATAAGCCCGAGTGGCGGAATTGGCAGACGCACAGGACTTAAAATCCTGCGAGGTAACACTCGTACCGGTTCGATCCCGGTCTCGGGCACTTCCTATGACGGTAGAAATCTGTATATGCCCAGATAGCTCAGTTGGTAGAGCAGAGGACTGAAAATCCTCGTGTCACTGGTTCGATTCCGGTTCTGGGCACTTTGTGCGCGAGTGGCTCAGTGGTAGAGCATCGCCTTGCCAAGGCGAGGGTCGCGAGTTCGAATCTCGTCTCGCGCT
>CABSIK010000027.1 GCA_902477755.1 uncultured Clostridia bacterium
TATCCGCTGTTGCAGGCAACATCGAAAGGAGGTGCCAGATATGGCAATTTATCATATGCAAGCCAAGGTCGTCAGCCGTGGTTCCGGGCGGTCTGCTGTCGCTGCATCTGCTTATATGAGCTGTAGCCGCATATACAATGATTACGATGGCATCCAGCATGACTACACCCGAAAACATGGACTGATCTATCAGGAAGTAATGCTTCCCCCTATGGCTCCGCCTAAATGGAAAAACCGGGAGCAACTCTGGAATGCTGTAGAAGCTGCTGAAAAAACAAAAGACAGCCGACTGGCAAGAGAATTTGTTGTCGCACTCCCTATTGAGTTGGATAAAGACAGCAATATTTCTCTTCTTCAGAATTTTATTCAAAAGAATTTTGTAGATATGGGAATGTGTGCCGATTTCGCCATTCACGATACAGATGGTCACAATCCCCATGCACACATTCTACTTACTGTCCGTCCATTAAACGAAAACGGAACATGGCAGTATAAAACCGAAAAAGAATATCTATGCATCAAAGATGGAGAGGAAAAGGGATTTACTGCTTCTGAATTTAAGGATGCTCAGAAAGAGGGCTGGGAAAAACAGTATCGTTATAAAGCTGGGAAAAAGAAAGTATATCTGACTCCCTCGGCAGCACAGGAGAAAGGTTATGAACGTATCGACAAACATCCAAAAAGCACCCGGTATGGCAGACAAAACCCGATTTCCGAACAATGGAACAGTGAGGAACAGCTCTGCCTCTGGAGAGCAAACTGGGCAGATGCCGTAAATAAAATGCTTGCCCTTAATCAGATAAATGCCGCCATTGATCACCGCAGTTTTGCAGCTCAGGGAATCACTGAACAGCCAACCATCCACGAAGGCTACATTGCCCAGAATATGGAAAAGAAAGGCATGATAGCAGACCGGTGTGAAATCAACCGTCGGGTTCGTGCGGATAACAGAATACTACGGGAATTAAAAACACAGATAAAAAAATTGGTTCAAGCTGTCGAAAAATCTATTCCGGTAATTGCAGAAACATTAGAAGCAATCCGCAATCATATGATTTTTACACAATATCATTTACTTCATAATGAAATGCAAAAAGAAGTGATCCATGACTGGATGCAGCATTTTCGTCCTATCCTAAATAAATATGATACCATTAAGAAAAAGCTCAAAGCGAAAGTTACTGAAAAGAAAGAACTAAATGTGCAAAAAAGTAAAACCAGTATTCTAAATCCTTTCCAGCATATAAAGTTAAACCAGCAGCTTACAACCGTAACAGAAGAAATCGAGGAACTGAAATCTGCCAAAGAACAGCTGCTGTTTCAGGCTGAATGCTCCACAGAGAAAGATATGGCGAGCCTTTCCAGAAAATACGACCAGATGGATAAGAATCTGGATATTCTCGATTCTCAGGATATGGCTCTCAAAGAGCAGCTTGAAAAAGATGCTGTCGCTTTCCAAGAGGAAAAACTCCGGCCTAAACCAGAGCAATATACAGAATTACTGGATGCCAGAATCCAGATACGACCTACTTTCCGAGAGAAACTGATTGAGCAGCTCAAAGGTACTTTTGGTGAATATTATGACTATCACTATCGTGATATCGCAACCCATGAAGTGGATGATCTCAATATGGAAGATCCCTATAGCTTCTCTCATCGTACCTGGGAACTTGAATATCAGAGGAAACAGGAATTGCGAAAAAAACATCCTGTTCAATCCAGGCAAAAATCGCACAACACGGAACTATAATGTTTAAACTGATAACATGAAAAATATCCCGTTTTCTCAAAACAGTTATATTGCTTCATCCCAATAATTCACAAACTGCTAACCAC
>CABSIK010000028.1 GCA_902477755.1 uncultured Clostridia bacterium
GTACTTTTGCAATCAGCAAAAGATAAATGGGGCCAGCAAGCAGCCCACCTCCTGCCGGCATGAAAAAAGTAAGCACGGGATTCGTTGCAAAAAAGACACCGCCCACCAATACAAAAACAAATAACAGTGCGGTAAAAATGCCAGTTGTTACAAGGTCTTTCACAGTCAGACCTTTGTTCATAGAATTTACTTGATTACTCATTTTGAGCCTCCTACCTTTCGTTGTCTTGACGCGACAAGCGGTTTGTGATATTCTTCGATTAGATGCTGCTAACCGTTATCTAATACGGTACACTTGTGACGAACAGCATTCAATAGGTTTCGGCGATGTTCGTCCGTTCCTTTCAAAGGTTCGTCCAATCGTTGCAAAAAAGGAGGCGGTCTACTTTCATGTCGGAAATCATCGATCAGCTTTATGCGCCCCTGCTTGCGGAACACGGTTTTATCCGTGACTCGGATAACCAGCAATACGGGGCATTGGGTATCTGCTGGAAACTTTCTTCCGAAGTCGGAGAAGGTACCTACTGGACTTATGGACAGAAAGACCTATACGATATTAAAATTCACAATTTTTCTTTCCACAAGGATTTCATGCTGGAATGTTCTTTGCCAGAATGTTTGAGTATTACGCAGTATGATTCTATCTCCGGGGAAGAGTTATCGCCATACCGCAGACTGTCTGCCGGCTGCATCAAAACGTTTATCGGAGGCTATGCGCCATACAAGGCTTTGATACATAAGAACATTCCAATCCGTTCGGTTGGAATCGAGATTGCACCCGCATATTATGAAGATTATCTGAAGAAACTGTACCCTGAGGCACAGATCAATCCGATTGACGCCTTCCGCAAAATCGACCAAACATCAGATTTTCCTGCGATGTCACGGTTGCTTACGGAGATTAAGGACTATCGCGGAGAAGGGATTGCCGCAAAACTTTTTTATGAGGGAAAAGTCGCAGAAGCAGTTTCAATGGTAGTGGAATATCAGAAGAAGCATCCTGATAAACCAGTTCATAAGCTCTCGCAGCAGGATATAGAAAGTATCCAGACGGTCGCTTCATACCTTAGTGACCATTATGCTTTTGACATTCCTCTTGAAAGGCTGACGCAGATTGCCTGCATGGGGACAACGAAACTGAAAAGCTGTTTTAAGAAATACCACGACTGCACCATCACAGAGTATATTCAGCAGCGGCGCATGAGCCAAGCAGAGTATCTGCTGGCATACACAGAGCTGACAGTCGGACAAGTTGCCCAAACAGTGGGGTATTCCACTTCAAGCCGATTTGCAGAATTATTCCGCAAAAGCACTGGATTGTTGCCATTAGAGTATAGAAAAACCGCGCAACGAAAGTAGAATGAGAGCCAGAATAAACTCTGGCGCGCGCGTCTGATTTTCAAGTGGAACTATAAAGTGTAAGCTGAATGGGTTTTGCATCATTTCGCCAATCGCCCATGAACTATAAAATGTATATGGGTGATGCAGAATGGCGAAAATTGAGGACTGT